>CALGNX010000010.1 GCA_937958265.1 uncultured Algibacter sp. | reverse complement strand
CAACTATTAGTATAAAAGTTAGCAGTAACTCGAAAATATATTATAAAGGATGAATTACGATTTCAATAAAATCGAACAAAAGTGGCAAAAATACTGGTCAGAAAACCAAACATTTAAGGCTGTAAATAATAGCGATAAACCCAAATATTATGTTTTGGATATGTTTCCTTACCCAAGTGGTGCTGGTTTACATGTTGGGCATCCGTTAGGTTATATAGCGTCTGATATTTATGCGCGTTACAAGCGTCATCAAGGGTTTAATGTGTTGCATCCGCAAGGGTACGATTCCTTTGGGTTACCAGCAGAGCAGTATGCCATACAAACCGGCCAGCATCCTGCGGTCACTACAGAAAATAATATAAAAACATACCGCCGCCAGTTAGATCAAATAGGATTTTCTTTTGATTGGTCTAGGGAAGTAAGAACTTCCGATTCTAGTTATTATAAATGGACACAATGGATTTTTATCCAATTATTTAATTCTTGGTTTAACATCGCTACTAATAAAGCAGAGGATATTTCGGTTTTAGAAACACTTTTTTCTGTTGAAGGCAACAACAAAGTGAATGCCGTTTGCGATGCTAATATTGAGTTGTTTTCAGCTGAAGAATGGAAATCTTACACTAGTAAGCAGCAACAAAAAATTTTATTAAAATACCGTTTAACATATTTGGCTGAAACTGAAGTGAATTGGTGTCCTGCATTAGGAACGGTTTTGGCGAATGACGAAATAGTAAATGGTGTTTCCGAGCGTGGTGGTCATCCAGTATTACGCAAAAAAATGACACAATGGAGTATGCGTATTTCCGCTTACGCAGAACGTTTGCTTCAAGGCTTGGAAACTATTGATTGGACAGATTCTTTAAAGGAAAGCCAACGTAATTGGATTGGTAAATCGGTTGGTGCCTCCGTTTCTTTTAAAATTTTAGCCGAAGGTGAAAATTTTGAAAAAGGAATCGATATTTTTACAACCAGACCAGATACTATCTTTGGAGTCTCATTTATGACTTTAGCGCCAGAGCATGAATTGGTTTCGCAAATAACAACAGCAGCGCAAAAGACCGAAGTAGAAGCATATGTTTTAGCAACAGCGAAACGTAGTGAGCGCGATAGAATGGCCGATGTTAAAACCATTTCTGGAGCATTTACAGGGGCTTATGTCGAGCATCCATTTACTAAAGAGCCTGTGCCAGTGTGGATTGGCGATTATGTTTTAGCGGGTTACGGTACAGGTGCTGTAATGTCTGTGCCATGCGGAGACCAACGCGATTATGCGTTTGCGAAACATTTTAATATACCAATAATTAATATTTTTGAAGGTGCCGATATTTCGGAAGAAGCCTTTAGCGATAAAGATAAAACCATAATTGCTAATAGTGATTTTCTTAACGGGATGAACTACAAAAAAGCAACCAAACGCGCTATTTTCGAATTAGAGCAAATTGGGCACGGCGAAGGAAAAACCAATTACCGTTTACGCGATGCCGTATTTAGCCGCCAGCGTTATTGGGGCGAACCATTTCCTGTGTACTATGTAAATGGTATGCCACAAATGATTGATGGTGCATATTTGCCAATAAAATTACCCGAAGTAGAGAAATATTTACCTACCGAAACCGGCGAGCCACCTTTAGGAAATGCTACCGTTTGGGCCTGGGATACCGAAACAAATACAGTTGTTGCTAACAGTAAAATAAACAACACAACTATACATCCTTTAGAATTGAATACTATGCCAGGTTGGGCGGGGAGTTCGTTTTATTTTAACCGGTATATGGATCCAGATAACCAAAATGAAATAGCTTCGAAAGGAGCCTTGGATTATTGGCAAGATGTCGATTTGTATATTGGCGGGAGCGAACATGCTACAGGGCATCTTTTATACGCCCGGTTTTGGCAAAAATTCTTGTTTGATAAAGGTGTTGTACCTGTCGATGAGTTTGCGAAAAAATTGATTAACCAGGGGATGATTTTAGGTACTAGTGCTTTTGCTTACGAGGTTAGTTCGTATTACATGGTTAATGGTGAAAAGCACATCGTTCCGCTTTCTAAACCGATCTTTGTTAGTAAAGCTGTTTATTTGAAATCATCTGTGTCTAAAAGAAAAGATATTTATGACGCTAAAACTTTTGAACATACAGAAATAGATTTTCAAATTATTAAGTTAATAGAAAGCAACGTTAAAGAAGGTTTTTTAAATGAACCTGAATTTAATTTAAATCCCATTCACGTTAAGGTTGAGTACGTTAATGCTTCAGATGAATTAGATATTGATGGTTTAAAGCAAGATGCGGAATTTGGAGATGATTATAAAGAAGCTATTTTTTTAGGAGAAAAAGGGCAAATAATTATTAGCGATAACGACGTTTATAAAGTAAGTAGAGAGGTTGAAAAAATGTCTAAATCCAAGTATAACGTAGTTAATCCAGACCATATTGTTTCAGACTACGGAGCAGATAGTCTACGTTTATACGAAATGTTTTTAGGACCTTTAGAGCAATACAAACCTTGGAATACCGCAGGTATTACAGGGGTGCACGGATTCCTTAAAAAACTGTGGAAATTGTATGTGGATGATAATGGATTAAAAGTTACCAATGCTGCTCCAACTCAAGATCATTTAAAAACGCTACATAAAACCATTAAAAAGGTACAAGAGGATATTGAGAATTTTTCTTTCAATACTTCTGTTTCAACTTTTATGATTGCTTGTAACGAGTTAACAAGTCAGAAGTGTACAAGTAAAGATGTTTTAGAACCGTTATTGGTTTTAATTTCACCTTATGCACCACATATTGCCGAGGAATTATGGAGTAAGTTAGGGCACAAGGAATCAATTTCAACCGTTGATTTTCCAAAATTTGATGGTAGCCACTTAGTAGAGCGTAGTAAAAATTATCCTATTTCTTTTAATGGTAAAATGCGATTTACTATGGAGTTGCCAATGGATATGAGTAAGGATGCTATTGAAAAAGCAGTAATGGCTCACGAAAAAACACAAGAACAATTAGCAGGTAGAACGCCTAAAAAAATAATTGTTGTACCAGGTAAAATAGTAAATATTGTAGGTTAGGTGAATATTGAAATAAATAAACTAGAAGATAAATTTATTGCTTCGGCTTTAAAAAATGATTTATTTTATTGGGAAAAGAATCAATTTTTATAAAGTAATTTCTAAAACTAATTATGCTTTTTATGGCAGTAATCGTTTATATTTTAATGAAAAGTATATTGAATGTTTGCTGCCAGCATATACGTTAGAAATTAAAGAACTTTTATAAGTTAAAATACTCAATTTTATCGATGTGCTTAAGAGTAAGAACTATTATAAAGAAGTTTGCCAAACATTAATAAAGTTTAAAAAACTAGGTGTAGATATTAATGATACAGTAGTATATCTTAAAGAAAACTTCCCGAGAAGGTCTTCTTTAATGGCGCAGTTAAATGATTATTTTTATTAGTTGTTGTATATGGTAAATTATGTGGAATTTATAGGTTTTTGTGCAGCGTTTTTAACCACTGCTGCATTTTTACCCCAGGTATATCAAACATGGAAGACTAAAGATGTTTCTGCATTGTCTTTACCTATGTTGTTTATGTTTTTTGTTGGTATATTAGCTTGGTTGGTTTATGGGTTTTTAAAACACAGCCCGTCTATGATTGTGGCTAATGGGCTTACTATAATTTCTTCAATCTTATTAATTTATTTCAAATTAAAATACCGTAAAAAAAAATGACGCTTTAGTTTTATTTGTTTTGGTTAAACATATTTTTTTTATTTAATAATATACTATTACGGTTTTTTAGAAATTAATAAAAATATATCAGTTTCATGTTTCGGAATCAATTTTTGATATTTTCCTTGTAATTTGTGCAATAAATAAATTTTAAATAAGTGTTATGAAAATTGGTGTTCCAAAGGAGATTAAAAACAATGAGAGTAGAGTAGGTATGACACCTGCTGGTGTTTATGAGCTTGTAAAAAGAGAGCATACGGTTTATGTGCAAACTCAAGCTGGTTTTGGAAGTGGTTTTTTTGATAAAGATTATAAAGAAGCGGGAGCGATTATATTAGATACTATAGCAGCGGTTTATGCCTCTAGTGATATGATTGTGAAAGTAAAAGAACCAATTGCCGAAGAGTATAGTTTAATTACACCTAACCAAGTTGTTTTTACGTATTTCCATTTTGCTTCTAGTGAGGTTTTAACCAAAGCCATGGTAGATAGTAAATCTGTTTGTATTGCTTACGAAACGGTCGAAGATGAAGATGGTACGTTACCTTTATTGATACCAATGTCTGAGGTAGCAGGCAGGATGTCTATTCAGCAAGGTGCAAAATATTTAGAAAAACCAGTTCGTGGTCGCGGTATTTTATTAGGAGGTGTGCCTGGTGTACGCCCTGGAAAAGTACTGGTTTTGGGTGCAGGCGTTGTTGGGGTGCAAGCTGCTAAAATGGCTTCAGGCTTAGGCGCCAATGTAACTATTATGGATGTGAACATGAAACAATTGCGATATGTGAATGATGTCATGCCAAGCCATGTAGTAACCGAGTTTTCAAATGAATATAATATACGCAGGCGTATAAAAGAATCGGACTTAATTATTGGTGGTGTACTTTTAAAAGGGGCAAAAGCTCCAAAGTTAATAACAAGAGACATGCTAAAGGAAATGCGCCCAGGTACAGTTATTGTAGATGTAGCCGTGGACCAAGGCGGTTGTTTTGAAACTACCAGGGCAACAACCCATCAAGATCCAACCTATATTATTGACGATGTTGTGCATTATTGTGTAGCTAATATGCCGGGAGCTGTGCCATACACATCTACAGTGGCACTTACCAATGTAACTTTGCCTTATGTTATTAAATTAGCAAACGAGGGTTGGGAAAAAGCTTGTCATACAAATGCTTCATTAGCTAAAGGCTTAAATATTGTAAAGGGTAATATTGTGTATAAAGAAATTGCTGAAGCTTTTAATATCAAATTAACATAATTTTATTTTTCACCAAATTTATAACGTCTAGATATCTTATGGTAGAGCATCTAGGCGTTTTTTTTTGTTTAATTTTTTTAAAAAAAAATAGGGGCTGTCAAATATTCAGTTTAGTAAATTGGCTTTATTTTTATTATCTTTAATTATAATTTAAAATTAAAAAACAATGTTTGGATATTATATATTAATTGGAGCCATTACTTTGGCTAGTTGGTTGGTGAGTAGTACACTTAAGCGTAAGTTTAAAAAATATTCAGAAGTGCAATTACGAAACGGTATGACTGGTGCAGAAATTGCCGAAAAAATGTTGGCAGATCATGGTATTCGAGATGTTGAGGTTATTTCCACACCAGGTCAATTAACAGATCATTACGACCCTAGAAATAAAACTGTTAATTTAAGTGAGTCGGTTTATAACCAACGTAATGCAGCAGCTGCAGCGGTTTCCGCGCACGAATGTGGGCACGCGGTTCAGCACGCAGAGGCATACCAATGGTTAACCATGCGTTCCAAATTAGTACCTGTAGTTAGTGTTACCTCTAGTATGTCTCAATGGGTTGTATTTGGGGGTATAGCCCTAATGGCAACCAATGCTATTGGTGGTTTAGGTTTTTACGTAGCCGTAGCAGGACTTGTAATGATGGGCTTTGCAGCTTTGTTTAGCGTGGTTACTTTACCCGTTGAGTACGATGCTAGTAACCGTGCTTTAGCATGGTTGAAAAATAAAAATATTGTTACGCCAGAAGAATATAAAGGCTCTGAAGATGCACTTAAATGGGCTGCCAGAACATACCTTGTGGCTGCGCTGGGGGCTGTAGCTTCGTTGTTATATTGGGCACTTCAAGTTTTTGGAGGTCGCGATTAATAAGTATATTATGTTTTTAGTATAAAAGCTCTAAATTAATTTAGAGCTTTTTTTAGTGCTTTACTTTAAATAATAACACACCAATTTGTAATTTTGGCTTAGCTTTAAAAAGTGTTTTTCTGTTAATACCAAATATGATTTAAAATTAGGCTAAAGAACTTAAATTATATCGTGCCACATGAGAAATAAAATAAAAGCATAGCCTTAGCTACGATTTTATTTTATTTTGAAATAGAGGTGCGATAGAAACGCATTATTAGCCTTCTTTTATATTTTAATTGGTATAATATAAATGAAAAACTCAAAATTGATAAGAACATAACAATGTAATTTTAAAACATTAAATGGATCATTTTAAATATTACCATACGCACTTAAATAAATATAAAACTTCTGTTAAGCATCTTTATAAACAAATGGCTACTTTAAGTGTGCTGCGTTTATTTGTTTTTGTATTAGCCGGGTTTTGCATTTATTTCTTTTTCGGAAATTGGCCAATTGCAGTTTCTTTAGCCATATTAGGCTTGGTAATATTTCTTTATTTACTATCCAAGCATACAGCAATTAAAAGGCAACGCGATTTCAATAAGGCCTTAGTTACTATTAATGAAGAGGAAATTAAAATAGTAAATGGCGATTTTCATGACAGAGATACAGGCTTAGAGTTTCAAGACCCAAATCATTTTTATAGTTTGGATATAGATTTATTTGGCCATGGTTCTTTTTTTCAGTGTATAAACCGAACCTCAATAAACGAAGGGACAGGTTTACTAGCTCATGTGCTTAAAGCTAATAATGTACATGATATTGAAAAACGGCAAAACGCTATTAAAGAGCTAGGTGCTAAAATTGAATGGCGGCAACATTATTCGGCTAACGCTAAATTAATACATGTTGAAACACCTGCAAAGCATATTGTAAATTGGTTAAAGCAGCATAACATATTTTTACCCAAAGTTATGGCATGGTTTCCTTTGGTATTTAGTGTAATGACAATAATATTATTTTTAGTAACTGTTTTAGGGCTTGTAAGTAATCAGGCTCTAATTGGGTATTGGCTGTTTGTAGGATTAGGCGTAACGGGTTTCTATGTTAAAAAAATAAATAATTTGGCCTCGAACTCTAGTAAATTGCGAGACACATTTAGGCAGTACGCGGCGTTACTAGATTTAATTGAAAAAGAAACGTTTACATCCTCATTATTGGTGGAAAAGCAAAAATTAATCCAATCTGGAGACCAGCAGGCTTCCACTATTTTTACCTCATTTTCAAAGTCTTTAGATGCGCTTGATAACCGAAATAACCTTATTGGTGCTATTTTTGGTAACGGCTATTTTTTAACTAATATAAAGAATAGTTACAAAATAGAGCGCTGGATTGATGCTTACCGTACTAAAGCAAGCGATTGGTTTGAGGTTGTTGCATTTTTTGATGCCTACAACACACTTGGTAATTACGCTTACAATCAACCCAGTTTTACGTTTCCAAAAATAGTAAACAATGGTGCCATTATAAAGGCGGAAGGTTTGGGGCATCCTTTATTAAGTAAAGAAAAACGAGTAACAAGTAATTTGTTTATAGATAACGAACAGTTTTTTATAATTACAGGCGCAAATATGGCAGGGAAAAGTACGTTTTTACGAACCGTTTCCCTACATATTGTTATGGCTAATGTCGGGTTGCCAATTTGTGCTAAAACTAGTATTTATTCGCCGGTTAAGCTAATTACAAGTATGCGTACCACCGACTCGCTAACCGATGATAGTTCGTACTTTTTTTCAGAATTAACGCGCCTTAAGTATATTGTTAATGCCATACAAAAAGAATCATATTTTATTATTCTAGATGAAATTTTAAAAGGAACTAATAGCACAGACAAAGCTATTGGTTCAAGAAAGTTTGTTGAGAAATTGGTAGCCTCCAAAGCTACAGGCATAATAGCTACACACGATTTAAGTTTATGTGAAATATCAAATGCTTTACAACAGGTAAAAAACTATTATTTTGATGCAGAAATTGTAAATGATGAACTTCATTTCGATTATACTTTAAAAACAGGAATTTGTAAGAATATGAATGCTTCTTTTTTACTAAAAAAAATGGAGATTATTTAACTTTTTTAACACGGTACTATAGTTTTGCTAAGTTAGACTATACATTGTTTTTTTAATGTTGGTACCAATATTTTAAGGTATAGCCTTTTATTAAACATATCTTGGTATTAAAATAACTTTCAAATAGACGTAACTTTTTAATTTTTAAATTCAAACATAAAAAAACGTGACTTCTCTATAATTTAGTGTCTAAATATATGTTAGGTGAAAAGCGTTATATACTAAGTTGTTAAAATTAATTGTTTTATTTATTGCAACTTTATATTATGCTTCTCTAAGTTCGTGAAAAAATAATTTCTGAATAAGGACAAGCTGATACAGTAAAAAATGATAATTACTTTAAAATAGAAAAGCTATTATAGCGGTATTATAATCTGAGGAAAAATAAATATTTGCAAACACCTTAAAAGCGAGGTTTAACAATACTAGTTGAATAGTAAACAACTTAATAAATGTAAATAAAATTTAAACGAAATGAATGAATTTATTGAGCAGGTAAAGGAAAAGACAAAAACTTTAAGTGAGTAAAAATATAATTTTCAATTACGTTAAAAGTAAAGGGTAAAGAAAATAAATACATTATACAGACTTGTACTAGGAGCTAATCAAGTTTATAACAATTTAAAATAAGGTTTATGAAGAGATATGTAGTATTATTAATGGTATTGGTAACAATAAATACATTCGCACAAAAACTAATGTATAAAGGAGAAACTTATAAAATAGAAAACAATCAAATATTTAAAAGTGATGTAAATATAACAGAGCGTTTATCATTTGATCAGCAGAAAGAAATAAGAGCTGCTTTCGATAGAAAAGTTAGGCAAATGAAGGAGATTAAGCCTTTTGAAAAGGTAAATAAGGCTACGAAAATACGTAACGAAAACCCAACGAATGAGGCTTCGGTTGTTAATAATACCCATCAAGCCATGAAGGCTAAACGGGAAGAGCAGGTTAAGGAAGTAAGTGCACACATTGTAGCGGCCGAAAAAGAAGCTGAAGTTGCAAAAGAGGTTGAAAAGGAAGTAGAGCAAGTCGATAAAGTGGCACAAAAAGCAGAAAAGGAAGCTCAGAAAGCAGAGGAGAAATTGAAGAAAGAAGCCCAAAAGGCAGGAAGGGAAGCAGAGCAAGCCGAGAAAGCAGCACAAAAAGCAGAAAAGGAAGCTCAGAAGGCAGAGGAAAAATTGAAGAAAGAAGCCCAGAAGGCAGAAAAGGAAGCAGAGCAAGCCGAGAAAGCAGCACAAAAAGCAGAAAAGGAAGCTCAGAAGGCAGAGGAAAAAGAACGGAAAGAAGCAAAAAAAATACAGAAAAAAGCAGAACAAGAAAAAAAGAAGTCTGAAAAGGCAGCGAAAAAGGCTGAAAAAGAGTTAAAGAAAAAAGAAAAGGCGCAATCTAAATTTGATAAAGCTGTTAGTAAGCAAGCAGAGGTTACAAAGAAATATGAGAAATTGAAAAGGAGAGGGAAATTATCTCCAGTAGATGAGGATAAGTGGCTTCAAAAAATCGAAAAATTGAAACAAGCTTCTGTTAAGGCCAAGAGACAAATGTAATTTTTTAATAGTAAGAGTATATTAAGATCAAGCCAATTATTGTTTTGTTACGATAATTGGCTTTTTTTTTGTGAAATTTAAAAGGTGTAAATTAATTTTAACAATGGGGAATTAACATTTATTTGGTTAAAAGTTAAATTAAAAATAGTAATTTCAACTGTGTTATAAAAGAGCAACCTATGCAGAAAAATCTTAAAATAGCACTTGTTCAATCCGATTTAGTTTGGGAAAAACCAGAAGAAAATCGGCTAAACTTCACCAGAAAAATTAATGCCATTCCTAATGATGTAGATATTGTAGTGTTGCCAGAAATGTTTACCACAGGTTTTACAATGAGCCCATTTAAATTAGCAGAGAGTATGACGGGTAAAACCGTTAATTGGATGAAGGATTTGGCTAAAACTAAGGCAGTAGCTATTGTAGGTAGTATAATTATTGCTGAAAAAGGGAATTTTTATAATCGTTTGCTTTTTGTGGAGCCGTCCGGTTTTATAACTAGTTACGATAAACGTCATACTTTTACATTAGTTGGTGAGCATAAAATTTATGAAGCCGGAAAAGAAAAAGTAATCTTACATTATAAAGGGTGGAAAATACGCCCTTTAATTTGTTACGATTTACGGTTCCCCGTATGGTCAAGAAATACTGAAAATTACGATGTATTATTATACGTTGCAAATTGGCCAAAATCTAGAATATTGGCGTGGGACGTTTTATTGAAAGCAAGAGCCATTGAAAATATGTGCTATAGTATTGGTGTAAATCGAATAGGGATTGATGGTTTAAATACCGAATATTCTGGGCACTCGGCTGCTTGCGATGTGCTAGGACAAACAATTACAGCCTTTCATGCAAATGAAGAAGGTGTGCAAGTAGTGACTCTAAACCAAAAACACATAACTACTAACAGAAATAAATTTAAGTTTTTGGATGATAAAGATAGCTTTAATTTTACCTAAATTCTAGTGTTTCTTGAATACCCCAGTCTGCTCGAATTTCAATTTCTTTAAAATGACTCACTTTTTCGGGCTGAATCTTTTTTAAATAATTACCTGTATCAAACTTTTGGTTACCATTAGCGTCATGTATAACTCTAATGGAATACATGCCAGAATCTAAATTTAAAAAATCGACAGTATTATCTTTTTTTGTAAAGCGCTCTTCTTTTAAAATGCCTTTTTTATCGGTTAATTGAATAATTAGTGGGTAGGTAGCGTTTACTAATGTAAATCTAACATATCCAAAGTCTGAGGTTTTACGTGTGCTTAAGTTGTAGCTTAAGGTATCTTTATTTCGGTTTCCATAAAAATCTTCAAAAGCCTCAGGAAGTACTTTTATGGTATATTTATTGTCTTCAGTTTTATCAAATTGAAAGACGTATGCATTGTTTATAGTGTCAAAACGTGTTTTAAAAGAAACTGTTGTGGAGTCTTTATCAACCATAAATATCTTAGATATTTTAAAACTGGAAAGCGGTGTAGTTGCAGAAATCCTAAAATCTTCATCATAACCAATGTTTCCCGAAGGTTCTGTTTTAAAGTCTAAAGTATCTCTCTTTTGCTCACTTATTCGAACTGTAAACTTATTTTCAATTTTATTTTTAGATACTTTAAAATTCAAAGTGTCGACCTTAAGTCTGGGTTTGTACCAATAATTTAAGGTGTCTGTTTTAGGGTCTTTTGTAATACGGTATTCAAATTCTGGTGGCGTTTCAGATAGTATATCTATACGCATATCTTCATAGTTTCCTTCATAGCCAAATGCTATTTTTTCACCTGCAAGCAGCCTTGGTCGGGTTGCTTTATAGTTGCGCTCTTCCTTAAAAAGCCTAAGCGAATATGAAGAGTCGCTAGGTACAGTAATATAATTTTTATGATATGCTATTTGGTCCGTTTTTTGTTGAAATTTATTATCGTTATTACCATCTTTAAGAGCCATAAGTAAGTATTTGCCAGGTCTTAAGTTGTCTATGGAAAAGGTTGTTAAGCTATCCAACGTGTTGGTAACATATTTAGGCGTTTCTTTAAAAACAATAGAGTCTGTGAATGTATTGTTTACTTCGTATAAAGCAACATTTACAAAGGTTTCGGGTTGTTTTAGTAAAGCGTCTGTAATGTTTCCCTTTATGGATAAAGAATCAATATAATTACCCGTAGAAAATACGTAGCGGTAATAGGGGTAAGGGTTACCTTCATTATGGTCTGTAATACTGTTCCCGAAATTAAATGCGTATGTTGTATTTGGTTGTAGGGTGTCGTAAATTTTAAGAGAAATAAACCTGCTAGCGCCACTAATTGGAGAAACATCGGGCTTTTTTTTCATTGGTGGTGAAATAATAAGCTGTTTACTTATATCTTTAATTTTTATATACTCATCAAAGTAGATGCGTATTTCGTTGCCCTTAAAATTTGTTTTGTAGTTTTCTGGTTCAGATTTTACAATTTTTGGAGGTGTTTCATCTTTTGGGCCACCACCGGGTGTGCCGCGGTTTGCACAGTTTATAAAAATAAAACCAATACTAAATGCTAAAATAAAATTTGAAAGCGTCTTATTCATTATTAACTTTTAATTTTTACAAACCTACATAAATTCAGCTAAAAAATATAATGGTTCTGCAGTCAATTATATTGGGCAGTAAAGTATATAAAACGCTCTAAATCTGGTTTTCTGTTAAATTTAAAAAAGTAAGATTTTTGCTTTAATTCTTTAGTAATATTGAAGTACTTTACAATAGCCTAAGCTAGGCTATAGCTATAGTGGCAATACTTGTTTTTATGTTTTTTGCCTGGTTTAAAACGGTAATACATGCCTCTAGAGTTGCGCCAGTTGTAATAATATCATCTACAATTAAAATATGTTTGTTTTCAATAATAGACTTATTTTCTAGTGTAAATGCGGTTTGGTTATTCCAACGTGCTAATCGCTTTTTGTGGGCCTGCGATTTTGTGCTGGTTACTTTTAAAAGTACGTTATCCACATAACGCGCGTTTAAGGCTTTTGCTATTTGTTCTCCAAAGCACGTTATTTGGTTGTAGCCTCTAGTTTTAAGCTTATTTTTATGTAGTGGTACAGGAATAACAATGTCTATTTTATTATAAGATTCTAGTATTTTTAATTCGCTTCCTAGCCAATTTCCTAAAACAAAACCAATGTGTTCTTGGCCTTTGTATTTAAGGTTATGAATAAGGCGTTGTACATTGCTTTTTTTTTCAAACCTAAAAAGTGCAGTTCCGTTTTCAATTTCAGAGCGTCCATAAAGTACTTTTTCGATACTACTATTACCGTTAAAATGAAAATTTGTAATTGGTAAATCATGCCTACAATCCACGCAAATAGTTTTTACACCATCACTTAATAGGTTATTACAGGCGCAACAAACCTCTGGGAATAATAAATTAACTATAGCTTTTAACATAGTTTGTAAATAGTGGTCTTGTAAACTTAATTATTTTTCACAAAAAGGCGATAGTTTACAAGGGTTTTTTATTTTTGCAGCTATGGCAAATCAAGAGGATCAATTTAAGAAAGTAGTTTCGCATGCAAAGGAATATGGTTATGTATTTCAAAGTAGTGAAATTTATGATGGTTTAAGTGCTGTTTATGACTATGCACAAAACGGAGCAGAATTAAAAAAGAATATACGCGACTATTGGTGGAAAGCCATGGTACAAATGAATGAAAATATTGTGGGTATTGATGCTGCAATTTTTATGCATCCAACCACATGGAAGGCATCTGGTCATGTGGATGCGTTTAACGACCCATTGATTGATAATAAAGATTCTAAAAAGCGTTATAGAGCCGATGTTTTAATAGAGGATTATTGCGCTAAAATTGAAGCTAAAATTGATAAAGAAGTAAAAAAAGCTGCTAAACGTTTTGGCGATGCTTTTAATAAAGAAGAATTTTTAGCTACAAATGGTCGCGTTGTTGGCTATCAAGAAAAAATTAATGCAACGCTTTCGCGGATGGGAAAGTCTTTAGAAAATGAAGATTTAGCAGATGTAAAAGCCCTTATTGAAGAGTTGCAAATTGCAGATCCTTTAACGGGTAGCAGAAATTGGACAGATGTAAAGCAGTTTAATCTCATGTTTGGAACAAAGCTAGGTGCCTCTGCAGAGTCTGCCATGGATTTGTATTTACGACCAGAAACAGCACAAGGTATTTTTGTTAACTTTTTAAATGTGCAAAAAACAAGTAGGCAAAAAATTCCATTTGGTATAGCTCAAACAGGAAAAGCATTTAGAAACGAAATTGTTGCAAGACAATTTATTTTTAGAATGCGAGAGTTTGAACAAATGGAAATGCAGTTTTTTATAAAGCCAGGAACTCAAAAAAAATGGTACGAGCATTGGAAAGAAGCCCGGATGAAGTGGCATTTATCTTTGGGAATGGGTGCTGATAATTACCGTTTTCACGATCATGATAAATTGGCTCATTATGCAGATGCAGCAGCAGATATTGAATTTAAGTTCCCGTTTGGTTTTAAAGAATTGGAGGGTATACACTCGCGAACTGATTTTGATTTAAAAGCACACGAAAAGCATTCTGGAAAGAAATTACAATATTTTGATCATGAAGAAAATGCAAGTTATACACCTTACGTTTTAGAGACTTCCATTGGTTTGGACAGGATGTTTTTAGCTATTTTTTCTAATGCTTTAGAGGAAGAGGATTTGGGCGATGGTAAAACAAGAACTGTTTTAAAATTACCAAGTGTTTTGGCACCTGTAAAAGCCGCAATATTTCCATTATTAGCGAAAGACGGTTTGCCAGAAATTGCAAAACAAATTTTAGAAGATTTAAAATGGGATTTCAATGTTATTTATGAAGAAAAAGATACCGTTGGAAAACGCTACAGAAGGCAAGATGCTAACGGTACGCCTTTTTGTATTACTATAGACCACGATACTAAGGAGGATAATACAGTTACCATACGTTATAGAGACTCTATGGCACAAGAGCGTGTTAAAATTGAAGACTTAAGGCGTATTATAAAGGACGAAGTAGATGTACGTACTTGGTTAATGAAAATGTAAAGTTTTATATAAAGTAGCGTGTTTACAGATAAAAAAAACCAAGGTTAGCTTGGTTTTTTTTTGTTTTATATTTTCCTTTTTTAGGTTCTATACGCTAAGCAATAGCCAATCGTTGTATAGTCTTATTAATAGACGTATCTAATACCAGTTAAAATAATAAAGAGAATATAATTTAATATATGGCTTTATAGAAATTAAATGATTGTTTGTAACCGCTATATCTAATGTTTTAGTACCTACAGTTGTATTTTATTTATATTAATTATAGCACAAATTATGCAAAGCTTATTATAAATTATAATTCATGTAACTTTGTTATTACATGAATTTTACAAAACTTTAAAACATGAATAAATTAATTTTAGTTACCGGTACCTTGTTGGGTTTTTTTAGTATTGTTTTAGGGGCTTTTGGCGCGCATGCGCTAAAGGATTTAATTCCTATTACAGCGCAACAAACATTTGAAACGGGTGTGCGGTACCAAATGTATCATGCTATTTTGCTATTGTTTGTAGGAAGTACCGGATTAATCAAGAAAAGTATTAAAAATATAATTTATTATTTAGTAGTTGTTGGTATTTTGTTTTTTTCTGGTTCTATTTATGGGTTGGCAACCAATACGCTCTCTACGTTTAATTTTAAAACTATAGGTTTTGTAACACCTGTTGGAGGTTTATTGTTGCTAGTAGCTTGGGGATTTATGTTAGTGGCTTTTTTAAAAATTTCATCTAGAACTAATTAATTTATATAAGTTAATGGTTCTCCTTTAGTTTGGGTTTATGGTGTATTTTTATTTGTTATGTGCTAATGTTTAATTCTTAAAAAAATATGCGTTATATGTAATGGTTTGTTATTGTGAAATACGCTTTTAATAGAAAGTGTGCTCAGTTTATAAAGGAGATTTAGTTAATATTACTACAAATAAAAAGGGATGTGTTTGTTAAAACAACATCCCTTTTGTAAAACGTATGAGGTAATAAAATACTATTTACCTTTATTAGCTTTTTCAATATATTTCTGTAATGCCATGGTCATGGATGGTGTTTCGGGTGTTGGCGCAGCAATATCCACGCGTAAACCTTTGTCTTCTACAGCTTTAACAGTTGTGTTTCCAAAAACAGCTATTTTTGTTTCGTTTTGTTTAAAATCTGGAAAGTTTTGAAACAATGACTCGATACCAGAAGGACTAAAAAATACTAAGACATCGTAAGATACATTTGCTAAATCGGACAAATCACTAACCACGGTTTTGTAAAATGTAGATTGTTTCCAGTCGATGCCTAAATCGTTAAGTAATTCAGGTACGGCTGGTTTAACTTTGTCTGTGGTAGGTAGTAAAAATTTCTCGTCTTTATACTTTTTAATTAACGGCGATAACTCGTTAAATGTGCGCTTACCTACATATATTTTACGTTTTCTGTATACAACGTATTTTTGGAGGTAATAAGCAACGGCTTCTGATTGACAAAAATATTTCATCGAATCTGGAACTTTAAATCGCATTTCTTCGGCAATTCTAAAAAAATGATCAACAGCATTTCTGCTTGTTAATATAATTGCTGTAAAATCTTTTAAATCGATTTTCTGGTGTCTAATTTCTTTGGCAGACACACCTTCAACATGGATAAAAGATCTAAAATCAATTTTTACACGTTGCTTTTCTTGTAAATCGAAGTAGGGCGAGTTTTCTATTTTAGGTTCCGGCTGAGATACTAAAATGGTTTTCACTTTCATAAGTGGGTAGGTTTTTATTTCTTTAATTTTTAAATGAACACTTTATATAAAAAAATGTATGGTGCAAATTCAAGTATGCAAAGGTACAAAATAAAATAAAACAAGTTGTTTTTAATTAAGGTTTGATGTGTTTTAAAAGAGCTAATTAGACTTATCACGTTGATAATTAGCAGTATGGATGTAATGCTAATTATTGTTGTAATGGTAGGTTTGTAGCTATAAATAAGAAATGCGTTTATGGGTACTAGTAAAAGGCCTAAATAATTTTTAAAACTTATTTTTTGAAAAATGTATTCATCAAGGAGTTGGTTAATCTCAAAAATGTTTCCTACAAGGCGCTCAGTATACATTTTTGCTAATGTGAAAATGCTAACACCAAGGCCTATTTTAAATATAATATTTAAGACAACTCCTGGTGAGTCCATTATTTGTTGGTATGCTATATAGCAAAACACAGAAACAGAGAGTGTTAAGTTTATAAATAATAGGCTACCAAAAGCATCGAAAAAACGACGCTCTTTAGAGTATATTTTTAAGTATTTATCGTGCGCTAAAACTAAAATAAAATCGTTGAAACGCTTTGGCGAAACTAATTTCGCCATGGCTATAGTGATTAAGCCTACAGTAATTAATATCGTGAAGATTTCGTTTGAAACTATGTGACGTAGCATGGGATAAAATTATTATAATATTTAATAAGTATTGTTAATATTAGAAGGTTTTTTTAAAAAAAATAAACCCCGATTGATGTACATTTGCAGAATTATTTAAAAAATTAGTCCAATTTTAAGAAAATATAATTTTTGTTAAAATTATATTTTACGATTATTTTTAAGGTGCCGCGCAGAGGTTAAAGGTTGTAACTTGGTTAGTAATTTAGGTTTTTGCGTTAGGGATAGTAGTGGATAGCCCGCAGCCCGACTTTTTTGAGAGGCGAGGACTTGGAACGTATAGCCCGACCCTTTTGGGTAACGCCCAAGTTTTTATTAAGGTTTTTGGCAGATTTAGGGTATAAGTTAGTAAGATGAAATATGTATAATACAATTGTTATTATTCCAACATATAACGAAATTGAGAATATTGAGGCTATTATTAGGGCGGTATTCGCACAGTCCTTAAATGTACATTTGCTAGTTGTTGATGATAATTCGCCAGATTTAACGGCGAAAAAAGTTAAAGCGTTACAAGTTGAATTTGCTAATAAATTATTTTTAGAGGTTAGGCAGGAGAAATCTGGCTTAGGTACTGCTTATATTCATGGCTTTAAGTGGGGCTTAATTAAGGGGTATGATTATATTTTTGAAATGGATGCCGACTTTTCGCATGACCCTAAGGATTTAATAAGGCTGTATAATGCATGCAAGCATGGCGGTGCAGATTTAGCTATAGGGTCTAGATATTTAAATAATACTGTTAATGTGGTTAATTGGGATATGAAGAGGCTATTAATGTCTTATTTTGCTTCGAAATATGTGAAATTAATTACCAGAATGCGTGTACATGATACTACTGCAGGCTTTATATGTTACAAACGGCAGGTTTTACAAGCTATTGATTTGGATGGGATACGGTTTATTGGTTATGCTTTTCAAATTGAAATGAAGTTTAAAGCTTATTTAAAGGCTTTTAATATTGTTGAGGTTCCAGTAATTTTTAAGGATAGAGCACTAGGTAAGTCTAAATTGAGTTCGGGTATTATATCCGAAGCAGTTTTTGGAGTGCTTTCCATGAAGTTAAAAAGTTTATTTAAGAAATAAAATTATGATTAAAAAAACAACGCTTATAAAGAATGCGAAAATAGTTAATGAAGGTACTATTTTTAATGGTGATATATTAATTGAAGGTGAGTATATTAAGGAAATTGCACATTTAATTAGCCCTAAATCACCAGATGTACTTGTTTATGATGCGGAAGGCAAATATGTTTTACCAGGTGTTATTGACGATCAGGTACATTTTAGAGAACCAGGTTTAACGCATAAAGGAAATATTGAAACTGAAAGTAGGGCCGCGATTGCAGGTGGTATTACCTCTTTTATAGAAATGCCAAATACAATACCGCAGGCTACAACTATTGAAAAATTAGAACAAAAATTTGAGATAGCTGCACAAACATCATCGGCTAATTATTCTTTTATGTTTGGCGGAACTAATGATAATTTGGAAGAAATTTTAAAAGTGGATGCTAAAGCTGTGGCAGGTTTAAAAATTTTTCTTGGTTCTTCTACCGGGAATATGCTGGTGGATGACCCTACGGTTTTAGAGCATATTTTTAAAAGTACAGATATGGTAATTTCTGTACATTGTGAAGATGAGGATACGATACGTAAAAACTTAAAGGCTCATATTGATCAGTTTGGGGATGATATTCCCATTAAAAATCATCCTATTATACGTAGTGAAGAGGCTTGTTATTTGTCTTCTTCCCAGGCTATCGCATTAGCAAAAAAAACAGGGGCTAGGTTACATGTGTTTCATCTCTCTACAGGAAAAGAGACTAAATTGTTTACAAATAAAGTGCCTTTAAAGGATAAAAAAATAACGGCCGAGGTGTGTATTCATCATTTATGGTTTAGTGATGAGGATTATGATAAGAAAGGAACATTAATAAAATGGAACCCTGCAGTAAAAACCAAAAGTGATAGAGATCAACTATGGCAAGCACTTTTAGATGGTCGAATTGATGTTATTGCAACAGACCATGCACCACATACTAAAGAAGAGAAAAATAACGTTTATACTAAAGCGCCTTCTGGTGGGCCATTAGTGCAACACGCTTTGCCAGCAATGTTGGAAATGTACCATAAAGAAAAAATAGCGTTAGAGACCATAGTAGAAAAAATGTGCCATAACCCTGCAATATTATTTCAAATTGAAAAACGTGGGTATATTAAGGAAGGGTATTTTGCAGATTTGGTATTGGTGGATTTAAATAACCCATGGACGGTAACAAAGGACAATATTCTTTATAAGTGTGGTTGGTCGCCATTTGAGGGGGCTACGTTTAAATCTAGAATAACGCATACTTTTTTAAATGGTACCTTAGTGTATCATAATGCTAAATTTAGTGCTGTTAAAGCAGCAAAACGATTAACTTTTAATAGATGATTTTAATGCGATTTTGTTTCGTTTTTATACTATTATTTTCCGCCTTTTCTTGTAATAAATTAAAGGGGCCGGAAAAGCCAGAGCATTTAATTTCAAAAGATAAAATGGTTGCTATTTTAATAGATGCTAAGTTTATTGCTTCTACAGGCTCCAAAAATAAATTAATAATGCGCAGTAAGGGGCTAGATACAGAAACTTATATTTACAAAAAATATAATATTGATAGTTTACAGTTTGCTTTAAGTAACAATTACTATGCTTTTCATATTAATGAATACGAGGCTATATATAAGCGTGTGGTAGATAGTTTAGCAGTGCTTGAGGCAGAACTTAAGGAAACAAAGTCTGCGGAATGGAAACAGAAAACAAAAAGAGAAGCAGATTCTTTGCAAGCTACTTATATTAAAAAAGATTCCTTGGGTATTAAAACTAAAGTTATGAAGCGTTCTTTAAAACGAGATAATAGACTTTTAGAGGAAGATATAAAAGAAATTGAGGGTTTGATTAAACCTGCTTCTGATAGTGATTTCCAATAGCTAGTATAGTTTCATTAACAGCTTTAAATTTGTAATTTAAGGCTGTTTTTAGTTTATCACTATTATACTGCGTTGTAGTATTTAGCGATTTTGCAATTTGTTTTGTTAGTAGCCTGGGTTTTCCTGTTAGTTTGTGTTTTGCCCAATCCAATCGCCAAGCAATATTTAGAAAACTGCTATTTACCTCTTTTTTTGGTGGTTTGGAATGAACTGATTTTGCTAAACTTTGAAGAAATTTTTTACACGTCCAATGTTCAGCCACTAAAATAAAGCGTTCGTTTTTTATTTCACTTTCCATAAGGTTAACCATAATAGCAACCACATCGATAACGCCAATTAAAGCTATGGTGCCAGAGGTATAATAAGTAAATCCTTTAGCAGCTTTTTTAAATAATTTGCCTGTACCGTTATTCCAAATACCAGGGCCTAAAATAATTCCAGGATTTACAATAACAGCATTTAGTCCTTCTTGAGTGCCTCGCCAAACTTCCATTTCGGCACCATATTTTGTAATGGCATAAAGGCTATTGTCGTTTTCCGGGTTCCAGTCGGTAGTTTCATTTACAGGAGTATTTCCTAATGTACTGCCCAAAGTAGCAATAGAGCTTACGTAACACAGTTTTTGTACAGTGTTGGTAATGCATAAGTTTACAATATTGGCAGTACCCTCAATATTTGTTTTGCGTAAACGTTGGTTCATGTTGGGCTGAAACGAGACTAGGGCTGCACAGTGATATACATGGGTAATCCCTATAAACACATCCGACAGTGCTGGAACATCTATAAGGTCTGCTTGTGCCCATTCAATCCTTTTAAATAAAGTTTCGTAGTCTTTAGTGTAATAAGAAAAAATATTTTTAGTGCGCTCTATTGTGTTTTTAGATCTATATATGGCTCTTACCTGTTTTTCGCTATTTGCTAGTTTATAAAGTAAATGCGCGCCTACTAGTCCTGTTCCTCCTGTTACTAAAATC
This sequence comes from uncultured Algibacter sp., assembly GCA_937958265.1. Classification (GTDB taxonomy): domain Bacteria; phylum Bacteroidota; class Bacteroidia; order Flavobacteriales; family Flavobacteriaceae; genus Algibacter_B. The sequence continues at coordinate 157,839 of CALGNX010000010.1, read as the reverse complement.
ATAGTACAAAAATAGTTATTATTTAAAGTAGTTAAAAATTAACTTTGTCTTACAAATTTTAAGTTTTATAAAGTGTTACAATGCGCTTAACACATTTTAGGGCTTTAAGGGATTGTTTTTTGTATCTAACAGTTGTTTTAGATGGTATTAATATTGAAGGATAGGTTCTTATTTTTCTTAAAAAGAATAAGGCTGAATTATACCTGTATCTCTATATTTGCATAGTTTCATAAAATATTAATAAAATGATAAAGAATTTTGTAGAGGAATTAACTTGGAGGGGCATGATACATACCGTTATGCCAGGCGCGGAAGAACACTTAATGGAACATATGCGTAGTGCTTATGTTGGTTTTGATCCTACTGCGGATTCCTTACATATTGGTAATTTAGTACCTATAATGTTATTGGCTCATTATCAGCGTTGCGGCCACAAACCGGTTGCTTTAGTGGGTGGTGCTACAGGTATGATTGGAGATCCTTCAGGAAAATCCAACGAGCGTAATTTGTTAGACGAAAAAACATTGCGCCACAACCAAGATGCTATAAAAACTCAATTATCTCATTTTTTAGATTTTGAAAGCAAAGCTGATAATGCGGCAAAATTGGTGAATAATTACGATTGGATGAAAGATTTTTCATTTCTTGAGTTTATTCGCGATGTAGGTAAACACATAACCGTTAATTATATGATGGCTAAGGATTCTGTTAAAAATAGAATTTCTTCAGATGCTTCCGAAGGTATGAGCTTTACAGAGTTTACCTATCAAATGGTACAGGGTTACGATTTTCTTCATTTGTATAAAGAAAACGATTGTACAATACAAATGGGCGGAAGCGACCAGTGGGGAAACATTACCACAGGAACAGAATTAATAAGACGTGTTGCAGGCGGGAAAGGTTTTGCTATTACCTGCCCTTTAATTACAAAGTCTGATGGGTCTAAATTTGGAAAGTCTGAAGGTGGCAATGTTTGGTTGGATGCTAATAGAACATCACCATACAAGTTTTATCAATATTGGCTAAATTCTAGTGATGAAGATGCTGAAAAATATATTAAAATTTTCACCTTTTTAGAGGCTGATGAAATTAATGTTTTAATTGCAGAGCATAAGGAAGCACCTCATTTAAGACTATTGCAAAGGCGTTTAGCAGAAGAAATTACGGTTATGGTACATTCTAAAGAAGATTTGAATAATGCTATAAAAGCAAGTAATATTTTATTTGGAAAATCTACAAGTGAAGATTTAAAAGCTTTAAACGAGCAAACGTTTTTAGATGTTTTTGATGGTGTTTCCCAAACTCAAATACCAGCTTTAGATATTGAGAACGGATTAGATATAATAGCCGCCTTGGCGGAAAAAGGTGGGTTTTTAAAATCTAATGGCGAGGCCAGACGAGCATTAAAGGAAAATTCTATTGCAGTAAATAAAGAAAAAGTAAAAGGTGATTATCGTATTACAGTAAAAGATTTGATTAACAACAGGTTTGTTTTGCTACAGCGCGGAAAGAAAAATTATTTTGTTTTACAAATCGTATAATATGTACGTTATATAAATATATTTTTAAAAAATATAAGACGGATACTAGACGCAGTGTCTATTATTTGTGCAAACATAATAAAGCCTGAGTTTTACTCAGGCTTTATTTGATATAATAACCAATAAACTAAAAAAACCAACTAATTTTTTTCAGTTATGTCTTTTGTCGATTAATTATATAATAGCTTACAGATATTTTATTATTTTTATTTAAATTTAATTTTCCTCCAATTTTCATCGGCTTTTTCTATTAAAAAGGCATTATTTTCTTTTTTCCAGAATTCTAAAGTGTTTTTTCCCCAGGCATCGTAAAATAAATATAATTTCCCATTTTTAATTTCAAATGCTTTTGGGTTTATAGAAACTTTGTCGCTTTTTAAAGCTATTGCATAAGCACAGTAACCACCATATTGCGGAATGTATTTTTCAGGGTTATCATTAAATGTTTGTAGATTTTCTATGGATGAAAACTTGTATTTAACGCCGTCGTAAGTAGTCATTATTTTTTTAGAACCTTTAATAGCTTCATTACTAAAATAAGAAACCACGTCGTACCCTTTTGCTATGTATCCCTTTTTTAAATTATAATCTATGTTCTGTGCGGATAATGAAGATATAGCTACTAAAAATAATAGTATTAAATTTCTCATAAAATATGTTTTATTATCTACCCTTAAAAATAAAAGGAATTTTATTCATTTAAATTAGTTTTAAAGTACCATAAGGTTGCATCCACGAATATCAGAATTGTCAAAACGCCCAATAACCTCAAAAGCACCATGCGCATGTACGCGCCCCAAATCTTGTGTAGCAATAAAGGAGCAAGAATTTACATTAGCTAAATCAATAATATTAAGGGCGCCTGTTTTTTCTGCTATTTGTATGGTTAAAGGGTCTTCGGTTTCGCGTGTTAAAACAGACATCCAAGGTGGGCAATTAAATAAGCCTTCGCCTTTAGAGTAAGCTTGGCTTAAAAGTTCTGTCATACCGTATTCACTATGTATTTTTTTTACTCCAAAGCCTTTTTGTAAAGTGTTATGCAGAGCTTCGCGAATTATTTCTTTTCGTCTGCCCTTCATGCCTCCTGTTTCCATAACTATGGTGTTTTTTAAGTTGAATTGATGGGTTTCAACTAAATCTAACAAAGCAAAAGAAACACCAATTAGAAGTGTTTTTTTTCCTTCGGCATCTAGTTTAATTAAGGTGTCCTTTAATTCAGAAAGATTATTTAAATAAAAACCACTTGCCTTGTGTTTAGAGGTTTTAATCATGCTTTCTACCATATAAATTAAAGAAGAGCCTTGGCGCTCCAAATAAGAAGGGAGTAAGCCTAAAATAGTAAATTCCTCAATAGGGCCGTATAGCATTTTAAAAGCTTCATTAAAGCTCTGCTCGTAAATAGATAAATCTGTTATATGGTGTTTACTTGTTTTAGTTCCAGAAGTGCCAGAACTTGTAAACGTTTTTTTTATTGGTAAGCTGTCACTTAATACCTCATGTGTTTTAAAAAATTGAATGGGTAAAAAGGGAATATCCTGTATTTGTTTTACTTCGCTCGGGTGTTTGTGCAGTAAATCGCAGAAGGATCTGTAAACAGGGTTTTTATTAAATTGAAAATTGAACACTTGTAACGCCAAAGCTTCAAATTCGGTTTTGGTTTTTATTTTGAAAATAGATTGCGTGTCGATCATATAGCAGTAAAATAACAAAAATAAATAATTCAACCCATAAAAATTATTAATAAGGTGCTTTATGATGAATTATGTAATATACTTAAAAATTAAATTTGCTTAAAACGATCTTATTAAATCAACAAATAAAAAAAACATTTATTCTGCAAAAAGAGTAAAGTATAATTGTTACAATTTATTAGTAAATATCAATGTTATTAGTTTTACAGAATAGTGCTATTAGTTTATCTTTACTTACATAAAAAGTTGTTTTGATAATGAAAAAAAAAGATATTAAAATTTTATTGGTCGATGATGAGCCGGATATATTAGAAATAGTTGGCTATAATCTATCAACAGAGGGGTACCAAGTTATTACAGCCGAAAATGGAAAAGAAGGTGTTGAGAAAGCTAAAAAGGAACTACCGCATTTAATTATTTTAGATGTAATGATGCCTGAAATAGATGGTATTGAGGCTTGCGAGATAATTAGAAAAAACCCAGATTTAAAAAATACTATCGTAACATTTTTAACAGCTAGAGGAGAGGATTACTCCCAAGTAGCTGGTTTTGATGCTGGTGCCGATGATTATATTACAAAACCTATAAAGCCAAAAGTTTTGGTAAGTAAGGTTAAGGCCTTGTTAAGGCGTTTTAAAGAAGACGATGTTGCGGGTACGGTTAAAGTAGGGAATTTAATTATAAATAGAGACGAGTATAAAATTACATCAAAAGGAAAAGAGCTTGTTTTACCTAGAAAAGAGTTTGAATTACTGTCTTTATTGGCTTCAAAACCAGGTAAGGTATTTAAAAGAGATGAAATTCTCGATGCAGTTTGGGGAAGCGAGGTTGTTGTTGGTGGGCGTACCATTGATGTTCATATTAGAAAGCTTCGAGAAAAATTAGGAGACAAAAGCTTTAAGACCATTAAGGGCGTTGGCTATAAGTTTGTAGATTAATGAGGGCGAAATTTAAGAAATCATATCGGTTTGCAGGTCGTACATCTTTTTATATTGCGATATATACAGCACTTGTAATGAGTGGTTGTTTTTATTTTTATGATAATTTTGAGTGGTACCACCCCCCTTTATTTTTTTACAGTGTTTTTATTTTTTCATTTATTACCATTCAATTAAATGTTGAGCGTTTTATATATAAACGTGTAAAGAAAATTTACGACGATTTAACACTCCTGGAATCTGCTAATTTTACTAAAGGGTCAATTACAACCGATATGAAAACGTTAACCCAAGAAATAGATAAGTTTGCTAGAGATAAAAAAATTGAAATCCAAACATTAAAAGTTAGAGAGGCGTATAGGAGAGAATTTTTAGGGAATGTTTCACACGAGTTAAAAACACCACTATTTACAGTGCAAGGCTATATTTTAACCTTGTTAGATGGTGCTATGGATGATAAAAAACTTAGAGAAAAATATTTAGAAAGAGCTAGTAAAGGCATAGACCGGTTAGGTTATATTATTAAAGATTTAGACATGATAACCAAACTAGAAGTTGGCGATTTAAGTTTAAATATTGAGACTTTTAATATTGTTGAACTTGTTGAAAACGTATTTGATATGTTGGAAATGAAAGCACAAAAGAAAGATATAACACTTGTTTTTGATAGAACATATCTAACACCCATAATGGTTTTAGCAGACCGAGAGCGTATCCAGCAAGTATTAGCTAACTTAATCGTGAATTCTATAAAATATGGCAGTGAAAAAGGCACAACAGAAGTTAGTTTAGAGAATTTAATAAAAAATAAAGTTATTGTACGAGTTACAGATAATGGCGAGGGTATAAGTAACAACCATATACCAAGGCTGTTTGAGCGTTTTTATCGGGTAGATAAAAGCGGATCTAGAAAAGAAGGTGGTTCTGGTTTGGGATTATCCATTGTTAAACACATTATAGAAGCCCACCAAGAAAAAATTTATGTAGAAAGCGAATGTGGTGTAGGTAGCGAGTTTTCTTTTACTTTAGAAAAGACAAAATAAGTCCTCGTAATCTACCTCCGGGTTAAAACGCTTTAAGCCTTTGTAATTCTCGATACTGTTTAGTTTTTCAAGTGTAAAGTCTTTTTGTTTGCAGCTAGGAGCTAACCCCATTTTAGTAAGTCTTTTGGCTAAATACTCCTGTTCAAATTGACCAGGAGTAGGTATAAAATAAACTTTTTTTTCAAGTTTGGCTAAATCCATAACAGTAGTATAACCAGACCTGGATAGTATTAAATCACTAGCATTTATTGCCTTTTCTAAATTACAAGAGGTCATAAAATTATAAATAGTTATGTGTTTTTTAACGCTTATGGTTTGTTTGTCTTCAATAATACCTCTAATAAAAATTACATTACCAGTATAATTTTGTAACTCAAAAAGTAGTTTTTTTTCAAGCCTTCCGCGTTGGGGTTCAGGCCCAGAAAGTAAAACCATTAAGCTGTATTTAATTTCAGATTTCAGTTTTGTAAATCGACTTAACGGCCCTATGTATTTTAGTGGCATATTAAAACGCTTTATATGGCCTAATTTTCCGCTTAAATTTATAGTGCCTTCCATATCGGGAACCCAGCAAATATCAAATTTTTTAATAATACTTTTATGCATTTTAGTGCTAAACCAAGTTGTGTTTCCGCTTAAAATCTGTAATTGATGGCTTATAAAAACACAAGGTATTCTGTTATGTCTCACACCCCATCTATTGTCTGATATAATACCTGAAATTGTATGGTCTTTTAGAATTTTAGAAACCGCTTTTGTCTCCTGTTTAATAGTCCTTAAAATTTTTGGTAATTGCATTAAAAGCTTCCACTTTAAAAACAAACCGTTTTTTGTATAACTAATGTTGTAAGTTGGTAATTCAAAATAAGTTAACTCAGGAAATTCTTTCCGTAATAGCGCTAGCGCTTGCCCATCACTAGCTATAATAGGTGTAAAACCTTTAGCAGTTAGTGCTGTAATTGTAGGTATGCAGCGCGTAGCATGCCCCAATCCCCAATTTAAGGGCGCTACCAAAATCCGTTTCTCCATGCTTAAAAGTTTGGGCGTTACCACAAGGGTCGGGCTTTCACTACGCGCTCCCTCCAAAAAAAGGTCGGGGAGCTTAAACATGCCGTTCAATCCCTAACGCACTTTTAACTAAAATCAAAGATAAGTATTAAGGTTCTCGTATGTTTGCTTAATTTTACCAAAATAATAAAATTAGTAATTAGCTTTGGGAAGTAAAAATAAACTTAAACGATTTAGAGAGAATGATACATTCTCTAATGTATTTCAACCATCAAGAGAAGCCTTAGTAAATTCAGAATTTAATTTAAAGGGCAATTGGCGCGCTCAGGTTTTTAAAAATAATAACCCGTTAGTATTAGAGTTAGGTTGCGGTAAAGGGGAATATTCAGTAGCCCTAGCAAAAAAATATCCAAATAAAAACTTTATTGGTATAGACATCAAAGGTGCTCGATTTTGGAGAGGCGCAAAAACAGCCATAGAGGAGGCTATACCTAATGTGGCATTTCTTCGCACTCAAATTGAATTGATAGATCATGCTTTTGGAGAAAATGAAGTTGATGAAATCTGGATTACATTTCCAGACCCTCAAATAAAATATAAACGCACAAAGCATCGCATGACAAATGCTACGTTTTTAAAGCGTTACAAGAAAATTTTAAAACCAGAAGGTGTGGTTAACCTAAAAACAGATAGTGAGTTTATGCATGGCTATACGCTTGGGTTATTACATGGTGCTGGACACGAGGTACTTTATGCAAACCATAACGTGTATAAGCAAGAAGGCAGCCCCGAGGAAGTAACAGGAATACAAACTTATTACGAATCGCAATACCTTAAGCAAGATAAACCAATTACTTATATTAAGTTTAAAATTAAATAATAAATGGAAATTACATTTATCTTTTTTTTAGGCCTGTTTTTTGCTTTAATAGGTGTTGTTCCACCTGGTTTATTAAACATGACAGTGGCAAAAATTAGCCTTAAAGAAGGATATGTAAGAGGTATTATGTTTGCTTTAGGTGTTTGTGTTGTGGTTTTAATTCAAACCTATTTGGCAGCTATTTTTGCACGATATCTTACAAAGCACCCAGAAATTGTAGCTATTCTTAGAATTGTTGCACTAGTTATTTTTATACTTATAACCGTGTACTTTTTAGGTATTGCCAAATCTACGCCCAAAGAGCAGATAGATCCTAAAATAAAGAGTAAACATAGTCGCTTTTTTCAAGGCTTATTCCTGTCGTCCATTAATGTGTTTCCAATACCTTACCAAGCTTATATGACTATTACACTGGCTTCATATGGTTGGATAACTTTCGAGCAAATAAGTGTTTTGGCTTATGTAATAGGAGCAGCAACAGGAACATTTGTAGCGTTATACATGTATGTTTTTTTCTTTAATAAAGTAAAAGGTAAACGTTTTACAACACAAAAAAATATGAACCGTATTATAGGTGGTATTACCGGAGTAGTTTCTATAATTACTTTATTTAATATTATTAAAGATTTTTAAATGGATTAGCATGAAACCAGAAACGCTTAATTTTTTCGATAAGGTTTACGAAGTTGCCAAGTTAATACCATTTGGTAGGGTAACCAGTTATGGTGCTATTGGAGTTTATCTAGGCGCAGCTAGAAGCGCAAGAATGGTAGGTTATGCTATGAATGGTTCTCATGGCAAAGATGTGCCAGCGCACCGTGTAGTAAATAAAAAAGGTTTATTAACCGGTAAACATCATTTTGCAGGCACAAATCTCATGCAGCAACTTTTAGAAAGTGAAGGTATAATAGTTATTAATAATCAAATCCAAGATTTGGAAAAGGTGTATTGGGATCCCTCAAAAGAGTTGTAAATAGCGTTTTAATACTTTTATTTTTGGTCTATACTATTTGTGAAAACTCTCTTATAACGGTTTACCTTTGTAACGCGAAAAAAAAATCAATTTATTATCACCTTACAAAGGTAAATTTTGTTTAAAGCGAAACACCAACACCAATGCTAACATTGGAGAGGTTTGCGCTTCCAATTCTTAAATGCTCGTAACCTCCAATAAACTTATATTGGTTTCTGTAAAAATTTAAAAGTATATTAAATTTATTTACGGTAGTACGTCTTATAATACTCTGGTTAAAATTCGATTCCAAACTTAAAGGATGTGCAAAAAAGAGTTCTGCGCCTAGGGCATAAGTAAAACCAAAGGCGTTAACGTTGCCATCTACATAAGTAGTGCCCAATCCCCACGACGCATTAAAGCGTTCGGTGCGCACCCGGTTGTATTTTACCAAAGCCGTGTAAATACCTAATGTGTTGTTCCTGAAATTTGTATTTTTCTCCCATAGCTGCAGGTAATCCATCTCTAGTTCAAAACGTTTTAAAAATCTTAAATCAACATTTAAATGATTACCGTATAGTTGGTTGGTTTCAAAAATAAACCTGTTAGATATGGATGCAACAAATATTTCAGAGTTTTCATTCCAGGCATAACTATAATTCCCAGAATTGGAAGTTGCATAAGGGTGTTTAGTTAAAAAAGCATGGTGGCCTTGGTATCTCGTTTCAAACGGACTTTCAAAAGCGATACCGTAAGCCGTATATGCAAATAATTGAACTAATAAACCACCAAATACATCCACAAAAACATTGTTATAGGAGTGATTGATACTTTCGTATTTGTTGCTTGAGCTATTGTCACTTTTGGTTTCTTTAGTTTTTTTTTTTAGGCTTTCCTCGGCTTTCGTTATTTTACCCTGGCTAAAAGCCACATTGTGAAACGATAAACAAAAAAAGAAAAGTAACAGTAAATTTTTCATAGTGTTATTTAAAGTATTCAAAAATATACTTTTCAGACTAATAATATTTGATTAGGGTTGATTTCTACATTAAAACCGATAATTAAACTCAATATGTACATAGTTAAAACTTCTAACTACCAGCTTTAAACTTATAGCATTATTAACTATCTTTGCTTTAGAATGATTCTTAATTAGCGGTATTTAAGAATAAAAACACTAACACATTCAATAATAAAAAATCGAAAAAAAACCGTTGGCTTGCGTTTCGGTTTTTTCGCAAATACATTTCAAAATTTCATATGAAACTGAATAAAGAGGATATATTAAAAGCACTTGAAAATATTACTGTACCAGGTGAAGGACAGAATATGGTGGAAAGTGGAGCTGTAAAAAATGTGATAACGTTTGGCGATGAGGTTATTGTGGATATTACAATACAAAATCCAAGCTTGCAGGCTAAAAAGCGTACCGAAGTGGATATTCTTAAAACCATACACGAAAAGGTTTACGAGAAGGCTAAAATTACAGTAAATTTAAAAGTTGAAGCGCCTGCACAAGGTAAGGATAAACCTAATGTTATTAAAGGGAAGCCTATAGCGGGTATTCAAAATATAGTTGCTGTAGCATCGGGTAAAGGTGGTGTAGGTAAATCTACAGTTACTGCTAACCTAGCCGTTACTTTAGCTAAAATGGGTTTTAAAGTAGGGGTTTTGGATGCGGATATTTACGGGCCTTCTATTCCCATTATGTTTGATGTGGCTAACGAAAAGCCTTTAGCTGTAAATATTGAGGGTAAATCTAAAATGAAGCCAGTTGAAAATTACGGCGTAAAAGTATTATCCATTGGTTTTTTTACACAACCAGATCAAGCAGTAGTTTGGCGTGGTCCTATGGCAGCAAAAGCCTTAAATCAAATGATTTTTGATGCTCACTGGGGCGAGTTAGATTTCTTACTTTTAGATTTACCTCCAGGAACAGGCGATATTCATTTAAGTATCATGCAATCCCTGCCAATAACAGGAGCTGTTGTGGTAAGTACACCGCAAAATGTTGCACTTGCAGATGCTAGGAAGGGTGTTGCCATGTTTCAGCAAGAAAGTATAGACGTACCTGTATTGGGAATTATTGAAAATATGGCATACTTTACACCAGCCGAACTACCAGATAATAAATATTTTATTTTTGGAAAAGGTGGTGCTAAATACCTATCAGAAGACTTAAAAGTTCCATTTTTAGGTGAATTGCCACTCGTGCAGAGTATTAGGGAGGCTGGTGATGTTGGTCGTCCTGCTGCATTACAAACCGAAACACCTTTGGAGGAAGCTTTTGAAAAAATAACTCAAAATGTAGTACAAGAAGTGGTAAGAAGAAATAATAATTTACCACCAACCGAGGCTATTAAAATAACAACCATGGCAGGTTGTGCAGCAGTTAAAAAATAGAAATGGTGTATTTATTATATATTTGTGCACTTTAGGAAAATAATATAAAATGACAGCAGAAGAGTTAAAATTAAATGTTGAAAAGGCACTAGACGAAATTCGTCCTTTTTTGCAAAGCGACGGTGGCGATATTTCACTACTATCTATTGAAAATGGTAATTTGGTTAAAGTTCAACTGCAAGGTGCTTGTGTAGGTTGTAGTGTTAATCAAATGACATTAAAATCTGGTGTTGAAATGACTATTAAAAAGTATGCCCCACAAGTAGAGCAGGTTGTAAATATTGAGGCCTAACAAAAGGTAACAGAATAAACTTTTTCTTAAAATAAGGAGTCGTTAAATTTTTAATTTTTTAATAACTCCTTATTTTTTTGTGCAAAACTTTAAATTACCCTATAAATCGTATTAAAATAAGGGTACAAATATTAAATTTGTGGCATATATTATGATACGCATTTAATAAAATCATAAAAAATTATTTTTGGTTAAATAAATACAAAATTAGCGATGGAAGACGTCAATATAAAAATTATAGATAGAGATGGTGTAAAGCACGACATTGTAGCGCCAACAGACATGGCTATGAATCTTATGGAAGTTGTAAGGTCTTACGAGTTAGCACCAGAGGGTACTATTGGTGTTTGTGGCGGAATGGCCATGTGTGCATCATGCCAATGTTATGTGTTGAGTAGTACTAATTTGCCAGAAATGGGAGATGATGAAGAGGCTATGTTGTCTGAGGCTTTTGATGTAAAGGATAATAGCCGTTTAGGTTGCCAAATACAAATAACATCAGCTATGGAAGGGTTAGAGGTAGAGCTTGCTCCAGAGTCTTAATATTAAACTTTTGTGTACGGATTTTATAACTTAATTATTTTTATATAAAAATAATTAAGAGGTGTATGCAACAAAATAAATATTGAGCTATTATGAGTTATTTTTATTAGAGATATTATACTTGTTACTTTAGGTAGCTAAAAGTGAAATTATTATAGCATACTATTTGTTAAATAAGTTTTTAAGTTGGGTTTTTTACTTTTTATATACCGGGAAAATAGCGTTATGAAAGTAAAGCTAAATCCTGTGAGGTAAATGCGTTTTAAGGGCCAATTTTAGTAGGGGTAAGGCGCTTAATTTTTTCTTATTTTATGTGTTTACATGTTTGAAACATGGTTAAATAAATTTTTTATTGGTTTGAAGCAGCGTCGGTAAATCAATGAGTAGTACGTCTGCTATCTTTTATCCTAATTCTGCATTTCTGCTCCACGCTAAAAACGTTTCTTATATCACAAATATGTATAACATCAGGAATAAATTTATCTGGACCTTTTTCTTGAGTTTTCATTTTACCTGTTCTTAATTCTAGCTCTATACTGCCTAAAGGTCTTTTGTGAAACACTTTAATGTTTCCGGTAAATTGCTCCCAACTTTTAACTGTTATATGTCCGTTTCTATGTTTAATTAATCGGGTTTCTGTTCCAACAAAATACCCTCCTTTTTGGAATACTTGAATTAATGCCTTAATAAGCATTCCTATGCCAATAACAACAAACAAACCAATAGCCAAGGTTGGTATTAGTGCAGTTTCCCAGTTTTCTGTAGTTATTTTTATTGGTCCATTATTATCTTTATAATCAACCTTGTTTCCTAAAATTATAGGCAAAATAAAGGCAATTGCAAAAAAACTTATAAAAGCATTGTATATTACAGAGAAAAATAGCAATGTGTATGCCTTCCTTTTAGGATAGTTTCTTTTACTTTTAACTTTAAAATCAGTGACTTCTGAGCCTACAAATTTTCGTAATTCTAGAGGTATATTGTTTGAAGTCATTTTTAATGTTTTGTTCTTTTTCTATCGTACTTTTTAGTTAGCTATTAAAATTTAGTCTAATAGATGTACTTCTTCAAATTCGATTCCGCTTATTGCATTTATTTCACATGCTATTTTGATATCATTATCTACTATAAAAATCTCAGGGTATGCTTTGCATCTCACTATTTTTTCTTTGCAACTATTTAAGACCTCTTTTTCTATTTTTAGTGTCGTGTTAAACTTTGCAAAACGTCTATTTTTAATTAACGTGTCTATTCCTTTTTCAAAATCGGATTTTTCATAAAGATAAACACCTTCAATAAGGCCAACAATATTTGCCAATTTATAATAAGAACTGCTAGTGTCACCTGTTGTGTTACATGTTACAGCTAAAGGGTAATATTCTATGTTTTTCACGCCTATTTGATTAAGCATTTCACAAAAACGATTACTAAATATCGCTTCTAAATCTGAGGCTTCATAATCCCATAATTTTTTTAGTTTAAGCTCAGATATAAGAGCTAAGTTTTTTATATTCAGATGTCTTAAGGATAAGCCTTCGTCACTGTAAAAGTTTACATTTTGATTATCTTTCTCTGAACGGTTTAAATTTTGAAATGCTCTATCTTCTTGATAAAGGGGAGGTATGACTTTCCACCATTTCTTTTCATTTTTTTGGTTAGTTAGTTGTAAATTGAAAGTGTAATTTTGGGATAGTGGAAAAATATTTTTTTTATTAATGCTTAATATGGCTTCTTTTGATTTGTCTATATGCTGTGTGTAAATAGATAAATTGTTTTTTTTTGCAAAAACATTGTGCTTATTTAAAGCTTTAATAGTGCTTTCGATATGGTTTTTAAATAAAAGGTATTTGTTTTCATCATAGGTATCTAAATTACTTTTGGCTATTAAATCTTTTAATTCAGGTAGGTTTATGTCGGTATCATAGTCGCCATGCTCATCAATTGAAATCTCTATTTCTCCATCGTTATTGTCTGGATGGAAAAAAAAAGTAATTTCGTCTATCTCTTTAATACGTTCTAAAAGGAATGTTTTAATTATCTGATTTGATTTGTAGGCCATTCTATTTTTAATTATAGGGATAACATCTTTTAGTTTTATACTATTTGGAGGTATTCAGCTAAGTCGTATTTGTAAAAATCCATTTTATTTAAAAAAAAATGTATCTTTTTTAAGATTATAGCGCTATTTTTTGCATGCTTTGTGTTAAAAACATGTTTGCTAACCAAATGTATTAACCCAAAACAAAAGTATTTGTACGAGGTGTGTTTGCTTTAGTTTGTAAATTAACCTAATTTTTGCTTAAATACAAAATCTGGATGCGATTGCGTATTGTGTTTAATGTTGTAAAACAAAAAAGCATCCCAATCTTCTTATTAAGAAAAAAGGAAAGCTTTCCATTGGGTTACCAAATTGCTTTGGTAAACTACATTCTGAATACAATTCAGAACCAACACAACATCGTTATAATTGCTAAAAAAAGCCCTAATTTCTTAGAGCTTATTTTGCAATTTTAGCGGTCTGGACGGGACTCGAACCCGCGACCTTCGCCGTGACAGGGCGACATTCTAACCAACTGAACTACCAGACCGTTGCTATATTGCGTTGCAAAGATACACGTATTTTTGAATAAACCTGAGGTTTTTTAAAAAAATATTCATTTTTTTTAAAAAAATAAATCATTGTTTTTTACGTTTGTTTTTAACTTGTTGATTTTCAGTATTTTTGATTATTTTGGGGTGGAAAGTTTTATGTATTTTATTTATCGAAAATTTTGGCGTTCCACTACATAACTTGTTAGTAAGCTATCAAAGTCTTTATTAATATCGGCTTCAACGTATTTTATCTTGTATTGTGCGCATTTTAATCGTAGTGATTCAAAATAGTGGTTTACTTTTTTGGAGTAGCTATCTTTAATAGCATCTGCATATAAATTTATATAGTCTCCTGTTTCAACATCAATAAAGCGTTTTGGGGTATTATCAAAACCGAATTCAAATTCTTTTTGTTTGTCAAATACATGAAATAGAATAACCTCGTGTTTGTTGTATTTCAAATGTCTTAAGGCTTCAAATAACTTCGTGTTGTCCACGGTGTTTTGAAACATATCGGTAAACAAAAAAACCATAGAACGTTTATGGAGCTTTTCTGCAATTTGATGTAGGTATTTATAAGTGTCTGTTAGCTTATTTTCAGGTGTTTTTACAATTGTTTTGTTTAATTGGTCTAGTAACATTTGATAATGGCGTTCACTACCTTTTTCTGGTGCGTAAAAATCATAACTATCGCTATAGACACTAAGGCCTATAGCATCACGTTGTTTTTTTAAAAGTTGCATTAAAGCTGCAGCTGCTAGAGCAGAAAAACTAATCTTATTTAAACTATCAATGGCATACGAATTTAGCTTTGGGTAATGCATAGAGCTGCTATTATCCAAGATAATGTGGCATCGTAAATTTGTTTCATCATCATACCGTTTTGTGTATAGTTTTTCTGTTTTAGCAAATAATTTCCAGTCTATGTGACGTGTGCTTTCACCCTGGTTATAAATTTTATGTTCAGCAAATTCCGCAGAAAAGCCATGAAAAGGGCTTTTGTGCATTCCAGAAATAAAGCCTTCTACTACTTGTTTGGCAAGTAATTCTAGGTTTTTAAATCCGTCTAACGTATTAAGTTCGCTTTTTAAATTCATTTTTTTAGGTGTTAATTTACTAATGGAATTAAACAAGTCGAGACTTAAAATTACTTTAAGTCTCGTTCTGTTACTAATATTTATTATACTTTTTAAATAACCCCATCAACAATACCGTAGGCTACAGACTCTTCAGCACCCATCCAATGGTCTCTATTAAAATCTTTCATTATAACGTTAAAATCTTTCCCGCAATTATCGGCTAAAATTTGAGCACTTAATGCTTTTGTTTTAACAATTTCTTGAGCAGTAATTTCAATATCACTAGCTTGTCCACGTGCACCGCCACTTGGTTGGTGTATCATAACGCGAGCGTGTGGCTGTATAAAACGCTTTCCTTTTGTGCCAACCGATAGTAGGATAGAACCCATTGAAGCTGCGAGCCCTGTACAAATAGTAGATACATCACTATTTAGTGATTTTATGCAATCATACATTGCAAAGCCAGAGGTTACATACCCTCCCGGGCTATTTATGTATAGTTGTATATCTTTTGTTTCTAAGGCATCTAGATATAATAATCTATCTATAACGTGTTTAGCAGATTTATCATCCACTTGACCCCATAAAAAAACCTTGCGTTCTTCAATTAATTTACTATCAATAGCGTCTTGAACTTTTATTGTTGTACTCATATCTATTTATAATTTATGTCTAAAATAAAAAAAAGGTTTGCCATTGCGGCAAACCTTTTATAAAATTATTTATTTTTCTTTATTACAAAAGTCCGTCTATAGCATCTGTGTATGCGTTTTTAGGTGCCACGCCAACTTGACGTCCTACTACTTCTCCATTTTGAAAAACCAAAACAGTAGGTATATTACGTACACCATATTTAGCGGCAAATTCTTGATTTGCATCAACATCTACTTTACCAACAACAGCTTTACCATCATACTCATCGCTAATTTGCTCGATAATTGGTCCAACCATTCTACATGGCCCGCACCAAGCTGCCCAAAAGTCAACTAATACAGGTTTGTCACTTTTTAAAACTGTTTCTTCAAACGTTGCATCTGTTATCTCTAATGCCATAATATTTATATTTAATAGGTTTTTAATTCGTTTTATTGTTACAAACTTAGTCAAAAAAAAGGCTAAAGCTTACAAAGCAACAATTTGTTTTGCTTATAATCGCATTACCAAGATTTATCTTAATAATCTGTGTAGTATTATATATAATAACACATTACAATTTAATGTTTTTGGTAATTATAAAAAATTAAAATGCTATTTATTTTGTTGTTTTGTAAATTATTATGGTTTTAGTTTACGTTTTAAACAGCGTTTTATTCTTTTTGTAATAGGTTTTTAATTCAGTTTGTATTTTACCTGTCGAGCTTCTAGTGCGCTAATAAGTTCTTGGCAAACACGTACTTTTTGTCGTCTACTAGACATGTTTAATTTAATTTTTTCTTTCATATCATAAACCAGAAATGTAAGAGATTGGTTTCCAGGGTGCATGTGTAGTAGTTCTTTTAAGTCTGTTATTTGTTCCGGGTTTATATCTTTAATATTTAATTGTATAGATAATTTTTTTGCATAGTTTTCCATGATATCATGTAGTAATTGAAAACTATTAAACTGTAACCTTGGATCACTTTTTTTCCCGGTATCTTTATTTGTCCAGCCTTCTCGAACAAAAGCTTTAACGAATACAAAACTATTTTGAAGCAGGAAATGCCTAAATTTTAAGTAATCCTCACCAAAAATCCGAAATTCAAAACTATCTGTATAATCTTCAATAGTGAACATTGCCCAGCCTTTACCTTGTTTGCTTACACGATGGATTACATCGGTTACTACACCTCCAAAAACGAGTTCTCTATTTACATAAGGCTCTAGGGTGTTAAACATACCTACAGTTGCATTGCAAAAGGTTTTCATTTCGGTTTTAAAATCATCTAGTGGGTGCCCAGAAATGTAAACACCTACGACTTCACGCTCTTTACTTAATTTTTCCATGGTACCCCATTCTTCGCAAGGCGGTACTTCTGGTTCTGCTATTTGTACACCGCTAGCTTCTCCAAACAAGCTAACTTGTGCAGAATTCTCATTTTCTTGGTGTTTGTGGGCGTATTTAATGGTTTTTTCTAAAAAGGTAATGCCATTGCCATCATCATGAAAATATTGTGCGCGATGTACATCGCCTAAGCCATCAAAACCACCTGCTAATGCTAAATTTTCAAATGCCTTTTTATTGGCTGCACGTAAATCTATGCGTTTTGCAAAATCAAAAATGGATTTGTAATGTCCGTTTGTTTTTCGGTGCTCTACAATAGTCATTACCGCGCCATGACCAACACCTTTTATAGCACCCATTCCAAAACGTACGGCATTGTCTTTATTTACAGAAAACTTATAAAAAGATTCGTTAACGTCTGGTCCTAAAACGTCAAGTTTCATGCGCTTGCATTCGTCCATGAAAAAGGTAACCTGCTTAATGTCGTTCATGTTATTCGATAAAACCGAAGCCATGTACTCTGCAGGATAATGCGCTTTTAAGTAGGCTGTTTGGTAAGCAATCCATGCATAACATGTAGAGTGCGATTTATTAAAGGCGTAACTTGCAAAGGCTTCCCAATCTTTCCAGACTTTTTCTAAAACCTTAGCATCGTGTCCCTTTTCACTCGCTTGTTTAATAAATTTAGGTTTCATTTTATCAAGTACCGCAATTTGCTTTTTACCCATAGCCTTACGTAAAACATCGGCTTCACCTTTTGTAAAATCAGCAAGACTTTGAGATAGTAACATCACCTGTTCTTGATAAACCGTAATACCATAAGTTTCCTTTAGGTATTCCTCCATAGCCGGCAAATCGTACTCGATATCTTCATCGCCATGTTTTCTTTTAACAAAACTTGGAATGTACTCCATGGGCCCTGGTCGGTACAAGGCATTCATGGCAATTAAATCTTCAAAAACAGTAGGCTTTAAATCGCGTAGGTGTTTTTGCATACCTGGCGATTCGTATTGGAATACGCCAACTGTTTCGCCACGTTGAAAGAGCTCATAAGTTTTTTCATCGTCAAGCGGAAAACTCTCAGGATCTAACAAAATATCGTGCTTCGCCTTAACAATTTTCACGGTATCTTTTATTAAGGTTAATGTTTTTAACCCCAAGAAATCCATTTTTAATAATCCGGCGTCTTCAACCACCGAGTTATCAAATTGTGTAACATATAAATCTGAATCTTTAGCAAGTGCTACAGGTACAAATTTTGTAATATCGTCTGGTGTTATAATAACACCGCAGGCATGAATTCCTGTGTTTCTTACAGAGCCTTCTAGTGTTCTAGCTAGATTTAAAGTTTCGGCTTGTAAATCCGATCCATCGGCAATATTTAAAAGTTCATTAATTTTTTCTAAGTCGTCTGCTCTAAACTTTTTACCTAATTCCTTTTCATTTAAGCCAAAAATTTTGCCAAGTTTGGACATGTTAGGAATTAATTTTGCAATTCTATCGGCGTCAAATAAAGGTAAATCCAAAACACGAGCGGTATCTCGAATAGACGATTTTGCAGCCATGGTACCGTAAGTTATAATCTGTGCTACTTGGCTAGATCCATATTTATCGATAACGTATTGCATAACGCGCCCACGGCCTTCATCATCAAAATCAATATCAATATCGGGCATACTTACACGATCTGGATTTAAGAAACGCTCAAAAAGTAAATCGTATTTTAATGGGTCTATATTGGTTATCCATAAACAATATGCTGCTACAGAACCTGCTGCAGAACCCCGACCGGGGCCTACTGAGACATCCATTTTTCTGGCTTCTCTAATAAAATCTTCAACAATTAAAAAATAACCAGGATATCCGGTGTTTTCAATAACACTTAACTCAAAATCCAAACGCTCTATAACTTCTTCTGAAAGCGTCTCGCCATAGCGTTTTTTAGCACCCTGATAAACTAGGTGTTTTAAAAAAGCATTTTCACCACGTTTGCCGTTATCTGCTAAATCTGCTTCGTGTACAAATTCTTCAGGAATATCAAAAGCTGGTAATAAAACATCGCGTGCTAGCTGGTAAGCTTCAATTTTATCGACAACTTCTTGCACATTAGAAATAGCTTCAGGAACATCCTTAAAGATTTCCTTCATGGCATCGGGCGACTTAAAATAATACTCTTGGTTTGGCAGCCCGTAGCGATAACCACGCCCACGACCAATAGGAGTTGCCTGCTTTTCGCCATCTTTTACACATAATAAAATATCATGTGCATTAGCATCTTCTTTGTTTTGGTAATAGCTATTGTTGGATGCTATTAATTTAACATTGTGTTTATTGGCTAAAGCAATTAGTGTTGGGTTTACGCGGTCTTCATCTTCTTGATTGTGGCGCATAAGTTCCACATATAGATCACTGCCAAAGGTTTCTTTCCACCAAAGTAAGGCTTCTTCGGCTTGTTTTTCGCCAACATTAAGAATTTTGCTTGGTACTT
The DNA here is from genome assembly GCA_937958265.1 of uncultured Algibacter sp. Taxonomy (GTDB): domain Bacteria; phylum Bacteroidota; class Bacteroidia; order Flavobacteriales; family Flavobacteriaceae; genus Algibacter_B. The sequence goes on along the minus strand of CALGNX010000010.1, from coordinate 138,408 downwards.
CGCCATATAAATTACCTGTTAGTACAATAAGATCTTCCTTGTACTGCTCAATTAATGCTTTATCAATTCTTGGCAGGTAGTAAAATCCATCAACAAAAGCATGGGATGATAATTTAGCGAGATTATGGTAGCCATTTTTATTTTTTGCTAACAATACAATTTGGTAGCCATTATCTTTCCTAGATTTATCTTTATGGTTTTCACAAACAAAAAACTCGCAACCTATTATAGGTTTTATCGCTTTCGCTGAAACCTTGGCGCCCGTAACTTCGGCTTCTGCAATTTTAGAAGCAACACCTTTATTATGTTTATTTACAGCATTTACAAAGTGGAAAGCGCCCATCATGTTGGCATGATCGGTAAGGGCAACTGCAGGCATATTGTACTTGGCTGCTGCCGCCACAATATCTGCAACACCCATAGTCGATTGTAATACTGAAAATTGGGAGTGGTTATGTAAATGCGTAAATTCAACCTCGGCTAATTCGCTAACGTTTTGCTTAATAGCCTCGGCAGATACACTTGATTTTGCTTTTTGTAAACGTGCTAAAATTTTAGCACTTTCTTTTTTAAGGTTTATGTGTTTTAAACCAATAAGCTGAATTGTACTCGGGTTTTTGGTTTTAAAATCCTCGAAGTAATCAGGTTCAACATCCAATTGGTTTTTTGTGAATTCCCCCAAGCGAATAAGCTCTAAAAAACATCGGGTTGTAGCCTCAACATCGGCAGTTGCATTATGTGCCTCGGAAAAAGGTACATTAAAAAGGTGCTGGTGCAACTCGGTTAATGTTGGTAGTTTAAATTTTCCGTAACGTCCACCCGGAATTTCACATAATTTTGCGGTATGTTCTGTACAGGTGTCTAAAACAGGAAGTTCTTGTAATTGGTTCGCAACAGCGCCACGAACAAATTCAGCGCCCATAATATTTAAATCGAACTTAACATTTTGGCCAACTACAAACTTTGTTTTGCCTAAGGCTTCGTTAAATTTCTGTAAAACTACGGCTAAAGGTATACCTTGTTCTGCTGCTAATTCTGTAGAAATACCATGAATTTTTTCAGCATCATAAGGAATATTAAAACCTTCTGGTTTAACTAAATAATCTTCACTTTCAATACAATTCCCCATGGCATCATGCAATTGCCATGCAATTTGAATACACCTAGGCCAATTATCGGTGTCTGTAATTGGTGCGTCCCAACGTTTTGGTAATCCTGTAGTTTCGGTATCGAAAATTAAATACATTTTTTTGCTTGGGTGTTAACTTGTGTGATTTATTGAATTGAGAGTAAAAAGTCTATAAAAATACATAGAAACTAACTTTTTTGAAACTAACTTTAAATAAATTGTAAAAAAAAAAAGCAATCTTTAAAAATTGCTTTTTCTACGCATTAAACTAATTATATTTTTAGTACACGCGTTCTTCATGTACTTTTTCTGTATTAATGGTCGCCTGTATGGCATCGCGTTGTTTGTATAAAAGCGCATTTATACTTGGTGGCATATTTCTATTTTCTAAAATTGTATTCCTTTAGGCTTGCCGCTTCACCTCTAATGGCTTCCTCTAAAATAGCTGTCTCATTATTAATTGTAAATAATGCTTTTAGGAGCATCCAATTTCTGTGTGTAGCTCCTGTAAAACTTCCTGAGTTTTTTGGTATTTAAATGTATTATAAAATTTCTGTTCGTAGTGATTTAGCAAATGCGTTGCGCTCTGTTGCTCTGCGTTTAAAAAACATTTTTAAAGTCGCACTTTCTACATTTTATAATGCGTCTAGGTAGCCCTTTTCAGCATCGTAATTTTTTACTAATAATTGATTTAGTTGGTTTGAAATTTTTTCTGTGTACTTCATTTTATCATGTTCATTTTAAATTCCAATATTTTTTTTAAGATATGTATTGTTTCACATCGTATAACCTTAATATACTATGTAAAGCCTAAATTATCAACTGTTTTAACAGGGTTTAGGGTAGATTTAAGAATGATTAACAAAATGTGCCTTTATTTAATATAATTTATCATAAATTCGAAAATTAAATTTTAACATTATGAATGTAAAATATTTGATTTTATTGGTTTTACCTTTAATTTTATTAAACTGTAAGTCTGAAGAAATAACGTTATATGTGGGTACGTATACAGATGGCGCAAGCAAAGGTATTTATAAGCTTGATTTTAATACAGAAACCGGGGTTTTAAGTAATTTAACACTTAGTACTATTGCAGATAACCCATCGTTTTTAACCTATTCATCAGATCGAAAATATTTATATTCTACTAATGGCACAGATAGTGGTTTTTTATCATCATACGCTGTAAACGAAGATGGGAGCCTTACTGTAATAAATCGTGTTAGCAGCCAAGGCGAAGGACCTTGCCATATATCTATTAATGCGGAAGGTACAAAAATTGCAGTGTCAAACTATGTTGGTGGTACGCTTTCCATTTTTGAGGTGAATGCAGATGGCAGTTTAAGCGAGGCTTCTCAGGTTTTTAACCATAATACCAAAAATGAAACGTCGCACGTGCATTCTGCTAAATTTTTCAAGAATGATTTATTTGCAGCCGATTTGGGTAGAAATGCTGTTTACCAGTATGTATTAGAGAATAATGTTTATGTATTAAAATATGAGGCTTTAGTTGAAATGCCAGGAAACCCAGGCCCAAGACATTTTACAATATCTAACAATGGTAAATTTATATATATTATAAATGAGTATGGCGGCTCTATAACTGCTGTTGAAAGAACGGATTCCGGTTTTGTGCAAATCGATTTTGATACTACATTAACGGAAAGCTACAAGGGTAAAAATAAATGTGCAGATATTCATTTTTCTAAAGATGAACGTTTTTTATACGGCTCTAACCGTGGCGAGAACACGATAGCTGTTTTTAAAAGAAATACGGTTTCTGGTAAGATTGATAAAATTCAAAATATGTCTGTGCATGGCGATTGGCCAAGAAACTTTACATTGGATCCAACAGGCAAATTTTTACTTGTGGCTAATAAAAATACTGAGAATATTGCGGTGTTTAGTATTAATGCAACATCTGGCAAACTAGAGTTTTTGCATGATGTGAAAGCGCCCTCTCCGGTTTGTTTGTTGTTTTAGTTTTTAGTAGCCTGATAGCCAGATTGTAAAAAATGTGTTTTTGAAATAAAAAAGCTTCCGAAAATAAAAAAATAGCATATCTTTGCGCCCTCATTAATAACAGAGGTCGAGAACCTTAAATAATTAATAATTATGCCAGTAAAAATTAGATTACAAAGACACGGTAAAAAAGGAAAACCTTACTACTGGATCGTAGCAGCTGATGCACGTTCAAAAAGAGATGGTAAATACCTAGAGAAATTAGGTGCTTACAATCCAAACACAAACCCTGCAACTGTTGAGTTAAATGTTGACAATACAGTAACTTGGTTACAGAATGGTGCGCAACCAACAGATACGGCTAAAAACTTATTATCTTATAAGGGTGCTTTACTAAAAAATCATCTTGTAGGTGGTGTTAGAAAAGGCGCTTTAACTGAAGAGCAAGCAGAAGCTAAATTTACTGCTTGGTTAGAAGAAAAAGAAGGTAAAATTCAAGCTAAATCAGATGGTTTATCTACTGTTGAAGCAAAAGCAAAAGCAGACGCTTTAGCTGCTGAAAAAGCGGTTAACGAAGCAAGAATAGCTGCAAATGCTCCTGCTCCTGTTGAGGAAGAAGCAACACCTGAGGCTGCTGAAGCAACAGAAGAAGCTCCTGCTGCCGAGGCTGAAGCACCAAAAGAAGAAAAATAAAAATATATTTTTTATACTTTTAAACTCCGATAGCAATATCGGAGTTTTTTTTATTTTTGGATGTTTCTATTTTTTTGTTAAAATCGTATTGATTTTTATTAACAAACCGCACTATGTTAAAAAACTTAGGATTGAAACTATACCATACTTAATTATTATTTAACTTATTTTAATTAGAAATGGTGCTAAACGGCAAAATTTGGCTCTTGCTGTAAAGGAGGAAGTTAAGATAAGTGCGCTATAACATTATAAATAGGTCCTTTTTTAAAGGATATAAAAATAAATGACTTTTTTATGAAAAAAGAAGATTGTTTTTACTTAGGTAAAATTGTAAAAAAATATAGTTTTAAAGGTGAAGTGCTAGCTAAATTGGATACCGACCAACCCGAAATTTACGAGAATTTAGATGCTATTTTTCTAGAATTAAGAAATAATTTAGTGCCTTTTTTTATTGAAAGCTCTCAGTTGCATAAATCGGAATTACTACGTATAAAATTTGAAGATGTAGATGTTGAAGCAGATGCAGACGCTATTATGAAAAGCGGTTTGTATTTGCCTTTGGATTTATTGCCAAAATTAGAAGGTAATAAGTTTTATTTCCATGAGGTTATTGGGTTTACCATTACCGATGAGAACTTTGGGGAAGTGGGTGTTTTAAAAGCTATAAACGACTCTACAGCGCAATCGCTTTTTGAAATTGATAGAGATGGTATTGAAATTTTAATACCTATGAATGATGAATTTATTTTGAAGGTGGATCGCGCTAATAAAACCATTATGGTGCAAACGCCAGAAGGATTAATTGATCTTTATTTAGAAGAATAACCATGTCGAAAAAGCCTTTTAAATTTAAAGAATTTACTGTAAACCAAGACCAATGTGCCATGAAAATAGGAACAGATGCGGTTTTGTTGGGCGCTTGGGCAACTGTAAAAAAAGAACCAGCTTCTATTTTAGATATAGGTGCAGGTACAGGTGTTTTAGCGTTAATGTTAGCCCAAAGGTGTTATGCAGAGCTTATTGATGCTATTGAGATTGATCCTAAGGCTTACGAGCAGTGTGTAGATAATTTTGAGCAATCACCTTGGGGCGATCGCTTATTTTGTTACCATGCATCTTTAAACACCTTTGTTAGCGAAATAGAGGATTTATACGATTTAATTATATGTAATCCGCCATTTTATGCGCCTACTTTGGTTGCTGATGCTTCAAAAAAAGAAGCGGCTGTAATGTCTAGTGCTAGAAAAATAGCCCGTTTTAACGATGCTATGCCTTTTGATTATTTATTAGAGAGTGTTTCGAAATTACTCTCAGAAAATGGCCTTTTTTCTGTAGTTATTCCTTTTACTGAAAAAGATGATTTTATAACCTTAGCTTCAACATTTAAACTATACCCTAATAGGATTTTGCTTGTAAAAGGAACGCCCACATCTGAACTTAAAAGGGTGCTTATTGAGTTTTCTTTCCGCGAAAGCGAGCTTATTACAGAAACTTTAATTATAGAAACTGAAAGGCACCAATATACCGATGCTTATGTTAATTTAACACAGGATTTCTATTTAAAAATGTAGTTGTTATTTATACTAGCTGGTAGTAGCTTTAGGCCATTTCTTTTTTGTTTAACTTTACTTTATGTTTTCAGCAAAAAAGAAATTAGATAAAGCATATGCAACTGCCAAGGTTATTGACTTTGATAACGCTAGTAAGTTTATTTTGTTTAGCGATTGCCATAGGGGCGACAATAGTTTTGCAGACGATTTTGCAAACAACCGAAACATCTACTTTCATGCTTTAAAGCATTATTATGCCGAGGGTTTTCAATATTGCGAATTAGGCGATGGCGATGAGCTTTGGGAAAACCTATCGTTTAGTGCTATATTTAATGCGCATAAAAATGTGTATATGCTTATGAGGGCCTTTCATAAAGCCAAGCGCTTGCATATGATATGGGGAAACCATGACATGGTATATCGCAATCCAGCGTATGTTAAAAAACACTTGTCTACCTTTTTTGATCCTAAAACGGGTGAGAATATTGAGCTTTTTAAGGATATTAATTATCATGAAGGCATTATTTTAAAGCATCGTAGCACAGGGCAAAAGTTGTTTTTAACTCATGGGCATCAGGCCGATTGGTGGAATTATACTTTTTGGAAGTGGAGCCGTTTGTTAGTCCGTTTACTCTGGAAACCTTTAAATGTTATGGGTATTGCAGACCCTACAAGCCCCGCTAAAAATTATACCGAGCTTATAAAGGTAGAGCGCAAAACTAAACGGTGGATAAGCCAGAATAGTAATATTATTACCGTAGTAGGGCATACGCACCGCCCACGTTTTCCTAAACCGGGTGATATACCTTTTTTTAACGATGGTAGCTGTGTGCACCCTAGGAGTATTACTGGTATTGAGATTGAAAATGGTGCTATTAGCTTAATTAAATGGCAAATTTCTACTAAAGACGATGGCACACTTCAAATTGTAAAAGTTTTGTTGGAGGGTCCTGTGAAGCTATCAGATTATAAAACCTTGTAATGTTATGACGCTTCAAAAACGGTATGAAGGTTTTTTAAATACTCCATCTTTATGGAAGGATAAGCTTGTTTTAAATTTAAAACAGTTTGAAATAACTCGCCCATTTTTTAAAATGAATATTGCCGTTAACGAAAATTTACGTTTAGGCAAATACGTGGAGCGTTTGGTGTCTTTTCAGTTAGCACAGCAGGATAATATTGCTATACTCGATGAAAATATACAAATACAAAATGGTAAAATAACAGTAGGAGAGTTGGATGTGCTGCTTATTAGCGCGCATAAGCCTATACATTTAGAGGTGGTTTATAAATTTTATTTGTACGATGCTACGGTGGGGAATTCTGAATTATATCATTTTATAGGGCCTAATAGAAAGGACGCTTTAATGGAAAAGCTTACTAAGCTTAAAACGAAACAACTCCCGCTTCTTTTTTCGAAGGCTTGTGCGTCTTACTTGAGTGCCCTGGGTTTAAAAGCCGAAGATATGGAGCAGCACGTGTGTTTTAAAGCACAGTTATTTGTGCCGTTTAATAACCAAAACATTATACTTAAAACTTTAAATACTAATTGTATTATTGGTTTTTATATTAAGCAAAACGAGCTGAAACATTTGGCAGGTTGTAAGTTTTATATACCCAATAAAAAAGATTGGTTGGTGGTTGCTCATACCCAAGTGCATTGGCTAAATTTTAAAACCTTTGCGGGCATTGCTAACGATTATTTCGAGCAGAAATTTTCTCCCTTGTGTTGGATTAAGTTTAGTAATGGAGAACTAAAAAAAATATTTTTAGTTTGGTGGTGATAAAAAAGTGCAATAATAAAGTTTATTATTACTCTATAGTAGTTTTAGGTTTTTAGAAAATAAAAATATTAAATACACTGATTCTTGCTTTTATTTTTTTTAGGTATTGAGAAAAAAAAGATAACGTAGTCTGTAAATGTAAATTAGTTTAATTAACTAAATGCTCTTAATACCTTCGTTTGGGAGGTTTTTTATAATTATTGTTTTAAACACATCAATATCATAGGGTTTTAAAATAATGTCATTCATGCCGCTTTTAAAGATAAGTACTTTTTGTTCTTCAATTTCAACAGCTGTTAATGCTATAATAGGAACAGATTGGTTAAAAAGTCTTATTTCTTTGGAGGCCTCTATACCGTTTTTAATTGGCATGTTTATATCCATTAAAATTAAATCGTAATTATTATTATTTTTAACAAACTGCACTGCTTCTTCTCCGTTCTGGGCGATATCGCAGGTTACCTCTTCTTTTTGTAATATCTTTTTTGTTACAACTTGGTTAATACGATTATCTTCAACAATTAATACATGTTTATTTTTTAATGCATCCATATTTACTATTGGCGTTTGCTCTGCATCGATTTCTTTTTTGGAAACTAAATTTAGTGGTAGTAAAAATTTAAAAGAGGTGCCTTCACCTAATTGGCTTTCTACTTGAATGGAGTTGCCTGATTGTTCTACTAATTTCTTAACTATCGATAATCCTAAACCTGTACCTTCATAAGTGTTAGTAACTGTGTTAATTTGGGTAAACTCATCAAAAATACATGCTAATTTTGATTTTTCAATGCCAGGGCCGGTGTCTTTTACAATAAATTCAAGTATTAGTTCTTGGCCTTTTTGTTTAACAAAATTTACGCTAATGGTAATGGTGCCGTTTTCTGTAAATTTACAGGCGTTACTTATTAAATTCATTAAAATTTGAGACAATCGTATAGCGTTTCCTTTAAGTAATTCAGGTAATTCGTTAGCAATAGAAACGGTTATAATGTTGTTGTGTTGTAGTCTTATATATTCAAAAGAAGAAACGATGGTATTTATGCGTTCTCTTATATTAAAATTAGTTTCTTCTGTGGTAAAACTATCATTTTCAATTTTATTAAATTGAAGTAAATCATTAACTAAAGCCAACAAATAATTGGCCGAGAATTTTAGCGATTTAAAATCCTTTTCGTGGTTTTTAAGGCTGTTATTTTCCATTAAAATACTAGTAAGTCCAATTACGCCATAAAGCGGTGTTCGTAGTTCGTGACTTATGGTAGCAAAAAATTTATTTTTAACTTTTGTGAGTTTTTCACTTTGTTCTTTTGCTAATAAATATTGTTTGTTTTTTTCTCGTAAATTTGTTATTAAGTATTTTCTTTTATTGTAAGCACTATAAATTATTAATAACGTTAAAATTAAAAATAACACGATGCCCAATATGGTAGTTATGTAAAAATTTTTACGTTCTGATGTTTGTTTTAATATTTCTTTTTCTAACTCTTTGGATTTAATTTGATCTTTAAAGCGCTGCGAATTTAATTTGGCGGTTATAGCGTCGATTATTATTTGGGCTTCCTTATCACGCTCTATTTCCTCGTAGTGTCTTAAGGTTTTACTAATTTTATAAATATTTTTATAATCTTTTTTTAGCTCTAAGGCTTCTATATAGCCCTTATGTCCATCAATAATACCATCCATATGGTTTATTTCTTTAGCTATTTTTAAGTTTTCTTTAAAATATTTTATAGCCTCATCGGGTTTGTTAAGTAAAACATATAACATGCCTTTGTTTCGTAAACAAGACGACTTTTTATATTGAGATTCATCTATATAATTTAAATATTTAAAGGATTGATTTACATGGTGTCTTGTTTTTTCAATGTTTCTATCCTCAATATAAATTCTAGATAGGTTATGGTGTGCTATATAAATGCGTGCGGTGTCCTTTAATTTTTCTGCAATTGTAAGGCCTTCTAAATAGTTTAATATGGCTTTGTTTTTATACTTTTTGGTGGTGTAATACGTGTTTGCTAGGTTATTTAAGGATGCTAAAAGTATTACGCTATCCTTATCTTTTTTTGCTTCTTCTAAAGATTTTAAAAACAATATTTTAGCATGAGCGGTATCTTTTACACGTAACATAATATTGCCAATGGCAGATCGTAACCTGTTTAATAAGCGTTTGTTATCTACTCTATTAGCTAGAGATAGTGCGGTTTCAGAATACATTAGTGGTGGTGCATAATTAAAATTATAAAATTCTGCACGCATCCATTTTATAGTTGCTTCTAAGTGTGTTGTAATCTCTTGGTCTGTAGAGTCTTGAGATATTTTAGGGAATTCTTCTGAAATAGAAATACTAGAAATAGTATTAATTTCAGAATTGGTGGTGTGCCATTGGCCATGAGCATAAAAATAATTAAAACTAAGAATTAGAATTAGTATTCTAGTTAAATATTTCATTTTAAATTTTGGTTTTAAGCATACGCCCCCAAGATACGGCCTTTTGAATAAAAGAATAAGCTACTTATAAAGTTTTGTTTAAAAATAGGAATAGCTAATGTTGCATTTATAGAATTTTTTAAAGGGTTTTTAAAATTCTTTTTTACCAAATTCACTATCAATAAATGTTGCTTTATTTTTGGTGTTATTAAAGTAATATGTAAGGTTTAGTGTAATTACATCAACCTCGTAAATGTAATTTGTGGTGGTGAAAAACGAACCAGCTTCAGAGGTGGTTATGCGTTGTTCGTTTGTGTTAAGTAATCCCATATCAATGTTTTTCCATTGTAATGTACTTGCTAATCGATTGTTTAAAAAGCGTTTTTTAAAGCTTAAATTGGGAGCGTAGAATTTGGAGTCTTCGCCTTGGGCAGTTCGCTTTTTTGATAGGTAATTTAAAGTAAATTGCAGTGCAGATGTGCTAGATGTATTGTATGTGCTATTTGCATTTATCGTATACTGTGTGGTATTGTTATTAATGGTTTTGCCATTATAGGTGCCGCTAAGCTCAAAGTTGTAAATATTAAAGCCTATAAAATTATCCCATTTTTTGTTTGGTTTAATTTGTGCGCCAAGCTCTAAGCCAGCAGAGCGGCCTGTGCCTACGTTGGAATATATACGATCCAATACGGTATTGTTAAATCTAGAATCGTTGGGATCAATAGGTGGGCCTGTATAAATTTGATTTACCCGATTTACTAAATTATTAACATAGCTGTAGTATGCCGTAGCGAAAAGCGTGTTACCCCTCTTTATTTTTTTTGTGAATCCTAGTTCTGTTAGGTCTATAAATTCTGGTAGTAAATTTTTATCGCCCTGTTCTAGTGTTTCAGAATGTTCACGTTCTCTAAAAGGATTTAGTTGAAATGCAGATGGCCTGTTTACGCGCTTGCTATATGCTAGTTTTACACTTGTTTTATTGTTAAAACGGTATTGTATAGAGGCTGAGGGAAATAATTTCTCGTAACTATACTTTAAGGTTTCCTTAAAAAGATTAGCTTTATCTGCTAAAGTTAACCATCTGTTAAGAATTTCTAACCGTAAACCCGCAGCATATTCCCATTGGTTTTGTTTACCAGTTAACTGGGTATATCCAGAATGTATGGTTCTAATTAAGTCTACATTACTAGAAAATAAATCAACTCTAGTGAAATTAGTATTTATACTGTTTCGCCTGCCATAAAAAAAATCGCCTCTGTTGTTTAAAGTTCTGTATTGGTAACCTGTTTCTAGCGTGCCAACATTAAAGGGTTTTAATGTATAATCCAATTGGGCTCTAAATCCATTTAAGGGGTTGTTATTGGTGTTAAACTCATCTTGTATTAGGCTATTTGTATCTGGGAAGTTTAAATTTCTGTTGGTTGTAGGGCCGCCTAATAAAGTATATTCGTATAGTAAAGACGATGCTAATTTCGATTTATTGTTAAATGTATGTCTGTAATTGAAACTGCCTAAAACAAAATCCCCTTTTCTAATGCGTAGGTTTTCGTTAAAATAGGTAAGTTCAAAAATTTTATTATTTGCATCACCAATAGCAAATGCCTTGTTGTTATACAGAATATTTGCAGTACGTGCTTTTTCCCGTTTTCCAGCATAAAAACTAGCAGAGAACTCGTTGTTAGTATTTGGTGTAAAATCAATGGTGAATCTGCCTGAAAGGTTTTTTTCATCAAAACTACGTTCGCCTTCAGATGGGAAACTAGTAAAAACATTATTAACAAGAGTTGAAACATCACCTTCGCGTTTGCCGCTTATATCTCTGCGTTGGTAATTAGCGCCAACCGATATGTTCCATATATGGTTTCTTATATTGTATGTACCATCAAAACCATAGCGATGTATATTTTCGCTATTATCGTAATCCTCAATAGATGGTATGCCTGCATTTATATTTATTTGACTAAAACTGCCATTAGAGCTGCCTTGTTTTGTAATAATATTTAAAATACCAGCTTTGCCTTCAGGGTCATATTTGGCAGATGGCGCTGTTATAACTTCAACACGCTCAATGGTATTTGCAGGGAGCTGATTTAAAAATATAGTTGTATTACCTTGTATTGGTTTGTTGTTTAAAAGTAGCACAAAACCGTTACTACCGCGAAGGCTAATTTCGCCCAGACCATTGACGCTAATAGAAGGTAGGTTTTTAATAACATCTGTGGCCGATCCGCCCTGGGTGTTTTGAAATGCTTTTGCGTTATAAATTTGTTTGTCAATTTTATTAATTACAGTAGCGCGTTTGGTAGTTATTACTACGTCTTTTAATTGATTTTCTCCAATAGTTAAACTAATATTATTTAAAGGGAAAAAGGTGTTTTCCTTTTTAATATGGATAGGGTTTATTGTTTGTGTATTGTAACCAATAAAGGAGGCTTTTAGGAGGTAATTCCCCGCTTTTACATTTTCAATTAAAAAGAAACCATTGGTATCTGTTACAACACCTGTTATTAAAGTGTTGTTTACTTGGGAATATAAAGCCACTGTTGCATATTCTAGTGGTATTTTTGTATTGCTATCAATTATTCTACCTGTAATTTGAGCTTGAATAGCCATACAGCCAAATAAAATAGATGTAAGTACTATAATTAAATGTTTCATTTTTGTAATCTTTTTTGAATGATTATCGAGTTAGTAAAAATCAAGCTACAAATTTAGGTATAAAAAGAATTAAGTTTTAGTTGCAAGCTTTTGTTATTTAGTCTTTTAATAGAGCAAAATAATTGATGGTTGTATTGTAAAGATAAAAATGCCTAGCAAAGTGTAATTTTGTACCTTGCGCATCTTAAAAAAGGGATGCGAAAATGGTTACTTTAAAGCAATTAGCAAAAGAATTAAATGTTTCAATATCAACAGTTTCAAAAGCTTTAAATAATAGTAATGAAATTGGTAAAGAAACCGTTATTCGAGTTAAGGCATTGGCTAAGCTTTATAATTATAAACCTAACAAAGTAGCACTAAGTTTAAAGAATAATAAAACAAAAACTATTGGTGTAATTATTCCTAATATATTAAATAGGTTTTTGGCAAAAGTTCTTTTTGGTATAGAGCGAGAGGCTAACAAACAAGGTTATAATATAATAACTTGCATATCCAACGAGTCTTTAGAAAAAGAAAAGGATAGTTTACGCTTACTGGCCAATGGGAGTGTTGATGGTTTTATACTTTCCATTGCAGAAGAATCTCAAGTTAATAATGAAATAGAGCATTTTAAAGAAACCATTGCAAAGGGATTGCCAATTGTAATGTTTGATAGGGTAGCACACGATGTTTTATGCGATAAAGTAATTGTAGATGATTTTGAAGCAACTTATAAGGCTACTAAAATTTTAATAGAGGAGGGAAGAAAACATATTGTTTTTATAAGTAATATAAACGATATAAGTGTAGGGAAACTTAGAGAACGCGGCTATAATAAAGCTATTTTAGAAAGCGGAAAACTTAAGCCTATAGTTTTGGAGATTAAAAAAAAGGATGATCATCCAAAAAAGATCAATGTACTTTTTAAAAATAATAAAACTATCGATGGAGTTGTGGCAGCAGATAGCTCTTCTGGGGTTATCGCTTTAAATACAGCCGTAAATTTTGGTTTAAAAGTGCCTAAAGATGTATCTGTTATTGCATTTGCTAGTAAGTCCGACTCGAAGCACACACTCCCTAAGCTAACAACAATAAGGCAGCACGCTAAAACTATTGGAACTCAGGCAGCAGAATTACTAATAAATAGAATACATAATCCTAAATGTGTCGATTTTAGTACTAAAATAATAAAAACGAGTTTGATTAAAAACAAATCAATATTGTAAATTGTTATGGTTTAACAGAAAGAATTAGGTATATAAAATTAGAGTGTTTAATTGGTTATTTAGTTTTTGTATTATTGCTTTAACTGTTTGTTTAGAGTGAAACATTTATTTAGGAATTCCTTTATAAAGTTTAGAAAATCGAAAGAAAAATTAAAAGAAGTGTGTTGTTTTTAAAACAGGTAATATGGGATTATTATACATTGAAATAAATTTTGTAAGAAATATTATGTTAACCCGTGGTATTAGTCTTATTTTAATGATTAACTGTCTATTTTTTTAAAAAAAACAGATTTTTTTTATTCGCTCAAAACCCTTGTTATAACTACAAAAGGCTAATTTTTCTTAAATATTTTATGCGTTTGTGTATTTAAAAACAATTGTTCTCTTTATATTTACGATGTCAGCACTTAATAATTAATCAATCCCTCGATTTTTTGTTGATATAAACTAATCATAATTAAGCCCTATGGATGTGAGAGCCCATAGGGTTTCTTCCTTTTAAAAATAAAATACATGCTTGCTTTAACGTGTAATTTTTAATAAAATTGTATTTTTCGATTTAAGTTGAAGCTTATGAGGAACTCTTTAGTTTTTATATTCATTTTAATGGTTACATCGTGTAACTATTTTAATGTAAGCAAAACATCTTCAGAAGCTATACTTAAGGAGGAATTGCAAACCTTTAATTGGGAAGATGTTGACGAGTACCCAAGTTTTTTAGAATGTGATAATGCAGCCTCTAAAGTTAAACGTACACTTTGCTTCCAACAAACAATTACGAATAATATTTTGGCTAATTTACAAAAAGAGCAAATTGTGGTTACTCAGGATATTAATGATACCATACTGTTACAGTTTCAGGTCTCTAAAGCAGGAGGGCTGTTGTTGATTGATGCTCAGGTAAATACGCAGACCTTACAGGAAATTCCAAATATTAGGCTTTTACTTAGTAAAAGTTTAGATTCTCTACCTAAAATATTTCCAGCTATAAAACGCGGACAACAGGTAACCACCGTGTTTAAATTACCTGTAGCCATACGAGTTAAATAGGTTAAAACACAAAGTTATAGTAAAGTTATAGTGCATTTTTTGTTATTAATATGTTTAGTAATACAATAGCGTTATATTTTTAAATTTCATAAAAAGAAAATAATAGTTTCTTTTTTTCTTCTAGCCCATTTTCAAATAAAAAAGCGGTAATAATTAATTCTTATTAAATAGCTTATTTTTTAAAGTAACGCCCTTTCCAATTATAGCCAGAGAACGAGGCAAAAAAAACAACATATAGGCTAAAAAAAGGATAAATAAGAAAACTTAGAAAGTAGCTTTTTAAAATATGTTTTTTATTAAAAAAAGATGCCGATTTAAAAATTAAAACTAAGTCAATAATAAATTTTACAAGCCACAGCCATAAAAGTATTTTAAAGTTTAAAAAATCTATAAAAAATAATAGTAATACCGTAATAGCTAAGAAATTCATTAACAAAACAATAAAACCAGTAAGCTTACCAAACCAATTATTGTAGGCTGTTGTTTTTGCTGCCCACCGTATGCGTTGGGCTAGTAAACCTTGCCAGTTGGGCTGTGGTTGTGTAGTTACAATGGCTTGTTTGCATTTAAGGTAATGGAGTTGTTTGGGGTGTGTTTTTCTAACTTTTTCAAGAAGAAATATATCGTCTCCGCTCGCGATATTTGTGTTGCCATTAAAACCATTAACAGCTATAAAAAGAGACTTCTTATAAGCAAAATTAGCACCGTTACACATAAAAGGTTGGCCTAAACCAAAACCACCTATAGTAGCACCTTGCAAACTTAAGATGTCTAATATTTGATATTGGTTTAAAAATGAATTTAGGTTTACGTAGTCCACAGGAGCAGCAATACAAATAGCTTTAGTTTTTTGGATGTATTCATCAAAACTAGCTAGCCAATATTTAGGTAATTCACAATCTGCATCAGTAGTTATAATCCACGTGTTAGTTGCCTGTTTTATTGCTAAGGTTATAGCATCTTTTTTGGGAGATGTTGTTTGCCTTTCATTGGAAATAGTATGTAGGTTGTATTTAGTTTTGTGTGCGCTTTTTAAAATAAAATTATTAATAACTTCTAAGGAATTATCTTTCGATTCATCATCAACAAGAATAACCTCAAAAAGATGGTTGGGGTAATTTAAGGCTTCAATTGATCTTAGTAATTTTCCCAAATGTTTTGCCTCATTTCTAAAAGGAACAACTACGGTAAATTTAGTTTTGGCAGGTATATTTTCAAGTTCAAATTCTGAAACATGACTAAACCCCCAAATAAAACTACCTATTAAGGACATGTAAGCTAGCGTTATAATTAAACTTAATATAATCATGAGTAGTTTTCGTTTTTTGGGTATTTAAACCTAATTACATAATAGCTCCCAATTATGCTTGGTATTACAAAATTAAAAATCCACATAGTCGTAATTATACTAAGAATTACTAATGTGTTTACACCAGTTAATGAGAATAAATATGTAGCGATACTACCTTTTACCAGAACATCAAAAATAAAAACAGAAGGTATTATCGATACCAATAAATACATAGTAGTTATAATAACCATGGCTTCTAGGTAAGTGAAATTAATTTTAAAAATAGATAATAAAACATAAAATTGAAAAGAAAAAATAGCGTAACGAGTTAATGCTAATAGTGCACTTTTTATCAATATATTTTTTGGAAATGTAATAAGAAAATCTAGGGCTTTTTTTAAGCGTAAGCTTCCAATGGTATAGTTAGTTTTTTTTATAAGAAAGCAAGTTATACTTAATATAAAGACGCTTATTAATAAGATTTTACCAAATTTTAAGTAATTAATGCTAGGCTGGTATTTTGTAACATAAAAACAAAAACCAATAACTCCTAAAATTGTTGTAACGGCCATTTGCAGTATATTACCTACTAAATTAACTAGCATTATGCGTTTTCTTAGGTTTGGTTTGTAGTACATTGCTTTGGCACCGTATTCACCTATTCTGTTGGGTGTAAATATTGAGGCTGTTAATGCTCCAAAAACTTGTTTTAAAGCGTTTTTAAAAGTTATGTTTTTAACATAAAATACTAGTGCTTGCCATTTTAATATGTCAAAAAACCAATTTAACCCCGTTAATATTACCAATATTAATATGTTTTTAGGCGATAAAACTTGGTTTTTATTTAGTAAATTAATAAAACTACTAATGCTTAAAGCCTTATTATGTATTAATTTGTGGTAAATAAAATAAAAAGCACTAACAACTAAGCTTAATTTAATAAGCACAAAAAAGAATTGTTTAGTTTTGTCTATTAAAACATTTTGCATGAAGGCTGCAAATTAAATTAATATAACTACAATGATCTTAAGTTTTAAACGAAATATAGGTTTTTATTTAGCTATTATTTTATTGCTGTTTGGTTTTTCAAGTTTTTCACAAGCGGGTGAAGGTGACTTTACAGCGCGGTTTGCCTTAGGTGTTAACAACCCGAGTTCAGATGGATTTGAAGCTAATTTTGAATCAAAGACTATAAATTTTCCAACTGTTAATTTAGGGTTTCAGTACATGTTTAAGCCTAAATTAGGAGCAAATTTGGATTTTGGTTACAATCGGTTTTCAAGAGCAAATAATACACCAGAATTTAAGGTAAATTATTCTCGTATAAATGTTCAATTGGTATATAATGCTTCTGCATTAACTAGTTTTTCCAATAGATTAGGAGCTTTTGTGCATGCAGGTCCTGGTTTTTCAATGATTAAGCCCTTAGGTGATTTTGGGAATAACACTACAAATTACTTAAATGTTATGGGCGGTTTGGAGTTGCACTATGGTGTTTCAAATAGTTTTTCAGTTTATTTGGATACCGCTTACATTAAAGGTTTTGCAAAAGAATTTAATCCTGTTTCTAATGGGTTTGGCTCTTTTAATGGCGACTTATTAACGGTAACCCTTGGTGTGTCTATTTCGCTTGATGGGTGTTATTTTTGTGCAAATTTATGAAAGGAGAGCGTATTATTTTAGGTATAGATCCTGGTACAACTATTATGGGGTTTGGACTTATAAAAGTAGTTGGGAAAAACATGCAGTTTTTACAAATGAATGAGTTGGATTTAAAGAAATATAACGATCATTATTTAAAGCTAAAACTTATTTTCGAGCGTACTATCGAGCTTATAGAAACACACAATCCAGACGAAATAGCTATAGAAGCGCCCTTTTTTGGTAAAAACGTGCAAAGTATGCTAAAGCTAGGCAGGGCGCAAGGTGTTGCTATGGCGGCTGGTTTAAGTAGGGAAATTCCAATAACGGAATACCTTCCTAAAAAAATTAAAATGGCTATTACAGGAAGTGGAAGTGCAAGTAAGGAGCAAGTTGCTAAAATGCTGCAAAGTTTGTTAGGTTTAAAAACACTTCCAAAAAATTTAGATGCCACAGATGGTTTAGCCGCGGCAGTGTGCCATTTTTATAACTCTAGTAAAGTTACAGTAGGTAAAAGTTATACCGGCTGGGATGCTTTTGTAAAACAGAACGAAAACAGGGTGAAAAAATAATATGTTATAAATTATAACTATTTTGTGAAAACAAACAAAATTTGAATAACCTAATTAGTAAAACTTAAAATCGGAAATTATTAGCGGCATTTACATTCATATTCCATTTTGCAAACAAGCCTGTTTTTATTGCGACTTTCATTTTTCAACATCTATGAAAAATAAAGATGTGCTTGTTCAATGTTTAATTAAAGAATTAGCGCTACGCAAAGATGAGTTTAAAAACGAAACTGTAGAAACTATTTATTTTGGTGGTGGCACACCAAGTTTACTAACCAATAATGAGTTAGATTTAATTATTACAACCGTTTATAAACATTATAAAGTAGCAGAGCAGCCAGAAATTACTTTAGAAGCTAACCCCGACGATTTATCAAAAGAAAGCATACAGCAACTTTCCCAAAGTCCAGTAAATCGTTTAAGTATAGGTGTACAATCGTTTTTTGAGCGTGATTTAAAACTGATGAACCGCGCACACAACGCAAAAGAAGCTGTCTTATGTTTGGAGGAGGCAACAAAATTTTTCGATAATATTTCTGTAGATTTAATTTACGGCATCCCCGGTTTAAATAACCAGGAATGGATTAAAAACATAGAAACCGTATTAGCATTTAATGTCCCGCACATTTCTTGTTATGCTTTAACTGTAGAGCCTAAAACGGCACTTGAAAGCTTTATAAAAAAAGGTGTTATTGCAAATATTGATGATGATTTAGCTCAAGTGCAATTCAATATCCTTGTAGAAAAGTTAGAGGCTTCGGGTTTTATAAATTACGAGCTTTCCAACTTTGGGAAACCACAATATTTTAGCAAAAACAACTCGGCGTATTGGCAAGGTAAACCTTATTTGGGTATTGGCCCCTCGGCACATTCTTTTAAAGGAAGTACACGCGGGTGGAATGTTAGAAATAATCCTACTTATATAAAAAAAATACAAAACAATATACTTCCCATCGAAACAGAAAACCTATCTGTAACAGATAAATATAACGAGTATGTTATGACGGGTTTACGCACCATTTGGGGTGTTTCCCTAGTAAAAGTCGAGCGCGAATTTGGTAAAAACTATAAAAAATATCTTTTACAACAAGCAGAAATCTATATTCAAGAACAATTATTGTATATTGATAACAACAAAATATTAACCTCAAAAAAGGGAAAATTTTTAAGTGATGGAATAGCTTCCGCCCTTTTTAAAATTAATTTGAATTGATCGCAACAATACAATATAACTCTAGGAAATTACAAATAGATTTATCACAACCTTTGGATATTTCGGTGCCCATACAATCTTCTAATAGAAATGTAAATGCCTGGTATCACGACACGCCAAAAATAGAGCCAGTAAAGGATGGCGAATGGGTCGCTGCAGTAAGTAAAGGTGCAGCTATTAATTTTAACAACATATATTTTAATCCGCATGCCCACGGCACACATACAGAATGCGTTGGGCATATTACAGAAAAAGTACACTCCATAAATAAAAATTTAAAAACTTTTTTTTTCTTGGCCGAGGTTATAACAGTGGCACCAGAAAGTTATAATGAAGATAAAGTAATATCTAAAAAGCAGTTACAGTTTGCTTTAGGAAATAAAAAACGTGATGCTATTGTATTGCGTACTATGCCTAATACTAAAGATAAATTAACAAGGAAACACTCCAATACCAATTGGCCTTACTTAATGGCAGACGCCGTAGCATTTTTGGTAAGCAAAGGTGTGAAACATATACTTATCGATGTGCCAAGTATAGACAAGGAAAAGGATGGTGGCGAGCTGGTAGGTCATAATATTTTCTGGAATACAAAAGGTGAAATACGAATGGATGCTACAATTACAGAACTTATTTACGTACCTAATAAAATTGAAGATGGTGCGTATTTTTTAAACCTACAAATTGCACCTTTTGAGAATGATGCATCGCCAAGTAAACCTGTGTTATATAAAGTCTTAAATTAAATGGAAGTTTTTTTAGCTATAATCATTACTATTTTAGTAACTCTAGGTGTTGTTACAGTAATGAAATCTGTAAAGCAGAAAAAGTTAGTTAACTCGCAGTCTACTATTTTATTAGACAAAATAAAAAAAGTGTGTAAATTTATAACTGTAGAGGGCGATTTTGCTGAAATTTATCATTACGAGAATGTTAAAGAGCGTTTTTTAAAGCTCGTATCAAGCAGAAAAAAAGCCCTTGTTGTAATAAATGCTAAGGCTCATATAGGTTACGATTTATCCAAAATAGCGTTAGAAGCAAACACAGAAAAAAAGAAAATAGTATTAAAGCATTTCCCACAACCCGAGATACTAACCATAGAAACTAATTTAAATTATTACGATAAAACAGATGGGTATTTTAACAGGTTTGAAGCTAACGATTTAACAGGATTACATAACGAAGCCAAAATACATATACGTAATAAAATACCAGAAAGTGGCCTTATTCAAGCAGCACAAAAGGAAGCCCTAGAAACCATCTTACTGGTAGAGACTATTGTTGAAACCATTGGTTGGAAGTTGGATTATTCTGCTTTAGAGATTGAGACTGCTAAAAATGAAAAATTAAAATAGCTATTATTTTAATTAAAACCATAAATAAGGGCATGAAAGTTAGCTGTGTTGCGCCTATTGCACCAAGAAGTACAAAACTTAAAATATGGATGTCGAGCAAATAAGAGCATACTGCATTAATAAAAATGCCACAACAGAAGAATTTCCTTTTAATGATGATACACTCGTTTTTAAAGTACTAGGTAAAATATTCGCTTTAGTATCCTTAAAAAAATGGGAAACAGGAAACGCTGCCATAAATTTAAAAGCAGACCCAGAATATTCAGCAGTGTTACGAGCAGATTTTAGTGCCATCCGCCCTGGGTATCACATGAGTAAAAAACATTGGAATACCTTATATTTAAACGAAGGCATACTAAACTCTAAACTCGTAAAAGCATTAATAGATCACTCTTACGATATGGTAGTAAAGGGCATGCCTAAAAAAATACGAGCGCAATTAGGTAGTCAAGAGTAAGGTAAAGTAATAAATAAACTAGTTTAAATAGAAAATCGAAAAACAACTGTATTCGCATTAATAGCAGTTTTAAATAAAAACGTTTTAGCATATTCTAAATCAGAATAAGTATTATTGCAACATTAAATAATTAAAAATGAGTTTAGAAAGAACGTTATACAAAAGAGCAGGTAATAAATGCGAACTCTGCGGAAACCAAGACCAGTTACAAATACATACACTAGCACCACAAAAAGACCAAAATTTACAAAAATCTTTAGTGTCTTGTAAAACCTGTGTAAATCAAATTGAAAACCCCGAAGGTACAGAACCAAACCACTGGCGTTGTTTAAACGATAGTATGTGGAGCGAGCACGACGCCGTAAAAGTAGCATCATGGCGAATGCTTTCGCGCTTAAGAGCAGAAGGGTGGCCAAAAGATTTGTTGGATATGATGTATTTGGAAGACGATACTTTGGAATTTGCAAAAATAACAGGAGAAGGCGAGGCAGATCCAGAACAATTAATACATCGCGATGTTAATGGCGTTGTCTTAAAAACTGGCGATTCTGTTGTGTTAATTAAAGATTTAAAAGTAAAAGGCTCTAGCATGGTAGCAAAACAGGGAACCGCTGTACGTAATATTCGTTTAGATCATGAAAACGAGCAATATATTGAAGGTAAAGTGGGACCAACTCTAACTGTTATTATCACCGCGTTTGTAAAAAAAATATAAACCCATAATAATTTGGGCGTTACCGCAAGGGTCGGGCTTTACGTTTCAAGTCCTCGCACCTCCTAAAAAGTCGGGCTGTGGGCTTTTCACTGCAATCCCTAACGCAGGTAAGTAGAGACCGTAAGCCCGTTACATTATTCAATGGTAATATTTTTTGTTGTATCTTAAAAAATAAAAAGTTAGTGAATCTACGTTTTACGTATAGAATGTACTTAGGTATTAAAAACAGCTATTTCTTTTACCTTGCATACGTAATCTCAGTGCTAAAAAGGGTTACATTAATACGATCCAAAGGTTTGTGTAAAATTCTTAATATGAATTAAGTAATTTATCGAATAAATTTAAAGTGATTAAAAGTATATATGGCCTTAATTTTAAAATTATTTCTAAGTCAAAAATAAATTTATAGTAAAGAGGTTGTTACAAAGGAGTCTTACAGGTGTTCTTTTTTAACGTTTTAAAAAGTTATTTTAGCGATAATTTTTTAATACGTTAATGGAATATATTACTCTCTAATAAGGTTTAATTTAAAAAGTGAAATTATGAAAAAAAAATACAGTTGTTTAATTATTGTTCTTTTATACACGGTTGTCTCTGTAAATGCACAAGCCGATAATTCTCAACAAGCTTTAGCAGAGTTGCAAAATTGGCTTACCGTACCTAAAGCTAACCGCTCGCCAGTCGAAACATTAGCCAATATAGACACGCCATTAAATAAAGAGACTGCTGAAGCGGCCAGAGATTTAGTAGCAGACGATTACATAAACAACTTAAAGGCCACACACCATGAGGATTTCGACAATGATTTGGTAAAAATAGACGGTCTTAATTTTAAATTTATTACTAAAACCTTTGGAAATTCAAATGTTCAGGAAGGACGTAGTCTTGTAATATCTATGCATGGCGGGATTTTTTCAAATGATGCGGGTAACGACCAGCAGTGGGAAAATCAAAAAAGTCTTTATAATAATTTTCCTAATAATTACGTGCTTATAGTACCTCGCGTACCATTAAATATATGGAATGGATGGCATATATGGCAGACAGAAAAGGCCTTTGATGTCATAATTAGTTTGGCCATAGAGAAATACAATTTAAACCGTAATAAAATAATACTAGTTGGTTTTTCAGCTGGGGGCGATGGCGTATACGAGTTATCACCAAGAATGGGCGATGTAATTAGCGCATCGGGCATGTTTGCAGGAACAAATAATTTTAGTAATCCTTTTAATTTGCATAGAGTTACTTGGGCAGGAAGAATTGGAGAGCGCGATACCGATTTTAATCGTAATAATGTGATGCTAGATTATGCGCAAAAAATTGCTAGCCTTCAGGCCGAGCATAGCGGCTTTGTGCACGATGTAGCATTAGAACCGGGTAAGCCACATTGGATGGATAATAAAGAGCGTGCCGTTTTTCCTCTACTTTTTGGTGCAACTAGAAACCCTTTTCATGAAAAAATACTTTGGAAACAGTCGGGTTCTAGAGATTTACCACAACGCACATTTTATAATTTTAAAACATCAGTTTATAAACCAAGTGCAGAGGCTATTGTTTCTTTTGATAATAATAACTCTAAAATTATTGTAGAAAGAAGCAGTTATAATAACGGGGAGTTAGAGCTCTATGTGAGAGACGAAAACCTAGATATGGACCAAGATATAACGGTTACTGATAATGAAACCGTCTTTTTTGAAGGAAAAATAGTGAGAACTTTAAGAAATATTTTAGAATCTTCAGAATTAAATGAAGGTGATCCAGATCGGATTTACTACGGCAGTGTTATTATCGAGAATAAGGAGGCGGGTACGAATCTAGCTCCTGAAGCAACAGGTATAGATGCTTCTTCTGAATTTTCTTCTGATTTTGGTAAGCGTAAACTAATAGATGGATTTACTACAAATAGTGGGGAATGGGCCAGTATGGGAGAGCAAGAACCATCTGTTAAATTTACATGGGATGAGCCTATTGTAACTAAGCGTATTGTGCTTTATGATAGAATAAATTTGAGTGACAACGCTAGAGATGTTGTTATAAGATTTAGTGATGGAACTACCGTAACAAAAACGGATTTGGTTAAACCTGATGGTCAATTAACAGAAATCCTTTTTGAGGAGCGTTTAACCGAGTGGGTAGAAATTGAAGTTACTAGAGGCGAAGGGCCTAATGTAGGCTTAACAGAGGTTGAGGTTTATGGCCAGTATAGTGCTTTATTAAATACTAGCAATAAGCTTTTTGCTAATCCAAAATTTTTGGTGTACAAGACAGAAAACCAAATTATTAATGCTGAGTTGATAAATCATAAAGGAACATCTAATGGTTTTAATTATGCCTTATACGACTTGCATGGACGATTATTATTTAATGAAAATAGCAATCAATCTAAAATTAAAATAAACGGTTCCACATTGCAATCAGGTGTATACATAATATCTGTTCAAAATAATGGTGTTTTATTATCGAAAAAAATTATTATTAATTAGAATAATAAGCGAAAATGTTAAATAGCTAGCAGAGTTGTTTGTTATTTTAATAAACCTAGTTGGCTTATTTTTTTAATAATAACAAAAAACCTAAAACGGTATGCTTTATATAAATCGTGTTTGTTATCAAATTTTGCGTTAGCGATTAAACGGTTTGTTTGAGCTCCCCGACCTTTTGGGAGGGAGCGAGTAGTGAAAGCGCGACCCTTTTCGGGTAACGCCCAAAACATTTTTGTTTAAATTTTTGTATAAAATAAACCCCCAACAAAAGTAATTTTATTGGGGGTTATTTTATTTTGTATGGAATAACTCTGTAAAATATTTATAAAAATAAGGTATGGTTTCTATACCTTTTAAATAATTCCAAATTCCAAAATGTTCGTTTGGAGAGTGTATAGCATCGCTATCTAGCCCAAAGCCCATTAATATAGTTTTACTTTTTAATTCTTGCTCAAAAAGTGCTACAATAGGTATGCTACCTCCGCTACGTTGTGGTATTGGAACTTTTCCAAAGGTACTTTGGTATGCTTTACTAGCGGCTTGGTAGGCAATATTGTTTGTTGGCGTTACGTAGCCTTGGCCGCCATGATGTGGCGTTATTTTTACGGTTACGGCTTTAGGAGCAATGGCTTTAAAATGTGTTGTAAATAGTTGTGTAATGGTTTCCCAGTTTTGATTAGGTACTAAGCGCATGGAAATTTTTGCAAAGGCTTTACTTGGTATTACTGTTTTTGCGCCTTCGCCGGTGTAGCCACCCCAAATTCCATTTACATCTAAGGTGGGTCTTATGGCGTTTCTTTCGTTGGTAGTATATCCCGCTTCACCATATACGCTCTTTATGGCTAAGGTTTTTTGGTATTCCTCTAAATTAAATGGGGCTTTTGCCATAGCAGCTCGTGCTGTGTCTGTAAGTTCTTCCACATTATCATAAAATCCAGGAATAGTAATATGGTTATTCTCGTCGTGCAACGAAGCTATCATTTTGGTAAGTATATTAATAGGGTTGGCAACAGCGCCTCCGTATAGGCCAGAGTGTAAATCGCGATTTGGCCCTGTAACTTCTACCTCCACATAACTTAGGCCTCTTAGCCCTGTTGTAATGGATGGAATATGGTTAGCTATCATGCCTGTGTCTGAAATTAAAATAACATCGTTTTTTAATTTCTCTTTATTTTCTTTTACAAAGGTGGCTAAGTTTACACTACCAACCTCTTCTTCTCCCTCTATCATAAACTTTACATTACAGGGTAATTGGTTTGTGGTGTTCATAAACTCTAAAGCTTTAACATGCATGTACATTTGCCCTTTGTCATCACAAGCTCCGCGGGCAAAAATAGCGCCTTCAGGGTGTTTTTCTGTAGTTTTAATTATAGGTTCGAAGGGTGGTGAATCCCATAGTTCTATAGGGTCTGGTGGTTGTACATCGTAGTGGCCATAAACTAATATAGTTGGTAGTTTGCTATCTATAATTTTTTCGCCATAAACAATAGGGTATCCTTCGGTTTTACATATCTCAACCGTATCGCATCCGGCTTGCTTTAAGCTAGTTTTAATAATATCGGCAGTTTTAAGTACGTCTAATTTATAAGTGGAGTCCGCACTTATCGATGGTATTTTTAATAATTCAACAAGTTCGTTTATAAAACGATTTTTATGTTTAGTAATATAAGGTACTAGGCTCTCCATAAGTTTTTTTTAATGTAATAAACTCAAAAGTATAAAAAAGAAAGTTTTTTTTCGTTATAAAGTTTGCAATTTAAAAATGTTGCTTATATTTGCACACCTAATTACAATACTAAGCGGGCGTGGTGGAATTGGTAGACACGCTAGACTTAGGATCTAGTGCCTCACGGTGTGGGAGTTCGAGTCTCCCCGCCCGCACAATAAGAGAAAGCTGACTTTTTAAGTCAGCTTTTTTTGTTTCTGGGTAGCACATAGGTAGCACTTTTTATTGCTTTGTTACGTATTATCTCCAAACTGGAGGTTGTTAGATATCTAAGCGAGATTGATATTTAAGCCTGTCTTACTGGTTAATAAGATAAATTTTAAGTCTCTTATTTTTCTGTTTACAACCTATTTACATTTATGTAATTTAAATTATAAAATGTTATAGTGTTCTTTAAAAATTATAGGGTATATGGCAATGTTGTTGATAATGGTTTTATGGATAGTTCTGCAAACGTTTATCAACTGTAGTATAAATCCAGATTGTTAGCTTAAGTTTTTACTGTCTATTACATCGTCTATTATATGGTTTTAAGCACGTTTGTATACAAAAGGGGATAAAGTATTATTTGTTGAATTAAGTTTAGCAAACCTGCATATAAACACAGAACTGTTATGTGCTTCTTTGTAAATATATAGTGCTTAATAAAAGAGAGTATAGGTTTACAGTTGTATCTTTTGGCTTATTTGAGTTGATAAATCTAATCGCATTACGTTAATGAAGTATTCAATAGGTTTGTTACTATAGGAAAGTTACTCAAGTGGTTGTTCCTTGGTGGAGGCTTTATATTTTAATAAATAATAAAGGAGAAATTTTTCAACTTACACACTAGGCACTGTTTAAATTTTGAAAAGAAAGAGGCCGACTAAAAATTATTTAGTCGGCCTCACTGATTTTTAAAAAGAATAT
This sequence comes from uncultured Algibacter sp., assembly GCA_937958265.1. GTDB lineage: Bacteria > Bacteroidota > Bacteroidia > Flavobacteriales > Flavobacteriaceae > Algibacter_B. Next base: position 111,585 of record CALGNX010000010.1, on the reverse strand, counting down.
TGTTCTTTAGTTTTTTACAAACTTAGTAACATAGTTTTTTCCTTCACTTATTGTGCTGATAAAGTACATACCTTTTGATAGTGACGATACGTTAAGCATTCGTGACGTATTGTAATCTTGTTTCAATACCAGTTTACCTTCTAAGCTGTATATATTAATTTCAAGATTAGAAGCATTTGCTAGTTTAATATTAACAAACTCATTTGATGGGTTCGGGTAAATATTTAAGGCAGTTACATCTTTCTTGAATTCTACAGAGTTATTAGAAAGCGCAACGTCTTCCGCTATTGTAGAAAGTGCTACTGTAGCGTAAAAAAGAGGTGCATTCCAGTTTATAGTAACTTCGTTAGAAGAGTAAGAACACCAGCTGTCCACATAAGATCTAGCATCTTTATTACTTGGGAAGCCTGAGCAACCATCTTGTTGGCCTGGTTGAGGTCCTCCTGCTAACATACCTGGTACAGCATCAAAAACATTATCTGCTTCTGATATTCTGTGGTGTGGATTATTCATCGGTTGATCGCCAAAACCACTTACAAAACAATATCCTGTTGCATTTCTACCTAGCAAGTAATCAGAGGCTGTATAAGCAGCGTTTAGGTATTCCTCTTTTTGGTCTATATTGTAAGCTGCTAGTAATACCATTAATTGGTTACTTGCTTGCCCGTTACTACCCCATACAAAATCATTCCTTCCCATAGCAACACGCATTGGGCTATTATTAATTTTATCTTTAAGTGCATCAGCTGTTTGTAAAAATTTAGTTTTGGCATCATTTACATTTAAACGACCAGCTAATTCATTGGCATGAGATAAAATAGATATTAGTGCTAAAGGAGCAGATGCATTCCATGTAGGTATACCATTTTGTATGTTGTTTACATTAACATCTCTTTCGTATTGGTTTTCTCCGGTTGTAATTAATAATTCTACTCCTGCCCATTGAAATTCATCACTTACATTTCTATCACCGTATTCACCTGTTTTAACATCACTAGGTTGGTTGTAGTAGTCGGTTGGATTAGCTTTCGCCCATGCATAAGCGTCTTTAGAGGCTTGTAGCAATCTTGCACTATACCCTGGTAGTTGAGATTCGTAATTAGCATAAATACGAGATGCCATAGCTGTTACTGCGGCAAAATTTAAAGCTGCAGCTGTAGATTTTTGTACAACATAGCGTCTAGCTGTGTATTCATTAGGCATTATAATGCCTTGAAAATTAAGTCCTGTTAATTTGTGGTATACACCCCCATCATTTGGATCCTGCATGTCTAACATCCAATCTAAATTCCATTTTACCTCATCCAACACATCAGGAATACCACTCGTTACCTCTGGTATATCGTATTGCTTAGTTTCTAAATATTCTGGGTAATGCTCAAAAGCAGCTAGTAATGTGTACGTACTAATACCGCTATTTACTATGTATTTGTTGTAATCTCCTGCATCATACCATCCTTTAGGTGCTGAAATAGTTGAGCCAGTTGGTCTTCCATTAGAGGCAGCTGAGGAATGTATATAAATTTGAGTATCCATTAAGCCAACAGGTCTTGCAAAATCACCACCAAATTCTGAAGTAATTGCGGTAGATGCTCTGTTGAAATAGTAGTATTTAAATGCAGCTTCACTTAGTTCTTCATAAGTATTTGCGTTAACTTTAAATTCTATTTGGTTGTCATCTACTTCTAAGGTGTAAACACCAGCTGTGTTTATATCTGTAACGTCTATTACGCCTACATGTTCTCCAGACTCATTCCATAATCGTGAGGATGTGGAATTTCCAGAAGCAACAACACTTCCATTTGCCGCCGAGACTGTATATGGTAAACCTGTGAAACTGTTTTCATCCGTTATGTTGATTAATTTTTCTCTATTTAGGTGATAACCCACTTGATTGTATCTAATTTTTGTGCTACCCCCAGGTACAGTCTCTTCAAGAGGTCCGCCTACGGAAATCCAATCAATTTCTAAAGTACCGTTATAACCTCCGTCTGCTGCATTTATGTAAAAAAAAGCTTCCGCAATTTTTGAAGCGTCAACAGGACAGGGTGCATTGTCAGAAGTACAAGCACTACCACCGTAACCACCATCAGTGAAGGCTCCGGAAAAATCTAGCGTATAAATTTGAAAATTTGAAGATAATATTTCTGATTTTGCAGAGAAATTAGTTATAAAATTTTCTGTATCCTTTAAGTCTACTCTTAACTCAGCATTGCCTGTAGCTTTTGCACGTATAAATAATTTTGTTGCATTAGTCATATTCACGGTGGTAAGTCTGCCACCATTGTGAATGTTGTATTGGAATGCCTGGAAAGCAGATGCTGTGCCGTTACCTACAGCTTTTAGGTTCGAGTTTTCTAAACTTACGTCGTAACCACTATTGGAATTAGCGGAATTAACGCCTTCAAAATCATCGCTATATATGCTTTGACCGTTTGAAAAGGTGCTGAAGATAAGACCCGCTATTAGGGGTAAGTACAATTTTTTCATAATTTTTAGGTATTTTGTTACAAAGTACTACAAAATATTGTAAAAGTAAAATAATGAATTTCATGAAAAAGATAGAAGGAAGTGTGTTTTATTTCTGTCTTATAGCTGATTTTTTTCGTAAGTATTTCCTTGTTTGATTAGTTTTCACCTTTTAACGTGAAAAAAAACACTTTCAACTAGGTTTTACGGTTTGTTTTGTTGCTATTTACATGGTTTGAATAAAATAAATTAATTTATTGTGTAAAGTTGATCTTTTATTTATAATCATTATAAATAGATTAACAGGCTTGTTTATCAGTTGTATGGGTTGGGTTTGATGTTTTCCCTATAAAAAATATTCAACAGCGTTAATTTGTACTTGTTAAAAAAAAAGTTTAGTTCAAGTTTTTTTATAGTAATTTTATTACACGCTCTAGAGCCATCCCTCTTGAACCTTTTATGAGTATTGTACTACTATTAAAATTAAGAACATATTGGTCTTCAAAAAGCTCAAATGTTTCAAAGGCTTTAGTGTTTTCCGAGTTGATTTTAGAGTTATAGAAGTTTTTTCCTATTAGAATAATTTGGTTTAAGTTTAGCGAGGCTGCTAAATTTACAATACTTTGATGCTCAAATGTAGCATCAGCACCGAGCTCAAACATGTCTCCCAAAATTGCAATTTTATAGCCAATTTGACTCTCGAAATTTAGCAATGCAGCTTTCATACTCGATGGATTGGCATTGTAAGCGTCTAAAATAATTTTATTTGTATCTTTATTTATAATTTCAGAACGGTTATTTTTTGGAGTGTAACTCTCAATAGCCTTTTTAATATCTAGATTGCTTACTTTAAAATATTGGCCTATTGTTATGGCTGCAGATATATTTGTGAAATTATATTCTCCTATAAGGTTGCTAGTAATTTTTAATGCATTAAAACAACATTTTACAAATGGTTTTGCGTCAATGTAGCGTATATGCATATTTACGTTACCGCTAATATTGCTGAATGTGTATAAATTTCCTTTTTTAGTTTTCTCTACTTGAATGGGGTCGTTGTAATTTATAAATATAAGTTTATTGTGCGATATTAAATAATCATACATTTCACTTTTTCCCTTAATCACTCCATTAACGCCACCAAATCCCTCTAAATGTGCCTTTCCAAAATTTGTTATATAACCAAAGTCAGGCTTTGCTATTTCGCATAAAAATTGAATTTCTTTTTGGTGGTTTGCCCCCATTTCTATTATAGCTAACTCTGTGTCAATTGTGATTTTTAGTAGTGTTAATGGTACGCCTATATGGTTGTTTAGGTTTCCTACTGTGGCAATGGTCTTATACTTTGTAGATAAAACAATATTCATAAGTTCTTTGGTAGTTGTTTTTCCATTGCTACCGGTTATTGCTATTATAGGGGTTTTAAGAGCTTCTCTATGGTAAGTTGCTAATAATTGTAATGTATTAAGAACATTATCAACTAATATAGTTTGTGAGGAAGTATTAAATTTTTCATTATCTATTACTACATATTTTGCGCCTTTTTCTATAGCTATTTTAGCGTAAGTATTGCCATCAAAGTTTGTGCCTCTTAAGGCAAAAAACATGTCGTTTTTATTAATTTTTCTTGTGTCTGTACACGCATTATTACAAGTTTTAAATAACTTGTGTAGTTCTGTGATTCCCAAAATTATTAATGTTTTATTGTAAAATAAATGTATAAAAAAAGGTTCTAACATTTGTTAGAACCTTTGATTTATTTAAAAGAATGTGTTATTAATTTTTCTTTTTCTGTTTTGCCTTACTTTTAGATCCCACTCTAGACATTGCGCATCTAAAACCGATATAGTCTGTGGCCATATCTTGTGGGAAATAGCGTCTTTGTGCTGGATCTAACCAGTATTCTCTATCTTTCCATGACCCACCTTTATAAACTCTTACTTCATCGTTAATTAATGATGTTCTGTTGTTTGCTTTGTCATATTCTCTTATGATATTACCTAAGGAATCTCTTGATATAGAATGCTTTGGAGAATTGTACATCTTATCGGTTAACGATTTATTTTTAGTATCTCCCTCTGCCTCATCATTAAAACTCTCGAAATAGCGAGATGAGCGTTTGTCACCGTCTCTAAAGTTTATTTCGTCACTTTTATCAAAATTTGTTCTTAAATAAGTTTCGTTTTCATCTACAGGAATTTGTAAAATTTCGCCTGGTAAATTTCTTGCTACTATTTTACCGTTAGATATGGTGTCGTACACTATATCGTCTGCAGTTACTACTTTTACTGTACCATCTTCATTCATGGCGTTTTTTGTGTAAACGTTTCCTCTGTAGTAATTAAAGTCGTTAAACTCATCATCAATAATTGGTCTATAAACATCAGCAACCCATTCGGCAACATTACCAGCCATATCGTAAAGTCCAAAATCATTAGGATCGTATGATTTAACGGCATTTGTAATATCAGCACCATCATCAGACCAGCCCGCTATACCACCGTAATCTCCTTTACCTTGTTTGAAGTTAGCTAATTGGTCACCTCTTACTTTACGCTTTCCAGATCTTGTGTATTGTCCATCCCAAGGATATTTTTTACGACCACGGTATAAGTTGTAACTTCTTAATTCACTTAATCCTAAAGCAGCATATTCCCATTCTGTTTCAGTGGGTAGCCTGTATTTTGGTGTAATAATACCAGTTTCTCTAGTGGCATAAATTCCTGTTTCATTGCCTTCTGAATCAGTTCTAGTATTTCCTTTAGGGCGACCATCACCACTTAGTATTTCTTCATTACCCCCATAAGTTAAAGTAGGTGCGTTTATATATGTATCTGTACTAAATGTTTGGGCTGCATCTACATCTGTTATTTTTGCTCCGCGTTTAATGTAGCCTTCTTTTTCAAGGTTATACTCGTTTACACGATCTGAGCGCCAATTGGCAAATTCAACTGCTTGAATCCAACTAACACCTACAACAGGGTATTCGCCGTATCCTGGATGACGTAAATAGTTTTCCGTCATCACTTCATTAAACCCTAAGCGGTTTCTCCAAACTAAAGTATCTGGTAAGGCACCATGATAAATCGCTCTTAGATTTTCATCGGAAGGCGGATAAACGCGTTTAATCCAATCTAAGTACTCCATGTACATCGCATTAGTAACTTCAGTTTCATCCATGTAAAAAGATTGCACATGTTGTTGGTTAGGACTATTATTCCAATCGTGCATAACATCATCTTGCACACGTCCTTTTGTAAATGTACCACCTTCAACAAAAACTAACCCTGGAGATGTTTCTTGTTCCTTAAAGTCTGTATTGTATTGGAATCCACCATCTTTGTCATTGATGTTCCATCCAGTAGCTCTTGAGCTATTCTTCGAACTTGAAGATTTTTTGCAACTAGTTGAAGTCACTACTAGTGCTAAAACTAGAAAAAACTTGAATGCTACTACTTTTTTCATATCCATATTTAAATTAATCTAATAATAATTTGGAACTGCAATATAAGAATTTAAGCTTATACAGCAAGCCGTTTTTTTACATTTTAACCAAACAAATACGCTTTTCATCCTGTTTTTTGGTGTTTAATCGATATTTTATTATTTCAGGAAGCGCTGTTACTTTTTATATAACGCCTGTTTTCCTAATTTATTATTGTATTTTTGATACGATATGTAAAATTGTTAATTATAATGATAATAACCACGCTTTAACTGCGTTATTTTACCAATGAGGAAGATATATTTATTTGTGTTAGTATTAGTTTCGTGCTTTAATGTGTTTGGACAGCAAAAGCAGTATATAATAAATTGGGATAAGGCTAAAACCCTTTCTGGTGATAGTTTTAGCAGAACTATTCCTTCTTTTAATAAGAAGAATTTTAATTATGAACTGGAAAAAGGTCTGACTTTTGTAGATCAGTGGGTTGCAGAGGCGGTTATAAACGAAACATCCGTTTCTATTAGTGATGTAGTTTTTCAAGATATCCTTGAACGTGATTTAGGCGATTTGGAGTTAGATAGGATTCCTAGTGAATTAAAATTTAGTTTGAAAAATTCCAAAGCTAGAAGTAAACTTTATCTGCTTTTCGAAATTTCACCTATTATAAAGGATGAGAATGGAACGTTTAAAAAATTAATATCATTTCAAGTTAATTATCAAAATTATTTTGAAAATAAGTTCTTTTCACGCAATAATGCTTCTAAGTTAAAGGTAATAACTAATTCAGTTTTAGGCTCAGGAGAGTGGTATCGTTTTTATGTTGATACTACAGGCGTTTTTAAATTATCGAAAAGTTTTTTGAAACGTTTAGGTCTCGATGTAAATAGTGTAGATCCTCGGACTATAAAAATTTATGGTCATGGTGGCCGTATGATTCCTTTTTCAAATGCGGTTGAATATCCTTTGGATGTGCCTGAAAATGCTATTAAGTTTGTTGGAGAGGTTGATGGTGTTTTTAATGATTCTGATTATATTCTATTTTACGGTCAAGGACCAAAGGAATTTAACATGGAGAGCAGAACCCATTTAAATTGTTACACAGATAAAACATATTATTACGTTAATGTAAGTCCAGGAAATGGTAAGCGCATTCAAGAATTTACGCAACCTTCAGGAACTGCAAATATGGTTTTGGATACGTTTATCGATTATCAGTTTTTTGAATTAGATGTTTATAATATCTTGGGTTTGGGTAGGCGTTGGTTTGCTAATAAATTTGATTTAGAAAATTCTAAAACTTATAAGTTTAATTTTCCTAATTTAGTTCTTACAGAGCCTGTTAATATTGTTGTTTCTGCTGCTGCTTTTGCTGCCAGTGATAGTGCTTTGGGGATTTCTGTTAATAACGAAAATGTTGCCACTGTTTCGATTCGTGGTGTTTCAACCCCATCTTTAGCGAATGGAAATGTGTATCGCACCAATCGTCTTGTAAATAATTCTGAAATTAGTGTGAAGGTAGATTTTGATAACTTAGGTAATCCTAGTACCATAGGTTATTTAGACTTTGTAACTGTTGAAGGCGAACGTCAATTGATTTTCAATGATAAACAATTTTTATTTAAAAATAATGCGGTGGTTACTTCTTCTGGTATTGTTAAGTATAATATGGCTAATACCTCTAATCTTTCTGAAATTTGGGATGTTACAGATATTGCTAATGTTTCAAATTATATTAATAGAAATGAGGATTCCAACTTAAGTTTCACTGCCGATTTGGGTGTTTTAAGAAATTATGTCGCTGTTGCGCCATCCGATTATTTTTCACCAAAGTTTGATTCAAAAACCGTTGTTAGTAATCAGGATTTAAAAGGAACTATTTTTAAAAATAGTAAAGGCGATTTTCAAGATATAGATTATATAATAGTAAGTCCCAATAACATGTTAAATTCAGCAGAGCGTTTGGCTCAAATTAATAGAGCACAGTATGATTTAAACGTTAAGGTTGTTGGTTTAGATGAAATTTATAACGAGTTTAGTTCGGGTAATCAGGATGTTGGTGCTATTCGTAATATGGTAAAATATGTTTATGATAATGCTAGTACACCAGAGAATAAATTAAAATATTTATGTTTATTTGGAGATGGCTCATATGATTATAAAGATAGAATTAGAAATAATACGAATATAGTCCCTTCTTGGTATTCTTACAATAGTTTTAGTTTAGCAGCATCATTTGTTTCTGATGACTTTTATGGTATGATGGATGAAAATGAAGGCACTATGGCTTCTAGTGATAAATTGGATATTGCAGTAGGACGAATTTTAGCAGATACACCACAACGTGGTAAAGACATGGTTGACAAAATAGAATCCTATTATGCTAAAGAATCTTTAGGTAGTTGGCGAAATAATTTTGTTGTAGTTTCAGACGATAATGATGCTGAAATTAGAGGTGACTTACAGACTACAACAAATGATATTGCCGATGTGGTGTCTCTAGAAAAACCTTTTATAAATGTAACAAAAATTCATACCGATGCTTTTCAACAAGAGTCTTCTGCAGGTGGCGATAGGTACCCAAAGGTAACTACCGAGTTTGTTAATGCAATTAATAACGGGGCATTAGTGGTAAATTATTTTGGGCATGGAGGCGAAGATGGCTTAGCTCAGGAACGTATTTTATTAAAACCAGATATATTAAGCTTGCAAAATACATGTCGACTAAATTGTTTTGTTACAGTAACTTGCGAGTTTACAAGATTCGATAATCCTTTTAGAGAAACGGCAGGCGAATTTACGTTCTGGAATAAAGAAACGGGAGCTATAGGTTTAATTACAACCACGCGTCAAGTATTTGTAGGGTTCGGAATTGTTTTCAACAGGCAACTTGGTCAGTATTTGTTTTCTTTCAGTGAAAACGATTCGTTTGGTGATAATGAATACCCAACTGTGGCAGAAGCTTTGCGTTTAACTAAAAATGATAGTTTTATATCGGGAAATTCGCAAAAAAACTTAGTGTTTTATATTGGAGATCCTGCCATGAAGTTAGCATTTCCAAAAACTAATATAAAGCTAACAAAAATTAATGATAACCCTATAGAAACAGCAACAGACACTCTTAAAGCACTAAGTTATGTGAAATTAGCTGGAGAAGTTACAGACGAGCAAGGAAGGTTGTTAAGTGATTATACTGGTACATTATCTGCTACCATTTATGATAAATTTTTAGAGCGACAAACACTTGCGAACGATGGTATTCGAAGAAATGGAGAACTTGTCAAATTAGACTTTACGACCTTGGGCGCTATCATATTTAGAGGACAGGCTTCGGTAGTAAATGGACAATTTGAGTTTGATTTTATTGTGCCAAAAGATGTAGGGATTCCTGTGGGCTTTGGTAAAGTTAGTTTTTATTCTAAAAATGAAGCTTTAACAGAAGACCAAGCAGGAGGAAGCGCTAATACTATTCGGATTGGAGGTTTAAATGAAAATGCTCCAGAGGATAATACAGGTCCAGTATTAACGCTTTTTATGAATGATGAGAATTTTGTAACCGGCGGAATAACAAATGATTCGCCCACATTAATTGTTAAGTTAGAAGACCCTAATGGTATTAATACAGCAAGCGGCATTGGTCATGATATTGTTGCAATAATTGATGGAGATGAAACAAATCCTGTAATTTTAAACGATTATTATGAAACTAATGTTGATGATTACACTAAGGGAACAATAAGCTTTGCTTTTAGGGATTTTGAGCCTGGTTTACACACGTTAACCCTTAGGGCTTGGGATGTTTATAATAATTCGTCCGTTTCTGAAATGCAATTTGTTGTATTTGATGAGGATCAAGGTTTGGAAGTAAGTAATGTTTTAAATTATCCAAATCCTTTTGTTAATTATACAGAATTTTGGTTTAATCACAATAGTTCGGAGCCTTTGGACGTTTCAGTACAAGTATTCACAGTGTCAGGAAAACTTGTGAGAACTTTAAACGGTCAAACCAGTGGTGGTGTTAAGGCTGTAAGTTCTGTATCTCGAGATATAATTTGGGATGGGCGCGATGATTTTGGTGAAAAAATAGGTAAAGGTGTTTATATTTATAAACTTAAGGTGCGATCAAACATACTTAACCAAACCGTTGAGAAAATTGAGAAACTTGTAATTCTTTAATAGTTTTATTTTCACTACACAAAGCTTAGTAGGTTTTAAAAATTATACAAAAAGTATTAAAATAAAATTTATATTTGTTAATAAAATTTCAATACATGAAGAATCTTATATTTCTATTTATAGCTTTTGCTTTTGTTGTTAAAGCTAAAGCACAAACAACTATTATTCCTCAAGATAACTCTAGAGTAATAACTACGGGAGTTCCGTTTCTTTTAATTGCGCCCGATGCTAGAGCAGCATCATTAGGCGATATGGGGGTAGCAACATCTGTAGATGCATTCTCTCAACAATGGAATCCATCTAAATATGCGTTTTCTCAAACAAAATCGGGGATTGGTGTTAGTTATACACCTTACCTAAGTCAGCTTGTAAATGATATTTTTTTAGGAAATGTTACTTATTTCAATCGTATTGATGATAGAAGTGCTTTTGCAGCTAGTTTAAGATATTTTTCATTGGGTGATATTGAGTTCGTTGAAGATGAGTTTTCTGAGGCATTAACTCAAAGGCCAAATGAATTTACTATTGATGCCTCATACGCATTACGCCTATCCGATCAATTTTCTATGTCTGTAGCTATGCGTTATCTAAATTCTAACTTAAGATTAACTGGTGTAGATGGCGATACAACTCCAGCAAACACATTTGGTGTCGATATTTCTGGCTTCTATCAAAGTGAGGAAGAGGCGTATTCCGATTTTAATGGTCGTTGGAGAGGCGGGTTTGCAATTCAAAACATTGGGCCTAAATTTAGATATGATGAAGGCGGTGCAGAAAATTTTCAACCTACTACATTAAGATTAGGAACTGGTTTTGATTTTATATTTGATGACTATAATAAGGTTTCTGTTACAGCAGAGGTTTCAAAGTTATTAGTGCCTACACCACCAGCTTTTGGCGATGAGTTTTCATTTACAGATACTAATGGAAATGGTACTTATGAAGAAGATGAGGATGAATTAGGTTCCATTACAGATAACCGAAACATTATTCTTGGAGGTAAATCACAAGACGTTACATTTTTATCAGGTATTTTTCAGTCTTTTGGAGATGCTCCAGATGGATTTAGTGAAGAGATTAAGGAGTTTACTTGGGCCCTAAGTGCAGAGTATCTTTATCAAGAATCTTTTGCCTTTAGAGCTGGTTACTTTAATGAAAGTGAAGAGAAGGGTGCTAGAAAATTCTTAGCATTAGGTGCAGGTTTTAAAGCTAATGTAGTAAATATCGATTTGTCATACTTATTCTCAGCATCTAAGGTACCAAGTCCTTTAGAGAATACCCTGCGTTTTTCTCTAACCTTTAACATTGGTGCGGGTACGTATAACGAATATTAAAATTTTAGCGTATCAAAACAAAAAAACTATTACTATTAAGTAATAGTTTTTTTGTTTTTGGTACTTTAGCTATGTCTGTATTGTATATAATTAGTATTATTTCTTTATCATCTCGAATAGCTACTTAATGTTTTAGTAAAAGTGATTATTCTGTTGAGTAAACAGTCTTTTTTCCGTTTTAAATAACAATTTAAACCCTTAACTTATGAAAGAAATAAAAATAGAGTCAACCTTATGTCTTTTTGAAAATATGGATGAACTCTCGGAGAGTGTTTCTGCACTTATGCAAAAAGCAATAACAGCAAGAAAGAAAGCTTATGCGCCGTATTCCAATTTTAATGTAGGTGCAGCCATCCTTCTTGCGAATGGAGAGGTTATTACAGGTAATAATCAAGAAAACGCAGCTTATCCGTCAGGTTTATGTGCAGAGCGAACAGCAATTTATTATGCGGGTGCCCAGTATCCTAATGTTAAAATAATTAGTATGGCGCTAACTGCAGCATCGAACAATAATAAAACATCACAGCCCATTCCTCCTTGTGGTGCATGCAGACAGGCTATTGCAGAGTATGAAATAAAGCAGGAGTCGCCAATTGAAATTTATTTTATGGGTGAAGTTGGTGCAGTGGCTAAGTCCGGGTCTTTGGCAAACCTATTGCCGCTAGGTTTTGATAAGGCTGTACTTTAAAAATAAGTGCACTATATAATCAAGTTTTTTTACTTAAAAACAAGAGAATAAAACAATAGGAGCCAAAAACACTATTTTTTTTATAAATTTTATACTTTAGTGAAATTGCGTTTTTGCAATACAGCACAAAGTGTTACTTTTGTGTTTGGAATTAATAAAAGTAAACAGTTTTATATTTTAACCATATAATAGTACTCAATGCAAAAAATCACAAAAGAGGTTTACCTTAAATGGTACGAAGACATGTTGTTTTGGAGAAAGTTTGAAGATAAACTTGCAGCCGTATATATTCAACAAAAAGTAAGAGGATTTCTTCATTTATATAACGGTCAAGAAGCTGTGTTAGCAGGAGCACTTCATGCTATGGATTTAACTAAAGATAAAATGATTACTGCATACCGTAATCATGTTCAGCCTATTGGAATGGGAGTTGATCCTAAGATGGTTATGGCTGAATTGTTTGGTAAGGTAACAGGAACGTCTAAGGGTATGGGTGGTTCTATGCATATTTTCTCTAAGGAATTTCGTTTTTATGGTGGGCATGGTATTGTAGGTGGTCAAATTCCTTTAGGAGCGGGTATCGCTTTTGGTGATAAATACCACGATAAAGATGCAGTAACTATTTGTTGTTTTGGAGATGGAGCAGCAAGGCAAGGCTCTCTTCATGAGACTTTTAACTTAGCGATGCTTTGGAACTTACCAGTAGTATTTGTTTGTGAAAACAATGGTTATGCTATGGGAACTTCGGTAGAAAGAACAGCAAATCATACCGATATATGGAAATTGGGGTTAGGATATGATATGCCTTGTGGACCTGTAGATGGTATGAATCCCATTAAAGTTGCAGAAGCTTTTGATGAAGCTATACAAAGAGCTCGTAAAGGCGGTGGGCCAACTTTTTTAGAGCTTAAAACTTATCGCTACAGAGGTCATTCTATGAGTGATGCGCAACATTACAGAACTAAAGATGAAGTTAAGGAGTATCAAAAAATAGATCCTATTTCACAGGTAAAAGATATTATTTTTGAAAAAGAATACGCTACCGAGGAAGAAATAAAAGTAATCGATAAAAGAGTTAAAGCCCGTGTTGCAGAATGTGAGAAATTTGCAGACGAGTCACCGTACCCAGAAGTACAGCAACTTTACGATATGGTTTACGAACAGGAAGATTATCCATTTATACAACACAAAATATAGACTATGGCAATAGTAGTAAATATGCCGCGGTTAAGCGATACCATGGAAGAAGGTACGGTAGCGGCTTGGTTAAAACAAGTAGGAGATAAAATTGAAGAAGGTGACATTTTAGCTGAAATTGAGACGGATAAAGCTACCATGGAATTTGAATCTTTTAACGAAGGAACTTTACTTCATATAGGTGTTCAAGAAGGTGAAACAACTAAGGTAGATGAGCTCTTGGCAATAATTGGTGATGAAGGAGAAGATATTTCTGGAATATTAAACGGAGATAGCAATACTACTAATGCACCAACAGAAGTAGCTATAGAAGAGAAAGCAGAAGCTGTATCTAATAGTTCAACTTCTGAAGCAGCCGCAGACTTGCCAGAAGGCGTTATTGTTGTAACTATGCCACGTTTAAGTGATACCATGGAAGAAGGTACTGTTGCAACTTGGTTAAAAAAAGTAGGTGATAACGTAGAGGAAGGCGACATTTTAGCTGAAATAGAAACCGATAAGGCTACTATGGAATTTGAGTCCTTTCAATCTGGAACACTTTTAGAAATAGGATTGCAAGAAGGAGAGTCTGCTAAAGTTGATGCTTTACTAGCTATTATAGGCCCGGCAGGTACCGATGTTTCCGGCATTGCTTCAGGTTTCTCTTTAGCACCAGCTGAAACTGAAAAGAAAGCGCCAAAAGAAGCGCCAAAAAAACAAAGTAAAGCCGAAGCACCAAAACAAGAAGTGAAGGCATCTGCGCCAGATACAAAAAGAGTTAGTGCGCCAGCGCCTGTAACTGCAAATGGGCGTATTTATGTTTCGCCTTTAGCTAAAAAGTTAGCAGAAGAGAAAGGTATTAACTTAGCAAAAATACCAGGTTCTGGAGAGAATGGACGTATAATAAAACGTGATGTAGAAAATTACGAACCTGCTGCAAGTAATGTTTCAGTAGGTAAATTTGTGCCGTCTGGACAAGAGGATTTTGATGAGGTAGATAACTCGCAAATGCGTAAAGCTATTGCGAAGGCCTTAACTAACTCTAAGTTTTCTGCACCTCATTACTATTTAAGTGTAGAATTTAACATGGAAAATGCTATGGCATTTCGTGCGCAATTTAATTCTATTCCAGATACTAAAATTTCGTACAACGATATTATTGTTAAGGCATGTGCTTTAGCTTTAAAGCAACACCCACAAGTTAATTCGCAATGGTTTGCAGATAAAATGCGTTTAAATAACCACGTTCATATAGGTGTTGCAGTAGCAGTTCCCGATGGCTTGGTTGTGCCTGTTGTGAAATTTGCAAACGAGCAAACATTACCACAAATTGGTGCGGCAGTTAAAAATTTAGCAGGAAAAGCTAGAAACAAAAAGTTAACACCAGACGAAATGCAGGGTAGTACTTTTACGGTATCTAACTTAGGTATGTTTGGTATTGATACGTTTACATCGATAATTAATCAGCCAAATTCTGCTATCCTTTCAGTAGGAAATATTGTTGAAAAGCCAGTAGTTAAAAACGGACAAATAGTTGTAGGGAATACAATGAAGTTGTCTTTAGCTTGCGATCACAGAACGGTAGATGGCGCAACGGGTGCAATGTTTTTACAAACACTTAAAGGTTACATTGAAAATCCTGTAACCATGTTAGTTTAAAATTATTTTTAAGCGCTTTAATTGGAGTGTTCATAATATAAAAAACCTGTTTCATTTATTTGAATCAGGTTTTTTTTTATCTGTAAATAATCTTAAAGCTATTCATTATCTGTTTTCTGATTGAGTTTTAGAAACGTGTTTTGTTAGGAGTCTAGATAAGTTATTGTAAATAATTTCAAGGCATAATAATCGATAATTTAAATAGATTGTATTTTAGATACTAAAAGCAAGTTTAGAACTAAGTTAAACAATTATAAGGGCCTGAAATAATGGACTTGTATTAAAAGCTAAGTTAACAGGATCATTTAAGTTTTCTGATAATGGTGTGTTTTACAAAGCGTTTAAAGTATCTTAATATACTATTCCTTCTTTTTATTTCCTTAATTTTGAATTAATATCATGTGCGCCATAAGGCGCTGGGAATGTTTAGTTAGATAACTCTATTTGTTTACTAGGTAGTTACTTGGCTAATCTTTAAAATAAATGATTTAATATTATGAATAAAAATATAATAATAACAGGTACGAGTAGAGGTATAGGCTTTGAGTTAGTTAAATTATACGCAAAAGCAGGACATCAGGTTTTAGCGCTTTCGCGAAATGAAAAACCAATTGAAAATTTAAACTTACAGAATGTAACGTGTTTTTCTTTTGATTTAAATAATGAAGAGGCATATAAGGGGATTACAGATTTTATTACAAAATCTTGGAAGCATGTTGATGTTCTTATAAATAATGCAGGAGCTCTTTTAAATAAACCTTTCCTAAAAACAACATTTGAAGATTTTACTCATGTTTATAAAACAAATGTCTTTGGTGTGGCAGAGTTAACACGTATTACACTCCCTTTTATGAAAAAAAATAGCCATGTGGTAAATGTAAGTTCTATGGGAGGTGTGCAAGGTAGCATGAAATTTGCTGGTTTAGCTGCTTACAGTTCTAGCAAAGCAGCTGTAATAACGTTAACCGAGTTGCTGGCGGAGGAGTATAAAAGCTCTGGAATAGCATTTAATGTTTTGGCTTTAGGTGCAGTGCAAACAGAAATGCTAGAAGAGGCTTTTCCTGGTTACGAAGCACCAATAACAGCCATTGAAATGGCACAATATATATACGAGTTCTCATTAAATGGTAATAAATATTATAATGGTAAAATGTTACAGGTTTCAAGTTCCACGCCATAATTTTATTTGTTGTATGGCTTATTACAAAGTGGTTTCTTAAATTCACAAAAATTCAATTTAATAAGATTAGCTTTTGTTTATAGAAAAAAGTTAAAATGTTTAACAATAATATATTTATGTAATGTTATATATAATTAAGCATAGAATTTTAGTGATGCTAATGCTGTTTTTTTGTTTAAAAACCTTTAGCCAAACACCATTATATTCTGGTGTCCCGGTTAGTGATTTAGGAGTTAATAATAATATTGGTCGTGCAAATACTAGCAGGAATATTGCAATAAGTAAGGATGGAACCATTTATGTGGTTTTTTCAGGATCGGAAGGTATTAGAGTTGCAAAAAGTAAGGACAGAGGACAAAGTTTTTTACCAAGTAGCTTAGTAACCCCTGCTAATTCCGAACCTGAAATTATTGTTAATGTGGCGGGAGATATTTTTGTAGCTTGGTTGCTTTCCAGTAGTGTGTTTATTAGTAAAAGTATAGATGAAGGAAAATCATTTAGTGTTCCTAGAGATATAGGTTTTGGTGGGGGAAATGCGGTGCACATGGCTACTTATGGCGATTTTATCTACGTAATTGACGAATTTGGTGGTAATATTTTTAAAAACAATTCTAGAGGAGATGGAAATTTTATCCATATTACTAGAAATAATTATGTTTATTCGGATATTAGAACCGATCAAAACGGGGTGGTTTATCTTCCTTCTGATAATCCTAACTTGTTTTTATTTGAGAGTACAAATTCTGGAGATAATTTTTCTCAAATTAATATTACACCTCCCGGAGAAGTTTATTTTTCTAGTTATGCTTTAAGTGATGGACCTTGTGGAACGTTCATGTTTATTGGAGGTGGCGGACCAACGAAAAACGAGGGCTTTAAAATGGATGTCTCTAATGGTAAAATTAGTCCTATAACTTTAGGAGATAATAATGGTAACAATGAAGGGCGTACGCTTTTTGCAGATAATAGCGGTACGCTAGTAGATGGTTATATTAGTAGTACTAACGATTTAGTAATTAATGTAAGTTACGATCAAGGTGAAAACTTTAGTATGCCTATTATTGTAGCTAAAGGAGTGAGCCATAATGTTGATAGAAACCCCTTTTATAACGATATTGTTGTTGCTTATGAGCAATCTGGTCAAGTTTATTTGTCTGTTTACAACGATTTATTGAAAAATATAAAAATTGTAGAAAAAGAGTTTTTAGGATTATGCCCAGGTAATACGTTTGATATTCCATTTATTTTATCAGGTGGTTTCGATCCATCTACGGTGTTTTCTGTCTATTTAAGCGATTCGTTTGGCAGTTTCGATAATAAAACACGCATTGGCTTACTTAGAACAAATTCCAGTGGAAATATAGAGTGTACGGTACCTGTTAATACTGTTTTCAGTGCGTCTTACAGAATCAAAATAGAATCACAAGAAAATTGCAGTCAAAGTGCAGCTATACCTTTACCTATTGGATCTGTAAACATTAATAAACCTTCGGATATATTTGCATGTGATGATAATGGCGATGGCTTCTCGGAAAGCTTTGATACTACTTTAGTACAAAATCAAGTACTGAATGGACAAGAAGGCTTAATAGTATCTTATTTTGATGAAAATAACATGCAGTTGCCTAGTCCTTTACCAAGCCCCTACACAAACCGCTTTGCAACGGAAGAGATTATTACTATAAGAGTTTCAAAACCATCAGCAGATTGTTTTTCGGAAACTACATTAAATTTGAAAACCTTAAATAGCCCAATTATTAATAAACCAAATAATATAATTGCTTGCGGTAACGCTAATGGGTTTGCAAGTTTTAATACTACAAATATTGAATCTCAAGTTATTGGCAGTCAAAAGAATTTAATAGTTCGGTATTTTGATCAAGATAATTTAGAATTACCATCACCTTTACCTTTATCCTTCAATAATACAAAAGCATTTGAACAGACTATAACGGTGCGTGTTGAACAGGGGGCGTTAAGTTCTTGTTATCAGGAAACAAGTTTCGATTTAATTGTTAACAAATTTCTTGAAATTGATTTAAAGGATAGTTATTCTTTATGCGCTTTAAATCCATCTCTTGTTCTATCGGTCGATTCTAGCTTCGATACTTGGGAGTGGGTTTATCAAGATAACACCGTAGTGTCCAATACATTTAGTGCAACATTAGTATTAGAGGGTAGGTACACCGTAAATGTAGCGAAAACAGAAAATGGAATTTTATGCGAAAATACTTTTACATTTGAATTAAAGCTGGCGGAGTTACCAAGTATTCAAAATGTTCGTATTCAACAATTTTCAGACAATAATTTTATAGAGTTAATAGTTACTGGCGATGGCGATTTGGAATACACCATAGATGGTGAGAATTATCAAGATAGTAATATATTTAATAATTTATCAGGAGGTGTTTATACGGTTAAAGTAAGAGATAAATTAGGGTGTAGTGAAGATTCACAAAAAGTTGTTTTGGTAAACTACCCTAAGCACTTTTCCCCTAATAACGATGGCGTTAATGATTATTGGCAAATTCAAGGAATTAAAGAATATCCTTTAGCAAAAATACATATTTACGACAGGTATGGAAAAATTTTAAAGCAACTAGCTGCAAATGAGATTGGATGGGATGGCACTTTTAGCGGAAGGGAAATGTATGCGTCAGATTTTTGGTTTACTGTCTTTCTAGATAATGAAAATCGTTTTAAAGGTCACTTTTCGTTAAAACGATAATTATAAAATGAAAAAATATAAATGTATAATTTTTGATTGTGATGGGGTTTTAATAGATAGTGAATCTATTTCTATTGGTGTTTTAGTCGAAATGGCCAATTACCTAGGTGCTAATATGGATTTTTATAAATCACTTATTACTTTAAAAGGGAAATCTTTTAATTTCTGTAAACAATTAATTGTTAAAAAAATAGGTAAACCACTGCCCGTACATTTTGATATGGATTATCGTATTAATACGTTTGAAGCTTTTCGAGAAAAAATCAAACCTATAAATGGAATTCAAAAAGTGCTAGAAAATTTACAACAACCATTTTGTGTAGCGTCTAGCGGGCCAGAAAATAAAATACGACTTAATTTAGAACTAACCGGTTTACTATCTTTTTTTGAAGGTAATATATTTAGCTGCTATGCCATACAAAAATGGAAGCCAGAGCCCGATATTTTTTTATGGGCTGCTAAAAGTATGGGATTCAATCCTAATGAGTGTTTAATAGTTGAAGATAGCTTATCTGGAATAAGAGCAGCTAAGGCAGGAGGTTTTGATGTTTTTGGATATACCGAGCACGATTACAATAATGAGCTGTGTAAAGAAGCGACTAAAACGTTTAATAGTATGGATTTACTTTTAAAGATGCTTTAATGTTTTACCGGCTTGCTTTATCTTTTGTAAATTTGGCCAAAAGGAATTTATACTTTTTTACCAAAACTGAATAGTACTATAGGTTTCTTTAAGTGAAATCTGTTATTTTAGCAATAATGCGGGATGAACTTAAAAATTATTTACCTGAAAAAGCGTTACCATTAGTTTTAAAACTTTTGGAATATGATACTTTACAGGTTAAAATTAAAAAAGAACGTAAGACGCGGCATGGCGATTATAGAAGTTTACCAAATGGACAACATAAAATAACTATAAATTCGAATTTAAATGCATATCGTTTTTTAATAACATTAGTGCATGAAATTGCCCATTTCGAGGCTTTTAAAACTTATGGTAAGTTTATTAAACCTCACGGATTGGAATGGAAATATACTTTTAAGCATTTAATGCTTCCTTTTTTAAATCCGGCAATATTTCCTAATGCGTTATTGCCTTTATTAGCAAAGCATTTTAAAAACCCCAAAGCATCTAGCGATACCGATGTACCTTTAGCTTTTGCTTTAAAACAATTTGATGAACCTAGTGATAAAAATTTTATTTTTGAAGTACCTTTGGGTAGTACCTTTAAATTATACAACGGAAAGGTGTTCAGACTTATTAAAAAACGTGTTAAGCGTTTTGAGTGTGTTGAGGTTAAATCGGGTAGGCTATATTTATTTAATCCCAATGCAGAGGTAGAAATATTAATTAATGCTAAGTAAAGTAGGCATTATCAAGAAGATTAAAAGTTTTTAATACTATTTATATAACATGAAAAACTCAAATTATTATGCCATTTTAATGGCGGGGGGTGTAGGTTCTCGATTTTGGCCAGTAAGTACCCAAGATTTTCCAAAGCAATTTCACGATATGCTTGGTACTGGTGATACTTTAATTCAAAAAACCTTTCAGCGCCTGGCAGACTTAATACCAAAGGAGAATATATTTATTTTAACAAACGAGCGGTACAACGATTTAGTTTTGGAGCAGTTGCCAGAAGTAGAGCAGCGGCAAGTCGTTTTAGAGCCTGCTATGCGTAATACAGCTCCTTGTATTTTATATGCGTCGCTAAAAATTCAAAAAGAGAATCCAGATGCACTTATGATAGTTGCACCTAGCGACCATTGGATTGAGGATGAAAAAACGTTTTCTAAAAATGTAAAACAAGCGTTTGAGTTTTGTGCAGAAAATGATGCATTAATGACTTTAGGTATTCAACCCACATTTCCAAATACAGGATTTGGCTATATAGAGTTTGATAAGTCTTCCGCGAAAGCGATAAAAACAGTTAGTCAATTTAGAGAAAAACCAAATTATGAAACAGCTAAAGGCTTTATAAAGCAGGGGAATTTTTTGTGGAACGCAGGTATTTTTATGTGGAGCGTTAAAAGCGTTATTCAGGCGTTTAAGAATAATCAGCCTGAGTTATATCGTCTTTTTGAAGCTGGAATACCAACTTATAACACACCGTTGGAAAGTAACTTTATTAAAGAAAATTATCCTAAAGCAGAAGATGTATCAGTAGATTATGCCTTAATGGAAAAATCGTTAAACGTATTTGTAATTGCTGCAGAGTTTGATTGGAACGATTTAGGTACTTGGGGGAGTTTGTATGATAAGCTCGATAAAAATGAATCGAATAATGCTGTAGTAAATGCACGAACTTTAGAGACCAATGCATCGGGTAATATGGTAAGAACAAAAGGCAATAAAATAGTCGTTATAGACGGTCTTAATGATTATATTATTGTTGATAAAGATGAGGTCTTACTTATCTTTCCAAAGTCGAAAGAGCAGGACATAAAAAAGACACTCCAGCAGGTTAAAAATAAATTTGGAGAGCACTACGGTTAAATTTTAAGTTATTTCTTAATTTAATTTGTCAGAATTATTACATGTTTATTGAGTTTTTATCTTAAATTTCAGGAATTAAAATTATTAGATTATGAGCGAAGAAAGTAAATTTAATTTTTCTGAAGAAGAAGAGAGAGCTCAAAACGATGCTTTACTGAAAGACAAAAATGTTGAGCAATCCAAAGAGAATGTAAAAAAGGATGCACGAGGTTTATTCACAAGTATTTCAGATTTTTTAAGGGAACTTTTAGATTTTAGGCATGATACGGATAGAGATGCCACCATTTTAGCTATAAAAGGAGATATTCCGTTTAAGGGAGCCACAGCATGGATTCTTATTTGCTCAATATTTGTAGCTTCTATTGGTTTAAACGCAGACTCTACGGCAGTTGTTATTGGTGCCATGTTAATTTCTCCGCTTATGGGGCCTATACTAGGCATTGGCTTGTCTATTGCTATTAACGATATAGATACGCTTAAAAAGTCTTTAATAAATCTAGCTACCATGATAGTGCTAAGTTTATTAACAGCCTTTTTGTTTTTTAAATTTTTCCCCACGGCAGATATAATGACTAATGAACTTTTTGGTCGTACAAAACCAGATGTTAGAGATGTATTAATTGCCTTTTTTGGTGGCGCGGCTTTAATTATTGCGAGGACTAAAAAAGGGACTATTGCTTCAGTAATATTTGGGGTAGCTATTGCAACAGCTTTAATGCCTCCGCTTTGTACTGCCGGTTATGGTTTGGCACACAATTGGGATATATTTATTGGTGCTATGTATTTATTTACCATTAATACTATATTTATTGCCCTGGCAACATTTTTAGTTTTGAAAATTTTACGTTTCCCAATGTTGAGGTACGCAAATTCAAAACGTCGTAAACGCATTGCCCAGTTAACTTCTGTTATTGCTATATTAGTTATGGCGCCTGCTATTTTAACCTTTGTTACTTTTATTCAACAAAGTGGTTTGGAAGGTGACTACAATCGTTTTATGGATGACGAGGTTAAATCGAATGAAGAATTGTGGTTGCAAAAAGCAACACCATCTTGGCAGGATAAACGCATATTGCTTTATTTTAATGGCGAAATTCCAGAGGCTACTATTGCCGATTTAAAAAATGAAATAAAAAAGTACGAGAAAATTAAGGATTTTATACTTGATTTTAAAGGTAATAAAAATAGGAGTTTTGATAAAATCTCCGACGCTTATGATAGAGCTATAAATGATTTAGATAAAAAAGACAATATTATAGAAGGACTACAAACTCAAATTGAGGATTTACGACGTAATATTACAGATTTAAATAGGCAAGTTGAGTCTAAGAACATGAAAACAGAAGTGTCGTTTACGAGTTTGTCGCGCGATGCTAAAGTGAGATTTAACGATTTAGAATATTTTGCCTACTCCAAAATGTTAGAATCCAAAGATTTTATAACTATTGATACGGTTTCGGTTATACGATTAAAATGGAATAAAAAACTAACGGATAGCATAATGTTGAAAAGAGAGGGTGAGTTAAAATTATGGCTTGGTAAAACGCTTAAAAAGGATAAAATTGTTATTTTGAAGTAAACTATTTAATTTATTGTTTTAACTATTAATGTTCTTCATTATACATTTTACGTACTTTTTTAAATAAATTTGAGGAGTAAACAAAATCTGTAACCACCTCATTGTCAGTTTTAAAAATAGTGTCTTTAGAGCCTTCCCAAGCTTTTAGGCCGTTTCTTAAAAAAACTATTTTTTCGCCTATTTCCATAACCGAATTCATGTCATGAGAATTCATAACAGTAGTTATTTGGTATTCGTCTGTAATTTCTTGAATTAGATTATCGATAACTATGGCTGTTTTTGGGTCTAATCCAGAGTTCGGTTCATCACAAAATAGGTATTTAGGTTTATTTACAATGGCACGAGCTATTGCTACTCGTTTTTGCATTCCGCCGGAAGCCTCACTAGGCATTTTTTTATGAGCACCATCTAGATTTACGCGTTTTAAAACAAAGTCTACGCGGTCACGCATTTCGCTTTTACTCTGTTTTGTAAACATTTGTAGTGGGAACATAACATTCTGTTCAATAGTCATAGAATCGAATAATGCACTGCCTTGAAAAACCATACCTATTTCGGCTCTCATGTTGCGTTTTTCTGCTTCTGAGAGTTTGGAGAATATTTTACCATCATAAGCTATGGAGCCTTCTTCGTAATCAAATAAGCCTAATAAACATTTTAGAAAAACAGTTTTTCCAGACCCACTTTGTCCAATAATTAAATTTGTTTTTCCTTTATGGAATGTCGTATTAATACCTTTTAAAACTTTAACATCACCAAACGACTTTTGTAAATTAGTAACCTCTATCATTAGCTTAATAACATTTGAGTTAGGAAAAAGTTTAAAATAATAATAGTTACACTAGTCCAAACAAAGGAGGTTGTACTAGCTTTACCAACCTCTAAAGCACCGCCTTTCATGTAATAGCCATGATAGGAAGGTATTGTTGCTAACAAAAAAGCAAACGTAAGGGTTTTAATAAAGGCATAAATAACATGAAAGGTTTCAAAATCGGTTTGAATGCCCGTAACATACACCTCAAGAGAACTAAAGCCACCAAAAACACAGGCGGCCATTCCTCCTAATATGCCTAAAAACATAGCGATAGAAATAACAAAGGGATATAATAATAACGCGATAAATTTAGGAAACACTAAATAATTTAGAGAATTTATACCCATAACTTCTAATGCATCAATTTGTTCGGTAACACGCATGGTCCCAATGCTAGAAGTTATAAAGGATCCTACTTTTCCTGCCATTATTATAGACATGAAGGTAGGTGCAAATTCTAGCAAGATGGATTGTCTTGTGGCGAATCCCACAAGGTATTTAGGTATTAACGGGCTATCAATATTTAAAGCTGTTTGTATGGATATTACTCCTCCAACAAAAAAGGATATAAAAGCTACAATGCCTATAGAACCGATAATTAAATCATCTATATCCTTCAGTACAAGCTGTTTCATAACTTTCCACTTGGTGGGTTTACGAAACATCTCGAAAATCATTAAAAAATAAGCGCCTAAACTGTGTAGGTATAACATATATAAATTTGTAAATGCTAAAGTAAAAAAAAGTTATACCAATTTAAGCTTAATTTCAAATTATGATATTTTAAAATGTGTATTTTTGCCTTTAAAAATTCCTTAGTTTATGAAGTTCCTTGCATCACTTTTATTTGTTTTTAATCTTTCAACAGCTGTTTTAGCACAAACCGATAGTCCAAAACTTGTAGTCGGTATTGTTGTGGACCAAATGCGATTTGATTATTTAACAAGGTTTTATAATAAATATGAAGCAGGTGGTTTTAAGCGTATTATGCAAGATGGTTTTAATTGTAAAAATAATCATTACAATTATATCCCCACTTATACGGGCCCTGGTCATGCATCTATTTATACAGGTACAACCCCTAAATATCATGGGATTATAGCAAATAATTGGTTTGATAAAGAAACCGGGAATAGTGTGTATTGTGCGGAA
The DNA here is from genome assembly GCA_937958265.1 of uncultured Algibacter sp. Classification (GTDB taxonomy): domain Bacteria; phylum Bacteroidota; class Bacteroidia; order Flavobacteriales; family Flavobacteriaceae; genus Algibacter_B. The sequence goes on along the minus strand of CALGNX010000010.1, from coordinate 86,691 downwards.
GATCAAACGGTTTTAGCTGTGGGCACAAATTCTAATACAGAACAGATGTCACCACGCCGAATGCTAACCACAACATTTGCTGATGAAAATAGATTACATACCCAGTTAAGAGGGAAAACTATTGGAATATCTATAAAAGATAGAGGGGCAATATTACCTGCAGGACATTCTGCAAATGCAGCATATTGGTTTAGGGGTAAAGATGAAGGTAATTTTGTTTCAAGTACATATTATTTGGACCATTTACCTAAGTGGGTAAAGGATTTTAACACATCAGAGGTAGTAGAAAACTACTTGAAACCATGGGAGACATTATATGATATTGCTACGTACACTGAAAGTGGAAGTGATTTAAATGATTTTGAAGGTGGGTTTAAAGGAAAAGGTACAGCTACATTTCCTTATGATTTGAAAAAATTATCAAAAAAAAATGAAGGTTTTGATATTTTAAAATCAACGCCATATGGAAACTCTATTGTTGCAGATTTTGCTATAGCAGCCATAAAAGGTGAACAGTTAGGAAAAGATAATATAACCGATGTTTTAACTGTTAGTTTTTCTAGTACAGACTATGTAGGACATAATTTTGGTGTAAACTCAAAAGAAATTCAAGACACTTATATGCGTTTAGATAGGGATTTGAAACGCTTTTTAGAAGCCTTAGATGCCGAGGTTGGCGTTGGGGAATATACTTTGTTTTTAACAGCAGATCATGGTGCTGTTAATGTACCAGCTTTTTTGCAATCTGTTAAAATACCAGCGGGATACTTAAATATGCAAGAACGTGAAGCTAGGTTTAATGCATTTTTATTAAACACTTATGGTACTGTAAATATTGTAGACAACATGAGTAACAATCAAATATTTTTAAATAAAGAAAAGTTGAGAGTGTTAAATTTAAATTTGAATGACGTGCAACAAGCCATAGTTAACGAATTTATAGATTACCCTCATGTTGCAAATGCTTATACAGGAACAACTATGGTTTCTGTAAATTTTACAGAAGGAATTGAAGCCTTATTACAAAGAGGTTTCAATCAAAAGCGATCTGGCGATGTTGTTTTAGTTAATAAGCCTTCTTACATAGCATATAGTAAAAAGGGATCTACGCATGGTAGTGGTTTAAATTATGATACACATGTCCCTTTATTGTTTTTTGGAAAAGGCATACATAAAGGGCATACTTACAGAAAAACTACAATTACAGATGTTGCACCAACTATTTCTTCACTTTTAGGTATAAGTTTTCCTAATTTTGCCATTGGAACACCTTTAGAATTTGTGTTGGAATAATGAATAAGCGCACAATTTATAGTCTAATAGCCATACTTATCCTTTCATGTGTTTATGGTTATGAATACTTTTTAGATAAAAGAGAAAAGATTGAGTTTGTTACGGTAGGCAAAGCTACAAAGCCTGAAACCAACACTTATTTTTTGCCAACTAGTACAACGGGTCATATTATACACCATAAAGGATATTCATTATCTTATAATGAAGAGCATGAACAGGCAGAGTGGGTTGCTTATGAACTTAAAAAATCACACCTTTCTAATAGTACTTTTAAACGACCTTATTTTGAAATAGATAAAGCAGTAACAACAGGTGCTGCAAGTTGGAAAAATTACAAAAATTCGGGGTACGATCGTGGTCATTTGTGCCCTGCTGCTGATAGGAAATATACTAAACAAGCACACGATGAGACGTTTTTAACAAGTAACATTAGTCCGCAAGAGCATCAATTTAATGCAGGAATTTGGAATGTGTTGGAACAAAAAACACGTTACTGGGCAAGGAAATATAATGGTGTTTATGTGGTTACAGGAGGTGTTTTAAGAGGGCGTTTAAGAACGATTGGAGCAGAGCAGGTATCGGTTCCAAAGCAATTCTATAAAGTATTGATTGATAACAATAAAGGAAAAATTAAAATGATTGCTTTTTTAATTCCGCATAAAAAAACGAATAAGCCTTTATATACGTTTGTGGTTTCTGTAGATGAGGTAGAAGCCCTTACAGGAATAGATTTTTTTCCCGAACTAGATGATGCTATTGAGGATAAATTGGAGGCTTCCAATAGCTACAAGGGTTGGCGTTTTTAGGTATTACGTGCTAGTTGACATAGTTTGGTTGTTATAATTAAATTGAAATATTAAAGCAGTAGATTCTTTACTTTTTAAAATTTTCTAAAATCCCTTGCCATCGAAGGTTTCTAATAAAAACCCCTTCCTCTTTTGAAACTAAAAAATTAACTTTTCGTTTTTTAGCCTTAAAATAGCCTGTTATATATTGTTTAAACAAAGTACAGCTCTTTTTTTTATATGCTAATTTTAATGCTGAAATTAATGTAATGGTAAAACCATAGCGCATTTTATACATAGCTTCACCTTGCAAGTGCTTAGAGGCTTTATTATAGCTTATGCCAGTAGGTTTTAGGTGTTTAACATGTAATGACTCATCTGTTAAAATATCCCAGCCATAATATTTAGCTAATAATTCATCAACAGTATCCCAACCCATTGATGGTTTTAGCATGCCTATTTCTAAAAAGCATCCTTTTCGGTAAGCTTTTAGTGCACCTCTAATATGGTCTTTTCTTGTGAGATTTTCTAAAGCCCATGTTTCATTCTTTTTAATATAGCAAAAACCAGATGCCATGCCTATTGTTTTATTACTAGTAAAGTGGTTGGATAATTGCTTTAAATAATCACTAGGGAAGATTAAATCTGCATCGAACTTACATATAATATCGTAGTTATCGTCTAGAGTTTTAAATCCTTTATAAAATGCATTAATTATTTTTGAGCCAGGTAAATGTGCGTTGGATGATACAGAATTTACCAAAGAAATCCAATCGTACTTTTTCAAGAACGTGGTAACAATTTCTGCAGTGTTGTCTGTAGAATTATCGTTAACTACAACTAATTTTCTAGGGGTTAGTGTTTGTTCAACTAAAGAATTAAGGGTTTTTTTTATAGTGTTTTCCTCGTTATGAGCTGGGATGATAATGTAAAAATCCATTCGGTAAATTTTAAAATTTAATTAGCAAATCCCAATTTTAATAAGTCTTTTTTTAGAATTAATTTTAGTGTAAACGTTTTTAATTATCCTTAGCTAATTATAGTTAGATAATAGCGCGAGCTATTCTTTAGCGTTTTAATAAATACCTAGTAAAAGAATAAATATAAAGCGTAGTGTTTATAAGTAAATTATACTAAAATCTTTCTGCATAAACAATGTAGTACCGTGGGGTAAACCATCTTAATATTGGTCTTATTCCTATTTTTTTAGTGGGGTTGGTCCATTTTTTTCTGTCTATAATTTTCCATCCTGCTTTTTCTAATAACCAATCAAATTGCCAATCTTCAAATTCATGATAATGTCTGTCTAGCATATCTGTTTTACTCCTATACGCTTTAGAAAACCATAGTTTAAGAGGTACACTAGCCACTAACTTATCCGATTTTAAAGATTTTAAAACAGTAAAAGGAGAGAGCAAGTGCTCGAAAATTTCAAATGCCGTTGTTATTTCTGCTTTAGAATTTAAAATTGAACTTGTGTCGATGTCTAAGTCTTCACCTTTAGTATTTTCTACGGTATAGCCATGGTTATTCATAATTTCCGTAAACGGGTTCTCCACGCCTAAGTCCAAAATAGCATTTTTGTTAGACACGTGTTTTTTTAAGAAATTAATAGTGTGTTTAAAGCGTTTATTTGGAAAGGTTTTTTCGTACATAAAATAACTTTAGTTTTTCAATTTATTTAAGAAATAATGCTCAAATAACTGCTGTAAAACTTATTGTCTGTAAACAATGGCATTAATATTCATCCCTGCGCCAACACTGGCAAAAATAACAACATCACCTTTATTTATTTTTTGGTTTTCCATGTTACCTTTTAAAATAATATCATATAAAGTAGGTACCGTAGCAACACTCGAATTGCCTAATTTTGCAATACTCATAGGCATTATTTTATCTGGCATTTTCATATTGTATAGCTTATAAAAGCGTTTAACAATAGCTTCATCCATTTTCTCATTGGCTTGATGTATTAATATTTTTTTAACTTCAGAAATATCAATACCACTTTTGTCTAAGCAAGATTTCATGGCTAGTGGTACGTTTATAAGTGCAAATTCGTAAATTTTACGGCCAAACATTTTAATGTAACGGCGGTCGGCATTAGAATTTTTGTTGTGAGTTTTTCCAAAGTATATAAAATGAGCTTCCTCTAAAGAAAATGTAGCAGATTCGTGTGTTAAAATCCCACCTGGTTCTTCGCTAGATTCTATTATTACAGCACCTGCACCGTCGCCATAAATCATAGAGTCTCTATCATGAGGGTCGATAGTTCTAGATAGTGTTTCAGCTCCAATAACTAAGCATTTTTTAGCAATTCCAGATTTTATAAAAGCATTCGCTTGTATAACACCTTCTACCCATCCTGGGCAACCAAAAAGTAAGTCGTAGGCGACACATTTTGGATTTTTAATTTTTAATAGGTGTTTAACTCGAGATGCCAAACTGGGTACAGTATCACTTTGTATACTGCCATATTTTACATCACCATAATTGTGAGCTACGATAATATAGTCTAAACTTTCGCCGTTTATCTTAGCGCTTTCAATTGCTTTTTTTGCAGCTAATGCTGCTAGATCGGAGGTGTTTAATTCGGGTTTAGCATAACGACGTTCATCAATGCCTGTTATGGCTTTAAATTTTTTAATAATAACCTCGTTTGGGGCTTCAATAGTAGAACCATCACTATTTAAAAACTCATGATTCTGAAAGTTTTCGTTAGTTTCTATTGTAGAAGGTATGTAGCTTCCGGTTCCGGTAATTTTAATATTCATAAAAAGGGAATTTGCCATTAATATTATGCGTGCATACTAAATTACTTTGTTTTGGTAACTTACAATGACTTTTCATTAAAAAAATACGATGTTCAACGCATTAAATTAATCTTCTGTATAGGCTTCTATTGGTACACAGGAGCATATTAAATTTCTATCTCCATAAGCATCATCAACGCGTCTTACACTTGGCCAAAATTTATTGTTTCTAACATAATCCAATGGGAAGGCTGCTTTTTTTCGAGAATATGAGAAATGCCATTCATTTGCTGTAATCATTTGAAGTGTATGTGGTGCATTTTTTAAAACGTTATTGTTGTCTGCTTTGCTTGCAGTGTCGATTTCTTTTTTAATCGAAATCATAGCGTCACAAAATCGATCCATTTCTGCTTTGCTTTCACTTTCAGTAGGTTCAATCATCATGGTTCCTGCTACAGGAAATGATACTGTAGGTGCATGAAAACCATAATCCATTAATCGTTTTGCAATATCTGTTACTTCTATACCATGAGCTTTAAAAGGCCTACAATCTATTATCATTTCGTGTGCAGCACGTCCGCGCTCACCAGAGTATAAGGTTTCAAAACTACCTTGCAGTCTGTTTTTTATGTAATTAGCATTTAAAATAGCGATTTTTGTAGATTCGGTTAAACCTTCAGATCCCAGCATTTTAATGTATCCGTAAGAAATAAGGCATGCTAATGCAGAGCCAAATGGTGCTGCCGAAATGGCTGAAATGGCTTGTTTTCCACCGGTTTTTATTATCGGGTTTCCAGGTAAAAATGGAACAAGTTGTTTTGCTACACAAATAGGACCAACACCTGGTCCACCTCCACCGTGAGGAATAGCAAAGGTTTTATGTAAGTTAAGATGACATACGTCTGCTCCAATATTTCCAGGATTTGTTAATCCTACTTGGGCATTCATGTTTGCACCATCCATATATACTTGCCCGCCGTTATCGTGAATAATTGCTGTAATTTCTTTAATAGCAGATTCATAAACACCATGGGTTGAGGGGTAGGTAACCATTAAGGCAGAAAGGTTATTTTTGTGTAGTTCTGCTTTTTTTCGTAAATCTTCAACATCAATATTACCCTCTTCGTTGGATTTTGTAACTACTACTTTCATGCCTGCCATAACTGCACTAGCAGGGTTGGTACCGTGAGCGGAGGATGGGATTAGGCAAATATTTCTATGATGATCATTTCGAGACTCATGATAGGCTTTTATAACCATTAGCCCCGCAAACTCCCCTTGCGCTCCGGAGTTTGGTTGTAATGAAGTACCTGCAAACCCAGTAATTTCTGTTAATTGATTTTCTAATTCTTTTAAAATTGTTTTGTAACCTTTAGCTTGTTTTAAAGGTACAAATGGATGAATATTACCCCACTTAAACCAACTTAAAGGTAGCATTTGCGAAGCGGCATTTAGTTTCATAGTACACGAACCCAATGCAATCATCGAATGGTTTAGAGCTAAATCTTTGCGTTCTAATGTTTTAATATAGCGCATTAATTCTGTTTCAGAATGGTGCGTGTTAAAAACAGGGTCTGTTAAAAAAGTAGATACTCTTTTAGTTGTTTTTGAAATGGCATTAGCCTCTTTAATTTCAGAAATTACAATAGACTCTTTTTTTGCAGCTTTAGCAAAAAGTATAATTAAATTATTTAAATCGTTTATACTTGTAGTTTCGTTAATGGAAATAGTAACGGTTTTTTTAGTAGGATAGCATAAATTGATTTTCTGTTTAAGCGCTATTTTTTTTATTTTTTTAGCTTTTGTTTTAATTTGAATAGTATCAAAATAAGCATCGTTAATCTGCTTATAACCTAATTTTTTCAGGGCATTAGCAAGTGCTACCGTTTTGTTATGTACGCTATTAGCTATAAATTGTAACCCCTTCGGACCGTGGAAAACGGCATAGATACCAGCCATTACAGCTAATAGTACCTGTGCAGTACATATGTTAGAGGTTGCTTTGTCTCTTTTAATATGTTGTTCGCGTGTTTGTAGAGCCATACGCAAAGCACGATCACCATTAGCGTCTTTAGTTATTCCAATAATACGACCAGGTAAATCACGTTTGTAGGCTTCTTTAGTAGCAAAGTATGCGGCATGAGGCCCGCCGTATCCCATAGGTATACCAAAGCGTTGTGTGGTGCCTACAACAACATCTGCACCAAAGTTGCCAGGGGCTTCAAGCTTTATTAAGCTTAAAATATCTGCTGCAACTGCCACCTTAATCCTTGCTGAGTTGGCTTGATTAATAAACGATTTTATATCTGTAATTTGTCCATTTTTACCAGGGTATTGTAAAATAGCGCCAAAAAACTCATTGGAAAAAGTAAAAGTTTCTTCATTACCAATAATAAGTTCAACACCAATAGGATTTGCTCTAGTTTGTAGTAGAGATAGCGTTTGTGGTAAAATATTTTCTGAAACAAAAAATTTGTTTATTCCTGCTTTTTTTTGGTCGCGCTCTCGAACAGCAAATAATAAACTCATAGCTTCTGCCGCTGCTGTACTTTCATCTAGTAATGAAGCATTAGCTATTTCCATACCTGTAAGATTTACAATCATGGTTTGGAAATTTAATAGAGCCTCTAGTCTGCCTTGAGCTATTTCCGCTTGATACGGAGTGTAGGCTGTATACCAGCCTGGGTTTTCAAGAATATTTCTTTGAATTACTGCAGGGAGTATAGTAGGGTGATAGCCTAGACCTATATAAGTTTTGTAAACTTTATTTTTGCGGGATAAGTCATGAATGTGTAGTAAATAATCATGCTCTGTCATAGGTTCCCCTAAATTTAACCCCTTTTTTAAACGAATATCGTTGGGTATGGTTTCGTAAATTAATTGATCTAAATTGTTTACACCAATAGTTTTTAACATGCGATTTTGGTCGTCTTCTCGGGGTCCAATGTGTCGTAAAGCGAAAGCATTTGTATTCATTTAGCTATTTTCTTTTTTTTAGAATACAAAAATACGCATAACTCATGTTTTTTTATTTAGAGAAGCGTAAAGTTTTTAACTATCCATCAACCTTATTAACACTTTAGTTATTTTTGTTTTATGATGGTTTTAAAACAACTTTTTAATTTTTATTTAAATAGCAGTATTCATGTTGCCTTAGCTGTTACTTCGTTCACTTGTATTACAGTTTTAACACTTAATTTGAATTTTGATACATCATTATTATATTTTGTCTTTTTTACAACCATACTAGGGTATAATTTTGTGAAGTATTTTGGTGTTGCTAAGTTTCACCAGAAGAGGTTAACAGGTAACTTAAACGCAATTCAAATCGTGTCTTTTATTAGTTTGGTATTTATATTTTATTTCGCCAATCAATTACAATTTAAAACACTTATTTATATGGCTTTTTTTACTTTAATAACTGTTTTTTATGCTATTCCTTTCTTGCCTAAGTACAAAAATAGCTCGTTACGTAATATTAGCGGTATAAAAATATATGTTATTGCTTTAATTTGGACAGGCGTAACTGTAATTGTTCCTGTGGTAAATGCAGACTGCGAATTAAGTGCAGATGTTATGTGGTTGGTTTTGCAGCAAGGTATCTACATTGTTGTTTTAATGTTGCCATTTGAAATTAGAGATTTGAAATTTGATAACCAAAAATTAGCAACTATTCCACAAAAAATAGGAGTTCCAAAAACAAAGTTACTGGGTATTTTACTTTTAGTATTTTTTTTTCTAATGGAGTTTTTAAAGGACAATACTAATAATGTTAAAATAATAGCACTATTACTAGTAGTAATTGTTACGGGGTTATTTGTACATTTTAGTAAAAAAGAACAAAATAAATATTACTGTTCTTTTTTTGTAGAAGGTTTGCCTGTGTTTTGGCTAGTCTTGTTGATAATGTTTAATTGTTAAGCTCTTTCAAAGCTTTATCAAAATCTTTTTTCATATTATTTTTAGCAGAGGTATCTAGATGCTTTACTTCACTCTTTTTAAGCGCTTTGGTAAGTTTTGTATTATTAGCAGTGTACTTTCTGCAAACACGACAATAAATTAAATGAATATTTAATTTAATCATTTCCAATAAGGATGCTTCTTTGTATTGATTTTTATCGCAAACATGATTTGCTTCCTCACAAGGGATAAATATTTTATTTTTTTTACTCATAATAATTTATATTAAAACCAATTTTCTTTCAAGCAATCTGCCATACCTGTCCTTGCTCTGTGGATTATTACCCATAGGTTAGACGCAGTGATGTTTAAATCATTACAAATAACTTCAGTTTCATATTCTAATATGGTTTTCATTTTAAACACTTTAGCTTGTTTTTTTGGTAATTTATCTAAGCATTTATGTATTGCATCTCCCAATTCATTATTTTCAAGGCTATCTTGGGCTGTTTTATCAAAGGGGTCTGCAACACGTTCCTCTAACCAGTCGCCTTCACTTTCACTATCATTATAATTTATTCGCACTTCAGCTTTTCCTTTTTTTGAATTACTTTTTCTGTAGTGGTCAATAATTTTGCGTTTTAATATTGAAATTAGCCACGTTCTTTCGCTTGCTTCTCCTTTAAAATTTTTCATGGATTTTAAACCTGCAAGAAAGGTATCTTGTACTAAATCTTGAGCTTTTTCACGATCGCTTACACGAGAAATGGTGTAGTTAAAGAGATAATCGGAATAAAGGTCAATCCATTGGTTTGGCTCGATCTTGTGATTTGACATGGTGTAATCAATTTATATTTCAAATCAAAAATAAGCTAATTAATTGGATTTTGTTTATATATTTTTTAGTCTCATAACAATCTTATATGTTTTTAGGTTTAGGAATTACTAAATGATAATTTGTAGCAGCCTTTTGAATAAATGGGGTATTGTTCATTTAGTTTACCGTAATATTTTAATTTAAAGTGTAAATGTTGCGTGAATATAGCAACTTGTATTTTGTGGTAGTCTTTAGTATTGTTGTTCTTCTGAAATTATATTAATTAGGTTTAATTTGAATTGTTTTACCAGTTATTCGTAGTTTTTATTATTGAAAACGTATGGTATAGCATTAAGTATACAAGATGAAATTTTTATGGTTTTATATTATGATTTTTACTTTTACTCTTATTTGGATAATGTATTCCTCTTAAAACATGGATGTTTGTTATACTAAATACTGCTAGATATTTCGGTTTTTCTTGTGAAATTTAATTGTTTTAGTAGCTGTAATAATATTGAGGTGCTTAATAGGGGCTCTTTATTTTGGTTGACAAAAAAGAACCCGTTGTTATAGCAACGGGTTTTTAAAAAAATAACAATAAATAATTATTTATAAGATATGGTATGCAATGATATATTAAATTAGTCCGGCTCTTTTTAACAAGGCATCTGGATTTGGTTCTTGTCCTCTGAAACGTTTGTAAAGTGTCATAGGGTCTTCTGTTCCACCTTGAGTTAAAACATGATCTTTAAATTTGTTTGCTACTTTTTTATTAAAAATACCTGCTTGCTTAAAATATTCAAAAGCATCGGCATCTAAAACTTCAGCCCATTTATAACTGTAATAACCGGAGGAATAACCGCCTTGAAAAATATGAGAAAACGCAGTACTCATACAAGTTTCTTCAGTTTCAGGATATAATGATGTGTCCTTAAACATATCGCTTTCAAATGCTTTTACCGATGTTATTTTATCTAAAGACGCGTTAGCGTGCCAACCCATATCTAATAATCCAAAACTTAATTGGCGTAAGGTTTGCATGCCTTCATGAAAGGTTGCTGATGCTTTTATTTTTTCAACCAGATCCATAGGAATTATCTCCCCTGTTTGGTAGTGCGTTGCAAACAACTCTAAGGCCTCTTTTTCGAAGCACCAGTTTTCCATAATTTGACTTGGTAACTCCACAAAATCCCAAAATACGCTAGTGCCAGATAAACTTGGATAAGTGGTATTGGCTAACATACCGTGTAAGGCGTGCCCAAATTCATGAAACAGTGTAGTTACCTCATTAAATGTTAAAAGTGAAGGTTTTGTTTTTGTGGGTTTTGTAAAATTACAAACTATAGAAATATGGGGTCTGCTATTTTGGTTTTCTTTAATATATTGTGGTTTGTAAGATGTCATCCATGCACCATTTCGTTTTCCTGTTCTTGGAAAAAAATCGGCATAAAAAACGGCTATAAAATCGCCTGCTGTATTCGTAACTTCATATGTTAATACGTCTTCATGGTACTTGTCAACAGTATTAATTTCTTTAAAATTTAAATCGAATAATTTATTTGCAATTGTAAAAGCGCCATTTACTACGTTTTCTAATTTAAAATAAGGTTTCAATACTTCATCATCTAAACTAAATAATTTCTGCTTTAGTTTTTCGGAATAGTAAGGTCCATCCCATTTTTCCAAACGGTCTATATTATCTAGCTTTTTAGCGAAATTTTCAAGGGACTTAAATTCTTGTTCAGCAGCAGGTTTTGCCTTTATTAGTAATTCGTTAGAGAAATTTAAAACCGTTTCTGGGGTTTGTGCCATGCGTTCTTCTAAAACAAAATGGGCATGTGTTTTATAACCTAAAAGGTTTGCGCGCTCATGGCGTAATTTTACAATTTGTAAAACGTTTTTTTGGTTGTCTAGGCTGTCGTTTTTAAAACCTTTACTGCCTGCTGCTAATGTTAACTTTTTACGTAATTCTCGATTGTGGGCATAGGTTATAAAAGGTATGTAGCTCGGGTAATCTAATGTAAATAGCCAACCTTTTTTTTCTTTAGTTTCTGCAAGTTGTTTTGCAGCCTCTTTCGTGCCTTCGGGTAATCCAGCTAAATCAGAAGGATCCGTAATTAGCATTTCAAATTTATTAGTTTCGGCTAAAATATTCTCGCCAAATTTTAATGTTAGGTTACTTAAGTTTTTGTCTATAGCTCTTAGTTTTATTTTTTTATCATCAGATAAATTAGCCCCATTACGGGAAAAGCTTTTGTATTTTTTCTCTAAAAGTGTGTTTTGCTCTATGGTTAAATTTAAAGTAGATTTAGTGTTATAAACGGTTTTAACACGTTTAAATAAAGCTTCGTTTAAAGTAATGTCATTACTAAATTCAGAAAGTAAAGGGGAAATTTCTTGAGCTATTTTTTGAAGTGTTTCATTGGTTTCTGCAGAGTTTAAATTAAAGAAAATACTTGTTACTCTATTTAACTGTTCTCCAGAAAAATCTAAGGCTTCAACCGTGTTTTTAAAACTCGGTATATCTGTATTGTTAGCAATACTATCAATTTCCTTTTTAGCAAGTGCAATAGCAGTTTTAATAGTTGGTAAATAATCCTCGTTTTTAATTATTTCAAAAGGAGGTGTGTTGTATTTAGTTTTAAATGGTGTAGTAAGTGCTTTTGTTATCATTTATTCAGATAATATGTTAAATATTTAATTTACTATGTATGCATAGTAAATTTTTTGTACTTTTGCGCTCGATAAAAAGAGTGACTAACTCTAAAGGATTATCAGTTAATGGTAAAAAGGCTCTAAATTCAATTTAGAGCCTTTTTTTTGTTTATTGTAAACCTTTAGCAGATTCGGTAACCTTTACCTTTAAGGCTTCTTTGTAAGCTACAATTTTATTTAATACTTCAGCATTACTAGAACCAATAATTTGAGCGGCTAAAATACCAGCGTTTTTTGCGCCATTTAAAGCAACTGTTGCCACAGGTACACCGCCTGGCATTTGTAAAATTGAAAGTATAGAGTCCCAACCGTCAATAGAGTTACTGCTTTTTACAGGTACACCAATTACAGGTAGTGGGGATAGCGATGCTATCATGCCTGGTAAATGGGCTGCGCCGCCTGCACCTGCAATAACTACAGAAAAACCTCTGTGGTGTGCGTGTGCTCCATAGTCAAATAATTTTTCTGGTGTGCGGTGAGCCGAAACAATATCAACTTCAACTTCAATATCAAAATTTTTTAAGATGTCTATGGCATCTTGCATTACAGGAAGGTCACTTTTACTTCCCATTATTACGCCTACTTTACTCATAAAATTTATTTTATATATTGCCGATTGCGTTTTATTATTTGATAAAAGCTAAACATTTAAAAGTTGCATTTACGCATTCGGTCAGGTTATTCACTTATAACTTTTATATTATTTTTTACTTCTTCGGCAATACGTCTGGCGTCTTCCAAATTTTCATTTACAATGGTAACATGTCCCATTTTTCTAAAAGGGCGTGTTTCCTTTTTGCCGTAAATATGTGGTGTAACGCCATCTAACTTCATAATATGTTCTATGTTTTTGTAGCGTACATTACCGGTGTAATTTTCAGCACCAACCAGGTTTACCATAACGGCATTTACTTTATTATCTGTGCGGCCTAGAGGTAAATTTAAAATGGCTCTAATATGTTGCTCAAATTGCGATGTAAAACTAGCTTCTATGGTTTGGTGGCCGGAGTTATGGGGGCGTGGTGCAACTTCGTTTACTAAAATAGCATCGGTATTGGTTTGAAACATTTCAACTGCTAATACGCCAACATGGTTAAATGCATTTGCTACCTTTAAAGCTACGGCTTCGGCCTTAATCCTTACGGCATTAGAAATTCTTGCAGGGCAGATAACATATTCCACTTGGTTTGCTTCTGGATGAAATTCCATTTCTACTACGGGATATATTTTTATTTCTCCCGAAGCACTTCTAGCAACAGTAACCGCTAATTCATTCTTAAAAGGTATAAGATCTTCGGCTATACATTCGCCTTTGGGTAAATGCTCCAAATCAGCTAATGTTTTTACTACTTTTACACCATTACCATCATAACCAAATTGCGCTGCTTTCCAAACAAAAGGAAATTTTAAACTACCATTTAAAATAGCATCTGTAATTTCGGATAGATAATTAAAATGAGAAAAATTAGAAGTAGGTATGTCGTGGTCTTTATAAAAAAGTTTTTGCTTTGCTTTGTTTTGTATTTGTCGTAAAGTTTTAGCGCTTGGATATACTTTAATGCCTTCTTTTTCTAACGATTCCAAGGCATTAACGTTTACATTTTCAATTTCAAAAGTTAAAACATCTACTTGTTTCCCAAACTTGTAAACAGTATCGTAATCCATTAAATCTCCTAATTGGAAAATGTTGCATGCCAGCTTACTGGGTGCGTTATTTTTAGGATCTAAAACGTAGGTTTGTATGTCAAATTTTCTAGTACTGTAAAGTAGCATTTTGCCTAATTGGCCACCACCAAGAATTCCAAGTTTAAAATTTGAAGAAAAGTAATTCATTAATACTAAAGCTTTTTATAAATAAGTAAGGTAAGAAGATCTATTCTGCTTACCTTTTTAGCCTAAAACAGCTACTACCGTTACCAATTACACAAATATACATTTAAAAAATAAAATAGTTTACATAAGGCAAATCAAAAAAAGCTATTTCGAAATGTCTTGACTATTTGATTATCTTTGCATTTCTAAACTATTTTAAAGGTGATAAAGTTACATAACAAATATTTTAAACCATTTATTTCTGCTAAAAAAATTGATGATGCACTCCAGCGTATGGCTAGTGAAATAGCTGAAGATGTTGGCGACGAAATACCTGTGTTTATAGGTATCTTGAATGGATCGTTTATGTTAACCAGCGATTTCGTTAAAAAGTATCCAAAAACATGCGAAGTAACCTTTATTAAGTTGGCTTCCTATGAAGGTGTTAAATCTACAGAAGATATCCAACGTTTAATTGGCCTCACCCAAGATTTAACAGACAGAACGGTTATTATCCTAGAAGATATTATCGACACAGGAAATACGTTAAACGAAGTTTACAGGATTTTTAAAAATGAAAAGGTTAAGTCATTAAAAATTGCCACGCTGTTTTACAAACCAGAAGCTTATAAAAAAGATTTTAAATTACATTACATAGGTATTGAAATCCCTAATAAATTTATTGTAGGCTATGGTTTAGATTATGATGGGTTAGGGCGTAATTTGCCAGAAGTATATCAATTAAAAGAACCACAATACATGACAAACCTAGTGCTATTTGGTCCTCCAGGAGCTGGAAAAGGGACACAAGCAGAATTTTTAAAAGAGCAATATAATCTAGTGCATATTTCAACAGGCGATATGTTTAGGTACAATATAAAAAACAAAACAGCCCTAGGTATGTTAGCTAAATCTTATATTGAGAAAGGTGCCTTAGTACCAGATCAAGTAACTATTGATATGCTAAATGCCGAGGTTGAAAAAAACACAGATGCTAACGGATTTATTTTTGATGGTTTTCCACGCACAAATGCACAAGCAGAAGCGCTCGATGCGTTAATGCATAGTAAAGATTCGCAAATTAATGCTATGATTGCACTCGAGGTGGACGATGAGGTTTTAGTACAACGCTTACTAGAACGCGGTAAAACAAGCGGAAGAAAAGACGACGCTAACGAGTCTATTATAAGAAATAGAATTAAAGTTTATTATCAAGAAACAGCTATATTAAAAGAATACTACGCTGCTCAAAACAAATATTATGGCGTAAATGGTGTAGGAAGTATCAAAGATATTACAGTACGTTTAAGCCATACAATAGACAAAATATAAATAGCTAATAATTTAAATAAATATTTAAAATAAAGCTAGAAATTAAAAACTATAACTTTAAAATTTAAGTTATAGTTTTTATAGTTTAATACCAATTTAAAACAGTTTCGCTTTTGCGGAAAAAAATAAGATAATCCAATGACTGAAGGAAATTTTGTAGACTACGTAAAAATGTATGTATGCTCTGGGAATGGGGGTAAAGGATCGGTACATTTACATCGAGAAAAATACATCACAAAAGGTGGTCCAGATGGTGGAGATGGTGGTCGTGGAGGTCATGTTATTATACGTGGTAAAGCCAATCTTTGGACCTTATTACATTTAAAATTTAAAAGACATAGTAGAGCAGGCCATGGCGGTCATGGCAGTAGCGGTCGTAGTTTTGGTGCCGATGGTGATGATGTTTATATAGATGTACCACTAGGTACCGTGATTCGTGATACAGAAACAGACGAAATTCTTTTTGAAATTACAACAGAAAACGAAGAGAAAATCATTGCGCAAGGCGGTAAAGGAGGTTTAGGTAACTGGCACTTTAAAAGCTCTACCAACCAAACACCAAGGTATGCGCAGCCCGGTATACCTATGGAAGAAAAGTACATTACAATGGAACTTAAAGTCCTTGCAGATGTAGGGCTTGTAGGCTTTCCAAACGCCGGAAAATCAACCTTGCTATCGGTTGTAACTTCAGCCAAACCAAAAATTGCAGATTACGAGTTTACTACCCTAAAACCAAACCTAGGCATAGTTAAATATCGCGATTTTCAAACCTTTGTAATGGCAGATATACCAGGGATTATTCAAGGTGCTGCAGAAGGTAAAGGTCTTGGGCATTACTTTTTAAGGCATATTGAGCGTAACTCTATTCTATTATTTTTAATTCCTGCAGATGCTAAGGATATTAAAAAACAATACGACATTCTGCTGGATGAACTTAGAAGGTACAACCCAGAAATGTTAGACAAAGAGCGTATAATAGCCATATCTAAAAGCGATATGCTAGACGAGGAGCTTAAAGCAGAAATGAAAATAGAGCTAGATAACGAGCTTCCTATACCTTATCTGTTTATCTCTTCAGTGGCCCAAAAAGGGATTACAGAACTTAAAGATATACTCTGGAAAATGTTAAATGTTTAAAGTTTGGGCGTTACCCCGAAAAAGGGGTCAGGCTTTTCGCTATATCTTTTTAAAACGCTATTTGTTCTTCTTCAAGGGATAAATGTTTTTAATGGATATAGCGATTATTTAAAGGTAGCTGATTGCCGTTTTTAAAAAGGATGCCGCTACAATCCCTAACGCGCTAAAGAATACTAAAATCAAGATTGGAATAATTATTGATGAGTTTATTAAAAACTAAAATATTATGGGATTTCTTAAACTTACTATACTCGCCTTATTAATTGTAGCATGCGCACCAATTCGGGTAAACTACGATTACGATAAAATAACAAATTTTGATGCCTATAAAACTTATCAATATTATGGCGATATGGAAACCGGTTTAAACGACCTAGACACCAAACGCCTGCTAAATGCTATTGATGCAACGATGGAAGAAAAAGGGTTTAGAATATCTGAAACGCCCGATTTTTATATCGATATAAAAACACAGGAATTTAAAGAGCCACAAAGGCAATCTGTAGGTGTAGGTTTAGGGGGTGGTGGTAGAAATATTGGCGGAGGAATAACCATAGGGTTACCCATAGGACAAGCTGATATTAACCGGCAAATAACAATCGAATTTGTAGATGAGGCTAAAAAACAATTGTTTTGGCAAGCCATTAGCGAATCTAGTTTTAACCCAAAAACCACTCCAGAAAAGCGGGAAGCCAAACTACAGGCAATTTCTAATAAAGTATTATCAAAATACCCGCCTAAGAAATAATATATAATTTAGGTTTACTAGTTGTATTAATTAAACTATATACTTTTAGCTTATAATTATTTTAAGAAGATAGAATACCAATCTGCTATGTTTTTTAATTTTGTGAACCAACAAAGGTAGTAGTTTTATAGTTTTAAACTAAAGCTATTATTTATCCACCAAAATCCTTGAACCTGCACTGTGGCTACTAAATTCGGGTGCATACATGCTTTGTATGGTTGTAATACCATTACTCATATGTCCAGCGTTATTAACACGTAAATCATATTCAAAAATATAAACACCTTTTGGTAGGTAGTCAAAAAAGAAGTTTGTAGAAGTATCCATGGTACTTTCATAATACCCCAAACCATCTTGCCATTTATATTTGGAAATAACATTTACAGGTTCTAATCCAGATGCACGCATATCTTTCATGTGTATAAATTCCATGTTTCTATTGCTTCTTAGTTCAATTCTTACCCGAACCAAATCGCCTACTTTTAAAGCGGTATTAGTATCTATTTCTGTTATTTCTTCACCAGTATCCGTATTCTTTTTAATAAAAAGGTTTTTCTTTAATTTAAGTCCCGTCTCAGCAGTTGTAATATTATCTAAATCTTCAAAATATTGCCAGTATAAACTTCCCCAGGCAATGCCTTTCCCTTTTTTAGTCAGTTTTACCTGGCTCATTTCTGGTTTTATTTCAGTAGTGTTCCAAGCTGTTTTATAATATCCTGTACCGGCTTCAACTTTTACATTTTCTAATTTGGAAGCCTCGATCTTTCGCCCACCAATAACTACATCAATAATCTCGGTAACATCCAGCCAGTTGTTACCTTGTAGCAAGAGTGCATAAATAGCATTTGTAGTGGCTTTAGTTGTTTTCCAACGGTTGGTCTGCTTGTTTTTAAGAAGCCAAATTTTTAAATTATCTACAGTTTCTATATCATTTTCAATAGTGCTAAAAGCTTCAATTAATAAGGCCTGTGTTTCTATGGGTGCTTGGTACCAATACCAAGAGTTTGTATTTGCTTTCCAATACATACCCAATTCTTCAGATGTTAAACTTGTTTCTTTTAAAGATTTTATAATTTTAGACGCCATATTCGTCTTATTATTTCTATGCGAAATCAAAGCCATTAATCCTTTTGAATATAAGGAGTGTGATAACCAATATTTCTGAATTTGAGACTGGTAGTATGTTGTTATTTCCTCAACTTCCTTAGGCTTTGAAATGTTAGGGTAGAAGCTCCGCATGTATAAGTAGTGTAGCTGCATGTAGCTTAAGTGGTCTTTTTCCAAGTTCACATTTTTATTAAATTTCTTAAGATCCTTATATTCTTTTATGAATGCATTGTCAAGATAATTGATCGCCTTTTGAATCATTTCATTATGTTCTTCCGTTTTAACTTGAAGCTTATTTAAATGACCAAATCCAGTAATAATATGCTGTGTGATATATCTGTTTTCGTTACCACCTTTAAACCAAGGCCAAGCACCAGAAGGCATTTGGTTTGCTTTTAAATTGTTTAAAGCAGATTGCAGCTCGTTGTTCATTTTATTTAAATCAAACAATAAAGCGATTCGTTTTTTCTGTTCAGTTTCGCTTTGTGCATCACGTAGCCAAGGGGTTTCCTGTATTAAAATAGATTTTAATTCTTGGTTTTTTTCTAAGTTAGATAACAAAGCATCTGTATTCCGCCATTGCTTAAAAACATCTTGAATTCTCGGGTTTGAATTGGCAATATGGCTGGCTAGTGCATTGGCATAATAGCGTGAGAATGTTTGCTCATTACAATTAAAAGGATATTCCATTAAATAAGGTAATGCCTGTACAGCATACCATGCTGGGTTGGACGTTACCTCTAAAGTTAATTTATGGTTTTTTAGTGTTGCTGAGGTGTTGTTTTTTAACTTATCTAGGGTAAAGGTTTTAGTTTGGTTACTTCTTACCCACATAGGTAAAGTTTCGGTAACTAGCATACGGTTACTTAAAACAGGTAAAGTGTTCTGTTCGCCATCGCTATAATTACCTGCTTGGGCCACGACTTTGTACTGCACAGCCTGAATATCCTCTGGAATTGTTAATACCCAAGCTACCTGTGTGTTATTATTTTTTTCTACAACAAATGTTTTAGTGCTTTTTGAATTACCTAGATTCATATCTATATTTTTTCCTGTAAGCGCATCTGTTAAAATTAATGTTGCTTGCCCGTTGAAGTTGTTTGTTGTAAGGTTTGTGATTTTAGAGCTAAAAGTAATTTTATCGCCTTCGCGCAAAAAACGTGGTGCGTTTGGGGTAACCATTAATTCTTTTTGGGTAACTGTGGTTAAGGTTTTTGTAGCGCTTGCTAAAGTTTTGGTATGCGCTAATAGTTGTAATTTCCATTGCGTTAATGCCTCTGGTGTTGTAAAATTAAAACTTACATTTCCAGAGGTGTCTGTTTTTAACTTAGGAAAGAAAAAAGCAGTTTCTTGAAGGTTTTTCCGAACTTGTATTTTATTGGAAATTGATTTTTCTATGTTTAGTAAAGAGGGTGGCGAGATATTTGAGTTTTCACCTTTTGTTATTTCAGGTTGGTTTGATGATGCATTAAAACTAGAATCGTCAACTTCCATTTCATCTTGAGTAATTTCAATGGTTTCTGATGTAGGCATTGCCTTGCTTTTTGACATTCTTGCTACATTTTGAAAACGCAGATTGTTATTATTGGTGAAATTAAATCCAAACCAATTCAACTTATCATAATTTTGTGTGGCGTATGCTAGTCGAGAACGCTGCATGTAAACTCGAAAATTTTGTGTACCAAAACTATTAGTCGTATTTGTGTAAATGTGTTTACTGTATGTTTTTTTTATAATAGGATCGAATTCCCAGCTATGGTCTTTAAATTGATCCAAAGAAGCATCGTACATATTAGCTAGTAGTTCTGCACCTACTTTTTCGCCATAAGGCCCTTTAATTTTAAATTGCCAGGTTTCGTCTGTTCCAGGTTGCAATTTGTCTCTAAATGTAAGGGTTTCAATCTCTAAATTTGTTTTAGGGTAAGGTACAGAAATAAACTCCGAACCCGATTTAAAACTATTAAAAGCAGCAAAACTATAATGTACTATAAAACCACCTAGGTCTGCTTTTGTAACAGGAATAGTTAATGTTTTTTTATTGGCATTTAAGTTTATAATTTTTTTAGTAATAATTTTTTTGTCTTTTTCAATGGAAATAGTGACTGCTATATTTTTTGCGGCCGATGCTATAGTAATCGTAGCATTATCACCAACAATATAATTTGGTTGGTTGGGATAGATGTTAAATAATTGTTTGTCTGCAGGCATGTTATCTGCTTTGCTAAATAAGGTTGTTTTTATTTCGTCCTTAACGATTTGGCCAAACTTGTCTTTACTTTCCAAAGTAATAATATATGCTCCAGATTCCCATTTTTTAATACTTCCTAGTTCAAGCGTTTTTGATATTTTTGTGTTAAAGGATTTTTTAAAAACCATTTTACCTTTTTTCCAATTACTAGAGTCGTGCTCATTGTTATAAGCCTCGTTAGGGAATAAGGCTTTAAATGTTTCTTTTGAAAATTCTTGATAATCTGGCGCACTCCAAGGGCGGTTTCTTGTAACTGTATTTGGCGCTTTAAGTTTGTGCATTGTAATAATTCCTTCTGCAGGAGTAAATTCGCCATTAAGGTTTTTTGTATCAATATTAATATTGTGGTTTTTCTCTTGCTTATTTAAGGTATTCTCAATGTTAAGATTTGCTAATAACGCATGGTAGCCAACTTTTACAACAGTCGTTGCACTGTGGGTTTCGCCATTTATATCGGTAACATCGGCGGTAATTTCATAATTGAAAATAGGTAAACTACTTTTGCTTGTAAGTGCGTCGGGAATAGCTTTAAACTTGATGTTAAACTCTCCTTCGTTATTGGTTGTTGTTTCACCATGTGTAATTTCTTGAGGGTCGCTATTTATTGTCGGTTTACTCCAAAAATACCAACGTGGGTATTGTATTTTTCTGTGTACACGGTACACAACTTTAGCGTTTGTAATGTTGCTTCCGGCAAAAGCTAAAGCATTGCCTTTAATAGTAACTGCATCATTAACTTTATAAGTTTCTGTAACAGGCTTAAATACGGTTTCGAATTTTGGGCGTTTGTATTCCTCTACAGTTATGTTATGGTAGTTTTTAAGTGAAATGTTTTCAGAGAGTAACACCATGCTAAAATTGCCATTAAGTCCATTATTTGGTAGGATGAATTCTCCAGATACAGACCCAAAACTATTTGTTGTAAGATCTAGTTTTTTTACCTCTTCGTTATTCGTGTTGTATAAAATGATCGTTATTTTTTTATTAGCTAAAACATCAGACTTACTGTTCTCAGTTTTTATAGTTATACCTTTAAAATACACGGTTTGCCCTGGTCTATATATGCTTCTATCAGTAAATAAGAACGATTTATATGTAACGCGTTTTTCGGGTTGCTTATAATTTTGGTTAATATAAAAGTTTCCAAATTTTGCAACGTCATTTTTGTTTGTTACCGTTAGCATAACATTTCTATACCAGTTTTCATTTTTAGGTATTTTTATTTCACCTAAGTTATTTGTGGTATATTTTTTAACTGTTCCTTTTAGGTCGTTTCTAGATTCATAGGTCATTTCAACTTTGGCGTTAGTAATTGGCTTGCCATTATTTCTGTTAATTATTTGGAAGATTTTTTCTTCAATAGCTTCTGTTTCAACTAATGCCATGTTTGATACCTGTACGTTTAAAAAAGCAAAGTTTTCTGTGTTGTTTTGGGTAAAAGCAACTATTAAATAGCGCCCATTATTTAGTTTAGGAATTAACACTTCCGTGCTGTGTGCTTGGTAGTCTTTTTCGTTTTTTAATTTACGTGTCCATGTTTTATTTGCTTTAAAACTTTTTATAATACTAAGTTGAGCTTCTTTCGAATAGGTTTTTATAAAAGTTTCGTATTCTTTTTCAGATAGCTTATAAGCATTAAATTTTAAGCTGTCAAGATTTTTATAGCGTACTAATAGGCGTGCATTTTTTTGTATAGGTAAAAAGTCTTCTGCTTTGATTTGAATGGATTGTTGTTCAATTTGAGATTTTAAAATAGTACATTGTTCTGCACCTTTACTTTTTGGGAATTTAGTAATTACGGCATTACAAAGTTTTAACGCTTCTAGTGCTTTCCAACGTGTTTGCTCATTATTATTTGGTTGATATGTTTGGCTCTGCTTGTAGTAAATTGAGGCTGTTTCAAAAATATATAATCCGGAAGCTTTATGTGTTTTTAAGTTTTCACTTTCATTTTTTAGGGCTTTTAAAAGTAATGCTTCTGTATCTTTAAAGGTCGCGTATTGTTGTACGAATTTTAAACGTTCAATATTTACCTGGGTTAAGGCAACGGGCGATTTATCTTTTAAGTGAAATTGAATTAAGTTCTTATATATGCGCAATGCATTTGGTATAAGCGATGTTGAGTCTTTTACTGTTAATGTTTGCTTGGTAAAGATGTTGGCGCTAGCTAAAAAAATAGGATTATCTATCTCAAATTTATATGCTGGGCTAGTAATTTGGGTTTCGTTTGTGGTGTAAAACTCTAAGGCATTATGGTTTAGTAAATCGAACAAGGTTGGTCTGTAAGTTTTAGAGCCTTTTTGTTCTTTTAGTAAGCCGCTGTAAGAGCTTAAAGCTTCTTGCTGTAGCATAAAACCATTTTTTAAAGAGGCTTGGTAATGTATATGTATTTCTTTAAAAAGTGTTTGTAAGTCCCAGGTTCTAAAATCTATGTTATCTATTTTTTTAGAAGTTTTTGTACGGTTATAAAATGCCCATCTGTGCTTGTTAAAATATTCCCAATATAAATTTGCTAGAATGCTTTCTAAAATATTTTTTACAGGAAATGCACTTGTAGTAATTTCATTTTTAAAGTCGTTAATAATACTAAGCTGTGCATCTTCTTTTAAAATTAAAATATATTTACTTTTATATAATATTGCTTTTATAAGTTCTTTGTTGCTGCCATGTTCCTTGGCAAGTACCTCAATATCTTTAATAATTTTTAAGGCAGATTGCGGTAAACCATTAGCTTCCAATTTTTCAACTTTAGCCCATAAATTTGAATAATTAGGGTTTTGTGCTTGTATAAAATTTGAAAAAAATATAGTAATTATAAAGAACTGTAAATGTCTCATAAGTTTTATTTTAGATTTAAAATATAAGCAAACCCCGTTCCAAAAAATAATAAATTATTAAAAGATTGCGTTGCATGGTAAAAGTTAATCGTATTGAGTATTTAAAATGCATAAGGTTGGTGTGTTATAGAAATTAAAATAGTTAGATTTTTGCATACTAGAATAAAAACTAATAGTTAAAAGCTTATTTTTGGATTAATGATTTACAGGCTATGAAAAATATACTTTTCGTATTATTACTTCCAATTTTTTGTTTCTCGCAGCGAGCCTTTACTGATATTGATGCGCTAATTAAACAAAAAGAGTTTAAAAAGGCTGAGGGCAAAATTGTTGATGTTTTGAAAAAAAACTCTAATAATTTGCAAGCTATCGAGCTTTTAGGCGATGTTTATGGCCACCAAAAAAAATGGGATAATGCCATTGATGTTTATGAGAGGTTAGTTGGCATAAATCCTAAAATAGCTAATTATCACTATAAATATGGTGGTGTTTTAGGAATGAAGGCTTTAGAGAATAAATTAAAAGCAGTGGGGTTTATAGGTGATATAAAAAAAGCTTTTCTTACAGCAGCAGAACTTGATAAAAACCATATTGACGCACGGTGGGCTTTGGTGGAACTATATATACAGTTACCTATGATTATTGGTGGTAGTAAAAGTAAATCGTTAAAATATGCCGAAGAATTAGAGAAACTCTCAAAAGTAGATGGTTACTTAGCTAAGGGGTATGTATATGAGTATGATAATGCACCCGAACTAGCCGAAAAGTATTATAAAATGGCTATTAAGGAAGGTGGTTCGCTTACTTGTTTTGATAAATTAATTAAACATTACGAAAAAGAAAACCAACCAGAAAAAGCTATAAAAACAATACAAGAAGCGCAGGTTAAACATAAGCGTAATGCTTTGCATTACCAAATAGGTAAGGTAGCAGCAGAATATAATGTTGAGCTAGAAAAAGGAGCGCAATGTTTGCGAACTTATCTTAAAAATTACTCGGCTAAAGATGGTGTGCCTAAGGCTTGGGCAAATTACCGCTTAGCACAAATTTATGGAAACAAACAAAAGAAGGCCATAGCTTTAAAGTTTATTAATTTAGCAATTAATGAACTCCCTAATATTAAACCTTTTGAAAAAGAAAGGGAGCGTATTTTGGGATTGTAACATGGATAAACTTATAGCGTAATACGTATTTTATTTAAATTCAAAATACATTAATTATTGGTGCGTGTTATTATGCTTATTACGGGGGCATGATGAAATAAAAAATCTTATTTATTCAGTATGTCTATCTTTTCCATATAATTTTTAAACAACAAACAAATAATTTGGAATTTGTTCCTTATACTTTGATATTTGTTTTATGAACGTACATTTTATAGCTATTGGGGGCGCAGCAATGCATAACTTAGCCCTAGCATTACATAATAAAGGTTATCTAGTAACGGGAAGTGACGATACCATTTTTGATCCTTCAAAATCAAGATTAGCAACTAAAGGTTTGCTACCCGAAGCTTTTGGATGGCATACTGATAAAATTACAACTAATTTAGATGCTGTAGTATTAGGGATGCATGCCAAAAGCGATAATCCAGAACTTTTAAAAGCGCAGGAGTTAGGCCTTAAAATTTATAGTTACCCAGAGTTTCTGTATGAGCAATCTAAACATAAAACTCGTGTTGTTATTGGTGGTAGCCATGGGAAAACAACGATAACATCCATGATTTTACATGTTATGCATTACCACGATAGAGATGTTGATTATATGGTTGGGGCCCAATTGGAAGGTTTTGATGTCATGGTAAAACTAACCGAATATAACGATTTTATAATTCTAGAAGGCGATGAGTATTTAAGCTCTCCTATAGATTTGCGACCAAAATTTCATTTATATAAACCTAATATAGCTTTATTAAGCGGTATTGCATGGGACCACATTAATGTGTTTCCAACATATGAAAAGTATTTAGAACAGTTCGCTATTTTTGTGGATTCTATAGTAAGTGGCGGAAGTATAAATTATAACGAAGAAGATCCAGAAGTAAAACGTGTTGTAGAAGCTAGTGTAAATACCATTAGAAAAATTGCTTATAACACACCTGAGTATACCGTTGAAAATGGAGAAACACGCCTTGAAACGCCAGAAGGACAATTGCCAATTGAAGTTTTTGGAAAGCATAATTTAAATAATCTTGCAGGTGCCAAATGGATTTGCCAGCATATGGGTATTGATGAAGATGATTTTTACGAAGCCATCTCAACCTTTAAAGGTGCCAGCAAACGGTTAGAAAAAATTGCAGAAAGCAACAACAGTGTCGCATTTAAGGATTTTGCGCACTCGCCAAGTAAAGTGAGAGCAACAACAATGGCAGTTAAAGAACAATATGAAAATAGAACTTTATTGGCCTGCTTGGAATTGCATACATACAGTAGTTTAAATGCAGAATTTTTAAAAGAGTACAAAGGTGCCCTAGATGCTGCAGATATTGCTGTTGTTTTTTATTCGCCACACGCCGTAGAAATTAAAAAATTAGAAGCAGTTACTAAAGAACAGATTGCGGAAGCTTTCAATCGTGATGATTTGGTTATTTATACCAATCCAAACGATTTTAAAAATTTTCTGTTTTCACAAAATTTTCAAGATAAAGCCTTGTTGTTAATGAGTTCTGGTAATTATGGTGGTTTGGATTTTGAGGCTGTTAAGGAATTAATAAGTTAAATTTTTATAAGCTTTAATATTTTTAGTTTCCCTTACAAAAAAGGGAAAACTAAGTTAGTGTGGTATATTCTTAGCTAGTTGATTTTGTAGTTAAAGATGGTAATGCTTTATTTGCAGTGTATGTTAAGTGTCTTAATGTTAGGTTTTTATTTTTACAAGGGTGTTGTTTTTCTTTTTTTAAAAGGCATGTAACAAATTTAGTTGTAATTCTAGTGCTTCTAAACTTGGAATAATTATATTTAACAGATGCAAGAAAAAACTACGTCTTTTTCAATAAAAAATTGGAGTCAAGACGATCGGCCGCGAGAAAAGTTATTACATAAAGGAAAGGCTGCCTTAAGCGATGCAGAATTAGTGGCTATTTTAATAGGCTCTGGTAATCGAGAGGAAAGCGCAGTCGATTTATGTAAACGTATTTTAGCAAGTGTCGAGAATAATTTAAGTGCGCTAGGAAAGCTTTCTATAAATCAACTTACAGAATTTAAAGGCATAGGCGAAGCAAAAGCGATAAGTATTATTGCAGCTTTAGAGTTAGGCCGCAGACGTAGGAGCGAAGAAGCTTTAGAGAAGTTTAAAATTACTTCTAGTAGGTCTGTATTTGAGCTCATGCAACCCGTAATTGGCGAGCTAGAACATGAAGAATTTTGGATTATATATGTTAATAATTCCAATAAAGTACTTCAAAAAAATCAATTGAGTAAGGGCGGTATAACAGGTACGTTAGTAGATGTGCGTTTGGTGCTTAAAACAGCTTTGGAGGTTGGCGCAACGGCATTAATACTAGCACACAACCATCCGTCTGGAACTTTAAAACCTAGTGAGGCGGATAAGCAAATAACTCAAAAATTAAAACACGCAGCACAAAGTTTAGATATAAAAGTCTTAGACCACTTGATTATAACCGAAAAAGCATATTTTAGTTTTGCGGATGAATCATTGTTGTAATTAGAAACTACGGTGGAATAGTAGTATGTCGAATTTTTAATACCGCGAATTAAAAAACATGTTATTAGTATACACGCATAAAATAGCTCCAAGACTTAAATATGTATTTAATCATATTTGTACTCATGTTTTAGGTATTGAAGTAAGTTTTACTACAAAAATAGAAGAATATATTGCTCACGATAGCTTGAAAATGTCTTACACAAAACAACAATTGGGTAATGAGTTTTTTATAAAAAGTCACGATATTTTATTTGAGCAAGGTTTAAACGATATCGAAATTAATATCCATGATTGGGGCCAAACAAAATGCTTCTTTTATCTTGGGGAGAAAAGTATTATGCCCTTCGATATTTTTTCGGCATCCTTTTATTTGTTATCAAGATACGAAGAGTATTTACCTCATGTTAAGGATGAATTTGGTCGTTTTACAGCAACAGAAAGCCTCGCTTATAAAAAAGGTTTTTTACACCAACCTGTTGTGGATATTTGGGCATATAAATTTAAGGCGGCCTTGCAAATTCAGTTTCCTGAGTTTAGATTTCCTAAAAAAGATTATCGTATTAAACCTATTATAGATGTGCCAAGTCCCTACCAATATAGGTTAAAGGGTATTATGAGAACCGTAGGAGGAACTATAAAAGACTTGGTAAGGTTACGAATAAAAAGTTTATATGCCAGGTTAGTGGTTGTTCTGGGCTTTAAGCATGATACATATAATACGTTTAAATATTTAATTAATAGGCAAAAAACATCGCGCTTTAAATTTCTTTTCTTTTTTTTAATTGGAGATTATTCTACTTTCGATAAAGGTATTAATCCCAATAAAAAGAAATTTATTTCACTTATAAAACATGTTGCAGATTATTGTAACGTAGGATTAAAAATATCGTATTTAGCTTTGGAAAATGATAAGCTTTTAAAAAAGGAAAAGCTAAGAATTGAAGATATTTTAAATAGTGCTCTAAAAGCTTCACGTCATTCTTTTTCAAAACTTAATTTGCCAGCAACGTATAGAACTTTAATAGCTTTAGAGGTGCAGGAGGACTATACAATGGGGTATGTAAATCACATTGGTTTTAGAGCAGGCTCCTGTACGCCCTTTCTGTTTTACGACTTGGATTATGAAGTGCAAACATCTTTAAAAATTGTACCTTACCATCTTATGGATTATGCCTTGTTAAAACACAAATCGCTATTAGACAAAAGAAAAATATTAACACAAATAATAGATGAGGTAAAGCAAGTTAATGGCGAGTTTGTTTCGGTATTTCATAACTACACATTTACTGACGATGAGAGATGGTCAGGATTTAAAGAATTATTTAACTTAATTTTAGACTCTCCAAATGAAAATTAAAGGTATTACAGACGTTTTTTTCGATTTAGACCATACGCTGTGGGATTTTGACAAAAACTCCGCATTAACATTTAAAAAAATATTTGAAGCTAATAATATAGCGGTAAATGTTGAGGCTTTTTTATTAGAATATGTACCTATAAACCTGAAGTACTGGAAGCTTTACAGGGAAGCAAAAATAGATAAGGAAACATTGCGTTTTGATAGATTGAACACCACTTTTAAAGCTGTAAATTTTAAAGTCGAAGATGAGGTGGTGCACATGTTATCCAAGGCGTACATAACACACCTCAGTACGTTTACTCACTTATTTGAAAATACATTTGAAATTTTAGACTATTTAAGTTTAAATTATAATTTACATATTATAACAAATGGTTTTAACGAGTTACAGCAAAAAAAAATGAAGTATTCTAAAATTGATCATTATTTTAAAACGGTAACTACAGCGGATAGTGCAAATGTTAAAAAACCTAATCCTGTTATATTTGAATATGCATTAAATTTAGCTAAAACGGATGCTGGTAAGAGTATTATGATTGGCGATAGTTACGAAGCAGATATTATTGGAGCTACAAATGTTGGTATGGATACGATATATTTTAGAGATTATAATACAGCTTTAGAACAGCAAATTAAACAAGTAGACACTTTAATGGCATTGAAAAAATATTTGTAGTTTATTCTCCTAAATATTTGGCTGTATTAACCTGAGAAGGAAGTGCAACTAGTATTAATTGTTCTTTTTAAATTAAATCATACTAGGTTTACAGATAAAGTGATTTTTGAAGGTTATAATAAAAAGATAAATTAAGTTTTTACGTTAAACGGTGATTTGAAAATCTATACGAGTCTTTTTAATATTGAATCAATGGGCAACCAAGGCGTATATAATACAAATACCGGAAAGAAAAATTAATCAAACAATCACTTGGTTTGTTGCCTCATTTAGTTGGCGTTAATTTTTAAATTTTAGCAGATAATATTTTACAGTACAAAAACCTTTATAAGTTACAAAGTGTATCTTTACAATTAGCTTTTAACCATATTTTTAACTCAAATGAAGATTAAGTTTTTTACATCAATAGTGGCTTGCTTGGTAGCAAGTATTGTGTTTTCTCAAAGCAGTATTAACAATTACAAATATGTAATTGTTCCTAAAAAATTCGATTTCCAAAAAGAAAAAGACCAATATCAATTAAATGGTTTAACGCAGTTTTTGTTTAATAAATACGGTTTTGAAGCAGTCATTGAAGGCTCAGAATACCCTGAGGATTTAGCTTTAAATAGATGTTTAGCTTTAAACTCAAATTTAATTAAAGATCCAGGTATGTTTAACACAAAAATTAAAGTAGAACTTACAGATTGTAGGGATAAAGTTCTTTTCCTGTCTAAAGCGGGGGCAAGTAGGCAAAAGGAATACAAAACCGCCTATAATTTAGCTATCAGGGAAGCTTTTAAATCTATTGATGCTTTAAATTATAAATATGAACCTATTGCAAACAGTACTACGCCGCTGCAAACAAAAGGTGAGTTTAGCCAAGAAATACACCAGCTTAAAAAGGAAATACAAAATTTGAAACAAGAAAAACAAGTTGCGGTTATTAGCGCTAATAGTTTTAAACAGGAGGCTATAAAGCATGTGGATAGCAAAGTAATAGATATGCCTAATATAAAAAGTAATTCTTTATTATATGCACAAGAAATAACTAATGGCTTTCAATTGGTAGATAGTACACCAAAAGTTATTTACAACATAAAAAATACAAATTTAAAAGACGTGTATTTAGTTGAGGACAAAAGCGCTGTTGTTTATAAAAGCGCTACAACATGGGTTATTGAGTTTTATGTTAATGGTGTTTTAAAGCAG
This sequence comes from uncultured Algibacter sp., assembly GCA_937958265.1. GTDB lineage: Bacteria > Bacteroidota > Bacteroidia > Flavobacteriales > Flavobacteriaceae > Algibacter_B. The sequence goes on along the minus strand of CALGNX010000010.1, from coordinate 56,311 downwards.
CAACTATTAAATATAAAGTTTTAGGATAGTATAAATTATTGTGATATTTTGAAAAGATAATATACTGCCTTATTGGTATTTGTTAAAATTAAAAAAACGCTTTCAACTAGATATTTAGTTGAAAGCGTTTTTTAAAACTACGTATTAAAATATAACATTACATTACATCATTCCTGGCATACCACCACCCATTGGAGGGTGAGCGTTACCAGCATCTGCTTCTTTAATATCAATTAATGCACATTCTGTTGTAAGAATCATTCCAGCAACCGATGATGCGTTTTCTAAAGCGATACGTGTTACTTTTTTAGGATCGATAATACCAGCCTTAAGCATATCTACGTACTGTTCGGATTTAGCATCGTAACCAAAGTCTTTTTTACCTTCTAAAACTTTATTGATTACTACTGATCCTTCTCCGCCAGCATTTTCAACAATTGTTCTTAAAGGCGCTTCAATAGCTCTGTTTACAATTTGTACACCTGTAGTCTCGTCTAAATTATCGGTTGTTATTTTTGATAAAACAGATTTTGCTCTAACCAGAGCAACACCTCCACCTGCAACAATACCTTCTTCAACAGCGGCACGTGTAGCATGTAGGGCATCGTCCACACGATCCTTTTTCTCTTTCATTTCTATTTCACTTGCAGCACCAACATAAAGTACAGCAACACCACCAGCCAATTTAGCTAAACGTTCTTGTAACTTTTCCTTATCGTAATCTGAAGTTGTTGTTTCAATTTGAGATTTTATTTGGTTAACTCTTGCTTTTATGTCTGTTGCATTTCCTGCGCCATTAACAATAGTTGTATTGTCTTTATCTACAGTTACAGTTTCAGCAGATCCTAACATGGTTAAGTCTGCATTTTCCAAGGTAAATCCACGTTCTTCAGAAATAACAGTACCGCCAGTTAAAATAGCAATATCTTCAAGCATCGCTTTACGTCTGTCTCCAAATCCAGGCGCTTTAACAGCAGCAATTTTTAATCCACCTCTCAATTTATTTACCACTAAAGTAGCTAAAGCTTGTCCGTCAACATCTTCAGCAATAATTAATAAAGGACGTCCAGATTGAGCAACAGGTTCTAATATTGGAAGAATTTCTTGTAAGTTAGAAATCTTTTTGTCGAATAATAAGATGTAAGGGTTTTCTAAATCAGCAATCATTTTATCAGCATCGGTAACAAAGTAAGGTGATAAGTAACCTCTATCAAACTGCATACCTTCAACAACATCAACATAAGTCTCCATGCCCTTTGCTTCTTCAACGGTAATAACACCTTCTTTTCCTACTTTGCCAAAGGCTTTAGCAATTAAATCGCCAATAGTATCGTCGTTATTAGCTGAAATAGAAGCAACTTGTTTTATTTTTTCAGAAGAATTACCAACCTTTTGAGTTTGTTTTTCTAGATCTTTAACAATAGCTTCAACGGCTTTGTCGATACCGCGCTTTAAATCCATAGGGTTAGCACCCGAAGCTACGTTTTTTAAACCTTCTTTAACAATCGCTTGCGCTAATACAGTTGCAGTAGTTGTACCATCACCTGCTAAATCATTTGTTTTAGAAGCTACTTCTTTTACCATTTGAGCACCCATGTTTTCGTGCTCATCTGCCAATTCAATTTCTTTGGCAACAGTTACCCCATCTTTAGTAACTTGTGGTGCACCAAATGATTTGCTGATTATAACATTACGCCCCTTAGGTCCTAAGGTTACTTTAACAGCATTGGCTAATGCATCTACGCCACGTTTTAGTCCATCACGTGCTTCAATATCAAATTTTATATTTTTTGCCATTTTAGATTGTTTTTACTTTTAGCCTATGATAATTTATCACTAGCTAAATGTTATTAGTTTAATTTTTGTTTGAGCTAAAAATTTAGCAAGTAGCTTTTTAAATAATAGCTAGAATATCACTTTCGCGCATAATTAAATAATCTGTGCCTTCAAGTTTTAATTCTGTTCCAGCGTATTTACCATATAAAACGGTGTCTCCAACCTTTACAGTGATTGGCTCATCTTTAGTTCCTTTTCCAGCCGCAACTACAGTTCCTTTTTGTGGTTTTTCTTTTGCGTTATCAGGAATAATAATTCCTGATGCCGTTTTAGTTTCAGCGGCAGCAGGCTCAATAAGAACTCTATCTGCTAATGGTTTAATGTTTAATGCCATTGTTGTATATTTTTATTTTTTAATTTAATGTGTTCTTTCTTGGGTTACTAAAAATGTGCCATTTAAAAATACCTGACAAACTTGCAGAAACAAAAAATGCCAACTATTAAAGTTGGCATTTTTTGTTTATTTTATAAAATACTATTTTGTCTCACCTAATGGTTTAGTTGCATTATCAGAAGCTGGTAAAGGAGCTGTAGGTAATGGTTGTGTGGACTGTGTGTCTGTGTCTAAGGCTTTTGATTCAGCGGCACTAGACCCTTTATCAATTGCAATATTTGATATTAATATTAATACGAGTAATAGGGTTGCTAAATACCATGTACTTTTATCTAAAAAGTCGGTTGTCTTTTTTACACCTCCTAATTGTTGTGTACCGCCACCACCAAAAGATGTTGATAATCCGCCACCTTTTGGGTTTTGAACCATGATTACTACAATTAATAAAAATGCAACTACTACTATTAGGACTAGAAATATTGTAAACGTACCCATTATATTTTAATTATTTTGTTCTTTTAAAAGTTCAACAGCTTTAATTTGGATTGCAAAGAAACTACTTTTTTCTGGATATTTCAAACTTAAAATTTTATAAGATTGAATTGCTTTCTTATAGTTTTTTTGTTCCACATAAATACGCGCCAAAGTCTCTGTCATTAAAGACTCTGGTTGTATCATTTGAGCTTGCGCTAAATTTACCTTAGGTGGACTCGTTTTGTTTGGTTTTATTTTAGGGTTTGTGGATATGAATTTGTCTATAAGTTCGAATTTCTTTTTTTTCTTTATGGTTTCTATTGTTTTATTAATTGCTGGAATTTCTTCTTGCGTATTGTCTGCTCTTTCAATTGGTTTTAAATGTGATAATTTAAGCCACTCGTTAAAAGAATGGGTTTCTTTCTTATCAAATTCAAAGGGTTCGCCAATAGATAAAATATTTTCAGCTGTAGGTTTTTGTGTGGTTATATGTTCATTTATGTTTTCTTTGGTTTCGTTTTTTTTTGAAATTAAAGGTTTAGTTTTTTCAGGGCGTGGCTCTTTGGGTTCAAATAAAGTAGGATCTAAAACGCCATCTGTCTCTTTGATTTGCTGGGTAAGTAGCTCGTCTGTAGTTTTGTTTGGGTTAATAATAGTTTCTATTTTAACAGTTGTATATTGTTGATTTATTGTGTTTTGTTTTATTGTTTTTGAAATATTGTTTTGAATAAAAGCTTCGGAAGTAATAAGGTTGAATAAAATACTTCTATCTGTGGTGTAAGCTGCTGTAACTTTAAGTTCATGGTTATAAGCAATACTATTTTGGTTTTTTAAACCTTTCAGAAAAATAGCGCGTGCTGACTGAAAATAAGGGAATTGTTTAATAATAGATTTTACGGCTTCCGTTTGTTCAGAAGAGAGAGCTTCAGGGTTTTGTAAAATGGTTGTAAAATCTCCTTGATACATGAGTCTTTATTAATGGTTATGTTTTTATTATAGTTAAACTTATATTTCTTCTATATTGTTTTGAGACCAAAAACTACAATGATAGAATATCTGGTTTACCATTTAGCCAGAGTTGCATTAAATATATCTTGAGTTATACGTTCAAAAATTTCTTCGTGTGCTGTAGTTTTTAACGAACCTGTTAACACTCCTGTTGCTGGAAAATCAAAGAAAAAAGAAAAATTTTGTTCTAGGTCATCTTCTTCCTTTTTTTTATTGTAAAAACGTAGTTTAACGTTCATGGTAAGCCTATTTTGTGCCGCTCTGTTGTCTGAAGTAGCTGTTGTAGGGGATATGCGATATTCTGTTATTTCACCTTCATAAATTAAATCGCCTTTGGAGGGTACCAACGTTAAGTTGGTCTGGTTTTGTATTAAATCCTCTAACGCTATTTTAAAATCACGTTCTAAACCAGGCTCAATTAACAGCGCTGTGTTTTCAAAGTAATTTACTTGATACGTTTCTGTTCCTGCTGGGATTGATGCGCCTGTAAAGGAATATGCGCCGCAGCCTGAAAATGCTATTGTTAGTAAAAGTATTATGCTAAAATAAAGATATTTCATTTGTTAATTTGGTGTTTAATAAGCGCTTTTGGCGTGTTAGGTATATGGTCTTTTAATAATTGCTTTTTTAGTTATATTAATTATAGTTTACCTAAAGGTTATATTGTTTTATTTTTCTGTACAGCGTGCGCTCGCTAATTCCTAACTCTGCCGCTGCTAGCTTGCGTTTTCCGCTATGGCGTTCAAGCGATTTTTTAATTAATTCTAATTCTTTGTCATGCAGAGATAGTGTTTCTTCTTCCTCAATTTCTTCGGCAAAGTAATATTTGTCTTGGACTTGGTCCTGGTTGTTTTCGGTAGTGTTTGTTTTATGCTCTTCAATAGCTAAAACTTCTCTATCTTGTAATGCGTCTTCATAATTAATGTTTTCATCATTATCGGTATCACCGTAAATTTTCTGAATTAAACTTTCGTTCTTTTTTTCAACATCCTCAATATTCCCATTCTTCATGAGTTCCATTGTTAGTTTTTTTAGGTCGTTAAGGTCTGCTTTCATATCAAACAATACTTTATAAAGTATCTCACGTTCGCTACTAAAATCACTCTCAGATTTTGAGGGTTTAATAACTGCGGGTAAGTTTGTGCCAGAAGTTGCAGGTAAATAACTTTTTAAAACCTCTATTGTGATTGTTCTATTTTGTTCTAGTACAGAAAGTTGCTCGGCAATATTTCTTAATTGACGAATGTTTCCACCCCAGCGATGCTTAAGTAATAGCTGTATGGCATTGTCAGTCAGTTTTACAGTGGGCATTTTGTATTTTAAGGCAAAATCGCTGGCAAATTTCCGGAATAATATATGTATATCTTCTTGGCGTTCTCTTAAGGGTGGTAGGTTAATGTCAACCGTGCTTAATCTGTAATAAAGGTCTTCTCTAAATTTTTCTTTTTCAATAGCTTCAAACATATTAACGTTTGTTGCTGCTACAATGCGTACGTCTGTTTTTTGTACTTTACTAGATCCTACTTTTAAGAATTCGCCATTTTCTAGCACGCGTAATAGGCGTACTTGGGTTGTTAAAGGGAGTTCGCCTACTTCATCTAAAAAAATAGTACCACCATCTGCAACTTCAAAATAACCTTCTCGTGTTTGTGAGGCACCGGTAAAAGCGCCTTTTTCGTGTCCAAATAATTCGCTATCAATAGTGCCTTCTGGTATAGCTCCACAGTTAACCGCAATATATTTGTTGTGTTTTCTGTGCGATAATTGATGAATTATTTTAGGTATACTTTCTTTACCAACTCCACTTTCTCCAGTTACTAAAACGGAAATATCTGTGGGTGAAACTTGAATAGATTTTTCAATAGCGCGATTTAGAGCAGGTGAGTTGCCAATAATACCAAAACGTTGTTTTATAGCTTGAATTGATTCCATATTCTTGTGATATTAGAGACTCATTAGTAAGGTGTAAAACCGTTAATTTTTAGAGTTTACAGGCTTCTATTTTCTCTTCTGTGTTTTTATTAATTATTGTCGCTTAAAGTTATTGCTTCTCCTTTTAAAGTTGCGCTTGTACAATCTGTAACTTTTACATTAACAAAATCACCTATTTTGTATTGCCCTTTAGGAAACACACAAACAATACTTTCTGCTGTACGTCCCGACCATTCTTTATCAGATTTTTTAGATTGTTTTTCAATTAACACTTCTACTGTTTTGCCTAGCCAAGATTTAGTACGTATTTCACTATGTAAACGTTGTAAGTCTACGATATCCTGTAATCTGCGTTTTTTTGTAGCTTCAGGAACATCATCTTGCATATGTCTTCCTGCTAGGGTGCCTGGTCGCTCCGAGTATTTGTACATATATCCAAAATTATATTTCACATACTTCATAAGGGAAACAGTGTCTTGGAAATCTTGTTCGGTTTCTGTAGGGAATCCTACAATCATGTCTTGACTTATAGTGCAATTAGGTATAATTTCTCGTATGTTATCAATAAGTTCAAAGTATTCTTCACGGGTGTGTAAGCGATTCATTGCTTTAAGAATACGGTTGCTACCACTTTGTACTGGTAAATGGATGTGGTTGCAAATGTTTTTATAGTTTGCCATGGTTTTTATAACGTCCATGGTTAAATCTTGTGGGTTGGATGTAGAGAATCGAATCCTCATTTTTGGTTGCTCCTTAGCGCAAATTTCTAATAGTTTAGAAAAGTTTACCGAGGTTGCCTTTTGCATATCTGTAGCTTTTTCAAAATCTTTTTTGAGTCCGCCACCATACCATAGGTAGCTGTCTACGTTTTGCCCTAACAAAGTAATATCTTTATAGCCTTGTTGCCATAAATTATTAACTTCTTCAATAATACTTTGAGGTGCTCTGCTGCGCTCGCGGCCACGTGTAAAGGGAACAACGCAGAATGTGCACATGTTATCACAGCCCCGTGTAATGGAAACAAATGCGCTTACACCATTGGTGTTTAGTCGTACCGGTGAAATGTCGCCGTAGGTTTCATCTTTTGATAGGATTACGTTAATAGCGTCTTTCCCTTCTTCTACTTCGGCTAAAAGGTTTGGCAAGTCTTTATAAGCATCGGGTCCAACTACTAAGTCTACAATTTTTTCTTCTTCTAAAAATTTCGTTTTTAATCGTTCTGCCATACAGCCTAAAACACCAACTTTCATTTTCGGGTTGTGGTCTCGTTTTACGGCGTTATATTTTTGAAGGCGTTTACGAACGGTTTGCTCTGCTTTATCGCGAATAGAGCAAGTGTTCACTAAAACAAGATCTGCCTCTTCTAGGTTTTGAGTTGTGTTATAACCTTGATCAGACATAATAGATGCAACAATCTCACTATCGCTAAAATTCATGGCGCAGCCGTAACTCTCAATAAAAAGTTTTCGTTTGTTACCTGTTTTTTCTTTAACCACTAAAAGTTCGCCTTGCTTGGTTTCGTTTATTGTTTTTTCCATGTTATGCTGATGTTGCATCTATAATTTAATATTGCAAATATACAATTAATTTATGTTTTGTGACAAAGTGGCAGTTTTTTTAGCGTGAAAAATAACAAACTAGTATGCTATGTTAAGTTTAGATTTTTGTTGCTCTAAAAATATTTTAACAATCTTTTTTGCAAAGAAAAGTTAGTACCTATAAATTATAAGACTTAAAATAAACTCAGAATAGTATATATTTTCTAGATGAACATAAAATCTAGCAAAGGTTGTCTTTTTCATTTTTGGCAATTCAGTTTTACTATATTACCTGTTTTTTAACGGTATTATTTATGTATCATTGTAAATAATACAGAGAAAAAAATAACGGTTTAAACAATATAAATTACTTGCAAAATGAAGAATATTCAGGCTTTATTTCAAAAAATTGAAAGTGCTAACACGCTAGATTTTGGTACTATTTTAAGTCAATCTATCGAGCTGTTTAAAAAAACATGGTTACAAGGTTTTTTAATGTTGCTTTTTACCATTTTAATTATGTTGCCATTAATAATTATTTTTTACATTCCTTTTATTGGCTTGGTAATGGCCCAGCAGGAATCTGCGTTTGGCGATACTAGCGCAGTAGAAGCTTTTTTCTCTAGTATGTCTGTGGTATATGTGTTTTCTGTTATTCTTGGTGCGTTTGTATTAGGGACTGTTGCTATTGCTGTAAAAGCAAGCTTTTACAGGGTTATTTGGTTGTTAGATGGTAATAAAACTGTAGTTATGGCAGATTTCTTTTTTTTTGTTAAAAAGGAACATTTAGGAAAATTATTTTTACTAGTACTAGCTTCCGCTGGTATAGCTATTCCTTCTGTGTTATTATGTTATATTCCTCTTATATATACTTTTGTGCCGTTGTCTCTTTTTGTTATGATATTTTCTTTTAATCCCGATTTTTCCGTTGGCGAAATACTAAAAGTAAGTTTTAAATTAGGACATGAGAAATGGCTAATTATTTTTGGTTTAATAATTGTATCTTCCTTGCTGGCTAATGTAGTTGGTTATTTATTGTGTGGTGTTGGTTTATTGTTTACCTCTTCGTTTGTCTATCATCCAATATATTTGGTTTATAAAACAGTAATTGGATTTAATGAGCAAAGTATAATTAATGAGATAGGAACCTTGCCTAAGGAATAACCAATTTTATTTAAACAGTGGTTTTTGATAGTTGTTGCAAATAATACGACCAAAATATACTTATTAGCATTTTTTATTAGTTTGTACTATGAGGTTATTATTTCATTTTAATTTGCTTGGCGGTTTATCTGTAAACTATGTTACGCTTATTATAGTGTTTGTAAGTCATTTGGTATTGTCTCAAAATCAACAAATAGAACTATTTGTGGCTAACGATAAAATTGTTTTTACAGATCGTTATTATACTAGTGGTTTACATCTTAGTTACCGGAAGGTTTTAAAGGAAAGTTTATCGTTTTTAAGAACAGAAAACAATAAGCTCCAATTTAACATAACGATAGCAAATGAAACTTACAGTCCAGAGAATTTAACATCTTTTGATAATGATGATTTTGATAGACCTTACGCAGGGTGGTTCTCAGGAAAAGCGGAAATTGGAATAGTGAAAAGACAATCTGCTTTATTTTTTGCTGTTGAATCTGGTATAACAGGTGAACAATCGTTAGCCGGTAGGTTGCAAATTAAATTTCACGAATTGTTAAATATTGAAAGTCGCCCGTCTTGGGCCGATGAAATTAATTTTAATTGGTTGCTTAATTTTCAGGTGGTTCAAGTTAGTAATTTTGAAATTAATAAATGGAGTAATATTCAAAATCTGGTAAGTGCAAGCATTGGTAGTAAAGATACTTTTTTTGCTAATGAGGTTTATTGCTTTTTTGGAAAATTTTCTGATTTTCAAAATTCATCGCGATTACATTTGTTGGATACTAAACAAACTAAAGAGTTTTTTGGTTTTATTTCAGGAGGCTACAAGTATGTAGCCTTAAACGCCTTAATACAAGGGAATCCTTTTAATAATAATGATGTGTTTACAGCAGTAGCTTTAAGACATGTTTTAAAATTTGGAGCAGGAGCTGTTTTAAGAAAGAAAAAAAATATAGTAAAATTAGGTTTTTACTACAATACAGCCGAGTCTTTGTTCTCCAAATCTCATGTTTATGGTGCGGCAACTTATGGCTTTATTTTTTAACTTTTACTCTGTTTTTAATGTTAATAAACCTAAAAATAATTACTAAAATACAATCAAATTCTGCAGGTAAACTTTTTTTGATATACATTTGTAGACTGAAATAAACAAATATGGCGAAGAATTTAGTGATTGTGGAGTCCCCTGCGAAGGCAAAAACCATTGAGAAATTTTTAGGTAAAGATTTTAAAGTTGAGTCTAGTTTTGGGCATATCGCCGATCTCCCATCCAAGGAATTGGGGGTTGATGTTGAAGGTGATTTTAAACCAAAATATGAAGTTTCGCAAGATAAAAAAGCGCTTGTAAAAAAGCTAACAGGTTTAGCAAAGAAAGCTGATACTGTATGGTTAGCTAGTGATGAGGATCGAGAGGGTGAAGCTATTGCTTGGCATTTGGCAGAGTCGTTAAAGCTAGATAAAGATAAAACTAAACGTATTGTTTTTCACGAAATTACTAAAAGTGCCATTTTAAAAGCAATTGAAAATCCACGAAGTATTGATTATGATTTGGTGGATGCGCAACAAGCGCGCCGAGTTTTAGATAGAATTGTGGGTTATGAGCTGTCTCCGGTACTTTGGAGGAAGGTCAAAGGAGGTTTGTCTGCTGGTCGAGTACAATCGGTGTCTGTAAGGTTAATTGTAGAAAAAGAAAGGGATATTCAGGGTTTTGCGCCAACAGGATCTTATAGAATAGATGCCGAGTTCTCTAATGAAGATGGCCAGACTTTTAAAGCGAAATTACCTAAGAATTTTTCTACTAAAGAAGCGGCAGAGGAATTTTTAGAAAAAAATGCAAAGGCCGATTTTAAGGTTGCAGATTTGACTAAAAAACCAGCAAAGAAATCGCCAGCAGCTCCATTTACAACATCTACGCTACAGCAAGAGGCATCTCGTAAGTTATATTTTTCAGTAAGTAAAACCATGACTATGGCGCAGCGTCTCTATGAAGCAGGTTTAATTACTTACATGAGGACCGATAGTGTTAATTTATCTGACGAGGCTAAAAAAGGCGCAGAAGCAGAAATTAAAAACGCTTACGGCGATAAATATAGTAAACAACGTAATTATAAAGGTAAAGCTAAAGGCGCTCAGGAAGCGCATGAGGCTATTCGACCAACTAATTTTGCTACCCATTCTGTTGATATTGATAGGGATCAAGCGCGGTTGTATGATTTAATTTGGAAACGATCCATTGCATCGCAAATGAGCGAGGCAGAATTGGAACGAACTAATGTCAAAATAAACGCGACAACACACAAAGAAACCTTTACAGCAAACGGAGAAGTTATAACGTTTGATGGATTTTTGAAGGTGTATTTAGAGGGTACTGATGACGAAGATGTAGAGCAAGATGGTATACTTCCTGCCATGAAAACTAATGAAATATTGCTTAATAACTATATAACAGCTACAGAACGATATACAAGGCCACCTGCTCGTTATACAGAAGCTTCGTTAGTTAAGAAGTTAGAAGAATTGGGTATTGGTCGTCCATCTACATATGCACCAACAATATCTACCATTCAAAATAGGAATTATGTTGAAAAAGGCACTGTAGATGGTCTAGATCGAGCGTATTCTCAATTGACTTTACAGCTTGGCAGTATAAAAGATGTGACCTTAACAGAGAAAGTGGGGTCTGATAAAGGTAAACTAGTGCCTACAGACATAGGAATGATTGTAACTGATTTTTTAGTGAATCATTTTGATCAGATTTTGGATTACAATTTTACAGCAAAAGTTGAGGCAGATTTTGATGAAATTGCCGAAGGGAAAGAAGATTGGACTGAAATGATGAAATCGTTTTACAAAAGTTTTCATCCTGTAGTTGAAGATGTGAAGGAAAATGCAGATAGGGAATCTGGAGAGCGCATCTTGGGCGAAGATCCAAAAACAGGAAAACGTGTAAGTGTTCGTTTAGGTAAATTTGGTGCTATGGCGCAAATTGGAACTATGGATGATGAAGAGCCGCCCCAATACGCTAGTTTGAGTCCAGATCAACAACTTAATAATATTACTTTTAGCGAAGCTTTAGATTTATTTCAGCTTCCTAAAAATCTTGGTAATTTTGAAGGTGAAGAAGTTGTCGTTAATAACGGGCGTTACGGGCCCTACGTAAAGTTTGGAGATGCTTTTGTTTCTCTGGGTAGGGGTACAGACCCCTTAAGTGTTGAGTTGGAAGATGCTATTGTATTAATTAAAGAAAAGCAAAAAGCAGATGCGCCAATATACATATACAAAGACTTACCAGTGCAAAAGGGTAAAGGGCGTTTTGGGCCATTTATTAAGTGGAACGATATGTTTATTAATGTTAGCAAAAAGTACGATTGGGATAATTTAACAGATGATGAAATTGTAGAGCTAATTGAAGTTAAAATTCAAAAGGAAATTGATAAGGTTATTCATAATTGGGAAGAAGAGGGTATTCGTATTGAAAAAGCACGCTGGGGAAGGCATAATGTTTTAAAAGGCAAAGTTAAAATTGAGTTAGCTAAAACAGTAGATGTCTCTGAGATGACTTTAGATGAGGCAAAAGCTATTATAGAAGCTAATGCGCCAAAGAAAAAACTAGCAAAGAAAAAGACGACTACAAAAAAGAAGGCGCCAGCTAAGAAAAAAGCAGTAGCCAAGAAGAAAGCGCCAATAAAAAAGAAATAACAAAATAATGATTTTTAGTTTTTTATCACCGGTACCAAATTCGGTTATAGCTCTTAACAATGTGCTACCTGATTATGCGCTAGGCCGAAAAATTAAAATTCATTCGAATGAAAGCGGAATACCTAATTTAGAAGGTGTAGATATTGCTATTATTGGTGTTCTAGAAAATAGAAACGCTATTGATTATGTTGGCGAAGAATTTAAACTTAATGAGATTCGTAAATCATTTTACAAGCTTTTTCCTGGAAGCTGGAATATGTCAGTAATCGATCTAGGAGATATTAAAGCCGGTGAAAGTGTAAAGGATACTTATTTTGCACTTAAAGGGGTTATTAGTTTTTTGTTGAATAAAAAAATTATCCCAATTACACTTGGGGGGTCGCAAGATCTCACCTATGCTAATTACAGGGCCTACGATGCTTTAAAACCAATGGTTAATATTGTAAATGTTGATTCACAGTTTAATTTGGGCGACTCATCAAAACCTATGAAAAGTAATAGTTTTATAGGCAAAATTATTTTGGAAGAACCCTACAATTTGTTTAATTATGCGAATGTAGGCTATCAAACTTATTTCAACTCTCAAGCCGAAATAGATTTGATGGATAGTTTGTATTTTGAGTCATATAGGTTGGGAGCCGTTTCTAACGATATTACGCTTGTTGAGCCAGTTATGAGAGATGCTGATATCGTAACTATTGATCTAAACTCGATAAAAGGATCAGAAGTGAGTTTAAAACAAAAATATTCACCTAACGGTTTAAGTGGTAAAGAAATTTGTGCTATCGCCCGTTATGCCGGTATTAGTAATAAAGTGTCGTCATTTGGTATTTACGAGTATAAACCATCAAATAACGATGATTTAACTGCTATGCTAGTCGCTCAAACTATGTGGTATTTTATTGAAGGGGTTAATTATAGAGTTAAGGATGATGATTTTTTAGTTGATAATAATTACCAAAAGTACATTACGCTAGTTAATGGTGAAGAATTAATGTTTTATAAGAGTAATAAAACTGGTCGTTGGTGGATTGAAATACCTTTTTTATCAAAAGTAAATAATAAATTAAAAAGAGATACGTTATTACCCTGCATGCATCAAGATTATATAGACGCATGCAACAACATTTTACCCGATCGTTGGTATAAAGCATTGCAGAAAAACAGTGTTTAGTATTAGGATTACAGTCGAAATGCATATTTCATCGATTAAATGATTATTTTCTACGATGAAGCGTAATTTTTTTGTAATAAAAGTTGTTTTATTTAAAATATATAAATATGTTTATGCTCTCAAAAAAGAAGCTAAAAAAAATTAACCTCGGATTTTTTATGGATATTAAGAAAATATTAGTGTTATTAACAATATTTGTTGCAGTTGTAAATTGCGGCTCAAAGGATAGAGGCGAATTAGTTGGTGTTAAAGGGAAAAAATGGTATCCAGAAAAACCTTATGGTATGGAGTTAATACCTGGAGGTGCTTTTATAATGGGTAAAGCAGATGATGACTTAGCAGGCGTTAACGATGCGCCTTCAAAAACAGTTACCGTTAGAGCCATTTATATGGATGCTACTGAAATAACCAACAGTGAGTACCGTCAATTTGTTAATTGGGTTAGAGATTCTATTGTACGAATGGAATTGGCTAAATTAGCAGACGATGTTGGCTTAACACAAGACGATGAAGGGACTATTGGTGAGTTTGCTTTTAGTGATGCAGTACCAGAAAACATGTCTGTTTATGAAAAATACATGTATGATAATTATACAGGTTTAGGGCCAACGGGTTTCGAGGGTCGAAAAATTAATAAAGATGTGGATTTGATTCTTGATACATCAGAATATTTGGATGAATACTATGCTGAGGTTATGGATTCCATGTATTTGCCTTTAGAAGAATCTTACAACGGACAGCGTACTTGGGATGTAACTAAATTTAAATTTCAGTACAGCTATATGGATATTCAAGAGGCTGCAAGAAATAGAGGTATTAAGCGTAAAGATGTTATCATCAAAGAGGAGTTGGAAATTTATCCGGACACAACTGTTTGGATAAGAGATTTTGCTTACTCGTACAACGAACCAATGCATAACGATTACTTTTGGCATGACGCGTACAGCGATTATCCTGTAGTAGGAGTAACTTGGAAGCAAGCTAAGGCTTTTTGTGAATGGAGAACACTTTGGAAAAATAGTTACCAAAAATCTAAAAAAGGTGCTGCTGTAGTAAATACTTTTAGATTGCCTTCTGAAGCAGAGTGGGAATATGCTGCTAGAGGTGGTTTGCAAGCTGCTACGTATCCTTGGGGAGGTCCTTATACTAAAAGTGATAGAGGTTGTTTTATGGCTAATTTTAAGCCTGTAAGGGGTGATTATGCTGCAGATCAGGCTTTATATACTGTTGAGGCTAAATCTTACGAGCCAAATGATTATAATTTATATAATATGGCTGGTAATGTTTCAGAATGGGTAAATGCATCTTATGATCCATCTTCCTATGAATATTCTTCTAGTATTAATCCAAGTGTTAATGATGCTAATAACAAAAGGAAAACTGTAAGAGGTGGTTCATGGAAGGATGTAGCTTATTTCTTACAGGTGAGTTCTAGGGATTTTGAATATGCAGATTCTGCAAGGAGTTACATAGGTTTTAGAACTGTTCAAGATTATATGGGAACAGCAGGTACTAGCAACTAAATAATTAAAATTTATAGTCAAATAATTAATTAAACTCATTGAGTAATTCTTATTAGTAGTTACTCAAAACTAAAAACCACAAAATTATGTCAAAGTCAAAAGCAGGAAAAAGATTAATGAACATGGCCTACGGGTTAGGTGCAGCAGTTGTAATCCTTGGAGCATTGTTTAAAATTACACACATCGAATTTGGAATATTTGATGGTAACTTATTACTTACAATAGGTTTGGTTACTGAGGCAGTTATTTTTGCGCTTTCAGCTTTTGAACCTATTGATGATGGATTAGATTGGGCTCTTGTATACCCAGAATTAGCAGGAGGAGAGGCTAAGGCTAAAGAGGTTAAAGAGGCTCAAAAAGAGGAGACTCAAGGTCTTTTATCTCAGAAATTAGATAATTTATTAAAGGAAGCTAAAATTGACGGTGAGTTAATTTCAAGTTTAGGTGAAAGTATTAGAGGTTTTGAGGGGGCTGCCAGAAATATGTCTTCTACCGTTAATTCTGTTGAAGCATCTAAGAAATACGGAGAGGAATTGTCTATTGCAGCTTCGCAGATGGAGTCGTTAAACAGTTTGTATAAAGTACAATTAGAAGGCGCAACAAGACATCAAACGATTAATCAGGAGTCTGTTGAAAACGCAGCAAAATTGAAGGAACAAATGCAATCTTTAGCGTCTAACTTATCATCTTTAAATGGTGTTTATGGTGGAATGTTATCTGCAATGAATAAATAATTAAGTTAATTAATAATATGTTGAAATTAGTATTAATTAAAATTCAAAAAACTTAATTATATATGGCAGGAGGAAATTTATCACCAAGACAAAAAATGATTAATTTGATGTATTTAATATTTATAGCTATGCTAGCTTTAAATATGTCAAAAGAAGTTCTATCGGCCTTCGGATTAATGAATGAAAAGCTTTTAGAATCTAACGCAGCAACCGAAGCTAGAAATAGTAGTTTTGTTTCAAGTTTAGAAATAAAGGCTGAGGATCAGCCTGAAAAGTATCAGCCTTTAAAGGCTAAGGCTGATGAGATAGACAAGTTAGCACACGATTTCGATGCTTATTTAGAGGAGCTAAAAGGTAAAATGACGGCTAAACTTGATGACGCTACCGATTATGAAATAATGGATAAGGGCGACTATCTTGACGAGCATTTCTTCAAAGGAGATAAGCTAGATAAGGATGGTGAAGAGTTTTTGGCTCAAATGACAACTTTTAGAGAAGGTGTTGCCACTATACTTGGAGACCAAAAAGGAATGGAATCTGTTATAAAGGAAGTTAATGGTAAGTTTCAAACTAACAAGGTTGAAAATAGAGATGGTATTAAAGTAGATTGGTTAGAATATCATTACAAAGGTTTCCCTTTGGTTGCCTCCTTAACAAAAATGACACAGTTACAAGCGGACATTAAAACTACAGAATCTGAAATTTTGTCGAACATGCTTGCCGGTACGCTTTCAAGTGAGGTTTCAATGACAAATTATACAACTTTAATGGAGACTTCAAAATCGGCATACTTTAATGGCGAGAAGTTTGATGGACAAATAGTATTAGGTCGTAAAGATGCGTCAACAAAGCCTTCAAGAGTTGAATTAACCCTAGATGGAAGAAAGCTTTCTGAGGATCAATATTCAATCGAAGATGGTAAAGTTAAGTTGTTGATAAGAGCTGGTGGTGTTGGCGAACATAAGATTGAGGGTAACCTTATCTTTGCGCAAGATGGTGAGGAAATTGAAGTTCCTGTGAAATCATCTTTCGCTACTGTTGCGAAACCTAACTCTGCAACTATATCTGCAGATAAAATGAATGTAGTTTATAGAGGTGTTAAAAACCCTATGACAATATCGTTTGCAGGTGTGCCGGATAATAAAGTTAAAGCACGTGCTCAAGGATTATCTAGAGTTTCCGGTAGTAAGTATGTTATGGATGCTACTAGAGTACAAGGTAGAGAAGTTACTATTAACGTAAGTGCATCATTACCGGATGGCGGAGGAACTGTTGGAGACAAGGCTACTTTTAGAATTAAAGATTTGCCAAAACCAACGGGAACCATTAGAGGTGAAGATGGCGCTTTAAAAATGCAACGTAATAGTTTAGGAATCTCAACTGTTGGTGCAAAGTTTGATGATTTTGATTTTGAGTTACCACTTCGTGTAACTGGATTTAAATTTAAAGTTCCTGGCCAGCCCACAATAAATGTTAGTGGTAATAAGTTAGATAGTAGGGCAAAAGGTGCTTTGCGTAAAGCAAAAAGAGGATCGGGTGTTCAAATATTTGATATTGAGGCTAAAGCTACTGGAGTTAGTGTGAGACTCAAAAAAGTTTCTCCTGTATTTGTGGAGTTAACAAATTAATTTAAATAAAATTATTAGAGTTGAAGCATAGCATATGTTACTACTAGTAATTAGAATGTAAATAAATATTTAAGATGAACGTAAAACCTTTTTTATTAACCGTTTTAACTGTATTTGCTGTATCAAACATGTTTGCTCAGGCTAATGTGTTAAATGCAAAAGATCCTGATGAAATAGGAACAAGAACTGAGGCGCAAAAAGCCGTTGATAATGACAAGCCTTTACCATACGGGTATGTGGATGATAGAGATATCTTGTTTTCTAAAATGACTTGGGAAAAAATTGTATTAGATGAACGTGCAAATTTTCCGCTGTACTATCCTATTGATACTAACAATATTGGTGGTAACAGAAGATCGTTATACGATGTGTTGATGAAAAATATTAAGAATGGAAAAATAAAAAATTTATACGACGATTCTTATTTTACTTCGAAACGTACTTTGAAGGATATTCAGTCGGCATTAAAATTGGTTGATACAACAGAATTGGGTATCGAACAATTAAATGCTGGTGAAGCATTATCTGCAGAATATATTAATAGTAGAGATATTACTGCGGCAGATATAAAACAATATCATATTAAAGGGCTTTGGTACTTTGATAAGCGCCAGGCTGAAATGAAGTATAGATTATTAGGTATTGCTCCAGTTGCACCCGATGTTAACTTTATTGATGATGCGCAACCAGATTTAGTACCTTTGTTTTGGATATTTTTTCCAGATGCCAGAGAGGTTTTACATGAGGCAAAATCTTTTAACAATAAAAATAGTTCAATGCCTTTCTCTTTTGATCACGTTTTAAATGCTAGACGTTTTCAAGGTTATATTTTTAGGGAGGAGAACGTGCAAGGTGACAGGAAGATAACGGAATATGTTTCTGAGAATGCCTTAATGCAATTATTGGAGTCTGAAAGAATAAAAGACAAAATCAGAGATTTTGAATTAGATATGTGGACTTATTAATGATTGTTCTGATATTTATAAAAAGAAAAGCTCACTATACCAGTGAGCTTTTCTTTTGTAAATAGTCTTCTAAATTACAGAGTTATTAATTAGATGCTTAGGTGCCTTTGTTGGTTTTAGTGATTGTATCATCAGATGTAATTATTAGTGATACTTTGGTTGGCTAATATGTGCTGTTAAAGTAAAAATTATCCTAAATACGCTTTGGTGTATGAGATATAAAATTAAATATAGAATGAATAAAATTATTTTATTTAAATTCTATTTTCGAGCTAGTATACCTTCCGTTAACCAAAAGGCAAACTAAAAAATCTTTTTTTTAAAGTAAGCATAAATCTTCTTTCTACTTATATTTGTTGTTAGTTATGGAGGTAGATTATATTTTAGTAGGCATTGGTATTGCAGGTATAAGTTTTTGTGAGCAATTAGTAATAAATGGAAAGTCTTTTATTGTTTTTGACAATAAATCGCAACAATCGTCAACGGTTGCTGGCGGCCTGTATAACCCAGTCGTATTAAAAAGATTTACAGCAGTCTGGAAAACAACCGAAATGTTGGAAATTGCTTTACCGCATTATTCTAGGATTGAAAAAAGATTGGGTGTTAAGTTAGACTATAAAATACCTGTATACAGGAAATTCTCATCCTTGGAAGAGCAAAATAATTGGTTTGCAGCTTCTGATAAGCCTGTTCTATCGAAATATCTACACAATACAATTATTAAAAATTCAAACCCTTTTGTTAATGCGCCATTTGGTTTCGGTAAGGTGTTAACAACAGGAAGGGTCGATACGAATACACTTTTAAAAGCTTATAAAAAAGATTTATTAAATTCGAGGTTATTAAGAGAAGGTGATTTTAATTATAGTAAATTAAAGGTGAAAAGTGAAGGCGTTGTTTATGAAAATATCAATGCCAAACAGGTTGTTTTTGCCGAAGGTTTTGGATTAATAAAAAATCCTTATTTCTCTAATTTGCCATTAACACCTGTTAAAGGTGAGTTACTTATTATTTTAGCGCCAGAATTAAATATAGATTATGTTTTGAAAGCCGGAGTGTTTTTAATTCCACTAGGCAACCATTTATATTACGTCGGTGCTACGTATAGTTGGACTAATTTAAATGACACGATTACTAATGGTGCCAAGGAGGAACTTCTAGAAAAATTGGCAAAAGTAATTACTTCTCCTTTTGAAGTTGTAAATCATTATGCAGGTGTTAGGCCTGCTGTAAAAGACAGAAAACCATTAATTGGTCATCATTCTGAGGTGGAAAATGTATTTATTTTAAACGGTTTAGGTTCTCGTGGCGTTATGATTGGGCCTTATGTAGCTAAGCAACTTTATAATTTTATTGAGTTCGGTACGCCCCTTGATAAAGAGGTTGATGTAAACCGTTTTACCAAGTAAAGGTATTTGTGCTACTATTAGCGTAGGTATGCTAAAAAAGCTTTGGCTTACCATTTAGATTGGTCTAAAGGAAGAAAATAGATGGCATACCGTTTATATTAATCAACTTTTAGAATAATATTGGCTAACTAAAAAAACGCTTTTAACCTGAATTTCTGAGGTCCTTTTGTTCCATTCAACCATAATTATTTTGTTAAAATATACTTTCTGAAATTAGATGATAATCCTTTTTATAGCTTTAATTTTCACCACGATTCTAGTGTAAATGTCAGATAAAAAAAGGATTAATATCTATTGGTAGATTCTTTTATGGTTTTAATGTAAAAAAGATTAATGCGTTATGGATAAAACGGTTAGTTTTAGCTCCCTGACTTTTTAGAAGGGAGCGCGTAGTAATAGCCCGAACCTTAGTTAACGCTCTAAATTTGTTTTTTGGATAGTTTTTTATCGTAACTCATAAAAATATTAATCCAAATGTTTCTTGAGAGTCTCATAATTATTGGCATAAATGCTATTAAAGTTAGTGTTATAGAAATAAAAACGTTAACAAGATTAGCGTTAAATAGGTAAAAGCTTATAATAAAAGCTGCAGTAGCAAAAGCGATACCAACACTGTAACTAACGTACATAGCACCATAAAAAAACGATGGCTCTATTTTGTATTTTGTGTTGCAGTTACTACACCTTTCGTGCATGCTTAAAGCTTCGGAAAGTATATATGGGTTTTTGTTTTTATACATGGATTCTTCCTGGCATTTTGGGCAGGCTCCTGTAATCATGCTGTATAGTTTTGATCCTTTTAAAAACATAGGTTTTTATTTAAAAATTGTGTTTTACTAAGTTATCTGTAAAATTGGGATATCCAAATTAATAAAAAGTTCCAATTTATTCAATGTTTTGAAATAAAAATCGTTATAAATTAATGTATTTTTGCAAGCCATTGTACAATGCAAAAATACTTATTTTTATAACTATGCATTGTAACTAAAGTTACATTTCTATGATGAACATTCACAATTTATCGATTTCATTTCAAGGGGAATACCTTTTTGAAGATATTACTTTTAAACTTGGTAATGGCGATAGGGTTGGGTTAATAGGTAAGAATGGTGCAGGTAAATCTACCATGTTAAAAATTCTATCCAAAGAAATGGAACCCGATACAGGTCAAATTGCTGCCGATAAAGAATTAAAAATTGGATTTTTAAAACAGGATATTGATTTTATTTTAGGTAGAACGGTTTTAGAAGAATCTTACGAAGCCTTTACAGAAATTAAAGCTTTAGAAGCACAAATGGAATTGGTTAACACACAGTTGGCCGAACGTACAGACTATGAGAGTGAGGGTTATAATCAATTAATGATTGATATTAACGACTTGCAGGAGCAGTATGAAATTCAAGGCGGTTATAATTACCAAGGAGAAACGGAAAAAATTCTTCAAGGTTTAGGTTTTAAACGTGAAGATTTTGATAAGCTTACAGACTCGTTTTCGGGAGGTTGGCGCATGCGTATTGAGTTGGCTAAATTATTATTACAGAATAATGATATTTTACTTTTAGATGAGCCTACTAATCACTTGGATATAGAATCTATTATTTGGTTAGAGAACTTTTTAAGAAGCTATTCTGGTGCAGTGGCTATTGTATCGCACGATAAGATGTTTTTGGATAATGTTACTAATAGGACTATTGAAATTTCTTTAGGACGTATTTATGATTACCCAAAGCCCTATACCAAGTATTTAGTTTTGCGTGAGGAATTAAGAACCCAACAGCTGGCGTCTCAAAAAAATCAGCAAAAGCAAATAGAACAAACCGAAAAACTTATTGAGAAATTTCGTGCTAAAGCATCAAAAGCAACTATGGCACAATCGCTTATAAAAAAGCTGGATAAAATTGATAGGATAGAAGTTGATGAGGACGATAATAGTGTAATGACGCTTAACTTTCCTGTTTCTATTACACCGGGTAAAGTGGTTGTTGAAACTGAAAATATATGCAAAAATTATGGTGATAATGAGGTTTTAAAAAATATCGATTTACTTATTGAACGGAATAGTAAAACAGCCTTTGTTGGACAAAACGGACAAGGTAAATCTACCTTAGCTAAAATATTTGTTGGCGATATTAAATATAATGGGCATTTAAAGTTAGGGCATAATGTGCAAATTGGATATTTTGCACAAAACCAAGCAGAATATCTCGATGGCAATAAAACCGTTTTAGATACCATGATTGATGCTGCGAATGAAACCAACCGTAGTAAAGTGAGAGATATTTTAGGCTCCTTTTTATTTAGAGGCGACGAGGCTGAAAAATATGTGCGTGTACTTTCTGGAGGAGAACGCAACCGATTGGCTTTAGCAAAATTAATGTTGCAACCATTTAATGTACTTATTATGGATGAGCCAACAAACCACTTGGACATCAAATCGAAAAATGTTTTAAAAGATGCCTTAAAGCGTTTTGAAGGGACATTAATTTTAGTATCACATGATCGTGATTTTTTACAGGGTTTAACTAATCTGGTTTATGAGTTTAAAGATCATAAAATTAACGAATACCTAGGAGATATTGATTATTATTTGGAGCAACGTAAGGTAGAGAGTTTACGGGAGGTTGAAAAACGAACCGTAGTAAAGGATACGCCTAAAGTTAACACCCAACAATCTTACGAAGCGCAAAAGAAAATAAAATCTTTAAACAATAAGTTGAGTAATGTTGAATCTAAGATAAATCAGGTAGAAAAAGCTATTAAAAAAAATGATTTAGAACTAGAAATTAATTACGAAGAAGTATCCTCGAAGCCAAACTTTTTTGATGACTACCAGAAAATGAAGTCTGATTTAAAGGGTTATATGAAGAAATGGGAAGATATACAGTTAGAAATAGAAGCCTTAGAAAATTAGTTTTAGGTTTTTTTTAACTTATAGGCGTTTCTTATTCGGTAATTTTGATGCATATCTTTAATAAAGCAAGTAATATGCGTAAAATTATACTTTCCACCATTGGTGTTTTATTTATGTTGGGGTCTTTTTTCTTAGCTAAAAAATTAATAGCAGATAAAAATAAACCCAAACCTGTTAAGGGAAAAGTTGTAAAAACCATTTTTACCGATACGGTAAATAATGGAATAGTTAAAATTGTTATTCCGGCAAACGGGAGCTTAGTGGCTAAACGCCGCATTGAAATTTATGCTGAAGTACAAGGTGTTTTTAAAGCTACTAATGTTAGTTTTAAACCTGGGCAGCAATACAAAAAGGGTCAGGCTTTAATTCGTATAGACGCGGCTGAATATGCTGCAAGTGTACAATCCGCAAAAAGTAACTTATACAATAGCATAGCCGCTATTATGCCCGATTTACGTTTAGATTTTCCAGATGTTTTCCCCAAGTGGGAGACTTATCTTAATAATTTTGACTTAAATAAAACAACGCCAGAGTTACCAAAAACAGCATCTAACAAGGAGAATTATTTTGTCACGGGTCGTGGTATTATTTCTAGTTATTACAATGTTAAAAATTTAGAGCAGCGTTTATTAAAATATAATATATATGCACCGTTTTCGGGTATTTTAACAGAGGCTTTAGTAACAGAGGGTTCGTTAATTAGAAGCGGACAAAAATTGGGGGCTTTTATAGATACCTCTGTTTATGAAATGGAAGTGGCATTAAGTAAAAATTATGCACGCTTACTTAAAGTAGGCGAGCAGGTGGCCTTAACTAACTTAGATAAAACAGAAACCTACACCGGAGCGGTGTCTCGTGTAAATGGGAGTATTGATGCTACAACACAAACTATTACGGCTTTTATTGATGTTAAAAGTGATGGTTTAAAGGAAGGTATGTATCTAGAAGCACGCCTAAATGCTAAAGAAGAGCATAACGCTATTGAGGTTGATCGTAATTTATTATTAGAAAATAATGAGGTGTTTATAGTTAGAGATAGCTTATTGGATGTTATTACAGTAAAACCGGTATATTTTTCAGAAACTAAAGTGGTGTTAAAATCTGTGCCAAACGGTACTGTAATTCTTAAAAAACCTGTGCCGGGTGCTTATGCCGGTATGCTAGTAAAGCCTTTTAATAATTTAAGCAAAAAGGTGAAATAGTAATGAGAAAATTAATAGCTTACTTTATAAGGTACCACGTTGCTGTAAATGTTTTTTTACTAGCCTTTCTCGTTTTTGGTATTATTGGAATTAAATCGCTCAATTACTCTTTTTTTCCTTTAGTAGACTCAAGAATTATAAATGTTAACGTCACTTACCCTGGTGCATCGCCTCAAGAAATTGAAGAGGGGGTTGTGCTTAAAATTGAAGATAATTTAAAAGGTTTAAAAGGTGTAGACAGGGTAACTTCGGTGTCGCGAGAAAATAGTGGTGTAATTACGGTAGAAATTGAAAAAGGTGAAAATATTGATTTCATGCTCTTGGAAGTTAAAAACGCTGTAGATCGCGTACCGTCTTTTCCTACCGGTATGGAGCCGCTAATTGTATCGAAATCAGAAGAAGTTAGGCAAACTATTTCTTTCGCTTTAAGCGGAAAAAATGTAGCCCTTGCCACTTTAAAACAGTTAGGGAGACAGGTAGAGAACGATTTAAGAGCTATTGATGGGATTTCGCAAATTGAAATTACTGGTTACCCACAAGAAGAAATAGAAATCGCGGTTAACGAAACTAGCCTCTTAGCCTACAATATTAGTTTTCTAGATGTGGCAGAGGCTGTTAGTGCTTCTAATATTTTAGTAACTGGCGGAAATATAAAAACCGATGCAGAGGAGTATTTAATTCGTGCCAATAATCGGTCATACTATGGTAATGAGTTGTCTAATATTATAGTTAAAGCAACAAGTAATGGAAAAACAGTGCGTTTAAAAGATGTTGCTGTTATCCGCGACCGTTTTTCAGAAACACCAAACGCAACCTATTTTAATGGCGAATTAGCAGTTAATATTACGGTTACTAGCACAAATAATGAAGACCTGGTATCTGCAGCTGCTAGTGTAAAAGAATATATTAAGGGGTATAATGAAAGCCATAACAATATACAACTTAATACGGTGCGCGATTTATCAATCACGCTAAATCAGCGTACAGCATTATTAGTAGAAAATGCTGTGGTTGGTATGCTTTTGGTTTTAATATTTTTATCATTTTTCTTAAACACACGTTTAGCCTTTTGGGTCGCTTTTGGCCTGCCTGTATCATTTTTAGGAATGTTTATTTTTGCGGGTCAGTTTGATGTTACCATTAATGTGTTATCCCTTTTTGGAATGATTATAGTTATTGGTATTTTAGTAGATGATGGTATTGTTATAGCTGAGAATATATACCAACACTACGAAAAAGGAAAAACACCAATACAAGCTGCTATTGATGGAACTATGGAAGTAATACCTCCGGTGGTTTCAGCCATTATAACAACACTCTTAGCCTTCTCGTTATTCTTGTTTTTGGATAGTAGGATAGGAGAATTTTTTAGCGAGGTTTCGGTTATAGTTATTTTAACTTTAGTTGTTTCGTTAATAGAAGCATTAATTATTTTACCAGCACATTTAGCGCATTCCAAGGCGTTACGTAAACCAGTAGAAAATGAAAAACCTTCAAAAGTAAAGCGCTTTTTCATTAAAATGCGTTCTGTAAATAAAGCCGGCGATCGTCTTATGTCTTTTCTTAGGGATAAAGTTTATGGCCCTACTCTAGATTTTGTTTTGAAGTTTAAATTACTATCAATAAGTATTTTTATAGGCTTATTGATTCTTACTTTTGGGGCCATAGGTGGCGGTGTTATTGGTGTTACTTTATTTCCATCCATAGCTAGTGATAGGGTGACTATCGAGTTGGATATGCCAAATGGAACCAATGAAAAAATTACAGATTCTATTATTTCCATGATAGAGCAAAAATCGTATTTGATAAATAAAGAATTAACTAATCAATATTTAAAAGGAACAGGTAAAGAATTGTTTGAAAATACTATTTTGAGTATTAGAAGCTCTTCTAGTGCGCGGTTGCAGATTAATATGTTACCCGGCGAGGAGCGTCCAGATGCTATTAGCTCTAGGTTAGTCGCCAATAAGTTAAGAGAAGCAGTTGGGCCTGTTGTTGGTACAGAGCGTTTAATTTTTGGCTCTGGCGGTAATTTTGGTGGGAGTCCTGTTTCAGTATCTCTTTTAGGTAATAATATAGCCGAGCTAAAGGCAGCAAAATTAGAACTTAAAAAAGTTTTAGAAAGTAATCCATTATTAAAGGATATTGAGGATAATGACCCAGCAGGAATTAAAGAAATTCGATTAGAACTTAAAGAGAGTGCTTATTTATTAGGGTTAAATTTACGTACAGTTATGAGTCAAGTACGTGCTGGATTTTTTGGAAGACAAGCACAACGTTTTCAGCGTGGACAAGATGAAATTAAAGTTTGGGTGCGATACGATAGAAGTAACAGATCGTCTATTACCAACTTGGACAATATGCGCATTGTAACACCTACAGGGGTACGAGTAACCTTGAAGGATATTGCAAATTACACTATTGAAAGAGGAGACGTTGCTATAAATCACTTAGAAGGCCTACGTGAAATACGAGTATCTGCAGATTTAAAGGACCCAAGTACTAGTGCTACCGATATTTTAGATGATGTTAGAGTAAATATAATCCCTGAAATTCAATCCAAATATCCTACCATTTCATCTTCTTTTGAAGGGCAGAATAGAGAAGCCTCTAAGTTGTCTAGCTCATTAGCTAAAGCGGGTATTCCTATTTTATTACTTATTTATATAACTATTGCTTTTACCTTTAGGAGCTACAGTCAGCCTGTCTTATTAATTCTTTTAGTGCCTTTTAGTTTAACAGCTGTAGCTTGGGGGCACTGGTTATTAGGGTTTCCTGTAAATGTATTATCCCTTTTAGGAATTATTGCTTTAATAGGAATTATGGTGAACGATGGGTTGGTTTTAATCGGGAAGTTTAATTCCAACCTTAGAGAAGGTATGACTTTTGATTTAGCACTTTCTGAAGCTGGTAAATCTAGGTTTAGAGCTATATTTTTAACCTCTTTAACCACTGTTGCGGGTTTAGCTCCATTGTTATTGGAAAAAAGTAGACAAGCACAATTTTTAAAACCTATGGCTATAGCTATATCTTTTGGTATCGCATATGCTACTATTTTAACACTTTTGGTATTGCCATTGTTCTTAGCATTTAGTAATGGTATTAAAAAGAATGTGAAATGGTTAGCAACAGGAAATGATGTTACAAAGGAAGAAGTTGAACGCGCTATTAAGGAACAAAATGAAGAAAATGAACATTAAATTCTTTTTTAAAAGTTTAGTATTAGTAAGCCAATTATCTTTATGTGCCCAAGAGTTGGTTACGCCTGAGAAGGCTGTTAGTCTAGCATTAAATAATAATTACGGTATTAAGCTAATTAATGCAGATGTGAAAATTGCAGAAAATAATGCCAATATATTAAACTCCGGATATTTACCAACCTTAAGAGGAAACGCTGGTGCAACTTTTAATTTAGATAATAGTGAGGTGCAATTTTCAGACGGTAGGCCAGATGCTATATTAAATGGTGCAGAAAGTTCAAGATATAATGCCTCTCTCGATTTAAATTATACATTATTCGATGGTTTTGGGCGTGCTTACAACTATAAGCAATTAAAAGAAACTAAAAACCTGAGTAAATTACAGGCTCGTGAGACAATTGAAAATACCATTATTCAGCTTTTTACAGTATACTACACAGTTGCCGAGCTTCTTGAAAATACAGATGCGATCTCGCAAACCTTACAAATTTCCAAAGATAGATTAACACGTGCTGAATATCAATTTGATTATGGTCAGAACTCCAAATTAGGTGTGCTTAACGCTATGGTTGATATTAATAATGATAGTATAAGTTTAATGAATTCTAAACAGCAATTAAATAACTTTAAGCGCGACTTAAACCTAGTTTTAGGTAACAGTATCGAAGGAGATTTCGTTGTTAGTACTAAAATAGGACTTAACAGTCTTTACGATAAAAAAATGCTTTTAGAAAAAGCAAAGGCTAATAATGTAAATGTATTACAGGTAGAAAAGGGTATTGCTATTAATACTTTAGGAGTTAAATCCGAGAAATCTGTGTACTTGCCAACTATTGGGTTAATAGGTAGTTATGGTTGGAATCAAAACAATAACAATACAGCCTCCTTTGTTGCTGGATCAACAAATACAGGCCTGTCAGGAGTTTTGAATTTAAGCTGGAATTTGTTTGATGGGGGTAATTCCATTACAAGAATAAAAAATGCAAAAATTAATTTAGAAATCCAAAATATTCAAAAAAATCAGCTACAAGTAACCTTAGAGCGCAATTTTAATAATGCATGGGAGGACTATCAAAATAAATTAAATATTTACAGGTTGCAAGAAGAGAACATAAATACGGCCGAAAATAATTTTAAAAGAACATTAGAAAATTTTAAAATAGGTCAGGTTAACTCGATTGAATTTAGGCAGGCACAACTTAATTTACTTAATGTAGAATTAATTAGAAATCAAGCTAAGTATGCAGCCAAAGTAGCAGAATTACAAATGTTACAGATATGCGGCCAAATTTTAAATACGAACTTTTAAAGATTAAATAGTTGTTAGTAGGTTTTATGTGTGATTTAATCTCTTCAAAATGTAGTAATTTCATATAAAAAAATCAATTCATCGATTAAATTGAGTTTTAAGTCGTTTTATTGTTATTTTCGTATAACAATAAATCTTAAATCCTACAAAAAATGAGATACTTCAAATTCATATTTTTTTGTTTACTGTTAAATACGTTTTCTTATGCTAGTGTTACTTCCAACGATAAAGACGCTTTAATTGCGTTATATAACGCTACCGATGGTGCCCACTGGAATACCTCCTGGGATTTGAACACCGCCGTAGAGAGTTGGTATGGTGTTAAATTAGAAAATAATCGTGTTGTTGAAATAAGTTTGCGTTTTAATAATTTAAATGGTGTACTACCCCAAGAAATTGGAAACCTAACAAGCCTTAAAACATTGAATCTGGGGTTTAATAAATTGAAAGGAAAATTACCGGTTTCATTGCAAAATTTAAAGGCACTAACAACGCTTGCCTTATTCATGAATCAATTTGAAGGTACAATTCCCGAAGAATTTGGAGCTTTAAAAAATCTTGAAATTTTAAAATTATATAGTAACAAGTTAGAAGGGGACTTGCCTAATGCGTTAATGGGATTAACGAACTTAAAAGAACTTTTATTAGGTAGTAATTATTTAACTGGTCATATTTCAACAGAGATTTATGCGTTATCAAAGTTGCAAAAATTAAGTTTAGTGGACAACAAGATGGACGGCGAAATTCCTGTTGAAATTGTCCAATTATCCAATTTAGAAGAGTTATTACTATCATCAAATCAATTTGAAGGCGATTTGCCTATAGGGCTTACCAGGCTAACTAAATTAAATACTGTTATGGTTAGCGATAATAATTTGAACCATGAATATATTACGATTTCTGGTAAAAACCCGCCTTCCCTAAATTATTTTGACTTAGCAAATCCCACAGCAATAATGGATATTGAAAAAGAATAATTGCACATTTTTGAAATTAATAAATTTAAATAACCACAATTCATAATGGCTTTTTTAATTTTGCTTTATGATAGAACATTATTTTACTTGCCCACATTGTTGGGAATCGATATCTATGCTTTTAGATAATTCGGTATATAATCAAAGTTATATAGAGGATTGTGAGGTATGTTGCAATCCTATTCAAATTACAACACAATTTATTAATTCGGAATTATCAGTGTTTCAGGCAGATAGTATTGAACAGTGATTTTTTTTCATTTTATTCTTGCAGATAAGGAAAAAGTGTGTATCTTTGCATCGCAGAATAATTTAATTGGTATTATGAGCCAAGCGTTTAGTAAATTATTACGCTAATACATCGCGGGATAGAGCAGTAGGTAGCTCGTCGGGCTCATAACCCGAAGGTCACTGGTTCGAGTCCAGTTCCCGCTACTAAGCAAGAGTAATCAGAAATGGTTACTCTTTTTTTGTGCATTGAATTCAGGGGTTTGCGCTATATCTTCTATCTACACCAATTAAAATGTAAAAAAAGGCTAATTTTACTGCTTTTCGTGCTATTATATTATCCTTTTTAAATATCAATTTTTAAGCAAATTATTTAGTAGTAATAAATTTATTAGTTTATTTAGGTGGTCTAAATGAATTTGTTTTTATTTGCTGCAGATTTCAGTTTGTGAAATCCTTTAAAGTCTTGTATTTCATATTTTAAAAACGATGCTTAAAAATCAAACAATTTTAATATTTTTGAGCCCAAAACAAATCAAAACATTACACTCACAATTTGGTAGTAAAAAAGGAAGTGCTAATTATAAATGAAAACCATAGTGTTACTGCATTGCTAAAATCTTACCTAGTAAGCAAAAAATGTAACGTTACAATTTCTCATACCAATACCGAATTTTTGTTAGCTATTAATAGTAATCGCTATTCTTCTATTATTACAGATATTTTATTAGTAGGCACCTCTGGTTTAGAGCTTATAAATACCATTAAAAATAATTCTACAAAATCTAAAGTTTTTGTTTTAAGTCATATGGACCAGCAGGTACAGAAAGAAATGATTAGTGAACTAGGAGCTATTAGTTTTTTAACTTTTCCTATAGATTTAGGATACTTAAACTCAGTTATTGAATGAACGAAACTAGACTCCAATATGCTATTCTACTTGTTTTAATAGTTTTTATTATAATTTTAATAAGTCTTGCTGCAAGTGTTTTTGTACGTAAAAAAAGGAGTAAACGTCTTCAACGTATAAAAATTATTTTGGCAACTAGTATCGGCAGTCAATTAAAAAATAGTGAGCCTTCATATCCAACTAAAATAATTAACATTCTTAAAAAAGAACTAAAACTAAATTATGGCTTTATGGCTATAGCCAATGTATTGGTCGAATTGCAAGAAATAATTTTATTGCCTCAAACGGAAAAGCCTATGGCGATAATTAACAAA
This sequence comes from uncultured Algibacter sp., assembly GCA_937958265.1. Taxonomy (GTDB): domain Bacteria; phylum Bacteroidota; class Bacteroidia; order Flavobacteriales; family Flavobacteriaceae; genus Algibacter_B. Next base: position 25,857 of record CALGNX010000010.1, on the reverse strand, counting down.
ATTGGTTTGGATTCTAAAATTTTTAATAAATTAAAGTCTAAAAATAGTTATAAAATTGCTCTTGCAATTAAATATTCATACGAATTAGGTATAATAAAACATTGTGAGCACTTTAAACAATACACTAATCATAAAAATGTAAATCTAAGACGAGAAGCGCAATTAGGTTTATTTGTATTTGAAGGTTGGGGCGGTTTTAAATATTTAAGCAACATTACGCAACCTATGTCGCTTTGGCAAATTATAAGAATTATGGAAGTATTAGAGAAACACCCGCTTCCAGCATCTTTAGTTCAAGTAAAAAACATGTTGTGTTCTAAGCACTCAGATACCATTATATTAGCGCTGTATTGTGCTAATCATTTTGAATTAGTGACATTAAATAACGAAATTTTGCCATGTTTAGATAGTGGTAATGAGCGCATTTCTAAATTAGCTGTGCAATTTAAACTTATGTTAGAAGCAAAAACACGACCTAAGGTTATTGTCGGCGGGGACAAAGAAATAATATTGAAAACAAGCACTAGTAATGGGTCCATTTACACATAGTCTCGATTGGTTTTTTCTCGTTTATGGAATAGTGCTTTTTAGTTGCTATTTTCTATTTGTATTTTTTGCTACACGAGCTATTAAAAAGAATAAAAACAATGCATCGCTTTTAACACCTAATCAAATTAAAGGTGCAAAAGAATTACCGAGTATAAGTTTAATTGCTCCGGCTTATAATGAGGGAAAAACCATAATAATAAATGTGCAATCGTTATTGTCAATACAATACCCTTATTATAAACTAATAATTGTTAATGATGGCAGCAACGACAATTCTTTAGAGCAGTTAATAAAAGCTTTCGATTTAGTTTTAAGTACTACACCTATTAAGGCTCAACCTATAAAAAGCGCTCCAATTAAAGATATTTATACTAGTGCCAATCCACTTTATAAAAAATTAACCATTATTAATAAAGAAAACGGCGGGCGGGCAGATGCATTAAATTGTGGCATTGCAAATGCTACTACAGATTTGGTATTATGTACTGATGCAGATTGTATTATCGAGCAAGATGCCCTTATTAAAATGGTTAGGCCTTATCTCCAGGCTACCCAAAAAGAGGTGATTGCCACGGGCGCTGGTATTGGTATTGCTAATGATAGTATTATTAATAATGGCACTTTACAAACTTTAAAAATACCTAAAAGCTTTATTGCTAAAGTACAAGTGGTAGAATATATGCGTGCTTTTTTGGTTGGCAGAATGGCTTGGGGTTATATAAATGGCTTATTTTTAGTCTCTGGTGCTTTTGGTTTGTATCCTAAAAAAAGAGTGCTAGAGGTAGGTGGCTTTGATAAAGATACCGTTGGCGAAGATTTGGAACTCTGTATAAGATTAAGGGTCCATATGGAGCGTTTAAAATTACCATATGATGTTGTTTATATACCAGAAACACTTTGTTGGACAGAGGCTCCAGCAACTCCTAAAGTTTATATTACACAAAGAGATCGATGGGCGCGTGGTTTATATGAAACTATTAAAAAGCATCGTTATTTATTTTACAACCCCAAATATAAATCTTCGGGAATGCTTTTTTTTCCTTATTGGGTTTGTTTTGAATTATGCGCGCCAATAGTAGAGTTTATTGGTCTTATTCTTCTTATTCTCTATATAATTTTGGGAGAAATTAATTATTCAATTGCTATCTTATTATTTATTTTAATATACTTTATTGGGGCAGTTTACTCCGCTTTGGCGATATTAATTTATACTTATAATTTTAAGCAATATGCGACGTTTAGTAAAGTGTTTCAGTTAGTATTAGTTGCATTTATAGAGCCTTTTACAACACATCCCATTTTATTATACGCAGAAATGAAAGGTTATTTCAAAAAAATATTTAGAATAAAATCAACATGGGGTACTATGTCTAGAAAAGGCTTTGTAACAAATAAAGATTAGTAAAACCTATACCTTAAGTTTATTGAGCCTAACCACTGGTTCCCGTTTCTGTTGTTTGGCAAATCTTCAGCTAAAATACCTGTTGTTGCACCTACACCAATGTTGTTGTACCATTTGGAGAATCCTATAGAGGCATAATAAGCTTTTAAAGATGGATTTTCTACAACTTGTTGAAACCTATTAAAGTCATCTGGTGATATGCCTGTTCCAAACCTTACAAACAAATAATTTGTAGCATTCTCAAAGTAATAGCGCGTGGTTAACTGGTAATTTTGAAAAATTCCAGAATCGTTTTTGGGTCCAATAGATGCTCTAGCATTAATATAATAATTACCAATATATTTTGTTAAACCTCCAGAGAATGTAAAGAATGAATCTGCCTTAAAATCGAATGATCTAAAGCCAATCTCAGTCTCAAAACCATTACCAATATTATTGTAAATAGACAGCGCACTTCCAAACTTCTGATAAAAACTATCGGTAGATGCTGCTAAGGAAATAAAAGCATACATTTTTTTGCTTAGTATGGGGTACGCTTCAAGCTCATACAAAACACCATCATCAAAAAAACGATTGCTATATGTAGCTCTTGCAAGTAGAGTGTGTTGCTTTAGCATATATTGATACTCTAAAAAAACAGTATTCCACGATTTCTGAATAGGATATTCTTTACGGAAGGAGTTAATTTCATAATTAAGTGCAACCTGATGTTTGCTCAATCGTTTTAAGCGTAATTGTAGTTCGTATTTTTGGTAATCTGTTAGTTGTAAAGGTTTAATCTTAAGGATTAGTTCCCGAGCGAGCGCATTATTGTTAGAGGCAATTGCCGAATCAATTTTTATAAAAACAGCCTCTACGTTTGTAGTGGGGGCTTGGGCAGTACTGTGTTGTATGGCAAAAAAAAATAACGCAAAAAATAAGGTCGGTTTCATGGGCGCAAATCTAGCTAATTTTATGAAATTGATTAGTAGTTATAAACGCAATTATTTTATTTAAGGCCTTGCGTAGTTTCTCGTTTTATGCGAACACTATTGCTTAAGTATTTAAATTAGATATTTTGTATTATAACCAAGTTTAATTGGTTTAAGGCAATCTTACATGCATATGTTACAATAGGGTAGTAGCCGAAGATTCTCGAACTACTAATTTAGCATCTAAAATTATTTTATTTAAAGTTTGCTTAATAGTTTTTTTATCAGTGTAGCTTAAAAAAGCTAGGGCGGCTTGTTTACCAATTTCCGCACTATGTTGGTTTATGCTAGAGATAGATGGTGTAATCATAGCAGAAAAAGGTTCGTCTCCAAAACCAACTAAAGCAATGTTTTCGGGTATTTTTAAACGCGCTTCTTTAAGGACCTGTAAAGCACCTAATGCAGCAAAATCGCTAGCAACATATACAGCGTCGGGTCTGTTTTTTAACTGTAGCAGTTGTGTCATTTTTTTTCTACCATCATCAATAGTCAAGCTACTTTCAATAAGTAATTCCTTATCTAAAGGTAGGTTGTGTTTATTTAAAGCATCAATGTAACCTTTAATTCTGTTGTTAAAAATTCTAGTACGTTTAAAACCGCCAATATGTGCAATTCTTTTACATCCCTGCGCTATTAAATGCTCTACAATAATATGGCTGCTATTATAATCATTTATACCAATATAATCTACGTTTAGGTCGTTTTCACCACGATCAAACAATATTAAAGGAATACCATTAGTTTTAATTTTTTCATAGTATGCTAAATCAGTCGTTTCATTGGCCATAGAAGCAATAATACCATCAACTTGCGTAAATAAAAGCGTATCTATACTATCGCATTCTTTCTTGAAGGATTCGTTACTTTGAGTAATAATAATGTTATAACCTTTTTTATTAAGCACTTCCTCAATATTTTGTATCACAGAAGAGAAAAAATTACTATTAGTTCTTGGCACAATAACACCAACTAAATTACTTTTACCACGCCTTAAAGCACTAGCTAAATGGTTGGGTTGGTAGTTTAAATTTTTAGCAACCTGTTTTACAGCCTTTTTAGTTTTTTCGCTAATTCTCGAATCGTTATGTAATGCCTTAGATACAGCAGCAGCCGATATATTTAAAACATTAGCTATATCTTTTATAGTGGTTTTTTTTTTGATACTTAATTTTTTTAATACCTTCGCTTAATCGTTTAAGCAAATGTAGTATTTTAATAATCGGAATCAAAATTGCTTAGTATTATTGATGTTTCGGTTAGTTTTCATTTTATGATTAAACGTTTAAGCAACTAAATATTATTTTAATATAAGACCTTTTAATTATGAGTAAAGTAGTAACATTTGGAGAAATCATGTTAAGATTGGCTCCTCAAGGATTTTTAAGATTTTCACAAGCAAATAATTTCGATGTTGTTTACGGTGGTGGCGAATCAAACGTAGCAGTTTCTTTAGCTAATTATGGTGTGTCTTGCGATTTTGTAACACGTTTACCAAAAAACGATATTGGTGAGTGTGCCATGATGGAAATGCGCAAAAGAGGTGTAGGTGTCGATAAAATTGTTTGGGGTGGAGACCGTTTAGGAATCTATTTTTTAGAAACCGGAGCCGTGTCAAGAGGATCTAAAGTGGTTTACGATAGAGCGCACTCTGCCATAGCAGAAATTAAATCTGGTATGATTGATTGGGATGCTGTTTTTGAAGGTGTAGAATGGTTTCATTGGACGGGTATTACACCAGCAATCTCTCAAGGTGCTGCAGATGTGTGTTTAGAAGCTGTAAAAGCCGCTAGCGCAAAAGGCATTACAATCTCAACCGATTTAAATTACCGCGCCAAATTATGGCAATATTGCGATGGTGCACACAGAGAAAAAGTAATGACGGAAATAACATCATACTGCGACGTTGTTTTAGGTAACGAGGAAGATGCAGAAATGCATTTCGGAATTAAACCAGACGGTGCAGCCGTGCAAACAGCAGGACACGATGTTAAAGCAGAAGCTTTCTTATCTGTATGCCAGCAAATGATGGAAAAATTCCCAAGAGCTAAAAAAGTAATAACAACCCTAAGAGGTTCAATTTCTGCATCACATAACACATGGGCAGGTGTTTTGTACGATGGCAAACAAATGCTACAAACACGTCAATACCAAATTACCGATATTGTAGATCGAGTAGGTGGCGGCGATAGTTTTATGGGTGGTTTAATTTACGGATTATTAACATACCCAGAAAACGACCAAAACGCGTTGGATTTTGCAGTAGCAGCATCTTGTTTAAAGCACACCATAAAAGGCGATGCTAATTTAGTAACCGTTGCCGAAGTTGAAAAACTAATGGGTGGCGATGCTTCAGGTCGTGTAGCTAGATAAAATAAGTGTTTAAAAGTTGTGCTGTTTAACCGTTTATACGATTTAACAGCGCAACAACTAAACCAACTAATAATTAAACATTTTAAATAAAAATGGCACAATTTTCAAGATTAGAAGTAGCACAAGTCATGAAGGAAACAGGAATGATTCCTTTATTTTTTAATAACGATATAGAATTAAGTAAAAAAGTACTAAAAGCATGTTACGATGGCGGTGCACGCTTAATGGAATTTACAGCACGTGGCGATTTTGCTCACGAAGTTTTTGGCGCATTAACAAAATATGCCATTGCAGAATTACCAGGCATGATTATGGGTGTAGGCTCCGTAACAGATGCCGGAGCAGCATCATTATACATGGCTTTAGGCGCAAATTTTATAGTAACTCCAGTATTAAGAGAAGATATTGCAATAGCTTGTAACCGTAAAAAAGTATTATGGTCTCCTGGATGTGGCACATTAACAGAAATAACTAGAGCCGAAGAGCTAGGTTGTGAAATAGTAAAATTATTTCCCGGCGATATTTATGGCCCTCAATTTGTAAAAGGTGTAAAAGGACCACAACCCTGGACAAGTTTAATGCCTACAGGAGGTGTAGCACCAACCGAAGAAAACCTAAAAGGTTGGTTTGATGCTGGTGTAACCTGCGTTGGTATGGGGTCAAAACTAATATCAAAAGAGATTATAGCCAATAAAGATTATGCCAAACTAGAAAAAGATGTACGAGCAGCTTTAGCAATAGTAAAATCGGTGAGAAAATAATATTAAAATAGTAACCTATATAAAAGAACCGTTTTTTAGCGGTTCTTTTTACTACCATCTTGTAAATTATCAATTAAAATACTTTAAATTATACTTCACTACAAATAACTTAAAAAATAGTGATGGCAATACAAATAAGAAAACACGTGCAAAACATATTAGTAGTTACCATTAATTATAAAAGGATTAAATTTTAATAGGGTAATTAAGTTTTTGGGCGTTACCACAAGGGTCGGGCTTTCTGCTAAATCTTTTTTAAAATTTAGGCTAGCTTCTATAATATCCAATGCCTATCAGCGCAGTAGCAAACAGGTAATCGTCGTTATTTTTAATTAAAAAAGGATACCGCTTCAATCCCTAACGCATATACTTACTAATTTATATTATCTTTAATATCCTGTTTGGTTAACTAATAAAATAAATTTATTACATTTGGCACACACAAAAAAAAATCAAAAAAAAAATGAAAATAACAAACTTTCTTAGTTTAGCAGCCCTAACTGTAGTGGCAGCTTCATGTAACCAAAAAGCAACTTCAAAAAAGCCAATAACTACAGAGTTAGATTCTGTAAGCTACGCTATTGGAATGGATGTAGCTAGAAATGTAAAAGCTAGTTTTGACGATTTTGATGAAGATTTATTTGTACAAGGCTTTAGCAACGTAATAGATTCAACAGATATATTGCTAGACGAAACAAAGGCACAAGAAGTAGTAAGAACTTATTTTCAAAATAAACAAAAGGAAGAAGCTGCTAAAGCACAAGAAGAAGGCCTAAAGAATAAAGAAGAAGGTGAAAAATTCTTAGCAGAAAATAAAGGTAAAGAAGGTGTAGTAACTACAGATTCTGGTTTACAATATATCGTATTAAAGGAAGGTACAGGCGCAACACCAACAACAGAATCTAAAGTAAAGGTGCATTACCATGGTACGCTAATAGACGGTTCTGTGTTTGATAGTTCTGTAGATAGAGGCGAACCAGCTGAGTTTGGAGTAACTCAGGTTATAAAAGGATGGACAGAAGGTTTACAATTAATGAAAGTAGGCGCTAAATACAAATTTTTTATACCAAGTGATATTGCCTATGGCGCTAACCCAAGACCAGGTGGAGCAATAAAACCAAACGAAACATTAATTTTCGATGTAGAGTTGTTAGAAATTGTTGAGTAAACATAATTTACATTTCAAATATAAAAAAAACAGGAAGTTAAACTTTCTGTTTTTTTTTGTTATTTATTTTAAAAAATGAACATCAAGTTCGAATTATTTTTTGGTTGTACTAAACTTAATATTTTATAACCCAATCCATGCAGCCTTCTTAAATCTATTATCAAATAAAAATAATACCAATTATAACCCATTCAAATTGTAACTTTGCAAAAAATAAGCACGTCTATGAATCATAAAGCAGGTTTTGTAAATATTATAGGAAATCCTAATGTGGGTAAATCTACATTAATGAACGCCTTTGTTGGTGAAAAGTTATCAATAATCACATCCAAGGCACAAACTACAAGGCACCGTATTTTAGGTATTGTAAATGGTAGCGATTTTCAAATGGTATTAAGTGATACACCAGGTATTATAAAACCAGCATACCAACTTCAGGAATCTATGATGGGTTTTGTGAAATCCGCTTTTGAAGATGCCGATGTACTTATTTATATGGTTGAAATTGGGGAGAAAGATTTAAAAGATGAAGCCTTTTTTAATAAAATAACCAATTCAAAAATTCCAGTATTATTATTACTAAATAAAATTGATAAATCCGATCAAGGTCAATTAGAAGAGCAAGTACAAACTTGGACTAAAAAAGTGCCTAACGCCGAAATTTATCCTGTGTCGGCCTTACAGGGTTTTAATGTAAAAGAAATTTTTAGTCGTATTTTAGAATTGCTTCCAGAATCGCCAGCGTTTTACCCAAAAGACCAACTAACCGATAAGCCAGAACGTTTTTTCATTAATGAAACTATTAGAGAAAAAATACTTATGCACTACAAAAAGGAAATACCATATGCAGTAGAGGTAGATACGGAAGAGTTTTTTGAAGAAGAAGAAATTATTAGAATTCGTTCTGTAATTATGGTAGAGCGTGAAACCCAAAAAGGAATTATTATAGGGCATAAAGGTAGTGCTTTAAAACGCGTGGGTGTTCAAGCACGAAAAGACTTAGAGGCTTTTTTTGGTAAACAAATACATATTGAATTATATGTTAAAGTCAATAAAAATTGGCGTAGTAACCAAAACCAACTTAAACGTTTTGGTTACAATAACTAGCAAATACTAAAAATAATCTTTAACTATACTTTTTTACAAAGTAAAAACAGAAAATTGCTTATTTATTAAACCGTTATTTTTATAAGGTATTCAATAGCTTTTTAATGAATAACGGAAATAACGCAATATTGTGTGTATTAATTAACTACTTTTGCAAAAATATTTCGGATAGAAATATAAATGCATCAGATAAGGTGTAAATGTAATACAGACATTATGAGTAATATAGTAGCAATAGTAGGACGCCCAAATGTAGGGAAATCAACTTTTTTTAACCGCTTAATACAACGCCGAGAAGCTATTGTCGATGCTGTTAGTGGTGTAACAAGAGATCGCCATTACGGAAAAAGTGATTGGAATGGTAAGGAGTTTTCGTTAATAGATACAGGCGGATATGTTTTAGGAAGTGATGATGTTTTTGAAGCTGAAATTGATAAGCAAGTTGAGTTAGCTATTGATGAGGCTGATGCTATCATTTTTATGGTAGATGTTGAAGCCGGTATAACAGGTATGGATGAGGATGTTGCTAATTTACTTCGCAAGGTGGATAAGCCCGTTTTTTTAGTTGTAAATAAGGTAGATAACGGTAAACGTGCAAAAAATGCTGTTGAGTTTTATGCATTAGGTTTAGGCGATTATTATACGGTTGCTAGCATAAACGGAAGTGGTACAGGAGAATTACTAGATGCCTTAATAGAAGCACTACCAGAAAAAGAAGAAGTTATAGAAGAGGCATTACCGAGGTTTGCTGTAGTAGGGCGCCCAAATGCAGGAAAATCATCTTTTATAAACGCACTTATTGGTGAGGATAGATATATTGTAACAGATATTGCAGGTACCACAAGAGACTCAATAGATACGAAATATAACCGTTATGGTTTTGAGTTTAATCTAGTTGATACGGCAGGTATAAGAAAAAAATCTAAGGTAAAAGAAGATTTAGAATTTTATTCTGTAATGCGAAGTGTTCGAGCTATTGAACATTCGGATGTATGCCTTATTGTTTTAGATGCTACGCGAGGGTTTGATGGGCAAGTTCAAAATATTTTCTGGCTAGCAGAACGCAATAGAAAAGGTGTTGTAGTTTTAGTGAATAAATGGGATTTAGTAGAGAAAGATCATAAATCTATAAAAGAATTCGAGAAAGTTATAAGACAACAAATGGAGCCTTTTACAGATGTGCCAATTGTTTTTATTTCGGTATTAACCAAACAACGTATTTTTAAGGCTATAGAAACAGCTGTTGAGGTCTACAAAAACCGATCTAAGAAAATAAAAACAAGTCAGTTAAACGAAGTTATGTTGCCAATAATTGAGAATTACCCACCACCAGCATATAAGGCAAAATTCGTAAAGATTAAATACATTATGCAGCTGCCAACACCACAGCCACAGTTTGCGTTTTTCTGTAACCTTCCTCAATATGTTAAGGACTCATACAAAAGGTTTTTAGAAAATAAATTAAGGGAACATTTCGGTTTTAATGGCGTACCAATTACGGTTTATATGCGCAGAAAGTAGTATAATTAAAATATTATTTACGCGTTAAAAAATGAGTTTTCTATTTTTTTAGATAGAAAACTCATTTTTTTTGCTTTAAATCTGTTTGGTTTTTTATCCAAATAAATAAAGCTAAAGTGGGCTATATCTATCATTGAATTTATTGATAAATAGTCTTCACTGCTTGGTTAAATGCGGGTATTAATTAAGAGTTGTAATTATAGAAAGGTAAATAATTTGTTGTGCTTTTGCTTACCAACCTCCAGAAGCACCACCACCGCCAAAGCCACCACCGCCAAAGCCACCACCGAAACCGCCGCCACCAGAAGAACTTCCGCCCCAGTTACCAGATGAGCCTGATCTGTAACTGCCGCGTCCCATATTACTTAGTATAATGGCATCTAATAAACTGCCTGTGCCAGATTGGTTTCCTCGATTTCCGCCACCACCACGCTTGTTTTTGGAAATTGAAATTATTATGATAATGAATATAAAAAATGATATAAAAATCATTTCTAAGGGGAATTCGCTTGTATTAGGCTTACGAGTACCAGTATATTCACCATTCATCACCTTAAAAATGGCATCAACGCCGTTATGGAGTCCGGCGGGGTAATTGTTTTGTTTAAAAAAAGGTATAATATCACGTTCGATAATACGTCGCGATATTGCGTCTGTTAATAAATGTTCGACACCATACCCTGTGTTTATAGCTATTCTTCGGTCGTTTTTGGCTAATAAAATTAAGATACCATTATCGTCTTTAGCTTGGCCAATACCCCATTTTTGTCCCCATTGCGCACCTAAAAAATTTATGTTTTCACCGTTTGTAGACAGAATAATAGCTACAACAATTTGCGTTGAGGTAGAGTCTGAATAGGTTATGAGTTTGCGCTCTAAACTATTTTTTTGAGATGCGTTAAGTAAATTTATATAGTCGTAGACACTAGTCTCAACTTTTGGTTTTTCGGGTATATTATACTGGGCATTTGTATAATTAAAACATAATACAGTAATAAGTAAAGTTAGTAATACCCTTTCTATCGGGTTTAACTGTGGCTTATAGTTACTTATTAAAAATGAATGACTTGGCATTTATCCTTTGGAGATTTCATTTGTTAGTTCATTGGTATCATAATCCAAATAAGGGAAATAGGTTTTAAGTTGTTTGCCGGATTTTAAAATGCCTTCAATTAAACCTACTTTAAAACGTCCTAGCTTAAAATGGGACTGCATACTGCTTTTTGTGCTATCCCAAAAATTACTGGTAACAACATCATTTATACCTTTGTCGCCATATATAACAAAAGATTTATCTTGAATTGCGAGGTAGATTAATACTGCATTTCGAAGTTTAGTGTTGTCCATTTTAAGATTATGGAAAACCTCTAGAGCACGACCTGTTGGGTTGCCTTTACAAGTTTTTTCAATATGCACGCGAATTTCACCAGAAGTATTTAATTCTGCCACACGAATAGCCTCAACAATTTCTTGCTCTTCTTCTGTAGTTAAAAAGTTTTCGACTTTATTAGCCATTCTAAAATTCTACTTTTGGTGCATTCTCACTTCCTGCATCCGATTTGTAAAGCGCCATAGCGTTAAAGCCTCTAAAACTTGCTATAAAATTGGTTGGTATTTTTTTAATAGTAATATTATAATCTCCTGCCATACCATTAAATCTATTACGTTCTACTTGAATCCTATTTTCAGTACCTTCAAGCTGCGATTGTAATTCCAAAAAGCTTTTATCTGCTTTTAAATCGGGATAGCGCTCCACAGTTACAAGTAACCTAGATAAGGCACCGCTTAAGCCTTGTTGTGCTTTTTGAAATTGAGCCATTTTATCAGGTGTTAAATCTCCGGCATTAATAGTTGTTTTAGTAGCCTCGGATCGTGCTTTAATAACGCCTTCTAGAGTTTCCTTTTCGTGTGCTGCATACCCCTTTACGGTAGAGACTAAGTTAGGTATCAAATCTGCTCTACGTTGGTAAGAACTTTCTACATTGGCCCATTGCGCTTGGGCTAAGCCCTCTTTTTCAACAATCATATTGTTTACGCCAATGCCCCATTTCAGAGCAACAAAAATTAAAACAGCAATAAGAATTAATGGTAAATATTTCTTCATGATAAGTAGTTTAATAGTTTTATGGTAAAGTTTTTTATTAAAACAGTTTGGTCTTAAAAAGTGTACTTTATTATTTTATTTTTTATAGTTGCTCTTTTATTTTTTCGAGTTGGTTTTTTATAGCCTCAAGCTTACTTATAATTTCAAAATTACTAAGAGCTTGTTTCTTTTCTTCTTTTAAGTGCGTTTTAGCACCTTCAAGGGTAAAACCACGTTCTTTAACAAGGTGGTATATAAATTTAAGGTGCTTAATATCTTCCGGTGTGAATTTGCGATTTCCTTTAGCATTTTTTTTCGGTTTTAAAACGTCAAATTCGCTTTCCCAAAACCTTATTAAAGAGTTGTTCACGTTAAAGGCTTTTGCAACTTCGCCAATACTATAATATCTTTTTTCAGGTAAATTTACATACATTAATCTAGAGATTGGTTTTCTAATGAAGCATTTTCTAGTAGTTTATTAAATTCTTCTGCGGTTAAACTGCCGTAATAAAAGTTTATTGGGTTTATGCGCTTTCCATCTTTATAAATTTCATAATGTAAATGTGGTCCTTGAGATCGTCCTGTACTACCAACAAAACCTATTAAATCGCCCCGTTTTACTTTTTGGTTTTTGCGTACATTATATTTGTATAAATGTGCATATAAACTAGTGTAGCCGTATCCATGGTCTATACGTATATGGTTTCCATAGCCCGATGAGTTGCTATCTGCGCGCTTAACAACACCATCGCCACTAGCATATATTGGTGTGCCTCTTGGAGCCGTAAAGTCCATACCCCAATGCATTTTTCTAATTTTTGTAAACGGGTCGGATCGCATACCATAGCCCGAAGCCATTCGTGTTAAATCGCTATTGCTTATGGGTTGTATTGCAGGTATTGCTGCTAGTAGCTCCTCTTTTTCCTCGGCTAGTTTTGTTATTTCATCTAACGATTTTGATTGTACTACAATCTGTTTTTGTAAAATATCTATGCGTTTATTGCTCTCAATTATAAGTTTAGAATTATCAAAACCTTCAAAGTCTTTGTAGCGGTTAACACCTCCAAAGCCTACTGTGCGCTGCTCATCCGGGATGGGGTTAGCTTCAAAATAAACCCGATAAATATTATTATCTCTATCTGCAACATTGGCTAAAACAGCCTCTGCTTGCTCCATTTTTTTATTAAGTAATTTAAATTGTAGTTGTATATTTTGTAATTCGCGTTTTAATTCACGCTCTTTGGGAGAATCTACATATTGGCTAGCAATAAAAACGAATAAAAAAGCAAAAAAGGCTGCAGCCGAAATAAACAGGGTAGCATACTTAAAAGTTGTACGTTTTTTGCGCTCTATTTTGCGGTAAGAAAGTGATTCTTTGTCGTAATAATATTTTACTTTACTCATTTCTTAAATTATACTATTTTTGCAGTTAAGTTTATACCGTTAAATGTATCGCGTAAAGTTAGGTAATATAAAAGTCTTTAAAACTACCGCCATAAATATAACGCGGATAAATTGATATTACGTGTGCAATTTCCATAAATTTAAATATTTTTGGATGGTAAATATAAAAATAGTTTCTAATTTAATATAATTTATTAGAAGCAAGATGCTCAATAAATAAACATGAAGTCACAAGAAATACGATCAAAATTTTTAAGATTCTTTGAGGAAAAACAACATAGCATTGTGCCATCTGCGCCTATAGTATTAAAGGACGATCCAACTTTAATGTTCGTTAATGCCGGAATGGTGCCTTTTAAAGAGTATTTTTTAGGAAATAGAACGCCCAAAAATAGCCGTCTTGCAGATTCTCAGAAGTGTTTAAGAGTTTCCGGTAAACATAATGATTTAGGTGAGGTTGGTTATGATACTTACCACCACACACTATTTGAAATGCTAGGTAATTGGAGTTTTGGCGATTACTTTAAAAAAGAAGCAATAGCTTGGGCATGGGAATTATTGGTTGATGTGTTGGGTGTTGATAAAGATATCCTATATGTTACCGTATTTGAGGGCAGTAGCGATACTGATAATTTGGATATGGACGTTGAAGCTTTTGATATTTGGAAGCAGTTTATTGATGAGAATCGTATTTTAAAAGGTAATAAGAAAGATAATTTTTGGGAAATGGGCAATCAAGGCCCGTGCGGACCTTGTAGTGAAATTCATGTAGATATTCGCTCTGCAGAAGAAAAAGCTAAAGTACCTGGAAAGGATTTGGTAAACATGGATCACCCGCAGGTTGTTGAAATATGGAATTTAGTATTTATGGAGTTTAACCGGAAAGCATCCGGTGTACTAGAGAGTTTACCCAATAAACATATTGATACAGGTATGGGGTTTGAGCGTTTATGCATGGTACTTCAAGATGTTAAATCGAATTATGATACAGATGTTTTTATACCAATAATTCGCGAAATTGAAACTATAACCGAAAGAACTTACGGTAAAGATGATGATATTGATGTAGCAACTCGTGTTATTGCAGATCACGTGCGTGCTGTGGCATTTTCAATTGCAGATGGGCAGTTGCCAAGTAATACAGGTGCTGGTTATGTAATAAGACGTATTTTGAGGCGTGCTGTTCGTTATGGATTTACCTTTTTAGGTGAAAAAGATCCGTTTATTTATAGGTTAGTAGGTGTTTTAAGTAGCCAATTGGGTGATGCATTTCCCGAATTGAAGGCGCAAAAACAGCTTATAGAAAATGTTATAAAGGAAGAGGAGCAATCTTTTTTACGCACACTAGATCAAGGATTAGTATTACTTAATGGAATAGTTGCGAATACAAAAGGTGATATTGTTTCTGGTAAAAAAGCTTTTGAGTTGTACGATACGTACGGGTTCCCTATAGATTTAACTGCTTTAATTCTTTCTGAAAAAGGATTAAAGTTAGATGAATTAGGCTTTGAGAAAGAATTGCAAGAACAGAAAAATAGATCGCGAGTAGCCAGTGAATCAACTACCGATGATTGGAAAGTTTTAAAGGAAGACGCAGAGGAGGAGTTTATAGGCTTTGATAATTTAGAAGCTAAAGTGAAACTAACGCGTTACCGAAAAGTTACCTCGAAAAAGGATGGTAATATGTATCAATTGGTGTTTAATTTAACGCCTTTTTATCCCGAGGGTGGCGGGCAAGTTGGCGATAAGGGCTATTTGGAAGATGCACGTGGTAACGTAATTTACATTGTAGACACTAAAAAGGAAAATAACGTAATTATTCATTTAGTTAAAGATTTGCCAGAAAATACTTCTGAACTTTTTAAAGTTACTGTTGATGCTAAACAGCGTAATAGAACAGAATGTAACCATACGGCAACACATTTATTACACCAAGCATTGCGAGAAGTGTTGGGTACGCATGTCGAGCAAAAAGGAAGTGCAGTCCACTCGAAATATTTGCGTTTCGATTTTTCTCATTTTTCAAAATTAACGGTTGAAGAGTTACGCGATGTAGAGCATTTTGTAAACCGACGTATTGAAGGGAAGTTAGCGCTAGAAGAAATTAGAAATACCCCAAAAGAGGCCGCTATTGCCGATGGTGCAATGAGTTTATTTGGCGAAAAGTATGGCGATACCGTGCGTACAATTCGTTTTGGTAAATCAATTGAACTTTGTGGGGGTACACACGTGAAAAATACAGCAGATATTTGGCATTTTAAAATAGTATCAGAAGGTGCGGTAGCTTCCGGAATTAGAAGAATTGAAGCGATAACAAACGATGCTGTAAAAGATTTTTATTTTGAAAATAATCGTGCTTATTTTGAAATGAAAGATTTGCTTAACAATGTTAAGGAGCCTATTAAAGCGCTTCAAAACTTGCAAGATGAGAATACCAGTCTAAAAAAGCAGATAGAGGTATTACTAAAAGATAAAGCAAAAAATATAAAAGGAGAACTTAAAAGCCAACTAGAAGAAATTAATAACATTCAGTTTTTAGCTAAGAAATTAGATTTAGATGCTGGCGGTCTTAAAGATGTTGCTTTTGAGTTGGGAAGTCAATTTAGTAATCTATTTGTGCTGTTTGCTACAGAGCAAAACGGTAAGGCTTTATTGTCTTGCTATATATCTAAAGAGTTAGTGGCAAGCCATAATTTAAACGCCGGGCAGGTGGTAAGAGAACTTGGTAAGTATATTCAAGGTGGCGGTGGCGGTCAGCCCTTTTTTGCTACGGCAGGTGGTAAAAATCCAGCAGGTATTGAGCAAGCTTTAGCAGAAGCTAAGAAGTTTATAAAGTAGTATTTTGGTTGTAGCTGTACGGGTTAATTTTTAAGAAAATATTAAGACGTTAAATGGAATTTTAAGTTATTGTAGGTAATACATGAAATTGCAAACTAAAATACCTGTAGAAAAACAGACTAATAATCTTATAGATTATAATGCAGATGTGCTTTTATTTGGCTCTTGTTTTTCTGAAAACATAGGTGGGAAATTAGATTATTTTAAGTTTCAAAATACACAAAACCCATTCGGTATATTATTTCATCCTCAGGCTATCGAGACTTTAGTGTATAATGCTATTGAGAAAAAACAATACACCGCTAACGATGTGTTTTTCCATAACGAGCAATGGCATTGTTGGGATGCGCATTCAAAATTAAGCCATCCTTCTAAGGATTTTTTAATTAAGCAATTAAATACTCAAATAGAATTAACTACAGCAAAGATAAAAGCGGCTTCGCATATTGTAATTACTTTAGGAACAGCCTGGATATATCGTGATATTGAAACTAATAATAGTGTGGCCAATTGCCATAAACTTCCGCGAAAGCGATTTGAAAAAGAATTGTTAAATGTAACATCTATAGAGGATACGTTAAACAATATTTTGAATTTAATTGGTGTTTTGAATGCGCATGCTTTGGTTATTTTTACTGTGTCGCCAGTTAGGCATATTAAAGATGGGTTTATCGAGAACACGCAAAGTAAAGCGCATTTAATTACGGCTATTCATAAGGTTTTAAATAATCAATCTTTTTACTTTCCTGCTTTTGAAATTATGATGGACGAACTTCGCGATTATCGTTTTTATAATGAAGATATGATCCATCCAAGCCCATTGGCAATTAGCTATATTTGGGATGTTTTTAAAAGTGCTTGGATAAACCAGAAAGCTTGGGGTACTATGGATGATGTGAATGCTATTCAAAAAGGGCTAGATCACAAACCGTTTCATTCAAATTCAGAAGCACACCAACTATTTATTAAAAATTTGAAACTTAAAATAGAAAAAATTCAATTGCTTTATAAACATATTTCTTTTTAAATTTTTGTTTTACTACATTTATAAAAGTCTTAAATATTTTAACAAGGCCTAAGTAAGTTTTTGCTTTATTTTTTGTTGTTGTTTTTTGTTGGAATGATAATGTCTTATATTTTTTAATAATTACAAACGCTTAAAGTTTATCTATGGCGTTAGGGTGTGCAAAACGTTTTAATGGTTTTATCTTTTTAATTATAAAATGAGGAGAATTCTTCTAGGTTTGGTTATAGTACTAGTATCTTTATTTGTTTACAAGTACTACCAAAGTATGCGCCGAAACGAAATAGTACTTCAAGAAAATTCATTGCTAATACAACAGCAAATTTCTAATGTTGGGAAGCTTATTGTAACGGAAGGTTATTTTAGCGAGGTTTTTAATTATAAAACTTCAAAAGCTATTTTAGGTGATTTTTGGTCTGCCGAAAAAAAAGCTTTAGTAGTGGTTAATGCCGAGGTTACAGTGGCTTACGATTTAAGTAAAATTAAATTTGAGCTAGATGAAACTCGTAAAATCTTGAAAATTGTAAGCATTCCTGAACAAGAAATAAAAATACATCCAGATTTTGAATACTACGATGTTCAGGCAGATTATTTAAATCCTTTTGAGGCTAAAGATTATAATGCTATTAAAAATAGAGTAAAGCAATCGTTATTAAATAAAATTGAAAAATCAGATTTAAAATCAAATGCGAAAAACCGATTAATTAGCGAGTTGGCTAAATTTTATATTTTAACAAATGCATTAGGTTGGAGTCTGCAATATAATGATACTACAATTTCTACTGCCGATGCTTTACAAGTTATTAATTAATAAACCTTTGTAAGTTGACTATACCTCCGCCATTAATAGCTTCAATTTTATAAAATTTTAAAAGTTTAGCCCCTCTGGCAGAACGTACGCCACTTTTGCAATACACAATAATGGGTTTGTTCATTTTTTTTATAGCATCAACATGATCTTTTAAATTGGAAATTGGAATATGAAGTGCATTTGCTAAATGGCCTGCATCCCATTCCAAGTGCGTTCTTACATCAATAATAACAGCGCCACGGTGGTTAAAATCTTCAATACGTTTTTTATTACTTCTAAATAAATAACTAATAATGCGCATTTTACTTTTTTCTTTAAAATTAGTCATAATTTTTGAGAACTAAGAACAAGTTGTTAACCGTAATACTATGTTTTTTGTGTATATTTCATTTTAAAATTTAAATTTTTATGAAGGCTTACGCTACTATAACTGTAAAAAATGATGTTGGGTATATTGAATTTTATCACCCGAACAAAAATGCCTTGCCTAGTACACTTTTATTAAAACTTGAACAGTTAATAAATAAAGCTGGTAAAAACGAGGCTATTAAAATTATTGTGTTAAAAAGTGGAGGTGACCGAACGTTTTGTGCAGGCGCCAGTTTTAATGAATTAATTACTATTGAAAATACAAATACAGGTAAAAATTTCTTTTTAGGTTTTGCAAACGTTATAAATGCGATGCGTAAATGCCCTAAATTAATTATAGGTAGAGTACAGGGTAAATCTGTAGGTGGCGGTTTGGGTTTAATAGCAGCTACAGATTATTGTTTGGCAACAAAACATGCAGCTATAAGATTGAGTGAATTAAGTATAGGTATTGGTCCGTTTGTTATTGAGCCTGCTGTTACTCGAAAAATTGGAGTTTCTGCGATGTCGCAAATGACTATAAATGCGGAGTCTTTTTTTTCTGCTGATTTTGCTAAAGAAAAAGGACTCTATGCTCAGGTTTTTGAAACCTTGGAACTTTTAGATGATGCTGTTGAGGATCTAGCAAATAAACTAGCAAGTTATAACCCTGAAGCAGTAGAAGAAATGAAAAAAGTATTTTGGAAAGGTACAGATAATTGGGATGCACTTTTAAATGGGCGTGCCGAAATGAGTGGAAAACTTGTTTTAAGTAGTTTTACAAAGGCTGTGTTAAATCGATTTAAATAAGTATTCAAGATGAAGTTTTAGAAAACACGGAAAAAGAGAGCTATAAGAAGAAACTGGTGTTGAAATTAATTATCTGGAACAGCTTTGTACTTTTGGTGATGTGGATAGAGATCCTCGAGGTCGGGTTATATCTGTGGCCTATGTTGGATTGGTAAGACCAAAAACTTTTAAAATTTCAGCTGTAACCGATGCAGAGCAAGCACAATGGTTTAAAAGTAATAAGCTAACAGCCTTGGTATTCGATCATGCCAAATATATAAAAATCCAATTACAGATAATGGTATTAAAAAATCTGCAAAAGGATTAATAAAAGTTGATTTGTTGAACGGTGGATACCAATTAATTGATGAAGCAACTGAAGCTGAGGAAAGCGAAGGAGAGCTAAAACTTATTTATGAAAACGGCAAATTTTTTAATGAAACTACTTTAGAGGAAATAAGAACGAAAATTAATTTAAATATTTAATTGAACGAAGATTTTAACTTGACTTTTTTTATAAAATGTTGTGTGTGTTTATATGGTTAACCGATAATTATTTCTAAACCATTTTACACTATAGTGAGCTACTGGGGTTTAAAAACTTCAAATTGAAGAACTGTATTAATTGTTTGTTTAGCTTTTAATAGAATAGTTTTTAAAAATAAACAGAAGCTACAAGTAACTTTTATTGGTAAATCGTATTTGGGGTAGTGGAGTCGCAATAGTTTATTTAGTTTAAATAAGTTTATCGTAAAAACTTCTTAGGAATATTGTGTTTTTAAATAAAAAAGCCAAGTGTAAAAACAACTGATGAACTTCAGTAGGAAGTATGTTGAAGGTTGACTTCATAAAAAATATAATATTTGTATTGTTATACTTGTGATTTTTAGTAAAAAAAAGGACACTCATTAAGCAGGGATTAAGTTTTAAGGTGAATAACCATTAGTAGCTAAACTACTTATGAATAAATAAGTTTGAGAAAAGGATATCGTAAGGCTATTTAGTTTGTAATAATCTCGAAATAAAACGTAAAGACATGAAATACGACATTAAAGAATATAAGGACGGGCAAGTTGCGGCAAAAATTTTAACATCGGGGGCATTGCACATTAAAATTAGAGGTAATACTTATGCCGATTTATTTCGTATTGCTGCTATAAAGGACGCCTGGGATAATAACGTCTCCGCTAATAAAAATTTAATTTCTAAACTTACTATCTACTGTCTTATAGGACAGCGCTCAGATAGAAGGTTTAATGCTTCAGAATCTTTCGATTTGAAAATAATTTCTAGTTTTATTAATACTATGAATTTTGATGAGGTTGAAGTTCTACATCCGCATAGTAGTATAACTTTAGCTTTAATTAATAATTCGAAGGCATTAAGTGCTTTTGAATATGTGAAAAAAGCGTACAATAATATTGGAAATCCGCTATTGATAAGTCCGGATGCTGGCGCTTATAAAACAACCCATGAGATTGCAGAACAATTACATGCAGATTTGGTGCCAGCTAACAAAGTACGGGTTAATGGAGTTCCTGAAATTTTAATACAGGGTAATATTACCAATAAAGATTGTTTAATAGTAGATGATCTTGCCGATGGTGGTAGAACTTTTAAATTTTTAGCAAAAGCCTTAAAAAATAAAGGAGCTGCAAAGGTGTTTTTATATGTTACACATGGTCAATTTAATTATGGGTTTAATGAGTTGAAGGAAACTATAAACCATGTGTATTGTACCAACAGTTATAAAGATATTGAAGATACTTATGTAACACAGTTTAAGGTAATTTGAGAATTATAGCGTGGTTGTTAGAAGCAGTAATTATTATTCTCAGGGGTTTTAGGGAATTACAAATAATATAAGGCTAAGGTATAGTAGGTGTTAAACGATAATAAGTCTTATAGTATATTATAATAGCCACTAACTTAGTAGTTGTATTGTTAGTGGCTTAAATATTTTAAAAGATTATTTTTCTAATTTTGGTGGGTATTTACTCATAATTTGAGAAACAAATTGTTTTATACGGGCTTCCTTTTTATTCATATTTCTGCTTAAAAAACCAGTACCGATTCCTTGCCAAACTAATTCTTTTTTACTAGCATCAATTAAATCAATGTACAAATGTCCTTCTATACTAGTGGATACATTAGGTTGTTGGTTCCAACCCCAGCCCCAACCTGGTCCAAAGCCACCAAAACCCCAACCGCCAAAACCTAAGTTATTATTAAAAACGTCAACACGTTGTTGCGATTTGGTAAATAAACTAACTACTATATCTGGGTTTTCAGATTTTGTAAGCCCTTTAACTAAAAGTTCTGCTTCAATAGCACGTAATATTCTTCGCTTATCTAAATCACTAATTTCAGCTTGATCGATACCTGTTTTAAAAAAGGCGAAAGTTTTATAATTATTAAAATTAGTAGTTCTATCATAATCTGTCGCTACTTTTATAGAGTTGCAAGAAGATAGGCTTGTTATAAGAATAATTACAGCTAAAGTTTTAAAAATATTTTTCATAGTAGTTTATTTTTAATGTGTAAGATTAAAAAAAGAAAAATGCCCTATGTTTATGTTGCTATCATAAAAAATAGCAATTCCTCTTTTGCTAAGTTTTAAATTATAACCAATAATCATACCAAATAACCAAAAAACAGAAAAGAATAAATAATACTATTTTTTTATGGTGTTTGTTGCCTTGTCAAAGCCATACGGGCAGTGTTTACAGCCGTTCTCACAGCAATATCCGCGTTTTAAATGGTATTGCTCTGTAAAACAGCGGTAGCCTTCTAGTGTTAAGTAAAAATCACCGGCTTCAATTGGAATTCTTTTTTTCATGCTTTACAAAGGTACTATAAATTGGTGTGGTTTTTGAGATTGATAAAATATGATTATTGTTTTTAAATATGTAGTACCTAAAAATTATATAGCTATAACGTTGTTTCCTTTCATATTTTTAAAAAATAAATCCTTAAAGGTTAATGCGGTTTTAATTAATCATGAAAAGATTCATTTAAAACAGCAGTTGGAGTTATTGGTTATTCCGTTTTATATTTGGTATGTAATGGAATTTTTAGTGCGATTAATACAATATCGAACTTGGCAAAAAGCATATCGTTATATTTCATTTGAGCGTGAAGCGTACTTGAATGATCAGAATCTAGACTATCTTAACACGCGCAAGTTTTTTGGGTTTTTAAGTTATTTTAAATGTATTTGATTTTGCTTTAAATAAACGCTTGAGCTAGAGGCTTCATTTTATAGACTATGTAATGGGTAAAATAATAAAAATTAAAGGTTTTAATATTAAAAACTAAGCGGTTTAAATTTATCTTTGCTTTTATGATATTTACGGTTGAAAATAGCGCCAATCAGCAGATTCAATTACCTGAAAAGGATGTTGAACTTTATGTGAAACGTGAAGACAAGATTCATCCATTTGTTTCAGGTAACAAATTCAGAAAATTAAAATATAATTTGGTTGAGGCAAAAAAGAACGGCTTTAGTAAGCTTTTAACTTTTGGCGGAGCCTATTCAAACCATATAGCAGCAGTTGCTTCCGCTGGGCGTTTGTTTGGTTTTGAAACTATTGGAGTTATTAGGGGAGAAGAGTTGCAGGATAAAATATCGAGTAATGCAACACTTAGTTTTTCTAAAGCAGAGGGTATGCATTTCAAGTTTGTTACACGAGAGGCCTATAGAAATAAAACATCTGAAGCCTTTGTACAAGCTTTAAAATCTGAATTTGGAGCTTTTTTTATGATACCTGAAGGGGGGACAAATGTTCTAGCCGTTAAAGGATGTGAAGAGATTTTAGCACATGATGATGCGCTTTTTAATTATATATGCTGCGCTGTTGGTACCGGTGGCACTATTTCAGGTTTAATAAATGGAGTTAAGGGTAATCAACAGGTTTTAGGTTTTCCTGCTCTAAAAGGTGATTTTTTACACCACGATATTAATAAATTTGCCAAGCAAACGAATTGGAAACTCATAAATGATTACCATTTTGGCGGGTATGCTAAAACGAACACAGCATTGGTTACCTTTATTAATTATTTTAAAACGAATTATAATGTACCTTTGGATCCTGTTTATACAGGTAAAATGTTTTTTGGTATTATGGATTTAATTGAAAAAGGCTATTTTCCAAAAGGCTCAAAAATTTTAGCAATTCATACTGGTGGTTTGCAAGGTATTGAGGGCATGAATCGTACTCTAAAAAAGAAAAAATTACCCGTAATTATTTAAACTCATGAAGAAATTAATAGTTTTTATTTGTGTTGTATTTGTAGTCTTTAGTTGTAGGTCCAAAAAAGGAATTGTAACAAAAAGGTCTACACAAAATACAAAAGTAGTTAATAGGAAAACGGAAGAGAAAAGTCTAGAGGATATAAAAGTAGTACCTAGGGTTTATGCTAGTAACACAGAGCGTTATATTGATGCTCATAAAGTAACGGCTCAGGAGGAAATGCGTTTATATGGTATTCCAGCAAGTATCACCTTAGCACAAGGTATTTTGGAATCTGGTTCAGGCAACGGGAGGTTGTCTGTTAAAGCTAATAATCATTTTGGGATAAAATGTCATGGTTGGACTGGTCAAAAAATCTATCACGACGATGATGCTAGGCAAGAGTGTTTCAGGAAATATAAAGATGCTAAATATTCTTTCAGAGATCATTCCTTATTTTTATCAGAAAGAAAGCGTTATTCAAAACTGTTTATGCTTAAGAAAGAAGATTATAAAGGATGGGCAAAAGGTCTTAAATTAGCAGGTTATGCAACAGATCCTAAATATCCTAGAAAGCTAATTAGTTTAATTGAACGTTATAATTTAAGCGCATTTGATCAAGAGGTTCTTGGTAAGCCCTACGCCCGTTACCAAGCGGTAAAGGTAAATGAGCATGATACGTATAGAGTGGTTAAGGGAGATACATTATACTCAATTTCAAAACGCCACAATATAACAGTAAAAGAACTTCAAAGTTTAAACGGCTTACAAGATGCTTCGCTTAATATCGGGCAGGTATTGGTTATAAAGTCATCATCAAAAAATAATTAGCTAATATGATTTATAAGAGAAGTAGCGCATTATTCGCACAAGCAGAAAAAGTAATACCTGGAGGAGTTAATTCGCCTGTTAGAGCATTTAAAGGTGTTGGCGGAACTCCGATATTTGTAAAAGAAGCTAAAGGAGCATATTTATATGATGAAGATGGTAATCGCTTAATTGATTATATAAATTCTTGGGGACCTATGATTTTAGGCCATGCTTACAAACCTGTTGTAAATGCAGTTATTGAAAAGGCTAAAAAAGGAACATCGTTTGGAATGCCTACTGAAATAGAAACAGAAATTGCAGAGTTAGCAGTTTCAATGGTGCCTAATATCGATAAAATACGTTTTGTGAATTCGGGTACAGAAGCCTGTATGAGTGCAATACGTTTAGCTAGAGGTTTTTCGGGTAAAGATAAAATTATCAAATTCGCGGGATGTTATCATGGGCATTCCGATTCATTTTTAATTGAGGCCGGAAGCGGAGCGAGTACATTTGGTACTCCAAATAGTCCTGGTGTTACTAAAGGAACAGCTAAAGACACTTTATTAGCTCGTTATAATGATATTGAAAATGTGACTCAAGTAATTGAAGCTAACAAAAATGAAATAGCATGTATAATTATAGAACCTGTTGCCGGTAATATGGGGTGTATACCACCAAAAAAAGGGTTTTTACAAGCGCTCAGAGCTTTATGTGATGCCAACCAAATTCTCTTAGTTTTTGATGAGGTAATGACGGGCTTTCGCTTAGCAAAGGGTGCATGCCAGGAATTGTTTGGAGTTCACGCAGATATTGTTTGCTTTGGTAAAGTTATTGGAGGAGGACTACCTGTAGGTGCTTTTGCTGCAAGGAGTGAAATTATGAACTATTTAGCGCCTCAAGGACCGGTTTACCAAGCGGGTACTTTAAGTGGAAATCCATTAGCAATGGCTGCTGGCTTAGCGATGTTAACAGCATTGGATAATGATGCAGATGTATTTAAAAGGCTCGAAGATAAAACGGCTTATTTGCATAAGGGAATGGCTAAGGCTTTAAATGAAAATAATATAGAACATACCATAAATAGAATTGGTTCTATGATTTCTGTACATTTTAGTAAGGATGAAGTGGTTGATTTTGAAACAGCAGCAAAAGGGAATAATGAAATATTCAAGAAATTTTTTCATGGAATGCTTAAAGCAGGTGTATATATAGCACCTAGTGCTTTTGAAACTTGGTTTCTAACTGACGCTCTTAGTTATCAGGATTTAGATTTTACTATAGCCGCAATTGCTGATGTTGCGAAAACATTATAAATAATTATATCTGTTAATATTATGTTTTCTACCTGTCCGATTAATTATTGATGGGAAAGAAGGTTTAATGGTTGTTTGATTATCGGATACTAAAGATTGTATGGCGTATTAGTTAATTATTTTACAATGATATAAGTCCTGTTAGATTGTAAACACTCGAGGCTTTAATCTATTAGATGTGTTAATTTCTTGTTTTATTATTTTTAACTGGCAAGTTTTAAGCGTATTACCATTAATTTGTAAAATAAATTAAAAATAAGTGTAAAAACATTAGTTATTATGATCTAAAGTAATGTATATTTGCACCCCGCTAAGCAAGGCATGTAAGTTGAGTGAAGCGGTAGTTCATTAACAAG
>CALGNX010000009.1 GCA_937958265.1 uncultured Algibacter sp. | reverse complement strand
CAAAATATTTCAGTAATTTTAGAGTAGATTAACATAGATAGATTTTTAGATTAATAAATTGAAATTCAGCACTTTAATTTACTGAAAATCTATCTTTTTTACTAATATAATCTACTCAAATATTAATCGAACTCAGGTTTTTGGGTAACGCCCTTATACCTTTATAGTACAAGGGCGTTTTAAAGTTTGTGTTTTTATAGTTTAAGGGTAAGTCGCCTCCTTTAAAAATCGAACTTATAGTTTGCTCCTGCTAAAAACTGAATATTTTGTACGGGGAAATTCTGCCATTTCTGGTAGGCATTATTTGCTATATTATTAACTTTTGCAAATACCGATAATTGCTTGTTAAAATGGTAGCCCAAATGTGCATTAGCATCGAAAAAACTATTTAAAGCTATTGTTGTTGGTGTTGGATTGGCTACCCCGTTGTTTAAGAAAATTTGATCTTTACGCTCGCCTATAAAAAATAAATTTGCTCCTGTAAACCAACTTTCGCTAATTTGATAATCCATAAATAAAGAGGCTTTTATGTCTGGTAAATTCCAAGCTTCGGCTTCATTATCTGAGTTGTAAGTAAAATATTCTGCTTTTATACCCAAGTTAAAATTACGTTTAACATCGACGTTAAGTTCGCCTGCAATACTAAAGGTTTTTAAATTATCGTAAGCAATTCCGAATGCGTTTCCGTAAGAATAATTTTGTTCTGGTGTTTCTGTAATGGTGTTATTTATAAATAGTGCTTTGTTTTTGTCTGCAATGTAACGGCCACTTACATTATAGCTCATATAATTGGATAGCTTGCCTTTTAGGCCTGCAAACACATTGTAAACTTGGTCTGTTGGTATAATGTTTAGTGTTGGTGATACAAATGGGTTTTCGTTTGCAAACTCGTAATACGAGTTTTGCTGTAAATCGCCTTGTAAACCTCCATAAGCAATTAAAACATCGTTAACCAAACGGTAGGATGCTTTTATATTTGGATAGGCATAAAATTCACTTTTCCCGGTTACCGCATTGCTTAAATAATACAAAGACACCCCTAAATCTAGTGTTAACTCGCCTTTATTTAACTGGTAGCTTGGCGTTAGGCCTATTTGAAAATTACCGTATTCGAGAGCTTCATTTACAGAAAAACCTCTATCGAAAGCGCCACCTAAATAATCTATTTTCACACCTGTTGAGATTTCAAGATAGTTAATTGGAAAATCTAACTTTGCCTTTGCTATAAATCTGTTTTCTCCAGAGCCTTGGTTGTCTGCAAAACGCCTAAAAAAAACACTACCTGTTTTTATGTAGGTCTCTTGAAATGTAATATCGCCACCAAAATGGCCATTTATAAATGCGTGTCCCACATCAATACCATCGATTTGTGCTTGTGGTATTTGATTTTCTGGAACGCCATACCAATTATATTTTTGATATTGAAAGCCACCTGCTAAATTCCAAGCTAAATCGCGTAATTTACTACCGTAATTTAATTCAATTTTTGAGTTTATAAAATTATCGTCGAAACTCACACCATCGATACCGCCAGCAGAAGAATGATGGCTAACATAAGCGCCTACATTTTCGTTTCTACTAATAGCGTGGTTTAAATATACTTCGCCTATAATTGTTGTAAACGAGCCTATACCAAGTGTGGCATAATTATCGAATAATTTTACAGGAGCTCGCTTTTCTACGCCTGCTGCTTTTCCTTTTGCTGGAGTAAAGGTTGAGGCTACAGGGAATGAAAAGATGTTATACTTAATTTCTTTTTTAGTCTGTCCATCATCATTATTTAGGGCTGGCACTTCTTTTACTTTAAAGGCATCTGAAATGGTGGGTGTATATGGTTTTACAACATCAATTACACCTGTGGTTATGGTGTCGCCTTCCTTCCTTTGTGAGAATACTAAACTTACCGTTAGTAAAAGACTAGTTGTAAATATTAATTTGATTTGCTTACGCATATTAATTATTTTTTAATTTACGGTTTTATATTTTGAAGTTTTGGTCGCTTATTGCCTTTAAATACTCATGCTATTCTGGTATAACAGACGAGTTTGTTTTAGCTTCCTTCTTTTTTATTTTACTTAATTCTTCTTTTGCTTCTGCAAGAACATCATCAAAACTAGAAAAATTCTGGATAACACTTTCCAAAATATAAGTTGCTTGAAAAGCATCGTTTAAGGCATCGTAATTTTTTGCCATAAGCACTAGTCCTTTTGCACTATAATATTTATACCCAGAAAAATTTTTAGCTAATTTTTGTACCGTAGTGTTAGACGCCTCATGGTTTCCTGCCTTATTTTTAAAATAAGCATTAAAGTATAGGGCCTCTGCTGCGGTTTCGCCGGTAGCTACGAGCGCTACATTTTCGTAAGCAACTTTGGCTTTGGCTTCGTTATTTGTCTTCATGGCAGAGCGTGCTATAATAACCTGGGCATCGCTTTTAATTTTATTATCAATCTTTGAGCTTTCCAAAACCTTTTCTGCATAAAGTACGGCTTGGTTATAATTATCGATTTGATAATTGGCCTTCATCAAATTAGATTGTGCAAATACTCTGTTTTGAGGAAAGTTTGCTACAGCTTCTAAACGTTGTAAAACAGGAATGGCTTTTTGCCAGCTCTTTTTCTCCAAATAAAACTGAGATAAACGCGATAGTGCTTCCTCTGTAAACTCACTCTGGGCAGCGTCTGTTACATATTTGTAATGCGGCGCAGCGTTTTCAAACAAACCCTTTTTATTATACAATTGCGCAATATAAAAATGCGCTTGTAAGACATGGATTCCTTTTGGAAATTCATTTAAATAGGCATTGAACTGCTTTATGGCTTTGTCGCTATTATTATCTAAATACTGTTTTTCGGCAGACTCGTAAGTCGTGTTATCCAAGTCTACATCGGTAACCTCAACATAATCCAATTGCTTAACCCATGTAGCATAATCATCCACACGCCCTAAATCGATATATATTAAACGTGCTGTAGAAACTGCTTGTACAGCCTCGGAAGTACCTGGGAAATCGCCTGCTACTTTTTTAAATTTAGTTAGTGCTGTTTCGTTCTTTCGTGCTGTATAAAACATTAAACCTTGCCTTAATAGTACTTTAGGCACAAATGGACTCGTACTGTAATTTGCAGTTAAGGTATCGTAAATTTCCATCGCTTTATTGATTTGATTTTCTTTCACGTAAGAATTACCTAACTCGTAAAGTGCATCGTCTCTTAAGTTTGATTTGGGATACTTTGTAATAAATTGTTTTAACGCTTTTATTTTTTCGGAATATTTACCAGCATAACCAATGCTTATGGCTTTTTGGAATGCTGGATAATCTGATTCTATTTCGTTTAATTTAATAGCATTTTCGTAAGCTGTAATGGCACTCTCATATTGGCTAGAAACAAAATAACCATCGCCCAAGCGTAAATAGGCATCATTTAACCTTATTTTATCTTGTGTTGAAGTTGCTATAAATGTTTTAAAATATTGTGTTGCGTTTTCATAATTCTTCAATTTAAAGTAGGTATACCCTAAATTATAATCGATATTTTCCATTTCTGGAGTTGTTTCTGCGTTGGTTTGTTGCTTAAATTGTTTAAAACCAATTAATGCTTCGTTATAGTTTGTTAAATTATAATCTACCTCAGCTTTCCAAAACGTAGCTCTAGCTGTAAATATGGGATCTTGCGCCTCGCTTAAAGACTTATTAAAAAGTACTTCTGCTTTTTGATTATCACCTTCGTTATACAACTCTAAACCCCTATAAAAAGTTACTTTCTGGTATGCTAGTTTATTATCGTAACTATTTTTACTTTCTAGAAGCTTTAAAGCTTCTTTATAGTTTTTAGATGTGATGTAGGAATCTATTAATAAGGTTTCAATTTCGTTTTTAAAACTAGAGTTTGGATATTTCTCCAAATACTCTGTTAACACTTGCGGTGCAGATTCGTAAGCATTACCTATATCGTAACTAATTTTAGCATAGTTTAACCATGCGTCTTCTTGAATTTTAGAATCAAAAATCATTTGTGATGCATTTCTGAATGCATTTAATGCTTCTTGTTTTTTACCTAAATTAATATAGCTTTCTCCTAAATGGTAATAGGCATTTTGTGCTAAGGCATTATTACCTGTTACTATTTTATTAAATTCTGATATTGCCTTTTCAAAATTATTTTGCTTATAATACGCATAACCCAATTGATAAAAATCGGTATTACTCCATTTTCCTTTTTTACCCTTATAAGCATTTAAATACGGAATAGCCTCTGTGTATTGCTCCAAATTAAAGTGGCTTTCACCTATTATTTTTGAAAGCTCGGACACTTCACTGCGGTTACTAACTGCTATTTGCTCTTTAGCTAATTTAATGGCCTCGCTAAACTTTCCTAATTTAAAATTTAAATCGGCTTGGTAGTAAGATAGCTTTTCTTTGTAGCGTTCTTGATCGTTAACTTGCTCAAAATACGCATTGGCACTATCATAATCATCGCCCTCATAAGCCATAAAACCAATGTAGTATTTAGCTTGTGAACCAAATACCTTAGAATTTTCGACTTTAGTTAAATATTTTTTGGCCTTTTTATATTGCTTTGTGGAAAATGCGGTATAACCGTTATTAAAGTAAAACTGCTCTAATTCTTTTCGTGCTAAAGCGCTTTTATCGACTTTTTCGTACCATTTTTGAGCATAGGCATATTTACCATTTTCAAAATAATAATCTGCAACATCAATAAATGCTGTGTTTCGTTTGGTGCTTGTTGGATACTCCTCTACAAAACGCTCCATAAGTAAATCTGCGTTTTGTTGGTTTAAACGCACAGCACAATTAGCTAAATAATAAGCACAATTGGCTTTTATAATATCCTCCTTTGCTGTTTCCTTTACGTTGCTAAACTTAGTTTGTGCCGACTGGTATTGCGCATTATTATAAAGTGATAGTGCTTTTTGGTAATCGATAGAATTACTTGTATATACGGCAGATTGCTGTGCAAAAACCTGAATACTAAAGTTTATTACAAGGGCTATTAAAACGATACTTTTATTTATCATTTAAGACTATTTTTGAAATTTAAAAACAAAGATAATTTAATATGAAACTTATAATGGTATAATTGTAGTATAATTATACATAAGCATAATTGATGTCTGGTTAAAATTAATTTAGTTATAACTACACTTAGTAGCAAGTAGTATCCTTTTTTTAATAATGTTAGTTTTACACAAGATACAATATGCCGTGTATTTTAAATTTTCAATAAGACTTCTTACCAACCTAGGCTATTTGAGCAATTTACTAGGTACTAAAAACACACCTATAACTGTATTACAAAATTATAAGTACTATAATGCATTAAAATAAAAAAACCATCCAAATATTCGGATGGTTTTTTACAACTAAACAAAAAAACAATACATTATTTTTTTACTAATTTCAACATTTTTTGCGCTGATACTGTTTCTATTCTTACAAAATATACACCACTTGCCAAAGCTCTGGTATTAATAACTCCTAAATTTGAGTTTAAGGTTTTAACTAATTGCCCATTAATATTATAAATCGCAACCGATTTTAAACCATCAACACCTTTAACAAGTACTTGATTAGTCGCAGGGTTAGGATACAACACTGCTTTTTTAACACTTGAATTACTAACACTTAACGCTGGGTCTACCGACCAATAAATATCGTCTATAGCCAATGAAAAATCGGTACGAGGTGCTAAACCAACACTTCCAATTCGAAACAAATACTGCATGTTTTGGAAGGCAAGTGTACCAGCAAAATCTGCAATTGGTATGGTTACTTCTCCCCATTCTCCATTACGTACTAAACCATATTTAGTTTCTCCTGCAGGAAATGTAATTTCCGATTTATTAGTATAATAATCATCTAGCCCAATAATAAAAGGAATATCTCCAGGAATTTTAATTTTAAACTTTAAAACACCTGCTTCAACATAATTAGACATGTTTTTACCAAAAAAAGAAAATACACCGCCCCCAAACCACTCTGGATTGGATGTTTTATTAAATGCTAATACATTATCTCCTTCCGCTGGCATATCGTTTGTTACTTCTAGAGTAGTAAATTCTCCTTGATTAAAAACTAAAAACTGTGAATCGAGACCCAAAGTTAAATCATTAGTGGTAGTTGTAGTATCTGTATATAAACCAAAATTTCCGTTTTCTGCAACAAGTGAATTATCATAGGTCGTTTCGCCAAAACCATTCCACTCGTAAAGTTTCACATAATCAACATACATTTTTCCAGGCAATGGCACACTAACTTCAGCACTATTAAAAACGCCAGGTAATGTGCCTCCAACTGCAAGATTTAGAAGCATATAAAATGGCTTAGTAAAGGGAATATTAGCCGGCGAATCTGTATTAACTGGAAATGGCGCTTCATATAGTTGCTCCTTTGTTGCACCATCTTCAACCTCAAATATTAATTGAGTAGGGTCCCAATAGATACGGTACAATAAAAAACGATCGTTCATAGGAGTATTAGACACATAGGGTTTATTATATCCTACATCGGTCGCTACATTTCCAATGGAAGCATCTGTATTTGGAAAAAACAAATTACTTCCTACATAATTATTTACAGAAGAACCCGTAGCGCCCTGGTGGTTGCGCTCCTCGGTACTAAATCCCATTTCCATGATATCAATTTCCCCTTTAAAAGGCCAGTTTATTTCTGCAATTCCTAACATCCAAGCAGCAGGCCATAAACCTTGTTCTAAATTTGGAATACGCATTCTTATTTCCAACATTCCATATTTAACACCTAGCTTTTTTTCTGAGATTACTTTTCCTGAAGTAAAATCAAATCCTTCAAAGCGTTCTCGTTTTGCTTCAAGTACAAGCCCCTTATTTCCTGGCTCATTAGGAATATCACCTATATAAACATTCTCAGGCCTGTAATATTGAAGTTCTTGATTTCCCCAACCACATAATCCCTGACCAAAACGGCAACCATTTCCAAAATCCTTTGTCCAAACACTTTCGTTAAACGTATTAAAGTTATCTTCCCAAATTAAGTTACCTACCTGTGCCGGTAACCCCAAGGATACTAAAATGAACAAACCAAATAGATTTTTAAATTTGGACTCAAAAGACATTTTTTGAGGTTTATTCGTAGAATATTGTATCGTATTTTTCATAATCATATTGTTTATCTAATTAATTGAAAATTATGCAACTTTCTAAATGTACTAATTAACAACGATAAAGGCTAATTTTTACTACAAATTATAATGTTTATATAATTTCAAAAAGTTTTTTTCGATAAAATAATTACAAGAAGTAGCTTATTA
This sequence comes from uncultured Algibacter sp., assembly GCA_937958265.1. Taxonomy (GTDB): domain Bacteria; phylum Bacteroidota; class Bacteroidia; order Flavobacteriales; family Flavobacteriaceae; genus Algibacter_B. Next base: position 70,118 of record CALGNX010000009.1, on the reverse strand, counting down.
TTTTTGTTAAATGAAGTTAAAAAAACAAAAGCGATAAATTTTAATACCTACTATTACTTATAATAACCTTACCCTTTCAAATAATACTAAAAATACACTTTACGTAGTAGCCCCTCTTATTAACTTAACACATAAACCTTCAAATTATATGATATTGTTGATTTTAAATTATTTAGAAAAGCCTTTGTTTTAAAAAGAGAGTCGCAATACGCCTTTATTATACCAAATACTTCTTACAGCATTAACGCTAACCTTTAGGATCTTCAACTGATTTACCAAAGTATAAACACGACCAATTACAAAGGTCATTATATTTTTTTGAGCCTATAAAAGATTTTATTAGGCAAAAAAATGACTAGACCTAGCGATAATTTAATTTAGAACAAGTTTGATACTCTAATTAAACTTTCTGCGTTTAGTTTTTAATTTGTAAGTTTTAAATAATACATTTACCCTAGTTTTATTTATTTTTAAGTTATGCCTAAATCAATTTTACAATTAAAAAACGCCTCCATTTTTCAAGGAGATAGCTTAGTACTTTCCGATGTTAATGTAGAAATTAATAAAGGTGATTTTGTATATTTAATTGGCAAAACAGGTACAGGAAAAAGTAGTTTTATGAAAACACTTTATGGCGACTTACCTCTAATTAAAGGTGAAGGACATATTGTAGATTTTGACTTAAAAAACCTTAAGGAAAAAGAGATTCCTTTTTTACGAAGAAAATTAGGTGTTGTATTTCAAGATTTTAAATTACTAACCGATAGAACTATTATTGATAATTTACTTTTTGTTTTAAAGGCTACCGGTTGGAAGGATAAAGACAAAATGAAATCTCGTGTTGATGCTGTTTTAACAAAGGTAGATATGAAAACTAAAGGTTTTAAATTCCCCCATGAACTTTCGGGCGGCGAGCAACAACGCATTGCTATTGCGCGCGCTTTACTAAACGACCCTGAACTTATTTTAGCCGATGAGCCTACGGGGAACCTAGACCCACAAACCAGTGTAGAGGTTATGAAAGTGCTACAAGAAATTAATAAAAATGGAAACACCATTTTAATGGCTACTCACGATTATGCATTACTCCTGAAATACCCTAGTAAGACTTTAAAATGTGATGAAAATGCTGTTTATGAAGTAGTACAACGAAAATCGTAATATTTCAAAAATTAAAAATGATTGGATTAAGTATTTGCATTCCTGTGTACAACTTTAATTGCTTACCATCAATTAAAACGCTTTGTAAACAGATAGATAGCTTAAGCATTAACGCTGAAATTTTAGTAATTGATGATTCTTCCAACATTAACTTAGAAACACTAGCTAATTTTAAACATACCCATTACAAATACCAAAAACTTGAGGCCAATATTGGCAGATCGAAAATTAGAAATCTACTGGGCTTAACAGCAAAATTTAGTCATTTACTTTTTATTGATGGCGACTCTGGGATACCCAAAAATTACTTGCAAAACTACGTAACATCTGTAAAGCAAAACTTAAATTCGGTAATCTGTGGTGGTAGAGTACACAAATTAATTAAAAACTCTAAAATTTGTTTAAGGTACAATTACGGTTTACAATATGAAGATATAAAAGCATCAAAAAGAATACTTAGTGCGCATTGTGCTTTTATGTCTAACAATTTTGTAATACCAAAAAAAATATTTCGCGATATTCCTTTTAATGAAACACTTAGCAAGTACGGCCATGAGGATACTTTTTTTGGCTTTGAATTAGCTAAACATAAAGTAGAGGTAATTCATATTGATAACCCAGTAACACATCTGGAATTAGAAACCAACAGCATTTTTATAGAAAAAACAAAACAAGCCATTAAAAACCTAATCTACCTAAATAATAAATACCCAGGTTTTGGCAAGCATACTAAACTACTTAGAATAGCTAATACATATAAATTTACTAAAAAATTAGCACCCTATTTATCTGAAAAATTTGAGCTCTTGGCTGTAAAAACAAACAATGCACTTAGCTTTCAGCTTTTTAAACTTTTTTATATTATATCTAAAAACAAACAGGAATGAATAAGACAAACGCTAAACCATTTTTTTCTGTTATAATACCTTTATATAATAAGGAGCATCAAATAAAAGCAACAATAAAAAGTGTTTTAAAGCAATCCTTTAGCGATTTTGAAATTATAGTTATTGACGATGGCAGTACCGATAATAGTTTACATGTAGTTTCTGAATTTAACGATGACCGAATTTCTATTTTCAGACAGAAAAACGGCGGGGCCTCCGTTGCAAGGAATAATGGAATAAGTAAAGCTAGAGCTGAACATATAGCTTTATTAGATGGCGATGATTTGTGGTACGACAATCATTTACATGAACTTAAAAAATTGATATGCCGCTTTCCTGATGCAGGGTTATTCTGCAATAACTATGAGATTTATTTAACAGACGAACTGGTTAAACCTGCTCTTTTAAATTTTAACTACGATAAAGAATGCTTACTTGTTACCGATTTTTTTAAAGCAAGTATAGTAAACTCTGTTGCATGGACTTCAGCAGTTGGGTTTACAAAACAAAGTTTTAATGCCTTGGGAGGCTTTAATCCGATTTTAAAAACGGCTCAAGATTTAGATTTATGGATTAGAATGGCTTTAAAATATAGTATTGCTTTTAACCCAACTATTACCATGTCTTATAAATTACATGTAGACAATAGTTTATCTAAAAACGAATTTAACGATATCCGGCATGAATTTATAAGCCGTTATAAAGAAGATGAAGCAAAAAACCCATCTTTAAAACGCTATTTAGACGTTAATAGATATGCACTTGCTATAAGGTCCTTATTAAATAATGATGATGCCATATACAAAAAAGTAAAAACAGAGATTGATTATAAAAATCTAAATTTTAAGCAAAAACTACTATTAAGCAGTCCGAAATCAGTTTTACAATTAAGTAAAAAAATACATGCTAGTTTAATAGAACACGGGTTGTATTTTTCCGCCTTTAAATAAAAGTTATCTACAAAGCTCTGGTAAACTAGCCAATAATTATATATTCTAAAATTAATTATAGTTACTTAGCATTTGCAGACATCATAAATTCATCAAAATCCCTAATATAATCTGCCTCACTAAACACATCAGACGATAGCACCAAACAGACTGCTCCCGATGAGAAATTTTCTAATTCTCGCCACACTCCAATATCAATAAGCAAACCCTTATTAGGCTTGTTTAACATAATTCTAGTTTGAGACTCGCCGTTGTGTAAAACCACCTCAAAACTTCCGCTAAGTGCTATTAAAAACGCCATTTGTTCCTTATGAGCGTGCCCACCTCTGTAAGCATCGCTAGGAATATCGTATAAATAATAAACGCGCTTTATATCAAAAGGCACACAATCGTTTTCAATAATCGACAAGTTACCTCTAGGATCTGATATTTTTGGAATATCAATAATACGAATACCTTTAATTATTTTCATCAAGTAATTTTTTCCAATTTAAAGCCACTTCTCCTACTGCTAAATGTTTTATACTTTCCTTTGTCTTTTTCTTACAGCTTGAATAGAATTCCTCATTTTCTATTAACATATTAAAAGCATGGCTTAAAGCTTCTATATTATAATTTTGAACAAGTAAACCATTCTCTTTATTTATTATAATTTCCAATGGGCCAGATTTACAATCTACCGAAACTACTGGAGTCCCACAAGCTAAAGATTCAATTAAAGACATTGGAAAACCTTCGTATCTACTTGTCAACGCAGTAAACAACGCTGCTTTTACATAGGGGTATGGATTTGGGTTATAACCTGTAAAAACAACATGGTTTTGTATCCCTAGCTTTTCAACATACTTTTTATTAACTACCAAATCTTTACCAGTCCCTAAAATAAGCAATTTAACCGCCTTCTCTCTTAAAATTGAGTTTTTGTAACCATCTAATAATAATTTAATATTTTTTGATGTGTTATCTATTCTCCCGAAAAACAAAATGAAACGATCGGGATACTTTAGGGGCTCTACTTTATTAATTTCCCGAATATCTACAGGATTATAAAGTGTGAGCACATTTTTGAATTGATATGCTTTTTCAATTTCAAACTTTATTTCTTGACTAACGGCAACAATTTTATGCACGTTATTATATAATATATTTGCTAAAAATTTATGTTTAGGCAAATAGTTAGCAAGGTTATAACTGTGCACAATAGGTATAGCTTTCGTATTACGAAACAAGAATTTATAAAAATACAGCTCCTTAAAAAAACGTACCCGAGTTCTATTATCTACAACAAAATCAAATTGATGTTGTTTGAAATAATTTTTAACCAAACGTACTTTGTTTAGTGTACTATTTGTTTTCTTGGTTTCCAATTCTAAATTAAAAAGAATACCATTATAGTTATATTCAACAATATTTTTTGTTACTAGAATATGAACTTCATAACCTAAATTATGTAGTAAAGAGGATAATGTAGCACTGAATTTTTCAGCACCTCCATTTCCTAATGCTGTAGTGATTATACAAATTTTTTTTTTATTCATAATACACTAGAGTACTTTCGTGTTTTCAATTAATTGTAACCACTTTTTTAAAACAGCCTCATTCGAATATTGATGAATTGACAATTTACTGTTATTTTTACAAGCCAAATAAAGCTCTTCATCACTATACATCGTATTTATGGCTTCTTTAAGTGCTTTAAAATCCTGGTCTTTAACTAGAAGTCCATTTTTTTGATGCTCAATAATTTCAGAAGGTCCAGACTTACAATTAAAAGAGACTACTGGCGTACCTAGTGCTAAAGCTTCAACTAAAACCATTGGCATACCTTCATTTTTACTAGATAAGATTAAAAATGTACTAGCTTTTATATAAGTGTAAGGGTTTGGTTTAAAACCCATTATCTTTACTAAGCCCTCCAAGTTATTTTCTTTAATTAAGTTTAATAAACCTTCTTTATCTTTTCCTTCCCCCAAAATACAAAGTGGAATATTATTTTTTGCAGGTACCGATGTTTTATATGCTAAAATTAATTTATCAAACTGTTTCACTTCATTTTTAAGCCTTCCAACGGCAAGTATAAAAGGTTTTTTCACAATATGATTAGCTACCTCACTTTTTGTAAAAATATCGCTGTTATAAAAATTAGGAATATGTAATAAATTACTAAAATTAAATAGTGTTTTAGTAGTTTCAAAAATACCCTGTGAAACCGCAACTACTGCTTTAACACGACTATACAGTTTATATAAAATAATACTTTTAGGCATATAATCGTTCACCCTAGATGAGTGAATGGTAAGTATTGTTTTATTTGACTTAAATACCAATAAATGTAAAATAAGCTCCTTTAAAACATTATTTTTAAATCTAAAATCTATATAAATATCCGCACCTACGTCTTTATAGGTTTTCCTAAAAACAAAAAACTTCTTTAAAGCTTGTAAGTACTTATTATGGTGCGTAATATGCCCTAAATTGTATAATTGCCCTTTATAATCGTAATCTACTTTTTTATTTAATGTAGAAATTATTGAAACTTGATAATTTTTATTTTGAAATGAATGGGATAATAGCGACGCTACTTTTTCTGCGCCACCGCCTGTTAAACAATCTACAAGTAAGCAAATATGCCTGGCTTTATCTGGTTTCATTTTGGTAATTACAAATATGTAAACAAATATAATTATAAAAGTAAAACTCGATGTAAATTCGTAAGTTTATAAAATTAATAACACACTTTTTTACTACAAACACATAGTATGCTAAATACAAATCCTTTAGTTACCATAGTTGTTTCTTGTTATAACCATAGTAATTATATTGAGCAAACATTGTACTCGGTAATAAATCAAAGCTATAAGAATATACAATTAGTAATTATTGACGATTTTAGTAATGATAATTCATCTGATATTATTGAAAAATGGGTTACAAAACATAAAATAGGTATTTTTAAAAGAAATAAACAAAGCTTAGGCATAACAAAGTCTTTTAACAATGCTGTTAAACTTATTAAAGGCGACTACTTTATTGATTTGGCAGGCGATGATGTACTTTTACCACATTGCGTACAAAAGCAAATAAGCATTTACAAAAACCATCCAAAAAGTAATATAGGTATTGTTTACGGAAACACAAGGGTTATTGATAAAGCTAACAATTACCTTTACACGTACTACGAAAAATTTTCACAAAAGAAAAAAACAACTAAACCAGAAGATGGTTTTATTTATAAAGAACTTCTAAACCACTCTAACATAATTTGTTCGGTAAGTGCCTTAATTAATAAAAAAATATTTAAAGAATTAAACGGTTACGACGAAAATTTAATTTACGAAGATTATGATTTTTGGCTGAGAATGGCTCGTGAATATTCTATTCTTTACGTGGACGATATTATTGTAGAAAAAAGGAAACTTAGTAGCTCCCTAGGGCATACAAACACCTTAAAACTAAATAAGAGAACGCGACTTTTTAAACATGCCACCTATCTTATTGTACAAAAGACCTTTAAAATGAATAAAAACAAATTAGAGGACGAAGCTTCTATCAAGAAGATTTTTTTTGAATTAAAAGGTAACCTTAAAGCTTTAAATTTTCTTCTATTTTTTAAATACATCATTTTAATCGTAAAATTTAAAACCAGAACATTTAAAACGATTTCATAGCCATACAGCTACTTTTAAAAAACTTTTAAATATTAATTTTACAGCATAACCCATAAATGAAACTCGCTTTTATTTTTGTTATTACATAATGCGTTTTACCTACTTCATTAATCTGCTTTTTAATTGTAGTACCGAGTATATTGCAGATAAGAGTGCAATTACAAATAATAAGACATTAAAGCCGTCAAAACTATAAAACACAAACACAAGCAATACCAAAACGCAAATAATTAAAGATGTAAACATAACCTTTAAGGTATTCCTTCTGTATTTAAAATTATAATATTTAACCACGGTAATATAATTATAAATACCAGACACGGAAAACATTATAACCATTGCAATACCCAGCCCTAATAATCCAAAATAATAAAAGCCAAAAACCGAAAATATCAAATTTATAATATTGCCAAGTACATTTTGTTTAAGGAATAATTTTTTATTTCCCTTTGTAAGCGCTATGAAACCAATTGGCCAAACAATTGCTTTTAATATAATACTTAACAAGCCTACTTTCAAAATTAATAAAACGTCTAAAAACGCCTCTGTATAAAGTAAAGGAACTAAATACGGTGCCATAACATATAAAATTAAAACAGCCGGAACAATTATAAGTAATGCTAGCTCTGTTTGGTCGTTTACTAAATTATCAAATTGCGTTTTATCACTATCTAAATTACACAATCGCGGGTAATAATCATTGGACATAGCAGCAAAAACCAAACCTATATAACTTACTAAAAAGGTATTTCCTACCTGATAAACACCTAACACTTCAAAAGAATAATTCGCCTTTAAGAACCATCTTATAATATAAAAGCAAAGCTCTCCAAATATCGCACTTACCGATAATAATAAACCAAGTTTAGCAATTGGTAAACCTTCATTAAACAGCTGTTTTAATGCTATTTTATCTTTACTAACAGCAATGGATTTTGTAAAATAAATACTTAATAAAAAGTTAACCACTGCGGTTAAAATAATTACGGGTATAATACTGCTTATACCATAAATATAATATCCTATTATAGCTATTGCCGAAGATATAATAGAAGAAAATATATTGTATAATACAATTTTATTCACCTTTTTCTTTGCTTGTAAAACAGCAAGACGCATGGAACTTATAGAATTAAAAAGAAAAAAAGAACTTAACCCGATAATCCACAAATATTTTGAGTCTGTTTCAAAAATAATTTGACTTATATATTTTGAAAAAAACACAACCACAAAAAGGCCTAAAAAACCGGTAGCTAAAGCCCATTTATAAATAACCTTAATGAGTCTTTGCGATTTTAAATTAGAATGACCTGCTTCTTCCTCAAGTACCGCTATTTCTCTAACACTACTTACAGCTATTCCAAAATTTGTAACACCACGTACTAACCTTAAAATATTATCTATCAACCCAATAACACCAATACCTGTAGGACCAATAAAAACAGCTGCCACTTTGTTACAAACCAACCTTGCTAATATGCCAATAATTTGGGAAACAGCAAATAAGCCTGTATTTTTAAAAATTATTTTATAAAAATTACTCAAAATTTATAATTGCCATTTTTATTGCTTTGTATTACTTTTTGTTGATTTTCATTTTTTAAAATTCACCTAAACTCAGATCTAAAAAAATAATATTACGCCACTTATACAAAAAAAACTTGCTTAATATTTATTTATCACTTTTATAATCTCATTGATTTCATTTGAAGTTAAAGCGGAATTAATAGGTAAACTTACAACCTCTTTATGTATTTTTTTTGTGAGCGGTAAATTACAATGACTAAAGTTAGCAAATGCCTTTTGTTCGTGAGGCGCTAACGGGTAATGGATTGATGTTTCAATATTATTCTTAATCATATAATCCATAAACGCCTTTCTATCATCAACACGAATAACAAATTGATGAAACACATGATCTTCATTTGTAGAATAAAACGGTAATTTAATTTTTAAATTATTAATATTTCTTATGTATAACTGTCCATTAGCTTTACGCTTGGCATTATCTACATCTAAGTGTTTCAATTTAACACGTAAAAAAGTAGCTTGCAACTCATCCATCCTACAGTTATAACCTTTTAAATCATATTTATAAGTAGATGATCGGCCATAATTTCTTAATTTCCGGATAGTTTCTGCTAGCGCCGTATTATTTGTAGTTATTGCCCCTGCATCGCCTAAAGCCCCTAAGTTTTTTGTTGGGTAAAAGCTAAACGCTGCGACATTAGACATGTTTCCGGCTTTATTTCCTTCTAAATTAACTGCACCATGTGCCTGCGCTGCATCTTCAATTAATAATAAATTATTAGCGTCACACAGCTTTTCTAAGGCATTTACTTGGTACAATTGCCCATATAAATGAACGCCCAATACGGCTTTAGTTAATGGCGTTATAGCACGCTCGACAGAAGAAACGTCAATATTACAAGTATTTATATCAGGCTCTACTAATACTGGTTTTAACCCTGTATTACTTATTGCCAAAATTGATGCTATATAGGTGTTAGCTGGCACAATAACTTCATCGCCAACGCTAAGTTTTCCTAAAACCTTATAAGCTTCAAAAATTATATGAAGCGCATCTAGTCCATTGCTAGTACCTATACAATACTTAGTACCACAATACGCCGCAAATTCTGCTTCAAAATTTAAGACCTCGTTACCTAAAATATATTGACCCGAATTTAAAAATGCTTCAAATTTTGCTTTAAATTCATTTTCATAAGGTTTATTTAATAATTTTAAATCTAGAAATTTAATCATATAAAAACAGTATTTAATATATCATAATGCGCTGTTTGTATTTTATAAAAATCTTGAGTTACTGTTCTTGCGCCAAAACCTTCTTTCCAAAACTGAAGCCCTTTATTAATGTGCATACCATTATTTTCATTTGAAGTTCCAAAATCGAAATACTTTTTATTTTTAAAAACCTCGTTTATAAGATGTACATGCAAAAAGTCTAGACTGCCCAATGCATTATTATTTTCACTACCCGAAATATATTGCGAATGTGCCACTAAGTCCGATTCAAAAATTGTAGTTCCTGCCACAATAACACCATGATGGTACACATTAAACTGCCTTATATTTTTTGGGAATCGGGTTTTTAACAATGTTATTTCCTCCAAACTATGTACCGGCGCCGCATTATGCTTTTTCTTCAGGTTTTTAATTAAAATAACATCCCAAAATAACTCAAAATTATCCTCTTCCTTAATCACTAAACCGTGCTTTACACCACGTTTAAAACCTTCTAGTCTATTATTAGAGATTTTTATTTTAGCATCTAAACTAATAACTGATAATGTTTCTCTTTTTATAAGTTCGGCTTTTAAAAGAAACATTAAATATTGGGTTTCCTCTGTAAAACGGGTATGATATATTTTGGGCACTTGTTTTAAAACTAAGTCCTGAATACCGTTTACACTCAAAAATTCGAGTAGCGCCCTAAAGACTTCGATAACGATTTCAAATTTAACATCTGTAGGTAAAACTAAGCCACCATAAGTTAATCCTTGATGGGAATACACACCACTATCTAAAATATTACCAGGTAGAACCCCTATTAACTTCTCATTCCTATATATCATTAAAGAGTAATCTTGAAACCTATCTTGGTGATACTCCATAAAATCTCTATTAAATAGAAAGGTGCCATTTTTCGATTTCAAAACAAAGTTATTCCACGCTTCAAACTTGGATGCTGTATATTTAATAACTTTATAATTTACCATTTAAATTACTTTTAAGTTTGTTGTAATTGCTTGTTAAGTATTAATTTAAAATTAATATGTTTCTTTTTAAAAGGTACTAATTTCACCTTACTACAATTTACTAGAATCTTCCACCGTCTTAGAATTATCAATATTTGTATTATCAATAACATACAAAGGTCTACCCATGGTATTATTATTAATTCTACTAATATACTCACCTATAATGCCCACAGAAAAAAGCTGAATACCTCCAATAAACATAGAACTAATTATTAAAGAAGACCAACCTGTAATGGTTACTTTTAAAATAAAATGCGAAAAAAGGGTATACAGGATAACTATGAAGGAAATAAAAGAAACTACAAACCCCATCCTACTAACCAGTACCAAAGGTTTATCGGACAAACTTGTAACAGCATCTACAGCTAATTTAAACATTTTACCGTAAGAGTATCCAGATTTTCCGTTTTTTCTACTAGCTCTATCAAAAAGAACGAAAGTTTGTTTTAAGCCTACCCAAGATATTTGCCCCCTTAAAAACTTATTTTGCTCTGGCATAGCATTTAAAATCTTAACAACTTTTTTATCTAAAAGCCTATAATCTCCTGTATCTAAAGGAATATCAACTTTTGTAAGTCGCTTTAATATTCTGTAAAACAACTTAGAGGTTGCTATTTTTAATACGGTTTCCCCTTCTCTTTGGTTTCTTTTAGCGTAAACCACATCAAATCCTTGTTTATATTTTTTGTAAAGTGCTGGTATAAGTTCTGGAGGATCCTGCAAATCACCATCAATTATAACGACACAATCTCCGGTACAGGACTCCAAACCAGCAGATACAGCAATTTGATGTCCAAAGTTTCTACTAAAATTTATGTAAAACACATTGTCATCTTGTGCCGCAAGTTTAATAAGCTCCAAAGTCGTATTATCTGTGCTACCATCATTCACAAAGATAAATTCAATTTTATTTGTGATTTTTTTTACGGATTCCAATAAGCGCCTGTAAAGCTCTTCAATATTATCATGCTCATTATAAACCGGAATTATAACAGAAATATCTTTATTATGTTTCATAAAAGCAGGCATTATAATTATACGATTTTATTAGTTTTTGGCAACATTATAAATATTAAAATGAGCATTACTCCAAACCACTTTATAGTTGTTTCGTTTAAGAAAAGAATTCATTTCTGTTATTCTTTGTCTATTAAACAAATAACTATCCGAACCACTGTTGTCCAAATAATTTGTAATTGGCTTTGAAAACTCTCCAATAGTATTAAACTTCTGTTGCACTACAATAGGCAAAACTGGAATTTCCGCTTCCGCTTTTAAAAGTTTGTTTTTAAAAGAAGTCGCATCGTAAACCCAAACCCAAGGGTTGTACATATACGGCTTTGTTTCGGTTAAAAAATGGAGCATTGGCATATTATCATAAACAAATAAATAATCGCCCTTTAAAACAAAACGATTCAAAACTGGCAGAAATGCATTAATTATTTCAGAGCGTTTTTTAGTTGTATAAACACCCTGTGCTAATGTGCTATTAATTTTATATGTTTTATTAACTCTACTTCCTCTATCGAAATAAGCTTCCTGGGAAATACTGTAGGCCTTAACTGAAAAATATGAAACCAATACAACAAGCATTAAACCTTTAAATACTTTTTCTGGAATCGTGGTGGAAGTTATAAAACCATTTAACTTTAAAGAAATTTGCAAAGTATTTTCTAAAGATAAAAAATACACAAAAAAAGGTACAGATAACCAAATCCACATGTAACCACTATCATAAACACCACCTGAGCTACCTAATGGTAGGGCAAACATCATTAAAAAACCAAATAAGGCCAATAACTTAAAAGAATTTTTGGTATTCTTAACAGCTAAAAAACCTAAAACACCTGCATAACCTAGTGCATAAACAATATAAATCGCGCCTTTTTGAAATAATATTGCAAAAACACAAAAGCACAAAAAACCTTTAAAAAACCTTAGATACTTGTATGTTTTAAAAACACTTTTATTGTACAAAAAAACAATACTAGTAACTACAAATGCACTAAAAAATAGGAATATTTTTTTATAATTACTTATGTAGGAGTGTAATAAATAAAAAACATTATGGGTACTGCCTTCATTCTTTCCTAAATCTATTATTGAAAGTAATGATTTTTGCATGATACCAAGATGTCCAAGAGAATACATAACCCCAAATACCATTAGCAAACCTACTAGAAAACCAAAACTAAAAAAACAAATTTGTTTTACAGCTTTTACAGGTTTAATAGATTTCCAATATGCAAAAATAGGAATTGAAACCACCACTATTAAAAGTGTAACATTGGGTATTCGCGTAAAAACATTTACACCTATTATTAAACCCGATAATGCAATAAACCAAATTTTCTGTTTTGTAAGACCTCTATATAAAAAGTAAATACTTAAAACCGCTAAAAGCGCGCTTAAATGGTTATGATAAAAAGCTATATGCCCAAAGTTATTTACAAAAAGCACCATAGATAAACCAATTAACACATCCCTACTTCGCATATATTTAGCGAGTAACTTGTAACTTAACATAAAAGTTGATGTATTAACCAATATAGCCAAAAACCTGAACCATAAAATACCACCACCCTCAAATAGCTTATACCAAAAACCACCAACAATACCCGACAACCAATACGAAAAATTATATTCTACACTGTTTGGATTATTAAAAATTTGCTGGTAAAAAGTTAGTGAAAAGCCCTCGTCACAAACATCAAAGCCTTGAAATATTAAAAGCATTTGGAGCGCAATAATTACTAAAATACATGTATAATACTGCTTTTTATTAGGCATCATTTTTTGTGAGGATTGAAGCAAATATAAGTAATTAATCATTTAGAGCTTTCTGTAAAAAAATAACTTTACCTTTGATAAAAGAATGCAAAAAGGATTTGAAAAAACATATCATCAATTTGAAAAAAACCATTTTTGGTTTAAATCGAGGCGTAATTTTATTACCAATTGGTTATCCAGTGCAGACAAAACATCTCAGATTCTAGATATAGGGTGCTCCTCTGGCATTCTTCTTTCAGAATTAATTAAAACAGGTTTTAAAGCCGATAATTTATACGGTATAGACATTAGCGAAAAAGCCATAAAGCTTTGTAAAAACAGAGGCATAAACAATGTTTATGTCATGGATGCTCAAGACATAAAACTTGACAAAAAATTCGATTTTATTATAGCCTCCGATTGTCTTGAACATTTAAAAAATGACAAAGAGGCACTCCAAAATTGGTTTACATTATTAAAGAAAAACGGGAAACTCATTGTTTTTGTTCCTGCCTTTAATTTTTTATGGAGTACACACGATGAAGTAAACATGCATTACAGAAGATATACTAAAACGGAACTAGAACAAAAACTAACAAACAGTGCTTTTAATATTGAAAAATCTAGTTATTGGAATTTTTTCCTATTTCTCCCAATCGTATTTGTACGCTTAATTGAAAAAATAAAACCTAATAAAAACGCTAACAATAAACAACTAAAAATAGTCCCAATAAATAACAGTTTATTAAAGCTACTTAATTTTGAAAATTGGCTATTAAAATTTATTAAATTCCCCTTTGGTGTTAGCACTTATTGTATTGTAACAAAAACAAATACACACTAAAGTATTTAAAAGAGGAACATTTAAAGACCCCTATTTTTTAAAAATATAATACAAGTTTATTCCAAAAATAGAAATATTGGTAATAATTATTGGCAAACCAATACGCAAGGTTGGCATTAAAAACCCATAAGCAACAAACAATAGGCAGCCCATAATATTTAAAGCCCTAAGCTTCTTTACATCTTTCATTGTAAACGATACTAAAACCATAATAGAGGCCAAATAGCCTACATACTCTGTAATTGTAATTCCAAATATTTCCATTTTAAAAATCTTGCTTGTAATAATTGTTAAACTTTAAAATAAATAAAGCTATTAAAATAAAAAAAGAGAAATACTTTTCAGTATTTCCCTTTTTTAAAAAGTTATAAACTAAAATTGTTATTATGCAATTTTATTACGTTTTCGGTCTGCTTCGCTCAACCAAATTTTACGTAATCGTAAGTGGTTTGGTGTTACCTCAACATACTCATCTTTTTGTATGTACTCTAAAGCCTCTTCTAACGAGAATTTAATAGCAGGTACAATCTTCGCTTTATCATCTGCACCAGAGCTACGAACATTACTTTGCTTTTTAGCTTTTGTAATATTAATGTTCATATCATCTTGACGCGAGTTTTCACCAATTACCTGTCCTTCATAAATATTTTCTCCAGGCTCAACAAAAAACTTACCTCTATCTTGTAATTTATCAATAGAATAAGGTATCGCTGTACCGTTTTCCATAGACACTAAAGATCCTGAAATACGACCAGGAATTTCACCCTTAAAAGGTTGGTATTCTTTAAAGCGGTGTGCCATAATAGCTTCACCAGCAGTGGCAGTTAATAGTTGGTTACGCAACCCAATAATACCACGCGATGGTATTAAAAACTCACAAACCATACGCTCGCCTTTAGCTACCATACTCGTCATCTCACCTTTACGAAGTGTAACAAACTCTACCGCACGACCAGAAACAGTTTCAGGAAGATCGATTGTTAGCTCCTCTATAGGTTCGCATTTAACACCGTCAATTTCCTTAATTATTACCTGAGGCTGACCAATTTGCAATTCATACCCCTCACGGCGCATCGTTTCAATTAAAACCGACAAGTGTAATACACCACGGCCAAAAACCATAAATTTATCAGCACTACCCGTTTCTCCTAAACGTAAAGCTAAATTCTTTTCTAGCTCTTTTTCTAAACGGTCTTTAATATGGCGTGAAGTTACAAATTTACCATCCTTACCAAAGAAAGGTGAATCGTTAATAGTAAACAACATACTCATAGTAGGCTCATCAATCGCGATAGATTTTAAACCTTCTGGATTTTCTAAATCGGAAACCGTATCTCCAATTTCAAAACCTTCAACACCAACAAGAGCACAGATATCTCCTGTTTGTACTTCACTTACTTTTTTACGGCCTAAACCTTCAAAAATAAAGACTTCTTTTATTCTACTTTTTGTAACAGTACCGTCTCTCTTAACAAGCGAAACCTGCTGCCCTTCCACAATAGTTCCACGCTGTACACGACCAATTGCAATACGCCCTGTAAAGTTCGAAAAATCTAAAGATGTTATAAGCATTTGTGTTGTACCCTCTGCAAAAACTGGAGTAGGAACATGCTCCACAATCATATCTAATAATGGTTCAATATTATCAGTTTCTTTTTTCCAATCTTCACTCATCCAGTTGTTCTTAGCCGAACCATAAACCGTTGGAAAATCCAACTGCCACTCCTCTGCACCAAGTTCAAACATTAAATCAAACACTTTTTCATGTACTTCCTCAGGCGTACAGTTTTCCTTATCCACTTTATTAACAACCACACAAGGCTTTAAACCTAAGTCGATCGCTTTTTGTAGTACAAAACGTGTTTGTGGCATAGGCCCTTCAAAAGCATCTACCAATAAAACAACACCATCGGCCATGTTTAAAACACGCTCAACCTCACCACCAAAATCGGCGTGACCAGGGGTATCAATAATGTTAATTTTAGTATCCTTATAAACAACAGAAACGTTTTTAGATGTAATCGTAATTCCACGTTCACGCTCTAAATCGTTGTTATCAAGAATTAAATCTCCAGTGTTTTCATTCTCACGAAATAATTGACAGTGATACATTATCTTGTCTACCAATGTAGTTTTCCCGTGATCTACGTGCGCAATAATTGCGACATTTTTAATATTAGCCATAGTGTGTGTGCCTTATTTTAAGCATGCAAATGTACATGTTATTTCCCTAAAAATATATTATAATTAACAGGGAATGATTTTTTTCACCCTGGTTTTCGACAATTTAAGAGAATTGCGCGTTAAAACTATATAAAATAATGACAAACAAAAAAAACAAAATTGTGTTTGGTAGCTATAATTAAGCTCTACTATACACTCTATTTTTATAAAAAAATTAAAACACAGCTTCCTGTTTACTACTTCAAAAATTTTTATTCTCACTAATAGCAAAACCAATTAAAACAAGAAATTATCTCTTAGCACACTATTTCTTAGCATATATAAAGGTGCCGTAATAGGATTAATAAATTAAAAAGAACAACTTACACCACTACGCAGTGGTATTTCAAAAAATGTAAAGCATACATATTAAACATAATTTGGGCGTTACCCCAAAAAGGGTCAGGCTTTTTGCTACAAGTCCTCGCACCTCCTAAGGTCGGGCTGTGGGCTATCCGCTTCAATCCTTAACGCAACTATCTATAAATTTCGAATACCAACTTCCATTGTTTATTTTTTCCAAACAAAAACCGTGTAACCACTTTAAAATAATTTTATCACTTTAATCATAACATATGTTGTTATAACCAAATAAACCACAACTTTATAGCTCCTTTTTGTAACTTTACGGCTAAAATTTAAACCAATGAGCCTAATTAATATTCCCAAATTAAAACACACACAAGCTAATAGCTTTTTCTTATTATGTGGCCCGTGCGCTATAGAGGGCGAAGACATGGCATTACGCATTGCAGAAAAAGTACTTACAATTACTAATAAACTAGAAATTCCTTATGTATTTAAAGGTAGTTTTAAAAAAGCAAACCGTAGCAGAATAGATAGTTTTACAGGTATTGGCGACGAAAAAGCTTTAAAAATACTTCGTAAAGTATCTGAAACTTTTGATATACCAACAGTAACCGATATTCATGAAGTATCAGACGCTGAAAAAGCTGCTCAATATGTAGATGTGCTACAAATACCTGCCTTTTTAGTACGCCAAACCGATTTAGTGGTTGCTGCAGCTAAAACAGGAAAAGTTGTAAACCTAAAGAAAGGACAATTTATGAGTCCTGAGGCCATGAAACATGCAGCACAAAAAGTAAAAGATGCTGGAAACGAAAACGTTTGGCTTACAGACAGAGGTACGATGTTTGGCTACCAAGATATGATTGTCGATTTTCGAGGTATTCCTACCATGCGTAAAATAGCGCCAACCGTTTTAGATGTTACCCACTCCTTACAACAACCTAACCAAACAGAAGGTGTTACAGGAGGCAGACCAGACATGATAGAAACTATAGCTAGAGCTGGTGTTGTAAACCACATAGATGGCTTATTTATAGAAACACATTTTGATCCTGCAAATGCAAAAAGCGACGGCGCAAATATGCTACACCTAAATAATTTAGAATCGTTATTAACTAACCTAGTTTCCATACGAAAAACCATTAACCATTTTTAATAAGTAGTATATTACAATAAATTAAAAACAGTTTTATGGAAAATAATGTTCGAGGGGGCGATACGCCTATCAAATGTGAATTAGAGGCTAATAAAAATTATGCATGGTGTACTTGTGGCCATAGCGACAACCAACCATTTTGTAATGGTTCTCACAGAGCTGCAAAAGCAACACCATCATTGGTGTTTAGTGTAGAGGAAGATAAAACAGCACACCTTTGCACTTGTAAACAAACTAAAAACCCACCGTACTGCGATGGGTCACACAATTAAAAAACTTTTGTTTTTACGTGTTTAGTTATACAGCATACATAACACAAATTTAGATTTTAATATTATCGTATTTTTTGCACATTCTTTTTAAATACCAAAAAAAAGCGAGTACAACTTAATCTGTACTCGCTTTTTTTAATGTGACCAAAATAAAATTATACCACATATTTAAAGGTAACGCGCTAAGTTTTTATTTAAATAGTATAGCCAAATATATTTAATTGCTTTAAATACTAGTTTTTTTTATATGATAAGTAAAAGTATAAATATGTTATTTAAGAAGTAGTAAAAAGTAACACCAATGCTAAGTTTCTTAAATTAACTTAGGCGTTTAAAACTAAAAACGGCATTACCTTGTTTTATGTTTAAAAACTTACAATTTGAATTGTGTAGAAATTCAAAATCCGAATTATAATTAAATGTGGTTTTGTTTATTTTAAAAACAGCATCGCAATCTACAGTACCATATGCTGAAATACGCCTAAACCTATACTCTATTTTACTACCTAAATCATGCAACTCAAACCAGGCACCAGAACCAATTCCAGAAAGCCACTGTGCTTTTTTATCCAGACCTGCAACAGGTTTTTCTTTTAACGTACCAACTAAATTCGCGTTATGGTCTTTTAACCGATCTAAAAAGCATCTTAAATTTTCACTTTTTTGCGAGCCTTTAAACTTAAAAACTTCCCCGGTTGCTAAAACTTCGTACGGGTTATTTTCGGTATCGGCAAACAATACATTTCCAACGGTACTTGGTGTAAACCACTTGGAGTGTATAAGCGCTTTTTTTATTTTCGCATTTGTTACAGAAGTAATTAAAGTATCTGTTACAAAATGGGCACAATTGTAGGCGTTTTTACCAAAAGCCAAATAGGGTATAAAACACCTATTTTGCATATCTGCGATATATTGTTTTGCCTTTTTATAATTAACTGCTTTACAAACAGAAGCTACCAGCTTACCCTCGCCATGTGTAAGTTTTGGGTGAGTTGCCAAAAAGCTAAGAATAGCCTCTAAATTAGTAATAGCATTATTTTTAATTATCGCCTTTATAGGAAAATGTAATTCGTTATCTGTTTCACTACCACGTACACGCCCGTTTGGGGCGGGTGAAATATAGCGTCCGAAATCATGATACTCTAACACACCTGTGTTTTTATTTATAAGTACTAATGCTGCATGGCCTGCTCGTAAATAGTTTTTTTTACCAATACCTATAAATCTTAAAAATGGCGAATACCATTCGTTGGATAGCATAACGACAGTGTCAGGGTATGCTAATGTTAAAATAACACCTGTATTATCCATTTATTATTTCAGAAAAATTAAAAGTTTCATAAGAATCCAGTCCACTTATCCTATTTTTATAATGCATTGTAACAGCATTACCTGTTTTTACAATTTGCGTAATACTAGTTGTTTTTACATTACCACGATCCATAATTACGCCGTAATCCATATTTTTATTATCTTTTTTTGTATGAAAATCCAATAAAGATTCTGCATTTACGGTAGAGGTAGCATTAAAATCATCAAACCAATTTTGCCGCTCGCTTTGCATACGTTCATTATATAATGTGGAAGAGGACCAAATTCGGGAATTGGAAGTCAATTCTGTAAAGTGCTTACATTTACCATCCCAAACGAGCTCGTAAAATTTTAAATTTGAATTCCAATCTGCAATAACTATTGTAAAGGGTTCTATATTTTCAAAATCGTAATTTTCAATGGTTGACACAATGGTATCTGCTAACATAAAATCGTTTACCACAATACCTCTACTTTTTTTGTAACTAGGTTGGCGTTTATGCTTAACAAAACCACCATTTAGCAAACAGATTATTCTCTTTTTTTGACTAATACCAACCCAAGTACCTCCTTTTTTATCCTTAGGAAAAAGTAATTTTGTGTTATTAATAGTATAAAATGCCGGGGGCATTGGTATACGCTCTGGCGATTCATCTCTATTTGAGGTAAGAACAAAGTCGTTTTCCCCAATTGGCGTTATGGTTACTGTACACATAAAAAATTAGTCTTAAAATGCTGGAGCAACTTACAAAAAATAAATGTAATGTACCTTTTAGCATGTAGTATTTGTAATTATTAGTAAGCCCTTAAAATGTGCTTTTATAAAGCTTAGCTAAAACGCCGGTAAAATAATACTATTACAGGTTTATTTAAATCGGTTTCCGTTTTAAACGTTATTTGCTTTACTTACTTTTATTTTATCTGCTTTTTTTTTGCGTTAAGGATTGTAGAGTAAAGCCCACAGCCCGACGCAGGAGGTGCGAGGACTTGTAACGAAAAGCCTGACCCTTTTCGGGTAACGCCCAAATTTTAGACGTTTTATAGTGTTTATAATATTAAAAACTAGTAATTAATAATTTTAATTTTTAGCTTACCAAGTACTAACCTATAAAATAATAAAAAACAAGGTCGCTTTACTTTAAGGCTACTGGGTTGGTATGAGTTCTTTATGCTTTACTACTCTAGATAATACAATTTGAGTTTTAGATTCACCATAACTTATAAGCTGGTCTATAAAGGCTTCTAGGTGTTTTTGATTTTTAAGAACAACTTCCATAACGATATTCTCGTCTCCTGTAATACGATAACAGTTAATAACCTCATTGTAAGTCTGCACCTTATCTAAAAATGGTTTTAATTTACCCATAAAGGCTCTTAAGGTTATTATTGCTTTAAATTGATAGCCTACTTCGTAAGGGGATACAATTGTTTTATAACCTTCTATTACCCCAAAATCTTCCATTTTTTTAATCCGTTCTGAAACAGCAGGCGAACTAATACCTACCTGCCTTCCTATTTCCGCATTGGAAAGTCTCGCATTATGCTGTAAACATTTTAAAATTTTACTGTTGGTTGAGTCGATATACATTTAAAGGGAATGTTACTAAAAATAATTAATTATTAAAGCAAATATACAATTTCACATTAAAATCGAAAGCAAATATTGTTTCCTTGTGAGTAATTTTGATAAAAATGTTATTAGCTAGAGATTATGTTATACAATAGCCCATCAAATCTATCGGACTTACCTGTTTATAAAAAAGCATTGGAAATTTTCACTTTATCTCAAAGCATATCTTTATATCTAAACTATAATTTATCTCACTTAAAACCAGATGGATCTGAAGATATTGACATTTATTTTACAGGTGATATTATACAACAATCTGTAGCTTTAGCTCCTGAAATTATGAATGCAGAATTAGAGCGTGCTTCAGATAAGAAATATAAACATGTTGCAACACTTAAACGTATTACGAACAAATTATACAAGAATGCTTCTAGATTAGAGCGCGCTAATAGTAACGGCAAGGATTTTCTACCTATTTTACGTAGTGAATTAAAAAAGTTTAAAAAGTTACAAAATTCCTGGCTCCTTACCCTGTAATACAATAGACGCTTTAATGCGCTCTATGTTTATTCATTACTAATAATTGTCGTTTAAATAGACGATACATACACCTTATAATTAAGGAATTATTAAGGTGACCACATTATTAGTCTTGATAAGATACTTAAAGTGCTTTTACTTTTAAATACATCTTTCTTTTGTATCCTAAAACATTCGTAAATTTTAAGCTATAACTTTCCTTTACGTATAAAAATTAACAAAAAACACAGGGCATACAGTTTCACAAAAAATTTATCCGGGAAGTGTTATCTATAAAATATTTTAGATAATATATTCATAATCTTACATTATATAGCGATTTTAAATTAATTTTATAAGCAATTAAATACACCTTATGAATAAGATTACGATTTTAATTTATTGTAAAGATAGAGCTAACATTATAGCTTCGGTTACAAACTTTATTGCTAAAAAAGGCGGTAATATTGTATACATAGACCAGCATGTTGATAGAGAACAAGATATTTTTTTTATGCGCTTAGAAAGCGAATTTAATGACAAAGATTTTTGTACAGATAATTTCAAAACTATTTTTAAAGAGGGCCTTGCCGATAAATTTGAAATGAAGTGGCGTGTTTACTCCTCGGAAAAAAAGCCGAAAATGGCCCTTTTTATATCGAAATACGACCACTGTTTATATGATTTACTTGGGCGCTATAACTCCGGTGAACTTAATCTGGAAATTCCTTTTATTATTAGTAATCACTTAGATTTAAAAACAATTGCTGATAATTTTAAAATTCCTTTTTATCACATTCCTGTAACCAAGAGCACTAAACAAGATGCTGAAGCGCAACAACTAGCGCTACTAAAAGCTAATAAAATAGATTTTATTGTACTTGCTAGATACATGCAAATAATATCTAAAACACTGATTAACGAGTATCCAAATAAAATAATTAATATTCACCACTCTTTTTTACCCGCGTTTGTGGGTGCAAAACCATACCACTCCGCTTATAAGCGTGGGGTTAAAATTATTGGAGCAACAAGCCATTATGTTACAGAAGAGCTAGATGCCGGCCCCATTATTGAACAAGATGTTACCAGGGTAACACATACCCATGCTATTTCAGACTTGATTACTAAAGGTCGAGATTTAGAAAAAATTGTACTTGCCAACGCTGTAAAATTACATTCCGAACGTAAGGTTCTGGTTTTCAACAACAAAACAGTTGTGTTTTCTTAAGGCAAATTTTAAAATTTTAGAATAACAACAATCAATTGAAATTAATACGTGTTAAAATTCACATTTTTTGTGACCTATTCTTTTTTTGTGTGTCTAAACAGATATAAATTAACCATTAACTTAATTTTTTATGAAAACAAATTTATTATTAGGCTTAACAGTCTTATTTGGTTTAGGCGTTGCTAAAGCCCAAAATTTACCTGCAAGCCCAGAACCAGGAAAATGCTACGTAAAATGTATTACAAAGGATGAATTTAAAGACGTGCAAGAAACTATTGAAGTTTACCCTGCTTACACAACTTTACAGGTTGTGCCTGCAACTTACAAAACAGTAGAGGATCGCGTTCTTATTAAGGAAGCTTCTAAAAAATTAGTTTACGTTCCTGCAGTATACGAAACTGTTGATGTGCCGTACACTAAAAAAGAAGGAAGAAGTGACCTTAAAATTATTCCTGCTACTTTTGGAACCAATGCAAGAACTTTCGAGACTTACCCTGCAACCTCAGGATGGGAATACAAGGAGACAGCTTGTGACTCTCCAAACAAGGAAGATTGTATGGTTGCTTGTTTTGTTGGTTATCCAGCGCAATACAGAGAAGTTTCTTTCACTACTTTAGCTCAGGATGCTACCGTGTCTAACACACCTGTTAATTTAGTTTCGGGAACTTATAGAAAGCAAGTTGTTAAAACTCCTGCTCGTATGGATCAAATTGATATCCCAGCACAGTATTCTGTAGTAAAACGTCAAGTTTTAGCAACTTCTGCTACTACTAGATCTAATACTATTCCTGCAAAAACACAAACTGTTACAAGAACTGTTTTAGCTAAAAAAGGAGGTATTACTACGTGGGAAGAAGTTGATTGTGGATTATTTGAAGCTAATGCTTTACCTATTTTTTACGAAACTGGTAGTGCGCGTATAACAGCGGCATCTAAAAGAACTATCGACGAGAATCTTTTTACTTTACTTAACAGCAAGCCTGTAAATGTTGAAATCATGTCTCATACAGATTCAAGAGGTAATGATGATTTTAATATGTCTTTATCTCAGCAACGTGCTAACTCTGTTGTGAACTACTTAGTATCAAAAGGTATTTCAAGAAGCCGTTTAACTGCAAGAGGTTTTGGAGAAACAAGACTAGTTAACCGTTGTTCTAATGGTGTTAATTGCTCTGCTGACCAACACCAAAGAAATAGAAGAACTGAGTTTAGAGTTATTAACAACTAATTTTATAATACTCTAAACACTATTATAGTAATTAGTGGAATTTATTAAATAATCGCTATTTATTATTTAATAATTTAGTTAAACAAAAAAAAGACTGAACCATGTTATCATGGTTCAGTCTTTTTTTTTCTGTATTTTAATGCCCTTATTTGTTAGTAGCTTAAAACATATGTTAAAGGGTTCACGTATGCGGTATAATAGCATAATTACAATAGGTATATACTATTTTTATATAACTAAGGCTAGAATATGAAGTAACAAGAAAAAGCCCTGTAACATTACAACAACTCCAACCTTACCATAACAACGCCTAGAACATTATTTAATTTATTTTTAATGAAAATAAAGCGCGTCAAAACTTTTGAATAACAGCAAATTATGTACAACTATAAGAAACCTCAATTTTTAAATAAATGGAACTTAATTATAAAGCAAGTATCCTTAGATATAATTTAAAGTTACACCAGCTTATTTAAAAAGAAAAAACCACTTTTAAAAAGTGGTTTTTTCTTTTTTCTTAATAGTTGCAAAGAAAGTAGTAAAATTACTAAATGCCATATTAAATACAACAGTATGTGCATCATTTACACTTTACGAAAACATATCTTTAACTTTTTCAAAAAAAGATTTATCTGAACTTTCTGGCTTAGGAGAAAAATGCTCATTTTCCTGCATAGATTCAAAAAAGTCCTTTTGCTGCTTATTTAACGTTTTAGGCGTCCATACATTTACATGAACAAGTAAATCGCCTTTTGCGTAACCGTTTATATTTGGGATACCCTTTCCGCGCAGACGCAAAATTTTCCCCGACTGTACACCAGCTTCTACTTTAATACGTACTTTACCCGTAACAGTATTAATCTCTTTTGAAGTTCCTAAAATGGCATCTGGAAAACTTATGTACAAATCATAATGTAAATTATCGCCCTCACGTTGTAATTCCTCATGATCTTCCTCTTCAATCACCACAATTAAATCTCCAGAAATACCATTACCGGGTGCCCCATTACCTTTTCCAGAAACCTTAAGCTGCATACCATCAACAACACCTGCTGGTATTTTTATAGATACCGTTTCTTCTGTTACTTTTAGTCCTTGCGCATCTGCATCGGCTGGTTTTTTATCAATAGTTTGGCCTGCACCACCACAAACGTTACAAGGTGCAGAGGTCTGCATCCTACCTAAGATGGTATTTGCAATACGGGTTACTTGGCCGCTTCCGTTACATGTAGAGCAAGTTTTATAAGTAGTTCCAGGTGCTTGCACCTTACGCTTAACTTTTACCTTTTTCTCTACGCCATTAGCTATTTCCTCTAAGGTTAATTTAACACGAATTCTTAGATTACTTCCCTTAACGCGACGCTGACCTCCGCCACCGCCAAATCCTGAAAAGCCACCGCCGCCGCCGCCGAAAATATCACCAAACTGACTGAATATGTCATCCATATTCATTCCGCCACCACCAAAGCCGCCGCCGCCACCGCCGCCATTCTCAAAGGCCTGATGTCCATACTGGTCATACCTCGCCTTTTTATTATCATCGCTTAATATTTCATAAGCTTCTGCAGCTTCTTTAAACTTCGCTTCTGCTGTTTTATCGTCTGGATTCTTATCCGGATGAAATTCAATAGCTTTTTTTCTATATGCTTTCTTAATCTCTGCGGCAGATGCGCCTTTACTAATTCCTAATATATCGTAATAATCTCTTTTAGCCATCGCGTTTTACCCTCTCACTTAATAGAAAGGCTTTTTTAAAAATTAATAATACTACTTATTGCCCTATTACTACCTTTGGAAAACGAATTACTTTTTCACCTAAAAGATAGCCCTTTTCAACAATATCTATAATTTTCCCTTTCATATCATCGGTAGGTGCTGGAATTTGGGTAATGGCTTCATGACTGTCCGCATTAAAAGTATCTCCCTTATTTACTTCCATGACCTTTAATCCTTTTTGCTCTAGAGTACTTACTAATTTATTATAAATTAATAAAACACCTTTACGTAATTCCTCAGCTTCCTTATCATCTTCAATATGAGTTAATGCACGCTCAAAATCATCTAAAACAGGTAATAATGTTTTCATA
Organism: uncultured Algibacter sp.; assembly: GCA_937958265.1. Taxonomy (GTDB): domain Bacteria; phylum Bacteroidota; class Bacteroidia; order Flavobacteriales; family Flavobacteriaceae; genus Algibacter_B. The sequence continues at coordinate 44,151 of CALGNX010000009.1, read as the reverse complement.
ACACCTTCACTTGCTGTTGAAAACAACTCAATACGCTCCTTTGCTGTGCGTCTTTTATAATTCTCAAACTCAGCAAATAAACGTAAAAACTTGTCTTTTTCCTGTTTTAACTCAACCTCTAATTTTTCTTCTGTTGATAAGACCTCAGCCTGTTGTTCTTCAACATCCATTGCCTCTGGTTGCACGCTCTCTACCTGCTCGTTTTCTATGTCGCTTTTATCTTTATTACTCATTATAAACTTAATTTATTGTCTTTTACTAAAGACAAAAGTACTGCCATTATTGTAAAAACGACATAATGTCATAAAATTAATTTAATTTTTTTTTTGATAGCTTATTTGTAATTTTACGACTAAATGAACTAAAATAATTTATCATGAAAACAAAACTTGCAAGCTTATTATTTATAACTGCTTTATCCATATCTGTAACAGGATGTAAAGACAAGGCAAAAGAGGCTGAAACAACAAAAGCTGTAAACGTTGAAGAAACTACAAATACAATTAGCTATACTTTGGATAGGGCATCATCTGTAATTAGATGGAAAGGCTTTAAGCCTACTGGAGCTCATAATGGAGTTCTTGCTTTTGAAAACGGAACATTAGAAGTTAACGATGGGGATATTGTTGGTGGCTCTTTTAATATTGAAATGGGTACTATTACTGTTTTAGATATTCCTGGAAGTGACGAAGGTAATGCTAAACTTACAGGACACCTAAAAGGTGCCGACTTTTTTGATGTTGAACAATACCCTACTGCTAGCTTTACCATTACTGGTTTAGAAACGAAAAAAGATAAAATAATGCTTTCTGGAAACTTAAAACTTAAGGGCATTGAAAACAATGTAACATTCCCTGTAATGCTAAGTGAGGAAGGTAATTCACTAACCCTTACTAGCGAAGTCTTTACAATAGACAGAACTAAATGGAACGTACAATATGGCTCAAAGTCTATTTTCAAAAATTTAGGTGATAAATTTATTAACGACGACATGGAGTTAAAAATATACGTTCGAGCTATTAAATCTTAACTATACGTAAGTAAACACAGTTATAAAAGACCCCTTGCTTATACGCAAGGGGTCTTTTATTTCTAAACACAATATTTTAAAATACTACAACATTATTATTTGTTTATGGTGCTTAAAATCTACACCAAACAATACAAGACCCAACTTATGTTTTAAAACTACAAATTAAAATATTCAATACTAATTTAAAGGCCTGCTAACAGCATACGATTAAGTCTGTGTATAAAAATAGAATATTTTAATATTAGGTTAAATAAAACTACCTTTATAAAACAAAAAAACACCAACATATAAATGTTGATGTTTTTTTTCAAAATATAAACTACGTTATTACTTTATCGGCTTTACTGTTTTAATAATCCTAGAAGCAATTTTATATGGATCTGCGTTTGAAGATGGGCGGCGATCTTCTAACCAACCTTTATACCCCTTTTCTACAGCAATAATTGGAATACGAATAGAGGCTCCTCTATCTGAAACACCCCAAGAAAAATCGGTTATTGCAGCTGTTTCATGATCTCCCGTTAAACGCTGATCGTTAAACTCACCATAAACTTCGATGTGCTCTTTTACTACCGGACGGAAAGCTTCACAAATCTCGGCATACTTTTCTTTTGATCCGCATGTTCTTAATATACTATTAGAGAAATTGGCATGCATTCCTGAGCCATTCCAATCCATATCTTTACCTAAAGGTTTTGGGTGATATTCAATATACATACCACGTCCCTCTGTTAAACGATCTAATAAATATCTAGATATCCAAATTTCGTCTCCAGCCTTTTTAGCGCCTTTTGCAAACAATTGGTATTCCCATTGGCCAGATGCAACCTCTTGGTTAATACCTTCAAAGTTTAGCCCTGCCTCAATACATAAATTAGCATGCTCTTCAACAAAATGGCGGCCGTGTGTATTTTTTCCTCCAACTGAGCAATAGTACATACCTTGTGGTGCTGGATACCCGCCTCTAGGGAAGCCTAATGGCAAATCGGTATCTGTATCCATAATAAAATATTCTTGCTCAAACCCGAACCAGAAATCGTTATCATCATCTTCAATAGTAGCTCTCGCATTTGAAACGTGTGGTGTTCCGTCTGCATTCATTACTTCCGTCATCACTAACCAACCGTTAATACGAGACGGATCTGGGTAAATAGCAACTGGTTTTAAAATACAATCTGAAGCCCCACCAGAAGCTTGCTTTGTAGAAGAACCATCAAAAGACCATAAGTCCAATTCCTCAAGTGTTCCTTTAAAATTTTCATGCTCTTCAACTTTAGTTTTACTCCTTAAGTTTTGGGTTGGAAAGTAACCGTCTAACCAAATGTATTCTAATTTAATTTTAGCCATAATGAATAGTTTGTGATAAAATGTTGATTGTTAATAACACAAATATAAATTTTTATCTTTTTACTTTAAATAAATTAGGGTGGTTTCTATTAAATAGCAAGTTGTTTTTATTTATACCCTATAAAAATGGGGACCTATTAAAAAAAATAGATTATTTCACCCGAAATACTGCAAAAAGCTTAAAATATTTTTTCTGCTATGTTATTTTTGACAATCCTTCATAATTTTGTTGCTTAGCACATTAAACAATTATTTTAATATTTTAAAAAATGTCCACACTACGATTTCATGCTGTTAAAAAATCTCTTAAATACAAACCTATTTTATTTAAGCAAAAAAAGCGCCTTTCGGACTTATTTGGTGAAAACGTTTTTAACGAAAAAACCATGCGCCAGTATTTAACTAAAAATGCTTTTAATGGCGTTATGAATGCGATACAGTTTGGCAAGAAGATAGATAGGAACATAGCAGACCAAGTAGCATCCTCCATGAGAGATTGGTCACTATCAAAAGGCGTAACACATTACACGCATTGGTTTCAACCCCTAACAGGTACTACAGCTGAAAAACACGATGCTTTTTTTGAGGTTGTAGATGGCGGCATGGCTATAGAAAAGTTTGGAGGTAACCAATTAATACAACAAGAACCAGACGCTTCTAGCTTCCCTAATGGCGGTATTAGAAATACTTTTGAAGCCAGAGGTTACACGGCCTGGGACCCCACATCGCCAGCATTTATTTATGGCACAACACTTTGCATCCCTACCATATTTGTATCATATACAGGTGAAGCCTTAGATTACAAAACACCACTATTAAGAGCACTTCAAGCTGTTGACTATAATGCGACAGCCATCTGTAAATATTTTGATAAAAATGTAAAAAAAGTAACCTCATCTTTAGGGTGGGAACAAGAATATTTTTTAATAGATAAATTAATTGCAGTAAGCCGCCCCGATATAGTTCTTACAGGGCGAACACTTTTAGGTCACTCTGCTGCCAAAGGTCAACAATTGGACGACCACTATTTTGGATCCATCCCTAATAGGGCGCTTAATTTTATGCGAGAATTAGAACATGAATGCATACTGTTAGGTATTCCTATAAAAACAAGACACAACGAAGTTGCCCCTAATCAATTTGAATTAGCCTCAATTTACGAAGAAGCAAATCTATCCGTAGATCATAATGCACTACTTATGGATATAATGGGCCGTGTTGCATCACGACATAATTTTAAAGTACTACTGCATGAAAAACCTTTTGCTGGCATAAACGGCTCGGGAAAACACAATAATTGGTCCCTTGCTACCGATACGGGGATTAATTTATTAGCGCCGGGAAAAACCCCGATGAGCAACCTTCAATTTTTAACTTTTTTTATAAACACTATAAAAGCCGTACACACCCATGAAGCACTCTTAAGAGCTGCTGTAGCATCTGCTAGTAACGACCATAGATTAGGAGCAAACGAAGCGCCAACATCAATAATATCGGTATTTATTGGCGAACAACTAACTAAAGTTTTAGAAGAACTAGAGGGTGTTACAAAAGGAAAATTATCACCAAAAGAAAAAACAGAATTAAAACTAAATGTTATTGGCAAAATTCCAGACGTACTTTTAGATAATACCGATAGAAACAGAACCTCTCCTTTTGCTTTTACCGGTAATAAATTTGAATTTAGAACTGTAGGCTCACTTGCCAACTGCGGCAACCCCATGATGGTTTTAAACACCATAGTAGCTAAACAGCTAAAAGACTTTAAAATAGCTGTAGATTCCTTAATTAATAAAAAGGACTTAAAAAAAGACGAAGCGGTATTTAACGTATTACGAGAGTACATCAAATCGCTAAAACCAATTTTATTTGAAGGTAACAATTATGGGAATACCTGGGAGCAAGAAGCAAAAAAGCGAGGCTTAAGCAATAATAAATCTACACCCGAGGCTTTAAAATCAAAAATTTCAAAAGCCTCTATTTCGCTATTTGAAGAAATGAATGTAATGAGCGAAATAGAAACCAAAGCCCGTTACGAAATTGAAGTTGAAGCCTACATTAAACATATTCAAATTGAAAGTCGGGTTCTAGGAGATATAGCGCGTAATCACATTATACCAACCGCTGTTAAATATCAAAACATTCTAGTTACCAATGTTAAAGGCTTAAAGGATATTTTTGGTAACAATTATAACAATGTAGCAAAAGAACAAATACTTTTAATCGAAGATATTTCTAGCCACATAGAAGGTATAAATGCTAAAGTAACAGAAATGATTAATGCCCGAAAAACAGCTAATAATATAACTAATATTGAAAAAAAAGCAAGCAGTTATTGCGGCAAGGTAAAACCTTTATTTAACGCTATTCGCTACCATTGTGATAAATTAGAATTATTAGTGGACGATGAAATATGGCCTTTAACTAAATACCGAGAAATATTATTTACCAGATAGTATGTAAACTAATAAATTTATAAATCGAATAAAAAAGTAAAATAATAGAACTGGTTTATTTTATTCGATTTATAAATGCATTTTAAAATACTGTAGAGCAAAAAAAGAGATTTTAACCTTAAACAACACGCAGTTCTTGCAACCTAAGAATTAGCAAGATTTTTTAAAGTTTTTATAGTATTCAATGGGCTACTGCTTTTAAACACATAACTACCGGCTACAAGCACATCTGCACCAGCATCAATAAGTTGTTTTGCATTTTTATCGTTTACACCGCCATCGATTTCAATTTTAGTTAGCGCATTATTTCGTATTATTAAATCTTTTAGTTGTTTTATTTTTTTATAAGTGTTTTCAATAAAACTCTGGCCACCAAAGCCTGGGTTTACGCTCATTATACAAACAACGTCAATATCAGTTATAACATCTTCCAAAACGCTAACGCTTGTATGTGGGTTTAGAGCGACACCTGCCTGCATACCATGACTTTTTATGGCTTGCAAAGTGCGATGTAAATGGGTACACGCCTCAAAATGCACTGTTAAAATATCGCTACCTAAATCTGCAAACGTTGCTATATATTTATCGGGGTTTACAATCATTAAATGGACATCTAATGTTTTCTTAGCATGTTTATTAATAGCTTGTAATACTGGCATTCCAAACGAAATATTAGGCACAAAAACACCATCCATAACATCAATATGAAACCAATCTGCATCACTATTGTTAACCATTTCAATATCCCGCTGTAAGTTTGCAAAATCTGCAGCTAAAACAGAAGGGGCAATTAATTTAGAATTCATTTATTATTTATTTAAAGTAAAACGCTTTTATTTATTTCCTATAAAACCTTTAACCATGGTAATTATTCTGTTAACCATTATATTTTCAACATTTTTAAGCCATTCCAAATACGCGTTAAGATTTGCAGCACCTTGCTTGTTGTTAATAATAGTAAAACCAAAATTGTAATCTTCAAAAATACGCCCTTCTAAAGAGGTATTAATTACTTCAAACACATTTTTATGCCGTTCATCATGCTTAATTTTATCAAAAAGTTTGTCAACTATTCCAGACTCCCCTTCGAAAACTTGTAAAAAATTTTAATTAATACAAATAAGAATACCTGTAATATTATTTTTAATATTATTAACCTCAGTTTCTCTATAAAGTACGTTTAGCTTATCTCTAGAATCATACTCTAGTGCGTCGCTTATATAACAAATAGTTTTAATCATGCTAGTCTAATATCCAACTCAGAACAAAACAAAATTAACAAAAAAAAATTATTAGAATTACATAATAAAAAGTAAACCCTCGGTTATTAGCCGAGGGTTGTATAATCCATAAAAAAACAAATGGATATATTTTTTTTTGCAAATTATAATACAAACAAGAACTTATCCTAAGTAAGTTTTTAATATTTTACTTCTAGAGGTATGCTTTAATCTTCTAATCGCTTTCTCTTTAATCTGTCTTACACGTTCGCGCGTTAAATCAAAAGTTTCACCTATTTCTTCAAGCGTCATTGGGTGTTGGTTTCCTAAACCAAAATACAAGCGAATAACATCTGCTTCTCGCGGTGTTAATGTTTCTAAAGCGCGCTCAATTTCCGTACGTAAAGATTCATGTAACAATTCACGATCTGGATTAGGCGATTCACCAGAATTCAATACATCATATAAGTTGGAATCTTCTCCTTCTACTAAAGGTGCATCCATACTTACATGGCGACCTGAGTTTTTCATAGACTCTTTAACATCGTTAATAGTCATGTCCAACTCCTTAGCAATTTCTTCTGCTGAAGGTGGACGCTCATGGCTCTGCTCCAAGAAAGCAAATGTTTTATTAATTTTATTAATCGAACCAATTTTATTTAACGGCAAACGCACAATACGGGATTGCTCTGCTAAAGCCTGAAGAATTGATTGACGAATCCACCAAACAGCATAAGATATAAACTTAAAACCACGCGTCTCATCAAAACGTTGAGCTGCTTTAATTAAACCCAAATTACCCTCATTAATTAAATCAGGCAAAGTCAAACCTTGATTCTGGTATTGCTTAGCAACAGATACTACGAAACGTAAATTAGCTTTTGTTAGCTTTTCTAGGGCAATTTGGTCGCCCGCCTTAATACGTTGTGCTAATTCAACCTCTTCATCGGCTGTAATTAAATCCACTTTTCCTATTTCCTGTAGATATTTATCTAAAGAAGCTGTTTCCCTATTGGTAACTTGCTTCGTAATTTTAAGCTGTCTCATCGTATCTCTCCTTAAGTTTTATAGTGAATAAATAAACCCTTCAAATAGTTATACGCAAAAACTATTCTTTTTGTTACAAAAAATACCAACTATATTATAATACTTTAATTAATAGCGTAGCTATAAGCACTATTTACGACGTCCATAGTTTATTTAAATTTTATAAAACAAAAAAAGATACACCAAAAGTTACCACATAATATTAAAACAAAAACTGTGAAAAATTAACATATCTTAAATAACACCAAAAAATTACTAAACAATTTGGGCATTACCCAAGGGTCGGGCTTTACGTTTCAAGTCCGCGCACCTCCTGCGTCGGGCTGTGGGCTTTACACTGCAATCCCTAATGCACTCAACATTCTGGTACACTCTAAAAAACCAAGCCATTTCAAGCAAGTCATTATGTAGCATGTATAATTAATACTATATTCATGTGTAATAAAATATTATTTTAACCGACTAGAATTCAATGAGAAACCTAATCTTACCTATTCTATGCATTATTTTAGTTTTTGCAAGCTGTGCAAAAGAAGAAGATTTATTTGATATAAACGCAGTAAGAACGCCACAACCTATTACCGCACCACCACAATTTGCCGACCCAAATTTAAACCCACAAGCCAAAGACTTGTACAGTAAATTAATAGAAAGTACACAAAACGGCATAGCTTTTGGCCAACAGCAACCCTTTGGGACAGGAAACAATTTCCCAGTACCACAAGAGTTACAACAAGATTTTTTTAAGGTTACCGGCGATTATCCTGCTATAGCTGGTTTCGATTTAGAACTTATAAGCCTTCAGCCAGATTCAAATAACCCCATGTCTTTTCTAGATGAATATATTAATCGGTTTACAACGGCAGTAATAGAAGCTCACGAAAATGGCAGTATTATAACTATGAGTTGGCACCATGTACATCCCGAAGGCTTTAATGCCAATTTTAACGGTGTAATAGCAAAGTTTTTAGAGGGCGGAGAGTTTCGAGAAAACTACATAAACCGATTATCAAGAGCTGCCCGATTATTTAATAAATTAGTGGACAGCAAAGGCAACCCTATTCCCGTACTATTTAGACCTTGGCACGAAATGAATGGCGATTTCTTTTTTTGGGGAGAAGGTTTTAGAACAACAAAAGACTTTATTCAACTCTGGCAAGATACAGTTAAAATTCTCTCAGAAGATTTTAAGGTACACAACCTCATTTATGTATACGCCCCAAACTTAGTTTCAAACAAAAGCGAGTATTTAAAAAACTATCCTGGAGATCAGTTTGTAGATATGCTTGGCGTTGATGTTTATGATTTTAAAAACAACAACTATATAAATAGTGTAATACGTAATTTACAAATTGTAGAATCTATTGCTAATGAAAAAAATAAGCTTTTCGCACTTACAGAAACAGGCTTAGAGAATGTAACAGAAACTAATTGGTACACACAACGTTTATATAAAGCCATTAGAAGTAGTAGCATAACCTACACCATGGTTTGGCGTAATGACATGACTACATTTTTCCATGTACCGTTTCTCGGGCATCCGGCAGAAAATGATTTTAATGAGTTTCTAGATAAAGAGTTAATATTTTTAAGTCGTGATTTACAATAATGGTAGGCTATAACAATTCAAAATGTTTTACAAACGGTAAGCATTAAAAACTTTAAACAAAGCATTTAAACTGTTAGCACATCTAAAGAAATAGCATATATTTTTTCAACTTTAGTACAACTATATTCACAAAATATAATGCAAGAAATTAGAATAAAATAATTAGACAAATAAACATAAAAAGAAACCCTAAATAGAATTTCTTCTATTTAGGGTTTAATAAAAATAAAGGATCTAGTAAAAAATTAATCTTCTTTTTTATCTTCTCTAGGCTTTCTGTCGTCTCTACGATTATCTCGTCCGCGATTATCTCGAGAACCTCGGTTATCACGCCCACCAGAACGTTTATCATCTCTTGGTGGTCTAGCAACATAACCTTCCGGCTTGTCTAACAACGCTTTACGAGACACTTTTTCCTTACGCGTTCTTGGATCTTGCCCAAAATACTTCACATTAAAAACATCGCCCATATTAACTACATCGCTCACATTTTCAGTACGTTCCCAAGCTAGTTCACTTACGTGTAATAAAACTTCGTTTCCTGGCGCATCCATATACTCTACAACAGCACCAAAATCCAACATTTTAATTACCTTAACCTCATAAGTATTACCAACTTTAGGCTTAAATAATAAAGCATCTATTTTTGCCATAACAGCATTAATACCTGCACTACCTACACCTAAAATCTCAACAATACCCTCTTCTGTAACAGGGTCCTCATTAATAACAATAGTTGTATCCGTTTCTTTTTGCATTTCTTGAATAACCTTACCGCCTGGTCCTATTAAAGCACCAATAAACTCATTAGGTACACGTCTCGTAACCATAGTAGGAGCGTGTTGCTTAACCTCAGCATTAGGTGTCTCAATAGTATCGGTTAACTTACCTAAAATATGTAAACGGCCTTCGCGAGCTTGCGTTAATGCGTTCTCTAAAATTTCATAGCTTAAACCTTTAACTTTAATATCCATTTGGCAAGCTGTAATACCTTTAGATGTGCCAGTTACTTTAAAATCCATATCGCCTAAGTGATCCTCATCACCTAGAATATCAGACAATACAGCATATTTACCAGATTCAGGATCTGAAATTAATCCCATGGCAATACCAGAAACAGGTCTCGTCATTTGTACACCAGCATCCATAAGCGCCATAGTTCCTGCACAAACCGTAGCCATAGAAGATGAACCGTTAGATTCTAACACCTCAGAAACCACACGTACCGTGTAAGGGCAATCTGCAGGAATCATACCTTTTAAGCCACGTTGCGCTAAATTACCATGTCCAACTTCTCTTCTAGAAGTGCCACGAATTGGTCTAGCTTCGCCCGTACAAAAAGGAGGAAAGTTATAATGCAAATAAAAGTTCTCTTCGCCTTCATAAGATGGCATATCAATTTTATTAGCTTCTCTAGATGTTCCTAAAGTAACCGTAGCCAAAGCTTGAGTTTCCCCACGTGTAAAAATTGAAGAACCATGTGTAGATGGCAAATAATCTACCTCACACCATATTGGCCTTATCTCATCTGTTTTTCTGCCATCTAAACGTAACCCTTCATTTAAGGTTAAATCTCTAACCGCAGCTTTTTCCGCTTTACGATAATAATCTGAAATTAAACCACCAAAATCTTCTGTTTCTTCTTCAGAAAATGATGCTTTAACATCCTCTTTTATTTTTTGAAACGCAGTACTTCTTTCATGTTTAGATGATCCTGCTTTTGCTATAGCATACACTTTATCGTATGCCATATCATGAATTTTCTTAGCTAAATCTGCCTCAACACGTTCTGTTTCATATTCCCGAACATCTTTCTTTCCAAAAGCCTCAGCTAATTTTAACTGTGCAGCACATTGTACCTTAATAGCTTCATGTGCAAACTTAATAGCATCTGCCATTTCTGCTTCAGAAATCTCATCCATTTCACCTTCCACCATCATTACTGAATCTGCAGAAGCTCCAATCATCATATCAATATCAGATTCTTCTAGCTGTGCTCTTGTCGGGTTTATTATAAATTCACCATTAATACGACCAACTCTAGCTTCTGAAATAGCACATTCAAAAGGAAAATCTGATAATTGAATAGCTGCTGATGCTGCTAAACCTGCCATTGCATCTGGCATAACATTCTCGTCATGAGACATTAACTGTATCATAACTTGCGTTTCTGCTTGATAATCTTTTGGAAACAACGGACGTAAAACACGATCTACCAAACGCATTGTTAATACTTCACCATCACTAGGTCTTGCTTCTCTTTTAAAGAAACCACCCGGGTAGCGTCCGGCAGCGGCAAATTTCTCTCTATAATCTACCGTTAATGGTAAAAAACCAAGATTTTTTTGTTCATAATTGGAAACAACCGTACATAATAACATACATTTTCCAGATGTAACAACCACAGAACCATGCGCCTGTTTTGCTAATTTTCCAGTTTCGATAGTAATTTCTCTACCGTCCCCAAGGTCAATAACCTCTTTAAAAACTTTTGGAATCATATTTTTTTTCTTGTAACTTAAATACTTAATATTTAAGTTTTGTTAAACAATGGTCGTTGTGTTGTTGTGTGTAGTTGTTGTGTGTGACCAATGAAAAACCCTGTAACCCAAACTCTTTTTGGGTATTAGCTTCTTCTATTACGTTTTTTAAACTCGTACGCTAGAGTTATTTTTAAAAATATAAGGTTATAAATAACTTTCCCTATTCAACACCTAAATTTCTCTTATGCTACAAAATTTAATAGCTTAATCATACTTTAAAAATAAAGTATATAAACTAGTTATTTTTTAATACTAAAACATTTGCATTAAGACCTACTTTCTTTATAAAAAAGTAAAAAAAAACCACGCTATAAGCGCGGTTTTCTTATGGAATAAAAATTATTTTCTTAAACCTAATTCTTTTACTATAGCACGATATCTTAGTACATCTTTCTTAGTTAAGTAATCTAATAAGCTTCTTCTTTTACCTACTAATTTTACCAAAGAGCGTTCTGTATTAAAATCTTTACGATTCTTTTTTAAGTGCTCTGTTAGGTGATTAATTCTTTGGGTAAACAATGCTATTTGTCCTTCTGCAGATCCGGTATCTTTTGTTCCTTTACCGTGTTTTGCGAACATTTGTTCTTTCTCTTCTTTTGATAAATACATGCTAATATTATTGTAAATTATTTTTATGTACACGAAAGTGTTTCTTTCGATTGGCAAATATAGTATATTTTAAAATGAAAATACTACTGCAAGCATAAACATTTAATTAAGCCATTTATTCATTGTATAAAACAATTCATCCTTTATAATAGGTTTTGATAAAAAATCAACGCATCCTTTTTTAAAGCAAATAGCCTTCTCCTCGTCCATAGCGTGTGCTGTTTGCATTATAATTTTAGCATTTGGATTAATTTTCAACATATGCTCCATAGCCTCAATCCCATCCATTTCGGGCATCCTTATATCTAACAAAACAATATCAACATTGGGGTTGTTTTTAAAATTATTAACTGCTATTTTACCATTATTAGCAAATGTAACCTGTGCGCCTGTCTTTTTTAAAACAGCAGCCAAAAGCATTCGTATAATAGCATCATCTTCGGCAACCAAGACAGTCTTGTTTACTAAAAAATCTTTACTTACCTCCAACCCTACTTTTTTATTTTCCTGCTGTATTTTCTTTAAAGGTATTGTAAACTCAAAAGTTGTTCCTTCATGCACTTTTGATTTTACCGATATGCCTCCTCCTAAAACAGTAACAATACCCTTGCAAATAGACAAGCCTAAACCTGTACCGCCATATTTAGCGGTTTCCCTATAATTAAGCTGCTTAAAACGCTCAAAAATTTCCTTTTGTTTATTTTTCGCTATACCAATACCATTATCTTTCACATGAAACCTTAAATAGTCTTCATCTTTTACGAAGCCAAAAACAATGTCACCTTTTTCTGAAAACTTAAGCGCATTATTAAGTAGGTTACAAATAACCTGCTCTAGTCTTAACGGATCTGTAAGGATTTCTAGATTTTCTAATTTTTTGGGTATTTTGGGTACAAAGTTGAGCTGAGGTTTATTTCTTATTAATTTTATTTGATTGTATGTTAGCTCTAAATTTCGCATTAAACTAGCTACGTGGCAACCTCTGTAAACCAATTTAATATCGTTAGTTTCAATTTTAGAAACATCAATAATATCATCAATTAAATTTAGTAATTGCTTGGAATTGTTATCGATAATTTCAATGTATTTTAATTGCTTTTTTTTATCTAGATTATCATTTTTTAATAGTTGCGCAAAGCCTAAAACCCCCGTCATTGGAGTTCTAATTTCATGACTCATATTAGCTAAGAATAGATTTTTATGCCTATTTGCTAATTCAGACTTTTCAGCCTGTTTTATAGCGTTCTGTAAACGGTTTTGCTTCTCTTTTTGTTTTGTAATATCTTGTGCCGAACCGCGTAACCCTACTATTTCACCATTTTCATCTTTTACAGACTCCCCTATAGCTAGTAACCAGCCTAATTGCCCATTAGCTCTTATCATATTTATTTCTAACTCATAAGGCAAGCCTTTAGTTTGAGCTAACTCTACCGCTTTGGAAAGCCTATCCCAACTTTCTGGCGGGTATAAGGCTTTATGCTCATCATAATTAGGTGGGACTTTACGGTTCTTGTCAAATAGATAAATATCAAATAGTTGTTTGGACCATGTTACGTTGCCTGATTTAATATCATAAGTCCAGCTTCCAATTTTAGATATACTTTGGGCTTCATTAAGCTCTTTTTGGTTTTTAATGAGCGCCTGTTCTTTTTGTTTAAGTTCTGTAAAATCTGAAACCGTACCTGCAAATTCTCCTTTTTTAGGAGAAAATGTATTAACACGAATATACTTATTAATAGATTTAACATAACCTTCTATTATTTGATTTTTACCAGTTAGTGCTGTTATCGCGTAAGACTCTACCCAATTATTAGGGTCGTCCTTTAAATTTGGTAAAATTTCTAATATACGTTTACCTATTAAATTTTTTGGTGTAGTCCCTAGCATTTTAGCGTAAGCCGTATTAACTGTTAAGTACTCCCAATCTATCCCTTTCCCGTTTTCATCGGTAATTATTTTAGCATGTATAAAACCGGCTGTTAAACTTTTAAAAAGGTTATGATATTTTAAATCTACTTCAAAAAGCTCATTTTCTATTTCTTTTATTTTATTAATATTATCGATTGTTATAACAACGCCCTCAATAGTTTTATTAGCACCTACAAAAGGACTTATCCTTTGAAAATAAAAATTACCATCGATGTCTTTTAATTGATCTTCTACAGGTATTAGTTTTTTCAAAACTATTTTTGAATCAGAGTACAATTTGTTTCTCGTTTTATCATCAAAAATAGAAGTAAAACTAGATAAGGCTCTGCCAAGATCATCGTCGTTTAAATTAAATAGATTTTTTAAGGCGGGTGTAAACTTTCTTATGCGTAAATCTGTATCTAAAAAAATAGTGGCAATTTCTGTATTATCCAACAAGTTTGTTACATCGTTGCTTAAAACGGTAAGTTCTTTATTTTTTTCTTGCATCTCGGAGTTTACAGTATAAAGCTCCTCATTAACAGATTGCAATTCTTCATTTGTACTTTGCAATTCTTCGTTAGATGCCATGAGCTCCTCGTTGGAGGACTGTAATTCTTCGTTTGTAGTTTCTAACTTCTCTATAGCATTTTGTAGGTCTGACTTTGCTATTTTTAGCTCGTACTCTAAATCTTCAATACGTTGCCTAGCACTTTCATCTACATCGATATTTTTTAAAACTATAGTATCCTTTTCAGCTACCGCTTCTATAATTTTATCCTCGCTAAATTCTATTAAATAAAAATCCTTTAAAACCTTATTCTGTCTTGGTTTATGAAACCTTAAATCAAAACTATAAGTACTATAGTCTGTTTCATGAATAACATTTTTAATGGATATATCTTTTTTATCTTGCTCTAAGCGCCTAATGCCATTTCTTAAAATTATAGAAACATCTTGACTTACAATTTTTAATAAATTATTATTAAATACGCCCTCGCGGTGGTATAGTTTTTTGCCAACATTACCAGTAATGAATAAAATATTAAAGTTCGAATCGATAAATATGGAATCTGGACTGTGGCGCCTACTTAAATATTTATCATAAATATGTTCCTCATTATTTATAACTTTTGGCACGCTAAGAATTTTAAAATTAGTTTCTGCTCGCAAAGGTAATTTACCTCCTGTAAACGGCTGATTATGAAGCGTATAGCGCCTATAATCGGATGTGTTCTGAAAAATTTTCCATTTAATATTAATAGCTTTAAAATGTTTTGCCACGCTACCTAAAGATTCACTATTACCCAAAAATAAATATCCGTGCATGTTTAATGAAAACTGAAAGTTTTGCAAAACTTTTTTCTGAATATTACTATCTAGGTAGATTAATAAATTTCTACAGGATATAAGATCCATTTTTATAAAAGGCGGATCGTTAATTAAATTATGACTAGAAAAAATTATTTTCTCGCGAATGCTTTTTATTATCTGTATTCGATTTCCTGTTTTAAAAAAACAGCTATCTAGATACTGTTTTTCTAATTCGTTTATAATATTAATATCATAAACACCAGCACTTGCAACATGTAGCCCTCTTGGATCAATATCCGTTGCAAAAATTTTAAAGTCAATATTTAATTTTTCACTCTTAATATAGTGACTAAACAATATAGCTAAGGAATACACTTCTTCGCCTGTTGAGCTACCTGCAACCCATATTCTTACAGTTTCTCCTTTTTCCTTGGCATTACAAATAGCAGGTATAACATTATTTTTCATATCTGCAAAGGCTTCCGTATCTCTAAAAAAACGTGTTACACCAATTAAAAAACCTTCTTTTAATGCTTGCTTTTCTTCATCACTTTTGCTTACTAACAACGCATAATCAGCCAGATCGTTAACGTTATTAATATTCATACGTTTTTCTATTCTTCGCAGCAAAGTGTTTTTTTTGTATTCTCTAAAATCTATACCCGAAAATTTAAAAATGTTAATTAAAACTGCATTTAGATGACTATCAACGGTTTCAGGGTAAGATGAATCAGTATCAACTAACAATAAATTTGTAGGCTTTTTAGATAACGCTTGTGCTATACTTTCAATATCCAAAACATAGTGGACCATATTAGTATTAATTGCAGAATTTGGCATACCGTCAAATTCTGCACCCGTTGGATCTTGCACTATAACACCCCCTCCCTCTTCCTTTATGGTTCGTATACCACGTGAGCCATCCGAGCCTGTACCAGATAAAATTATTCCTATTGCATTTTCTTTATATTCTTCTCCTAACGTATGAAAAAAAATATCAATAGGTAAATTTATATTATGTTTAGGCCCTCTATCCAACAAATACAATTTAGAACCTTTAATATGTAAGTTCTTGTTTTTCTGATTTAAATATATTGTATTGGGTTTTAATATTTGCTTGTCCTTAGCCGTATAAATTTGCATTTTAGTATGCTTTCTTAACAATTCGGCCATTAGGCTTTTAAAATCTGGAGATAAGTGCTGCACGACTACAAATGCCATACCTGTATCAGCAGGTATATTGTCAAATAATTCTTGAAGCGCTTTTAATCCTCCAGCTGAGGCACCTATACCAACTACTTGTAAATTTGTTTTTTTTGAGCTCATTTAAATAATGTAATTTCTTGAGAATGGCTTAATTTATACAAATTGTTACAAACCTAATAATTATTTATAATAATATTCTCACAACAATTGTTTTATAATATTATTTTACCTCATACCGTTTTTTTTTATTTCTAAACTAAAAAAATATTCAATAGCACAAAATTACGCTTTAACTTTGCCACTAAACACACTAACCTTAGCGCTAAAAGGATTGCCAGAAGCACGCCTTAACATAACAACTTGGCCACAATGCCAAAGCGCATCGCCAATGGGTCCATTTATAATATTCCAAAATGGTATTTCTGTAGAATCTAGCTTAAAAGGTTTTTTAGTATTCCTTAAAACATCGGATACTATTTTAAAATTAGCTAAGGTTTGCTTACGCTTATCATCAAAACTTAAGTCGTCCTTATTATTGTCTTTATTTTTATCCAAAATACTATTGCGAATAAATTTTGAAAGCCCATACAAGTGTTCTATTATTTCGGCAGAGCTGCGCCCAGATTCACTAGGCTTATAATTTAAGTCCTGAGGCCTTAAGCTTTCTGTTGCCCAAAAGTACCGAAACCCCAAACCGTCTATCATTCTTGCAGCGACTGTGCCCGCGGTATAGGTTTCTGGGTTTTCAGGGATTTCATAATACGGCAATTTTTTATTGCTTTGCGCCATAACTATACTTGTTAAAATTAGAACTAATACTACACTTAATTTCTTCATGAGCTTTATTACTGTAGGCTCTTTGGCCTTTATTTTTGATTTACCTTTTTTTTACTTTTGTTGTTTAATTCTTTTTTTAATTTAAAATTACACCATATTTATCGAAAAGATAGACTAGAGCTGTCATGGTTGCTGCTCCCAACTCTAACTCGCGTTTATTTATTGCATCGAAGGTATCGTTACTAGCGTGATGATGATCGAAATAACGTTGGGAATCTGGGCGCAAACCAGCTAGTACATTGGCATTGGTTTTTAACGGACCAACATCTGCTCCACTTCCGCCTTTTTCAAAATAATGAATAAGATATGGCTTAAACAATGTTTGCCAACTTAGTACTTTATTAAAAACAGCATCGCTACAATCAAAACTAAAACCGCGTGGCGTAAAACCACCTGCATCACTCTCTAAAGCAAATACGTGGTTTTCACTTTTTTGTTTGGCTACTTCGGCATATTTCTTACCTCCGCGTAAACCGTTTTCTTCGTTCATGAACAAGACAACCCGAACACTTCGTTTTGGTGTAATTCCAGATAATTTTAAAAGCCTTAATACATCCATGGATTGCACCACGCCAGCGCCATCGTCATGCGAGCCATCTCCCAAATCCCAAGAATCTAAATGGCCTCCAACAAGTATATATTCGCTTGGAAATTGACTTCCTGTAATTTCCCCAATAACGTTATAAGATTGGACGTCTTTAAGTTGTTTACAACTTTGCTTAAAGTAAAACTTTACGGCTTTATTTAGTTTTAGCATGGTACTTAATAACTGGGCATCGTTAGTACTTATTGCCGCAGATGGTATGCGCTGGCTAATTGGCAAATCGTTATAAGTCATGCTTCCGGTGTGTGGTAAATTATCCATACGTAAATTCATGGAACGTACAATTACACCTACTGCACCGTATTTAACCGCTTCTACCGCACCTTGATAACGCTGGTTTACACACCCCCCATAAGCATCGAACGTTTGTATGAGGTCTGCCTGCATGGGGCGGTTATAAAAAACTATTTTATCTTTTATATTTTCTGTTCCTAGTGCTTCTAGCTCATCAAAACTATTAACCTCGACAACGCTTGCTTTTAGGCCTAATGCTGGCGTGGCTACAGAGCCGCCAAGTGCGCAAATATTTACGTTGGTTGTAGTGCCAGATTCTGATTCGATAAAAGCAAACTCCTTTGCGCCACGAACCCATTTTGGCACCATAACTGGTTGTAGCCAAACTTTATTTAAGCCTAATTTATCTAATTCATTTTTAGTATATTCCACAGCGCGCTCTGCTCCTAAAGAGCCTGATAACCTACTGCCTATTTGATTTGACAAATGGTTTAACCAATTGTAACTTTTGCCATTTTTTAAGGATTGCTTATAGATGTTTTTTAATACCTCTGCATCGGTCTGAGAAAAACTAATTGTAGTTATTAGAATTACTAAACATTGTACTATTTTAGTCATATTTTTTTAAAAAAATCGTATTTATTAAATGGTGTTAACTAAATCACTACCTAAATTTATGTTAATACAATATATAAAAGCGCGTTAACGATTGAACGGTTTGTTTGAAATCCTTTTTACAAGATTAAACACAATAACTTTAAAGTTAAACCTTATGTTTTAGTAAAGGGTGTTTTTAATTAAACACCATAGGCTTGTAAAAAGATTGAGTAGTGAAAGCGTGTTAAAACGCCCAAAACTTACTCGTTATGTAATTGCTTTTTATAGGTTTCGATATTGACTTTTATTTTATCGTCTAATTCTGGCTCTTTAATCTCCGGATAGGCACTTAATGCTTGTAACATAATTTTTGCTACCAACAGCCTGGCTGTTGGTTTATCGTCTGCAGGGATTATGTACCATGGGGCGTGAGGTTTGGAGGTTTTGTTTATGGCCTCTTCATAACAGGCCTGGTAAGTATCCCATAGTTGGCGCTCTTTTAGGTCGCCAGGTGAGAATTTCCAATTTTTGTTTGGCTTGTTTAAACGCCGTAGCAACCTATTTTTTTGTTCGGATTTAGAAAGGTTTAGGAAGAATTTAAAAATGAGTGTGCCACTGTCTGCAATGTGCTTTTCAAAATTATTTATATGCTCGAATCGTTTATTCCAAAAGTGGATGTCTATATCATCTGTTGAATTAATATTCGGTATGTTTTCGCCTAAAACATATTCGGGGTGTACGCGCGTTACTAATACGTTTTCGTAATGCGTTCTGTTAAAAACACCAAATTTTCCACGTGCGGGTAATGCTATGTAATGCCGCCATAGATAATCGTGCTTTAACTCTAACGCTGTTGGCACTTTAAAGCTATGTACTACAACCCCTCTAGCATTAAAGTCTTTAAAAACTTCGCGAATTAAACTGTCTTTTCCTGCGGTATCCATACCTTGCAAGCATACTAAAACGGCATATTTACCATGGGCATACAGTTTGTCTTGAAGCTCTCCGAGTTGTCTTCTTATGTTTTTAAGTTCTTTTTTTGATTCGTTAATTACAACTTTGGTTTCTATTTTTTTTAAAGCTATACTTGTAGTCACTTTATAGTCCTTCATAATTATTTGATTTTATTAAGTAAATAACATAGATATTAGCTGATTTACTTACTAATAGCTAAGGTATTGAAACGTATTTTGGATTGTGTAGTTCTGTGTATAAAAGCGCGAGTTATATACCATCGCAGTAAAAACCATTTTTAAACCACTATTGTCGATTAAAAGCATTAAATACCGTTACAATATACAAATTATAGTTATTAACAAATACCCTTATGTTTTTTACTTTATTTTTAAAATAATAAATAATGTATTTCCTAATATAGATTTATGAAAAATTATTACTTGCTTGTTCTTTTTATTTTCACACTATTGCACGCTAATGCGCAAGATGCTTGCGAAGATGCAAATTCCTACTTAGTTATTGCCTATTCTCACGTTAAGGATGCTTACAAATCTAATAACATTAGCCATTTAAAATACTACGCAAAACGCTCTGTTGAGTCGTTTAATCTGGCTCAAGGATACATGCGTAATTGCGATTGTAAAATAGCCATAGATTTAACACAAAAAGGTATTGATTTACTTGCTAAAGTAAAACATGCTAAAACATTTGAGGACGGGAGGTTTTTTGTGAAAAGAGGCCGAGATGTTGCTAAGGAAAGTGTAATAGCTAGCGATAAGTGTAGTTACACTAACCAAGAGGTTATTGAAGTTGTGCACACAAAAGAAACTGGGACAAACAAAAATAAAATTGCAACAAAAAAAGAACTCATAAACTCTTATAATACCGTAATATCCTCGAACATTAAAAGTTACAACGAGGCCTTAACAGCATGTAACTGTAACAAAAATACGGTAAAGAATATTTCTTCCCCAAAGGAGGATTTACAAGAAATGAGTATTGAAGATATTCAAAAAAAACTAACACTCAATTTAAAAGAATTAGCTTCCAATTATTTATTGGAATTAAATGCCTGCAAATAATTTAACTATTGAATAGAAAAAAAAGTTTATTTTAGGAAAACTGTACCTATAAAAAAAATATACCTTACAATTAGTTTACTAAAAACTATTAACGCCTTTTGGCTTCACAAAATTTAGCTAAAGACCTCAACTTTATTTTTTAAATTTAAGATTGCAAGAGCACTTTAATTTTAAAATTTTAGTAGCACAGAAGCTATTTAACTATAACACCTGCCCTACATGTATTTAGATATGGTTAGCCTAAGAAACACTTGTTGGATTATTAATACATATAAATAAACGAAAGCAACACTACTATTCATACAACTTGTAATCTCATATCCCTATAAGCCATAACGCTTATTAGTTACTATATTTTTATTTTTGTTATAGTGAATATTTATGCATTACATAGAAGTGAAATAGTAATAACTATTAGAGGTACAAATTGTATTATTAATTCTTTAACTACTTCATTTAATTGTACAAAAAAACCTTGACAACAAATTATGTTGCCAAGGCTTAGGTATTTTACTAATTACTAAACTTCTACTTATGGCTCACAATTATCTTTTTAATGATTTGTTTACCTGTATTTGTTTTACATTTTAAAACATAGATACCATTATTTAAACTACTTACATCGTAACTAAACTTATTTGAACTAACAGTAAAGTTATTAATTTTTAATCCTGTTATGGAGTAAACTTCAATGTCTAAGCTTATAATACTAGTATTAAATTGCACGTTTAATAATTGGTCTGCTGGGTTAGGATAAAACTCAACACCTAAAGCTTCAAATTCATTATTACTTAATACTAAACCTGACACACATTCTGGAGCTTGACTGTCTTTACTAAAATAAATAGTAAGCTCTCTAGTTTTAGATACTAGCACAAAATTACCATCATCCATAGTTACCCAGTAATCATCATCAAAGTTTACAAAACCACTATCTGTAATTGAAATTTCTGGTTCGGCACTGTTAAGTTTAAATGTTGCTTTACTTGTTAAATTAACATAGTAATCTGGTACTCCATTTGTGGTTTGTAAAGCTAAACCGTATAAGCCATGGTTAGGGGCATCGTAATTTATAATAAACTCCCTTACATTACTAAAATCAGGACCGTTTTCTCCAATAATATGTATGTTAGCATACTTTGCATTGTCTAGTGTTGGTAATGCATTTTGCATAGGCGCACCAAAAGAACAACTTTTTGCTCCTGTCGCTCTAATAACTGTAGTAGCTATATCCGTTTCATTATTAGCATTAGTTATTGTTAATGTTACATTGTACTCACCAATGGTTGTATAAGTTTTTGTTGGCGCTACTCCTGTACCGGTTGTTCCATCTCCAAAATCCCAAGTATAAGTTAACATTCCATTGTCTGCTTCTCTAGATCTAGAAGCATCAAAACTAATATCAACAGGGGCTACACCAGAAGTTCTATTGGTAGTAAAAGCAGCTCTTAACACACCAACACTTGCTGGTTCTATACCATTTACAAGTACGCCGTTTTCATAAATAGAAGTAAAATCGTTTTGTTTAACTGTACCACTTAAATCTTCGTACGATGGGTCGTTTGTAGGATCCCATGCAGAGGCATTTGCAGATGTAGGTATACCTATTCTTAATTGTACTTCTTTACGGTGTTCTCCTAAACCACCTGGAAAAGGCATTTTAGTAGCATCTGCAATTTCTACCTCAGCAAAATAGATGTTATTCAAAGCATCCCATTCTTGCAAATTTGAATCGCTCAATACACCTGCACCTCTTGCGGTTAAGATATAGTCGCTTGCCGTTAAACCTTGTTCCACACCTTCTGTAATATCAACAAAATACCTCGCTGATAAAGTTTCAGGTACTCTTGCTGGCCATGCAGAACGATTGTTTAACCAAATAGCAACTTCTGTATACTTGGTACCTTCTCCGTTTATTTTAACTTCATTTAAATATTCTACTCCTGGCGTTTCTGGTACAGGGAAATTTGCTAAAGGTTCGCCTCCAAATTCCATTACCATTCTCGCTAATACACCTGTATAACATGCATTATAATCGGTGGCAACTTCATTTGCTTGAAAATCGTCTCTATCTTCTACAAATGTATCGTTTGGAGCAATAGGACCTCCCATTAAAGCCCCTATTAAAGTATGTCTAGACTCCTCTGGAATTTCCGAGCTTCTAGCCCAACTTGCATGCATACCTCTGTGGTGAGGTTTTGTTGGAGGGTTTTTCCCAAAACCAGTAACCAAACTTCTATCCATTGGGTTATTACCCATTATATATTCTATTTGACTAACAGCAAAATTGTAATACGCTTCGTTTTTGTTCGTAGTAACATTATCTACAAATATTAAGGCAGTTAAGGCTGCATTCATAGCATGACGCGAAGACCCCCATTGTGTTAAGTGAGCTTGGCCCCCTGGAGAATAATCTACGCCACCACCAGGTAACCAGAAATCCAAATGGCGTTTCGTATCATTTATATATTTTTGCTTTTGGGTTATTATAGAAAGCATAACCATACTACCATATCTTTTATCATCCCAAACAAAGCTCCATTTAAAATCTGGACTAGTGTATTCTAGTTCTGCCTTATCTAACCATTTTTGTTCTCCGGTAGCTCTGTATAACCACAAAGCGCCCCAAGCAAGTTCATCTTCATACCCACCTGATGAATAAGTACCGTCAGCGGGAATTTTTCCTCCCCCATCTTTTTGGTCTGTATATAAACCTCTGTACGTGTCTCCAAAATTATAAAGCTCTAAAGCATGTCTTAGTAATTCAGCACTGTATGAAGGATCGCTATCTTTAAATACAATACTAGCCGAGGCTAAAGCTGCTGCCGTTTCGCAGGCTACTTCTGTACCTGGATTTGAAGGTGTTATTTTATAAGATAAACGCTGACCGTAATCTGGGTGAACATCTACCATTTCTGGAGCCATCCAAAAATTATGATCTTGACTCTTACTATCTGCAACTTGAACATATAACTCATTTGGCGATGGATGACATTTTAAGAAGTAATCGGTTACCCATTTAATATTTCTTTTATAATTTTCAACTTGATTAGCTTGTTCGTAACCTTCTTCATATTCTAAAAAACCCCAATTTAAGGCAGAAACAGAAAAAGCCATTGGAAAACCAAATTTAATATGATCTCCTGCATCATGCCAACCACCTGTAAGGTCTAGACCTACATCTGCACCATCATTAACACCTGCATCGCTTCTCCAACTTATTCTATTCCAATCTGGTAAATTACCCGATTGTTGGGTTTCGTAAAACAACAATGATTTCTGTAAGGCCTCGCCATAATTTATTTGAGCGAAAGAAAACATTGAAGCTAATAATAATAGCAAAAATGTGTAGTGTTTTTTTAGTTTCATAATTGTGTGATTTTAAGACGTTATTTTAGCTTAATTCTTTTAGATAAAGCTATGCAATAAGTTTCTATAACTGAAAAATATCAGATTATCCGTTATTTAAAACGATTAAATAAGTTTTTTCGTATTTTAAAAAACATATTTTATCGTTTAACTTTATTTAACAATGCGTACAAGAAGGAAGGAAATACAGTACGCTTTCAAACCCTTTACCTGCTAGAAACTTCCAAATTGCTTTATGCTTTGAATTAATAGCTATAAAATCTCCAGATTTTATCGAAATAAATTATACAAATTATTGAGTTACAAAAACATTAATTGTAATACTAAAAAAACTTATATGCTTTTAAACCAATGTTCATTTTAATACACAACAGGTTAATTGTTTTTAACCATTTTGAATTTTATATTTTCTTATGTATAAAGCTAAATGTAAAAGGCATACTAACCTGAGTTCGATTAATATTTGATTAGATTTTATTAGTAAAAAACATAGATTTTCAGCAAATTAACGCATTGAATTTCAATTTACTAATCTAAAAACCTACCTAGGTTAATCTACTCTAAAATTACTAAAATATTTTGTATTGTTGCTGGAAGTTCCAATGTCTATGAATTAGAAACTAAAATAAAGTTATTAAAAAAAAAAAAAAAACGCTTTAAACATTTAGCTTAAAGCGTTTTAAATAAAAAAGTGACCTCGAGAGGGTTCGAACCTCCAACCATCAGAGCCGAAATCTGATATTCTATCCAGTTGAACTACGAGGCCATTTATAACTTTTAAAGCTTTAAAAGTTATATTTATAGATTATAATAATTTAGCCTTTACAATATTAGAAATGGTTTTACCATCTGCTTGTCCAGTTAGTTTACTGCTTACTATACCCATAACCTTTCCCATATCTTGCATTCCTTTTGCTCCAACCTCATTGATAGCTGCAACAACAACTATTTCAATTTCTTCATCACTTATTGCCTCTGGCAAAAATTGACTAATTACCTCTGCTTCTTCAATTTCAGGTGAAGCTAAATCCTTTCTATCTTTATCAAGATAAATTGCAGCACTGTCTTTACGCTGTTTAACTAATTTTTGAAGTATTTTAAGTTCTTGTTCTTCAGATAAATCTGCCTTAACACCACTTTCAGTTTGCGCCAACAATATCGCTGACTTTACGGCACGCAAAGCTGTTAAAGCCGTTTGGTTTTTAGATTTCATAGCGGCCTTTAAAGCTATCATTATTGCATTTTGTAAACTCATTGTTTCTCTTTTATTCTTCGTGCGAATATAGAGAAAAGTTTAAAGAACAAACCAAAATTTTAAGGAAAAAAAATTAGCTTTTTTTTCAAACATTATTACATACATTAATGCGTAATTAGGTCTATTCTGTACAACTTAGTAAAAACAAATAATACTATTCCAAACAACTAATAACACCTGTCATTTTATTCTATATTTTATATGGAAAAGGAAAATAAAACTAGCATTCAATTTTATTTTTCACCTCCTTAAATAGGAATTCAAATTATGACAATACTATAAAAAAAACAAACTTTTTAATAGTTACTAAACACTATAATATTATTAAAGCCTGAAAAATTCTTGAAATTTCTCAGGCTTTAATAACAATTAAATGTTAAACCAATAACTAATCTACATTGTCGTGTAAAAATGAATTATTGTTTCTTAACTGAATATCATCATTATCATCTGAACCTACACTAGTTCGTGAAATAGACGTTTCTGAGGAATGCTTTGTATGCTGCAAATTTATACCTTGACGCTTGTATGCAGGTATTTTTTCTATATCGTCTATTTTTGCATTATTAAACTTATAGTTAAAATCTCTCATTTTTCGACGACGCTCCTCGGCGCGTTCCTTTAACAATTCTGATATAGGACTATCCATGGGATCAACCTCACCAACACTTCTACTTTCTGTAGACTCTTTAACTACCTTTTTCTCAAAAACAATATCTTCATCAACCTCATCTGACACATCACATGACGAGCTTTTAGGTTTATCTGTAGTTGTTTCTACTTCTAAGTTACTCTTTAACGTATAGCGAATCTCATCTTCTTTATTAGTGTCCTTTACACTTATCAATTCAACAAACTCATTAACCGAAATATTTTTCACATCATCAGTCAACTGGTGCGCTATAGTTTCTTCAGATTTACTTTCTACAAATTTATCTTCATTTGATGTTGATAAAGGCAAATCAAAAGTTAATGTAATTTGTTTTTCGTCTTCTTCAGAATCCGATAGTATTTGAGTATCGGTGGTAATTTCAAGATTATTTATATTTTTTGATACCGAATTAATTACAAAATCATCCGCTTCATCTTGTATATCTTTTGAATTTGTGCAATTTATATTTGTATCGCTTATCTCGTCGTAAACTACTGCAATATTTTTAATATTGTCTGAAGTTGGTATTAACTTAAAATCATCGTCTAGAGGTTTTGTTTCCGTACTAGTTTCTTTTTTTACAAAAAACATTTCCTCTTCTTGCTCGACATCCAAAGTATGTCTAACAACTCTAACTTCTTTCTTTTTCTCTATTACCACGGGTTTAACTACCGTTGGTTCTTTTTCTTTTACATCTTGATGCTCACTTAGAGAATGTACAACTTTTTTAGTTTCTGTATTTGAAATTTCATCTTGTTGCTCAATATCAAACCCTGTGGCTATTATAGTAACAGCAATCGACTCACCCAAAGCTTCATCTTCCCCGACACCCATAATAATATTTGCACCATGGCCTGCTTCTGCTTGGATATGATCGTTAATTTCTCCTATTTCATCAATAGTGATTTCATCGGAACCTGAAACAATTAAAAGCAGTACGTTTTTTGCACCGGTAATCTTATTGTCATTCAACAAAGGAGAATCTAACGCCTTACGAATTGCATCTTGAGCGCGATCTTGACCCGAAGCTAAAGAGGATCCCATTATGGCAGTACCACTATTACTAAGTACTGTTTTAGCATCACGTAAATCAATATTCTGTGTGTAGTGGTGTGTAATAACTTCAGCTATACCACGAGCAGCAGTTGATAGCACTTCATCGGCCTTTGAGAAACCTGCTTTAAACCCAAGGTTTCCGTAAACTTCACGGAGCTTATTATTATTTATTACAATTAATGAATCTACTGTGTTTCTTAGTTTTTCAATGCCTTTTTGAGATTGCTCAAGACGCATTTTGCCTTCAAATTGAAAAGGCATAGTTACAATACCAACCGTTAATATGTCTAAATCTTTAGCCATTTTTGCAATAATTGGTGCAGCTCCAGTACCGGTTCCTCCCCCCATTCCTGCTGTAATGAATACCATCTTTGTATTGGTATCTAACATTTGGGTTATATCATCAAAACTTTCTAGTGCAGATTGCTCTCCAATATCTGGATTTGCTCCTGCCCCTAATCCTTCAGTTAAATCCAACCCCAATTGAATTTTATTTGGAACACCACTATTTTGTAAAGCTTGCGCATCGGTATTACAAATGTAAAAATCGACGCCTTTAATACCCTGTTGAAACATATGATTGATAGCATTACTACCTCCACCACCAACACCTATAACTTTTATAACATTCGATTGATTTTTGGGTAAATCAAATGAAATATTTGTTTCAAATTCATTTTTACTGCTCATAAAATTCTATTTTTCGGGGTTTTCTACTTTCTACTTTAATATACTTTTTTATAAGTATTTTACTTGCTTTAACTTTAGTTTATTAAAAATTTCACGCTCGCCTTTTAAATATAATTAATAAGCCTTTTTGATAAATAACGTATAACTTTAAATTTACTAATAACTTACAAATATAAAATTCTTTAGTACATTTATTTAATGGATTTAATTATTCTGCGCTATCTAAAAAATCTTTAACACGTTCTGTTAACTTATCCAAAAATGATCGCCTATCTTGAATTGGCTTTTCTTTTATTTCTGCTTCAGCTGCTTTTTTATTTTGAGCTTCTAAAGCAATTTTCTTTATAGTTTCTAATTCTTCTTGTTCTGCTTTTCTTCTTTCTAGACGTTTTAAACCGTCTAGAACTAAACCTACGGCAGTTGCATATAAAGGACTTGTTATATCCTCATCACTATCACCAGCCAAATGTTCGTTAGGATAACCTATTCGCGTATCCATACCTGTAATATACTCAACTAACTGCTTTAAATGCTTTAATTGACTGCCTCCTCCAGTAAGTACAATTCCTGCAATTAATTTTTTCTTTTGTTCTTCATGCCCGTAGTTTTTAATTTCTACAAAAACTTGCTCTATAATTTCAACTACACGTGCATGAATAATTTTCGATAGATTTTTTAAAGTTATCTCTTTTGGCTCTCTACCTCTTAAACCTGGTATAGATACAATTTCATTATCCTTATTTTCACCTGGCCAAGCCGAACCAAATTTAATTTTTAATAACTCTGCTTGTTTTTCAATAATGGAGCAACCTTCTTTAATATCCTCGGTAATTACGTTTCCTCCGAAAGGAATAACTGCTGTATGCCTTATAATACCGTCTCTAAAGATTGCTAAATCTGTGGTTCCTCCTCCAATGTCAATTAAAGCAACACCTGCCTCTTTCTCTTCTTGACTTAATACTGCATTTGCCGAAGCTAAAGGCTCTAACGTTATACCTTCTAAAACTAAATTCGCAGTTTGGATACAACGCCCAACGTTTCTAATGGATGAAACCTGCCCTACAACTACATGAAAATTGGCCTCCAAGCGCCCCCCATACATACCTTTAGGCTCTTTTATCTCGCCTTGACCATCAATTTTATACTCCTGTGGTAAAACATGTATAATTTCTTCTCCGGGCAGCATTACTAATTTATGAACTTGGTTAATTAATCTATCAATATCTTCATCATCAATAACAGTTTCAGAGTTTGATCGTGTGATATAATCGCTGTGCTGTAAACTACGTATATGTTGTCCTGCAATACCAACTGTAACTTCGTCAATCTTCAAATCTGCAGCAGATTCAGCTTCCTGTACAGCCTGTTGAATGGATTGTATAGTTTGTGTTATGTTATTTACCACGCCGCGATGCACGCCTAAACTCTTAGATTTCCCTATACCTAGAATCTCGACTTTACTAAATTCATTTTTACGACCAATCATAGCCACTATTTTTGTGGTTCCTATATCTAAGCCAACTGATAAATTATGTTCCATAGTCTAAATTTTAGTACATATTACTTGATTTCCAAACTGCAAATTTACTTCACTATAATTATTCAACGTATTATCTTTTTGATTTTTTTTATAAAATGCCTTAAGATTATTTGTTTTTTTATCTAAAAAATTCTCATTACCCAAGCGTACTAAAAAATTACACTTTCTCAGTTTTAAAAAGAAAACACCTTTAGCATCTTGATGAATTTCAAAAACATGTTTTATTAAAAAAGCATCACTTCTAATTTTATTTGCTATTTTATAAACTCCTTCCAAATTATTTTTTTCTATATAACCCGTAACCAAGGGTACTCTTACTGCATAATTGTTAGATAATGGCATAAATGAACCTTCATCATCTATATAATAAGACGTATTAGTACTAACTCTTGCAACAGGCGTTTTTTGTACTACTTTTGCGTTAAGTGTTCCATTTACGTTTACATAAACTTCTGCCGTTTTTATCATTGGATTCGTTTTAAGCACAGATTCCAATTGGCTTAAAACTAATGTTTTTTTAGTACGATTTTTAACGCCTTTATAGTTGTGCTGTAACAGTCTACTAACAGATTCATTTGTTATAAAAAGGTTATTTTCGCCCATAAATTCAATCTTAGGTTCAGATATTATTCTATTTGCATTTCTTTTAGAAGCAAAAGCAAATAAAAAGATAACTAAACCTAGTAGCACAAGCATTTTTATATATTTCCAATTAACCCGCAATAGTATATTGTTTTTTTATGTGTTTAACTTCTGCTCCAATATCACCTGCACCAAGCATTAATACAACCTCAGCCTTACTGCCTTGAATTTTAGCTAACAATTCGCTTTTCCCAACCAACTGTTTGTTTGCAATTTTCACCTTATCTAATAACCAAGATGCGGTAACTCCTGGAATTGGCAACTCTCTAGCCGGATAAATTTCCAACATTAATAAGGCGTCAAATTGGGACAGACTAGCTGCAAAATCTTCAGCAAAGTCTCTAGTGCGACTATATAAGTGTGGTTGAAAAACCACTAAAATCTTTTTGTTAGGATACATTTCTCTAACTGCCTGGTGTGCGGCATTTATCTCTGTAGGATGGTGTGCATAATCATCAATTAAAACAAAATCATCTGTTTTTATGTGGCATGTAAACCTTCGCTTAACACCTTTGAAGGAGGCTAAAGCATCCACAAGCAATTCAACAGGGCAACCATACTCTAAAGCCATAGCAAAAGCTATTAAAGCGTTCAATAAATTATGCCTACCTGGTAAGTTAAATTTTAAATTTTTAAATACTTGCTTTGGCGTTTTAACATCGAAAAAATAGCTTCCATTTTTTATTTTTATATTATGAATGGTATAGTC
The DNA here is from genome assembly GCA_937958265.1 of uncultured Algibacter sp. GTDB lineage: Bacteria > Bacteroidota > Bacteroidia > Flavobacteriales > Flavobacteriaceae > Algibacter_B. Next base: position 13,635 of record CALGNX010000009.1, on the reverse strand, counting down.
TGCATTATCCTCAATACCGTAGGTAATACCCTCTAATGGCAAACCATTTTTAACAAACAATTTACCGTTTGCTTTTATCTTTCTTGCAAAATCTACAAATGCCTTTTGTAGTTGAGCTGAATCGCCATAAATATCCAAATGATCTGCATCCATAGATGTAATGCATGCTAAATCTGGAGATAAATTTAAAAAAGAACGATCAAATTCATCGGCCTCTACAACTGAGACTTCTGTACCCTTTAAAATCAAATTCGAGTTATAATTCTCACTAATACCTCCTAAAAAAGCGGTTACAGGAACATGGCATTCATGCATTAGATGCCCTAAAATACTGGTTGTTGTGGTTTTTCCATGAGTACCTGCTACAGCAAGACAAAATGTATCCTGAGTTACTAAGCCCAAAACCTGAGAACGCTTTAAAACATTAAAGCCTTTACCTTTAAAATAATTTAATATTTTATGATCTTTCGAAATGGCAGGCGTGTAAACTATTAAGGTTTTTTTTAAGTTTTTAAAAACAGAGTTTATATTGGTTACCTCATCCAAGAAATCAATATCTATACCCAAATGCGCTAAACTATCTGTAACCTCAGATGGTTTTTTATCATAACCACCAACCTGCTTATTTTGTGCACGAAAGTAACGCGCTAGAGCACTCATACCAATGCCTCCAATACCTATAAAATAAATATTATCCCAGCCTATACCTGCACGCAATGAAGCTTGATTAGGTAAAGTTCCCTTAGCAAATGCTATGTTTTTGGTTTCTTTGTTCATAAATTATCACCGCTACTCCCTAACTACTTAGAGGGACTACTGGATTTTAAAAGTTTTTCTACTTCGTCTACGATGTCTTTTGTAGCATTTACTAATGCTAATTTTTTAATATTATTAGATAACCTCGTTTGTTTTTCTTTTGAGTTTAATAACAAGGAAAATTTATTTTCAAAATCGGCATCTAAATCTTCCTCTTTTATCATTAAAGCGGCATCCTCATTTACTATAGACATCGCATTTTTTGTTTGATGATCTTCTGCAACATTTGGAGAAGGTATAAAAATTACAGGCTTACCAACAATACATAATTCTGACACTGAGCTTGCCCCTGCCCGAGAGACCACAATATCTGCTGCTGCGTATGCAAAATCCATATTATTCAAAAACTCATAAACCTGTATACTTTTTGTGTTATTATAAATTTTATATTGCTGATAATACAATTTTCCGCATTGCCATATAATTTGAATATTTTGAGTGTCAAAAAAATCCAACTCCTTCTCAACCAATTCATTAATTCTTCTAGAACCTAAACTACCACCTATTATTAATAAGGTTGGTTTACCATGCTGTAAATTGAAAAATTTTTCACCTTCATTCCTTTTATTGTTTACATCTAATAATCCTTGGCGTACCGGATTACCTGTTTTTATTATTTTATGCTTTGGAAAAAAACGTTCTAAATTACTATAAGCCACACATATTTTTTTTGCTTTTTTTGATAATAATTTATTAGTTATACCAGGGTACGAATTTTGCTCTTGAATTAGTGTCGGAATATTTTTTGAAGCCGCAACATACAACAAAGGCCCACTTGCAAAGCCGCCTGTGCCAATAGCAATATCGGGTCTAAATGATTTCACTATTTTTCTTGATATCCAAAGACTGTTACTTACTTTAAACGGAAAACTTAAATTTTTTAAAGTTAACTTTCGCTGCACACCAGAGATCCATAAACCTTCAATTTTAAAACCTGCCTGAGGCACTTTTTCCATTTCCATTCTATCCTTAGAACCTACGAATAGAAACTCAGCATTTGGATAACGACGTTTAAGTTCGTTTGCAATAGCAATTGCAGGATAGATATGACCTCCTGTACCGCCTCCGCTTAAAATTATTCTGTATGCCTCGTTTTTAATATTCACTTTATTTTACCTTTTTAGACTATTTACTAGCTACTTTACACTTATAAAGCTTCGCTTAAAATTTCTAATGGATTTTGTTCAATTACTTCTTTTTCCTTTATTTCTTCTCGTTTAGCACTAACACTTAATATAATACCTATAGCCAAACATGTCATCCAGATTGAGGTTCCACCACTACTTATTAATGGTAAAGTTTGTCCGGTTACAGGAAACAACTCTACTGCTACAGCCATATTAATTAAGGCTTGAAATACAATTGGAAGCCCAACACCTAAAACCAAAAGCCTACCAAATACGGTGTCTGCCTTTTGAGCTACTATAACTATTCTAAAAAGCAACCAAAGATATAGTCCCATTATAAAAAAACCTCCCAATAACCCGTATTCTTCAATAATTATAGCGAATATAAAATCTGATGAAGATTGTGGTAAAAAATTTTTCTGCATACTTTTACCCGGACCTACACCCCAAATTTGCCCTGTTGCAATAGCTATTTTCGCTTTTTCTATTTGGTAATCTGCTTCGGTATCTTCAGAGTTTGTAAAACTTTCTACTCTTCCCATCCATGTATCTACTCTATTTGGCATAGCGTTAGGAAATGCCTTAGCTGTTAAAATAAAAAGTGTTAACACTAGAACTCCACCACCTATAATTACTCCTAAATAGCGCAGTGGATACCCTCCTAAAAACACTAGCATCACAACCATTAAAAACATAATAGCAGCTGTGGAAAAATTAGCAGGTAAAATAAGAATTAACACAAAGAAAACAGGTGCCCAAAGCGGTAAAATAGACGCTTTAAAACGTACCATTTCTTTTTTGATGTTAGACATATACCTTGCTACATAAACCATTAAAACAACAAAGGCTAAAGTGGAAGTTTGAAAAGACATACCTACAAAAGGAATTCGAATCCATCTACTTGCATTAGCCCCCTCAATAGTGGTTCCTTGAAGAAGGGTAATAGCTAATAAAACCAAAACAACAGGAATCATTATTAATGATAAGCCCTTAAAATACCTATATGGGATTTTATGCACTCCGTAAATAATTGCACAGCCCAAAACTAAATGTACAAAATGTTTTACAAAAAAAGCAAAGGTATTACTACCCGTACCTTTGTATGCAAGGTTACTTGCTGCGCTATAAACAGGCAAAAAAGAAAGTATAGCCAATAGCGCAACTATTGCCCAAATTAACCTGTCCCCTTTTATATTTTTAAAAACTTTTGTCATTCTGTTTTAAAATCTAATTCCTGATTCACAAGAATTAAATTATCTGTTTTTATATTGAGATATTAAATTTTCTAAAATTACGTATGATAAAGAACACTTTTCAATTCTTACAAATTTCTAACTGCATCTTTAAATTGACGCCCTCTATCTTCATAACTCTCAAATAAATCAAAGCTAGCGCATGCAGGGGAAAGCAAAACATTATCTCCCGCTTCTGCTATTTCGTAAGCCATCTTTACTGCCTCGTTCATAGACTGTGTTTCCAAAATAACATCAACCATGTTACCTAAAGTCTCCATAAGTTTTTTGTTATCTATACCTAAGCAAATTATCGCTTTTACTTTTTCATTTATAAAAGAAAATAATTCATCATAATTATTTCCCTTATCAACGCCACCAACTATCCAAACTGTTGGTACTGTCATACATTCTAAGGCATAGTAAGTAGCGTTAACATTTGTAGCTTTTGAATCGTTAATATATTGTACTTTGTTAATTTTAAGCACTTGCTCCAAACGGTGCTCTACACCTTGAAAACTCCCTAAACTTTCGCGAATAGTTTGTTTTCTAATTTTTAGTAAATGCGCCACAGTAGAAGCTGCCAATGCATTTTTTATATTGTGCTTCCCCTCTAATGTAATAGTATTTATTGGCATAACTATATCGTTATTATTTACTGTTATTCTAATATTTTGATTATCTAAATACGCTCCATTTTTAACACATTTCACTAATGAAAACGGCAATAATGTAGCTTGTACTGGGTGGTGTTTTAAATGATTAACAATCACCTCATCATCAGCATCATAAATTAAATAATCTTCTTTTGTTTGATTCATTGCAATTCTAAATTTAGAATGAATATAATTATCAAATTTATAATCATATCTATCCAAATGATCTGGTGTAATGTTAAGCAAAACAGCAATATTTGGTTTAAAATTAATAATATCATCTAATTGAAAACTACTTATTTCTAAAACATAATTTTCATAATTATTATCTAAAACCTGTTTTGCAAAACTACACCCTATGTTACCTGCCAACCCTACATTTAAATCTTGTTTTATAAGATGATATACTAGACTTGCAGTAGTTGTTTTTCCATTGCTACCAGTTATTGCTACTATTTTTGCTTTAGTTAATTTTGATGCAAATTCAATTTCAGAAACAATGGGAATACCGCACTTACGAATTTGTTTTACTAAATCCACACTATCAGGAATTCCCGGACTCTTCATAACAATGCTCGCATTTAGAATTTTTTGCTCCGTATGCTTTTCGTCTTCCCAGTTAATCGTGTTATGTATAAGAACTTGTTTATACTTTTTTTTTATTTTTCCGTTATCAGAAACAAAAACATCGTATCCGCTTTCTTTTCCTAAAAGTGCTGTTCCTACACCACTTTCTCCGCCTCCTAATATGACTAATCGTTGTTTCATCCTCTCCTTTTAATTTCGTAATCTTCCTGATTACTCAAGAATAACAAATATGCTACCGTATTTTTAATGTCACAATAGATAGAATGGCCAATAAAATACCTACAATCCAAAATCGTGTTACTATTTTACTTTCGTGAAACCCTAATTTCTGATAATGATGATGCAATGGCGCCATTTTAAATATGCGTCGTCCTGCACCGTACTTTTTCTTAGTGTACTTAAACCAACTAACTTGCATTACTACCGATAAATTTTCAGCTAAAAATATACCACATAATATAGGAATAAGCCACTCTTTACGAACTGCTATAGCTATAACCGCTATAATACCTCCAATAGTTAAACTACCCGTATCCCCCATAAAAACTTGAGCTGGATAGGTGTTATACCATAAAAAACCAATAATAGCTCCTACAAAAGCAGCTATGTAAATAGTTATTTCCTCCACCCTAGGGATATACATAATATTTAAGTATTCTGAAAAGATAATGTTTCCAGATACCCACGCAAAAATCCCTAATGTGAGTACAATAATTACCGATGTTCCTGCAGCCAAACCATCAATCCCATCAGTTAAATTAGCACCATTAGAAACCGCTGTTATAATAAAAATTACAACAATAATAAATATGACCCATGCGTACTTTTCTAAACTTGGGCTAACCCAAGTAATAACTTTAGCATAATCAAATTCATTTCCTTTCACGAAAGGAATTGTAGTTTTTGTTGATTTAACTTCTTTCTTAAACAACTTAAAAGCAGCTACCTCTGGATTTTCAGCTAACAATACACGCTGTTTTTCTATTGGCAACTTTTCTTTCATGGTAACATCTTGATGAAAAAACAATGTAGCCCCAACAATAATACCTAGACCTATTTGACCTAAAACTTTAAATCGCCCCTTTAAGCCTTGTTTATCATTCTTGAACTTTTTAAGATAATCATCTAAAAAGCCAATAACACCCATCCATAAAGTTGTAACTACTAAAAGTACGATATATACATTTTCTAGTTTAGCTAATAGAAATACAGGGATTAAGGTGGCAAAAATAATTATAAGACCACCCATAGTTGGCGTGCCTGCTTTTTCTTTCTGCCCATCCAATCCTAAATCTCTAATGGTTTCGCCCATTTGTTTTTTTTGCAGAAATCCAATGATTCTTTTGCCATATATAGTTGAAATTAACAGTGACAAAATCATAGCTAGAGCTGCCCTAAAGCTCAAATAGCCAAAGAGTGTAGCTCCTGGAAGCTGAAACTGTTTTTCAAAATAATCGAATAGATAATACAGCATATTATTTCTGTAATTGTTTTAAAAATTCTTGTACGGTTTTAAGGTCATCAAAATCGAAACGCTCTCCTTTAATTTCTTGATAAGTCTCGTGTCCTTTTCCAGCTATTAATATAATATCGTTTCGTTTTGCCATTTGGCAAGCTGTTTTTATAGCCTGCCTTCTATCCTCAATAATTAATGTTTTTTTAAAATTTTGCGGCTCAACACCAGATTCCATCTCGTTTAAAATAGATTCTGGATTTTCGCCACGAGGATTATCACTCGTAAAAATTACTTTAGTACTTAATGTTGTTGCAATATGTCCCATTTTAGGACGCTTCTTTTTATCTCTATCGCCACCACAGCCAACAACTGTAATTAATTCTTCATTTTTAGTTCGTATACTATTAATGGTTTCTAACACATTTTTTAAAGCGTCGGGGGTGTGTGCATAATCTACAATTACCGTTATTTTTTCGGGTGAAATTATGTGTTCAAACCGACCAGTAACACTTTCTAAATCACTTATTAAACGTAAGGTTTCAACTTTTTCCATTCCTAACAACTCTGCTGTAGCGTATATAGCTAAGACATTATATGCATTAAAACGCCCTATAAGTCGGGTCCAAACTTCGTTGTTATTTACCTTTAATAATAAGCCTCCAAACTGATTTTCTAAAATCTGAGTTTTATAATCTGCATAATTTTTTAATCCGTAAGTATATTTTTTAGCCCTTGTGTTTTGAACCATTACACTTCCATTTTTATCATCTTGATTCACTAATGCAAAAGCACTGTTTGGTAAATCGTCAAAAAACTTCTTCTTAACATCTCTATATTCTGCAAATGTTTTATGATAATCTAAATGATCATGGGTTAAGTTTGTGAAAATTCCTCCACTAAAACATAAACCTTCCGTTCTATATTGATGGATACCATGGGAACTTACTTCCATAAAACAAAATTCGACACCTTGTGTACTCATTTCGCTTAGGTATTTATTAATTGTAAGCGAATCTGGTGTAGTGTGAGTCGCGTTATACGTTACTTCATCTACCATAATTTTAACAGTACTTAACAATCCTACTTTATATCCTGCTTTTTTAAACAATTGATACAACAAAGAAGCTATGGTTGTTTTTCCGTTTGTACCCGTTACACCAACTAAAGGTATTTTACTAGAAGGATTATCGTAAAAGTTAGAAGCCATAATAGCCAATGCTACATTAGCATCATTAACTTTAATATAAGTAACCCCTTGTTTTTTTTCAGTAGGTACATTTTCACAAACAATAGCAATAGCTCCTAAATCTATTGCTTTATTAACATATAAATAACCATCTACAGTAACTCCCTTTTGCGCAATAAAAACAGCATTTGATACTACTTTCCTAGAATCAAACACAACATTACTAACATCAATATTTACATTTCCAAATACTTGATCTATAGCAACCCCATACAATATGTCTTTTATTTTTTTCAGACTAAGAAAGTTTTAAAATTATGGTTCTACCTTTTACTAATTTCTCTCCTCTTTTAAGTGATTGAGATCTCACTGTACCTACCCCTGTAAGTTTTACTTTTAACCCTATATTTTCTAGCAATGCAATTGCATCCATTCCAGACATACCTTTAACACTTGGCACAGTTCGGTATTCTTTATTTATTTTTTTATCAAAATTTTGATACTCTTTCTCGATAGCATCAAAAGTTACCTCATCTTTTACCGATTGCTTATCAATAGGTGTAGTTGTATATATTTTCTGAGCTATTTCTTTAAATACTGGCGCTGCAACTATTGCTCCGTAGTACCCTTTTTCTTTTTTAGGATCATGTACTACTACGATACAAGAATATTTAGGATTTTCTGCGGGAAAAAAACCTGCAAAAGAAGCCACATAATGATCTGATGAATAAAACCCTCCCTCATATTTTCCTTCTACATTTTTTCTTCTTGGGATATATTTTTTAGCGGTACCCGTTTTACCTGCCATAGAAAAATTACGAGAGTAAATATTTTTTGCAGTTCCTTTAACTACAACATTCTCCATTACTTTTGTTATTTTATTAAGCGTTTCTTCAGAAGCAATTTGATAATTCAACACTTCGGTATCAAAAACTTTTTCTATTTTTTCATTTCGTCTTAACTCCTTAATAAACCTTGGTTTTACCATAACTCCTTTATTAGCTACAGCATTATAAAACATTAATGTTTGCATTGGCGTTACAGAAATACCATACCCCCAAGACATCCATTCTAAAGAAATACCATTCCATCTTTTTTTATCTTTAGGATTTGGCACGTACGGAATACCCTCTCCTTTTATCTTAAAACCAATAGGTTTTGTAAATCCATATTCTTCAATTTTATCATAAAACTTCTGTGGATTTTTATCATAATGCTTCCTAATCATTTTAACAATACCTACATTAGAAGACACCTCAAAAACTCTTGCTGCAGAAATTTTACCATAACCACCTCTATGAGAATCTTCTACCTTTCTATCATTTACATAAAACCTACCTTTACCAGTATCTACAACCGTTGATGTATCTATTACTTTATCGTCTAAAGCAGCCATTAAACTAGCTAGTTTAAAAGTAGACCCAGGCTCGTGACTCTCCCAAACAGCATAGTTTCTTTTTTCATAATACAACCCTTTAGAAGTACGCCCTAAATTAGAAATTGCTTTAATTTCACCCGTTGCAGTTTCCATAACTACCGCACAACCATGATCTGCTTCAAAATACTCTAACTTTCTTAACAATGCATGATGCGTAATATCTTGTATATTAACATCTATTGTTGTAATAATATCATGCCCATCAATTGGCTCTTTTTCATTTACATCATTTATAGGTTTCCATTGATTTTTAGCTATCTTTTGCTTCCATCTCAAACCATTTTCACCTTGCATAAAATCAGAAAAAGCTCCCTCTATACCGGCACCACCTCTTTTATCATCGTACCCAATTGTTCTTTCTGCTATTTTACCTATTGGATGCGCCCTAACCGTTTTATGCTCCGCAATAAAACCTCCTTTATACACACCTTTATTAAAAATAGGAAACTGTTTCATTTTTAAATAATCAGTATACCCTATATTTCTAGCTATTAACAAATACCTATTTTTCTTTTTCTTAGCATTTCTTAATTTATGCTGATAATATTCTGGTGTTTCACCCAACATATCAGAAAGCTTTTCAGATAATTCAGAAATGTTTTTTTCAAACACTTCGCTATCTACAGTTACAAGATCCATTCTAATTGTAAACTTAGACATAGAAGTAGCCAACAAATTTCCATCTGAAGCATACACATTACCTTTATTTGCGTAAATAGTATCTTGTTTAATTGTTAACTCTGTAGCTAGTTTTCGATACTTATCTCCTTCTGAATACTGAATTGTAAGCACCCTAAACACAATTGCCATTAAAAAAAACGCAAGAAAAGCCCCTACTATATAGAACCTTGTTAATATGCTTTTTTTATGAGTTGCCAATTTGTTATTATTCTTTAATTATTACTTTTATTTTTTTTGGAGGTGCCTTTAACGGCTCTAAACCTCTTTCTTTTGCTTTCTTCCGTATACTAGACTCCATTTTCATTCTCATTAAAATAGTACCTGTATCTACATACTCTGCCCTTAACTCCCTTTTCCTTTTATTTAATTCAGATATCTGAATTACTTTTTTATCTGCTCTATGCCCACTAGCAATCATGGTTAACAACAACAGAACTACAAATAAAATTATCTTCCAATTTTTTAAAGCAGAACCATCTATAAGAAAACTCCCCCTTAAAAAATCATACAACCCTTTTTTAACCTCAGCCATCTTACTTTTTTAAAGTAGCTATTCTTAACTTAGCGCTTCTTGCCCTATTATTAAGTTTTATCTCTTTAGCATCTGGCACTATCAATTTCCCTACTTTTTGCAACGGCTCATTACTATTACCAAAAACATCTTTTTCTGGTTCTCCCTGAAACAAACCTGTTCTTACAAACCTCTTTACCAACCTATCTTCTAAAGAATGATAAGAAATAACACTCAATCTCCCTTCTTCTTTTAACAACCCAGGCATTTGCTGCAAAAATTCTTTTAAAACATCTAACTCTTCATTTACTTCAATACGAATCGCTTGAAATATTTGTGCGATAATTTTATGCTCTTTTGCTTTTGGCAAATAACGCTGCAAAGCTTTTCGCAACTGATAACTCGTATCAATTCTTTCTATTTGCCTTTTCTCTACTATCGTTTTTGCTATATTCCTAGAATTCCTCAACTCCCCATACAAAAACAATATTTCAGCCAATTTCTCTTCAGAATAGTTTGCAATAATTTCTTTTGCTGATATTTTAGATTTCTGATTCATTCGCATATCCAACTCACCATCAAAACGAGTAGAAAACCCTCTATCCGCCTCATCAAATTGATGAGAAGAAACTCCTAAATCTGCTAAAACTCCATCTACTTTTCTTACCCCATGAAATCTTAAAAACCTACTTATATATCTAAAATTTTCAGGTATTAAAACAAAACGCGAGTCATCTATTACATTTTCTTGCGCATCAGGATCCTGATCAAAACCAAACAACCTCCCTTTATCACCTAATCTACTTAAGATTTCTCTAGAATGCCCACCTCCACCAAAAGTTACATCTACATACACACCGTCTTGCTTAATAGCAAGAGCGTCTACACTTTCCTTTAATAAAACTGGATTATGATAATTCATCAAACTCTATATTTCCCATTACTTCTTCTGCCAAATCTCCAAAATCTTCTGCAGCCTCGTTTATCTCTTTCTCGTACTTATCTTTATCCCAAATCTCAATAATATTTACAGATGAAGACATTACAAGCTGTTTTTTAATACCCGCAAACTCAAACAAATCTTTTGGTATTAAAATTCTACCAGAAGCATCTAACTCAACAACTTTTACCCCTGCAGTAAATCTTCTAATAAAATCGTTATTCTTTTTCTTAAACCTATTTAACTTATTAATTTTCTGCATCATAAGATTCCATTCCTCCATTGGATACAACTCTAAACAAGATTGAAAAACAGCTCTCTTAATTACAAAACCTTCTTGTAACACAGGTGCAAGCTGCTTCTTAAAGGCAGATGGCATCATCATCCTTCCTTTAGCATCTGCTTTACACTCGTATGTTCCAATTAAGTTTATCAATTCCAAAAAATAGTTTGCGATATCAAAAATATACAAATTATACCACTTTTTACCACTTTTTACCACTTTGTTAATAAATAACGTTTTATCAACAATTCTTTTAGTGGTCTTTGATTTAATTATTTAACACCTCGTTAAATTAAAAACTCATCTATTTCGCAAAAAAGAATTACATTTGCTATTAAGCGAATTGAAAAATCAATGACTGACAAGTTAAAAACTGAAGGAAAATTTACATATGCAGAAGCTGGAGAAGGACCTGCAATCATTGTTTTACATGGTTTAATGGGTGCTTTAAGTAATTTTGGAGCCACTTTTAACGAATTCTCCAACAGCGGATACAATGTTCTTATACCAGAACTACCTCTGTATACATTACCTATGATAAAGACGAATGTTAAAAACTTAGCTAAGTTTTTAAAAGACTTCATGAATCATAAAAACATTGAAAATGCCATTTTAGTAGGTAACTCTCTAGGAGGTCATATTTGTTTATATTTTACAAAGCATTATCCAGAAAAGGTAAATGCCTTGGTACTTACAGGAAGTAGCGGTTTGTATGAAAATGCAATGGGTGATAGTTTTCCTAAAAGAGGAGATTATGCATATATGGAACAAAAAGCAAGAGATGTTTTTTATGATCCAGCTATAGCTACTAAAGAATTAGTAGACGACGTTTATAATACTGTGAATGATAGAGTAAAAGCTTTAAAAACGCTTTCTATTGCCAAAAGTGCTATTAGACACAATATGGCTAACGATTTACCTGAAATGCAACAACCAACTTGCTTAATTTGGGGAAAACAAGATAGTGTTACACCTCCTGAAGCTGCAGAAGATTTTCATAAATTATTACCAAATTCGGATCTTTTTTGGATTGATAAATGTGGACATGCCGCAATGATGGAAAGACCTACAGAATTTAATAAAATTCTTAAAGACTGGTTTATATCTAGAAAACTTTAAGTTATGAAAATTAAATCTGCAGAGTTTGTGATGAGCAATAGTAATGTTACTAAAGCTCCTAAAGACAGAATTCCTGAGTATGCTTTTATAGGTAGATCTAATGTAGGAAAATCTTCATTAATTAATATGTTAATGGAGCGTAAAGATCTTGCTAAAATCTCTGGAAAACCAGGTAAGACTCAATTAATTAATCATTTTAAAATAAACGATAGTTGGTTTTTAGTAGATTTACCAGGATACGGTTATGCGCAAGTTTCTAAGAAAAAAAGAACCATTTTTCAATATTTTATAGAAAACTACTTTAAAGAAAGAGAGCAACTTGTTTGTACATTTGTTTTAATAGACTCTAGACATGATCCGCAGAAAATAGATTTAGAGTTTATGCAATTTTTAGGAGAAAATAGAATTCCGTTTTGTATTGTTTTTACAAAAGCAGACAAATTAAGCAGCTCTAAATTAAATAAACAAATTACCTCTTACAAAAAGAAATTACTAAATTCTTGGGAGTCTTTACCAGACTCTTTTATTACTTCATCTTCTAATGGTTTAGGTAGAAAAGAATTTTTAGATTTTATAGGAAGTATTAACCAAGATGTAGCAGAAAGCTTCAAATAATAAAGTTAATACCACCAAAAAAACATAGTAACCGTTTTACCAATGCAATCTAACAAAGAAAATTTACAAATTTTATTTGAAGACAATCATATTGTAGTAGTAAACAAGCGTGCTGGAGATATTACTCAGGGAGATAAAACTGGAGACAAGCCTTTAAGTGAAGTTGTAAAAGAGTATATAAAAGACAAGTACAACAAACCAGGTAATGTTTTTTTAGGTGTTGTACATAGATTAGACAGACCTACATCTGGTATTATCATTTTTGCAAGAACCTCTAAATCTTTAGAACGTTTAAACAAAATGCTAAGAGATAAAAACATTCACAAAACATATTGGGCCGTAGTAAAAAGTCATCCTGAAAAAAAAGTAGATAGCCTTATTAACTTCTTAAAAAAAGATCCTAAAAAGAATAAGTCTTTTGTATACAAAAAAGAAATTTCTGGAAGTAAAAAAGCTATTTTACATTACAAAACAATAAAAAAACTAGACAATTACTCTTTATTAGAAATTGATTTAGAAACAGGAAGACACCACCAAATTAGAACGCAATTATCTGAAATAGGGCATCCTATTAAAGGCGATTTAAAATATGGTTTTCCAAGAAGCAACAAAGGTGGGAGTATTCATTTACATGCACGAAAAATACAATTTACACACCCTGTAAATAAAGAAGAAATAAAGCTTACTGCACCTACACCTAACGATAGCATTTGGAACGCTTGTAAATAACACCAAATACTCACCAAATTTTAATACCTTATTTTTTGTTTATTTCTAAAAAATAATACCAAATAATAATTTATATTGATATAAAAATCAATTTTTATTCACATATAATTAAACTTAGTTTGTATTTTTGATAAGCAAAATTTTCTACATGAAAAAAATTCAAATGGTTGACTTGCAAAGTCAATATCAACAAATAAAACATACTGTAAATGCTTCTATAGAAGAAGTGTTAAATTCATCGGCATACATAAACGGACC
>CALGNX010000008.1 GCA_937958265.1 uncultured Algibacter sp. | reverse complement strand
CTGGTGAGGCAGTAACCGTAGATGTATTGAATAATGATACAGATGAAGAAAATGGTATCGATCCAAGTTCAGTTCAAATCGTAGGAACGGACAATCCAGGAGACGATTTAGTAGTGCCAGGAGAAGGAACATGGAGTGTAGGTTTATTAACAGGAGAAATCACATTTACCCCAGAAATGGGCTTCACAGCAGATCCAACGGTTATAGAATATACAGTAACAGATACTAATGGCGACACAAGTGCACCGGCCAGTGTAACTGTAACGTATCTATCAGAAGTACCGTTGGCAGTTTCAGATGTTAATGCTATACCTGCAAGTGCGGGTGATCCTATAAGTATTGATGTTTTAGATAATGATGAAGATCCAGATGGGGAGTTAGACCCAACAACAGTAAGTTTGATGCCACCTTTAGGTTCTGTAATGATAGTTATGGATTCTCAGGGAGATATTACAGGCTTTACAGTGCCAGGTGAAGGTGTTTGGGAAGTTAATCCGGTAACAGGAGGTGTTACTTTTACTCCAGAACTAGGTTTTGAGGACGATCCAACACCAGTGATATATACGGTTGATGATAATGATGGCAACGTTAGTAATGAAGCTACTATTGGTCCTGATTATAATGAAGCTCCAATGGTATTGGCTGATGAAAGTTTATTGAATGATACTGGTATCGCTGTTACTATAGATGTATTATTGAATGATACTGATGAAGATGGAACACTAGATCCTACAACAGTTCAAATTGTAGGGACGAATACTCCAGGAGAAGATTTAGTTGTGCCAGGGGAAGGAACATGGAATGTGAATCCATTAACAGGCGCGATTACTTTTACTCCGGAACCTGGGTTTACTTTGAATCCAAGTGTTATTGAGTATGTAGTAGCTGATAACATCGGTGATATTAGTGAGTCAACAACAGTTAGAATTACATACGTGCCAGAAGCACCATTGGCTCAAAATGATACAAACGAATTTCCTGCTACACCAGGTGAAACAGTAAGTGTTGATCCACTTTCAAATGATATGGATCCAGATGGTATGCTGGACCCAACAAGTGTTAGTTTAGTTACGCCAACCGGGGCAACAAATGTTATTATAGATGCAAACGGAGATGTAATTGGTTTCTCAATACCAGGAGAAGGAGAATGGCAGGTTAATCCTAATTTAGGAGAGATAAGTTTTATTCCTGAGAATGGGTTTGAGGATAATCCAACAGCTGTGGAATATACGGTTGATGATACTGAGGGTAATCAAAGTAATGTAGCAATGGTTTCATTTACTTATGATGGTGACTGCCTTAATAATCCAAATGGTGATTGTGATGGAGATGGTGTATCAAATGCTAATGAGATAGCAACGGGTACTAATCCAAGTGATCCGTGCGAATATGATGGTTCTATTCAAGATCTATCTGCTACATCCATACTTTGGAAGGCTGCAGATTGTGATGGAGATGGTGTTAGTAATGGTTCTGAGGTTCAAGACGGTACAGATGTGTTAGTGCCATGTGACTTTAATATAGAAAGTCAAGATATTACGATAATTGCAGAGCCTTATTTGTCTAGCGATTGTGATGGTGATGGGGTTCCTAACGGTGTTGAAATTAGTATGAGTAATACGGATCCAAATAATCCATGTGATTTCTTCGCATCAGATATTTCATTGCCTATTACTTCCACCTTGGTTTGTACACCAGCTATAGAGGTTGTTAAAACGGCTGTTGTAACTGGAGATAATATTGGAGATAGTGTTATTTATACATTACTTGTTGAAAATATTGGAAATGTAACTTTAAGTATGGTTACTTTGGATGATACCATGACTTATCTTACAGGGGGTGTTATTACGCCAAATCCTATTCCGGTCTTTGTAAGTGCATCAATGAATAGTATTGAAGGAACACTGTTACCTGGTGAAATAGCTACATATATGTTTACGTATATTATTGATGCTGATGCTATCATTGCAGGAGGTGTTTCCAATAGTGCCTTGGCTACAGGTGTGGGTAGTAATAATTCAATGTTTGTTAATGATACCAGTGACGATAATGATGATTTTGATGGAAATGTCTCAGACGATCCAACAGTACAGTCGCTAGGTTGTTTAAATATATTCAACGAGTTCTCTCCGAATGGAGATGGTATTAACGAAACTTTTGTTATCAACTGTATAGATGAATATCCAGATAATATTCTGGAAATATGGAATAGATGGGGTAATAAAGTTTATACTTCTCAAGGGTATAAGAATGATTTCGATGGCCGATCTAATGGAAGAGCTTTGTTAAATGAACCTGAACAACTTCCAGTAGGGACATATTATTATGTTCTTGATTTAGGAGATGGAAGTGATCCAAAAGTTGGTTGGTTATATATAAATAGATAATACATTATTGGAAAAATGAAAAACATGATAAACAAACCATCATTATTAAGGGCAGTTGTCGTTGCGACCATCATGCTAATATCAATAACTGATATACATGGACAGCAAGATCCTCAGTATACCCATTACATGTATAATACGTTGAGTATTAATCCGGCTTATGCAGGACAAAGAGAAACCTTAAGTGTTGTGGGGCTAAGTCGAACTCAGTGGGTGGGTATTGATGGTGCTCCCCAAACACAATCTTTGGGAGTGCATTCTCCACTGTCTAACGATCGTATTGGAGTAGGGTTAAATGTAGTTAACGATGCTTTGGGGCCTGCCAGAGAGTCCTTTATAGATGCAAATGTTTCTTACAGTATCCCAATTAGTGAAGGTGGAACCAAAATGTCCTTTGGAGTGAAGGCAGGTTGGCATAGTTTAAGGACAGATTGGAGTAAGGGGCAATTTCAAAATGCTGACGTGTTATTTAATGATGATATTAGTCAGAATGCACTTATAGTAGGAGCTGGTCTTTATTTGAGTAATAAAAAATGGTATTTAGGCCTATCACTACCTAATTTTTTGACAACAGAACATTATGATGATTTTCAGGAATCTTTAGCAACAGAGCGATTGCATTTTTTCTTGACAGGTGGTTATGTGTTTGATTTAAATAATAGTGTTAAGTTGAAACCAGCGTTTTTAGTTAAAGCTGTTCCTGGAGCACCGGTAATTGCCGATATTTCTGCAAATGCTTTGTTTAATGATAAATTAACTTTAGGTTTAGCCTGGAGGTGGGATGATTCTTTTTCTGGTTTGGCAGGTTTTCAAATCACCAAAGGTATGTTTGTTGGTTATGGATATGATTTAACAACCACGGATTTAAATAATTACAATAGCGGTACTCATGAGTTAATGTTAAGGTTTGAGATCCAAAAATTAGGTAGAGTATTATCACCGCGTTTCTTTTAAAATAAATGAATATGAAAATAATGATAAAATACGTTTTATTTGTATTTTTAGTACAAATGTCTTTTTCAATAAGCGCTCAAAAAGCGGCTGTTAATGGAGGTAAGCAGGAATATGAGAGGTTCTCTTATGTTAAAACAAGTGAGTACTTATTGAAGGTGGCTGAAAAGGGTTATGTGAATAAAGATATACTAGAAAAACTAGCTAATTCTTTTTATTTTAATAATAATATGCAACAGGCTGCCAGGTGGTATGGAGAATTATTTGCTAAAGCTTCTGGTGAAGTAAATCCTGAATATTATTTTCGATATGCTATGGCTTTAAGGGGTATAAAAAATTATGAATCTTCTGATGAATGGATGAATAAATTTATTGCATTAAACCCAAACGATTCTAGGGCTAAGTATTTTGAGTCTAATAAGGATTATATTTCGGATATAGAGTCTAATTCATCAGGTCTTATTGAAGTTAAAAATTTAGATTTTAATTCAGAGTATTCAGATTTTGGAACTGTTTTTAATGGTGACAATTTAATCTTCGCATCTTCGAATGGCGATGATTCTGAGGAAAAGTATCAATGGAATAATCAACCTTTTTTGGATTTATATAAAGTTTATCAGTATGAAGATGGTAACTATTCCGAACCTGTTTCTTTAAGTGAAACAATAAATACTAAGTTTCATGAATCAAGTGCAGCATATGCACCAGATTTTAAGACAATATATTTTACGAGGAATAATTATTTTAAAAAGAGGCCTAAAGAGGATAAATCTGGTATTAACAGGCTAAAGATGTTTAGAGCTACATTAAATGAAGGTGGCAAGTGGAGTGATATTACACCAATTCATTTTAATAGCAACGAATATAGTGTGGCACATCCTACTATTAATAAGGAAGGAACAAGATTGTATTTTGCTTCGGATATGGAAAGTTCAAAAGGTGAATCGGATATATATGTTGTTGATATTAATGAAGATGGTTCTTTGGCAACACCTGTTAATTTAGGGGAATCTATTAATACAGAGGGGAAAGACTCATTTCCTTTTATGAATAGTAAGGGTGATTTATACTATGCATCTATGGGATTCCCTGGGCTTGGTGGTTATGATATATTTGTGGTAAAGGATCTTGATAGTAAAGCGGCTTTTGGTAATTTAAACAATATTGAAGTTAGTAATATTGGAAAGCCTTTTAATAGTAATGCTGACGACTTTGCTTTTTATCAAAAAGAAAATAGCGAAGAGGGGTATTTTACCTCAAATAGAACAGGAGGAAAGGGAGATGATGATATTTATAGTTTCAAACCTATAAACTGCAGCCAGGTAGTATCTGGAGTGGTTAAGGACGCAAATACTGCAGATTTAATTCCTGGAGCTAAAGTTATTTTATTCGATAACGATGGTAATGAGTTGGAAAGTGTTGTTGTAGGTACTGATGCCAAGTTTGCTTTTAATATTGATTGTAATAAGGCTTATTTAGCGCGTGGTTCTAAGGAAAAATACTCTACAGATGAGGAGCGATTTAAAACGTCTTCTGTACAGTTGGAGTTGGGCTTAAATTTAGATATTGCGCTTGCACCAGACGAAATTGAAATAAAGCCTTGCGATGATTTGGCAAAAACGCTTAACATTCCATTAATATATTTTGAGTTTAATAAATATGATATACAATATGTTGCAGAGATAGAAATACAGAAGGTTTTAATGGTTCTTAATCAATATCCGTCTATGAAATTGGATATACGTAGTCATACCGATTGTAGAGCTTCTAGACAGTATAATGAAAGATTATCCGATAATCGAGCTAAGGCCACTCGGCAGTATCTTATTAATAGCGGTGTTTCAGCCGATCGATTAACAGCTAAGGGTTATGGTGAATCTCAGCTGGTTAATAATTGTGGTTGCGAACCAGATAATAGTTCAAGTTGTACTGAGTTTCAGCACCAACAGAACAGAAGGAGTGAGTTTATTGTAACGAGCTTCAAAGGTGAATCTTGTTATAAATAACTCTTACTAAATTTTATTTTTTTCAATAGCCGTTTAATTTTTTAAACGGCTATTTTTTTAGGATATATTTATATGTATTTTTATCTTTTGATAGTATTTTTGCATCATGAAAGAAGAACAAGTCATTTTAGTTGATGAAAAAGATAACCAAATTGGTTTAATGGCCAAAATGGAGGCACATGAAAAGGCGCTTCTTCATAGAGCTTTTTCAGTGTTTATTTTTAATAAAAACAATGAGTTAATGCTTCAACAGCGCGCGCTACATAAATATCACTCACCAGGTTTATGGACTAATACCTGTTGTAGTCATCAAAGGGAAGGAGAAACAAATTTACAAGCGGGTAAAAGACGTTTGGAAGAAGAGATGGGTTTTGTTACTAGTTTAACAGAAAAAACATCATTTATATACAAAGCCCCGTTCGATAATGGTTTGACTGAACATGAATTAGATCATATTATGGTTGGTTATTATGAAAGTGAGCCTAATATAAATTTGGATGAAGTAGAGGATTGGAAATGGATGGCCTTAGATGATATAAGGAAAGATATGATTGTAAATCCAAAATTGTATACAGCATGGTTTAAAATTATTTTCGAGAAATTTTACGATTATATAAATGTAAATAATTAATGTTATTTTAATTATATCTAGATTTATTGGAATAATATATAAGAAGGTTTTAGTTTATAAGTAAATAGGTTATACATGAATGTTACAGTAAGTAGAAGTGCTCACTTTAATGCAGCACACCGATTACATCGTAAAGATTGGAGCTTTAAAAAAAACAACGAAATCTTTGGGAAATGTAATAATCCAAACTTTCATGGTCACAACTACGAACTTGTGGTAAGTGTTACCGGAGAAATAGATAAGGAAACGGGGTATGTAATCGATATGAAAATTTTAAAAGATATTATTAAAAATGAAGTAGAAGATGCCTTCGATCATAAAAATCTAAACTTAGAAGTTCCAGAGTTTAAAGATTTAAATCCTACTGCAGAAAATATTGCTGTTGTTATTTACCACAAGATGAAGTCCAAATTAAATCCGAATTTAAAGCTTGAGATTCAACTTTACGAAACTCCAAGAAATTTTGTAACCTATAAAGGAAATTAGAATGAGTAAAATACTATATCCATTAAAGTTTAACCCTATTTTAAAAAGTAAAATTTGGGGGGGACAAAAATTAAAATCTATTTTAAACAAGCAATCGGATGCTAAAAACGTTGGAGAGAGTTGGGAAATTAGTGATGTTGATGGCGATACGTCTATAGTTTCTAATGGCGCACTAGAAGGAAAATCTCTGCGTTATTTATTGGAAACCTTTGGTTCAGACTTAATTGGAAATAAGAACTATCAAGTTTTTGGTGATAAATTTCCTTTATTAATTAAGTTTATTGATGCTAAGGAAGATTTATCAATTCAATTACATCCTAACGATAAATTGGCTGCGGAGCGTCATAATTCCTTCGGGAAAACCGAAATGTGGTATACAGTACAAGCAGACACAGATTCTAAATTAATAGTAGGGTTTAATCAGGATATGACACCCGAAAAATATTTATCTCATTTAAAAGATAATTCACTTACAGAAATTTTGAATTTTGATTCTGTAAAAAAAGGCGACACTTATTTTATTGAAGTTGGTCGTGTTCATGCTATTGGTGCAGGTGTACTGGTTGCCGAGATACAGCAAACTAGCGATATTACATATCGTGTTTACGACTGGGATAGAGTTGATGATCAAGGTAATGCAAGGGAATTGCATAATGATTTAGCCATTGATGCTATTGATTTTAATATGCCTAATAACTTTAGGGTTAATTATTCAAAGGAGCAAAATACACCTAATAGTATGGTAAGTTGTCCGTACTTTACAACAAATTATATTGAGGTTTCAGGCACTATTAAAAAAGAAAATATAAAAGATTCTTTTTACATATACATGTGTGTAGACGGAAAAGCTAAAATAACAGCTTATGGTAAAACTGAATATTTAAATAAAGGAGAAACGCTGTTACTTCCAGCTTCTATTGAATCTTACGAAATTCAGGCTGAGAAAGCAGTATTACTAGAAGTTTTTGTTTAACAGCACATAGTTTATCAATCTAGAGTAATAAAATAGGTCTTATTTTTATAAGAAAGAAAAGAATTTGGTATTTCTGTTTCCTATTAAAAAATATAAAAAATCTGTCTTATCATTTTTTACCGAAGTATTCTTTAATTAACTACTTTTGTAAAAACTTAAAAAATAATAAAATGGCAAACGTTAGAGATTTAAAGAAAGATATAAATTACGTATTAGGAGATATAATAGAAGCAGTTTACGTTTGGGAGTACTCAAATACAGATAAGGATACAAAACAAAGTGAAGCGATTATAGATGAGGCTATAGTTACGTTTGACGAACTTATAGCAAAAGTAAATATAAAGCATATTGAAAACCCAAAAGCACATTTTAAGAGCGTAAATGAGGAGCTTGAAACAAAAGGAAGAGCTTTAATTGAAAAAATTAACAAACTTGGGTAATTTTTTTTGATGTTATGCTTGTAAATATTAATTAAGCGTTTATATTTGCACCACATTAAAAAGCCGATGTAGCTCAGCTGGCTAGAGCAGCTGATTTGTAATCAGCAGGTCGTGGGTTCGAGTCCCTCCATCGGCTCAGAAAAAAGCCTTTCCATACTGGAAAGGCTTTTTTATTCTTATAAAGTAAATAAGTTTATTTTAGCTATCAACTTAATTATTTTTGCTCAAGGCAACACATTTCTAAATGGCAATCACAAGTATTTATTTAAATGCAAGCAATAAAACTTCATATGAATATTATGATGTAGAAGATAAAGCACGAGTAAATTCAATAAATGGGAAGGGCTCTTTTGAATTAGTTTATAACATGGATTACAGCATTTTTAAAAAGTTTTCTGTGTCAGGCATTGCTAGTTTAACAAATTAGAACAATCCTTCTTTTGCATCAATATAAACAGGCTTAGGTTTTAAATTACTTTATGTAGATCATAAGTACCAACATTTAACCTTACAATATGGCTATCACATATCTTTTAGTAAAAGTGATTTTTGGGAAGGTCATCAAATAAAAATTTGACAAGTTTTTGATGTAGCTAATATTTTTAATAAAAGACTGTTAGTTGGCTTTTATTACAATAATGATTTCTTTTATATGCAAAATTCAGAACCGCTAATTAGTAATGCAGTTAGGTCTTTTTCATTAACAGCAAGTTCGTTCGGAATTAGTCTAGGTGTAAAATTCTAATAATACCTTGGTAGAACACGGTGTATAAAAACATAGTAGTTAAGGGCTGAGCTAAGAATTTGGCTATCTTACAGTTGCGACATTATCTATTACTGTTACAGTATTAAGATCTTTAACAGCTGTAGTACTGTTAATATTTTCATTAATCCAGATATAACTAGTTATCGCAATTTGTTAGTTCAATATAGAGAACACTATTACCTCGGCTTATTTGATTTATAATTTCTTGTGCGCTATCATCCATGTAAATTCTATCTTGTGCAGCAGCGTAACCTATATACATTGGTTTGGTGTTTGGTATACTTAAAGTCCCAATAACAGTATTGTTCATTACGTTAATCACAAAATATAACTAATGTTAAAAACTGAAATAAATATTTTTTCTTGTAAAATAAGTTTGTGTAACTTAGGTTACCAATAAAATGCTAAAATATTTTTAGGTTTGTTTGAGTGATACAAATATTTGAAAAAATAAAAAGTAGTATAATATCTATATTTAATTACCAAATAAGATTGGCACATGATTGAGCAATTAAGAAGCAGTTACGGGGGTGTTTTTGAAAATGAGCTAATAAACGAAATTCTACAAGTTGGTACTTACAAGGAAGTGCCAGAAGGTTTTAAGCTTATGGAAATAGGTGCTTACGTAAAAGGTATGCCGCTTTTGGTTTCGGGAGCTATAAAAGTGCTTAGAGACGATAAAAACGGGAATGAACTTCTTCTATATTACTTAGAACAAGGCGATACCTGCTCAATGACTATGACCTGTTGTATGGGCCAAACTAAAAGTGAAATTAGAGCTATAGCAGAAACTGATACAAAACTAATAATGGTGCCCGTTCAAAAAATGGAACTATGGACTTCTAAATACAAGTCGTGGCGTAATTTTGTTTTTGAAAGTTACCATAACCGTGTTAACGAATTACTACACACCATTGATAGCATTGCTTTTGATAACATGGATGAGCGTTTATTAAGTTATTTGCAAAAAAAAGCAGAAATTAACAGTAGTTACACTATTAATAGCACGCACCAAGAAATTGCTTATGACTTGCACAGCTCTAGAGTTGTAATTTCAAGATTGCTTAAAAAATTAGAAAATCTTGGCAAGGTGGAATTACATAGAAATTACATTAAAATCATGAAACTGTAAATGTATGAAAATTTTGTAGTTAATGGTTTTTGAAACAAACAAACTAAAATGCTAACAAAATATTTTCCTATTTTAAAATGGCTAAAGGACTATAAAAAATCCTATATATCAAGAGATGTCTCTGCAGGAATTATGGTAGGTATTATATTAATACCTCAGGGTATGGCTTACGCCATGATTGCTGGATTACCTCCTGTTTTTGGATTGTATGCAGCTTTAATGCCACAGGTTGTGTACGCTATTATGGGAACCTCTAGGCAATTAGCTGTAGGTCCTGTAGCTATGGATTCTTTATTGGTTGCTTCTAGCTTGGGTGCGCTTGCTATATCAGGAATCCAAGAATACATAGCGATGGCCGTTTTTTTAGCGTTTTTAATGGGGGCAATACAACTTTTATTAGGCGTATTGAAAATGGGGTTTCTTGTTAATTTTTTATCCAAACCTGTAATTAGTGGCTTTACCTCTGCAGCGGCAATAATTATTGGTATGAGTCAACTTAAACATATACTAGGAGTAATGGTTGCTGGTAGTAGCAAAATTCATATTCTTTTAGAAAATGTTTTTAACGTTTTACCTCAAGCAAATATAATTAGTTTAGTTATAGGCGTTACTACAATAGTTTTAATTAAAGTCTTTAAGAAAATAAATAGTAAAATACCAGCAGCCCTAATTGTTGTAATACTAGGTGTTTTGTTTATGTTTTTAACGCGTTTAGACACCTTAGGTGTTAAAATAGTAGGTGCTGTTCCTAAGGGCTTACCAGTTTTGTCGGTCCCGGTAGTAGATTACTCTAGAATAACCACATTAATACCAATGGCATTAACTTTAGCTTTAATAGCTTTTATGGAAGCTATTTCTGTAGCAAAAGCATTGGAAGAAAAGCATACCGATTATGAGGTTGATGCAAACCAAGAGCTTGTTGCCCTGGGTATATCTAATATCGTAGGTTCTTTGTTTCAATCGTACCCAACTACAGGAGGGTTTTCAAGAACTGCCGTAAACGATCAAGCTGGCGCAAAAACAGGTGTTTCATCTATTGTTAGTGCCATTATTGTTGGACTTACACTGCTTTTTTTAACACCTCTATTTTATTATTTACCTAATGCTATTCTTGGTGCTATTATAATGGTAGCTGTTTTTGGTTTAATTGATTTTAAATACCCAGTACAACTATTTAAAAATAGGAAAGATGAGTTTTTTTTACTCCTAATTACTTTTTTAATTACACTTTTAGTAGGTATTAAGGAAGGTATTTTATTAGGTATACTCATATCATTATTGCTTTTAATTTATAGATCTTCCCTACCACACGTGGCTGTTTTAGGAAAAATTAAGCAAACTAATTATTTTAAAAATGTTGATAGGTTTAGTGCCAGTACCGAAGTTGATGAAGCCATTTTGATTATTCGGTTTGATGCGCAACTTTTTTTTGGGAATAAAGACTATTTTAAAAAAGAGTTGTACAAAAATATAGCAGTTAAAAGCGATGTGTTAAAAACTATAATTTTAAATGCTGAATCTATAAACTACATGGATAGTAGTGCGGTATATATGATGAAACAGATTATTACAGACTTAAATAAAAAAGGAATACAATTGTTAATTGCCGGTGCAATTGGTCCATTACGAGATATTTTGTTTAATAGTAATTTGCAAAGCATGATTGGGAAAAAGCATCTTTTCGTTACTACTAGCGATGCATATAATTACATTAAAAAATTACATCAAAAAACAAAACAGCAGGAAATAATTGTGTCTCAAATAAAGAATATAATTTAAAATTAGGCTGGGGAACTTGATTTATATCGTGCCTATATGAGAAACAAAATCAAAGCCCCTTCTTTTCTTTTTGTTTCAGTTGTAGTATGCTTAATTTTAATACATGGTTTAACGATAAAAAATATTCATTTTACGTTACTGTAGTGTAACTTGTGTTACTATGTATGTATTAAACTTTAATTAATTTTATCTGATAATTTAAAAAACATAAAAAATGAATGTTCAACAAATTTACACAGGGTGTCTTGCTCAAGGTGCTTATTATATAGAAAGTAATGGAGAAGTAGCTATTATTGACCCTTTAAGAGAGGCCCAGCCTTATCTAGATCGTGTAAATGTAGATAACGCAAAAGTGAAGTTCATATTTGAAACACATTTCCATGCAGATTTTGTAAGTGGTCACGTAAGCTTAGCAAAAGAAACTGGTGCACCTATTGTTTTTGGTCCCAATGCAAATCCGTCGTTTGATGCTATAATAGCAAAAGATAATCAGGAGTTTAAATTAGGTTACGTTACTATTGTAGCGTTGCATACCCCAGGGCATACTATGGAAAGTACGACCTATTTATTAAGAGACGAAAATGGGAAAGATTATGCTATTTTTAGCGGAGATACTCTGTTTTTAGGAGATGTGGGACGACCAGATTTAGCACAGAAAATGGGTGAGCTAACAGATAAAGATTTAGCAGGGTTTTTATATGAGAGTTTACGAAATAAAATAATGCCACTTGCAGACGATGTAATCGTTTATCCTGCACATGGAGCAGGTTCTGCTTGCGGTAAAAATATGATGAAAGAAACTGTAGATACGCTAGGCAATCAAAAGCAAATGAATTATGCTTTGCGCGCAGATATGACCAAAGATGAGTTCATTGCAGAAGTGATTGATGGATTATTACCGCCACCGCAATATTTTCCGGCAAATGTTAAGTTAAACAAAGAAGGTTATGATGATATTGAAGCAGTACTTGAAAGAGGAACACAAGAATTAACGCCCGATGCTTTTGAAGCAGTTGCAAACGAAACGGGTGCAGTTGTACTAGATGTTCGCCACCAAGATGTATTTGCCAAAGGACACGTTCCAAGATCAATTTTTATTGGGCTAGATGGTGGTTTTGCTCCTTGGGTTGGCGCTTTAATTGCAAATATTAAGCAACCTTTGTTATTAATTACAGAGCCAGGGCGCGAAGAGGAAGCTGTAACAAGACTATCTAGAGTAGGTTTTGATAGTACATTAGGATACTTAAAAGGTGGTTTTGAAGCTTGGAAGAAAGCTGCTAAAGAGTACGATGTAGTTAATTCTATAAGCGCTCAAGCGTTTAAAAAAACATTAGAAGAAGGAAATCAATCTGTATTTGATGTACGTAAAAAAAGCGAATATTTGTCTGAGCATGTTATAAATGCTAATAATACACCCCTAGATGCTTTAAATAAATATTTGTCAGGTTTTCCTGAAGCACCATTTTTTGTGCATTGTGCCGGTGGTTATAGAAGTATGATTGCAGCTTCAATTTTAAAAAGTCGTGGTTTTCATAATGTCATAGATATCAAAGGCGGGTTTAAAGCCATACAGAACGAAGGTGTAAAAGTGTCAGAATTTGTTTGTCCAACAACACTGTAGTAGGGTGTTTTTTTTTTAATCATGTTAGTAGAAACTAATCGCTAGTAGATATTCAAGTAGAGGTAAAACCTTTTATTACTTTCATATTTAATCGTTGGGTTTTTAGGTAAAAAATAATAGGCAATATTGTCTTTAACGACTAATTATTGTTGCCTTCTTTTTAAAGAAAACAAGTTAAATGTAACTATTAAAATTAGATTAGTAAATACGACTAATTAATTGATTATAATCTTACAGCGAGTTGTAACATCTGTTACAATAATTAAAGGAAGTTATAATTATTATTGTATAAAATAAAGAATGGAAATTATAAAAAAAACATTTAAGTTAATTGGCGTTTGTTTTATTTGCGCGATAATTTTTGTAGTTGTTTATTATATAATTTCTTAATAAAAATTTTTAAATAGATAAGATGAAAAAAAATATGGGCGGTATAGACCGCATTATTAGACTTGTAGTAGCTCTTGTAATAGGTTTACTTTACTGGCAAGGTATTGTAGAAGGTGCATTGGCTTACGTATTATTTGTTGTGGCAGGTGTTTTTATTTTAACGAGTTTTATTAGTTTTTGCCCGCTTTATGCAGTGGTAGGTTTAAATACCTGTAAGGTTAAGCAGTAAAATTATTAATCAAATTATAAATATTTGTTGCTTAAATAGTTATTTAATGCAACAGGCATCAGTTAATTAAATTAGAGCAAAATGTGATTTTATAGGTGTGAGTTTCTTTGTTAAGACACATAGAAAGCCTCTTTATCCTATGCCATAATAAATTAGTAATTAACATTATGGTGAAAATTAAAGTTTTAATTTGAGTTGTAATACCTTTTAAAGTAGGTATAATATAAAAATAATTAATTGGCTAAATCTTTATTTAGCACATGTAGTATAGATAAAAGAAGCATATTGGTATTAAGAATTTTAACAAGCTTTTTTGTTCAGTAATATTTATTCATTAGAATAAATAAAAATAGTAACTTATGTAACCCGTGTTACGATAAATAATAAGTAAAATATTTAAATTTACTCTTAAATATTTTACTACTATGGATACAGAAATTCTTGCTAGAATCCAATTTGCTTTTACTATTGCCTTTCATTACATATATCCGCCATTAAGCATCGGTATAGGGCTTATCATGGTGATTATGGAAGGGATGTATTTAAAAACGGGACATAAACATTATGAGGTGCTTACGCGCTTTTGGTTAAAAATATTTGCTATTACTTTTGGTATTGGAGTAGCAACAGGCATTATAATGGAGTTTGAATTTGGTACTAATTGGGCGGTATACTCTAGATATGTAGGCGATATTTTTGGAAGTGCATTAGCAGCAGAGGGGCTCTTTGCGTTTGGATTAGAAAGTGCTTTTTTAGGTGTTTTATTATTTGGTTGGAATAGGGTATCTCCTAAAGTACATTTTATCTCAACTATAGGTGTGTTTTTAGGCTCTATGTTTTCAGCCGTTTGGATAGTTGTAGCAAATAGTTGGCAGCAAACACCTGCTGGTTATCATATTGTGGGCGAGGGTTTTAATGCCAGGGCTGAGGTTACCGATTTTTGGGCTATGGTTTTTAACCCATCTAGCCTGGATAGAATTATGCATGTATGGCAGGGCGCTAT
This sequence comes from uncultured Algibacter sp., assembly GCA_937958265.1. Taxonomy (GTDB): domain Bacteria; phylum Bacteroidota; class Bacteroidia; order Flavobacteriales; family Flavobacteriaceae; genus Algibacter_B. Next base: position 63,797 of record CALGNX010000008.1, on the reverse strand, counting down.
TTTAGCCGGTTCTTTTTTAGTACTTAGTGTACATGCTTATTACTTATTGAAAGGGAGGTATATAGAAATTTCAAAAAAGGCATTTAAAATTGCTTTAGGTATAGCTACAATTGTATCTCTAACTCAATTAATTTCAGGTCATAGTTCAGCAGATGGTGTGGCGGTTAACCAACCAGCTAAATTAGCAGCTATGGAGGGGCATTACGAAAAATCTGCAGCAGCCGATCTATATCTATTTGGTTGGGTGAATAATGAAACCCAAGAGGTTACAGGCGTAAAACTACCAGGCGGTTTATCTTTTTTGGTACACCAAGACTTTAATGCGCCTATTACAGGGTTAAATGCTTTCCGTAAGGCCGATAGACCAGGACAAGTAAATGCGGTTTTTCAGTTTTATCATATAATGATTTCTATAGGCATGTTTCTTATTGGGCTTACGCTTTATGCTAGTTTTTTATGGTGGCGCGGCACCTTGTTTAATAAAAAATGGTTGCTTAAGGTTTTTGCTTTCTCTGTACTTCTGCCTCAAATAGCCAATCAGGTGGGGTGGTTTGCAGCAGAAATGGGAAGGCAGCCATGGATTGTTTATGGTCACTTAAGAACTAGCGAGGGTTTTTCCCAAGCGGTATCCTCAAATCAAATTCTATTTTCGTTAATCTTATTTTTAGTGGTGTACGCTATCCTTTTTGTTTTATTCATTTATTCAGTAAATAAAAAAATAAAAAATGGCCCTTTTGATGAGGCCAAGAATCCAGATTCATTTTTAAAACGCGTTTAATTTTATGGAAACATTTTTAGGTCTAGATTACCCAACGCTTTGGTTTTTAGTTGTTGGTTTGTTATTTTCTGGTTATGCTATTTTAGAGGGTTTCGATTATGGTGCTGGTTCATGGCATTTGTTTTTTAAAAAAGATTTAAGTAGGCGAATTGCTATTAATGCCATAGGTCCTTTATGGGATGCTAACCAAGTATGGTTGGTAATAGGTGGTGGTGCTTTATTTGCAGGTTTCCCGGTTATGTATGCTACAATGCTATCATCCATGTATATTCCTTTTATGTTATTTTTAATGCTGTTAGTGTTACGGTCTTCTGCAATAAAATTTAGGAGTGCAGAAAAAATGTTGTGGTGGCGTAAAACTTGGGATATTGTTTATTTTACGTCTAATATTTTAATTTCATTTTTGTTGGGTGTTGTCTTAGCAAATTTGTTACAAGGCTTGCAAATAGGAGAAAACTTAACTTACACTGGTGGTTTGTTCTTCTCGTTTTTAAATCCTTATGCAATAATGGTTGGGCTTACTACCGTGTTTTTATTTATGATGCAGGGCGCTATATTTTTACTATTAAAAACAGAAGGGCGCTTGCATGCTAGATTAACTTTTTTACTTAAAAAAAGTATGATTTTTTTTATAATAAGTTTTGCAGCAACCTCTTTATATACATTAGTTTTTTTACTAGGTGTTACAGATAAATTTAAGGAATATCCCGCATTTTTTGTTATTCCAATATTAGCGTTTTTGGCTGTTGCAAATGTGCCGCGATTGGTGTCTAAAAAGAAATATGGCCAGGCATTAATTTTTTCTTCATTAACTATGGCTTTTTTACTTATGCTAGTGGCATTTCAATTGTACCCAGTTTTATTACCATCAACCATAAACCCAGCTTACAGTATTACTATTTATAATGCAGCTTCATCTCAAAAATCACTTGGTATTATGCTTATTATTGTTTGTTTAGGTGCGCCGCTATTAGCTTTTTATTTTGCGTTTTTATACAGAACTTTTAAGGGGCTTGTACAATTGGATGATACGAGTTATTAGTGTTTTCCTTTTGTTGAAATTATAAATTAAAACCTTAGCGTTAATCAAAACTAAAAAGCTACCAATAGCTACAATATGTGTTGTGCTATTAAAAGTGCTTATATAAATTTTATTAAAAGCAATAACTTTTAGGGCCAAACATTTAATATATTTACCAACATAAGGTAAAATTAAAATGTAGTATGAGTAATCTGTTAGAAGTACAAAATGTTTCTAAACATTTTGGAGACTTTAAAGCTTTAAACAATGTTTCCATAGAAATACCGAAGGGTAGTATTTTTGGATTATTAGGTCCAAACGGTGCAGGGAAAACAACACTTATACGCGTGGTTAATCAAATAACAATGCCAGATACCGGTATTATAAGTTTGGATGGAGAGCCTTTAGGGCAAAAGCATATTATGGATATAGGTTACTTGCCAGAGGAACGTGGTTTATACAAGTCTATGAAGGTAGGTGAGCAAGCCTTATACTTAGCGCAATTAAAAGGTTTAAGTAAGGCTGAAGCAAAAAAGCGTTTAAAGTATTGGTTTGAGCGTTTAGAAATTGGCGATTGGTGGAACAAAAAAATTCAAGAACTATCAAAAGGGATGGCTCAGAAAATTCAATTTGTTGTAACTGTACTCCATGAGCCAAAGCTATTAATTTTCGACGAACCTTTTTCTGGTTTCGATCCCATAAACGCCAATTTAATAAAAGACGAAATTTTAAGGTTACGCGAAAACGGAGCAACTGTAATATTTTCTACCCATAGAATGGAATCTGTTGAAGAGCTATGTGATGATATTGCATTAATTCATAAATCAAATAAAATATTAGATGGTAAATTGGCAGACGTAAAGCGTCAATATAAAACGAATACTTATGAAATTGGTATTAAATGTAACGACCATAACCTTTTGGAAAAAGAATTGGCTTCAAAATTTATTGTTTCCAAAGCTAATTTTAAAACGTTAGACGACGACTTAAAACTAAACATTAAACTGCAGCAAGATGAAAAACCAAACGATTTGCTGAGTTATTTAATTAGAAAAGGACAGCTATCCCATTTCGTAGAATTAATACCTAGCGTAAATGATATTTTTATTCAGGCTGTAAAGCATAATAATTTACAAAACATTTAAATACTGTTATAGCACTCTTAAAACTCGTATTATTAAAATAAAAACAGGGTTTTAAGTTTTGAAAAATAAATATTTTATGAATCATTTACCACTTATTATAAAGCGAGAATATTTAACTAAAGTTAAAAACAAGTCGTTTATTATTATGACTTTTCTAAGTCCTTTAATATTCATTACATTCATAGCAATTGTTTCTTATCTAACACAGTTAAACAAGGATAAAGTAAGGTCTATTTTTGTACTAGACGAATCTGGATTATTAAGTTCGGTTTTTCAAAATTCCGAAAATACGTCGTACAGTTTAATAGAAGGGGTAACATTAAACGATGCTAAAATAATTGCTAAGGAAGCCTCAGGTTATGGATTACTGCACATCGATACGGTTTTTAATGGTATGCAAAAAAATAAAAACGTAACGTTCTATTCGGAGGATTCCCCATCATTAGCGGTAATTTCAAGCTTGGAGAATCGTATCCAAACAGAATTAACCTTGCAAAATAGAATACAGCAAGGTATTGATGTTAATAAGTTAGCGGCCTCAAAAGTAAATGTAGAGATTAACCAAGAGAGTTTTGAGGGTAAAAAAACATCAAAAGTAGACAATGTTGTTAAGCTTGTTTTTGGCGGTGCAGCAGGGTATTTATTATTTATGTTTATCATCATATATGGAAACATGATTATGCGTAGCGTTATAGAAGAAAAAACAAGTAGGATTATAGAGGTTATTATTTCTTCTGTAAAACCTATTCAACTCATGCTTGGCAAAATAATTGGGACCTCATTAGCGGGTATAACACAGTTTGTAATTTGGGTTGTTTTGGGCGCTCTTTTAATAACCTTGGCATCGTTATTTTTAGGTATAGATGTGGCGCAAATGCAAACACCACAACAGCAAGTTGTGGCTCAGGCGATGCAGAGCCCCGAATTTAATTTGCAAATTCAAAACATAGCTTTAGCATTTTATAATTTGCCATTAACCAACTTGATTGTTGCCTTTATATTATTTTTTATTGGAGGCTATTTATTATACAGCTCCTTCTATGCCGCAATTGGTGCCGCTGTAGATAATGAAACAGATACGCAGCAGTTTATGCTTCCTATAATAATGCCGCTTATTCTAGCTGTATATATAGGCGTGTTTACAGTTATAGAAGATCCTCATGGTACAGTTTCAACGGTATTTTCGTTTATACCATTAACATCTCCTGTGGTTATGCTTATGCGAATTCCGTTTGGTGTTCCTGTTTGGCAACAGGTTATATCTTTATTAATCTTGCTAAGTTCATTTACATTTACAGTCTGGTTTGCTGCGAAAATATACCGTGTAGGTATTTTAATGTACGGTAAAAAACCAAGCTATAAAGAATTAATAAAATGGATTAAATACTAATCATGCAAGATCAAGTTACTAACCAAATTGAAAAAAAAGTTAGCCAAGTGGAACAGGCTATAATAGAAAGTACATTATGGGAGAAATTCATGCAAATTCTAGATTTTAAAATTTTAGATTTTACATCGGGTACAGGTAACGACGCGCATGCCATTGTTCTAAAAGTAAAATATCTGTTATTAGTAGCCCTTGTTTTAGTTGCAACCACTTACCTTTTAAGATGGGTAAAGCATTTGTTAACTAAAAATATGCCACTTGTAGATAAAGCAAAGTTTTCCACGGTTTTCTCTTTTGCGCGTTGGGTTATTTATATTGTAGTTATGCTTATTGTTTTTGATTCTATAGGAATTAATGTAACCGCAGTTTTTGCCGCTTCTGCTGCTTTGTTAATAGGTATTGGATTAGCGCTGCAAACATTATTTCAAGATATTATTTCGGGTATATTTATTTTAATAGACCAATCTGTGCATGTTGGTGATATTATAGAAATTGATGGAAAAGTAGGGCGTGTAGAAGAAATAAAGCTAAGAACAACACGTGCTGTAACTATTGATAATAAGGTTTTAGTAATACCAAACCATTTGTATTTAGAGAATAGTTTATTTAACTGGACACAAAATGGAACACAAACCAGAGAAGCGGTATTTGTAGGTGTAGCATATGGTAGCGATGTACAGTTGGTTAAAAAATTATTACTAGAAGTTGCTGCTAGCCACCCTAGTGTTATGAGTGATCCTGCTCCGGCAGTCGTTTTTACAGATTTTGGAGAAAGTTCTTTAGATTTTAAAGTAACATTTACATTAAACGATAGTTTTAAAGCACAATTTCCAAAAAGCGATATGCGTTTTGAAATTGATAGGCTATTTAGAGAGCATAAAATATCAATACCTTTTCCGCAAAGAGATGTGCATTTTTATAAAGCTAACAATTAATATGCTAAATTCAATTAAAGAAACTAAGTTTGAATTTCATTTTTAGTAGTAAAAAAGAGTTGTTTACTACAGTTTAAATAAACTTAAGAATGAAAAAAAATAATGGGAGCTTAGTCTTTTTACTGGTGTTGTTTGTTTGCCAAACAAATTTTGCGCAGCTTACAGACTTGGCACGTTTAGAATATTCTTTTATACCTCAAACAAAATCCGAAGACCAATACACAAGATTTCGCTTATTGTTAAATTACCCTTTAGCACTTAAAAATAAAAGCTATTTAATTGTAGGAGGTGAATATAATAGAGTTTTATTAAAACTTGAAGAAGATTACCCTTTTAACACTTCTGCGTTAAGTAATATTCATATTATTGACTTTAATTTAGGTTATACTTTTAAAATTGGTGAGAATAAAAGATTAGGGTTTAAAATAAATCCAAGAATTGCATCAACACTCAAAAAATCAGTGTCATCAGATGATTATTTTATAAATGGTGGTGTTTTTTATATTTTAGATAAACGTAAAAATTTTAGCTTAAAACACCCCTATCGCCTAATTTTAGGCTTAACTTATAATGCAACAACAGGACTTCCTTTTCCGTTGCCTTTTATTAGCTATTTTAGGGCTATTAATCCGTCTTGGAGTTTTAGTGCGGGCGTGCCTAAGTCTAATATAAAATATACTATCAATACTAAAAATGCGATACAAGCATTTCTTGGTTTAGATGGGTATTTGGCAAACCTACAAGAACCTAATATGGTAAATGGAGCGCGTGTAGATAATGTTTCTCTATCGGTTGCAGTTGCGGGTTTAGGTTACGATTATTTGTTTACAAAACATCTTGTTTGGTATATGTACTCGGGGTTTACTTTAAGATTAAATAATGTGTTGCGAACAAAAAATAGAGATGAAGTGTTTCGGTTAAATAATTTAAATGCTTTTTATTTAAGAACAGGTTTCAAATTTAAAATTTAGATATGTCAAAAATACTAGTAATAGAAGACGAAGCGGCAATAAGACGTGTGCTTGTTAAAATTCTTTCAGAAGAAAATGATGCTTATAAAGTAGATCAAGCCGAAGATGGATTATTGGGCATTGAAAAAATAAAAAATGAGGACTTCGATTTAATACTCTGTGATATTAAAATGCCGAAAATGGATGGTGTTGAGGTTTTAGAGGCTTTAAAAAAAATAAAACCAGAAATACCAATAATCATGATTTCGGGACATGGTGATTTAGATACTGCTGTTAACACCATGCGTTTAGGCGCATTCGATTACATATCAAAACCACCAGATTTAAATAGGCTATTAAACACTGTACGTAATGCTTTAGATAGAAAAGAGTTGGTTGTAGAAAACAAAATTTTAAAGCGAAAGGTAAGTAAGAAGTATGAGATGGTAGGCACAAGCGATGCTATTTCTCAAATAAAAGATATTATTGATAAAGTGGCGGCAACAGATGCTCGCGTATTAGTTACCGGACCCAATGGAACAGGAAAAGAATTAGTAGCCCATTGGTTACACGAAAAAAGTGCACGTGCTAAAGGAAATTTAGTAGAAGTGAATTGTGCTGCAATACCTAGTGAGTTGATAGAGAGTGAGTTGTTTGGGCATGTAAAAGGGGCTTTTACAAGTGCCAATAAAGACCGTGCAGGAAAGTTTGAAGCGGCCAACGGTGGTACCATATTTTTAGATGAAATAGGAGATATGAGTCTATCTGCACAAGCCAAAGTTTTACGAGCTTTACAGGAAAGCAAAGTACAACGTGTAGGCACAGATAAAGATATTAAAGTAGATGTTCGTGTTGTGGCTGCAACAAATAAAAACTTAAAAGAGGAAATTGAAGCGGGCAGATTTCGAGAAGATTTATATCACAGACTAGCAGTTATACTTATTAAAGTACCAGCATTAAACGATAGGCGAGAAGATATTCCACTATTAGTAAAACATTTTTGTACAAAAATTGCAAATGACCAGGGGAGTACTAAAAAGTTATTTTCAGATAAAGCTATTAAACTATTGCAGGAATACGATTGGACAGGTAATATTAGAGAACTTAGAAACGTTGTGGAGCGCTTAATTATTTTAGGTGGTGAGGAAATAAGTGAGCAAGATGTAAAATTATTTGCAAGTAAGTAAGCCTTTGGTTCTCTTTTTTATTTAAAACAAGAGGTAATTGTAATAGAATATAGGCTTTTGTTTATAAGAGTTACCATATTTAAATTTGCTAATTAATTTTTATAAATATTGCTTTCATACTGTATTTCTGTTTCAAAATAACATTTAATAAAAAAAAGCCACCTCAAATTGAGGTGGCTTTTTTTTATTAAATGTTATACTAAATTACTCATCTAGTAACAAGTTTAAAGTAACTGTAATATTATCTCGAGTTGCTTTGCTAAATGGGCACATATCGTGCGCTTTTTCTACTAAATCTTCCCCCGTTTCAATATCTACTCCTGGTATAAAACAATCTAAGGTTGCTTCCAAGCAAAAGCCATCGTCTTCCTTACAAAAACCAATTATTGCAGTTACACTTAAAGCTTCTTTATCAATTTTAATACCTTCTTTATCTGCTACAGCCTGTAAAGCACCTCCAAAACATGCAGCATATGCAGCACCAAATAGTTGTTCCGGGTTGGTACCATTACCACCTTCGCCTCCCATAGATGTTGGTACAGATAAATTAAAATCTATCGGTCCGTCTTCAGATTTTACTTTGCCTTTGCGTCCGCCTGTAGCGGTTGTAGCAGCTTCATATAGTGTTGTCATATTTTATATTTTAATTTATTTAAAGATAAAATGAAAATTGAACTTTATAAAACGACTAGTCTTAAATTTATCTTAAACTTATACAGAGCAGTATTTCAATTTTAAGATAATAAAATGAAGGGAAATTAAAACATCTGTAAAAAAAGTTCTAATTATGTATATTTGCAGGCTTATGAAAGATGAAATAGAGTTACTAGTTAAAAAAGGTGAAATGTTGCCATTAATGGAAGAATTTTACACTATTCAAGGTGAGGGATTCCATAAAGGAACTGCAGCATATTTTGTGCGTATTGGTGGTTGTGACGTTGGTTGCCATTGGTGCGATGTTAAAGAAAGTTGGAATGCCAATTTACATCCGCCAACTAAAACGTCTCAAATTGTTGAAAACGCAAAAAAGTATAGTGATACTATTGTTATAACGGGTGGAGAACCATTAACTTGGGACATGACAGCATTAACCACACAATTAAAGGCCGAAGGTTTACAAGTGCATATCGAAACTTCGGGAGCTTACAATTTAACAGGTGTTTGGGATTGGATTTGTTTATCTCCAAAAAAAATGAAATTACCTACCAGAGAGGTATATAATAAAGCGCATGAGTTAAAGGTTATAGTTTATAATAAAGATGATTTTCGTTTTGCAGAAGAGCAGGCAGCTAAAGTGAATAAAGATTGTATATTATATTTACAACCAGAATGGAGTAAACGTGATATTGTAGTTCCTGAAATTGTAGATTTTGTAATGAAAAACCCGAAGTGGAAGGTTTCACTACAAACACATAAATACCTTAATATTCCTTAAATATGACACTATCCTAAAATCTGTGTAAGTTTTAAAATCTTAGGTTAAAAAGTTAATCTGAGATTTTTTGATTAATTGAGCAGTAGGATTATAGTATTATGTTGTGTATTTTGATAAAGATTTTTTTTATTAATTTCTTTTTGAATAATTTTTAGAATTAGCAATGGCTAAAATTAAACTTTTAAGATTTGGACGAGATTTTAATCCAGATGAGAAAATAATTTTACGAGACTATCTTGCGATCGAGCGCACGCGTTTAGCAAATGAGCGTACCTTGTTATCGTATATAAGGTCTTCTCTGTATTTGCTACTGGGAAGTATAGGGTTTTTTCAATTAAAAGATTTTCCTAATTTTCGATATTTAGCTCTAGTATCCCTTGTGTTTTCTGTTATTTTTATTTTAGTTGGTATTTTTAGATTTAGATTATTAAAAAAAAGTCTAAAACGTTTGTACTATATGTCTGAAAAAAAGCAGTCTTAATTTCACTTAGTTTTATATTATAATTACAATAAGAGCTTTTGGTTTTTAATAATCACCAAAAGCTTTTATTGTAATTATAAGTGGTGTTTATTCTGTAAAAGGCACTGCGATTCTAATAGTGCCCCAACCCATATGCATGTGTACACCATTGTCAGATTTTTCAAAAGCAATAGAGAAGTTCTCTAAAAACTCACCTTTGTTTACAGGAATTTTTAGTCTAGCAACATCATTTTTTTCATTATAAAAATAACTCCCCCATACATTTATATCCGTACTAATTATAGCAGTCCATTCTTTTTCGTTAGGAATAACATAGAAGCTATAAGTTCCTGCTTTAATTGTTTTGGTTCCAAATTTCATGTCGGTAAATAAGGTTAGCTCGGGTGCTTCATTAGCTCCTGTTCGCCATACTTTTCCATTTGGAGCTAATTTAGATACAGCTCTGCCTTTTAATTGTGGTCTACTGTAAATAATTTTAATTAGTTTTTCTGCATTTTTATAACTTATTGGAAATGCTGCAGCATCCATAGGACTTTTATCTAATCCTTTAAATTTTTGAGCATTTGATGTTAAAGATATTAACAGTATAATTACAATAGTTAGTATTTTACTACTATTAATTTTTTCATGTTTAGTGTCTTTTTAGTATGAGTATAAATTACAGAAAGTTTTTTTAACTCCTGTTCTGTATTCTTGAATTTTACAAAGTTTTTGTGCGTTTTGAGACTTACACACACACTAGTAGTAGCTACCATTAAATTAATTAAGGTAAACTTAATATTTTGTTTTTATATGAGTTGTATTTAAATTATACATAATCTCCTTTTATATGTTGATTATGTCTAATTTTTTAAAAAAGGTAAACTGTTTTTTAATTATTTACCACATAAAAAGTAATTATTAACAAGCGTAATATATGCTTGTTTTGCCTCGTCTTCCGTTAGTTCTTTGGCTTGAAATAATGCATTTGTTTTAAAAGCATTAATTATCTTTTTTTTACTTTTAGGTTTGCCGTAATCATTAGTTGCTTTTTTGTAATACGCATATAGTTTTAATAAAATATCTGCAGGAAACGGCTCACAATGGCTGTTTACACGATCTACAGCTTCTTGGAATTCTATATTTAATGGTGTACTATGCATGAGCTTCGGCAATAACGCTTTCACCACCTTTAACTTTTTGATTTAAGGAAACTTTAATTTTCGTGTCTAGTGGTAAATATAGGTCTACACGAGATCCAAACTTAATAAATCCAGATTCTCCACCTTGGGTAGCACTGCTATTTAGCTTAGCATAATTAACAATACGTTTGGCAAGGGCTCCAGCGATTTGTCTGTGTAAAACTTTGCCATATTTAGCATTTTCTACAACAACTGTTGTACGCTCATTTTCCTCACTAGCTTTAGGGTGCCACGCCACTAAATATTTTCCAGGATGGTATTTACTATATATTACTTTGCCAGCAATTGGGTAGCGTGTTACATGCACATTAATTGGAGACATAAAAACACTTACTTGCAAGCGTTTTTCTTTAAAGTATTCTTTTTCAAAAACCTCTTCAATTACAACTACTTTTCCATCTACAGGAGAAATTACTTGGCTGTCGTTTGTTATAGTATGACGTTTTGGATTTCTAAAAAATTGGAGTATTAATATTAAGAAGGCTAATAAAACAATCATAAGAGTTGTTCTTAGCCATACGCTATCTGCAAAAAAATTATCGACTAATAAAAAGCACCCAACAACAATAGTAAGTGTTATAATTATAATTTTATGACCTTCTTTATGAAACATAATTCAAAATTCTTAAAAATAAATATATAAATGGAGCAGCAAAAATAATGCTATCTAGTCTATCTAAAAGGCCACCATGGCCAGGCATAATTATACCACTATCTTTTACTTTAGCTTGTCGTTTAAATTTGGATTCAATTAAGTCTCCTAGTGTTCCAAAAACACTTATTATAACCGCTAGTATTAGCCAGTAAGTAAAATTTAAAGTTTCGGTAAAGGTAGCAATAAAATAACTTGCAATACACGAAAAAAACACACCTCCAAGAAAACCTTCTACTGTTTTTTTTGGTGATATTGCTTCAAAAAGTTTTTGCTTACCAATGTTTTTACCTACTAAGTAAGCAAATGAATCGTTAATCCAAATTAAAAGAAATGATCCTAATAAAATTCTTGGGTTATAGGTTTCATAATGGTTTGCAATTAATATTAAAAAAACAAAAGCACTTGAGATGTAAAAAGTGGTAAGCAGAAAGCGCTTAGTTTTAAAAAGTGGAATAGTTTTTTTTGAAAATAAATCTTTTATTAAAAATAGAACAACAAATATAGATAGAACAGTAAGAATTTGAGTGGCTTCGGTTAAGCCGTTCTCTGTTTTTAAAACTGCCTGCCAATAACCAAAAATAGCATATAGTAATAAGAAGATTATATTGGGGATATAGCTTTTTAACTGTATTAATTTTTTGAATTCGCTTAAACAAATTAATCCAAATGCAAAAAAAAGAGCTATTAAGGCCTGTTCAAAGCAAACACAAATTAGCAATAGTAAAACATAAACCAAGCCAGATAACGAACGTATTAGGGTTTCTTTCATGCTATAAGTCCTCTAAAAGTAAGAGGTATAAATTTTTTGCACTACTACCATAATTTAAAAAATCTTTGTCTTCTGTAGAATTAAAATGCTTTATAGTTGTAATGTTCGTAGGAATGCTTTGTTGGTTTTTAGTTTTAATACCTCGTAAACCCTCTCCTATATTTTCAACCATTTGGCTTGTTGTTGCAAAAACGATTAAATTGGATGGTAATTCAATGAGTTTTTTTTCGAATATTTGTTTTGAAGAAATTAATAAAGAACCATCGTTGGCTATTAAGTTTTCGCAAGTAGTTAGAAAATAAGTGGCGTTTGTAGGGATTTTTGTGGTTTGTGAAATTGTATTTTTAAATTTGTCTTTCAGGTTTTCATCTAATAATAAAGCTAAATCTTTTTCCCAATTATTTTCACTAATTATAAGCTTTAAATTTTTATAAATTTCATTTAAATCTTCGCAATACAAGAATTTACCGCCATTAGCTTTAAAGTTTATTGTAAACTTTTCATCTATTGGTAGTTTAACTTCAGGCATGTATTTACCCCTGTCATCAGATTTTAGGTTTTCTTCTGTTCGAACAGATTTTGAACCAAAAATTTTTTTAAAAAGACTCATGTATTGAATTGCGATTAACCTAATTTAGCTACGATAATTATCAAAGATAAAAAATCTTAAATTAACCATATAGTTAATTTAAGATTTTTACCAAAAGGCTAACGAAATATGTGTTATTTATTTTTATTCGTTTCCTTCAATAGCTTCTTTATCAACAAATGGAAGTTCTTTTTCAAAAGGTCTTTTTCCAAATATTTTCTCAAGATTATCTTTAAAAATAACTTCTTTTTCTAGTAAAACTTCTGCTAGTTCTGTTAATTTATCTTTGTGCAATTCTAGTAATGCTATGGCACGTTGATATTGCTTTTCTATTATATTCGATATTTCTTTATCTATTAATTCTGCTGTTTGTTCGCTATATGGTTTTGTAAAACCATGTTCGCTTTGGCCAGAATCGTAATACGTTAAATTTCCTATTTTATCGCTAAGGCCATAAATTGTTACCATGGCTCTGGCTTGTTTAGTAACTTTTTCTAAATCACTTAACGCACCTGTAGAAATCTTATTAAAAATAACCTTTTCAGCAGCACGACCACCTAAGGCTGCGCACATTTCGTCAAGCATTTGTTCTGGGCGAACAATAAGTCTTTCTTCTGGTAAATACCAAGCTGCACCTAAGGAGCGACCACGTGGTACAATAGTTACTTTAACTAATGGTGCAGCGTGTTGTAACATCCAACTTGTTACCGCATGACCAGCTTCATGGAAAGCAATTGCTCTTTTTTCGCTAGTTGTAACAATTTTGTTTTTCTTCTCTAAACCACCTATAATACGATCTACGGCATCGAGAAAATCTTGTTTATCAACTGCTTTTTTACCGTTTCTAGCGGCTATTAATGCAGCTTCATTACAAACATTAGCTATATCTGCTCCAGAGAATCCTGGTGTTTGTTTAGAAAGAAAATCTAAATCTAGATTTTCTGCTTTTTTTAGTGGTCTTAAATGCACTTCAAAAATTTCTTTACGTTCTCGAACGTCTGGTAAATCGACATAAATTTGTCTATCGAAACGTCCTGCTCGCATAAGTGCCTTGTCTAAAATATCTGCTCTGTTGGTTGCTGCAATAACAATTACATTAGCATCTGTACCAAAACCATCCATTTCCGTTAGTAATTGATTAAGGGTGTTTTCACGCTCATCATTACTTCCGGACATCGCATTTTTGCCTCTTGCTCGACCAATAGCATCAATTTCATCTATAAATATTATCGATGGCGATTTTTCTTTAGCTTGTTTAAATAAATCTCGCACTCTTGATGCGCCAACACCTACAAACATTTCTACAAAATCGGATCCCGATAAAGAGAAGAATGGTACTTTAGCTTCACCGGCAACAGCTCTTGCTAATAAAGTTTTTCCTGTTCCAGGAGGGCCAACTAGCAAAGCGCCTTTAGGTATTTTACCTCCTAAAGCTGTGTATTTTTCTGGGAATTTTAAAAAGTCTACAATTTCTTGTACTTCCTCTTTCGCACCTTCAAGCCCAGCAACATCTTTAAAGCTTGTTTTTACTTCTGTGTTTTCATCAAAAAGTTTAGCTTTAGATTTTCCTATGTTAAAAATTTGACCGCCAGCACCGCCACCGCCACCGCCAGACATACGACGCATTATAAATACCCAAACTCCTATTAGTAAGATGAACGGAAGAATACTCATTAGTAAATTCCCCCAATCGTTAGTTTCTGTATCAAACGTTATAACTGGTTTCTCGGCTAAGTTGCTTGTGTTTTCTTTTAATTGATTTTCAAAGTTTTGAAGATCTCCGAATTCGAATTTATAGTTAGGCAGCGCTGTAGATGATGGAATAAAAGTTTGGGGCTTCGATCCCTTATGAATTTCCTTTTCTTGTGCTTCACGCGTTAAATAAATTTTAGCTACGCGCGTGTTTTTTATAATATTAATACGCTCAACATCTCCTGCTTCTAAATAACTAAAAAAGTCTGATGGTGTTGTTTTGTTTGCGTTTTCATAGTTACTACCACTAAATACTTGGTAGCCTAAGAAAAGTACTAATACTATGCCGTAAATCCAATAAGGACTAAATTTGGGTTTTTTATCCTTAATATTTTTATTTTTCTTTTCGTTTGCCATATTATAATTTTAGTAACTCGTTTCTATAACAGTTGTTTTTGCATCGCCCCAAAGGCTTTCAATATCGTAATACTCCCTAATGTGTTTCTGGAAAACATGTACTACAACATTTACATAATCAATTAAAACCCATTCTGCATTATCTGCACCCTCGGTGTGCCAAGGGTTGTCTTTTAATGTTTTGCTTACTTTTTTTTGTATGGAGTTAACTATAGCATTTACTTGCGTGTTTGAAGTTCCTTCACAGATTATGAAGTAATCACAAACGGTATTTTCAATGTCTCGTAAATCTAAAATGTTTATATCTTTTCCTTTAACATCTTCAATCCCTTGGATTATTACAGATATTAATTGGTCTGCGGTTGTTTCTGCTTTCGCCATTAATTAAATAAATTTTATGCAAAGTTATTATTTTTTTAGTTCTTTATAGTCTAAATTAATCATAAGATTTAGAGTATTTTACTTATTCCTACAATGACTATAATCAAACTTGGTGCCATCGATTCCACTAACACTTATTTAAAACAATTTAGTGTTGCACAATCTATTACTGATTATACTATGGTAATGGCAGAGAAACAATTTTCTGGTAGGGGGCAAATGGGCACGGTTTGGGATTCTGAAACATCTAAGAATTTGACTTGTAGTGTGTTTAAAAATTTTTCGGCTTTAAGTTTGGACTTAAGTTTTTATATAAGCATGGTAACTGCTTTAGCGCTATTTAAAACATTAGATGCACTCGAAATTCCAAAGCTTAGTATAAAATGGCCTAACGACATTCTGGCAGGAGATAAAAAAATATGTGGTGTTTTAATCGAGAATGTGGTGTCAAAACAAGGTGTTAGAGCTTCGGTAATTGGTATTGGTTTGAATGTTAACCAAACTAAATTTGATTATTTGCCCAGAGCGTCTTCGTTAAAAATTATAATGGGCAAAAATTTTAATATTGAAGAAATAGCCGTTACTTCAATTAATAATTTAAGGTATTATTTTGATTTGTTAGCCGATAAAAAGTTTGAAATAATAAAATCTGAATATGAATTGCGTCTTTTTAGAAGAAATAAACCCTCTACTTTTAAACATTATAATGGTGCTGTGTTTTCTGGTTATATTAAAGGCGTGTCCAAGTGCGGGGCGCTTTTAATTTTATTGGAAGGGAATATAATTAAGTCCTTCAGCCTAAAGGAAGTTACGCTGCTGTATTAATTACGAGAACCACTATTTTCACTTTTATTTTTTTAAACTTTATTACAGCATTATAATATAGTTCAAAAAAATAAAAGCAAGAATGGCAAATAAAGTTATGTTCTGTTAAATGGCTTTTGGAATACTAGAGGCTAAAGTTTCAATAAATTTACTAATTGGTTTTTTTATCATCATAGCCATCATCGGGTTAAAATCTCCCGTAAAATCAAGCTTAACTTCACTAGAAGTTTCGTTTGTTTTTTTAATATTAGCAATAAGTGAGAAGTCAATTTTTCCTCCGGCAGCCCCTAAAACAATTTTATTTGGGGGTATTACTTCCTTTTTTTTAAGTATTATTTCAGGCATTCCTTTTAAAGCAAAAAGAAATTTATCTTCCCCCAATACTTCAAATTTGCTTATGTTTTCTGGCATTAAGGCTTCAAAATTCTTTATTTCGGCTAAAAAATTAAATACGTCTTCAGGAGATTTATTCACGTTAATTATTGGAGACTCTAAGTTCATGCTAAGATATATTGTTTAACTGTTTTATTACTATGTTTTGCTACCTTTTAATTTAGTTGTGTGGATTCCATTCCGAAGGATTTGTATTCCATTCAGATAAAGTCTGGGATTCTTTGGCTGTAATATAGTTAGTATCCAAGGCCTGTTCTAGTAGGTTGTTGTAATCGCTAAGGGTATTTAATCGAATATTGTGTTTTTGGAAATTTTCTTTTGCAATTTCAAAATCATAAGTAAAAATGGCAACCATACCCTTAACTGTTATGCCTGCATCTTTTAAGGCAGTTACAGCATTTAAACTACTTTGGCCTGTACTTATTAAATCTTCTATAACAACCACATTTTGTCCGGCTTCAATAAAACCTTCAATTTGATTTTTACGGCCATGCCCTTTTGCTGTGGGCCTTACATAAATAAAAGGTAAATTTAAATATTCGGCTACGAGCATGCCTATGCCTATCGCTCCTGTAGCCACACCTGCAATAACATCAGGTTTACCGTATTCCTTTTCAATATAATTTGCCATTTCTTCCCGTACATAATTACGGGTGGCTGGAAAGGATAATATAACACGGTTGTCGCAGTAAATAGGCGATTTCCATCCGGAAGCCCAAGTAAAAGGTGTTTTTGCGTTGAGTTTTATGGCATTAATTTGTAATAAAACTTCGGCCGTTCTTTTAGCAGTATCTTTGTTAAAAATCATAACGCAAAATTACATATAAATTTAAAATCTTTTAGTGCTCACACATAATTTTAATTATCAACAGTTGTAATGTTTTCCACGTTAAAACTTTTTCTACAGCTAATTAGTAATAATAAAGTCTTTGTAGTTTTTACACAAAGCATTGTTTTCATATTAATAAAAAGTTTGTAATTTTTTTTGGTAGCTTAAAAAGTAATTGTTTTTTCCATGTAAAAACCTTTTTACCCCGTAGTAAAGTACTGGCTAATATTTTTTTTAATTTTCTTATCAACAATGTATTGCACTTAACTAAAAATCATATTTTTACCATAATAAACTTGTTAATACTTATGTGTAATGTATAAAATTTTTGTTGGAGATAAGCCGATAGTTTTAACGACTCTAGTGGAAGCTGAAACGGACTTTAAAAACTACTCGCTTAAAAAAGCGAATATGGCAAAAGTAATTAGGAAGTTAAGAAAAAAGTCGATAAGAGAAGTACGACTAATTCATAAAAATCCGAAAAAACTTTTAAAAAAATTTTTAAAAAAACTTCCAAATGTTGTTGCTGGAGGTGGTAAGGTTTATAATACCAACGGCGATATACTTTTTATATACAGAAACGATAAGTGGGATTTGCCTAAAGGTAAGGCTGAAAAAAAAGAAACTATTGAGCAAACTGCATTGCGAGAAGTAGAAGAAGAAACAGGGGTTAACGGTTTGGAAATAATTAAGGCTTTGGATACTACTTACCATGTGTTTAAGCGAAACGGAACTTACAGGATAAAAGTAACCTATTGGTTTGAAATGCAAACCGCTTACGCAGGCGAATTGTTGGCGCAGGCAAACGAGGGGATTACTAAAGTTGCGTGGTTAGGCAAGAATGAATCTCAAGAGGCACTTAATAATTCGTACCCCAATATAAGGTTGTTAGTGTAATTTTATCTTTTATGCGGCATAAAAAATAAATTATTAAAGGGTTTTACGCCTTATCACCTCTATTATTTTATTGTGTTCAACATAAAAAAATAGCTTAATGTTTGTTGAAAGCAGGTATAACATTATCTAAATTTATTTCAGGCTTTAAATATCTTAAATTAAAGAAAGCTTAATGGTATTTTATAATTGAAAAAGGATAAAGTTTTAAAAATCAAATTAATACTACCGTATTTATAAAATAAATTATAATCTGTCTAGTTTGTGTGGCAATTTTTTAAGTGTAAATTTGCACCTTGAAAAAAAATAACTATGACGAATTTCTTTACGAAGAGCACTAAAAACGCAAAAAATGATATTTTAAGTGGTATTACGGTGTCTTTAGCCATGATTCCCGAGGTTGTTGCCTTTGCCTTTGTTGCACAAATAGACCCATTAATGGCATTGTCTGGAGCCTTTATTATAGGTTTAATTACAGCTATTTTTGGTGGGCGTCCAGGATTGATTTCTGGTGCAGCAGGCGCAGTTGCGGTTATTTTTGTTAGCATGATTCAGGAAGGTCATACAAAAGGGATGCTTTTTGATGTCCCTGTTGATAATATGGGCTTTTTCTACCTCATGGCCTGTGTTGTGTTAATGGGGTGTATTCAAATTCTAGCAGGTGTTTTTAAATTAGGCCGTTTTGTGCGCTTAATTCCACATCCTGTAATGATGGGTTTTGTAAACGGTTTGTCTATCGTTATTTTTATGGCACAGGTAAAAATGTTTTCCCATAAATCCCTAAAGGTGTCGCCGGAAGGTGTAAACGCGTATGTAAGCACTTATATGCAAGGCACGGAGTTGTATATAATGATTGGTTTGGTTTTATTAACCATGGGTATTATTTGGGGTTTACCAAAATTAACAAAAAAACTACCAGCTGCACTTACAGCTATTTTGGTTACTAGCTTAATAGTTGTTGGATTTAATATAGATGTTTCTACAGTAGGTTCATACATTATAGAGGGTGGCGGCACAGGTTTAAAGGGAGAATTCCCAACACCTAATTTGGAGCTTTGGCAAAACTTGCCATTTAATTTAGATACTTTAAAATTTATAGCATTACCTGCGTTTTTAGCAGCCTCTGTTGGTTTAATTGAATCTTTAATGACCATGAATTTGGTAGATGAAGTTACAAATACTAGAGGTAACGGAAATAGGGAATGTGTGGCGCAAGGCGCAGGGAATATAGTCTCTGGTTTATTTGGCGGTACCGGTGGTTGCGGTATGATTGGGCAAACGGTAATTAATATTAATTCTGGTGGTCGCGGTAGGTTATCTGGAGTTATGATGGCCGTTACCTTATTATCCTTTATCTTATTCGCAGACAAATTAATAGAAATGGTGCCAATAGCAGCTTTAGTGGGTGTTATGTTCATGATGGTTATTGAAACCTTTGCATGGTCTAGTTTCCGTATTTTAAAGAAAATTCCAATGTCAGATGCTGTTGTTCTTATTACAGTATCTTTAGTAACTGTGTTTGTCGATTTAGCGGTAGCCGTATTTGTGGGCGTAATTATTTCTGCCCTAGTATTCTCTTGGGAGAATGCAAAAAAAATTAGGTCTAGAAAACGTATTTCAGCAGATGGTAAAACAAAAACTTACGAAATTTGGGGGCCTTTATTCTTTGGTTCTATATTGGCTTTTAACGATAAGTTTGATGTGAAAAACGATCCGGAACATGTTGAAATAGATTTTATTGAATCTCGTGTAAGTGACCATTCTGCGCTAGAAGCTATTTTTAATATAGTAAACAAATATGAAGCCGAAGGGAAAACCATTAAATTAAAACATTTAAGTAAAGACTGTAAGGTTTTACTCTACAAATCCAACCCGAAGTTTAGAGAAGTTATTGTAGAAGATGTGGATGATCCGCGTTACCATTTAGCAGCAGATCCAGAAGCTTTCCCAAAAGCATTGTCAGAATATAATTTTTAACACGGTTACTTATTAAAATTAAGAAATGTTGTAAGTGGTTTTGCTACGCTTTTAATTAACCTCAAGTAAAACCATTTACGGTATTTGTTTTAATTTTAGTTTGTAAAAATAAATTACTGTACGCCCTTTTTGCTAAATTATTTGGGCGTTACCCGAAAAGGGTCGGGCTTTACGTTACAAGTCCGCGCACCTCCAAAAGTCGGGCTGTGGGCTTTTCACTGCAATCCCTAACGCAGTGTTGCAGATATCCATTATTGTATTTACACAGGCGTTTATTAATTTAATATGTTAATAACATTTCTGTGTGTGGTTTGTTGAGTGATTAAGTAATAAAGCTAGAAAATAAAAACCGAATATAAAACTCGAAAGTGTTTTTGTAAATAGGCAAGGAGGCAGCAATAAGGCATACACGATGTTGGCAACAGTATTTTATTTATTCCGATTTTGCTTTTCGTTTTTCAACGCTTCGTTCTCGTCTTTTTTTTTTTTTTTTCAAATATTTATGATGAGTAATAATTGTTTTGTTATCGGCAACTCTGGTTATATCAATTTTATATTCAAGAGTATTTAATGTTCTTAATACTTACTCATTTTTAAAACCTGTTGCTCACATTTTATTAATTCTTCTTGAGATTTTTCTTTATTTTTTTCAGACTTGAGTTTTTCGCAATCAACTTCTTTCCATTTAAATTTCTTTCCATAATCAAAGCATCTTTCATAGTATTTTCAATCTTTCAGGTTTGGAGATAAATCATAATTTTTAGCTTTCATTAGAGATGCGAAAGTCAATATATAGTCAGAAGTACTAAGTTTTTCATTTGTTTTGAGTTTTACTCAGATATTGGTGTTAGCGTTTTTGTATACGGTTTGTTACGCGCTTTAAGCAACTAATTTACTAGGTTAATCACGAACTACAAACTTCCAAAGGAATTTCCCAAGTGAGCTAAAATTAGCAATTAATTTATAAGGTGTTAGCAAAAGTTTATTTTATTTTATTGATTGTTTCTCGAACTTCAAGCATATTTGGTTGATGATTTTTACATTCTTGAATATCATCTTTAATCTTTGTGCTTATAAATTTGTTGTAGTCTTTACAAGATTTAAAAATATTAAACTCTTCATTTTTAAAGTCCCAAACTATTCCTTTCCCTTTAATTAAATTATTTGCGATTATTCCTCCAATAATTCCGAAATTTACAGCCGTTCCCATTGCCCACTGATTTACTAATTCAGCTTCGGTATATAAATAATTGTTTCCACCAATAATTACTCTTACAAAAGTATTATAAAAATTTGTGCTTTGAGCTCTGTCTGTCTTATTCCTATTTTTCAAGATAGCTTTTATTTGGAAGTATAAATGACCTTTATATGAAATAGCAAATACGTTGTTCACCTTTTTGTTATTTTCTTTATAATAGAAATATGGGTTATGAATTATACTATCAATAGGTTTTTTATTAAAATTTCTCAATTCAACAGCTTTAGAAGTATTGGCTTTCTTACTTATAAAATCTTTTTTTGATAGATATATGCCATCCGGATATTTTGGTTTGAATAATGTGTCAGATTGAATAATTTCAGTTAAATCACTATTCTTATGAATTAAATTTAATGTATTTGTTTCTTGTCCAATTATTTTATTTGAAATTAATAAAATTATCAATAATGTCTTTTTCATAAAGATTTGTTCTTAATTTTTGCCAACACTAATAGATGTTGAATTATTTTACTCTTACTCGATGTTCAAAAGTATTTGCTTAAGTTTAGTTACTACTAGTAATTTGAATCTGAAATTGGCTAAAACCAATATATTTTACCAGAAAACAAACCTTCAAGTTACATTAAAATAGATCTATATTTTAAACTTCCATAAAAAACCGTTAGAGTAAAAAAATATAGTTTTTTAGAATTATAAACCATGTTTACTTGCTAAACCTATGTAAAGTAAACGTCATAATACTTAAAAGAAAAAAAGCACCTACTTGATGTGCTACACCAAGCCAAACAGGAACTTGCAATACAATAGTTAATACACCTAGTAAAAATTGAATGCCAACCATTATTAAAAGTCCGTTAATACCCGTTTTTTGGTAAGTATTTAAAATAAGCTTTTTAGACTTTACAAATATTAAAATGATACTGCCTACAACTATAAAAGCCAAAATTCTGTGTACAAATTGCACACCACTTTTGCCTTCAATAAAGTTTTTGTAAACAGGAGTTTGTTCTAGGTAAACGGTTTCGTGCATAAATTTGCCTTCGCTCATCATAGGCCAGTGGTTGTGTATCCATCCAGCATCTAAGCCGGCAACAAAAGCACCATAAATAATTTGTACTATAAGTATAATTAGTCCACAACGAATTAAATTCCGGTAGGGTATATTTACAGTTTTTTTATCAGGAAATATTAAATCTAATGCCACCCAAAACGTATAGGCGAAAGTTAAAAATGCTGTTGTAAGGTGTGCAGCGAGTCTATAATGGCTAACATCAGGGTTGTCCACTAAGCCACTTTTAACCATATACCAGCCTAAAAAACCTTGTAGAGAGCCCATGCATAAAAGGACAAATGCTTTTTTTAGGGTTGGCTTAGTAAACTGTTTAGTTGCTAAAAAGTATATAAAAGGAATTAGGAATACTAAACCAATAAAACGACCAATTACGCGGTGTATCCATTCCCAAAAATAGATATCTTTAAAATCCTCAAGGGTAAATTGGTTATTTAATTTTTGGTATTCTGGGTATTGTTTGTACAAGTCGAAAGCAGCATCCCACTCCGTATCTGTTGATGGTGGTATGGTTCCAGAAATTAATTTATAGTTTGAAATAGATAGGCCAGAATGCGTTAAACGCGTAATGCCACCAACAATAACCATTACAAATATTAATGCGCAGCCCGTTAATAACCAATAAACTACTTTTTTGTTGTCTTTTATTCTATTTGCCATAATTACACTAATTTTTAATTTTGCTTCATTACTGCTTTGTTAACCCTAAATCGCTGCCTTTTTTTAGCATTAATGCATAGGCGGCATTAAAATCGTTAGGAATATCACCTTCTAAAATAGCTTCTTTTATAGCTTCTTTTATAATGCCTATTTCTCGCGAGGGTTTTAAATTAAAAGCCTTTATAATATCTTCGCCAGAAATTGGTGGTTGAAAATTCCTGACTTGATCTCTAGCTTCAACCTCAATAATTTTGTTGCGAACTATTTTAAAATTATTATGATACTTCTCAAATTTTCTCGGGTTTTTAGTAGTAATATCAGCCTCACATAAAGTCATTAAATCTTCAACGTAATCGCCCGCATCAAAAATTAAGCGTCGTACAGCAGAGTCCGTAGCAATATCTTCAGCAAGTACGATTGGACGGGAGCTCATAAATACGAGTTTTTGAACAAATTTCATTTTGTCATTCAAAGGCATCTTTAGTCTTTTAAATAGTTTGTAAACCATTTTAGATCCTTCAAATTCATGTGCGTGAAATGTCCAGCCCGCTTTTTTATTAAATTTTTTAGTTGGTGCTTTGCCTATGTCATGCAGTAATGCGGCCCATCGTAACCAAAGGTCGGTAGTGTTTTTCGAGATATTATCCACAACTTCAAGCGTGTGATAGAAGTTGTCTTTATGGCGTTGCCCATCCACTTCATCAATACCTTTTAAAGCGGTTAGTTCTGGCAGAATGTGGTGTAGTAGTCCTGTTTTTTCTAAAAGTAAAAACCCTGTAGAAGGGGTATCACTTTCTATAATTTTATGGAGTTCGGTTACAATACGTTCATTAGTTATTATCTTTATTCTATCACAATTTCTTGTAATAGATTTAAGGGATTCTGCATCAATAGTAAAATTTAGTTGCGTTGCAAACCTAATGGCACGGAGCATACGTAGCGGATCATCACTATATGTAATATCTGGGTTTAAAGGTGTTTTTATAGTTTTAATCTTTAAATCTGTAATGCCATTAAATGGGTCTAATAACGCTCCAAATGCGTTGCGATTTAAGTTTAAAGCCAATGCGTTTATGGTAAAATCTCTACGGTTTTGGTCGTCTTCTAAAGTTCCATTTTCAACAGATGGGTTTCTGCTATCGGCTGTGTACGATTCTTTTCTAGCGCCAACAAATTCAACTTCAATACCATTGTACATAAGCATGGCTGTACCGTAGGTTTTAAAAACTTGTACTTTGGGCTTATTTGGTAGGTTTTTGGCAACTTGTTTAGCAAGCTTAATGCCGTCTCCAACAGCAACTACATCAATATCTTTAGCAAGACCTCGGTTTAAAATAAAATCGCGCACAAAACCACCTATCACGTAAGAATCTATTTTTAATTCTTCTGCAGATTTGGAGATAACTTTAAATATAGGGTGCTGTAGTGCTTTTTCGTAGTTCATAATAGTTTGAAGGTGCTAAAATTTACTAAATAATAAGCTTAAATTTCAGCTGTGTTTTATATTGGCAAATTTACGAAATAGTCCACTTAATTTTTAATAATTTATGGTATAAATTTCTTAAGTATTACTGTTGATGTCTTGCTTTAAATTGAGCTATTAAACTTTATTTGTGCTCCAGCGGTCATGTAGATTGGTGAAATATTTTATTATTGTTTTTACTACAAATGCTAATATATTTTTTAGAATTATTTAAAACGTTGTAATATTGTCAAATGAATAAAATTTTTCATCCCATTTATAAAGATTATAGTATAGAAATTGATGCTTTTATTGAGTCTTTTGAAACTTCGGGAAAATGCATAAAAGAAAAAAGGAATAAGTTAAAGTTGTTTAATTTAAATGGAGTGGTTGTTAATATTAAATCATTTAAAGTGCCTAACTTATTAAATAAAATTTTTTATAAGTTTTTTAGAAAAAGTAAGGCTCAACGATCTTTTGAATATGCTAATAAACTTTTGGATTTAGGCATAGGAACACCACAGCCTATAGCGTATTACGAATTTCCTTCTGTGTTTTTCTTTAAGCATAGTTATTATGTAAGTGAACATCACAAATATGACTTAACCTTTCGTGAGTTGTCAAATAATACAGAGTATCCAAATCATGAAAGTATTTTAAGAGCATTCACTAGGTTTACTCACCAGCTCCATAATAATAATATTCTATTTTTAGATCACTCCCCAGGAAATACTTTAATTACAGTTAAAGAAAATGAATACCATTTTAAATTGGTGGATCTGAATAGAATGGTTTTTAAGCCTTTGACTTTGGATGAAAGAATTAGTAATTTCGAACGTTTAACGCCTCACAAACATATTGTAGAAATTATGAGTGATGAGTATGCTAAAATTTCTGGGAATTCATATACTGATATTTTTACGAAAATGTGGAATGCTACAGAGGTATTTCAATATAAATTTAATAGAAAAAAGAGACTCAAAAAAAAGTTGAAATTTTGGATAAAGTAATTTAAACTCTATTCTTGCGTAGTAGCCAAAGTTTCACATATCTCATAAACACCACATAACTTTGTATGTAACCTATTGTTAATCCTACAACGCCATCTCTAAAACCGCTTTGAATAATATAGTGTTTAAAAAAGCCCCAAAATGGTTTTAAAATGAAATGATAAGGTGTTAATTTTCCTGTTTTCTTATCATAATCTTTGGCTTGCCAATTAGCATAACGGTTCATTTTTTCTATATACTTATCAAAAGTGATATAAGTGTTATGATATAGTTTGTTTTTAAGGTAACCCACTTTTCCGTTAGCAATTATTTCTGCGTGTACATGTTTATCTTGGTATTTGCAAAAGTCTCTTTTAAAAAGTCTAATTACAGAATCATTTCTCCAACCACTATATTTTACATGTTCACCCATAAAATGATTATTTCGGCCAATCCAAAAAGCAACTATATTTTTTGTTGGATTTTTTAGAATTTCTAGAATTTCTTCTTTGAGCTCGGGTGTTACTCGTTCATCAGCATCAACTAGTAAAATCCATTCATGTTTAGCTTGAGGGATTGCCCAGTTTTTTTGCGAAGCAGAGTATTTATAATCTCGCCTTATAACTTTGGCGTTTGTTGCTAATGCTTTTTCGTAAGTTCCATCTGTACTTAAGCTATCTACAACTAGTATTTCATCTGCAAAACTTACTGAAGCAATTACTTCTTCTATATTATGAATTTCGTTTCCTGCAGGAATTATTGCTGTTAGCTTTTGCATTTTTAATGATTTGATAGAGTGAAAGGTTTATTGTAGCTTTTTAAAGTAAAATAACTTAGGCGTTTTCTTATTTTGTATTTTCTAATTAAATTAAGAGGCTTTTTTTTTAAGTAACTTTTGTCCTTGTATAAAAATGAAATAGTGGCATCAATAACCCGCTCACTCGATTTACCATCGTTAAATGTATGAGAAAATTTAGCGAATTTTTCTATTTCTAAAATTAGTTGTTTAGGTTTTTCTAAACCTTTTTGAATAGCCTCTTCAATATTTTCTGTTTCAGAAATATTAATCATGTATTTATCAGG
The DNA here is from genome assembly GCA_937958265.1 of uncultured Algibacter sp. Taxonomy (GTDB): domain Bacteria; phylum Bacteroidota; class Bacteroidia; order Flavobacteriales; family Flavobacteriaceae; genus Algibacter_B. The sequence continues at coordinate 37,394 of CALGNX010000008.1, read as the reverse complement.
CATATTATTATTAAAAGTTACAACGGGTTTGTTTTGAAGAATAAATTCTATAATGGCAGATGTAGTGTCCGAAAACATAAGATCTGCTTTTTTAAATAATGGAACTAAATCTGTAGTGTCGTAATAGGTTATAAATTTGTTTTGAATATTTTTAATTTTTTCCTTTACACTATTTGGTAATTTTGGGTGTAAAACAATCATGAAATGCCATTTTTGTAATTTAGCAATACGCTCAATTTCATCTATAACTTTAGAGTTTAGAGCTAAACTGTATTGTTTAGTAAATGTAGAAGCCACTAAAATATTTGGGGTACTTAGGGTAGGGCGGCTTTCTAAAGGAAATAAGGCGTCCATTTTAGACCATCCAGTTTCTATAACATCAAAAGTTTTATTCTTTTTACTAATTTCTTCAAATACAAGTGTTGAGGATGCGCCTTGCGTGCAATACAAATCAAATAGTCCTCGTATTTTGAACTGATCGGTTGCTTTCCTTTTATTTGCAGGAAAGCCATGAAACACTTGTACTTTTAGTGCATTTATAAAATCTGGTACACTATCTGTAATGGTTAATATGATATGCGGTTTGTAATTTATTACTTCGTGTATATTTTTAAGTATATTGTTTTTTTTAGAGATAGCCTTGTAGCCTTCGTCTAAATCTGAAAACCATTTTACGTTATAACTACGTTTTAAAATTTCAGTTTCTAAAGGCATGCCTATTGGTAGCGCATAACTGTAAGATATATATATTAAAAATTTTAATTGCATTAAGTTGTAATTGAGCTTGAAAAATTAAAATATGTTTTGCTGTAAAGATTCGATGAAATGAATATTTACTTTCTTCTAGTTCACAAAGATAAATTTAGATTTGTAATTATAGTTGTTTTTTTTTGCTAAAAGAATGTTTCCTTTAATAATGACGATTCATTTTTTATTATTTTTGATGTGTTTTTATAATGAGACTTCTGCTGTTGGCTTTTTTAATAGAGTAACGAAACTTAATGCATTATAAAAGTAATTTTAAAAATGAAAAACATAAATGATTGAGATTAAAAAGGAACATTATATTGCTGAAGGATTAGCTAGAACATGTTATAGACATCCTGAAAATGACAGTTTATGCATTAAGATTGGTAAACCAAAAATAGAAAAATCACATTTATACAAGGAAATTAATTATTTTAAAAAAATAGAAAATAAAGATTCTTCAAAGTTCGACTATCAGTTTTATGCAGCTTACTATGGCGAAATAGAAACTAATTTAGGAACTGGTTTTGTTTATAATTTAATTAAGGATGAAGTTTCACAAAATATATCTTTAACCTTGCGACACTATTTGGAAATGGAAAATGGACCTTATACGGATGAGGTGCTTTTTAAGGCCTTAGGAAGATTAAAATCACAGATGATTACTCATAAAATATTTGTAGGTGATTTAAGAGCTAGAAATATTTGCTGCAAAATTTTAGAAAATAATACTTTACAATTTATTGTTGTAGACGGAATAGGTCACAGAGATTTTTTGCCATTTGCAGATTGGTTTCATTTTTTTGCAAAAAAGAAAGTAGAACGGAGATTTTTGAGAGCTAATATGCACTCGTTATCTGCTCAAAGAGACTTAATAAAGCGCATGCGTGCTGCAGGTGAAACTATAGTCTAGGAATTTTAATTTTCTTTATAATTAATAAATAACTCATGAAAATCAAAGTAGTTTGCTTTTGTTTATACTCATTTCAAATAAATTGGTTTTGATTAAAATAAAAACTAAATGAATCAATAAGATTTTATGTGATTTTATTATCTATCCAATTTAGAATATAGTTTAAAGTCGTTTTATCGGCCATATCTAGGCTTTGAAATGTTACAAAAATTTTTTTCTTATTTCTCTCAAACCAATTCAACTTTAATTTTGTAATCCATAATTTTTTATAGGACCTAAAATAAGTTAGTTGAGCGTTATTTCTATAATGAAATGTCTTTTTCTTAATTTCTAAATGTTCAGATAATGATGAGATTATAAATTGATTTTCATTTCGGAACCTGTGCTTTATGTTTTCTTCGAGGATTTCGTTTTTATCAAAAAAATTGACTAAAGTTGATTTTCTTAAGCACACAGGCGTATGAAATCGTCGTAAATAATTTTCTGTGTCAGCTAATTTAGCGCTGTTTTGTTGAAATTTTTTAAAGCTTATTTTGTCTGTTTTAACCGGTTTACCTAATATAGTCAAACCCTTATGGTATATCTTTCTTATCCATCTATTTTCATTAAAATGTTGCCACGTACCCCTTATGATGGGTTTTCCGTTAATGAAAAAGTCTGTTATAGACGTTTTTCGCATTAAAAAAGTGTCATCGTTAAAAATAATGAAATGCTCAGATAATTTGGGTATTCTAAATAGTACACTACCTATTGAGCACGAATTGAAGCAAGGTAAAAACGTTTCGTATTCTTTAAAAATTATTGTGTGATCTATAATTTCTAAATTGATATTTTTATTTAATCCTAGTTTTTTTAAACTTTCAAAAGATTTTGGTATTTGGTTATCCGTTACTAAATAAATAGTTCTTATAAATGGAGCAAATTTAATTATTGATTTAATGGCGATATCAATTTCCCCTATAGAATTGTAACGTTTAAGATGTTTTTTGGATGAGAAATTTATTTTTGTTTTAGAGTATTTATTTATTTTTTCTTGCCAATTCTTATCACTTCCATCCACCCAAGTGATAACAGCATCAACTTGGGTGTTTTCTTTTAAATCTTGCATCTGTTTTTAACTTTCGTCTAAACTTTAATTTTATATATAAATATATGAGGTTGTTAAAACTATACCGCCACGCTGTGGTCTCTTAGCGCATCGTTAAGCGATGTTTTTTTATTAGTACTCTCTTTACGCTTTCCAATAATTAGTGCGCAAGGTACATTATAGCTCCCTGAAGGAAATTCTTTAGCATAGCTACCAGGAATAACTACAGATCTTGGAGGTACAATACCTTTATACTCAACGGGCTTATCTCCAGTTACATCAATTATTTTTGTACTCATGGTAAGGGTTACTCCGGCACCTAAAACAGCTTCTGTTTGTACACGAACACCTTCAACAACAATGCAACGGCTTCCAATAAAAACATTATCTTCTATAATTACAGGAGCAGCTTGTAGAGGCTCCAAAACGCCACCAATACCAACACCGCCCGATAAATGTACGTTTTTGCCAATTTGTGCACAGCTACCAACAGTAGCCCAAGTATCCACCATAGTGCCTTCATCTACATAAGCTCCAATGTTTACATAACTAGGCATTAAAATAGTTCCGGCAGATAAATAAGAGCCTTTTCTAGCAGAAGCACCAGGTACAACGCGCACGCCTTGCGCTTTGTAATTGGTTTTTAAAGGCATTTTATCGTGGTATTCAAAAATACCAGCCTCTAAGGTGTCCATTTTCTGAATTGGGAAATATAAAACTACTGCTTTTTTTACCCATTCATTAACTTGCCAACCATCGCTAACAGGTTGAGCAACTCTTAATTCACCTTTGTCTAACAAGTCTATAACTTGTTTTATAGCTGTAGTTGTTTGCTCTTCTTTTAAAAGATCTCTATTATCCCAAGCCTTTTCTATGATTTGTTGTAGTTCCGTCATAATTTTAAATTTTCACAAATATAAAGGCTATCCTTTAAAATTACATAAAAATGAAAGTAATATAATTAAAGAGCTTCAAAGTATTATTTTGTTTTATGATATTTACACAAGAGCTAAAAGGTCTTTTTAATCTATAAAAGGATTTTGTATTAAAATTAATAGAATTAAACCAGGGGTTTGCCGATTTATTTGGTTTTTTATCGTTTAAACGTTAAAAAATATACAGTCAACTTGTAAACGAAAATTATCGGGATTGGTCTATTTTATTGCTGTTAACGAAGGTTTGTTTTTACATTTATAATGTAGAACAGTAATAAACACACGAACATGAAGCCTTATATCCTTTTAGTATTTTTATTTATATTTTCTATTGGTTTTTCACAAAATGAGCCTGAATTTTTAGAAGCTAAGAATAAAATAGAGATTGTAACGGTTGAGAAAAGTAAATCACGCGTAAAAGTTGTTGAGGTTGAACAAATTGTGGCGCGTAGCCGAAGTGATATTAGGGTTTATTTTAATCAGAAAAGAAAAATTAGTAACTTCAATTTATTATTTTACAATAGATATAGAAACAGGACAGTTTAATAAGTTTAGTTTAATTTAGTGTTGATGACTAGAGGCTGTCTGTAAGGGCAGTCTTTTTTTTATCCAACAAACTAATATATACCATGTTGTTTTTGCCTTAAACCGTTTAATTATAATATTTTTGATGAAAATACATTATGGCAAGAATTTTAGCAATTGATTTTGGGGAAAAAAGAACGGGTATAGCAGTTAGCGATGTATTACAAATAATTGCTTCAGGACTCACTACGGTTAATACAAAGGAATTATTATCATTTTTAAAAACATATATAGAAACAGAACCGGTGGAATTGTTTTTAGTAGGAGAACCTAAACAAATGGATAATTCTGCATCGGAAAGTGAGCAGCATATTGCTAAGTTTATAGTGAAGCTTAAAAATACCATACCCAATATTCCAATTAAGCGTGTGGATGAACGGTTTACTTCTAAAATGGCATTTCAAACCATGATTGATAGTGGCTTAAATAAAAAGCAAAGAAAAAATAAAGCATTAGTTGATGAGATTAGCGCTACGTTAATTTTGCAAAGTTATTTATATTCCAAATAGATGAGTATGTAACGCTTTATTTTGGCTTTTTTTATTTTTTTATCACTCAAACAATAAACACTTTGCTAGGTTTAATACATTTGATGCTTTTTGCATTAGTCTGCCTAATAGTTGTAAAGTGATTTTTTTTCATCTTAAATAGATTTTTATATTATGTTGTAAAAAAAGATTTAGGGCATACGTTTGCACTACGTTATAAGTATTGTACTTTTGTTCTCTTAATAAATTAAAGTATGATTTTACCAATTGTGGCCTACGGCGACCCCGTTTTAAAAAAGAAAGCTAAAGACATTTCAGAAAGTTATCCTAACTTCGATGTGCTTTTAGAAAATATGTTTGAAACCATGTATAATGCTTCTGGCGTAGGTTTAGCAGCCCCTCAAATTGGTTTACCTATTAGGTTGTTTTTGGTTGATACAACACCCTTTGGCGATGATGAGGATTTAAGTGAGCAAGAGCAAAAAGCTTTAAATGGTTTTAAGCGTGTGTTTGTAAATCCAAAAATAATAGAAGAGGAGGGCAACGAATGGGCTTTTAACGAAGGTTGTTTGAGTATCCCAGATGTAAGAGAAGATGTGTTTAGGAAACCAAATATAAAGGTGGAGTATTACGATGAAAACTTTGATAAGCATACAGAGTCTTTTACTGGGTTAATTGCGCGAGTAATTCAGCACGAATATGACCATATTGAAGGTGTGTTGTTTACAGATAAGCTATCTAGCTTAAAAAAGCGTTTAATAAAAGGTAAACTTACCAACATATCAAAAGGAAAAATAGATACAGATTATAGAATGCGTTTTCCAGCACAAAAAAAGAAACGATAATATTTGCAAGGCATTAATAAACATTTGATATTTGTTAACTTCAAAAATTAATTTATGAGTTTAGAAAAAGTAATTTCAATTTCAGGTAAACCAGGTTTATATAAGTTAGTAACTCAAACACGCGGTGGTTTTGTAGCTGAATCTTTAATGGATAACAAGCGAATTTCTGTAAGTGTCCAGAATAATGTAAGTGTTTTAAGTGAAATTGCAATTTACACCTTATCAGAAGAAGTGCCCTTAGGGCAAGTGTTTCAGAAAATTAAAGATAAGGAAAATGGTGCTAAAACAAGTGTTAAGCCCAAGGATGGAAAGGATAAACTAGAAGAGTATTTCTTTGAGGTTTTACCAAATTATGATGAGGATAGGGTATATGCTAGTGATATTAAAAAAATTGTGCAGTGGTATAACTTACTACATGAAAACAATTTACTTGAGGACTTAGTTAGCATGAAAGAAGAAAATAAAAAGGAAGAAAGTGAGTAGTTGTTAAAACTCATAACCATAATTAATTTCTTCTTTTTTTTAATAATTAGTTATTAATAATGTTTTTTTGTAAGCTTTAGAGTTTTGGTCGTCTAAGTATTTGTAATTAATATTTAAGGCAAATGAAATCTCTTTGGTTTTTTAATAATATCAATATATTTAAAGGTTCCCCTCCACATAGACTTGGGAATTATAGGACTAATTACCAATTGGATTCTTATAACAAGCAAGGCTATATATACTCCATAGTGGAGGGGGTACAGCGTGTCTGTTGTGTTGCAAAACAGGAAATAAAGCGTTTTAAAAAGGGATGCTATAGGGGTGTACAAGAGCTTCTTAACCCGGTAACAACAGTTATAGGAAACATAATTTCTATAGAAACTAAAGTAGAAAAGTTTACTTTATCCACGCCTAAAACTACTTTTTCTTGCCTTGTAGGCGTAAATACTAACTACAAATTAATACATAGTAACCAAACTTTTAGCATAAGAATATATAAAGCTACAGCTTTTAATTTGCAAGAGGTCCAAAACTTGTTGTCCTTATTTCTTTTTAAAGATACTCAAAAAAGGCTGAAGTTTTTTTTACAAGAGCGCTGTTTTCACTATGGTTATGTCTATAAAATAGTAGATTATAAAATAGTATAACACTTTTACGCTTAATAAGTATATAATTTCTTGTATGGCGTCTTTTAGAGTTACATTAAATATACTTTAAAATGAATAAAAATAAAAGTTACTTATTTGTAAGTAAAAAACTATTTTTTTTGAATAAAATAATTACATTTAACAAATAATTTAATAATTAATATCAATTAGAATATGATTAAACAAATGTTTTTGGCAGTAATTGCCGCAGGAGCTATGGCTACATCTTGTAGTAGCGATGATGACGATAAATCGGTAAATAGTAAATTTACCTTGGATTTAAATGAAGGAAGAACTTTAAGTCCTTTAGGAGCCGAGTACGTTTATGAAGGATGGATTATTGTTGATGGAGCACCAGTTTCAACAGGAACTTTTACATCTGTAGATTTTCCTCAAACATTTTCAGTTAATGCCGATATGTTAAGTCAAGCAACACGTTTTGTACTATCTATTGAACCAGCAGACGATCCTGATCCTGCACCTGCTGCAACCAAAGTATTAGTAGGTGATTTTTCTGGTGATACAGCTGCATTAACCACAGGCGGAGTTGTTGGAGATTTTTCAAATGCAGCAGGCGCGTTCTTTATGAGAACACCAACCGATGAGGTTCCTGGTTCAGGAAATAACGGAAACGATGAATACGGTGTGTGGTTTGGTACTCCTGGAGCGCCTCCAACCTCAAATTTTGTGTTACCTACACTTGCTCCAGGTTGGGCTTATGAAGGTTGGGTTGTTGGAGAAACAGGACCAATTTCAACAGGTGTTTTCACTGATTTTGATGGTCGTGATGATTTTAATATGTTTAGTGGTGAAGAGTTTAAAATGGGACCTCCTGTTCCTGGAGAAGATTTCTTTTTAAACGCACCAGAGGGAGAAATGTTTCCTTTAGATGTTAGAGGAAAAACAGTTGTTATTTCTGTAGAGCCTGTGCCAGATGATTCTCCTGCGCCTTACGTAATGAAGCCTTTAGTTGGAAAAGCTGGACAAGAAACAGCGCCAGCAACACACGATTTTTCACAAAATTTAGAATCTTTACCTTCTGGTGTAGTAACTAGATAGTTAAAATAATTTTGTTAATTTTAAGGCATGATTTCTTTTAGGAGTCATGCCTTTTAATTTGTTTGAAATGAAAATATCTAAAGGTAAAATATCGAACATCATTTTCTTTATAGTTATTGTATTGTTGTTTATCCCCCAAACAAGAAAACCCATTCAAGTAACGCTTCAAAAAGGATTAGCGCTTTTTAGTCCTGGAATAAAAAATAAATCTGAACAAAAACGTTTTAAGGATTACAATTGGAGCTTAAAAACGATGGATAATCAATTGTTTGACTTTAAAAGTACAAAAGGAAAGGTGGTTTTAGTTAGTTTTTGGGCTACTTGGTGTCCGCCTTGCATAGCAGAAATGCCTAGTATGCAATTGTTGCATAACGATTATAAAAACAAAATTGAATTTGTATTTGTGTCAAACGAGAAATCGTCTGTTATTAATGCTTTTAAAGCTAAAAACAGCTATACTTTTAAGATTTACAGCGCAGTAACAGAATATCCAGAATTTTTTAATGTAAAAACCATTCCGCGAACCTTTTTAATAGATAAGGAAGGTTATGTGGTTATAGATAAATCTGGCGCGGCTAACTGGAACAGTGAAGTCGTTAGATCTGTTATTGATACATTGCTTTTATAATGTTTTAAAAAAAGCTTTTATAAAGCTCCAAGAAAAAAGTGATCCCATAATTTTTAGCTCTTCAAAAATAGTAGATTCTTCATCTAAAAAACGAAACATGGTTTGAATTGAGTTTTTGTTGTAAAATTGCTCAAAAATCCATTCGCCTTTTTCGTTTTCATCTTTTAAAACTTTAAGGAATACTTTATCGTAAAACTTAAATCGTGTTTTAAATAAATTTTGCGATGGCAGTTTATGTGCTTTTATGTTTTTTATAATGCGGGTTATTTTTTTCTCGGTATTTTTAAACGAATAGCCTGTAGAGGCTTTTACCCAACCGCCACCTGTTCCTATTTTAGTAACGTTTTTAGTGTTGAATTTTTCAAAAGTAAAACTCGTCATTGGTATTTGGCCTTTTTCAGTTTCAAGAATAGTATAGCGTTCTATTTTTAAAAAAGTCTTTATGTAATTCTTAAGGTAATCATCATAAACTGCCTCGTTAACCACTGCCGATGTAAAGTAGGTGAACTCCACTAGCGCCTCAGTTTCAGAATAGGGTAATACGTAAGTAAATGAGGTTTGCGAACCGTCTTTTAATCTATAATCCATCATGGTTATGGTTTTCTCATCAAAACTGTTAGCGTCAGTTTTAATAACCCATCCTTTAAAATGTTGAATAATAGAAATGTTATTTAGCGATTCTTTTTTAAATGTTTTGGGTATTCTGCTATCAAAAACATGGTTAGCGGTATATTTATTTTTATTGGTGGTAATGCTTACTAATGTATTATCATCGACAATATTTACGTGCTCAATTATAAAATTAAAATTATCATTTTTATCTAATGCTTGTTTTGCATGGTTATAAAAATCTAGAGATTTAATGGTTTTATAGGCGTATGGGCTAAGTTGTAAGTTAATTTTATTTCTAGATGTTATTACAGAGGCTTTTTGCCATGATTTATAACAAATATTATCCCATTTAGATGGCCCTTTTTCCCAAAAACTCCAGGTTTTGTCGTTTTCGTTTTTTTTAGAAGCATCAATAAGTCCAATACGCTTATCGCTAAAAAAAGTATCGGAATTCATTTTAAGAGCAAGTTGTAAACCAGCTAGACCATTTCCAATAATAATATAATCGAAATGGGTGTTTTTTGTCATTTCAAGTAGTATAAATAACTATTTCTTAAAGTATTTAAAAGGTACAAATAACATACCAAAACATTCGCTATCCTCTTTGCCTAAGTGTTTATGGTGCATTTTGTGTGCACGTCTTACGCCTTTAGCATACCAGTTATTAGCATTTCTAAAGAGCTTAAAACGTTGGTGTATAAAAATATCATGCACTATAAAGTAAGATAATCCATAGGCGAAAATACCTAAACCTATTGGTAAACCCTGCCAAAACGAAGTGGTTTCCCATAAAATAAAACATACGATACTAACTATCGCATAAAAAATAAAAAAGGCGTCGTTACGCTCAAACCAACTATCATGATCTTTATGGTGATGGTCCTTATGTAAGCTCCATAAAAAGCCGTGCATAATATATTTGTGTGTAAACCAAGCCATAAATTCCATAGCGATATATGTTGCTAAAAAAATAAGTATCCCGTATAAAGTTTGCATAACGAAGAAGTTTTAAATTAGATTTAGTTGATATTTTACATAGCTGCGCATTAAAAGTTCGATTTTTTTTGGATTGGAAACACGTATCCTCGAATCTTTAATTTTTAATGCGGGTGTTTTTTTTAGTTTTTTAAGTAACTGGCTATAATATCGGTAAGCCATAAATACTCCAAATTTAGCCTCGATAGGTAATTGTTTTATACCGCTTAAACCCTTTTCAAAATCGGCTTCAATGTCGTTAATTATCTCTTGTTTTGAAGTTTCATTTAAGTTTTTTAAATCCGTATTAGGAAAATAAGTTCTATCTAAGCCTTCAAAATCTGCTTTTAAATCTCTTAAGAAGTTAACTTTTTGAAAAGCAGATCCCAGGGACATGGCGGTGTCTTTAAGTTCGTTATATTTGGTATGGTTACCGCTAACAAATACTTGAAGGCACATTAGCCCAACAACATCTGCAGAGCCATAAATATAGGCCTTGTATTCTTCTTCTGTTAAGTAGGTAGTCTTATGTAAATCTAAGCGCATGCTACTCATAAAGGCATCTACCAGATCTTTATCGATGTTATATTTATGGTAGGTATGTTGAAATGAGTTTAAAATGGGGTTAAGACTTATTTTATTCTGAAGCGCCAATTCTAAATCTTCGGTAAAGCGATTAAATAATTCAACTTTATTAAAGGTATGAAAGGAATCTACTATTTCATCTGCAAACCTTACAAAACCATAAATATTATAAATATCACCACGAATTGACTCGTACAACATTTTAGTAGCTAACGAGAATGATGTGCTATATGTTTTTGTTACCAGTTTACTGCTGTTAAAAGAAACAGTATCGAATAAAGACTTCATACGGCTGTGTTATGGTGTTTAATTATTAAATCTGCTACTAATTTTCCAGAAATTAGGGCTGGAGGTACACCAGGGCCAGGAACCGTTAACTGACCTGTAAAATAAAGATTATTTACTTTTTTACTTTTTAATTTAGGTCTTAAAAAAGCGGTTTGCGATAATGTATTGGCCATACCGTATGCGTTGCCTTTGTAGGAGTTATAATCTTTTATAAAATCTTTAACACAAAAGGAGTCTTTAAACAAAATGCTATTTTTCACCTCTTGTTTTGTTAATTTTTCAAAGCGAGAAATTATAATATCGAAGTACTGGGCTCTAAGGGCTTCTGTATCTTCTATTCCTGGTGCTATTGGTATCAGGAAAAAACCGGTTTCAGCGTTTTCTGGCGCCATTGTGGCATCTGTTTTCGATGGGAAATTAGCGTAAAATAGAGGGTCTTTTGGCCATTTCGGGTTATCATAAATTTCTTCTGCATGGGTTTCAAAACTCGTGTCAAAAAATAAATTATGGTGCTCAACGTTTTTAAGTTTTTTGTTAAAGCCAACATAAAATAGTAGCGATGATGGTGCGAATGTTTTTTTAGACCAATAAGTTTCTGAATATTGTCTATATTTTTCGTCCAACAACGTTTCGGAATGGTGGTAGTCTGCGCCACTTAATAAAATATCGAAAGATTTTTTTTCGCCATTAATTTCTATTGAGGACGCTGTTTTTCCGCTAACGTTAATTTTTTTAACCACGCTTTGTGTAATAATTTTAACACCAAGACTTTTAGCTAGGGTTTCCATGGCCTTTATAACTTCATACATGCCGCCTTTAGGGTGCCATGTGCCCAAACCAAAATCTGCATAATTCATAAAACTATAAAACGATGGAGTATTGCTTGGTTTTGCGCCTAAAAAGAGTACCGGAAATTCAAGCGTTGAAATTAGTTTTGGATTATTAAATTGTTTTCTAACCTCGCCACTAATTGTTTTAAAAAATTGATCGACCCGCATGGCTGTTTCCGGAGTTATTAACTCAAACGGGGAAAGTCCTGGCTTTAAAACTACTTTATTTATTGCAATATCGTAGTTGGTAGCTGCTTTTTCTATAAATTTTTTAAGGGGTATAGCGCTTCCAGGTTCTATACGGTCAAATTCTTTACATATTTTGTCTAGCGTGTCGCCAATAGTAATGACTTCGTCTTTAAAAAATATTTTATAAGCAGGACCTAATTTGTCTAAGTGGTAATAGTCTGAAGTTTTTTTGCCAAAATCGTTAAAAAATTTCTCGAAAATATCTGGCATCCAATACCAGCTAGGACCAATATCAAAAGTAAAACCGTCTTTTTTAAGTTGTCTTGCTCTACCACCTACAGTGTCGTTTTTTTCATAAACTGTAACGTCGTAACCTGCTTTTGCAAGATAGCATGACGCTGAAAGGGAAGAAAATCCCGAACCAATTATATTTATTACTGCACTCATGACTTACGGGAAATTATTAGATTTTGTACAAAAATATAACCTTTACATGTCTTTTACAAGGTTTTCAATTGAACTAAATATAGAAATGTTTTTGGGCAGACTTTTAGTGTCTATATCTTTTAATTTCATGCCCAATAATAACAATTCGGTAGTATCCTTTTTAAGCAGTAATTTGTTAAATTTCTTAAGGTAGCTTGGTATGTCTTTTTCTCTTGGGTATACCGTAAAATAGGAAATAAAGCTTATGTCATCAAAAAAAGTTAACAGATCTGTTAAGCTATCCATGGGTATGCTTTCGCCTAAAAATATGGTGTGGTAACCCTTACTACGTAATTGATAGTTAACAAATAGAAGGCCAATGTCATGAATTTCATCATCAGGTAAAAAAAGTACAAATGTTTTGGATACAGGTTTAGGCTCTAATAGCTGAATACGTTCTGTATTTAGAAGTATTTTTTGTTTAATATGAACAGATAAAAAGTGCTCATGTGCTGGTGTAATGGTGTTAGTTTGCCACAATAAACCTATATCATTTAGAATGGGTATAAATACCGAGTAAAATATTTCGCTAAAAGATTTATGCTTTAATAAATCGTTATAGGTCGTGTAAAACAAAACCTGATCAAAATTAAGCATGGCCACTTTAAGGGCATTAATAGCATGATCTTCTACTTTTTCTTTGGCAGCTATTTCGGTTACTTTATTGGCTATTTCATCTTCATTAAATTCAGCAATTTTGGAAATTTTTAAACCGCTCTTGTTTAAGTAAGAAATGTTTAATAATTTTTGAAAACTAGTTAAATTGTAATTTCTAATATTTGTATCAGACCGGTTTGGTGTTAATAGGTTATAACGTTTTTCCCAAATACGGATGGTATGTGCTTTAATACCAGTAAGGTTTTCTAAATCTTTGATACTAAAAGCCACCTTTATATTGTTCATTAAAATTTAAATTAAGTTAAACAAAATTACGCTTTTTTTATCTACTGAGCAATTATGTTTCTTTAAAGGGCTTGTTCCGTTTAGGTTTTTTTTTGGTGTGTGATAAACTAGTAACTTAACCCATATATCTTTAGTGCTAACCGTAAAGTCAAGACTAATAATTTGAAGTTAATTTATCTTAGTTTTAGTTTTAAGTATTTGTAAATCAGTTGGTAAAATTGTTTATAATCGTGCTGTTAATTAAATTTTGTTTATATTAATAAAAAAATAAGTAATGGCATCACTCAACTCATTTAAAGGTACTTTAGATTTAAGAAAAGCTAAGCATTTATTAAGGCGTGCTACTTTTAATTATACCAAGTCACAATTGGATGCTTTGGTTGGTATAACGCCCGCCAATGCGCTCGATATGTTAACTGTAGCCTTTGTAAATACCCTGCCTGAACCTTATGATCCATTTCCTGCAGATAATCCAGATGGATATTGGACATCATCAATAAAGTTACCACAATCATTCGGCGGTCATAATAGAAAACGTGCTTTTGTAACTGGATGGTGGTGGTATAATGCCATGAATGAAATAAGCTTAAAGCACAAATTATCTTTTTTTCTTCATACAACCTTTACTGTAGGTAAAGATTTGGGTACCGGTCCTGCTACTATTTTTTTTGATCATATTAATTTATTAGACTTTTATGCATTAGGAAATATTAAAACTTTAGCAAAAAAAATTACGTTGGATAACGCTATGCTAACTTACTTAAACAATACTCAAAACAATAAGAATAACCCAAATGAAAATTATGCTAGAGAATACCTAGAACTTTTTACTATTTTAAAAGGAGAACAAATTGGAGACGGTAATTATACCAACTATACCGAGTTGGATATTCAACAAGCGGCCAAAATTTTTTCCGGATTTAAAACAAAAAACGATCGTTCTGAAATTGATAACGATACGGGAATACCTCGAGGTTACTCTAATTTTTTTCAGCATAATAATGAAGATAAAACATTTAGTAGTGCTTTTGGAAACCACGTTATAATAGGGGCCATCAGTAAAGATGATATGACTAGGGAGTTAAATGATTTTGTAGATATGGTTTTTGCACAACAAGAAACCGCAAAGGCTTACGCTAGGAAATTATATAGATATTTTGTTAAAAGCGATTGGAACGATACGGTTGAGGTTGACATTATTACACCATTGTCTGAAATTTTAATCGATAATGATTTTGAAATTTTACCTGCAGTAACCACATTACTAGCAAGTGAGCATTTTTATGATGCCGATGATACAAACCCTACCGATAATATTATTGGAGCTATAATAAAAAGTCCGCTACAACAACTATCAGAAGTATGCTCCATGTTTAATGTGTCTTTTCCTAAACCAACCAATAGCAGTAACTTGTTGAGATATTACAATAATTTTTTTCTAAAATTTATTCATAACACCTATTTCAAAGCCGCTGGTATGGCATTGTTTAATCCAGATTCTGTAGCCGGGTATCCAGCATACCATCAAGAACCTGGTTTCGATAGGAATTGGTTTTCATCAAATACCTTAATAGGGCGTTATAAGCTTATAGAAAGCCTAATTATTGGAAGAAATACCATTAACCCAAATGCTAGAATATATACTGATTTTGATAGTGTTGGTTTTATTAAAAACAAACTTAGTAACCCGGAAAACCCAGTACGTTTAATAACAGAAATTACAGGCTTTTTATACCCGGAGGCGATAAACACAGATAGGGTAAATTATTTTAAAACGTTTTTGGTAGATGAAGGCTTCCCCGACTATTATTGGACAGATTTATGGAGCCAATATGTTAATGATGGCGATGCTGTATTTGTTAAAGTAAGATTAGACGCTCTAATTATAGCCATGGTAAATGCTTCTGAATTTCAATTAATGTAAAATTATGATAAACACACACGCTGCATTTTAATTTTAAAATGTAATTGTAAAATCGATGTTGCACGATATTCTAATAAAATAAAAAGCACAGACACATGAAAAGAAGAAATTTTTTAAAACTATCTGCCTCCGCTTCTGTATTAAGTTTAACACCTTTTGAATTACAGGCTGCCTTAAAAACACTAACCTCTTATCTCTCATGTGCCGATGTTTCAAATAGAAAATTGGTGTTAATAAATCTTGCAGGTGCTAATGATGGATTAAATTCTATTATTCCAATAAATCAGTACGATACTTATAGTAATTTAAGGCCAACCATTAAGGTTTCTAGTGCTAAATATATCACGTTAGATAATACATTACCAGAAAACCAACAAATAGGTTTAAATCCGGGGCTTGCTAGTTTTAAATCGCTTTACGATAAAGGTTGGTTGCGTATTTTACAATCCGTGGGGTATCCTTCACAAAATAAAAGTCATTTTAAATCCACAGATTTGTATTTAACAGGAAACGACGGTAATAGCAGGTTAAATGGAGAAGATACAGGTTGGATAGGCCGCTTTATGGAGTCGTATTATGCTGGCTTAGTTGACGAAACTTTTCCTTTAGCGGTTGAAATTGGATCAAACAAAACCTCTTTAGGGTTTCATACAGAAGAAGCTGTAGGTTTATCCCTAAACATAACAGGGCAAGACCCATCGGGTTTTTATTCTGTTTTAAATGGCTTAGGTGGCGCAGTACCTACAAATATTCCAAATTCAGATTATGGTAAGCAATTGGCATTTATAAATGGTACAGGTATGGTATCTAATACCTATGCAGAATCTGTTTCTAGTGCTTTTAATAGCGGCCAAAATAACGCTACTTACCCAGACACAGATTTGGCAAATCAATTAAAAACGGTGGCGCGTTTAATTAGTGGCGATTTGGGGTCCAAAATTTATATGGTTCGTATTTCAGGGTTCGATACGCATAACAGCCAGGTACAAGGCGCAGGGGAGGTGTTAGGAAAACATTACGAATTGTTAACAGAGCTTTCTGGAGCTATCGAGGCTTTTATGAGCGATATTAATAACCAAAACATAGCCGATGACGTTGTAGGAATAACCTTTTCAGAATTTGGTAGAAAGGCTAGAGAAAATGGAAGTTTTGGCACCGATCATGGCGAAATAGCACCCATGTTTGTCTTTGGTAAGCCCATTGCAGGTGGTGTTTCTGGAACAAACCCAGATTTAACAGAGGCTAGCAATACTAATAACTGGCAAATACAAACCGTACAACACGATTACAGGCAAACTTTTGCAACTTTATTACAAAATTTTTTAGGAGCAGATAATGCAATAATTGATGCTACATTTTTTAATCACACCATAAACAATAGTTTTACAAACCTAAAACTAGACGAGCTATTAAAATCCGAATTTAAAGTTAGTAGTGCTTGCTTTGGCGGAACATTGGCAACACAAACACCAAATGAAATTAAAAATTGGCTAATATATCCAAACCCGTTTAGCAAGGTTATTAATATTTCTGGAATAGAGAATATAAATATTATAACATACAATATTTATAATAGTGCAGGTAAATTAATTTTAAATAGCTCAGGCCAGATACTAAATGGTAAATTAAGTTTGGATTTGGCTTATTTAACAAGTGGCGTTTACTTTTTTGAAATTATAGCAGAAGGCAAAAAAGAGCGTCATAAAGTGCTAAAAGTTTAATGGTATTACAAGTAAAAAGTGTTAAATAAAAGTTTAATAATATGCGACTTTAAAACTTCATGATAGATGCATTTTTTAAAAAATTAGTCATATAATTGGTGTAAATAAATGGAATGCCGTTATGCGGTTGCGAGTACAAATAAATATGATGTTTTTTACAAAGTAATTTGGGCGTTACCACAGGGGTCGGGCTTTCGCTACTCGCTCCCTCCTAAAAAGTCGGGGAGCTCAAACAGGCCGCTCTATCCCTAACGCAATATTAATATAAGTAGTTTTTTGTAAATCGGTTTAATGTTATATCAATTAAAATATAAAAGAAGGCTAATAACGCGTATCTATCGCACACCTCTATTTCAAAATAAAACCGTAGCTAAGGCTATGCTTTGATTTTCTTTCTCATATAGGCACGATATAATTCAAGTTCTTTAGCCTAATTTTAAATCATATTTGGTATAATTAAAAAGACTACTGGTGTTTAAGCGATTTTTATTTAGTAAGTTTTACTAAATAAAGTAACTTTAGCCCATCTTTACAGCAGAAAAAACAACACTAAAAAAAGCACCTTAAAAATAATTTAAAGTGCTTTTATATAAAGTGAGTTTTTAGTTTTTTATAAACTGCTGCATTAAAAATAGAAACATTAAAACCCAGCATACATTTGCAATTGATAACTACATACGCTCCGGAACAAAAATTCCTAATAAGCTAAAACTATTTTTTATGGTATTAGCAACCACTTGTGATATTTGAACTCTAAACGCTTTTTCATTTGCATTATCGGCGCCTAAAATGGAGATGTTTTG
The DNA here is from genome assembly GCA_937958265.1 of uncultured Algibacter sp. Classification (GTDB taxonomy): domain Bacteria; phylum Bacteroidota; class Bacteroidia; order Flavobacteriales; family Flavobacteriaceae; genus Algibacter_B. Next base: position 19,661 of record CALGNX010000008.1, on the reverse strand, counting down.
GTAAAAGGAATTGAATTCCTTAACTAAATCGTATGTATAATTTGCAATTAACGCAGGGCTATGGTTGTTAGCTGCATTTTGAATTACTTCAGGAAAAAGCTGAATTTGTTTAATAAGTTCCTTTTCCTTTGAGTGAAGTTTTGTATTATCTGCGTTTAAAGTAACATTAGCGCTTAAATCTGCCTTTCGTAAAATAGATTGTATTCTGGCATAGGTGTATTGGATAAACGGACCTGTATTTCCTTGAAAATCGATAGACTCCTTAGGGTCGAATAAAATACGTTTTTTAGGATCTACCTTTAAAACATAATATTTTAAAGCGCCTAAACCAATGGTTTTGTAAAGCGCTTTTTTTTCTTCATCTGAATAGCCATCAAGCTTACCTAATTCTTCTGAAATTTCTTCGGCGGTAGTTGCCATATCATCAATTAAATCATCTGCATCAACTACGGTACCTTCTCTACTTTTCATTTTGCCGCTAGGCAAATCAACCATTCCATAACTTAAATGGTATAAGTTTTTAGCCCAATCGAAGCCTAGTTTTTTCAAGATTAAAAATAATACTTGAAAATGATAATCCTGTTCATTGCCAACCGTATACACCATACCGCCAACATCTGGAAAATCTTTTATTCGCTGTATAGCTGTTCCAATATCTTGAGTCATGTAAACAGCAGTACCATCAGCGCGTTGTACAATTTTTTTATCTAGGCCATCTTCAGTTAAATCGCACCAAACAGAGCCGTCTTCCTCTTTTTGAAACACCGCAGATTTTAAACCTTCTGCAACAAGCTGCTTACCTAGTAAATAAGTGTTACTTTCATAGTATAACGTATCAAAATCTACACCTAAATTTTTATAAGACTCCGCAAAACCATCATAAACCCAACCGTTCATTTTTTTCCAAAGGGCTACAACAGTTTCGTCTCCCGCTTCCCATTTTAAAAGCATGTTTTGAGCTTCTATTAAAAGCGGTGCTTGTTTTTTTGCGTCGTCCTCAGAGCTGCCTTTAGAAATTAAATCTTGTATTTCTTTTTTATATTCTTTATCGAATTTCACATAATAGTTACCTACTAACTTGTCGCCTTTTAAACCTGTACTTTCTGGCGTTTCACCGTTTCCAAATTTCTCCCAAGCTAACATACTTTTACAAATATGAATGCCTCTGTCGTTAATAATTTGTGTTTTGTAAACCTTTTTGCCTGAAGCTTTTAAGATTTCAGCAACGCTATACCCTAAAAGATTATTTCTAACATGGCCTAAATGTAGTGGTTTGTTTGTATTTGGCGACGAGTACTCTACCATAACAGCTTTTTCTTCCGCTTTAGGCGCTATAAAACCAAATGTTTTATCTGCTTTAATACTGTTAAAAAAATTAGTGTAGTACGTGTCGCTTATTTCAATGTTTAAAAAGCCTTTTACTACATTAAAAGCTTTAACATCAGTAACATTAGTTACTAGGTAATTGCCAATAGTTTCTCCAATTTGTACAGGGTTTCCTTTTATAAAACGCAGCATAGGAAAAATTACAACTGTAATGTCGCCAGCAAATTCTTTTCTTGTGGCTTGAAATTCTACTGTTTCTAAATCGATTTTAAAATCGGATTGCACAGCTTGTTTTACGTGATGTGATAAGGTGTCTTGAAGTCGCATTTTATAAATTTTAACCCTGCAAATATAGAATTTTTTAAGTCAAGTTTATTTCTTAATTTAATACTGAAATAATACATTTTAACTTGAGTTAAAATAAAATAATAATGTTTTTAATATTGTTACTTTTTTATTCATTTAAAAACTAGAAAACTAGAAAACTAGAAAAAATATACTCTCAATATTGTTGCGTATTTATTTTACTGGCGGTAAAGTGTGAATATTTTATAGTAATTTAAATACAAAATATTCTATTTTAACGCGATGCAATACACAAAAAAACCTCATAGCTTTTAAGCTATGAGGTTTTTTAATAGGTATGTTTAAAGGCTGTTTAGTTTACGGCTTTTTCTATACGTTTAATAGCTTCAATAATTTGCTCTTGAGACGCTGCATAAGAAATTCTAATACAATTAGGGTTTCCAAAGGCCTCCCCAGTTACAGTTGCTACTAAAGCTTCTTCTAATAAAAATAGAGAGAAATCTGTCGCATTGTTTATTTTGTGCCCTTTTAAAGTTGTTCCGAAGTAATGAGAAACATCAGGGAATATATAAAAGGCACCATCTGGTGTGTTTGCCTTAAATCCATCAATGTTATTAACTAATTTTAATATTAAATCCCTACGCTCTTTAAACTCATCAATCATAAATTGTACACGAGAAGGTGGCTCGTTAAGCGCTGTAATTACTGCTCGTTGTGCAATACAATTGGCACCACTCGTCATTTGACCTTGCATTTTATTACAAGCTCTAGCAATTTTTTCGGGTCCACCAATGTATCCAATACGCCATCCTGTCATGGCAAAAGCTTTAGAAACGCCGTTAACAGTAATAGTGTTGTTGTACATATCGTCAAACTCAGCCATACTTGCATGCCCTTCAGCGTAGTTTATATGCTCGTAAATTTCATCGGAAACCACATAAACGTTTGGGTATTTCACTAAAACATCAGCTAAGCCTCTTAATTCAGCTTTACTGTAAACCGAACCACTTGGGTTACAAGGTGAGCTAAACCAAATCATTTTTGTTTTTGGTGTAATTGCAGCTTCAAGCTGGCTAGGCGTCATTTTAAAATCTGTATCGATTGATGTTTTAACTTCTACAGGAACACCATCATAAAGCTTAACAATATCAGAATAACTTACCCAGTATGGGCAAGGTAGAATTACTTCGTCACCCTCATTAAGTAACACACCGGCAATATTAGCTAAAGATTGTTTAGCGCCTGTGGAAACTACAATTTGAGCTGCTGTGTACGTAATGTTGTTATCGCGTTTAAACTTTGTTATAATGGCATCTTTTAATTCGGCGTAACCATCAACAGGTGTATAGGAATTATAATTATCATTAACAGCTTGTATGGCAGCCTCTTTAATAAAATCGGGCGTATTAAAATCAGGTTCACCTAAACTTAGGCCTATAATATCTTTTCCTTCGCCTCTAAGTTCTCTCGCTTTTGCTGCCATTGCTAAAGTAGCAGAGGTAGCCATATTTAATATTCTATCGGATAGTAATTGCATTTTTTTTTTTTTTTTTTGTTAGGGTCCGTAATAATTAATTTATTAAGCTATATTAGGTTTTTTTCCTAGCGTTTTTAGTTGGTTGTAGTGTTCTGCAACAGCTTGAAAAAAGGTGTTATACTCATTGTAAGGCAGACTAAATTCATTTGCTGTTTCTTTAACTATTTTTGCGATTTTATCATAATGGATGTGGCTTATGTTAGCAAATAAGTGGTGCTCAACTTGTCTATTTAAACCGCCAGTATAAAACTTAACCAACCAGCTTTTGGGAGAAAAGTTAGAGGTTGTAAATAATTGGTGTATAGCCCAAGTATTTTTCATGTTTCCTTCCTTGTTTGGCATTGGCATTTCTGTATTGGGCATAACATGCGCTAATTGAAATACCACACTTAATATAATTCCAGCTGTGTAATGCATAACAATAAAACCAATTAAAACCTCCCACCATGCAAACCCCAGATATAAAGGAAGTACTACCCATAAGGAGTAATAAACAATTTTGCCTATAATTAATTTAGTCCATTGTGTTGCAGGGTTAGGAAGTTTACCATAAGCTAACTTTCTTTTTAAGTAATTATAGGTTTGTATAAAATCTGTAGTTATTGCCCAATTGGCAGTTAGTAGCCCGTAAAGAAAAAAGGCGTAGTATTTCTGGTATTTATGAATTCGGAACCATTTTGAATGTTTTGAAAATCGTATAATTCTACCTGCATCAATATCTTCATCGTGTCCCTGTATATTGGTATAAGTATGGTGTAGTACATTATGTTGTACTTTCCAGTTATAATCGTTTCCTGCTAATATATAAATGCTACTCCCCATTAATTTGTTTACCCATTTTTTGCTAGAAAAGGAGCCGTGGTTAGCATCGTGCATTACATTCATGCCTACACCTGCCATGCCTACACCAACAATAACCATACAGAGTATTTGTGCCCAGCCTGGTAATGTAACCGTTAAAATTAAAACACCAGGAATTATAAGTAAAGAAAACATTACCATAGCTTTAAGGTAAAGTCTCCAATTTCCTGTGCGCTTTAAATTGTTTTCTTTAAAATAATTGTTAACCCGTTTGTTTAAAGTTTTAAAAAATTTAGCAGGATCTTTTCTTGAAAATGAAACTATTTGTTTAGCCATATTAAAAGTTTTAATGTGCGTAATAAAAAAAAATATCTCACACTTTTCACAAAGATAAGTATAAACTGTTTGAACTATTACCGATTTTTTGTAAAAAAATGGGTGTAAAAAGCATATTTTTGTGCAAAATTTATCAAATATGGATCTTATTTTAAAGTATTTTCCCGGACTTACGGAAGATCAAATAGACAAATTCAAAAAACTTGAAACATTATATCAAGATTGGAATTTAAAAATTAATGTGGTTTCGAGAAAAGATATTGATGAGCTATACTTACGCCATGTACTTCACTCCTTAGGTATTGCAAAAGTAATTCAGTTTAAGGATGGTAGTAATATTTTAGATGTTGGCACAGGTGGTGGTTTTCCAGGGATTCCTTTAGCTATATTGTTTCCCGAATGTTCGTTTCATTTGGTAGACAGTATCGCCAAGAAATTAAAAGTGGTGGATGAGGTTATTGCAGGTTTAAATTTAACTAATGTGAAAACAACTCATAGTAGGGTAGAAGAAACTAAGGGTAAATACGATTTTATAGTAAGTAGAGCTGTAGCAGCAATGCCAACATTTGTACATTGGGTAAAGGGTAAAATAGATAAAACACAAAACCACGATATTAAAAATGGTATTTTGTATTTAAAGGGCGGTGATTTATCAGAGGAATTAAAGGATTACAGAACTACCAAGATTTATAACCTAAGTGATTATTTTCAGGAAGATTTTTACGAAACCAAAAAAGTAGTCCACTTACCCATGAAGTATAAAGGCTAATTAGTTTAGTTTTATAAGCTTATTTATGGCGTTATTAAAATAGTAATATTTGTTTTGAAACCAATAGGTGTTAGCGTATTGCTCAATAGAATTTCGGTTTTTATTGGGCATTATAATAGCGTTTGCTCGATTAAAATTTATTTTAGCTTGGGTGTTGTTATTAATTTTTTCATAAGCCATAGCGAGCCCCAGGTAGGCATCAAAATCAATAGAATCGAATTTAATAGCATCTTGAAAATCTGAAATAGCATCGTTAAAATGACCTAAAAATAAATTGGCAGTCCCCCTATAAAAGTAAGCAAAAGCATTGTTTTTATTCAGTTTTAGCGAAGTGGTTAAATCACCATTAGCCTCTTTATAATAATCAACATCGGTTAAAAAAGCGCCTCTATTGTAAAAGTTATTCGCATTAGGGTTAATAATTATGGCCGCAGAATAATCCTTTAAAGCTTTTTCATTTTGTTTTATTGTCTTGTACACCAAAGCCCTTAAGGTATAAGCAGCATCACCGTTAGGTGCTTTTTTAATTACACGCGTAAAATCTTTAATAGCTTGTTCATTTTCACCCAAATCAAACTTAACACAAGCTAAACTATATAATGCATCAATAAAATTTTCGTCAAGCATAAATGCCTTTGTGTAATCCGCTTTAGCGCCAACAAAATCCTTATTACTGTATTTGGAGTTTCCTCTATTAAAATAGGAGTCTGCACCAGGTTCTTCAACAATAACCCTAGAGTAGTCTACAATAGCGCCGCCATAATCACCCAAATCATTTTTAGCCATTGCTCTATAGAAGTAAGCGTCTAAATTTTTAGGTTCTTTAATAATAACTTGGTTAAGAAGTTCTATTTTTTCATTTAAATCAACCGTTTTAAGTGCTTTTTTAAATACTTTTTTTGTTTGCCCAAAAGCGATAAAAGGAATAGTAATAAGTAATGTTAATATAGTTTTTTTCATCAAGATCAGTATATAGCAATTAACATGCCATTTAAAGTTAGTTTACTGCGATGGTTCATTTAATTAATAACCTAATGTTTACCGCATTTCTTGCTGTTAATTTAAAATAATGTAAAGCTTTAATTAGTTTTGAATTGTACAATAATTAAATGCTAATGATTATAATTATTTCTTTTGTTTTAGCAAAATAACAAAAAGCCTCTTAAATGTGGTTATGTGAAGATAATTTAAATTTTAGTGATTTGGATATTTTTTTCTGAATAATGCTCTATGCTAAATAAAAACATATTAGTTTACCTATACTTTTTAAATATAGTAGATTAAAATATTAGATGTATACTTGGAAAATCTGAGAAAGTATAAAGGTGAAAGTATTTTTTATTTTTGGTATTTTAATTTATCGATGCTATTAATTTTATAATTAGGGCGTTACCCGAAAAGGGTCAGGCTTTCACTACGCGCTCCCTCCAAAAAAGTCGGGGAGCTTAAACAAACCGTTCAATCCTTAACGCAAAATGAAAATTAAAGATGAGATGGCGATTGTGCGATTTACGAATATGTGTTGTTGGTGTTGTTTATTTTTATGCTATTATTTGCCTTAAAACTTAAACACTAACCCAAGATTATTTAGTAATTTTAAAAAAAATAGCTCGCATAATTATTAACTTATTTTATGTGAGGCATGCTATCATGCCTTTAAGATTTTATCCAAATGGTTAGCGATTAATTCTGCATGAATTCTGCTGTTTTCTATAAACCACTTATGGGTTTCCATGCCTCCACAAATAACACCGGCTAGATAAACACCTTTAATATTACTCTCCATAGTGTTGGGGTTATAAATTGGTATTTTTCTATTATCGTTAGAAAGCACAATGCCTAATTGGTTTAACAAATTAAAATCGGGTTTATAGCCTGTAAGTGCAACAATAAAATCATTTGCCATGGATTCGCTTCCATGCGGTGTTTTAAATGTTACAGAATGTTTTTTTATTTCTGTAATTTCAGAGTTGAAATGGGCTTTAATACTACCTTCTTCAATACGATTAATAATATCTGGCCTAACCCAATATTTTACACGTTTACCTATTTCTGGGCTACGAATAATCATGTGTACGTTACCACCTTTTCTGTAAATTTCCAAAGCAGCATCTACAGATGAGTTGCTTGCGCCAACCACTACAACATTCTGCATGGCATAGGGGTGAGCTTCCTTATAATAATGTGTAACTTTAGGCAAATTTTCGCCAGGTACATTTAATAAATTTGGAATGTCATAAAACCCAGTAGCTAAAATAATATGCTTAGTTTCGTGTTTATTTTTATTAGTCTCTAGTTCAAAATAAGACTTGTTGTTTGTAATGTTTTTAACAGTTTCAAATAAATTTATTTGTATTTTATTTGATGTAGCTACACGCCTGTAATACTCTAGGGCTTCATCTCTACTAGGTTTCGGGTTTTTACTTATAAAAGGAACGTTATCAACCTCCAATTTTTCAGAAGTTGAGAAAAAGGTCATGTTTTTCGGGTAATTATAAATAGCGTTTGTTAAGGCGCCTTTTTCAATAACAAGATAGTTCCAATTTCGTTTTTTACATGCTAAAGCACAAGCAATACCTATAGGGCCGCCTCCAATAATAATAACATCTCTCATTTTTTTAGTAGTGTTTGCTTTCTAATTTATAAATTTTTTTAGCGCATTTAAAAATACAAAACACAGCCGTTATTTTTGTGACAAATAGCAATATATTAAAGCTTAATTTTATCTGTCAAGGTTTAATTAGTATTTTTGAAATGTGTAACCCTAAAGTTTTTCTGTTTGCTTTTAAAGCACCAAATTAAAGATTATTACAGGCCAGATAAACCTATTTTAAATAGTATTAATTTATAAACTAAAGATTAAGCTTAAATTATGATGAAACATGTTATTATTTTATTCTTAATTTCTACATGCTTTTTTAGTTGTGTTAAAAAAAAACGAGCTTTAAAAGGTGAAACCGAATTCCAAAAAAATATGAATGCCGATTTTAAGGATGCCAGTAAATCGCCATTAAAGGAAAAAGATAGAAAACATTTTGAAGGTTTAAATTTTTTCGATTTCGACTCCGCATACATTGTAAAAGCCTTTTTAAAGCGAACCCCAAATACGGATTGGTTTAGCATGAAAACAACCACAGATAGAGTTTCCGAAGAGCGTATTTATGGAGTGTTAACTTTCGAGTTAAAGGGAACTACCTTTAATTTAAATGTTTATCAAGGCAAGGCGTTAATGCAAGAGGAAGGATTTGAAAATTATTTATTTTTGCCTTTTTTAGATAAAACTAATGGTTTTGAAACCTATGGTGGTGGTCGTTATATTGATGCAGAAATAGTAACAGGAAACGTTATGTTTATCGATTTTAATAAGGCCTATAATCCTTATTGCGCTTATAACCCTAAGTATTCTTGCCCAATAGTACCTAGAGTAAATTTTTTAAATGTTAGAGTAGAGGCAGGTGTTAAGAATTTTGATAAATAAATTATTTAGCTAAATAAATTCCTGTAAATACAGCTAAAAACCCAAATACAAAACTAGCGATAGTATATGCTGCAAAACTTAAAAAATCGCCAGATTTTAAAAATAAATGGTTCTCGTAAGCAAAAGATGAAAACGTGGTAAAGCCACCGCAAAATCCAGTTGCTAATAATATGGTATGGCTTTGTGAAAGTGTATTGTTTTTAGTAGCTAAGCCCAGTATTATACCAATTATTAAACTCCCCAGGATGTTTGCAGTAAGGGTACCGTAAGGAATGGTTGTATTCGTATTATTTAAGTACTTACCTAGTAGATATCTTAAAGTACTACCAAAACCGCCACCCAAAAAAACTAATATTAAATTTTTCATAGCTTACTTTATAGGAATATAAATTTCAGTAATCCAGTCTGCTGGATTTGGTAAGCTATTGGGGTCGTTACTATAAATTTCAAAAGGGTATAAATCCGTTTGTGTAAAATTATTAGTGGTAATATAAGTTTTTGCTGCCTTCCAAGCTTCTGGGAGGTTACTGTAGTTGCCTTTCAAAATTAATTTAATAGCTTTTGTTTTAGGAATATAGCCACATAACACCTCGTCTGCTTCAATTATTTGTGTATTTGTTTCTATTTTATCTCTAATCGGTATGGCTTGGCTCATAATTATGCTATCCTTATCTATATTTAATTCGTTATATATAGTAAAAGGGCTTCCGTTAGCATAAATATTATTTTCGTTCATATAATTCCTAACATTATAAAACTGTTTCTTCTTTTTATTAGAGCGATTATCTACTGTGCTAGTAGTTGTGTTATACATATAAAAACCGCCACCGTACTGCGTTTCTCCGTAAATTTTAATGGAATAAACAGCCATACTTTGAGTTGTAGTATGTTCTAGTTGGTTTAAGCTATTCTCAATACTAGGTAATATTTGGTTTTCAATACTGTTTTTAAAAATATTAAAGGCCTTAAATTTAAAAGGTAGATTTTTACTAGAAATCGAGTATGTTACATTTGTTGTACCGTTGTCATTTGTTTTAAATTGCCATTTAATAAGCATTGTTGGTTTATTTGTAAATTGTATTTTTTGTACTATTAAATTATTGGGTAGAGTTTTAATTGTTTCTATTATTCCTGTGCCGTTTGGTGTGTTCCAAGAATATAACGCACCAATGTCTTTCGTTTGTTTTGATAGTGTAATTTTGGTTTCAGGGCTTAAACCTATATAGCTAGTAGACCACCAATTTTTCCAGGTTTTAAAATTAATTACATTATTATAAATTACGGGAGCAGGAGCTTTTATTGTTTTGGTTTTACTAATTTCAAATGTATTAGGTTGTATTGCAATGTAAATTGAAAAACCAATAATTAGAATGAGGAATAGAAAGAGAAGATATTTTAAAGCTTTCATTGCGGTACTTTACTAGAATTTAATAATCAAATATAACGATTTTTAAATCTTAAAATAACTCGATTGTGCCTTAATAAGCTGTATTATTTTAATATTGCGATAAAATATTTATTTCTCAATGTTGTTTTACAGAGGTAAACTTTTTGGTTGTATTTACATTTGTAAATTTTATAAAAAATTTAATCAAGGCTCTGTTTTCTTATTAACACTAAAAATTAATAATATCGCATTTATAATGAGTAGAATACTAATAATTAATATAAAATTCATGGTTATTTAGTTTATTTACTAAAAAGATGCATGAGTTGTTAAAAGGTTGCGTGTTTTTTTATTTTTTTTTTTGAAAAGGTGTAACGTGGAGTAATTTTGAGGAAATATAGCAGCTGCTTTATTGTTTATTTGAAGAAGAATTTTATAGCTGCAATAAACATAATGAAGGCAATAAAGGCAACCAATACCCAAATGCTACCTTTGTAAAAGTGTTTATGTAGTTTTAAGTCTTTACGGTATGCGTAAGTAATTACTATAGAAAAAGCGATAAAGAATATAATTCCGAAAATGATTTGACCCTTACTAAACATATAACTACTTTTATGCAAATTTATAAAATTTGAAAAGATTTTCTTCTTTAGGTAAATAAAAAAATCAGTAATTATGAAAAATAAAATTGAGGCTGTAAAAGCATTTCATACAGCTTTTAAAATAGGGTATAGAGAAACACCAAAAGCAGATTTAGGAGAAGCTAAAAAGATGCTGCGTTTTAATTTAATGAACGAGGAGAATGCGGAATATATGGAAGCTGCAAAGGCTAACGATTTAGTTGAGGTAGCAGATGCTTTAGGCGATATGTTATATATTTTGTGCGGTACAATTATTGAGCACGGTATGCAGGATAAAATAGAAGAAGTATTTGAGGAAATACAACGTAGTAATATGAGTAAGTTGGGCAGCGATGGGCAACCTATTTATAGGGAAGACGGTAAAGTTTTAAAGGGGCCTAATTATTTTAAGCCTAATATTGCAGGTGTTTTGAATAAATAATTTAAGACTAAGTTGTTTTTAAAAAAACTCAGACTTGTTTTTTAAAACAAGTCTGAGTTTGTAATTATTTATTTTACACTATACCGCCATCCAAAAGGATCAGCTGTTTTATTTGTTTGTATATCTGTAATACGCTTTTTTAAGAAACTAGCATACGTTTCATCAAGTTTAGGCAATTCGTAATCTGTATCTTGGTATCCAAAACCTGCAATTGGTGATATTACTGCAGCAGTACCTGCTCCAAACATCTCTTTTAATGTTCCGTTTTTAGCGGCCTCTACGACTTCCAAAACAGATATTTTTCTAACTTCTACAGGTATACCTTCAGCTTTTGCTAGTTCAATGATACTTTTACGTGTAATGCCATCCAGAATTCTATCGCTAGTTGGTCCCGTAATTAAGGTATCGTTAATACGTACAAAAATATTCATTGCACCAGCCTCTTCAATATACTCGTGCGTATTATCATCTGTCCAAATAACCTGCTGGTAGCCTTTTTCAATGGCTAATTGTGTTGGGTAAAATTGCCCAGCATAGTTGCCACCGGCTTTAGCAAAGCCAACACCTCCATTAGCAGAACGTGAATATTTTTCTTCAATTAAAACTTTTATTTCACCAGCGAAATAAGCACCTGAAGGCGCCGTACAAATAATAAATTTATAGGCATCTGCAGGAGAGGCATGAAAGCCATTTCCAGATGCTAATATAAATGGCCTGATGTACAAAGAACTTCCTTCGTTTTTAGGAATCCAATCTTTGTCCACTTCTAACAAGGCTTTAAGGCCATTCATAAAATAATCTTCAGGAACTTCGGGTATAGCTAATCGTTTAGCCGAAATGTTTAATCGCTTAAAATTATCTAAAGGACGAAATAATAGTACGTTATCATTTTCATCTTTATAAGCCTTCATACCTTCAAAGATAGATTGGCCATAGTGAAATATTTTTGCAGAAGGATCTAAGACAATAGGTTGGTAAGGTTTTACTTGTGGAGCTTCCCATTTACCGTTAATAAAATTACACTCTAACATGTGATCGGAAAAAACATGTCCAAACTTTAAATTATCAAAATCTACGTCGTTAATTTTCGATGTTTCCGCTTTTATTATTTCAACATCGTTGATTATAGTATTCATAATTCTATTTATTATTGAAATACAAATTTAAAGAAAAACGTTTTTAAAAAAGCTGTATATTGTTATAAATCCACTAAGATTAAAAAAAACAGTACTTGAAACATCTGTTAAGTGTTTGTAAACGTGTCAGTTAATAAATAAATATAATAAAAACAATGGGTAAGGACTTTGATTTAAATTTAAAACTTAACTTGGATTAATATTTTTTAGTTTAATATCGATTTTAATTAAGACATGTTTTTTTTAGTCCCTACTTGTAAAGTGTTGTTTTTCTTTGGATAAAAGAAGGCTAGGTAACCTTTATCTGGTAGTACATTAATATTGAAACATAATTTATAAGTTTATTTAGCAATGGATAAAAGAAGTATTAATTACAGGAAATTAAGCATAAACAAAACAACAAGTCTTTTTGATATTAAAATTTTTTAATACTAAAATACTTAAAATTTAATACATGAAACGCGAAATTATTATCACAGCAGATGGTTCATCAACCATTCATATTCCGGAGTGGAATGAGCAGTATCATTCAAAGCATGGAGCTGTTCAAGAGGCGTACCACGTTTTTTTAAAGCATGGTTTACATCATTTTTGTGGTTTGGCCCAAGATAGTGTTTTACCGGATGATATTGCTATTTTAGAGATTGGTTTTGGAACAGGATTAAATGCTTTTATAACATTAATTGAGGCCATAAAACTGAATTTAAATATTGATTATAACGGAGTGGAGGCATACCCTGTTTTACAAGAAGAACTGGAAGTGTTAAATTATAGTTCAATCTTAAAGTCGCAAAACAGTGATGTGCTTTTTAAAAAACTACACGCTACACCTTGGGAAGAGAAATGTAAAATAACGGACTCTTTTAATTTAACAAAACAAGAAAAAGGCTTTTCAGAAATTAATGATGATAGTTTGTATAACATAATTTACTTCGATGCTTTTGGAGCTAGAGTACAGCCAGAATTATGGACCGAATCGATATTTATACTTATGTACAAAGCATTGAAACCTAAAGGTGTTTTAGTTACTTATTCTGCAAAAGGTAGTGTTCGCAGAGCCATGCAAGCTGTAGGTTTTGTTGTAGAAAGGCTGCCAGGGCCTCCAGGAAAAAGAGAAATGCTTAGGGCGACCAAATAAAATGTACTAGTTTTAACTGTGGCTTTAATATTTTTAAGATATAAATTTAGTGGCTATTAAATATTGGCTTTTTTGAGGCGTGTTGCGATTTTTTTTAAACTTTTTTTGCTCACTAAGAGCAAGCATATTTATTTTAATAATAACTAAATTAAGATAGTATTAATGTTTTATTTTTTTAATTAAACATATATACATCAAACTAAGGGGTTGCAGTATCTTAAGCTAGCACACAGAATTATAATTTGTTAAAATAATATTCTTACATCTTTTTGTTAAACCTAGTATAAAACACTAGTAAAACCCTTGGGTATGTTGTATTTTTAAGGAAAAAAGAAAATGCGTGTTTTAATTACAGGAGCTACAGGTTTAATAGGGCAAGAAATTGTTCAAATTTGTCATAAGAAAAACATTTCGGTTAACTATTTAACAACAAGTAAATCCAAAATTAAAATAAATGAAGATTATAAAGGATTTTTTTGGGATCCTACAAATAACCAGATTGATGTAAAATGTTTTAAAGATGTTGTAGCTATTATACATTTGGCAGGAGCAACAGTCTCTAACCGTTGGACAGCTAGTTATAAGAAAGAAATAATAGCAAGCCGAACGCAAACAACAGCGTTGCTTATTCAAGCTTTAAAGGGTATTACACATACTGTAAAACATGTAATTTCTGCAAGTGCTATAGGGGTTTATCCGGATTCTGTAACAAATTATTATGATCAAGAACACAATGAAATAAATGGGTCTTTTTTAGGTCAAGTTGTTTCGGTTTGGGAACAAGCGGTCGATCAATTTGAAACTTTGAATATCGCAGTTTCAAAAATTAGAATAGGTTTAGTTTTATCTGATAAAGGCGGGGCTTTAAAAGAGATTATAAAGCCTATAAAACTTGGTTTGGGGTCTGCGTTTGGTACAGGTGAGCAATGGCAATCTTGGATACATATTCGCGATTTGGGAAATATGTTTGTTTTCGTGCTACAAAATAAAATAGAAGGTGTTTTTAATGGAGTAGCACCAAATCCTGTATCTAATAATGAGCTAACAAAAACCGCTGCAACGGTATTGAAAAAACCCTTGTTTATGCCTAATATACCAAAGTTTGCAATGAAGTTGGTTTTAGGGGAAATGCATATTATTCTGTTTGAAAGTCAGCGTGTAAGCTCAAAACGAATAGTGGATAAAGGGTTTTATTTTGAGTTTAATTGTTTGTATTTAGCCCTTGAAAATTTACTGTAATTTTAATTTAATATTTTGTTTGTTTTCGTCATTTTTATAGGGGATGCATTACTAATGTGCTTTTGCTTTTTTTTTACCAATTAAATCGCTTTAAGTTGTTTTACCCACGTGTAAACACTAAAAACATAAACACACCATAGCCAATAACTAAAAAGAAACCTTTTAGTCTGCTTATTTGTAATCGTTTTGGAATAAAAATAAGTGGAATTAAAATTGCAGAGAAACCTAGCATCCAAAATATATCACTCGATAATATTTGAGGCTCGGTTACAGGAATGGGCTTAATTATTGCTGTAAGACCAAGAACAGAAGCGATATTAAAAATATTGGAACCTATTAAATTACCCAAGGAGATAGCCTTTTCTTGCTTTGCAGCTGCAATAATGGATGCTGCAAGTTCTGGTACACTTGTGCCAATTGCTATTAACGATACCCCAATAACCGCCTCACTAACACCTACTGAGGTTGCTATATCTTTAGCTCCAATAACAAGCCATTCGCTGCCAAAGTAAAGTGAAGCAGCGCCAACTAACAACCATAAACTAATTTTAAAATTGGAAACCTTGGAGAGTGTATCATCCACATCTTCTACAACGGTATCATTTTTTGTTGTTTTAATTAGATATATTAAAAATATAATTAGACCAATAAATAAAATAGCACCTTCAATAGCGTTTAATATATTATCGTTTTTTAAAAAGAAATATAATAGTATTGAAAAAAACATCAAAACCGGCCAATTCAATTTGTAGAATGATTGATCTACCGCAATAGCACCAACCATGGCGGTTACTCCTAAAACTAATGCAATGTTTGCAATGTTAGAGCCTACAACATTGTTTATAGCTATGGCAGGAGATCCAGAAAGTGCTGCTTGTAAGCTTACTAATAGTTCTGGTGCAGAGGTTGCAAAGGAAACCACTGTCATTCCAATAACCATTTTAGAAATATTAAATTTAAAAGATAAGGCAACAGATGAGCGTACTAAAAATTCGCCTCCAACAACTAACAAAACAAAACCTAGAAAGACCCAAATAATACTCATAAAAAAATTTTTGCAAATATAATATAAGATTTTACGATTTGCAGTTTTCAAATAGTCTTATTTGTTAATTGCACTCCTGTTATAAAATTAGCATTAATTGGAATGGGTATTTTTTAAAAATACAGGTAAAAATGTGTAGTTGTATCTTTTAAGTATTTTTGCAACTAAAAATAGAAAAAGTGAAAAAACAGCTCTTTAAAATTTTAGCAAAAATTAATAAAGCGATACTACCTAGTTATTCAAAAAAACAATTGAATTTATCTAACGCTACAAAAATGCAGATTCTAATTATTGGCTGGCGTGCTTACATAACTAAAAATGCACTAGGTGATAAATAATATACGTAACCCCATATATTAATAAAATTAAGGTCTATTTTTTGTAGCATCAAAAAAGCCTATAGAAACAATATAGTTTGCCATTATTATTGCTTTTTGAGTTAAAACAAAAGTTTGGGTTGTAATTTAAGCTGAAATCTTAAATCACCCTTTGGCTGTGTAGTTGTTGATAGTACTCCAGAATTTTCGGAATTTGGCATAAAATTAGTTTCATTTAAAACTATTTCAAAACTTACAGATGATATAATTACAGATAAATAAATTTAGTCTGTTTATAAAGCGCTTTTTGTGGTTTATTGATTATGTAAGCTTATGAAGAGAATATTATTTTGGTATGAAGTTGATAACAACGAAATCACCTAGGTTTTTACTTTAGTTTTATAGGGATAATTTAGTAGAAGAGGTAATGTTATTTATAATGAAGATTAAGGCTTTTTTTTATATTTTGTAAACTATTTTTTTTAAAATAACTTTTAAAAAAAAAAATAAAAGCCCCTGTGTTAAGTATTGCTTTTTGTTTCAGTTAAAAGAAAACTATCCTTTTATCTTGTAAAAGTTGTATTTGAGCTAAAAAGGTAGGTTTAATATTATTTCGAAAGAAAAATAGTATATATTAAAGATGAATTAAAGCCAAAGTCATGAAAAATAACATTACACAATACTTGTTTCTTTTATTTTTAATGATAAATGGCGGTGTTTACGCGCAAATGCTTTTTGAAAACTCTGTAGATAGTGCATTATTAGGTATTTATACCAGAGAGCAATTGTTGCCAGAGTGGAAGACTACTTTTGGTAATGGTTTTGCAAAAAGAGGCGTAGGCGAAAACCGTGTTGCAATTGTGGAGTACGGCGTAACAGGATTAAAAGAAGATCGCTGCTTAAAAGTTAAGTACCCTGTTAATACACACGATAGTAAAAATAATGGCGCGCAATGGAGAACTAATCTGGATGGTGTTTATAATGAGCTATATATGAGCTATTATGTTAAATTTGGAGCTAATTTCGGTCTTGATAAAATTGGTAAGCTACCGGGATTTGCTGGGGGTTTAGTGTATAACGACAAAAATAGCAACACAGAATGGACAGGTAGGCTTATGTGGCGCGAAGGTGGTAGGTTACAATTTTATTTAAACCAGCCCATTACAACCGAAAATCAATTCGATTGGCCAAGAACCCATATATCAAAAAAGGAGCAGTGGTACCATATAGAATTGCATTATATAATGAATACGCCAGGTGTGAAAAATGGCGTTATGGAGGCTTGGCTAGATGGTGAATTTATTAGCCGGTATGATGATATCCTTTTTAGAAACAACCCAAAAGTTGGTATTACAGAAATGTTTTTCTCTACCTTTTTTGGAGGTAACGCTATACACGAACCAACACGAGATAACTATGCTTATTTTGATGATTTTAAAATTTCTAAAAGCCGTATAGGTTTTACTCCAACACTATCTATTAACGACTCTAGTCGTAATTCAAGCGAAGCTTTTAAAATATATCCTAATCCATCAGTTAACGGTAATATTAATATACTAAATGCCAAATCTACGACATTAACGTTGGAATTGTTTACAGTAACGGGCAAAAGTATACATGTGCAAACCGCAGCAAGCCGTGTTATTAAACTAAGTAAGTTTAATTTAAAGGCTGGTTTGTATGTGTTAAAGATAAAATCTGCGAATAAAACCGAGTATAAAAAAATATTGGTTAAGTAATTTCATTACTAATTAGAGCAGTACAGTACATAAGATGCAATGATATTAAAGTGTAATTATAAGATATACAGTGTTTTAGGTTGTTTAAAGTTGCATTTAGGCTAAAACATGAAATATATTAAACATTTTTAAAAAAAACAGACTATATTAACATTAAACTAAAAATAAACCTATGAAAAATAACATTACTCAATATTTTTTAATTATTTGTATGGTACTTAGTACAAGTATTAATGCTCAAATGCTTTTTGAAAATTCTGTAGATGAGGCCCAATTGGGTGTGTATACGAGAGAAGAGTTAATACCTGAGTGGAATACTACTAGTGGTAACGGTTTTGCAAGAAGAGGTGTAGGCGAAAATCGTGTTACAATTGTAAAGTATGGCGCAACAGGCTTGGCACAAGATCGTTGCTTAAAAGTTAAATACCCTGTTAATACGCATGACAGTAAAGCGAATGGCGCGCAATGGAAAACCAATTTAGGTGGTGTGTACAATGAACTGTATATGAGCTATTATGTTAAATTTGGCGAAAATTTTGGTCTTGATAAAATTGGTAAACTACCTGGTTTTGGTGGTGGTATAGAATATAACGATTCTAATAATAGTACGGAGTGGAGTGGCAAACTCATGTGGCGTGAAGGGGGTAGGTTACAGTTTTATTTAAAACAACCGCTTACAAACCAAAAGCAGTTCGATTGGCCAAGAACGTTCGAATCGAAAAAGGAACAGTGGTACCATATAGAGTTGCATTATAAAATGAATACACCGGGCATAAATAATGGTATCATGGAAGCTTGGTTGGATGGTGAGTTTATAAGCCGCTATGATGATGTGCCCTTTAGAGACAATGCTAGAGTTGGAATTACAGAAATGTTTTTCTCTACCTTTTTTGGGGGTAACGAGTTACACGAACCAACACAGGATAACTATGCTTATTTTGATGATTTTAAAGTTTCTAAAACTCGCATAGGTTTTACCCCAACATTATCGCTAAATAAGGCTAATAAAAATTCAGTTGAATCTTTTAAGGTATATCCTAATCCATCAATTAATGGGGATATTAATATAGTAAATACCAAAGCTACAGTATTAACATTGGAGTTATTTACTGTAACGGGTAAAAGTATACATGTTCAAACTGCGTCAAGTCGAGTTATTAAGTTAAACAAATTGAACTTAAATTCTGGTTTATATGTTCTTAAAGTGAAATCTTCAAACAAAACGGAGTACAAAAAAATATTGGTTAAATAATTAAATTTGTTTTACTTGTTTATGTCATTATTAAAAGTGTGCCGTATTTATTTCACCATAAGAGTAAAACACCTTTTTAATTGAATAGTCGGTAATGTAAAACAATATTCAAACTAGTCGTTAGTTCGTTATGCTAAAATGCAGGTTTATTATCCTGTAAGGCAGCTACCGAACTTAACGACTTTGTTTTATATCCCAATAAAAATACACGTTCGTTGCTTTAAGCTGTTATGTTGTCGTTATTTATACGCAGAGGTGTGAATGATATCTTGATAGATAATGCGGTATTTCGCGAAAACAGCATTATGCTTCAAAAAAAACACGTAATTCTCATTTATTAAGAGAATTAGATTAGTGTACCTTAAAGTTCATTTGCACCAACTCCCAAAAAAAATTTAAACGCTATAAAAGCACAGTTTTTTCTTCTCTAAAAAAAATCTAAATTATTGTTTTAAGAGCTACTTTCAAATAGTTGGCAGTTTTCAATAGTATTAATTAGTTTAAGCAGTTCCATTAGTATATCTTTTAACGTAGGTGAAGTTTTGTGTCGGTATACAGTAGTTTTTTTTGTTAAAAGTTGCTTTTATCATTTCAACGCAATGCATAACATAAGGGTTTTTCTTTGATGGTAATTTTTGTAATCCATTTTGTATTAACCTGAGTTCGATTAATACAAAGTAAGTTGGTTTTTATTAACGGTTCGATATTTTATAGATGGTTTTTTAGGCAAAAAGCTATAAGCAATAAGACCTGCCACGATATTTGATAAGAAGTTAGTAAAGCTTCTATGTCT
>CALGNX010000007.1 GCA_937958265.1 uncultured Algibacter sp. | reverse complement strand
AAAATGCCACAAAAGGCGAAAACCAAGCGCAACTGTATGCCGACTGTTTAGAAAAAATGCACGGTCGTAGGCCCGTAATGTATTACAGCAACGGGTACGAAACCTATTTGTGGGACGATCAATTTTACAAACAATCGCGCGTAGTACACGGATTTTACACCAAAGCCGAGCTGCAAACAGTCATGTTTCGTCGTACACAAAGAAAAGATATTAGAACCGCACCCATAGATACCGAAATAGCGGGACGCTCTTACCAAATGCGCTCCATAAAAAGTATTGCCGAGCATTTTGCTGGGACCAATAAAAGCAACGGAAAAAATAAGGGTAAACTTATAGGAACCAACCGAGGGGCCTTATTGGTACTAGCTACAGGAACCGGAAAAACCAGAACCTCCATTGCTTTTTCTAAACTAATGTTAGCGTGTAATTGGGCAAAACGCATTTTATTTTTAGCCGATCGTACCAGCTTAGTAGTGCAAGCCAAAAGCAACTTTACCAAGCATTTGCCAGAGCATAGCTGCGTAAATTTATTGGACGAAAAAGACAACCCCGATGCACGTGTTGCGTTTTCTACCTACCAAACCATGATGGGGTTAATAGATCGTAGCAAAAACAACGAGGCGCGTTTCTATGGCGTTGGGCACTTCGACTTAATTATTGTTGATGAAGCCCACCGTTCTATTTATAAAAAGTATCAAGCCATTTTTAATTACTTTGATGCTTTGTTTTTAGGGTTAACCGCTACGCCTATAGATTGGATTGATAGAAACACCTATCAAATATTTGGATTGCCCGATAAATCACCCACCGATGCTTATACCTTTGAGGAAGCAGTGGCTAATGGGCACTTAACACCTTATAAATCCATAGCGTTGCCTACCAAGTTTTTAAATGAAGGTATAAAATATAGTGAGCTTAGCGCCGAAGAAAAAGATGTTTTTGAAGACGAAATACTAGATGGTGAAGAAGCTTTAGGGAGTGAAATTATAACGTCTAGCGAGCTAAATAAATGGCTTTTTAATAAAGATACCGCAATTAAAACCCTTCAATACATTTTAAAAAATGGTATAAAAAAACGAGGCGGTGATGAATTGGGGAAAACCATCATTTTTGCAAAAAATCAAAAGCACGCTGACTTCCTTAAAGAAACGTTTATGGAACTGGATAAAGAGCTTTTTGGAAACGATTATGTAAAAATAATAACCCATGGCGTACCAAAATCGCAAGAGTTTATTCGTCGTTTTTGTAATGAAGATAAAGAGCAACTACCGCAAATAGCTATTTCGGTAGATATGATGGATACCGGTATAGATGCACCAAGTTGTGTAAACTTAGTGTTTTATAAACCTGTAAAATCCTATGCTAAATTTTGGCAAATGATTGGTCGTGGTTCTAGGTTAAGACCAGACTTATTTGGTGTAGGCCAAGACAAAAAACAATATCTAATTTTTGATTTGTGCGGAAATTTTGAGTTTTTTGACGAAAACCCAAATGGAATACAAACCACCACCCAAAAAAGTTTAACCGAACAACTGTTTAGCGTTCGCCTGAGGTTAGCGGAGTACTTAAAAAGTAATCAGTTTTTAGAAAACGAAGACTTACAATTGTTTAAAACCGAATTGTTCGATGGCTTACATAAGGATATAGCTGTACTGGATACCGACCGCTTTGATGTAAAAATGAAGCTAGAGGTTGTTCACGAATTTGGAAATGACAACAGAGCATTGTGGAATCATTTATCCAAACGCGATGTAAAACGCATAGAAGAAGAACTAGCCCCGTTGGTAAAACCTGTAAAAGGAGATACTGATTTAGCACGTTATTACGACAAATTGCTATTTACATTAATGACTAAAAGGTTGGAAACGCCTAATACCGAAGCGTACGTAAATAGCTTTATTATTCCTATTTCTAAGGTAGCTAAAACTTCTAAAAAGATATTGAAAAAAACAACAATTCCTGATGTAATAAATGCGGAATCACTTGTAAAACTTCCGTTAGAAGAAGCCTTTTGGAAAAATGAAGGTATTGCACATCTTGAAAAACTAAGAAAAGGAGTTCGTGAGTTAGTTAAATATATCGAACCGTCAGATCAACGTTACGTTACCACCGATTTTCAAGATTATATTTTAGAAGACAAAATAAAAGAAGGTGGGTTTTTAAACGATGTTGAAGTAAACTATACACCCAGTCCGTTTCAAAACAATGTGCATCGTTTAGAACAATTAATTCGAGACAACGAAAACCATATTACTATTTCTCGGATACGTAAAGGAGAAACAATTACTACAGAAGAGCTCAGGTCTCTAGAGCAAATGCTTTTTAAAGGCGGAATTGATAAGCAAACAATTGAAAAAGAATTAGGGTCACAATTTAGTTTATTGAAGTTTATTATATCTCTAATGGGGTTAGATCCAGAAAAAGTAGATGCTGCTTTTTCTAAATTTATTAATGACTATCAATTAAATGCCGTTCAAATTCAATTTTTAGATACCATTAAAAAGTTCTTATCTACAAACGGGAAAATAGAACCCAGCAAGTTATACGAGGTTCCTTTTAAAAATTACCATACTATGGGTATTGATGGGGTTTTCAATGAGCAACAAGCCGACAAAATTTTTGAAATAGTAGAAGAATTTAACCAAGCTAATTAATAGAATCATTTTTTTGGCAATAAACAATAAATGTTTAAATATTAGATACTTATATAGATAGAAGAGCAAAGTAAATTTCGTATTGAACGAATAAGGTTTATGAATAAAGTCAAAAATTGTTTTAGCTTCAACAAAAGCTTACCTTTAATTTGTACAATATATTAAGTATACCAATGACCAATATATTGCTTAATACATAAGGGTGATACGGTATAAAAAGTTCTGCGTAATTTCTTTATCTAAAATGTCTTATGATTTCATAAGTTTGTAAAAATTTAAAAGCTCAGGATTGAATTTAATCCTGAGCTTTTTTAAAACTTACATAGTTTATAGGGTAGTACCTTTAGTTTCCGTTTTAAGCTTTTTGTTTAAATTTGTATTGTTTTTCTTGCTCTTTATAAGACAATAATTTTTCAATACCTTTTAAAGAGTATTTTCGATTAATAGAAGACCCTTTTATATAAACACCTTTTTCATCTATAAAACTTATTCCTCTTCCTTTTTTTGTTTTAACTCCCATGTTTTTTAAGTGAAACTCAAAATCCTCAAAAGAATCAGACTGCTTAATGGCAGAAGCAATTTTAGCCTCTAAAGGTATAATTCTTACATCGTTTTTAATAAATACTTCTTGCTGCTTTACAGCTTCTAGAACACGTTTTACCTGTCTTAGTTTATATGTTTTTTCTACCTCGCGGCAAAAGTCCATGTTCTTGTAATGCGTATAACTATCGTTTACTGCTAAGTTGTTAAGTTTAATGCGAGAAGCAATAATATGTATGTGCTCTTTATTTGTGTT
This sequence comes from uncultured Algibacter sp., assembly GCA_937958265.1. Taxonomy (GTDB): domain Bacteria; phylum Bacteroidota; class Bacteroidia; order Flavobacteriales; family Flavobacteriaceae; genus Algibacter_B. The sequence continues at coordinate 71,494 of CALGNX010000007.1, read as the reverse complement.
TTCTTCATGTATATAAACGGCGTAAGGATTATTTTTAAACCCTATTTTTTTAGCGTAGCTACTAGAAATGTCTATCCAATTTTGTGTGTTTAACTTTCCTTTATCTTCAGGTGCAATTCTAATTTTTATATGAAATGTGTTTTTTATGCATCTATCGTTTAACATATTATTCTGTTCCATTTGAGAATTAATTTGAGCACTATTTCCAATACATCTATTTGAAGCTATTAGCTCTCCGCCACGTTCGCAATACGCTAGTGCGTTTCGTAAATAAGATATCGGTTCCAGTTTAGCGATCATGATTATCTAAAGAATTTAATTCTTCCTTTAAGCTTTGCTTTCTTGCGTCTCGTTTATAAGCCTTTAAAAGCGAATGATACTCCTGCATAAATAAACTGTCCTTTTGCTGAAGTTTTTTTAATATGTTGGAAGCCATGTTTGTTTTATTGTTTTTCAACTCGTTTAGATATACATAATTATAAAATAGCTCATATTCCGCTTTCTCTTTGCTTAATAAACTATTTTGCTTAAAATAGGATGGTAAATATTTTATAGCACTCCAGGCTGTTACCAAAGTAAATATAAAAGCTCCTACAACCCATGGTTTAAAGCGAAACACATTTCCCAATAAACTATACTGGTTATAATTATTAACACTAGGTGTTTTTGTATTTACATGCATGTATTTAATAATTTCTTTTTTTGAGCTTAACGTTTTCTGCTCAAGTACAGATTGATTTTTAATAACGATATTAATAAACTTTTTAAGTTCGTTGTTTTCTTTTAAAAGAACATGATCTAAACTTACTGCCTCTTTATTATTTACGTCTTTAGAAATAGCGTCTAGTTTATCTACTACATTTTGCATTAAAACAAAGAGCGCTTTGTTGTTCTTATCCATGGCGAGACCTTATAATTTTGAGTTTATTTCTATTATATGATTTTTAATGTTTTCGATATCATCTAAAACAGCTTGTTGGTCAATAATTAAAAACTTAGTGTTTGAGTTTAATTTCTTTGCAATTTGATTTAAATTGTTTCCAATTCTAATTAAAAAAGCTTGATATTTTTTGGTGTCTAGATCAAGTACTTTTTTTGTAAATACAGGTTTATTTAGTTTTTCTAAAACTGCATTTCTAATAAAAAAAGAAGGCTTAATTTGTAATATTTGGCATTGGCTTTTTATAAATTCTTTATCCTCTGAATTAAGATAAAAAACGACTTTTACTTTATTATTTGAATTTGATTTCATTTTTACTTTTGTTTATTTCTTATGAACATTTTCTGTGAATAAGCCAGCGGGTTTTAATTTCTTTTTAGGGCACGAAGTAGGCACTAAACAGGAATTAAGACCACGACTGGCTATAAGCAGACCGCTTTATTTTTGATTGACTAAAAATTCATTTAAGTCATTGTAATTTTTATAATGATTTCTTTTATCTGTAGTTTTACTTTTAATGTTTTCATTAATAAAATTTGTAGCTCTATTTCCTGCTTCATCGTTATCAAAAAGCAGTTTTATTTCTTTGTAATTTTCTAATAAAGTAATGGCTTTATCTATCATAGAAGTAGAGTTTAGAATGATGAAATTTTCTTTTGGTATGTCTTTTTTTAACGTTAAATAAGAAAGAAAATCAGACCAAGATTCAAACATTGAAACAACATCAGAATTGTTATTAATGGTAGTAATTTCTTTTTTTCCTAAACAACCTTTAAAGCATTGATTTCTTATTTCTAAACCGCCTTTGTTATTCATAAATCCAATTCCGTAATACTCTTTTCCTTTAGAAAAAGAGTAATGAACTTGAAAACAAAATTGTTTTGCAAATTGTAAATTAATTTTCCTGTGGCTTAAATAATCCAATAACTTTTGATTTGTTAATTCGGTTACTTTATTAATAGAATAGGTTGGTGTTAACTCAGTCTTAATTTGTTTTGTTTGCTTGTGAAAATAAAAAGCATCATTAGATAAAATGACTAAGGCTTCTTTAATCGAACAATTACTGTATTTAGTTAAAAAATCAATGATGGTGCCCCCAGTTCCTTCGCCAAAGTCATACCAGATATTTTTATTGATATCAACTTTAAAAGATGGTGTTTTTTCATTGCTTCTAAAAGGGGAATAAAACCAAACTTCATTTGTCGTGGTTTTACCTGCATTAAAACCTTGTTTTTTTAGGTAAAGAGCTAGGTCTATTTGTTTTGCTGTTTTACAATTCATATTTTCTCTTTTAACAGCAGTTAAACTACTGGTTGTTTATTTTTTTTAATCAGTTAGTGTAATGTCCACTTATGCCGATGTTTTTTTATTTTAAAAAAAATATTAAACACCTGATTGTTAGTGTTTTGATTTTTTTTGGGTAGTTTTTTGTTAGTGAAATCGGCTCGGCTTAATATTCTCTAGAGCTTATTGCTAGCATCCCTATATGCCGAGCCGAATATTTAATTTGATATTAAATAACTCCTTGTTTATTAGGTAGTTATTTGTTTTTTTTTAATCGGCGCTTAATGTCCATTTTCTAGTTTTTTTAACCAACGTCTAATTGTTTTTTCATTTACATCCATAAGTTTAGCAATTTGCACATTAGTCTTTCCTGAATTTTTTAATTCAAAAGCTTCATATGGTCTTTTATCTTCTTTTACAGCTTGTAAATGTTCCTTTTCAGTCCCAAAACCAATCATATTAAATTTTAAAAAACTATTTTCTTTTACTATTTCACAATTAATTACATTTTCTTGCCCGTACTCAATTGGGTAGTTTCTATTTTTTAATTGTTTGATATATCTAATATTATCTCCTTTTATAGATTCTCCTATACAGAAGCATATGTCAACAAAATTTGACAAAGCTTTTGAGCCTGCTAAATCTTCGAGTTGAATAGGGCTATAAATATCACGTTTAGGTGTATGTGCAATTAATAATATTGATATACCATACTCTCTAGATAATTTTAAAATTATCTTCATGAGTTCTAGGGCTTCATGGCTTTTTTCATTTGATGCTGCTAAATATGTGATATTATCTATTATGAGAACATTCGTGTTGTTTTTAAGAGCCTGAATTGTTATGGAGTTGATTATTAATTGTTCAAAAGACAAGCTTTTGCTTTCAAGGTTTTTACTTCTATCAATTTCTATTCTTATAAAATCACTACTGAATGTATAAAGCTCTGAATTGCTTTTTGAGTAACGCTTTTGAAATGCCTTTGTAGATAATTCAAAATCAAAATATAATACCTTGTATTTATCTGTGTTTTCTCCCAGTATTGGAGTTCCTTTTGAGATTGCATCGGCGAGTTGTACAGCAAGAATGGATTTTCCTTTTCCTGTGTTAGAAAACAAAATTCCAACTTCTCCTTGATGCCACATACTACCAAATAAAGGTTTAGGGTTTGGTATTTTTGATCCAATTTTTAGCCATTCATTTGCAGTTTTATCTGTTAATATATTTTTATAATCACTTTTTTTAATATTTATATCTATTGAGTTTTGCCTATTAGTTCTCATTAATTTATGAATTTATAGTCAACAGATTTTGTATATTTGAATCTTGGATATAATTGTTGACTCTTGTTAATAATTAAAAAAATATCATGCGGTTAGCATGATATTTTTTATTTACAGCCTTTTAGGAGTTCTAATGCTAGTTCTACATCAACAATAATTTTACGACCATTTTGTATAATGGCCTTATCAATTACTCCAGATTTTTTTAATCTATTTGCTTTGGAAGTGCTGCCGTTAATGAGTTTAGCAATTCCTTTAATGCCATAAACATACTTTTTCCCTTTTTCAGAATCTAAAGTTTTTTGAGGTACTTCGTTGTTAAGGTTATTCTGTAGAAATATAAACTCTTCTCCTGTCATTTGGAAGAGTGGTTTTTGTTTTAATGTTTCTAAATTCATATTGTAAATATTTAAATTAAACTTGACCATGATCAGTGGTTTAGCATTCGAATACTACAAATATGAGTTTGTTATTATGTCGGACAAAGTCCAGAATAAGAGTTTTTTTTGTTTTTAAGTAACTGTATGTTAGTTGGTTGTGTTTTTTTGTTTGTCGCTATTATAAAAAGTTGTTTTTGATAACGCTCAAGTTTATTAAATGTATTTAAATAGCTTATGAGTTTTCTAATGTTTATTTATTTAATCTCCATCTGCTTTTAAGTTTGAAAACGCTTTATTTACTTTTTTAATAAAGTTTTCTGTGTCATTTTCTAATAAATTCCCTTTGTTATATGTACTATAATTTAAACAAAGACCATCCAATAAGTCTTTCTCCCATTTACATACTTCATGTGTATCTATTTTCAATATTTTAGATATCTTTTTTATTACTGTCAAGAATTTTTCTTTATGACCATGTTTTATAAATGACTTTTCAACGCTGTCCTTAAGATTTAGAAAATCACTTAATTTCTGTTCAGTTATTTCGTGTGAAAAATAGGGACTACATATTTTGTGGGTAATACCTACAATTTCAAAATTTACAACATCTGTTGAACTCCTGTTTTGGGAATCTCTTTTTGTTTGAAGAGAGTTAATGTAATTTAGACATTCAGTTAATTCTTTATGAATTTTTTTAAACTTAAAAAAAGTTAACGGAATGTACTCGTGATATTTTGATTGGAAATAATTACATTTATTGCTATAATCTGTTTTTAACTCTAAGTATTCTTTTTTAGTTACTTCTACAAGTTTTCTTAAAACTATCATTTCAGTGTTAGTTTTTTCATTTAGGTAGCAGGTTCCTTCTAATTGGTTTTCGGCATCATAATATTTTTTAGAAGCTTTTTCTAGTGATTTTTTTGCAGAATTACTTTGATGTTCTTCATAGGTTAGGCTAGATTTTACAATTGTTTTTTTATCTATTGCCTCCAAATTTGCACCATTTTTATCGTAATAATTCAAGAAAACTTCTATATCAGATTTACAAAGTGAAATGTATAAGTCAAATGAGTTTTTATCTAAACTAGATAAGATGTTTCTCAATTTTTTTTCAAATGAAGTACTATCTATCTTACTAAGTTGCCAAAAGCATTCTAAGTCTGATAATGACAACTCCAAAGATTCTTTATTTCTGCAATCTTCTAATTTTTGTATTTTTTTTCTTGCTTCTATAAGTGATGTTGATACTTGTTCTAAATTAAACATGATTGGTTAGGGTTTAATTTTCTAAAAGGAAATAATTGAATCTAAAGCATCATCTGCATTTTTATGAATGAAATTGCCTTGATAACCTATAGTTGTACTTAAGTGGGTATGACGGTAAAGCTTTTGAAGCATTTGAGGTGAAATTTTATCACCAGCTATGTTTCCAAAAGAATGACGAGCAATATGATTCGTTATTTTTTTGTCAATTTTAGCTATTACACCAAGTTTTTTTAAATTTTTATTTAATTTCTTTGTTTGGGTTTTTGTAGCTGTGTATAGTTTCTTTGAAATTTCTTTAGAATCTTTTTTTAAAATTTTCCCAGAGTTGTTTTTTAATATATTTTTAAAATGTGGAAAAATATAATCCGAGTTAGAAACTTTATCTTTTTCATAGTGTGATAATATTTCAGTAATCTGAGCTGGAAGTTTAAGAGATACAGTTTTGTTGTTTTTTCCCATTTTGTAATATACCCTGTTATCTATAATATCTTCCCATCTCATACTTAAAACGTCTCCTACCCTAATGCCAGCAAGGTAAAAAGAGAACAAAAAAACATCTCTTGCTTGTGAAATTTCAGGATATTGTGATAAATCCAATTTTTTAATTTTTCGAATTTCCATTTCATCAAGCCCAATCTTTATTGTTTCAGGATGTTTTATTTTTATTTTACCCTTGCCAAAAGGGTAGAATTTTTGATCTATTAAGTTTTTCCTTATCGCAACATTGTATAGTAATCGTATTAAAACGTAAATATTCATTATGGACCTTTCAGAAATAGTCCCAGTACCAGCAAGGTGAATTTTCAGTTTTTTTAAAAAATTTTCATCAATTTCTTCAAATGATAAATTCTCGTTTTTTGTAAATTCTTTAATTCTATTAATTTTACTTTGATCTGATATTGCCCTATTATATTTTTCCAACTTGGTTAAGTCTTCTACATGTTCTTTAGCTAATTCAAAAAAAGTTTGTTTCTTCTTGTTGTTTTTGATGGCATTCATCACTTGAATAGCTGTATAGCTTTTATTAGAAGATTCCAGTTCTAAAATAGAATCTTCTACTTCACTGAACTTTTTCCTAATTAAACGGTTAAGCTGTTTATGTTTTGGATGTTTTGAATTTAATTTTTCAGCATGGGCATCCCAATGTTCAGGATCAATGTTTGGTGACAATTGAAGGTAAGAACGTTTTCGGTTTACAGTTAGACGTAGAGTTAATCTAAAAGTAGTATTTCCATTTTTATCTTTTTTTGGATGTAGAACAGTTTTTAAAGTACTCATGGTTTGATTTTTTTTTTCAAATATAAGTAATATTGGTAACACATAGGTCACACTTTTTTTGATATCTAATGATATTCAATAAATTTATGTTGTACTGTAAGTCCTTTAAAATGTGGGTTTAATGGTGTTTTGACACTTTGATGAATCTTGTGACACTATTAATCGCTAGACTTGAGATCTAGTAACAATTCAATATTGGTATCTCAATTAGCAAACGGTTTGTATTTTTTAAAATTACAAAGCAACGTTATAAATAAAACGCTAATGTTTATTAAAAAATAAAGTTTAACTGTTTTAAATTTATTTTAGTATTTATACCAATTATTAATTAAAATGCGCTTTAAATTGATTTATATAAAATTCTGATTTTACAATGCTAATGATGTTTTCGTTGTTAATTTCATCTTTAACAATTTGGTGTAACCATTTTTTAAGTTCCTTTATATTTTCGAATGTTTTATTTTTGAATCGTTCTTGTAAATATTGCCATACTTTTTCACAAGGATTTAATTCTGGGGTATATGGTGGTATTCTAATAAGTTTAATATTATCCGGAATTTCTATATTTTTAGTAGAATGAAAACCTGAGTTATCAATAATCACAATTTTTAATTCCTCAGGTCTGTACTAGGAAAATGCTTTTAAATAGGCTTCAAAAATAAAGGTATCAACACCTTCTACTTCCCATGTAAAATGACTTGCATCTATTGGAGAATAGCTTCCGTATAAGTAAGTATTTTTAAAAGCCTGTTGAAAGTTCACTATGGGTTTTACACCTTTAGCAGTAAGCGCAGTTCCTACATGGGTCATTAAACCAAATCTACTTTCATCTTGAAAATAAAGATTAAATGATTTGTAGTTTTTATTAAGACTTAATCTTAATTGCTTTAAGACATTAGAAAGTTTTTTTAAAGACCGCTAGGGCCTGTTCATTTTTTTTATAATGTGATTTTCTGGGGTGTTTCTTTTTACTTTGAAAATGACGAATAAGATAACCTCTTAATGTTTGATAGTGTATCTCTTGTCCGTACTTATCCTTTACCCATTGTACCGCATGCCAATAACCAAGAAGTGGTGTGTTAGAATCATTAAGTTTCTTTTCTAATGCTTGATGTAATTCCTGACTTATAACGCCTTTATAATTGCCACCACTTTCTAGTTTTAATAAAACATCTAATCCTTGTTCTTTATACTTCTTGAGTCAACGTTTTAAAGTCGCATAATCAATGTCTAAAAAAACTGAAAGCTCCTTTTGTGTTCTAAACTTTTCCTTTTTAGTATAAATAAGGCTTTGTATACGTTGACGGATTTTAAAATTTTTATGTGATTTTAAAAAGGATTCTAACTCCTCAATACTCTCCTTTATTTCAATGACTGATTTTCTTCCCATACTAGCAAAATACGAAATATTTAGCGCGTTTTAAATAATAATAGGTGTAACTCCAAAATATTCCCTTTTATTTAAATTTCTATTGGTTTTGCCATAAAAAAATAAATACTGTAATTATTTAAATTGGTATTAAATTAAAAATGCGCTCCCTTTACAAAAGGAGCGCATTTAAATGGTATATTAAAGTTGTTAGGTGAATTAAAACTTATAACTTAAACCAAGTGTATAATATGTTTGTAAATCGTTATCAGCAGCATCTAAGGCTACTTCTTGGAAGTTAGCAGCTTCTTGTCTGTTATTTCTTAAACCAAAGTCAAAACCAACACCAATCATTTTCCATAACGTGTAGCTAAATGAGTTTGTCCACATCCAGTTTGATAAATCTCCAGATTCGTAACTTTGGAAAGCAGATAAGTTTGTTTTAAAAGCAATAGCACCAATTTGTCTTGTATAATCTGCAACAATTTTAGCACCTAAAGACGATTGAAAAACAGTATCGTTTTCAGCAAAAACAAAGTTGTAGTTTAATGGATGTACTACCAAAACAAAGTTTTGAATAGGTGTCCAAGTAAAACCAACACCAACATCAAAATAACCAGGATCGTTAAAGTTGTTTAAAATGGTTGTTCTGTATTCTCCTAAAGCAGAAACAGCTAAGTTTTTAGCAATATTTCTACCGTAAAGTGAAGAAATACTAAAAACATCTGTTGTAGGCTCAAAGTTATCGCTGTCTGTTGTAATATCTTTATTATCTAGTTTTACCCAATTTAAATTTGTTGTTAAACTATTTCTCCAAAAGAATTTATCTTCAATTAAATTAGCAAAAGCATTTACAGTAAAACCAATATTACCAGAGCTATTATTTGGGGCGCCTTGTGCATACCAGTTATTAAAACCAGAAAGACTACCGCCAATGGTACCAAAGGCACCTTTTCTCCAGCCTGGAAGGGCGTCTATTTTTGCTTGTATTGCTGCTGCCTCTGCACTAGCTGTGCTTGCTATGGCTGTTTTTTCTGCTTTTTGGGCCTGTAACTCTTCTTTTGTTTGTGCGTTAAGTGTTAGTACACCAAAAGATAGGGCTGTGAAAAGAAATAATTTTTTCATAATTAAGTTAGAATTTTTTGAAATTTGAAATTATATGTTTTAGACCCCATTTATGGTTTTTGGTCACAAATAAATTACTTTTTCTTAAAGAGTGGCACAGAAGAACATGCCTCGCCATACATGATTGATTTGGCTATAGGTTTTAATTTGTTAGCAATCATGATGTAAGCATTTGGTGGAATTGGTTTATTGGAGCAGCCTTTAATAATTATAGGTTTACCTTCAAATGTAGAAACATCTAGTTTATTTATAATATCTTGGTATATGGCAGTTTCTAAATGTTCTAAATTACCAATTATCACTCTTTTTACGTAAGGTTGCAAATGTATACTTAATAGCATATAAGCCCAGCCCGGGATTATGGCATCTGTGCTGCATGTTAAGGCTATATAGTCGTCCTTATATGTGCTCCAATCAAAGGCTGTGATTTGAGCTCTAAAATCTTTTTCTCGAAGGACAAGACCTTCAAATAACCAGTCCTTAATATCAAATAATACACGGTTTCCTTTTGGGTAGAAATCCTCAAGATTTAAAGTAATTAGTTTGCTACTTGCAACTCTATTTATAATATCGTCTTTCAAGAAGGTTAGTATTTATTAGTTAATGAATATATGTACACGTTTACCGTTTTCTCTATGTAATTATACATAAATATGTTTTTGGTGTTTTCGTGCTGCTATCTTAAATGGTAATTGCTATAGAGTAATTTAAAGCATTCCTAACTCTAATTTTGCTTCCTCACTCATTAATTCTTGTGTCCAAGGCGGATCAAAAGTAATTTCTACTTCTGCGCCTTTAACTTCATTTAGCGATTTTACTTTTTCTTCTACTTCTAAAGGTAGCGTTTCTGCTACAGGGCAGTTTGGTGTGGTTAACGTCATTAATATTTTTACGTCGTTATCTTCGTTTACGAATACATCGTAAATTAGGCCTAATTCGTATATGTCTACTGGTATTTCTGGATCGTAAATAGTTTTTAATACATTTACTATTTTTTCTCCTAAATCTGTAGTGTCTATATGTTCGCTCATGTTTTTGTTGGGTTGTATTAGCCGCTTCTAAAAAAAATAAATAGGATATATTGTAATTATTTAAGCTGTGTTTGGTATGCTATGGCATACAGTTTTAATTGCTTTATCATACTTACCAATCCATTTGCTCGTGTTGGTGATAAATGTTCTTTTAAGCCAATTTTATCAATAAAATCTGTGTTAGCATCAATAATGGCTTTAGGGTGTTGGTTTGAGAATGTGCGTATTAGAATAGCTATAATCCCTTTGGTTATTATGGCATCGCTATCTGCAGTAAAATCTATTTTACTATCATTCATTTCAGCATGTACCCAGACCTTACTTTGGCAACCTTTTATAATGTTACTTTCTGTTTTATAGGTGTCTTTTATTAAGGGTAAATCTTTACCTAAATCAATCATATATTGATAACGCTCTTCCCAATCTTCAAACATTGCGAATTCGTCTATAATTTCATTTTGAATTTCTTCAATACTCATAGTTTTTGTTTTACACAAAAATACGATAAGAAAAATTGCTATTCAATTTTTTCTGAATTAAGCGTGGCAGTTATCACAGCAGTTGTATCTGCCTTTAAAACTAGTTTATTTTCTTTTAGTGAAAATGAGTTAATATTTGTTAATGCATCTAGTAAATTCGATTCAATTTTATTTTTTGAATTTGGACACATCAATTTGGTTGAAGCTATGGGCTCAAATTTTATGAAGTTATCTTTTAAAATATAATTCCCGAAAAAGCGATTACATCCCGAAAAGCCCAAAACTTCTTGGTTTAAGGCTTTAAAGGCTATGTGTAAATTATAGTTTGTTACGTCGGATTGCGAAATAGTATTAATATAATAATAGCCCTCTATTTTTGGTGTTTTAGTTTCCTTTTTAGTTTGGTTGTTGCAACTTATTAAGGCTATTAAAGTAATAACAGCATATACGAGCTTCATTATTTGTTTTATTACTAGTTAGAATGTTTTTTATACGCTACATTTATTAGGAAAGCATCATTTTTGCTTTTTTTATACCTTCTACCAATATATCAATTTCGGCTTTTGTATTATAAAATGAAAAGGATGCACGTACTGTACCTGGTATTTTATAAAAATCCATTATAGGTTGTGCGCAGTGGTGGCCTGTTCTTACAGCTATTCCTAGTTTATCCAATATGGTGCCAATATCATAGGGGTGAATGCCTTTTATATTAAAGGATATTACAGCGGTTTTATGTTGTGAGGTACCATAAATTTTTAAACCTTCAATTTCTAGTAGTTTTTTCGTGCCGTATTCTAACAGTTCATTTTCATAACTTGCAATAGCATCAAAACCAATAGTATTCATGTAATCTAATGCTGCTCCAAATGCAATACCACCGCATATGTTTGGAGTGCCAGCTTCAAATTTGTGTGGTAAACCAGCATAGGTTGTTTTCTCGAAGGTAACTTCGTTAATCATTTCTCCACCGCCTTGGTAGGGTGGTAATTTTTTAAGCCATTCTTCTTTGCCATAAAGCATACCTACACCTGTTGGCCCGCATATTTTGTGCGCAGATGTAACATAAAAATCTACATTTAGGGCTTGTAGGTCTGGTTTTATGTGTGGTGCAGATTGTGCGCCATCTATTAAAATTGCAGCACCAACTTCGTGTGTTTTTTTTATTATGTATTCAATAGGGTTAATGGTACCTAAAGCATTTGAAATATGATTAACAAATACGAGCTTGGTTTTGTTTGAAAGCAATTTATCAAACTCAGACATTACAAGTTCTCCATCTGCATTCATAGGGATTACTTTTAAAATAGCGCCTGTACGTTCACATAACATTTGCCAAGGTACAATGTTACTATGGTGCTCTAAGGCGGAAACTATAACGTGATCTCCTTGTGCTAATAATGCTGAAAAACCATTAGCAACAGTGTTTATACTGTGCGTAGTTCCGGAGGTGTAAATAATTTCGTGTGCAAACTTAGCGTTAAAATGTTTTTGTATTTTAATTCTAGCCTGCTCATACAAATCTGTTGCTTCTTGGCTTAGTGTATGTACACCACGATGTATATTCGCATTATAATTAGAGTAATAATCCACTATAACATCGATAACTTGTTGGGGGGTTTGCGATGTTGCAGCATTATCAAAATATACTAAGGGTTTGCCATTTACTTTGCGTGAAAGAATGGGGAAATCTTTTCTTATATGGTTTGCGTTGAACATAGTGGATATTTTAGCCCCGATAGTAACGGCATCCTTTTTTTGCTAGTAAAAGCAAAAAAAGATATAGTGGATAGCGGGATTTAGCTTCAAATAAAAATGTTATAAATCGAATCCTAAATCTACGCCTAATTTATCTGCAATAATTTCTGTAATACGTTGTTTTAGTTCTGGAATTTTTACCGAGCTCATAACATTGTTACTAAATGCAAACATTAATAAGGCTTTAGCTTCTTTTTTAGGAATACCGCGAGATTGCATATAAAACATAGCGCTTTCATCCAGCTGTCCAATAGTACAACCGTGGGAACATTTTACATCGTCGGCAAAAATCTCGAGTTGTGGTTTACTGTTTATTGTTGCTTTATCGCTTAGTAAAATATTATTGTTTGATTGAAATGCATTTGTTTTTTGGGCTTCCTTATTAACAATAATTTTACCGTTGAAAACACCTGTAGCATTTTCACCAAAAATACCTTTGTAGTCTTGGTGGCTTTCGCAATTAGGCTCAATATGGTGCACCAGTGTGTTGTGGTCTACATGTTGCTTGTTTCCAATTATTGTAACACCTTTAAGGATAGAGTCCATATGTTCTCCTTCTTGATAAAAGTTTAAATTGTTACGTGTTAGTTTTCCACCAAACGAGAATGTATGTACAGATGCTATGCTTTCTTTGTGTTGCTTAATAAATGTATTATCGATTAAGGACGCTTGGTCGTTATCGTTTTGTATTTTATAATAATCTACAAGTGCACGTTGGTTTGCGTAAATCTCGGTAACGCTGTTTGTTAATACAGGGTTGCTTGTTAAGCTTTGGTGACGTTCAATTATTTGTACTTGCGAATTTTCGTCAACAACAACTAAATTACGTGGTTGTAACATGGTTGCAGCTTCATTTCCTGTTGAAAAATGTACAATTTGTATGGGTTTTTCTACAACCTTGTTTTTAGGAATATGGATGTACGCACCTTCGTTAGAAAACGCTGTGTTTAATACAGGTAAGCTGTCGCTAGTAGCTACTTTATTGAAATATTTTTCAATTATTGCGTTGTATTTTGGCTTGGCAAGTGCCGAGGACATTAAACAAACATCGATACCTTCGTGTGTGGTTTGCGATAAATGTGAGGAATACTTACCGTCTATAAACACAATTTTGTATGTGTCTATATCATGAATGAAGTATTTTTTTACATCTTTATAATCCAAAGCGTTTTCCTGTTTTGGAAATACGCTGTAATCTTCTTTTAATAAAGCTTTTAAAGATGTGTATTTCCAGGCTTCTTCTTTTTTTGAAGGAAACCCTTTTTCTTCAAAAACTTTTATGGCATGGGATCGTATATCGTGCACATAGGCGTCTACGTCTACTTTTTCTTCAAAAGCTAAAAATGACGATACTAATTTTTCTTTTAAATCCATCTGTTTTAGTTATTAGTCTTTAGCTAGACGCGGTTTGGCCTAGCGTGAACTTTGTACTAATTTTAAATTTTGGGGTAATAATTATTACCTTTTTGAGGTTGTACCGGGTTAGCGATTTTTTAGGCGTTTACTTCTTCTTTAATCCAATCGTATCCTTTTTCCTCTAGCTGGTGAGCTAATTCTTTACCACCAGATTTTACTATGCGACCTTTATAAAGTACGTGTACAAAATCTGGAACAATATAATCTAATAAGCGCTGGTAGTGTGTGATAACAATTACAGCGTTATCTTTACTTTTTAGCTTGTTTACACCGTTGGATACAATACGAAGTGCATCAATATCTAAACCGGAATCTGTCTCGTCAAGAATAGCTAATTTAGGCTCCAACATGGCCATTTGAAAAATTTCATTACGTTTTTTCTCGCCGCCAGAAAATCCTTCATTTAACGAACGCGATAAGAACTTTCTATCAATTTCTAAAAGTTCTGATTTTTCACGTATCATTTTCAACATATCCTTTGCAGGCATATCTTCTAGACCTTTTGCTTTACGTGTTGCGTTAATAGCTGTTTTAATAAAGTTGGTAACAGAAACACCAGGGATTTCAATAGGGTATTGAAAAGATAGAAATACTCCTTTGTGAGCACGTTCTTCGGCTGCAAGTTCTTCTATATCTTCATTCTCTATAAAAATTTTACCATCTGTAACTTCGTATTCTTCCTTACCGGCTATTACAGATGCTAATGTACTTTTTCCAGAACCATTAGGGCCCATTATAGCATGAACTTCTCCTGCTTTAACTTCAAGGTTAATACCTTTTAAAATACTTTTACCCTCAACACTTGCGTGTAAATTTTCTATTTTTAACATACTATTTCTTAAGTTCTAAGTATCAAACTATAATATTTAAAAATTACAGTTTTATATTTGATTTGTTGATTGTTATTCTTTTCCTAAATTTAAAGTACTTATATCATTTTTTTCTATTGGTTTTACACTCAATATTTCCATGATTTCTACTTTATTTTGCCAAAGAATTTTGTCGTCTTTTTTGTTTGTAATTTTTCCGCGTATTTCAACTTCTACCATATCTGTTGGTTGAATTTTGTACTTTGCGGCTTGCGTATTTAGTGCTTCTAATTGGTCGGTTATTAAAACACCATAAATTTCAGCATGGGTTTGTAAAACAGCAGCACCATCGTAATAAACAAATTCACCTTTTAAAAGGGTGAGCCCGTCGTTTTGTTTTGCGGTTTTACTATTTTCATCAATTAATATATCCTCTTTTTGGTTAGATTTAGTGTCATTTTTACAAGCAACAAGTGCTGTGAAAATTAAGCTGATAAAAAATAATTTTTTCATGTTGGATAGTTTTATAATGTTTTAATTAATTGCTAGAGTTTTTAACCTACAGAGCCTTCTAAACTTATTTCTAGTAGTTTTTGAGCTTCTACAGCAAACTCCATAGGAAGTTTGTTTAAAACATCTTTACTAAAACCATTTACAATTAAAGCTATTGCTTTTTCTGTATCTATACCGCGTTGGTTACAGTAGAAGATTTGATCTTCACCAATTTTACTAGTTGTAGCTTCGTGTTCTATTTTTGCCGTTTTGTTTTTAGCTTCTATATATGGAAACGTATGCGCGCCACAGGCATTGCCCATTAACAAGCTGTCGCACTGAGAAAAATTTCTTGCGTTTTCTGCTCTGGCATTAACTTGTACTAAACCACGGTAACTATTTTGGGAATTTCCTGCTGAAATACCTTTAGAAATAATAGTTGATTTGGTATTTTTTCCTAAATGAATCATTTTAGTTCCCGTATCGGCTTGTTGGTAATTATTAGTTACTGCTATGGAGTAAAATTCCCCTACAGAATTATCTCCTTTTAAAATACAAGACGGGTATTTCCAGGTTATAGCAGATCCTGTTTCTACTTGTGTCCAAGAGATTTTAGCATTTTTTTCACATAACCCTCTTTTGGTTACAAAGTTGTAAACACCACCTTTCCCTTCGGCATTACCAGGGTACCAATTTTGTACTGTTGAGTATTTTATTTCAGCATCGTCCAAGGCTATTAATTCCACTACTGCGGCATGTAATTGATTTTCATCACGACTTGGTGCTGTACAGCCTTCTAGGTAACTTACATAACTGCCTTTGTCTGCAATTACTAATGTTCTTTCAAATTGACCTGTACCTGCTTGGTTTATTCTAAAATATGTTGAAAGTTCCATTGGGCATTGTACGCCTTTTGGTATGTAACAGAAACTGCCATCGCTGAATACTGCGGAATTTAGGGCAGCATAAAAATTATCGGTTGTTGGTATTACACTTCCTAAGTATTTCTTTACAAGTTCCGGGTGCTCTTTAATAGCCTCGGATATACTCATGAAAATGATGCCTTTTTCGCCTAATGTCTTTTTAAATGTTGTGGCTACAGATACAGAATCTACAACAATATCCATAGCGATATTATTCATTTTTTTCTGTTCATCAACTGAAATTCCTAATTTTTTATACATAGCTAATAAATCAGGATCTACATCGTCTAGAGTTTTATTAGGGTCTATTTTTTTTGGTGCAGAGTAATAAGCTATGGACTGGAAGTCTGGTTTTATGTAATTAACATTAGCCCATTCTGGTTCTTCCATTTTTTTCCAAACTTTAAAGGCTTCTAATCTCCAGTCGGTCATCCATTGCGGCTCATCTTTTTTCTTGGATATGGCGCGTACAATATCTTCATTTAAACCAATTGGAAACGTTTCAGATTCTATATCAGTATAAAAACCGTATTCGTATTCTTTGGTTTTTAGCTCTTCGCGTAAATCATCCTCTGTATATTTCGACATATTGCTTTCTTTTTTTTTTGATTATAATGAAAATGATTCACCGCAGCCACATGTGCGATTTGCGTTAGGGTTATTAAACACGAAACCGGTTCCGTTTAATCCTCCTGAATATTCCAAGGTTGTTCCAATTAGGTATAAAAAGCTTTTTTTGTCAACAATAATTTTTACATCATTATCTTCAAAAACTTTGTCTCCTTCTTGTTTGTTTTTATCGAATGTTAAATCATAGGATAACCCAGAACAACCTCCACTTTTAACGCCAACTCGAATATAATCTACCGTTGCGTTATATCCGTCATCTTGCATGAGCTCGATAACCTTTTTTTTAGCTGTTTCAGAAACTTTTATCATCTTTTTCTTTTATTAAATTTAGGGTTGTTTTAAAATTTTATTAAGACAATTTCTAAATAGGATACAAATATACAATATAAGTCCCTGAAAATAGAATAACCTAACATTATATTACCATATGGGTGAATAGGTTTTTCTTATAAATTTTTAAATTTTAAAGTTTTTATAGTAAACGTATTTTGGGTGATTTTATTTTTTTAAAAAGGTGGTTTTACTGTGTTTAGCTTTAAGTGTAGGGCGTATACTTTTTGTTTGTAGCGGTGGTTTTTCATATAAAAATGGGGCGTAATGTTGAATAAGCTAATTGCCGTTTTTATTAAATGAAATTGAATTAAATATACGAAATGTTGTAGTAAAGGGTCGTTTTAAAACGATTTAAATAATGAAAATGAATTTTGTTTTATATGGTATTTACGCGGAAATGGAATATTATTTCAGGTAGCATATTTGTGCTTAATTATGGGTGTGGCTCTGGTTTCTTGCGTGTTCAGGTGGGTTTGGTTAGCTTATTTTGAAATACTAAAATGAATTTTATTTTATATTAAACTCGGGGTTATTAATAAATTCATAATCAGATAGTGTTAGAAGAAAAGCTTTTAAATCTGTTTTATCGTTATCGGATAAACCTGCACCACCTTCGTCTACTTTTTTCATTAACGGGTCAATAGTAGCGGAACGTTTTAAGCCTTCACTATAATGGTTTATAACCTCTTCTAGCGTTTTAAAACGACCATCGTGCATGTAGGGAGCGCTGTAAGCTAAATTGCGAATCGAGGGTGTTTTAAATTTTCCATAATCAATGGGGTCTCCATTTACGCCTCCTAAGCCTAAATCGTTAAAATTTTCATCTAGACCATTGTTATGGAAAATATTATCTGTCCATAACGGATTATTGTTGTCGCCGTGGCAGTGAAAACAATCGCCTCTTTCCTCGTCCATAAAAACGTTAAAGCCGTTAAGTTCTTGTGGTGTTAAGCGAGCTTCGTCAAGTAAATATTTATCGAACTTAGAGTTGGCGGAAATAAGCGTACGTTCAAATTGAGCAATTGCTTTTGCGGTAAGTTCTTTTGTGATAATTGTGTTGTCTCCAAATGCGCGATTAAATAGTTTTGAATAGTCTTGGTTTTGTTGCAGTTTTATAATAACATCATCCCAAATGGCGTGCATTTCTAAAGGATTTGAAACTGGGGTTAATGCTTGGCGTTCTAAGCTCAATTCGCTTCCGTCCCAGTTGAAGCGCTCGTCAAAATTCCAAGCTAAATTAAATAAAGGCATTGCATTTCTGCTGCCCTCAATACCATCAATCCCTACACTAAACACAGTGTTATTTGCAAAAGCGCTAGCTGGACTATGGCAGGTTGCGCACGACATTTTGTTATTTCCTGATAAAATAGGATCGTAAAATAATTTTTTCCCAAGAGAAACACCTTCTATGGTTTGAGGGTTGGTAAACGGGATAACAGGAGTTATTAGTTTTTGCTGTAAGATAGTAGGTGTTTTTAAAGGCAAAGGTGTGGGTACATAGTCTTTTATTGTAGGGTTTGAATCTACTATAGAGTCTTTTGAGCAGCTCAAAAGACAAAGTATAAATAGCGTATGTACCCAATAATTTTTCATTTTATTTTTTTATTACGTCTCCTAACGAAAATACATTTTGTCCGTTTTCATTCATCATTTTTTGTGCTGTTGAATTTCCCATAAGCATTTGATTAAAAACATTTAAATCCCATGTATTAGGGCCTCTAAACCACTCTGCAATATTCATTTTTACTCCAATAGTAGTGTTGTCTGTTATATTAATAACACCTAAGTTAACCTTAATAAATGTGGGTTGATTTGGAAAAGAAGGGCCGTTTGTCATATCTGGATCTACGGCTTTAATATTGTGGTAGTTAAAACCTTCTTCTATGTTGTTGGTATTTATGTATTTGCCATCCAATTGCATATAGTGGTATCCGCCACCCAGCATAGGAGGAACACCGAAGGATGCGGTATTTAAATCCTGGTATATGCCATCGATGTTTTGTTCAGTGGTTAAACCGTATATAAAAGATACATTATATTCTCCAGTTGCAATTTTTTTTTCTGGAGTGTATGATAGGTTGCTGTCAGTTCCTACATCAACTAAGTTGTAATCTTCTATAACTACGGAGTCATTGCTGTTTGTTTTTGTGAAACTTATATTTGAAATAATATATCTAAATCGTGGTCCTATGGTTATGGTTTCGCCATTTTCTGTTTGGTAATTAGTGCTTTCCATATCGTTGCCAGCTACTGCAGTACCATCCCAGTTATGGCTAAAGTTAAATGTTGTTTCAACTGTTTGAGGGTTTTCTATGGCTACTTTATCGTCTTCATCACTATTACATGATGTAAATGCTATTGTTAAAGGTAAAAGAAGTGCAAATAATGTTTTCATTGTTTTAGTTTTAAAAATATACTTGTTTTTATTATATCTAATTAATTTTGGTTATCAGCACATCGCTAAACCCTTTGTTTTCTTTTATGGCACCATCGTTACTAAAGGTTTCGCCTACAGCTATTATGCTTTTGTTGGTTAACTCAACGGCATCGTACAGAAAGTCTATATTAGTTCCGCCAATGCTAGCTTCCCATTTTAAATCACCTTTAGGGTCTATTTTAATAACCCAGCCATCGTTTTGGCCTTGGTTATTTGTAACGTCTATGTCTTGACTTCGTGAGCTGCCTGCTAAAACAAATCCGCCATCTTTTGTTTTGGAAATAGATCTAGCGACATCAAATTCAGTGCCGCCGTAATTTTTCTCCCAAATTTTTTCTCCCAAAGGTGTAATTTTAATAACCCAAAAATCTGCACCACCATTATTTTTTGAAATATCCTTATCATTACTTCTTGTTGTGCCAGCGATAAGGTAGTTTCCGTCGTTTGATGCGGCTATGGCAAATGCTTCGTCTATTTCTGTTCCGCCATAATTTTTTTCCCACTCCAATATTCCCACGCTATTTATCTTTACTATCCAAAAATCGTAAGTTCCTTTATTGTTTTTAATGTCGAAATCTGTACTATCAGACCATCCAACGATTAGGTATCCGTTATCTTTTGTTTGAATTATGGCCTCTGCGGTATCTGTTAAAGATCCTCCAAAGTATTTAGTCCACGAGGTTTCTCCATCTATATTAACCTTGACAACCCAATAATCACCGCCAGCATGTTTTTTTGCTGTTACAGATCTTGCGCTATCTCCTTGTCCTCCAGAAGCTGTAACATCTAAAACGCCTAAAAAGAGATAGCCTCCATCATTGGTTTCAATAACAGAAAAACCTACATCAGAGCCTTCAAACCCAAAGGTTTTTTGCCAAATAATGTCTCCTAGCGCATTAACCTTTAGGGCCCAGTAATCTTCAAAGCCAGCGTTGTTAGAGATGTCTCCGTTAATGCTATTTGTTCGTCCTATTAAAATAAAACCGCCATCTTTAGTGTGGGCAAGATCAAAACCTCTATCATCTGCGGTTCCTCCATAGGATTTTTTCCATTCTAAAACATTTTTAGCAGAGTATTTTAGAAGCCAATAGTCGAAACTGTCATTTGTTTTGCTTGTTACATCTCCATCTGTGCTTTGTGTGTAGCCTAAAATAGCATAACCACCATCTGAGGTGCTCACTATAGCCTGCGCGCTATCGTTATTTGAGCCTCCAATTGTAAGAATGGATTTTATTTTACCTTGTGACGTGTCACTTATTACCGTAGTAGATTCGTTGTTAGGTACTGTTTCTGTGAGAGGGCTGTTTTTATCCTCTTTAGAGCAGCTTATTATAAAAAGAAGGCATAGTGCTAATGCAGTTTTTATGTTAAATTTTGCCATTTTTTATATTTAATTATTATCCATTTATTACAACAACAGAATTTATAAGATTATTCTACAAATTATTTATTGTCTTATATAATTTGAAAATACAAATGTGTTAAGTCGTTATATTGTTTGTTTTTAATTAAGACTATTCAATAACTAGCTTTTTCGTTATGCTATTGTTTATTTTAACTAAATAAACCCCTTTAGAAAAACCAGCTACGGGTAATTTGAAAGATTTTTTATTAATTTCTAATTTTTTAAATAAGTTCTTTCCTAAAATGCTGAATATTTCAATAGATTTTATTTTGCTTTTATTCGATGCCGTAATTGTTGCGTTTAAATTTGTTGGATTAGGAGATAGCGTAAAAACATTATGTAACTCAATATTGCTTGTGCTTAAAGTAGTGCTTTGTTTTACAACAAATAGACCCCTTTCTATATCGCTTATTATAATATTGCCACTGGCGAAATAAGGATAAATACTCCATGCGCCATTAAATGCTGCGCTATCACTTTCAGGGTAGGTGTCAAAATATCCAATCTCTGTCATGGATTCTGTAGGTGCGCCAATATTAGTAAGATCTAAAACACGCATTCCTGCACGATAATTAGCTATAAAATATTCATTTCCTTTAACATAGCCATTGTGATCGATGGCTTTTGTTGTTCCAAAATAGTTTGATGACAATATTGGGTTATCTAAATCGTTAAAATCAAAAACCAGAGTTTTAGTGTTAAAACCAAAACCTTGCTCATCAGTTTCATCGCCTAAAATAAAATAGCGTTGGTCTTCGGTAAACCAGCCTTGGTGTGCATAACTTATTTGAGGGTACGTAAACGAGGCTATTGTTGTAACGTTGGATTTGTCTGTAACATCTAAAATTACTACTCGGTCTGAGTTGCCATTGCTTCCAACATATATTTCTCGACCTGTATAGTCGGAATCGGGCCCCTTATACGTTACGACTTGTGCATCATGAGAGTAACCTCTTGTTGAATAGCCACCTAAAATTGTTGGGTTTAATGGGTTTGATATGTCAATAAACGTAGGGCCTCCGCTAAATGTGTTGCAGCCAACTAGATAAGCAACCCCTTCAGATTCGTTTATAACAATATTATGGCAGCTATCTACCCCAGTTAGTCTTGTGTCTGCTGTAAAATTTTGTATGCTTGTAACGTTTCGTAATCGTGTTAAATCAAAAACTTGCATGCCATGAGATCCTACATTATCAGCAACTATAAAAACAAAATTTTTATACACTTTCATATCTCTCCATGGGCTTGTTCTGCCATTATGAGAGCTTAGCCTACCCAGTAATATTGGGTTTTCAGGGTCAGATACATCTACAAAAGCAGTAGTGTTTGTCATTCCTACAATAGCATATTCTTTATTTGTAGAAGGGTCTGTCCAGCCCCATATATCGCTGCCCATACCAGATATGTTTCCCGATAGTGTCTCGGTGTTTGTGTTTGACATTAAATCATAATTATCACACGGGTAAGGTCCGGCTGTACCGTCAATACAGGGAATCATTTGAGCGTTTAAATGGGCTTGTAAAAATAGGTGTAAAACAAGTATGTAGAAGTAGTTTTTCATTCCAATAAATTTTAGTTTAGCAATTTGATATGTACTAATTTAGTTAATTATATAGTATATTTGGATAAATTCCAATCTAATTCTATAAACCGAGTTTTTTTAGCTAAAACGTGACTTCTTTTTTAATTTTTCATTTATCATTTAATTTTTCTTGCAAAGGTTAGTATTTTTGCATTATGATAGAAAATAAAAATCAACAGCGTACGCCTTTAAGTCAATTAGGTGAATTTGGCTTAATAGATCATCTTACTAAAAATCTAAAAGTAAAACAAAATACGACAGTAAAAAGTATAGGCGACGATGCTGCTGTTTTAAATTTTGCGAACAAGCAGATTGTTGTTACAACAGATTTGTTGGTTGAAGGTGTGCATTTTGATTTGAGTTATATGCCTTTAAAGCACTTAGGTTACAAAGCAATTATGGTAAATCTGTCTGATGTATATGCTATGAATGCGAAAGCGACTCAGGTTACTATATCAATAGCGGTTTCCAGCAGGTTTCCTTTGGAGGCTTTGGAGGATTTGTATTCAGGTATTGAAGCTGCAGCATCTATTTATAATATTGATGTTATAGGCGGTGATACAACCTCCTCAAATAAAGGCTTGTTAATCTCTGTTACGGCAATAGGGGAGGTGTTGGCAGGAGATGAGGTGTATAGGAGCGGTGCGCAGCCAAATGATTTATTAGTGGTTTCTGGTGATTTAGGTGCTGCTTATATGGGACTACAAGTGTTAGAGCGCGAAAAGGAGGTTTATAAGGTGAATCCGAATAATCAACCAGATTTAGATGCTTATACTTATATTATTGAAAGGCAATTAAAGCCTGAGGCAAGAAAGGATATTATAGCACTATTAAAAAAACTAGAGGTTAAGCCAACCTCTATGATAGACGTTAGTGATGGGTTGTCTTCTGAAATTATACACATTTGCAAACAGGGTGAAGTAGGGTGCGATTTGTATGAGGAAAAAATTCCACTGGATCCTCAGGTAATTTCAACATGCGAAGAATTTAATATTGATAGTACAACGGTGGCGCTAAATGGAGGTGAGGACTATGAGTTGCTTTTTACTATCTCGCAAGCCGATTTTACTAAAATAAAAGGAAATCCTAGTTTAACCGTTATCGGTTACATTAAAGAAGAAAAAGAAGGCATGCATCTAATAACAAGAGCTAATACGAAAATTCCTATTGAGGCTCAAGGTTGGAAGAATTTTTAAAGCTTACCAACGAGCGACCTGTTAAATGTGTTAAGTTTTTTAGTGACGAAGATTTATCGCTAATAATAGGTCGTTAGTCTTTAGTTTTTATAAAAAAATAGGTTTTGTATTGCGTGTTTAGTTTGGTCTACTTATGAAATTCGATGCAATCTTTCAAATGTATTGAATGTGTATTCATCTTATTTTATAAGTAAAATCAATAAAAATAAAGTAGATGAATGTTTTGTTGCTTGCCAAGCTTATGAAACAGTAAGCTCGCTTTGTAAGCGTTTTGTTTTGGTGTTATGAATGCGCTCCAAAATAGCATTTATTTCTTTGTATTTTGGAGTGAGTTCTGTTAATGTGCCGTTGCTATTGGTAGTCAATTGTTGTTTACAGTGTTTACAGGTGTATTCCTTTACGTGATAGGTTACGTGTTTTGTTACTTCGAACTTGTGTCCAAAAATAGAGCAGAATATATTAGGTGTTAACTTAGTGTTATTAGTTATTTTTTTCATTTTAGCAATTTTGATTTTACTAAAAATAGGGATAATAAAACAATCAAGGCGTTTAAAAACCTAATTATTCGATAAAACGCATTAATATCTTCATTAAAGTGTAAGTATTTTCAACATAACTCATGTGTCCATTATCTAGTTTTATGGAGTTTATAGATGTGTCTTCTAGTAAATCTACTACGCTATCTAATTTCAATACAGTGTCCTTTTTTCCCAGAACTATTAATTTTTTAACTGGGATGGAATTAAAAAGCGTAGTTCTGTTCTTGCGTACTTTCATCCCTTCAAGCGCTGCAATAATACCTTGCAAAGGTGTTTTTTGTGCATGGTCGATAACTTGATTTATTTTTTCTGAGTATAGAATTTTATTTTCGGGTTCGAATAAATTATTAATAGCAATTCTTATAAATGTATTTTTATTTTTCTTAACGGCTGCGATTGCTCTGTTTCTGTTTTGTTGTTTTTCTAGGTTATCTGCAGCTGGTGTAGAGTTTATTAAACATAGCGCATTTATATAATCAGGATTTGCTTCCGCGAAAGCGAGCGCTACGTAACCTCCCATAGAGTGCCCTACAAAAGTACATGTTGTTATATTAAGTTGGGTTAAAACTGCTTTTACGGCTATAGCCATTAATTCCATGTTATGTACATAGCCAATACAGCCTGTTTTTCCATGTCCTAATAAGTCAATACATATAATTCTGTTTTTTGCAGAAAGAGTGCTTATAAAAGGTTTCCACATTTCTGAGTTTTCTAAAAAACCATGGAGTAATACAACAGCATTACCATGCCCGAAATCTGTATAGTGAATATTAATTCCTTTGTGTGTTAGGTGCATAATCTTGTTTTAGAGCTGTAATTATAAAAGTACATTAATATAAAGCTAAGATTTTACTCTTTTAATGGCTGTAAATGCCTTATCTACATATTCGTCTTCTACTAGAATTGTAAACTCATTGGTTGTAGATAAAACTTCGTATAGTACGATGCCTTCCCACGCTAATCTTTTAAAGAAATGATAGTATAAGCCGGCAATTTTGGAGTTATCTTGTGGTAGGTTTATGCTTATGGCCGATAAATTTTCTTGTATCGCTATGAAGTTTTCATTTTTTAAATGATGGTTTATAAAATCATTTAAACTGCTTGATACTACAATATTGCTTTCGTGAATACCGCGAGTAAATGCATAAAATAATTTTTCCTCTTTATTTATGCGTTCTAATATCTTTGCATGATTATCAATTAATGTTATTGAGTTTTTTACAGTAAAATCGGTTAGGTTAGAACGCACTGTAATATCGCCTAGATTTTTAATAACCTGTTTCATTTTAATGGAGTTGCCTAATGTAACCGGTGGGTTGTAGCGTCTTAAGGCCATCATTATAGCCCCAGGTTTTACTTCTTTTTTAAGCATTTTACTTATGGGTTCTACAAGATCTAATGCGAGGGCGCTAAAATTTATAATATTTCTAGACAATGCTTCTTCTAAGTATGGTTGTGTTATTAGTATGTCTTCTACACAATTTGATACGGTTTTCATTTGTTAAATATTTAACATTTTGTGCAAAAGTAGCTATTTTTACTAAAAAATAAAGTAATTAATGTAAGGATTTATAGTTTTGTATTTTTAAAAGTTAAATTATGAAGGTTTTAAAGTTTGGAGGTACATCGGTAGGGTCTGTTGAAAATATGAGCAACGTTAAAAGTATTATTAACGATGGTACTAAGAAGGTGGTTGTGCTTTCTGCAATGTCTGGAACTACCAATCAATTGGTTTTAATTTCCAATTATTTGGCCTCGGGTAATGTTAAAGATGCGGAGGTTTCTATTAATAATTTAAAGCAAAATTATATTGGTGTTATAGATGATCTTCTGCCTCATGCAGATCTAAACAAAGATGTAAAGCGTTATGTTTTTAGTGTTTTTAGTAATTTAACTGCTATAGTTTCAAAGCCGTTTTCAGAGGGTTTGGGAAATGCTATTTTGGCTCAAGGTGAATTACTTTCAACTTATATGTTTAATAGTTATTTAAAACAGGAGGGTGTACGTGCTGCATTATTGCCAGCATTAAGCTTTATGTGTATTGACGAATTTAAAGAGCCAGATATGGCTTATATAGCGACACAATTCGAAAAAACAATAAAGGATTCTGGTGATGCTGATATTTACATAACTCAAGGTTTTATTTGTTTGGATCATGTTGGTGAAATATCAAATTTACAACGTGGTGGTAGCGATTATACAGCTACCATAATTGGTGCGGCTATAAAGGCCGAAGAGGTGCAAATTTGGACCGATATTGATGGTATGCATAATAACGATCCTAGATATGTTGAAAATACTAAAGCTATTTCGCATTTATCATTCGATGAAGCTGCAGAGTTAGCTTATTTTGGTGCTAAAATTTTGCATCCACAAACAGTAACACCCGTAAGAGCAGATAGCATACCTGTGCGGTTAAAAAATACTATGATGCCGGATGCTCATGGTACTTTAATTTCAAGTAAAACATCTGAAAAAGGCGTAAAGGCTATTGCTGCAAAAGATAATATTACAGCTATTAAAATTAAGTCGGCTAGAATGTTGCAGGCGCATGGGTTTTTAAAGAAGGTTTTTGAGATTTTTGAGACACACAAAACTGCAATCGATATGATTACAACATCGGAGGTTGCTGTTTCTTTAACTATAGACGATGATAAAAATTTAGATAAAATTTTAGGTGAATTAGAAAAAATTGCATCTATCGAGGTTGATAAGAATCAAAGTATTGTATGTTTGGTTGGTCATGCTGTGGTGAACGACAGAAATACTTATAAGTTATTTCAAATTTTACAAGACGTGAAAATTAGGATGATTTCTTATGGTGGAAGTAATAATAATATATCTATACTGATTAACTCTAAAGATAAAATAAATACGCTACAAAAATTAAATACGTATTTATTTGAGCGTGCTACTGCGTAAAATAATATTTGTAAAGTAAAATGGGTCGTCTGTTTAGAGCGACCCATTTTTGTTGTGTTATGAATTCATTATGGTTTCTATATCATCAATTTCTATTGGTATATTTTGCATTAGGTTTTGCGGTGCTCCAGACTTTTGAATAACCACATCATCTTCTAAGCGAATGCCGAAGCCTTCATCGGGTAAATAAATACCTGGTTCCACAGTAAATACCATATTAGCTTCCATCGGTTCGGTTAAAATACCGTAATCATGAGTGTCTAACCCCATATGGTGACTGGTGCCATGCATAAAATATTTTTTATAGGCTGGCCATTCTGGGTTTTCATTTTTCACATCATTCTTATCAATTAAGCCTAAAGTAATTAATTCTGAAGTCATAATTTTTCCAACCTCTACATGGTATTTGGCCCAGTCCGTTCCTGGTATTAGCATTTTTGTGGCTTCCTTTTTAACGTTAAGTACAGCGTTGTAAACTTCTTTTTGACGTTTTGTAAAACGACCAGAAACAGGAACGCTTCTTGTCATGTCGCTAGAGTAATTGGCGTATTCTGCGCCTACGTCCATTAAAATTAATTCGCCAGCTTTACATTGTTGGTTATTTTCTACGTAGTGTAGTACGTTAGCATTGTTTCCTGATGCAATTATGGGTGTATAGGCAAATTTTTTAGATCGATTTTTTAAGAACTCATGTATAAATTCTGCTTCAATTTCAAACTCCCATACCCCGGGCTTCACAAAATCTAAAATTCTTCGGAAACCTTTTTCGGTAATATCACAAGCTTTTTGGATTAAATCTAGTTCGATAGGTTCTTTTATGGCGCGTAATTGCTGCATTATTGGGTTGCTTTTTGCAACGTTATGTGCTGGGTATTTATTTTTTAGCCATTTTGTAAAACGATCTTCTCGTGTTTCAGTCTCCACATTGGCACGGTAATGTTCATTGGTGTTAATATAGACTGTTTCGCATTGGGTCATGATCTCGAACATTATTTTTTCCATGTCCTTTAACCAATATACAGTTTTTACAGCGCTAGTTTCATAAGCTTTTTCTTTGGTTAGTTTTTCACCTTCCCAAATGGCTATATGTTTGTTTGTTTCTTTTAAGAATAATATTTCTCGATGCTTTTCCTTTGGGCAATCTGGAAAAATTACTAAGACGCTTTCTTCTTGATCAACACCACTTAAATAAAAAATATCTCTATGTTGTTCAAAAGGCATAGTGCTATCTGCGCTAATTGGATAAATGTCGTTGGAGTTAAAAATGGCTAAGCTATTTGAGCGCATTTTTGCAGCAAATTTTAATCTGTTTGTTTTAAAAAGAGATTTATTAATTGGTGTATATTTCATTCTAATTGGTTTTAGTGTATAGCTAATTATTCGATAAAATAAAGCTAGATTTTTAGCGTAAGCCAAAACTTTTCGGTTTTTTAACAAACATTTAGTAGTTTGTACTAAAAAAATAATGGCTTTTATTTTTTTTATTTAGCTAATTTAATGAGCTAAATTAAAGCCTGAAACATATTTAAATCGTTTTGCCGATTTTTTAATATCATTTAAAATTTATTGTTACTCAGTAGGTTTTTTTTATAAATTTTGGTGTTTAACTCTGTGCAATGTTTTTAGTTTAAGTTTTAATGTTAAACATCATAATTTCTTGTGTAATTAAGTTGAGTTTTATTGGGTGTTTATAAGAGTTTCAATACGTGTTTTTAGGTAGTTGTGCGTTTCTTTTAAAATCATTCTAAATAACAAAAACATCGTAGCTGTTATTTGTGGAATAGTGTGTTGATAGCTACCTTTGTAAGAATCAAAAAAATTTAATATTTTAATAATGGGTGGATTTTTTAATTCTTCGATAGGGAGAAAGGTAGCCATGGCGCTCTCAGCATTCTTCTTAATGTTTTTTTTACTTCAGCATTTGTCAATAAACTTGCTATCTGTTTTTAGTCCAGAACTATTTAACGAAGTATCACACTTCATGGGTACAAACCCAGTTGTTCAATTTGCTTTACAGCCTGTATTGATATTTGCAGTGGTTTTTCATTTTGTTATGGGTTTTATACTAGAAGTAAGAAATAAAAAAGCAAATGGTGTAGCATATGTAAAAAATAATGGTGCTGCTAATTCTTCTTGGTTTAGTAGAAACATGATTTGGAGTGGTGTTACTATTTTAGCATTTATTTTACTTCATTTTATTGATTTTTGGTTTCCTGAAATAAATACAAAATTTATACAGGGCGATTGGTCCGGTACAATTGAAGGTGTTGATGGGTATCGTTATTACGAAGAGTTAGTTCATAAATTTGCAAATCCATTGCGAGTGGGGGCTTACGTTTTGGCTTTTGTTTTTTTGGGTCTGCATTTGGCGCATGGTTTTACATCCGCTTTTCAATCCGTTGGGGGTACTGCAGGGAGAAAAAAGACATTGCAATTTATAGGTAAGGCCTATTCTATTGTTATCCCAGCAGGTTTTGTTTTTGTAGCAGTATATCATTTATTCAACCATTAATCTCATAAAATTATGGCTTTAGATTCAAAAATACCAAAAGGTCCAATTCAAGATAAATGGACAGATTATAAAAATCATATAAATTTAGTAAATCCAGCTAATAAACGTCATATCGATATTATTGTTGTTGGTACTGGCTTGGCCGGTGGTTCTGCGGCAGCAACATTGGCCGAATTGGGTTATAATGTAAAAGCTTTTGCTTACCAAGATTCACCTAGACGAGCACATTCTATAGCGGCTCAAGGAGGTATTAATGCCGCAAAAAATTACCAAGGTGATGGGGATTCTACATATCGTTTGTTTTATGATACTGTAAAAGGTGGTGATTACCGTTCTAGAGAAGCTAATGTTTATCGCTTAGCTGAGGTTTCTGTTAATATTATCGATCAATGTGTAGCTCAGGGTGTACCGTTCGCTAGAGATTATGGTGGGCTGTTAGATAACCGTTCTTTTGGGGGTGTTTTAGTATCTCGTACGTTTTACGCCAAAGGACAAACAGGGCAACAACTTTTATTAGGCGCCTATTCTGCTATGAATCGTCAAATTGCGCGTGGTAAAATTGAGATGTTCAATCGCCATGAAATGCTAGATGTTGTAAAAGTAGATGGGAAAGCGAGAGGTATAATAGCTAGGAATTTAGTAACAGGAGAGATAGAACGTCACTCTGCACATGCTGTAGTTATTGCCTCTGGTGGTTATGGTAATGTATATTTTCTATCTACAAATGCGATGGGTAGTAATGTTACGGCAGGATGGAAAGTACATAAAAAGGGTGCTTATTTTGCAAACCCTTGTTACACGCAAATACATCCAACATGTATTCCGCGTTCGGGAGATTATCAGTCAAAATTAACACTAATGTCTGAGTCTTTAAGAAATGATGGCCGTATTTGGGTGCCAGCTAAATTAGAAGATGCTAAGGCGATAAGAGAAGGAAAGAAAAAACCAACAGATTTATCTGAGGAGGAAAGAGATTATTACCTAGAGCGTCGTTACCCAGCCTTTGGAAACTTAGTTCCAAGAGATGTAGCTTCGCGAGCAGCTAAAGAGCGTTGTGATGAAGGTTTTGGTGTTAATGCAACAGGAGAGGCTGTTTATTTAGATTTTGCAGCATCATTCGTGCGTTACGGTGAGGAACAAGCTAAAATACAAAACCTAGTTAACCCAACGAAGGAAAAAATTAAAGAGTTAGGTCAAGCTATTGTAAAGGCAAAATATGGGAATTTATTCCAGATGTATGAGAAGATCGTAGATGAGAACCCTTATGAGACACCTATGATGATTTATCCAGCAGTACATTATACTATGGGTGGTGTTTGGGTTGATTATAATTTAATGACAACCATACCTGGGTGCTATTGTATTGGAGAGGCTAATTTTTCCGATCATGGAGCGAACAGGCTTGGTGCATCGGCATTAATGCAAGGCTTAGCAGATGGTTATTTTGTGTTACCATACACAATAGGCGATTACTTAGCAGATGATATTCGTACAGGTAAAATATCTACAGATACTCCAGAATTTGCAGAAGCAGAAGCTGAAGTTAAGAAAACTATCGAATTCTTTGTTAATAATAAAGGTACACACTCCGTTGATTATTACCATAAAAAATTAGGTTTAATAATGTGGGAAAAGTGTGGTATGTCTAGAAATGCACAAGGACTTAAAGAAGCTATTGAAGATATCTCGGCATTAAGAAAAGACTTTTGGGTAAATGTAAACGTACCGGGTACAGATAAAGAGTATAACGAACAATTAGCTAAGGCTGGTCGTGTTGCAGACTTTTTAGAGTTAGGAGAATTGTTTGCTAAAGATGCGCTTATAAGAGAGGAATCTGCTGGTGGACATTTTAGAGAAGAACACCAAACGCCAGAAGGTGAAGCAAAACGTTTAAAGGAATTTCAGTTTGTTTCAGCTTGGGAATATAAAGGCGAACCAAAGGATGCTGTATTGCATAAGGAGGCCTTAGAATACGAAAATATTGAAGTAAAAGAAAGAAGTTACAAATAAAATAGACACTATGGATTTAACACTCAAAATTTGGAGACAGAAAGACTCGAATACAAAGGGTCAAATGGTCGATTATAAAGTAACTGAAATATCAGAGCACATGTCGTTTCTAGAAATGATGGATGTTATGAATGAACAATTAATTACTAAAGGTGAAGAGCCTGTAGCTTTTGATCATGACTGTAGAGAAGGTATTTGTGGTATGTGCTCTATGTATATTAATGGAGAAGCACACGGACCCGATAGAGGTGTTACAACTTGCCAACTACATATGCGTATGTTTAAGCATGGCGATACTATAACTATTGAGCCTTGGAGAGCTGCTGCATTTCCAGTTATTAAAGATTTAGTAGTTAATAGAAGTGCTTTTGATAGAATTCAACACGCTGGTGGTTATATTTCTGTAAATACTTCAGGAAACACACAGGATGCAAATTCAATACCAATACAAAAACAAGCGGCAGACCAAGCTATGGATGCTGCTACATGTATAGGTTGTGGTGCATGTGTTGCGACTTGTAAAAATTCTAGTGCCATGCTATTTGTTGGTGCAAAAGTATCTCAATACGCATTATTACCACAAGGCCAAGTTGAAGCTGCAGATCGTGTTAAAAACATGGTTGCACAAATGGATTTGGAAGGTTTTGGTAATTGTACAAATACAGGTGCATGCGAAGTGGAATGTCCTAAAGGCATATCTTTAGATAATATTGCTAGAATGAATAGGGAATTAATGAAAGCCTCTATATAGATTTCTGTTATAACATTAAAATGATAAAGCCCATATGAATAATATGGGCTTTATTATTTAGTTTTAAATAGAGAGTAATTGGTATTAAGAAACTTATTTTAGCGTTTTAAAATATAGCGCTTTTAAAAAAAATATCTAATTTTATTTCTTTAAGATAAGTGTGCTAATATTTTAAAAATAAGCTCTTAATTGTATGGATCCGGAATGTATAGTTCTACTGGTTTCGGTGTTTCTACCCAAATAGCTTAGGTTTAAGTCTAAGAATTTTGTTAGTTTTTTTTGCGCTAATAAGCTCCAGGTGAAATTTTTTCCAGGCTGTAAACCTTCTAAAAGCTGAAATGCAACAGGGGTATTAGTATTGCCCTGATAAATGTTAGAGAAATAATTAAATTCGCCATTTATGGCACTTTGCGCGCTGCTGGCGAGATTAAAGGATATACCGTATTTTTGTTGTTGTAAAGATTCTAAATTTCCAATAGTGTTATTTTTGGTAGCGTATTGGTAAAATACATCAAAGCTAGAGTTGTCATTAAACAAGTAAGATAATTTAGGGTTTAAGCGTACTTCATCAAAATTAAAATTTTTAATAACAAAATTCTCGCTTATACTTTCGTTATTATCAATAGCAGAAAGTAGGTTAATTAGCCAGTTATCAGATAATTTATGGTTGAAATTTAGTTGATGACTTTTCAAACTATTTTGAACAAACCCAACTGATAAAATGTTTCTTGTTGTATTATCTAAAAAGGTATAGGACGTAGTGTAGTGCTGTTTTCCTCTATTAAAAAACAATAGATTTCTAAAGTTTAATTGTAATCCTAATTGGTCTCTAGCTTTGGTGTTAAAAGGGTTTAAATTAAAATCGTTGCCTTCGCGTCTTATTTTTCGGTCAATTAAATAACTCGTTTGGTTATAAAAATGCGACCATAATTTTCTCGAATTATTTTCTGATAAAGACCATTGCGAAGGATTAATAGTTAGCGTTTGGCTTAACCTATTTTGGTGTGTTTTTATAAATACTCTATTTGGTAAAAGCACGCGAATAAATAATCCTTGATCTTGGAATTGCGCTATTTCAAACTCTTCTAGCTCCTGTATGCCATTTTCGTTATAATCAATCCAAGTGTAGGTACCTTGTCCGGGCTCAACTTCCACATAAGTAAAATCCTGTTGTGGTAAGCGTCCGGAATTTGTCTCAAAAATAGTGTTCCATTGTACAATTTGGTTAAATAGTTTTTTGTTAAATTGTAATCTTGAGTTTATGGAGTTTTCATCTTTAATGCTTACATCTGTGTTTTTAAGTGTTCTGTAATTAGCATATAAAGCTAGATTTGTATTTTTGTTTTTAATTAGTTTGGAATTTAAGTAAACCGTATTCGAGGCATTTACTTTTTGTAATAGGTTATCTCTAATACTATCATTTATCCTATGTGTATAGCCTATTTCAGTAAAAATTTTAGTGCTGTCACCCACGCCAAAAAATACTTCGTAGGATTGGAATTTTTGACTTAAAGGCGATAGTTCATTAGTTGAAATAATGCGTTTTTGGTTATCTTCAATAGCAAGTCGTGTGCCTGCCCAACTGTTTTTCATGCTATAAATAATACGGTTTTGCGATCTTAAAAATGTAGAGGTATTAATAGTAGAGTTGGCATTTAAAAAACTAGACAACGAGAGTATACTAAATTTATTAAAAATTAAATTAGCATTTGTAATATGTCGATTACCATTAAAGCCATCAGCAAAACTTAAATGTTCAAATTGATAATTTAGGCTTCCTTGGTTTTTATGAAATAATCTAAATCCAGAATTAAAAAGTAATTGATCTCCTAAGTTAAGCCCAATACCATTAGTGTTATTAAGGTCTAAATTCCAATCGCGATTAAATTCAGGATTATATAAGCCTTCAATATTACGGTAATTAGCATTTATGTAGTCGCTATTTGCAAAGGCATTTAAACTCCAAAGGCTATCGTTTTTTATAAGCGTTTGGTTAATATTTATTTTACTGGCAAAACCGTCGTTATTTTCATCATTAATATCAGAAAATAAATTTAAATCATTTTTACTGCCCGACGCTTCAAAGCTAATTTTTGTGTGGTTGGTTGGTTGGTAGCTGCCGTTTAAAACGGCTATTTGTAGCTTGGTAGGCGCAACAAGCTGAATAACTGGTGCAAAATTACCTTGGTTAACACCCACAAATTCGTAAATGTTATTAATAGCATTAATATTACTTAAAATATAATCACCTTGATTTTGCCCAACTAAAGAAAATGTAACACGAAATAAATCATCGTCGGCATTGTTTGAAAACACAAAGGCCTCAATACCGTTAATACGTTCTTTTTTATATAAAATTCTATTATCGTTTAGTTCTTCTCGAATTTCAGAAGCAGCAATCATTTGCGATCTATCATCGCCGGCACTAGCAAGGATTTCGACTTGATCTTCAGATAAATTTTGTTGTAATGGTTGGTTTTTAGCATCATTCTCAGAGTAAACAGAAACACCAATTTTTAATTTTTCAGACTTGTAATTACCACCGCTATAAGCAATAAAACGCGAATAATTACGGTCGCTAAACTGGTAATCAACTGTAATTCGCATTTCAGAGGTAATGGGGAATGTGGTATTAAATAGTATTTCACCAGCATTATAATCAATAATATAATCTTGGTCCTCGCCACGCTTTACTGGAATTCCATTTACGTAAACAGTTTCACTGCCCGAAACAATAAGAACAAATAATTCGCCATTTGGTCCTTGTAGTTTATAAGGGCCTTGGTTTCCTTCTTGGGCGGTAAATTGGCTGGTTGTAAATTGTCCGCGTACAATAGCGCCAGCGGCAAATAAATTTGTGCTAGAGGCTTCCTCCTCTAAGGTTAAATTAAAATTTAATCCTTGTACGCGTTTCGAGAAGTTTGCAAAATAGGAGTTGGTATTAACCAAATCAATATCACCAGCTCGAATATGCCATTGGCTACTAAATAACTCTATAAATACTTGGTCAAACTCATCTAGGCGTTGGGAATAACCACCCTCTTGCAATGGTATGTTGGCGTCTTGAATAGAGGCTCTTAGCGAAACTTTTTCATTTAGTTTCCCTGTAATTTGAAGATCTAATTCGCTATTTAAAACCGAATTTTGGTTATTACCAACTGTAACACCACGCGAAATACTGCCCGATGTAGTTAATCCATCAAAAGGAATAAAATCCCTGGTGCTATTGGAGTTTGATAATTTGTACAGGATGTCTGTTTTACTATTATCTTTAACAATTAGAGATTCATCAAGTAGTTGGTATGTTTTGGTTAAAAATTCTGGAAATTTCAAGTAATTTATTATAACAGAATCAGTTGCAATAGGCTGTTTAAACGTTATGGTTGCTTTAGTAAAATTTACGTTGTATAGTGTAGAATCTATAAGAGTTTTGTTTTTTCTTGTAACAGAAAATACGCTAGAGTTTATGCTTACGCTATCAATTTCTATAGTGGGCTTAAAAGCAAATAGTTTTTTCTTGTAGTTTGAGTTTTTATTTTGCGAATAGCAGCAAAACCCTATTAACACCATTAAAATGTATATAAAAAACTTCATTAGATACTTAAACTATAAAAAACTTAAAATATTTTAGTAACCTCTTACTTTTGGGTAGCATTAAAATACCCTATTTAAAATAGTAAGTTGTGCGTTAATATATTTTTATTTTTGTATTAAAGTAGCACAAATAAAATTGTAATAAATTACATAATTACGCTGTAAATGTAACGCATTATTTATTTTAGCTAAAATTTATATAAATTTTAATAAAAGTATAAATTCCCCGTAAAAGTTATAAAAATAAAATTAAAGTCTCTATGAAAATTATATCCTATAATGTAAACGGCATTCGTGCTGCAATTAATAAAGATTTTATAGGTTGGTTAAAAGCAGCGAATCCAGATGTTGTTTGTCTCCAAGAAATAAAGGCTATGGAGGAGCAATTGGATTTATCCCTTTTTGAGGAAGCAGGCTATACTTATAACTATTGGTTTAGTGCACAAAAAAAAGGTTACAGTGGCGTTGCTTTATTATGCAAAACAGAACCTAATGCTATTACTTATGGCACAGGTATTGAATCTATGGATTTTGAAGGTCGAAATATTCGTGCAGATTTTAATGGCGTTTCTGTAATGAGTTTGTACTTGCCATCGGGTACGAATGCTGCAAGGTTAAGTCATAAATTGGAGTATATGGATTTATTTCAAGATTATATTAATACCCTTAAAAACGAAATTCCAAATTTAGTTATATGTGGCGATTATAATATCTGCCATGAAGAGATTGACATTCATAACCCAAAAATGAAAGGTGTTTCTGGATTTTTACCAATAGAACGCGACTGGATGAGTAGTTTTATTGATAGTGGGTTTATTGATGCATTTAGATTTAAGAATCCAGAACTACAGCAATACAGCTGGTGGAGTTACCGTGCTAATTCGAGAGCTAATAATAAAGGCTGGCGATTAGATTATGCCATGGTATCGCAACCGTTAAAAGAAAAGGTAAAAAGAGCTGTAATTCTATCAGAAGCTGTACATAGCGACCACTGCCCAATTTTAGTAGAAATAGAAAATTAAACATTAACACCCAAATCCCAATAACATGATTAAAAATAATATACTTACTTTATTTACTTTAGTTGTTTTAGCCTCTTGCGTATCACCAAAAGTATATAAAGAGCTAGAAGCTAAGTACGCCGACTTAAAAAGTGAAAATAACAAATTATTAAAAAATAATCTAGCATTTTCAAAAACTAAAACAGCATCAGATAATGAGTTAAAACAATTACAAGCGGCTTACGAGGAAGCTGTTGCACAACGTAACAAATATCAAGGCGACTACAATGCAGCAAAATCGAACTTAGAGAATTTAAAAAACTCCTATAATGCATTGGAAAAAAACAGCTCAGCATCTATAGCGTCAAATTCACAAAAGAATAGAGAATTATTAGCACAGCTAGAAGCAAAGGAGCAGGCCTTAGCAGCAGAAAATGCAAGGCTAGAAAACTTAAAAAACGAATTGGAAAATCGATCCAATCGTGTTGCAGAGTTAGAGCAAGTAATAGCATCCAAAGATGCAGCCATGACAACGTTAAAAAACGCAATTTCTAGCGCTCTAACAGATTTTGAAGGCAAAGGTTTAACCGTAGAGCAGCGCGATGGTAAAGTGTACGTATCCATGGAAAATAAGTTATTATTCAACTCAGGAAGTTGGGCAGTGGGCTCAGAAGGTAGTCGTGCGGTAAAACAATTAGGCAGCGTTTTGGGGGAAAATCCAGAAATAGCCGTGTTGATTGAAGGTCATACAGATAATGTACCCTATACAGGTAACGGTGTTTTAACCAGTAATTGGGATTTATCCACTAAACGCGCCACAGCCATTGTAACTATATTAAGAGAAAATAATGCTATAATACCCGAAAACTTAACAGCAGCAGGCCGAGGGGAATTTGCACCTGTAGCCTCCAACACAACCAAGGCAGGAAAAGCAAAAAATAGGCGTATAGAAGTTATTTTAACCCCAAAATTAGACCAGCTTTCAAAACTATTAAGCGAGTAATTTAAATGCGCTAATATGGGCGTTACCCAAATGGGTCAGGCTTTCGGCAGTCGCTCTCTGCGAGGAGCTTCAACAAATGCCTCAATCCTTAACGCAAAAAAAACAAATACGGATAAATTATTTAATTGTTATTTTATATAACTAATGTGAAATAAATAAAAACACAATTTCGAAATAGTAAAAATGCGATAGTTAAAGCTATTGCATTTTTTATTTTAAGTCAAGATTAACATATATTTAAGTTTATCGTATTTAAAAGCCTCCCTACCTTTTTTATCTTTACAAAGGGTTTGTAAAATTGGTAATTCGAATTTTAATCAAACATAGTTTAAAATATTTTTAGTTACGCTGTACTAAGCGATTTTTAAAAAATAGAGTTAAGCATGAGCTGGTTTTTAGTGGAATGCTAATAAATAAAATAAGGCACTATATATTTAGTAAATATTCCTAAATTATTAAAAACTAAGGCTATTTATAAATAGCCTTAATTTTTAATAATAAGTTTAACTTACAGCTCTAAATAAAAATGTAGTGCTAAAATAATAGAAAAAAACACATAATATAATGAAGTACAGTACGCTAAATAATACCGATATTAAAGTTAGTAAAATATGTTTGGGTTCTATGACATGGGGAAACCAAAACACAGAAGCCGAAGGGCACCATCAACTAGATTTAGCCTTAGATAACGGCGTTAATTTTATCGACACTGCCGAGTTGTATCCCGTGCCAGCCAGTGCAGAAACAAGTGGTCGAACTAGTGAAATTCTTGGAACTTGGCTTAAAAAAACAGGAAACAGAGATCAAGTTGTTATAGCATCTAAAATAGCAGGGACCGGAGATTATACAGCGCATATTAGAACAACAGGTTTTAGTCCTAAATCTATTAAATCGGCTATCGATTTAGAGCTGCAAAGGTTGCAAACCGATTATATTGATTTGTACCAATTACACTGGCCAGAACGCGACACTAATCGGTTTGGAGTTAGAGATTATAAACTAGACACAAAATGGGAAGATAATTTTAACGCTATTTTACATAGTTTGGATGCCGAAATTAAAGCAGGCCGTATAAGAAGTATTGGTATTTCCAATGAAAACTCATGGGGAACAATGCGTTATCTTGAAGAGTCAAAACACAATAATTTACCCAGAGTATCAACTATACAAAATGCTTATAGTATGCTAACGCGAACCTTTGAAACCGATTTGGCAGAAGTTGCACAAAGGGAAAATGTGGGTTTACTAGCATATTCACCCATGGCTTTTGGTGTGCTTTCCGGTAAATACATAAAAGGAAATGCTAGTGATAATTCACGCCTTAAATTATTCCCTAGGTTTGCTAGATACAGTAGCAAACAAGCTACCGAGGCTGCTAAGCATTATCTAAAAATTGCAGAGCAGCACAATATAACTTTAGCTCAAATGAGCCTGGCATTTGTTAACCAGCAACCTTTTGTAACAAGTACAATTATTGGAGCAACCAAAATAGAGCAACTTAAAGAAAATATAGAAAGTATTTACACTACGTTAAGTGATGAGGTTTTAAACGAAATAGCAAATGTACATGCTGCTATACCCAATCCGGCACCTTAAAATTAAGGATGTTTTAAATAAAATTTTATGAAATAAGATGTTATTTTTTTTATTAAGATGATTTAATTGGTGTAAATGGAGGGAAATTATATTTTTTCGTAAATGGAGGGAAATTATATTTTTTCGTAAATTTATTTAATCATTTTATTAGTTATATAAGTTCCGTGGAATTTTGGTTATTAAAATAATATAATTTTAACAATTAATTTGGGTTAACAGCATGTTTTATAGATTTTTTATGAATATAATACTGTGCTTTTTTTTATGTTAACACTTGTAATTAAGCCTGTTAAACGTCTTTTACTTCATTATTAAGATGTTTTTTTGCTGTATTATATTTTAAAATATTCTCTCTTTTAAAAAGTGGCATAAGAGTAATTTTGTATGTTTTATTTGGATTAAAATAGTAAAATACTATGCAGTACGGGCTCTAAACGTACAGGACAGTACAGGACAGTACAGGATAGTTAGACCTTTAATAAATTGTTTTTTTGTTTTAATAATAACCAACTAACTTAAAGTTTAATTAAAATGAAAAAAAATCAATTTTTTGCAGCATTGTTAATGTTGCTTATCGGTATGACCTCTTGTACAACAAATGAAAATTTAGAGGTTTTAGAAAATCAAGAGAATTTAGAGTCTCTAGACGCTATTGAAGGTGAATTAGAGGACGAAGATCAGGACTTTTTTAATAAAAGTAAAAACAATGTTAACAGTAAGGGTATTCCTCGTCCTTTGTCGCTACATTATTTAAATAGTAAGACATTACGAAGTAGTCAATTTAGTAAGGCGTCTAAATGGTATGAAGAGAAGAGTAAGGGAAGGCAAATATTTCGATTGTTTAAGAATGATAATTCAAGTCGAAGTACAGGAAGAACTAATTATGCTCGTATAGAAGCAGAGGAGGGTTTAACGTTTAAAAAAGGAAGTAAATGGTACGTTTTTGAGGCTAAAATGAAAGTGAGTCGTACATTTTCTCAACCAATCACTATAGCGCAGCTTTTTAACAGTAAAGGCGGTCCTGCTTTGCGTGTTGAAATGAGATCTGACGGAAGAATTAATATTGGAAGTATTAAAAAAGAACGTGCTTCTAAAAATAAAAGTAATTTAAGAATTTCAAATAATTCTTCGTACGCAGGAAAAACATTTAGAGTTAAAATAAGAACTAACGGAAAAACAATCCAAGTCTTCTTTAATGGGTCTAAGAAATATCAGGGAACATCAAGGTTTAACGGAACGAAAAATCAAAATGATAGTTACCACTTTAGATGGGGACTTTATTACAATAAAATTATACCAGCAAACATTACGAATGAAGTTTCTTCTGTAGAGCGTTATCAAGAGTAGTTTGTATAAGGTAGACTTAAATTATTAAAAATAAAAAAACCTCGGTAAAACGGGTTTTTTTTGTTTTAGGAAACCTTATTGTTTAATAAGTAATGTGTGTAACAACCGTAATAAATAATATTATATATTTTGAGTATCGATATCGGTTAGGTGTTTGAATTATTGTTTTTTTTCAAACAACTAATTTGATAAATAATAATGAAATAGAGAGTCTTCGATAACTTTTTTAAGTTGGCTATAGCTAGTAATTAACTATATGCTGTATTTTGAGTTGGTTTTTTATGTAATCATTGCTTTAGTAACTTTTTTTAACACGTTCTGAATAACCTTTAAAAAGGAAAGGGATGTTCTCTTCATTGTTTTTAGTTCTATTTCCGGTACGCTGTTTAACTTTCTTAAAAGCTAGAATTGATGTTTCAAGTACAGGTTGTCTAGTAACTAAAATCGGTTGGTTTAATTGGTTATACCAATAATATTTTCCGCCATAATTTCGTCTCGCAACTATCAAAATTATATGAGCCAGCTTGTGTAATTATATCTTTTAACATTCTAGAATTCATATCGTCTTTGTTTTCCAAGAATAAACTCAAAAAATTAGTCATTTAAAATAGCTAAACTAGCTTTACTATAATCTAATCAATCATCAAGTCGTTTATTGAAATTAGAAACTAGTTTTTTAGCATTATTAGGGGTTTGTGTTAGAAGCAGTACTTTTATTAAGAGTTAATTTATGTAAAAGTAAGTTTATAGTAGTGTTTGGTGCCATCGTATCGTGTGTTTAACTTACGTTTTTATGCTTATGGTTTTATTTAAAATTTAAAAAGGGTATTACACGATTTATGTAATACCCTTTTTTTTATGTTAGAATAAATAAATTTAAGGCTAAAGTTCTAAGGCCTTTGTTATATCATTGTTCATTAATAATTCAGTTGGGTTTTCTAGTGCTTCTTTTACAGCTACTAAAAATCCAACGCTTTCTTTTCCATCAATTATTCTGTGATCGTAAGATAGTGCAACGTACATAATTGGAAGAATAACTACTTCGCCATTAACAGCCATTGGTCGTTCTACAATATTATGCATTCCTAAAATTCCACTTTGAGGCGGGTTAATAATGGGTGTTGATAGCATGCTACCGAATACACCTCCGTTGGTTATTGTAAATGTTCCTCCGGTCATTTCATCAACTGTAATTTGACCATCTCTAGCACGAAGCGCTAAACGTTTTACTTCAGATTCAACACCACGGAAACTCAAATTTTCAGCATTTCGAATTACTGGTACCATTAAACCTTTAGGTCCAGACACCGCTATACTTATGTCGCAAAAATCATAGGACAGCATTTCCTTACCATCCATCATAGAATTAACGGCTGGATACATTTTCAATGCTCTTACCACAGCTAAAGTAAAGAAACTCATAAAGCCTAAGCCTACGCCATGTTTTGCTTTAAAGGTTTCTTTGTATTCAGAACGTAAAGCAAATATGGGAGCCATATTAACTTCATTAAAGGTGGTTAGCATAGCTGTTGTATTTTTCACTTCAACTAAGCGCTCTGCTACTTTACGACGTAGCATGGACATTTTCTTTCTAGAAGTACCTCTACTGCCTCCTGTAGGTGTTCCCATTGAAGGTACTGCATTTACAGCATCGTTTTTAGTTATTCTTCCATCTTTCCCGGTACCAGAAATGGAGTTCGATGGTATGTTTTTTTCAGCTAAAATTTTCTTTGCTGCAGGACTTGCGCTACCTGTAGCATAGGTTTTAGTGTCTGCAACTGGTGCTTTTGGAGCTTCAGTTTTAGGAGTGTCTTCCTTTTTTTTCTCTTCAGCCTGTGCTTTACCTGCTGGTTTTTCAGCTTCAGTATCAATTAAACATACTACGGCACCAACTTCTACAGCATCACCTTCTTCCGCTTTAAGCGTTATAATTCCGCTAGCTTCGGCAGGCAATTCAAGAGTAGCTTTGTCGCTATCAACTTCTGCAATAGCCTGATCTTTTTCCACATAATCTCCGTCTTCTACTAACCATGTTGCTATTTCAACTTCGGTTATAGACTCACCTGGTGAAGGTACTTTCATTTCTAAAATCATTCTGTATAATTTTAATGTATCTTATATTAATTCTAACTATTTGTATTAAAAACAGCGTCAATCACGCGGCGTTGTCTTCTTTTATCTCTGGTGCTTGATCCTGGTGCGGGTACTGAGTTGTATGGTCTGGAGCATACTTCTAGTTTTACATTAGTTAAACGTTGTAGTATATGGCTCCATGCGCCCATGTTCTTAGGTTCTTCTTGTGCCCAAACGTATTTTTCTGCATTAGGGTAGCTGTCTATGGTATGCTGTATTTTATTTAAGTGCAGTGGGAATAGTTGTTCTATTCTAATTAAGGCTACATCGTCTCTATTTAATTCGTCTCTTTCAGCTAATAAATCGTAATAAAATTTCCCTGTACAGAATACTAGCTTTTTTACGTTTTTGGAGTCTAATGTATCATTAATAACCTCGTGGAATTCACCCGAAGCTAAATCTTTTATTGAGGAGACTGCTTTAGGGTGGCGCAGTAAACTTTTAGGGGTAAATACAATTAAAGGTTTTCTGTAATTACGTTTCATTTGGCGTCGTAGCAAATGGAAAAAATTACTTGGTGTTGTACAGTTAGCAACAATCATGTTGTCTTCGCCGCATAATTGTAAGTAGCGTTCTATTCTTGCACTTGAATGTTCTGAGCCTTGCCCTTCGTAGCCATGTGGTAACAAAACAACAATGCCATTTTGAGATTTCCACTTGTCTTCTGCTGCCGATAAATATTGGTCGAATATTATTTGCGCTCCATTACTGAAATCTCCAAATTGGGCTTCCCATATAGTTAGGGTATTGGGGTTAGCCATAGCATAGCCATAATCGAATCCTAAAACACCATATTCGGATAAAAAGGAATTATAAATATCCATTTTCCCTTTGTTTTCTGGGTTTGTGTTTAAGAGATTTATACGTTCTTCCGAAATTTCATCCCTTAATATAGCGTGCCTGTGGCTAAAAGTACCGCGCTCTACGTCTTGTCCAGATATACGCACGTTAAAACCTTCTTCCATTAAACTGCCATAGGCTAAAGTTTCGCCCATTCCCCAGTCTAATGTGTCGGTTTTAAAAACCATTTTAGCTCTACCATCAAGTATTCTCTCTGCTTTACGTAAAAATTTAACGCCTTCGGGTACAGTAGATACTATTTTGGAAATTTGATT
This sequence comes from uncultured Algibacter sp., assembly GCA_937958265.1. Classification (GTDB taxonomy): domain Bacteria; phylum Bacteroidota; class Bacteroidia; order Flavobacteriales; family Flavobacteriaceae; genus Algibacter_B. The sequence goes on along the minus strand of CALGNX010000007.1, from coordinate 27,555 downwards.
TAATTTGTCTGTTGGGTAACTAGTGTCTGGGTTTTTAAGCATCATGTCTAAACCCTGGCGCTCAAATCCTGTCCAGCGCTCTTGCATAAACTCTCTAACTTTAGACGAGTCTGCCTTTTTAGATTTTTCGTATTCTCTTTCTAGAGTTGCTTTAAATTCGGCAACTATGTTTTCAGAATATGCTTTGTCAATGGTTTGTTCAGTAATTAATTTATCAATATAAATATTAAAAGGGTTAGCGTGTTTAGCTATGCCTTTATATAATTTAGGTTGAGTAAAGCGCGGTTCATCCCCTTCATTATGCCCGTATTTTCTGTACCCTAATAAATCTATATAAACATCTTTTTTATAGCGCATTCTATAGTCCAATGCCATTTCAACGGCGTGTACTACAGCTTCTACATCGTCTGCATTTACATGTAACACCGGAGATAATGTTACTTTTGCAATGTCTGTACAATAGGTACTAGATCTTGCGTCTAGATAATTAGTAGTAAATCCAATTTGATTATTTACTACAATATGAATGGTGCCTCCTGTTTTGTAGCCATTTAATCTACTCATTTGTGCCACTTCGTAAACCACACCTTGGCCTGCAATTGCAGCATCGCCATGTACAACTATTGGTAAAATTTTAGAATCGTCTCCATTGTAATCGCTATCAATTTTAGCGCGTGTAATACCTTCGGCTACTGGAGCTACGGTCTCTAAGTGTGATGGATTAGGCACTAAATTCATTTTTATATTCTTACCGTTTTGGTAGGTTTTGTTTAATGTAAGTCCTAAGTGGTATTTTACATCACCATCAATATCTTGATCCTCAAAATCTTTACCATCAAATTCACTAAAAAGTTCATTTACGGGTTTTCTAAAAATATTTACAAGTGTACTTAAGCGCCCACGGTGTGCCATACCTAAAACACATTCTTTAACGCCATATTTTTCAACGGCATAAAAAAGCATGTTACTAAGTGCAGGAATTAAAGATTCTCCACCTTCCAAAGAAAAACGTTTTTGACCTACGTATTTAGTTTGCAAGAAATTTTCAAAATTAACAGCTTGATTTAATTTTGAGAGAATATATTTCTTCTTCTCTGCAGAGAATTTAGGTTGATTATTATTTTCGTTTAAGCGCTCTTGCCACCATTTGGTAACCTTAGGATTTCGTAAATACATGTACTCAACACCAATAGACTTACAGTATATTAGGTTTAAATGAGCAATTATATCTCGAAGTGTTTTACTTCCAATACCTAATATTTCTCCGGCGTTAAAAACAGTGTCCAAGTCAGCCTCTGTTAAATTGAAATTATCAATTTCAAGTGTTGGGCTGTATGTTCTGCGCTCTCTTACAGGATTTGTATTGGTAAATAAATGCCCTCGCATTCTATACCCGTCAATTAATCTTATAACGTTAAATTCTTTTTGAACTTGTTCTGGCAGGTCCGCCGAAACAATTCCATTAGTCTCTTTATTGTTTAAGCTTACATCTTCACTACCAAAATCATAGCCTTGAAAGAAGGCTCTCCAACTTGGCTCAACCGAATCGGGACTTTGTAAATATTGATCGTATAAATCAGCAAAGTATGCTGTGTGTGCTGCGTTTAAAAATGAAAATTTATCCATTGCTATTTTTAGTCCACTATGGGTTAGTCAAAATAAAAACTAAAAATACAACATTTACCAAAATTAGATGATGCTTTGGCTGTTAATTATATCAAAATTTATACATTTATGAAATATTGATTGGGAAATATTAATTTTTAAATTTTATGAGTATAAATAAGTCACTTAGCATAAAAATGGTATGCGCTTTTGCAGCGGTATTATTTTATTTTCAAAATATGTCTGCACAAGAATTAAAAAGTGATTTTTGGACCCACGTGCGTTTTGGTGGAGGATTAGGATTAAATTTTGCAAATGGGTTTTTTAGTGCTACAGTGGCGCCAAGTGCTGTTTATGAGTTTGATAGAAAGTTGGCTTTAGGACTGGGATTAAATGCCACCATTAATAATTTAAAAAACAGGTATAAATCTACTATTTTGGGAGGTAGTGTTATAGGTCTTTATACGCCTTTACAAGCGTTACAAATATCTGGAGAATTAGAACATTTAAATGTTAATAGGCGCTATGATGTAAATTTAAATATTGAAGATGAAAACTTTTGGGTTCCTGCTTTGTATTTTGGAGCGGGGTACAGAAGCGGTAATGTTACTTTTGGTGTGCGTTATAATGTTTTATTTGATGCTCAGCGTAGCATTTTTGCAGATCCTTGGGTACCATTTGTAAGATTCTTTTTTTAATTATTGCAATAGTTTTAAGCATATTTATTTTTAAACCAAACTTTCTGCCATTCGCGTTGTAAGATAAGAAATGTAACCTGATTAGAAAGTTGCAGTGTATCATTGCCATTTAGCGCTATTATTTGTTTTTCCGAAACATCAATAATGTAAAGTAAGTTAAGGTACTCATTAAATTTTTCTTGTATGAGTTGATATACGGTTTCATGTAGCATCAGTTTTAAGCTAGAAGGTAAAATATCTTCATGAAAACCTAAATCTATATTTGCTAAATGAAAATCTTTATTAAGCTGAAAAATTAATTTTTTATATAAATTTAGTTGTTCAGCTTCTTTAATTAATTCTTCAAATGTTTTGGGTAATTGCATTTAATTTAATTTTCTGTCGATACATAGAAAGGAAATAGCGTTTGTTTTAAACAGTTCTATACATTAAATGTTCTCCGAAACTTTTTAAAAGTGATTTTTTTAATTCAGATATGTTTAAATTTTCTAAAATCGAAAATGCTTTTTCAGTGTATTCTTTAATGGCTTTTTTCGTAGCTTCTGCAGACCCAGATCTTGTAAATAGTTCTTTTGTTACCTCTATTTTTGTTGTTGCATCCTTTGGAGTAGATGTAAATAATTGGTTTAGTACTTTTTTATCTGTCTCATTTAAAAATTCTTTTGCTTTTAGGTATAAGTATGTTTTTTTATTTTCAATAATATCACCACCTACTTGTTTACCAAAAGTTTTTGGGTCGCCAAATGCATCCAAATAATCATCCTGTAATTGAAAAGCAATACCTAAGTTTTTACCAAATTCATAAATATTACTTTGATCTTTATTTGATGCGCCCGCTATAATAGCGCCCATTTGCATTGCTGCAGCTACTAAAACGGCTGTTTTGTATTCAATCATTTTTAAATACTCCGAGATTGTTACATCATGGCGGGTTTCAAAATCGACATCGTACTGTTGGCCTTCGCAAACTTCTAGTGCTGTTTTACTAAATAATTTAGCTAAGGCGTGAAACGTAGTAGGTTCGTAATTTTCAAAAAGCTGATAAGCCATAATTAACATAGCATCGCCCGAAAGTATACCTGTATTTATATCCCATTTTTCGTGTACGGTACTTTTTCCGCGCCTTAAAGGGGCGTCATCCATAATATCGTCGTGTACTAACGAGAAATTATGGAACACTTCAATGCTTAAGGCGGCATTAAATGCTTTTGCGTATTGTCCACCAAAAATATCAGCAGTTAGCAAAGTTAAAGTAGGTCTTAGGCGCTTGCCACCTAACTTTAATATATAGTTAATAGGCTCATATAAATTTTTAGGTTCTTTATTAATTGCGTACGTTTTTAGGTAGGCAATAAATTCCTCTTGGTATTTTTCTGTTGACAGCATGGCGCAAAAATAGCGTAATTAAGCATAATTAAAAACCTGTTTCTAAAGGATGTGTTAAAAAACCACTAAAACTTTGGAAACTGTTTTTGTATTTGTAGTTTCCGTTTGTATATTTGCGCAAAATTATGAGAGAAAAAATTATACATAAATCATTAGGTTTATTTTTGTCGCTAGGTTTTAAAAGTGTAACCATGGATGATATTGCTCATGAAATGGGGATATCTAAAAAAACAATATATGTGCATTTTGCTAATAAAACAAAACTTGTAGAAGCCGTAACCTTTAGGCTTTTCGATACTATTTGCTCTGGAATTGATACCATTGCTGATAAGGCGATTAACCCAATACAGGAACTTTACGATGTAAAAATGTTTGTTATGCACCATTTAAAAAACGAACAATCTTCACCTCAATATCAACTTGAAAAATATTATCCTAAAATATATGAAACCCTTAAAACTAAACAGTTTGATAAAATGCACGATTCCGTTTTAGACAGTTTGGAAAAAGGCGTAAATACTGGTTTGTTTAGAGATTCTATAAATATAGATTTTATATCTAGAATGTATTTTAGCGGTATGAGTGGTATAAAGAACGAACAGTTATTTCCATCTAAATTATACGCTATGGATGTACGTATGGAAAATTATTTAGAGTACCACCTAAGGGCTATTGTTACTAATAAAGGATTACAAATATTAAATAAATTTATAACATCAAATCAATAATAAAATGAAGAACAAACTAATTTTATTTTTTAGTTTAATAAGTTCTATTGTTGTGTTTTCGCAAGAAGATAATCAAAGCTTCACACTTCAAGACGCTATAGATTATGCTTTGGAACATAATAGAACAACCAAAAATGCATCGCGGGATATTGAGGCTGCAAAAAAGCAAAAATGGGAAACTACTGCTAGTGGGCTGCCACAAATTTCTGCGTCTGTAGACTATCAAAATTTCTTAAAACAGCAAGTTTCAGTTATACCTGCCGAATTCTTTGGCGGTAACCCTGGCGAATTTAACGAGGTTATTTTTGGAACTCAGCAAAGCGCTAATGCTTTTATTACACTGCGCCAGAAAATTTTTGACGGTTCTTATATTGTAGCTTTGCAGTCTGCTAAAGTTTTTTTAGAAATATCAGAAAATGCTAAAGAAAAAACCGATTTAGAAGTTAGAAAGGCTGTTATTAATGCATATGGTAACGTTTTACTTGCAAAGGAAAGTGTAAGTATACTAGAGCGGAATATAGGGGTGTTAGAAAAAAATTTAAATGAGACTACTAAAATTTTCGAAAACGGTTTAGTTGAAGAGGAAAGCGTGGAGCAATTACAAATTACTTTAACTAGTGTAAAGAGTAGTTTAGGTAATGTTTTACGTTTAAAGGCATTGGCCTATCAAATGTTTAATATGACTTTGGGTTTAGATATAAATGAGAAAACGGAATTGTTAGATAATTTAGAAAACCTAACAACAGAAAATATTTCTTTAAACTTATTAGAGGTTAGTAGCGATATTCAAAATACTATAGATTATAAAATTGCTAAAAATAATACGCGTGTTAAAGCATTACAATTAAAGCTTGAGAAAAGTAAAGCATTGCCTACTTTAAATGGTTTTATAAATGGTGGTTATTCTGCTTTTAATAATGAGTTTACATTTGCCGATGCAAACCAACGTTGGTTTGGTTCCTCTTTAGTAGGCGTTAATTTAAATATTCCCATTTTTAGTTCGGGTGCTAGGAATGCATCTACACAACGCGCCCAAATTAATTTAGAGAAGTCCCTGGAAGATTTAACAGAAACAGAACAGAAACTAAAATTCCAAATAGCCTCCGCAAAAAGTAAATACCAATTTGCTATGGAAGATTATGAAAATAAAAAACAAAATTTAGGTTTAGCCGAGCGTATCGAACAAAAGAACCAAGTTAAATTTCTCGAAGGTTTAGCCTCAAGTTTCGATTTAAGACAAGCACAAACACAACTATATAGTTCGCAGCAAGAGTTTCTTCAAGCCATGCTCGATGTTATTAATAATAAAGCGGAATTAGAAACTGTATTAAATACTGTAAATAATTAAAATCAATTAAAAATGAAATACACATATATAATCGTATTAGTAAGTGCTTTTTTAACTGCTTGTGGAGGTGATAAAAAAACCGTACAGGATGTTATAGCCTCACAAAATTTAGAATTAATTAGGAAGAAGAAGACTGAATTAGACGCAGCATCGCAAGAAATAACAGCTAAACTTAAGTTGTTGGAAAATGAAATTAAAAGTTTAGACCCTCAGGAAAAAATACCGTTAATAACAACGTTTACTGCAAAAGAAGCCGTTTTTAATCACTTTGTGGAATTACAAGGTAATGTGAATACCAAGCAAAACTTAGTTATTTATCCAGAGTTTTCTGGAGTTTTATCACAGGTATATGTTAAAGAAGGGCAAAACGTTAACAAAGGCCAGATTTTAGCCAAAATTGATGATGGTGGTTTAAGCCAACAACTATCACAATTAAACATTCAAGTAGCTTTAGCCCAAACAACCTTTGAGCGTCAAGAACGCTTATGGAAACAAAAAATAGGTAGCGAAATACAATACTTACAGGCTAAGGCAGCTTATGAAGGCCAGTTGGAAGCAACAAAACAACTACAGCAGCAAGTTGGAAAAACAGAAGTTCGTGCGCCTTTTTCAGGAACTATTGATGATGTTATTACAGATCAAGGTAGTGTAGTTTTACCAGGACAATCGATGTTGTTTAGAATTGTAAACCTTAATAATATGTTTATTGAAACGGATGTGCCAGAGCGATACATTTCAGATATTGTTGCAGGTAAAAATGTTAAAGTAAATTTTCCTGTTTTGGGTAAAGATATGGATGCTAAAGTACGCCAAGCCGGAAATTATATTAACCCTGCAAACAGAACATTTAAAGTTGAGGTAGCTTTTCCTAATAAAGATAAGACAGTAAAACCGAATCTTACTGCAAAAATTAAGATTAACGACTATACAAATACTAAAGCTATTCTAATTCCGCAAAGTATTATTTCAGAAAATGCTCAAGGGCAACAATACGTTTATACTATTGTGAATAAAGTGGATAACAAAGCTAAAGTAAAGCGTGAAATTATTGAAACTGGTAAAACACAAGGCGATTATATTGAAGTACTTTCTGGTATTAAAAATAACGAAGAAATAATTGAAGAAGGCGCAAGGAGCGTAAAAGAAGGGCAGGACGTAAAGGTACTCGTTAGCGCGTTTTAACCTAGATAAGGTAAGGTTTAAAGTTTGTTCCTTTATCTGCTACTTTAAATTCATAATTAAACAAGAAGATAAAAACTTTAACGCATAGTCTTTCAACAAATAAATTACCGAACATGGCAAAAAATAAAAATAAAAAACAGGTAGATAAAGAGTTTGCTATCTCATCTTGGGCAATTAATAACAAAACAACAATGTATGTTTTAATTGCACTTATATTGTTTTTAGGTACTGGTGCTTACTTTAGTATGCCTAGAGAAAATTTCCCAGAAATTAAAGAAACTAAAATTTACATTAGTTCCATATATCCAGGAAATACAGCCGAGGATATTGAAAAACTTATTACAGATCCTATAGAAGATAAACTTAAAACTGTAAGTAATGTTATTGAAATTACCTCGACTTCGCAAGAAGACTATTCAATTGTTATTGTCGAGTTTGATGAAGGTATATCGGTTGAGGCTGCCAAGCAAAAAATAAAAGATGAAGTAGATTCTGAAACTTCTAGTGAAGATTGGCCAACATTTAATGGCGCTAAAGTGGAGCCTAATGTTTTCGATTTAAGCATGTCTGAAGAAATCCCGATTTTAAATATTAATATTTCTGGAAACTATCCTATCGATAAGCTTAAAGCTTATGGTGAATATTTAGAGGATAAAATTGAAGGTTTACAGGAAATAAAACAAGTAGATATTCGAGGCGCACAGGAAAAAGAAGTTGAGGTTGCTGTGGATATTTATAAAATGATGGCAGCTCAGGTAAGTTTTAATGATATTATAGGTACTATTAATAGAGAAAACATGACAATGTCTGCTGGTAATTTAATTACTAGTGGGCAACGCAGAACCATTCGGATTATAGGCGAAATAGAAGACCCTAGTGAGCTTGAAAATTTTGTTATTAAATCTGAAAGGAATAACCCTATTTATTTGCGCGATGTTGCCAAGGTTACTTTTAAAGATGAAGATAAAACAACCTATGCCCGAGAGTTTGGGCATCCTGTTGTGATGTTAGATGTTAAAAAGCGCGCAGGAAAAAACATGGTAGCAGCAGCAGAACAAATTCAAGTTATTGTTAAGGATGCCATAAAAAATAATTTCCCACCAGATTTAACGGTAACTATTGCTAACGACCAATCTTCAAAAACTATTGGTCAGGTAGACGATTTAGTAAATAATATCATTTTCGGTATTATTTTGGTGGTAACTGTTTTAATGTTCTTTCTAGGTTTTAAAAACGCATTATTTGTAGGTTTCGCTATTCCTATGTCTATGTTTATGTCACTCATGATTTTAGACCTTTTAGGATACACCATGAATACCATGATACTTTTTGGTCTTATAATGGGACTTGGTATGCTAGTGGATAATGGTATTGTGGTTGTTGAAAACGTTTATAGACTTATGGCCGATGAAGGGATGAGTCGGGTAGAAGCTGCCAAAAAAGGTATTGGGGAAATTGCATTTCCAATTATTATTTCCACATTAACTACAGTGGCAGCCTTTGTGCCGCTTGGTTTGTGGCCAGGTGTTATGGGGCAATTTATGAAGTATTTTCCAATTACCTTATCTGTTGTTTTAGGGTCTTCGTTATTTGTGGCTATATTTTTTAACTCGGTTTTAGTCTCGCAATTCATGACTATTGAAGACAAGGATATGCCATTAAAAAATATTATCAAAATCTCAATTATTTTAGTCGCTTTCGGATTTTTAATTTTAATTTTTGGAGGGGCTTATCGAGGTTTAGGAACTGTAATACTATTAACCGTTGTTTTACTATGGGCATACAGACTGTTTTTAAGAGCTTGGGCAAATGGTTTTCAAAATAAGATATTACCACGTTGGGAACGGTTTTATGAAAGGGTTTTGCGTATCGCTTTAAGCGGAAAAAAACCAGCTTTTATTACAATAACAACATTTATATTATTAATTGTTGCCTTTATGGGGTTTGGTGCATCCGTTGGAAGCCAACGCACTAAAGTAGAATTTTTCCCAGATAATACAGCTAACCAAATTATAGTGTACATAGAGTATCCTGAAGGTACAGATATAAAGAAAACGAATGCTATAACGAAAGATATTGAGCAGCGTGTTTTTAAAATAATAAACAGTGCTGAGTACATTGATGGCGATTTTAATTTCTTAACAGAAAGTGCGGTTTCTCAAGTAGGAGAAGGTGCAGGAAACCCGCAAACCGATGGCGGATCTGCAGCAGAAATGCCTCATCGAGGTAAGATTACCGCAACTATGCGCGAATATAAATTTAGAAAAGGTGCCGATAGTAATATTTTACTAAAGAAAATTCAAGAGGATTTAAAGGATGTTTATCCTGGTGTAGCGATATCTGTTGAAAAGGACGCTGCAGGACCTCCAGCGGGCTATCCTATTAATATTGAATTGGAAGGTGAGGATTATAGTGAGCTTATTGCAACAGCAGAGCGTATGCGAGACCATATTAATACTAAGAATATTCAAGGTATTGATGAGCTTAAAATAGATGTTAATAAATCCAAACCCTCTATGCAGGTTACTGTGGATAGAATGAAGGCTGGAGAACTAGGCATAACTGCAGGGCAAGTAGGCCAACAATTGCGAAACTCTATTTTTGGGGCAAAGGCAGGTATTTATAAAGAGGATGGTGAAGACTATGATATTTATGTGCGTTTTAATGAAGAAAATCGATATAATACAAGCGCTATATTTAATCAGAAAATAACGTTTAGAGATATGTCTACTGGTCAAATAAAAGAAATCCCTATTTCTACAGTGGCAAAACAATCTAATAACTCTGGTTTTAGTGCTATAAAACACAAGGATGTTAAACGTGTGGTTACGTTGTATTCTGCATTGGCTCCAGGCTTTTCAGATGCGGGTGCCATAGTATCTAAGGTGCAAAATGAAATGCAAAGTTTTGAGGGTAAACCAGAAAATGTACATATAGATTATACGGGTCAAATTGAAGAGCAGAACAAACAAATGGCCTTTTTAATGGGGGCATTTTTTACAGGTTTAGGATTAATTTTTTTCATATTAATATTTCAATTTAATTCAGTGTCTAAACCTGGAATCATTATGCTTGCTATTTTCTTGAGTTTAATAGGTGTATTTGGTGGAATTGTGGTTACTGGTAGTTCGTTTGTTATTATGATGACCATGATGGGTATTATATCCCTTGCGGGAATTGTTGTGAATAACGGTGTTGTTCTGCTAGATTATACACAATTGTTAATAGATAGAAGGAAGGTAAAAAACAATTTAGATGAGGATGCTTATTTGGTTAAAGAAGACCTTATTGAAGCTATTGTAAAAGGAGGAAAATCGCGTTTAAGACCTGTTTTACTTACCGCAATTACTACTATTTTAGGCTTAATTCCTTTAGCTACGGGTTTAAATATTAACTTTTTTACGCTTTTTAGCGAATTTGATGCTAATATTTATGTAGGTGGTGATAATGTAATTTTTTGGGGCCCGCTGGCATGGACCGTTATATACGGTTTATTTATAGCAACATTTTTAACGTTAATTGTTGTACCAATTCTATTTTATTTAGTAACTAAATTTAAAATGTGGTTATATAAAGATCGCGTTGCAAATAGCGATGAGGTAGTAAATCCAGATATTTTTTAATATAGATTGGCTCTTACAGCACTTTGAATATTACTATTTATCCATATATTTTGTAAAAAATATATGGATAAATTATTTTAAGAAATAGTGTATCGGTAATGATTTGGAAACGATTCGTATTTGATGTTTATTTATACTAAAGCATAAAGTAATTACAATACAAAGTACCGCATTTAGTAAACCTAAATATTCATAGCTAAAAGACCAATTGAATTAAAATGAATGTTCTAATAAAACCGAAGTAGTAAACGATTTAAGAATATAAGCTTGAAAATAGCAAATTTAAATGAAATGGGTTAGAGTAAAATTTGATACAGTATAAAAAAGTGGATGTACAAACGATTTTAAGAATGAAATTTAGCTTAATTAAAAGTTTTGCTGATGCTCTAAATACAGATCATATAACGAAGCTAAAACGTTTTAATACGAACTAGCTAATACGGTATTAAAAATTTCTAGGTAAGCCCATACAATTCCTTTATTTTCTTGAGCGTAGTTTAATGTTGTTATTAGTCCAAAAACTAAAACCAATAACCTTTTGTCATTTTTTTTCGTTTGTTTTAAATGTTGGGTAACGCTTATATATGTTGTGTAGCATTACTGTTTTTCTAATGTTACTTAATTTAAATAAAGTTAAAAACTCTTATAACTGGCTAAATAGTTTTAAACGAACTTAAATAAAAAAGAATTGTTTGTGGCGTATTTATATTTAAAAGGTTAATGTGATAAAGTATATTTATATTGGTTTATGCCAACACTAATATTACTAATAATTGTGAATGCTTTAGTTTGATAAAAACATAAAAAAAACCATCATTCTAATTATAGAATAATGGTTTTTGTTTTTAATCTTGAAAATTCAAGACTGCTGTATTATAATAGTTTATCCTACAGTAGCACGCTTAAATCCTGAGATTTCAACATTACCATAAGATGTTACATATTCTGCAACAGTTTTCTTCTCATCTTTAATGAATTTTTGATCCAATAAACATTGTTCTTGATCTAGAGTTGTATTATCAGAAATAAAACGTTCCATTTTCCCTGGTAAAATTCTATCCCAAATTTGTTCAGGCTTACCTTCAGCTTTTAATTCTGCTTTTGCAGTTTCTTCAGCCTCGGCGATAACCTCAGGAGTTAATTGTCCCATAGAAATGTATTTAGGTACATTTTTAAGTGTTTTACCTAAACGACCTAGTTCTATGTTGTCTTTTTCAATAACAGCTATTCTAGCTTCAGTTTCTGAGGCTACAAATGCAGGATCGAAATCTTTGTAAGACAATGAAGAAGCACCCATAGAGGCTACTTGCATTGAAACGTCTTTAGCTAATACATCAGCATTATCAACCTTAGCTGATAAACCTACCAACGCTGCTATTTTGTTTATGTGTACATACGTACCAACATAATCAGCTTTTAATTTTTCAAATGCTGTTATGTCTAATTTTTCTCCAATAACACCAGTTTGTTCAACTAGTTTTTCTGCAACAGTCATACCGTCAAAATCGGCAGCTAAAAAGTCTTCTTTTGAGTTTGTTGTTAATGCAATATCTGCTAATTTACTAGCTAAAGCCAGGAAGTTTTCGTTTTTACCAACAAAATCTGTTTCACATCCTAAAACAATAGCTACACCCTCTGTATGGTCTGCATTAATTTTTGAAACAGCAGCACCTTCAGAAGAATCTCTATCGGCTCTTTTTTCGGCTACTTTTTGTCCTTTTTTACGAAGAACAGAAATAGCATTATCAAAATCACCTTCAGCTTCAACTAAAGCTTTCTTGCAGTCCATCATACCTGCACCAGTGGCTTGACGTAATTTGTTTACTTCAGCGGCTGTAATTTTTACTGTACTCATAGTTATTATAATTTAAAAAAGTCGTTCAATTTATTTTCATCAAAGAAAAGAATTAAACGACTTTGTAATGTTGTATTAAATTTTTTATTCTTCTTCTTCAGCTACTACTTTCTTAGCTGGTGCAGCTTCCGCCTTAGGCGCTTGTTCTTTTTTCGCTTTTGGAGCTTCTTTAGCTGAATCCTTAGCGTCTTTTTCAGCTTTACGTTCTGCTAAACCTCCAGCAAGTGCTTCTGTTACGTGCGTTAAAATTTTATCGATAGATTTAGAAGCATCGTCGTTTGCAGGTATAACATAATCAACCTGACGTGGATCAGAATTGGTATCAACCATTGCAAATATTGGAATGTTTAATTTTTGTGCTTCTTTAATCGCGATATGTTCACGCTTAATATCAACAACAAACAAAGCACCTGGTAAACGAGTCATATCAGAAATTGAACCTAAGTTTTTTTCCAACTTAGCTCTCAAACGATCTACTTGTAAACGCTCTTTTTTAGATAAAGTCATGAAGGTACCATCTTTCTTCATTCTATCAATCATCGCCATTTTCTTAACGGCTTTTCTAATAGTAACAAAGTTGGTTAACATACCACCTGGCCATCTTTCTGTGATGTAAGGCATATTAACACCACCTGCTTTTTCAGCAACAATATCCTTTGCCTGTTTTTTTGTTGCAACAAATAAAATTTTACGACCAGAAGCTGCAATTTTTGCAAGTGCCGCTCCAGCTTCTTCAATTTTAGCTGCTGTTTTGTATAGGTTTATTATATGTATGCCGTTACGCTCCATATATACGTAAGGCGCCATGTTTGGATCCCATTTACGCGTAAGGTGACCAAAGTGTACACCTGCTTCAAGTAATTCTTTTACTTCTACTGCCATTTTGTATGAGTTTACGTTCTGTTAATTAGCAATGATTGAGTGGTTGTTTTTTATATAAAACTCGCCTAAACCATTTAGATGCTAAACTTTTAATTTTAAATTCAATTTCAGGATTATTGCAATTATTATATAATAGGTGTGCAATAATCCCGAAGATGATATTAACGTTTCGAGAATTGAAATTTCTTACGAGCTTTCTTCTGACCGAATTTCTTACGTTCAACCATTCTTGGATCTCTTGTTAATAAACCTTCTGGTTTCAAGATTAATCTGTTCTCAGCATCAATTTCACACATTACGCGTGAAAGGGCTAAACGAACAGCTTCTGCCTGACCAGTAATACCACCTCCATATACATTTACTGTAATATCAAAGTTGGCGTCATTGTTAGTCAAAACTAAAGGTTGTTTTACTTTGTACTGTAAAGTTGCAGTAGTAAAATAATTAGCTAAGTCTTTTTTATTGATTGTAATGTTACCTTTTCCTGGGGCAACATAAGCGCGCGCAACAGCCGTTTTTCTACGGCCAATTTTGTGAATTACTTCCATTTTATTTAAATTCTTCTAGATTTATTGTTTTTGGCTTTTGCGCTGCATGTGCATGCTCTGTTCCAACAACAACGGTTAAGTTACGAAATAATGCTGCGCCTAATTTGTTTTTAGGTAGCATACCCTTAACTGATTTTTCTACTACTCTTGCTGGATCTTTTCCGTACAATTCTGTAGCAGTTAAACTTTTTTGACCTCCTGGATATCCTGTATGACGAATGTATGACTTAGTAGTCCATTTGTTACCAGATAACGTGATTTTGTCTGCGTTAATAACAATTACGTTATCTCCACAATCAACATGAGGTGTGAAATTTGGCTTGTGTTTACCTCTAATAAGTTTTGCAACTTTAGAAGCTAAACGACCAAGCGCTTGACCTTCAGCATCAACTAAAACCCACTCTTTATTAGCGGTAGCTTTGTTTGCTGAAATCGTTTTGTAGCTTAATGTGTCCACACTTTGATTTTTTAATTATTAAACATTCCTCTTTAAAAAGAGTTTGCAAAATTACGATTATATATTTTAATAACAAATTCTCTAATGACTTATTTTTGACTTCCTTAATCTTGTTTGTGGCCGCATTTTTGACAGGTATTTCGAAAGTCATGATAAAAATAAGTCGGATTAAATGTTATATGTAATTAAATATACAGTTATTTATTTGCTGAAAGCTAGCTTGTTTTTTTTTGTAAAAAGATATATTTAATTTTTGTAATCGCTTATATGGAGTTTCATACTTTAAAGTCAAACAAATATAGGTTGTTACAGATACCTTGGTATTTTAGCTTTGTCTAAACAGATTTACATTTTATTATGAATATGTTTAGATGTTTATGTAGCGTATTTGGATTTTAGTGTTTTACATAAAAAAGGGATTGTTCATGCCTAAAACATTTTAGGGTATAAACGTTTTGTGAATTTTGTACGTTTTTCCTTCTTTGAAAGGTTAAGTGAATTTTATCTACGTGTTTAGGATTGGTAAATGTAAGTGCCTTCTAGTTGTAATGGGTAAAACGTTATTTTAAATGTTTACTAGTGTTACGTTTTTAAATGTTGTAAAACATTAGTATTTATTGGTAGTATTAAAATTATTTATAGCAATACGCTTTTTTTTTATTAAAAACATCTAAACGTTTTAAGTTTTGTATTGTTCTTTTATGGTAGTATTTTAATATGTAGTATTTACAGCAATAAATACTTTATTAGTTAGTGTTACTTTTTTATAATATGAATTAATTATAATTTATTTGGTGAAAGTAGCACGTTGTAATCTATCATTTATGGATTGTCCTAAACCATAATTCGGTAAGTTTTCTGCTATAATTACATCTAGTTTTAGGTGGTCTAGTGTGTGTAATGCGTTATATAGGTTGGCTGCAGCCTCTTCCATGTTGCCTTTTGCAGACAGGTTTATTTGAGTGTTAATTGAAGTATGTTTAAACGTTTGAGTAAAAGAAATTAAGCCTACACTATTATCTTGGTAAGTGTCAAGATCTTTTAATATTGAATGTGATAAAATTGTTTTTGTGCAAGGCGCATAATGTCTGCCTAGCATACCAGGAGCATTTGGGTTGCTTTCTTTTTTATTTTTTATTTCTACTTTTCCAACAACGGCTTCTATAGCTTCTAATGATAGTGCGCCTAACCTATATATTACAGGTTTTTCATTTTCAAATCCAATTATGGTCGATTCTATACCTTTTGTACAAGAACCGCCATCTAATATTTGCTTTATTTCATTTTTAAAATAGTGTTCAACATGTTTTGGTGTGGTTGGGCTTATGCTGCCAAAGGGGTTTGCGCTTGGTGCTGCTAACGGGAATGGTAGTTTGCTTAGTAGGTCTAGTGTTAATGGGTGGTTTGGTATACGAACTGCTACTGTGTTTTTTCCTGCGGTTATTAAGTCGGGTATAGCGTTATGCTTAGGTAAAACTAAAGTCATGGATCCGGGCCAGAAGGCAGAAGCCAAACGTGCTGCTTTTTCAGGAACATGTGTTACTATATCTTCAAGAGCTGTTATTGAGTGTATATGTACGATAAGTGGGTTGTAAAACGGACGGTTTTTAGTTGAAAATATGCTTTTAATAGCTTTTGAGCTATAAATATTTCCTGCAAGACCATAAACAGTTTCTGTTGGAATTGCTACCACGTTTTCGTCAGTTAAAAGACGTATTGCTTTTGGTATATCTTTTGAAATAATAGTCATTTCTGATAGAGTAAGTTGCAAAATTACTTAAAAAAAGTATTATTTGGATATCTTAGTAATTTAAATATTATAAATACAGTCGTTATCTTTTGTTTTAGAACATGGTTGGTCAAGTTATAATAGGCTAGTGGTAATAGAAGTTTGCTTAATGTGTTGTACTATTATTTAATTACAGGTGAATTTTAATATTGTGTTTGTTTTTTAACTGTGCTGCTATGTGTGATTGTGTTTATATGTATAGTGCTTATTATAATTTACAAATTAAATATAGACCATATAAAAAAAGGCGTTTTGATTTATCAAAACGCCTTTTTTATAATAAGTAAAGTAAAATTTAATTGTTTCCTAAAACACTACCTTTTTTAGTAGTATAATTTATTTTAAGGGCATTTACTTTTCTAAGTTCTTGTTTAATATCTCCTATTAAACCCATGTTTGCATTGCTGTCAACTTTTAAAGCTGTTGTTAAAAAAGGAACTAATTCTTCTCTTTTTGAAGCACGTTCTGCATTTATAAAAGAAGCAATTTCCTTAACATCTGCAAACTTGTCATTAAGTTGTATTCTAGCTTGGTTTCCAAATTGCTTATAGTTTGCGCTTGGTTTTCCAGCATAAATATACATTACTAAATCCTTTTTATCAAGTTTTTCAACTTGATCGGCAAAAGGAAGATTATTCTCAATCATTAATGTATTTTGGCGCATTACCGTAGCGACCATAAAGAAAAATAATAACATAAATACAATATCGGGTAAAGATGCTGTATTAACTGCTGGTATTTCTCCTCCTTTTTTCTTTTTAAATTTAGACATAAGTTATTAATGTTAAATTATTCTTGTACTTCTGATAGCTTTTGAGGATAATCAAGCTTTATTTGCTCAATTTTTTTCTTCAAAGCATCTTTACTGCCTGGCCAATTAACATCATTGTAATTTGCTTCCATTTCAGCGAAAGTTTTATTATACAATGCCATAGCTCTTTCATTTCTTAACTCATTATATGCTGCTACTAATTCATTTTGTACAGCTATATATGTTTTATAGGTTGTTTCTCTATTGTTAGCTAATGAAATGATTGCTTTTGTTGGATTGTCAGATGATTCTTTATCTCGTGCTCCTTTACAAAAATCACAAGACCCGTCGCCACCATTATCTAGAAATGATCTAGCTGCAAGTCGTAAATCTTTAAGTTCCATAATTTCATCTTCAACCAATAGCTCATCTTTACCATTTAATAATACAGTAAAGATGTTTTTCTTTTTAATTACAGGAGGATCTGTTTGCTCTTCCATTGGAGGAAGCTTACGGTTAATCCCGGAATCTGTTTCAATGGTTGTTGTTACCAAGAAAAATATAAGTAATAAGAAAGCAATGTCGGCCATGGAGCCTGCATTTACTTCTGGTGCTGCTCTTTTTGCCATAATTTATCTATTAAATATTTTTTTAACGCCCCCTAATAACATTGATCCTATTGCAATAACTGCTAATGCGTAAAAAGCATATAAGCCAGCTCCAACAACCTTAGAAGTACCTTCGTTTACATCTAAACCTTTATTTGTAAAAGGTGTTAAATCTAAATCAGATCCAGACGATGCTGAATAAGATATAAATATTACCGCAGCAAAAGCGCCAACTGTTATTAATGTCTTTTTTATGTTTCCTGCAAATAGTCCTTTAATTACATAGATTAGAACAAGCGCTAACACTATACCAAGAACTGCATAAGCAACATACAATAAATTTCCACTCATGCTTAGTGCCGATGCGTCTTCACCTGCCATTATAAGGAGTACTATAATTGCTCCTATAATAGCGAGCGCAAAAGCTACTATTTTTAAAATTTTATGTAAAATCATTTTTATTTTTTTAATTATTACTTTTTATGTTTAATTAATAGATCCATTAGCGTTATAGAAGCATCTTCCATATCGTTAACAATGCTATCAATTTTAGCAATAATGTAATTGTAAAAAATTTGAAGTATAATAGCCACTACTAAACCAAATACTGTTGTTAAAAGTGCTACTTTAATACCTCCGGCAACAAGTGATGGTTGCATATCTCCAGCAGCTTCAATTTTATCAAAGGCTTGTATCATACCGATAACTGTACCCATAAACCCAAGCATTGGTGCTAAGGCAATAAATAATGAAAT
Organism: uncultured Algibacter sp.; assembly: GCA_937958265.1. Taxonomy (GTDB): domain Bacteria; phylum Bacteroidota; class Bacteroidia; order Flavobacteriales; family Flavobacteriaceae; genus Algibacter_B. Next base: position 9,340 of record CALGNX010000007.1, on the reverse strand, counting down.
CCAAGATACGTTTTTCTCTAATTGCCCCATTTGCACACCACCGTAAGCTACAACAGCCTTTTCAGCAGCTTCTATACCTTCATTAGTACGATCTAAACCTTGGTAGTATATAGATGCTATAGGTCCGTTAGTATTTCTGCAAATTTCTTTTGCGGCATCAACACCTCCGGAAGATAAAGCATCTTCAACAGATTTAGTTAGTTTTTTAGTGTTAGTGGTCGAAAGATTTAAGAATATAATTCTTTCTATAGCAATTGCCAAACCAAGAATTAAACATAAAAGTACAATACCCATAAAACCGGCACCTCCTTCAATAAAACGTTTCTTTAAATTTTGATGAAAACCTAACTCCTCGGCAGGTGCATCGTCTTGTGTCATTGTTGCAACGGTTGTTACAGCTGTACTAGTGTTAGCAATTGTTGTTGCATTAACAGTTCCGAATGCCACCATTAAGGTTATGGCAAGGATAGAAAATAATCTTTTCATGTTCTTGATCTTTGTTTATTTTGTTTAAACGTTAAATATATAAAAAAAAAGTAACTAAAAATAAAAAATATCAGCAGAGAGGAAGGGATTCGAACCCTCGATACGCTATTAACATATACACGCTTTCCAAGCGTGCGCCTTAAGCCACTCGGCCACCTCTCTAGATATAATTATATTAATTACAGGGGCTCAAATAACGAAAAAAAAATTAAAGGCTAAAATTTTTATCGTTAATTTTATTGCATTTCTCCTCTTATTGCGGCTTCGTAATTGGTTTTGAATGTATTAGCGGGAATATGTTGTCCTAGTAAATGCATGAGTTTTACTACAGCAGCTTCAGTGGTTATATCCTTTCCTGAAATAACGCCTATTTTTTTTAGTGTATTACTAGTTTCATAATGACCCATAATTACGCTGCCAGCCGAGCATTGCGTGATGTTTATAATATGTATGCCTTGCGAAATTGCGCTTTTTAACAAGTTTAAAAACCAGCTTTTTGTGCTGCAGTTTCCTGCGCCATAGGTTTCAATAATAACGGCTTTTAAGTGTGGCGTAGAAAAAATACTGTTTATTACATTTTGGGTAATACCAGGAAATAATTTTATTAGGGCTATATTTTTGTCTAATCTTTTATTTACTTTAAAATTTTCACCTGATTTTGGCTTAAAAAGGTGTTCATTATTAATTTTTAAATGCACGCCCGATTCCGCTAGTGGCGGGTAATTAAATGATGCAAATGCTTGAAAATTTTCTGCATTTAATTTGGTTGTTCTGTTTGCTCTGTATAGTTTATATTCGAAATATAAGCATACTTCCGTTACTATGGGTTTCCCGTTTTGTTTTAAGGATGCTACTTGGATGGATGTTATTAAATTTTCTTTAGCATCTGTACGTAAATCGCCAATGGGGAGTTGGGAGCCTGTAAAAATAACTGGTTTATTCAGGTTTTCTAGCATAAAACTTAATGCAGAAGCTGTATAGCTCATGGTGTCGCTGCCATGAAGAATAACAAAACCATCAAAACGGTGGTAATGTATTTCTATTAGTGTTGCTATTTCTACCCAATACTTCGGACTCATATCACTGGAGTCTATGGGGTTTTCTGTTGCAACTGTTTCAATATTACAATCTAGTTGTTGTAATTCGGGTATCTGATCTAAAAGGTTTTTAAAATTAAAAGTTTTTAAATATCCGGTCTTAAAATCTTTAACCATTCCTATGGTACCACCGGTATATAAAAGTAGAATATTTAATTTAGAACTGGCCATTGTTTATACCTTAAATATATCCTTTGAATTTTGTGTTGTTATTTCTGCAATACGCTCTACAGGTAGATTATGTATGTTGGATAGTTTTTCTAATACTTTAATGATATAACCGCTTTCATTTCGCTTACCTCTAAAAGGAACCGGAGCTAAGTACGGTGCATCGGTTTCTAGAACAATATGTTTCATTGCTATTTTATTTAAAAACTGATCTATTCTTCCGTTTTTAAACGTTACTACGCCACCAATACCAAGCTTCATATTATAAGTTATAGCTTGTTCAGCTTGTTCAAGAGTGCCTGTAAAACAATGAAATATTCCGAATAGGTCTGGTCCTTTTTCGCTTTCTAGCACCTCAAAAACTTCATTAAATGCAGAGCGGCAGTGTATTACTATAGGTAGTTTATACTTTTTTGCTAGTTTTATTTGGTGTTTAAATGCCTTTATTTGAATTTCTAGTGTGGATTTATCCCAATATAAATCTATTCCTATTTCGCCTACACCGTAAAAGGGGCGCTCTAAAAATAAATTCTCAATATGCTTTAATTCATCTAAATAATTTTCTTTAACATGGGTGGGATGTAAACCCATCATTAAAAAAACATGTTTAGGATAATCTTTTTCCAACTGAAGCATAGCCGCTGTATATGTGGAATCTATAGCAGGAACAAAAAACCTTGAAACACCTTGATCTATTGCTTGTTTAATAACCTCATGCCTGTCATCATCAAAAGCTTCACTATATAAATGGGTGTGTGTGTCTGTTATAATCATACTGTAAAAATAGTGAGAATTTAATATGTATAAGTATTTAGGGTTCCAATATATTTAAAATTGCTTAAGCATCTTTAATTCTTAATTTAAGAGAATCCTGTGTTATGCGGTGTTATTTACCAAGGCATGTTTTCAAAATATTTTTAGTTCCATTCTTTTTGATTATTCTATTTTAGTTGAAATTTAAAGAATATGGATCAAACGCTACAAGAATTTCTTTTGAATAAGGGTTATACCAAAGTTAAATTACATCTTACCAAATCAAATCATTTTGAAATAAAAGTAACTTTAAATGGTGTAAAGGGTTTATTTATTTTAGATACTGGTGCATCTTCTTCTTGTGTTGGTTTTGAGGGTATCCATGCCTTTAATTTAAAAGCTGAAAATTCTGCTATAAAAGCTGCGGGTGCAGGACCAACGAATATGGATACGAAATTATCTAAGCACAATAGCGTAAAGATAGGTAAGTGGTGCAGTAATAAAATTGTTTTGGTTTTATTCGACTTAACACATGTAAATATCGCCCTTATTAATCATAACTCAAAACCGGTAGATGGTATTATTGGTGCAGATATTCTAAAAAAGGGTAAAGGTGTAATAGATTACGAAAAGAAATATCTGTATTTAAAGTTATAGCTATATTAAAAATAACATTTTTTATTTTTAGGGTTTATTAATTGCGTTGGTATGGTATAAATTAAATTGTTATAAATAAGTTTGAATATGGACACTATTTATATTTAAGTGCTTGTTTTGGTTATAATTGTGTTTAATCAAAATTAATTTGTTTCCTTAAAGTTTAATTTTAGTCCTAAGCTTTTTAAGTATATTGCTATATTTTGTATTATATCGGCCTTAATAGAAGCACCGCTTGTAAAATTATATGGTTGACGAATATTAGGATCCTGATTTCAAACGGTATTGAACGTATTGGTTATTAACATCTGTTTTGCTTTTTTTGTTCATTTACCATTGCTTTTTAGTTAGCTGTAACTAGGGTAAAATACATTTTATATGGTACGCAACTTATTATTTTGTATTGTATAACTATCTATTACATTTTTAAGCGTTAATATATTCGTTCATCGAGTAGTTAATTTTTTTTACGTTTAGTTATGTGATTTAATCATAGAACATATAAATAGATACCATATATTTGGTTTAAAATTAAAACAAAACTATAATGATGAAACAAATTAAAGCTATCCTACTAACCTTAATTTTAGTTGTAAGTTACGCCTGTGATAGTACAGACGATAGCGGAGCAAAAGAAGATGAGATAACCGGTAGTTTAACCGTAGAAGAAGGTAAAAAGCAATTAGAAGAAAATAGTATTAAAGTATTAGATAAGGTTGAATCTTTTGAAAGTGACGATGCTTTAAATGATATAGTAGAATTAGCAGAGTATTTATCTAATTCAAACTTAGAGAAGTCTTCAGGGTTTACAAAAAAGATGTTTGGAACTATAAAAAATATTGCTGCCATCCAAAATGATAGTCAAGACCCTATTGTTTTTAATGCTAAGCAATCTGTTATGTTTTTTAGAGACAAGCCACTTGCCAATGATTTTAATGACGAGAAAGGAATTTACTCTTGGAACCCAAACACCGAAGAGTTTGAAAAAACAGGAATGAGTGATGATATTATCTATAACGTAAATTACAACTCTAATGTTGCCATTTTTAGTATCACAGACTTTGAAACTAAAGAAACCGATAATGAAGATTTAGACGAGGTTCCTACGCTAGCAGCGGCAAGTTTAAAAATTAATAATACAACTGTTTTTACACAAAAGTATTCTGGTTCCTTTAATGGTAACGAAGTTATTCCAAGTGCAATAAATAATGAAACCGCAATTGGTGAGTTTTCGTTTGTAACAGAAGTTACCAACGCAGATAATAAATCTTCAAAGCAGTCTCTTAATTTTAAAATTGGTGATTGTTTAATTTTAGGATTTGAAAATAAATTAAACGGTAATTTTAGTGATGAAGAAGCAGAGGTAGATGTTTTATTTGATAACACTACAGCAACAATACAGGTTTTAGATGCTAAAATTGTAACTACTGGAATTGACGATAACTTTGATGAAGATGCTGATTTAACGATTAATGAAGCAGTTACATTGTTAAATACTAATGTTAATAGCGAGTTAAGTATAAACAATAAATCAATAGCGAAAAGCTTATTTTATAAGGATGAAGATACTTATACTACTTTTGAATTTAACCCTAATACTAATGAGTTTGACGAAGTAGAAATGACAGAAGATATTTTGAATGTTAAGTTTGTATTTGAAGATGAAACATCTAGTGATTTTGATACTTATTTTGATGGTTCTTTTACAGCGCTTGAGGATAAGCTAGAAACTGTTTTCGATGCTTATGAAATGCTTTTTCAAGATTTAGAATAGTATTCCCCTTTTTCAGTAAAGTTTTTAAAGGCTACTAAAAGTTATTTTGGTAGCCTTTTAATTTTCCGGTATTTTAAATTTAACTGTTACTGGGTTTTCTCCCGACCAATAGCCAAAAGCCCCATTGCTTATATTGGTTTTTACTTCGTTTGTAAACGAAGAGTTTTCTAATAAGGTGGATTCATCACCCTTAACAGATTTCCAAAAATCGAACTGTTCCTGGGTTATCGCAATAATACTTAGCTCAATATTTTCTTTAATTTTTAGTTTATTTGTTTTAACACCGTCATTAAACTCTACATAAGTTACCACCAAAGGGAATGTATTTGTCGATATATTTTCAGTATTGAATATAAAAGGTTTTACGGGTTTAAATTTAGCTTCTCCTTCAGTTTTAGCCAAAACTTTAAAATACCTAATGCCTTGAGTATTATTTTCTAAAATAAACTCAATATCCCTAAAATTTGGCTTGTTTATACCCTCTTCAATAGAGTTTAAAAAATTAATTTTTAGGATGTTTATTTTTTTAGGAATACTTGTTTTTGATGTAAATGTATTGCCCCTTATACTAATGGATAGTTTATAATCTGTCCCAATAACTCCTTTTATAATTTTGCTTTTGTAGAATAAAAAAGGAAATCTAGAATTATCTTTTTTTAACGTTAATACCTCAGAGGTTTCGCCATTAAAAATTGTTACTTTTGCTTTGGATTCAATGGAGGTGGCAACTTGTAAAGAATCAATAACTCCAGAAAAAGGCAGGCTATTCGTTAAAAATACTTCGGCAAACTTATTTTCTGAAATACGGCTTTCAATAGTGAGTCGGTCTGATGATAAAATGGTGTTGTTTAATGAGCATGAACACGTTAGTAATAGTAAAATTATTGCTTTTTTCATTTTAGGCTTGTTTAAAAAGAGAATAACCAATTTATTGTGGGTAAAAAGGGAAATAAGTTATCTCGGGTTTCAATAATTTCAACAAAAGCATCATTAGCATTGCCATCAGTAGAGAATGTTATTTGAAAAGGATTTTTATTATTATACACATTGTATAATGTCAAATTTAATTTTGATTGCCAGGATCCTTTTGGCTTAAAAGCATAAGTGCAAGATAAATCTAAACGATGATAACTAGGGTACCGCGAAGCATTTTTAGATTCAAAATTAATAATAGGTTCTTCGTTTATAATTCTTATATCTCTTGGTCTTGTGTAGTTTTGGCCGCTGGTATATAAAAAGAGAACACCCAATTCAACCTTGTTATTTAGCTTATAATTTACAATTGTGTTTATATTTATTGGTCTATCAAAATTAGTTGGGAAATATTGCCCTTGGTTAATCTCATTAAATTTAGCAAAGGTTCTAGATAGTGTTAACGCGCTTTGGGCTGTTAATTTATCTATTTTTTTACTTGCACTTAACTCTAATCCAAAAGCATTAAAATGTCCTAACACAATATCTGTATAAATATTGTTTGAAAATATGTTGTTTATAGAGCCATTTGCAAACTCACTATAATTATTTACGTTTTTAAAATATAGAGCACTATTAAATTGTAAGTCGTTAGTTTCATACACATAGCCTAAACTTGCTTGATTAGCAACTTGGGGTTTTACCGCATCTGTGCTAATAACAAAAAAATCTGCAGGTAAACTAAATGAATCAATAGAGGCTTGATGTATAAATTGAGAGAGCCTTTGGTAGCTAAACTTAAAAGCTTGGTTTGCTTTAAATTGGTGTTTAATACTTAGTCTTGGTTCAACACTGTAAAAAACAGCACTATTTATTAGTGGATTAGCTTTATTTTTAAATAATGTGAGCCTCAAGCCTGTTTTTATTTTTGTCTTTTCCGAAATTGAGAATTCCCAATCACCAAATATATTTACATCATCATACTTAAAAACATCTTGGTTTAATATTTTTAAAGGGCTATTGTTTACTGTGGCCCTAACTTTTTTTGGTAGTATATTGTTTCTGTTGTATGAGGCTCCAATTTTTAGAATATATTTAGGTAGTTTCCATTTAAAATGATGACTCAAATTAATAATGTTTACAGAATTAGTTACATTATAATCAAAAATAACATCGTTACTAGCAAAAGAAAATTCATAGAGACTATTACTTATTGCTGTTTCTGATGTTAAATGTTCAGAAAATTTATGGGTATAAGTTGTTCCTATTAAAATATTTCCCCAGTCTAGTTGTCTATCTCTTCCTTTAGTTTTATCAAAAAAATCATCTTTAGTACTATAAAATAGCGTTTCTAGTTGGCCTTTTTTAGATGTTTTAAATGTGTGTTTGGCCAAAAAGTCGTACAAAAAATAGTTGCTATCTTTACTAAGAATACCATCTTGACTTTTAATAAAAGGTTTAACCGCGTCAAAATAAGTTCGGCGTCCAGAAAGTAGTATGTTATGCTTTTCGTTAACTTTTATGTTGCCTGTTAATTTTGCAGACAATAAACCTAAGCTTCCGCTAAAATTAGTAGTATTTGTGGTTTTTAATGTTTTAATATCGGTTATCGAGGATACTCTACCACCAAAGCGCGCATCAAAACCACCTTTAGAGAATTCTAAGGACTTTACAAAATCGGAATTGATAGCCGAAAATAAACCACCTAAATGTGCCGTATTATGCAAGTATATATTATCTAACAAGGTAAGGTTCATACTACTATTACCTCCTCGAACAATAAATCCGGCTTGCCCTTCTGTAGCTTGTTGTACGCCAGGTGTATATTGTATTAGTTTTATAACGTCTTTTTCACCTAGAATAAAAGGGAGACGATTAATATCTTGTTTCGAAAAATAAATTTGATCGGGTGTTACTTTTTTTAACTGGCTACTAGAAAATGTTCTTAATCTAACCTCAGAAAGTGCTTTAATTTCCTGTTCCAAATAAATTTTTTTATTAATGTTTTGGGCATTAATTAAACGGGTTTCGTAACCAATTTTAGAAAAAACAAGAATATTATCTGGAGTAATATTTTCTAATATAAAAATACCTTCTGTATTGGAGTATGTTCCTTTTTTAGTGCCTTGTACGCGTATGGAAACATCCTGTAAAACTGTGTTTTTTTCAAAATCGAATACCTTAGCTTTTATGATATTTTGACATTGGGTTTTGTTAAATAAGAGCGCAAGTACAAGTAGTAATATTATTTGTTTTACGGTATTCATTTCTTAATTTAAAGTTTTACAACTAGTTTTTATCTTGTAATAGAGCTAAAATTAAACCCGTAATATAAATTAGAGAAATGCAAATACAAGGTGTTTTAAAATTTATAAACGGCATGTTATTTTATAATACTTTGGTAGGTGTAAAAATAGGTACAATAATGCTAATTAATTCTAAGAGTAAGTCTATAATCGTAAATTATTGTTCGGTATTAGTTTGCGTCTGTGTTTACACAATGTTTATAGTGGTAGGATAAATATTTTTTAAAATAAAAAAACCCACTAATAGTAAAATTAGCGGGTTTATTAATTATTTAATTTGATTACCATCTTTATCGAAAAAATGGTACTCTAAATATGTGTAAGCATCTCTTGGTAATACTTTCACCCATTTTTTATGTTCTAAAAACCATTTAGAACGGGGTGATGGAAGTCCTTTAGTTAAAAAGGCTGCTATAAAAGGATGCGTGTTTAATGTCACCTTATTATAGTCTTTTTTGAAAAGTTGTTTTAACTCTTCAGACATTTTGTTTACCAACACAATTGGAGCTTCAACCTCTTCAGATTGCCCAGTATTTGGGTTTTCTTCTACGGTTTTAATGTTCATTTCAGGTCGAACGCGTTGTCTTGTAATTTGAATTAATCCAAATTTACTTGGGGGTAATATTTTATGTTTTGCTCTATCATCTTTCATTTCTTCTCGAAGATGATTGTAGAGTGTTTTACGATTGGCAGCTGATGCCAAATCAATAAAATCTACCACTATTATACCTCCCATATCGCGTAGCCTTAATTGACGCGCTACTTCTGTGGCGGCTATTAAGTTTACTTCTAATGCGGTTTCCTCTTGATTTTGTGATTTATTACTTCGGTTTCCGCTATTAACGTCTATTACATGCAATGCTTCGGTGTGTTCTATCACTAAGTAGGTTCCTTTACTACCTGATACAGTTTTACCGAAAGATGTTTTGATTTGACGTTCTATCCCAAATTTTTCAAACATTGGGACTTTAGAATTATACAACTTAACAATATTCTCTTTCTTAGGTGCAATTTCTTGCACGTAATCTTTTATTTGTAAGTATAAAGTTTCATCATCGATATATATTGACGAAAAGGAATCGTTAAAAATATCTCGAATGATAGATGCACCTCTATTTAACTCACTTAACACCTTTGAAGGAAGGTGTGCTCCTCGTAGCTTTTTACACATCGCTGTCCAGCGATCC
>CALGNX010000006.1 GCA_937958265.1 uncultured Algibacter sp. | reverse complement strand
AACACTTATATATGTGCAATTAGATGCAATATATAAATATTTATTAATTTATATAGTTTTTCAATGTTTATAATGTATTACAAATTATTTGATATTAGGCATTTTGTATATCAAAATTATGTATCTTGAAATTTTGATATACAAAATAAGGGATTTATGAAATTATCTAATTATACGCTCTCGCTTGGTTCTCATAGAGATAAAAAAGTAATTTGGATTAAATTCCCTTATAGTAAAATCTTACAATCGCAATTACGTAAGGCATTTTCTTCGGTAACATATAGTGCTACTAATAAAGCTTGGTATTTGCCAGATTTACCTGTTTTACGTCGTAAATTACGAATTAGCGAGGAATTAATAGGTTATAAATTATTGGAAAAAATTCATGTTGTAAATAAACAAGCATTTATCGATTATCGCAACCAGCTTCAAATGCGATCTTATAGCGTAAATACCCAGCGTATATATCTATCGGAATTTGCAGATTTATTATTTTTAATTCACGATTTTCCTATTCAGAATTTAAACCCTAAACGTCTTAAAGACTATTTTTTATACTGTGTACAAACGCTTAAAATGAAAGAGCGTAAAATGAATGGCAAAATAAATGCTATTAAATTTTATTTTGAACATGTGTTACATAGACCTAAAATGTTTTTTGATATTCCTCGACCCAAAACACCAAGTACGTTACCTAAATTGTTAAGTAAAAATGAAGTAAAAAAGATTATTGATATTACTAAAAATTTAAAGCATAAAATAGCTCTAAAATTGTGCTACGGCATGGGTTTAAGAGTTTCTGAAGTTGTAAATTTAAAATTACATCATATTGATAGTAGTAGGATGGTAGTTCATATTGTTGGTGCTAAAGGAAAAAAAGATAGGTATGTGCCATTACCTAGAACCATTTTAGAAGAGCTTAGAAGCTATTATGGGTTTTATAAACCTAAAATATATTTATTGGAGGGGCAATATGGTGGTATTTATTCTAAAAGTAGTATGCAGCAGGTTTTTAAAAAGAGTATGCGAAAAGCCGGAATAAATAAAAAAATCGGTATTCATGGTTTGCGTCATAGTTACGCGACACATTTGTTAGAGTCTGGAGCAGATTTACGTTTTATACAAGAACTTTTAGGGCATCATTCCATTAAAACAACTCAAATTTATACTAGCGTATCGCATACACACATGATTAAAATTAAAAGCCCATTAGATACTTTATAATTTTTATTACTAAATATTAGTTACCAATAAAATCGGTGCAGAATTGTTTTAATTATTTTCTCTTTTTAAAAGCAGTGTAATAGATTAAAAAAAAATATAGTTTTAATAATTATTAGCTATAAAGTTTAAGCGTAGTACTAAATATTATACCAAATATGATTTAAAATTAGGCTAAAGAACTTGAATTATATCGTGCCTATATGAGAAAGAAAATTAAAGCATAGCCTTAGCTACGGTTTTATTTTGAAATAGAGATGCGATAGAGATAACTTGTTAGCCTTCTTTTAAATTTTAATTGGTATTAGTAGTGATTTTTTACACTAAACAATTTATAGCAATACAGTACAAAGTTAATTTTATTATTAACGCCAATTAAAAGGGTAGTTTTTATAAATGGCATAAAAAATCCCGATAAAATATATCGGGATTTTTGTGTTATAGAAAATCGAAAAAGTGTAATGTAATTAAATGTATATTAATCTATTAGTAATTAATTTTCAACTAAAACCCATTCGCCATTAGCTAATAAGGGTTCGGCTTGTTTATATTTTAACGATTTATTCTCGCCGCGTATTACGTGTTTTATGGTAACACGATCGTTGCGTCCAATTTTTGGTTTATCGCGTACAATAGTTTCAGCCACTGTTGGTTGGGTTTGCATATTTTCTGCAGCTCTATTTTGCGAAGAGCGTTCGTCTAAATTAGGAATTTCTTCCTTTTCCACATGTAATTGTTCTTGTTTTTTAGCTCTTTCTTCGTGTATATTACCTTGGGTTTCTTGTGGTAATTCGCCTTTAAACAAAAATGAAATAACATCTTTATTAACCTCGTCAATCATGGCTTTAAATAACTCGAACGATTCAAACTTATAAATTAATAAAGGGTCTTTTTGTTCGTGTACCGCTAGTTGTACAGACTGCTTTAACTCGTCCATTTTGCGTAAATGGGTTTTCCAAGCATCATCAATAATGGCTAGGGTAATATTTTTCTCAAAATCTAATATTAACTGTTTGCCGTTAGTTTCGTAGGCTTTTTCTAAATCGGTAACGACATTTAAACTTTTTACACCATCTGTAAAAGGCACTACAATGCGTTTAAATTTATCGCTTTGTGTTTCATACACATCTTTAATAACAGGAAAAGCAAGTTCTGCATTTCTAGCCATTTTCTCTTTGTAATGGTCAAAGGCAGCTTTATATATTTTCGAAGTAATATTTTTTGCAGAAAGTTTGCCAAATTCATCTTGAGTAATCGGGGAGGCCATGGAGAAGTAGCGAATTAATTCAAACTCAAAGTTTTTAAAATCATTGGCACCTTTATTAGTCTCAGAAATACCTTCCGAAGTATCAAAAATCATGTTGGCTAAATCCACACGTAAGCGCTCGCCATTTAAAGCATTGTATCGGCGTTTGTAAACCACCTCACGTTGTGCGTTCATAACATCATCGTATTCCAATAAACGCTTACGTACACCAAATTGGTTTTCTTCAACTTTTTTCTGGGCACGTTCTATCGATTTTGAAATCATGGAATGCTGAATAACTTCACCTTCTTTTAAGCCCATTTTATCCATCATTTTTGCAATGCGCTCAGATCCAAATAGGCGCATTAAGTTATCTTCTAACGACACGTAAAACTGCGAACTACCAACATCACCCTGTCTTCCTGCACGACCACGCAGTTGTCTATCAACACGTCGCGAATCATGGCGCTCTGTGCCAATAATTGCTAAACCACCTGCCTTTATAACTTCTTTGGATAATTTAATATCTGTACCACGTCCTGCCATATTGGTTGCAATAGTTACCTGTCCGGGCTTACCTGCTTGATCTACTATTTCGGCTTCCTTTTTATGTTGTTTAGCATTTAGTACGTTGTGTGATATTTTTCTAATGCTTAGCATTTTACCAAGTAATTCTGAAATCTCAACAGATGTTGTTCCAATTAAAACGGGTCTTCCTGCTGCTGCTAGTTTGGTTACATCCTCAATAACTGCATTATATTTTTCGCGTTTTGTTTTGTAAACTAAATCCTCTTTATCATCACGAGCAATTGGTTTGTTTGTAGGTGTTTCCAAAACATCTAACTTGTAAATTTCCCAAAATTCTCCTGCTTCCGTAAGTGCAGTACCCGTCATACCAGATAGTTTACGGTACATTCTAAAGTAATTTTGTAAAGTTACTGTGGCAAAAGTTTGTGTGGCATCTTCAATTTTTACATTCTCTTTAGCCTCAATTGCTTGGTGTAACCCATCAGAGTAACGGCGGCCATCCATAATACGGCCTGTTTGCTCATCTACAATCATAACCTTATTATCCATAACCACATATTGGGTATCTTTTTCAAATAAAGCATAGGCTTTTAATAATTGGCTTAGCGTATGGATGCGCTCAGATTTCATTCCAAACTCTTTAAACAGACTTTCTTTTAAATTAGCCTCCGCTTCGGCCTCAAGGCCTTGCTCTTCAATTTTAGCGATTTCAATACCAATTTCTGGTAAAACAAAAAAGTCTGGATCGTCCTGCCCAGAAATATATTCAATACCTTTATCTGTTAATTCAACCTGGTTGTTTTTCTCTTCAATAACATAATATAACTCGGCATCAATTACATGCATTTCACGGTTATTGTCTGCCATGTAAGCATTTTCAGTTTTTTGTAGTAATTGCTTAACACCTTCCTCAGATAAAAATTTAATAAGTGCCTTGTTTTTAGGGATACCTCTGTAAACTCTTAATAATAGCACACCACCTTCCTTGGTGTCGCCAGCTTTAATTAATTTTTTAGCCTCGGCTAAAACACCAGTTAAGTATTTGCGTTGTATAGAAACTATGTCGTCCACCTTAGGTTTTAATTCTATAAACTCGTGGTGGTCGCCTTTTGGTATGGGGCCTGATATAATTAATGGCGTACGGGCATCATCTACCAACACAGAATCAACTTCATCAATAATACCAAAATTATGTGGTCGTTGCACTAAATCGTTTGGTGAGTTTGCCATATTATCACGCAGGTAATCAAAACCAAACTCGTTATTGGTGCCGTAGGTAATATCTGCATTGTAGGCATGTCTTCTAGCGTCAGAGTTTGGTTGGTGGTAGTCAATACAATCCACACGCATACCATGAAACTCAAATATAGGCGCCATCCAAGCACTATCTCGTTTTGCTAAGTAATCGTTTACTGTTACTAGGTGTACGCCTTTACCAGTTAAAGCGTTTAAGTACACAGGTAAAGTTGCAACCAATGTTTTTCCTTCTCCTGTTTGCATTTCTGCAATTTTACCTTGATGCATTGCAATACCCCCAATAAGTTGCACATCGTAATGTATCATGTCCCACGTAATAGGTTTACCTGCGGCATCCCAAGAGTTTGCCCAAATAGCTTTATCATCCTCTAAAACAACATATCCCTTTTCGCTAGATATCGATCTATCAAAAGCATTGGCATGTACTGTAATTGTTGGGTTTTGGGTAAAACGTTTAGCTGTTTCTTTAACTACAGCAAAAGCTTCTGGTAAAATCGTATTTAATACATCTTCTGTAATTTTATACGCTTGGTCCTTTAACTCATCAATTTTGTCGTATATAGTTTCACGTTCATCAATATCCTCAGTATTCTTAGCTTCTGCACTTAAATCGGCCATTTGCTTATCAATTTCAGCGTTAGCCGCTGCAATTTTAGCCTTAAATTCGGCAGTTTTAGCTCTCAATTCATCATGGCTTAGCGCTTCTAATGCCATTTCAAAAGCTTTTATTTTGCCAACTAAAGGTGTTAGCGCCTTAACATCTGTTTTAGCTTTATCGCCAACAAATAATTTTAATACAGAATTTAAAAAATTCATAGGTGTTTATTTATATGTTTTACCTAAGATACCCTTAGATTTTATTTATTTTATGCCTTTAATTGTCGTTTAATATTAAAAAAACTTTCGCGTTTCTTTTTAAATAGAAAAAACGATTATATCCCACATGTATTATTTAGTTTTCAGTAAAAAATAAAGAACTATTAAAAGGCACTCAAATATACATTTTGTTGTGGTTTATTTACGTTTTTAAACACAAAAAAAGTCTCAAATAGAGACTTTTTTATAATTCTTTATATTTTTATTTAATATTCATCTTCATTCCAAAGGTAATCCTCATCGGTAGGGTAGTCAGACCAGATTTCTTCAATAGAGTCGTAAGAGTCCCCCTCATCTTCTATAGACTGTAAGTTCTCAACAACCTCTAGCGGTGCTCCAGTTCTTATCGTGTAATCTATTAATTCGTCTTTTGTTGCTGGCCAAGGCGCATCACTCAAATAAGACGCTAATTCTAATGTCCAATACATGGGTTATAATATTTTGTTTTTTGCAAAAATAATTTTTTAGTTTAAATACACAAGTATAAAGCAAGTTATTTTTAAAATTTATAATAAAACATAACATTATATCGTAATTTTATTATCATTCTCAATTTTTTAAAGCTAAAGAGTTCCGTTTTAGGGCAACAATACAATTAGCTAACAAATACCTTGTACTATATGGTCAAATGAATATAATGCGTAAAATGTAAGGCAATTTTCTTTGGAATATTTGGCTATGTAAAAGGAAACTAACAAATGGTATAACCTATTATATAGAAGTTAATTGTTAGCCTCACTTAGCTATAATTGTAACCATTTTGTTGTTAGCTGTTTATTTTTTTTCGATTACGTTTTAGGTCGAATTTATATTGATAGAAAAACAAGAATAGCATTAAAAGGTTAATCATTCAAAATATTTGTCTCTAGTAACAAAGTAACATTATGCTAAACGTATTTTAAATTTTATAACTGTGCGTAAAAAAACATGTCTTTAAACTATTTAGTGTTAAACCGTAGGTGTGGGCGTTACCACAAGGGTCGGGCTTTACGTTGCAAGTCCGCGCACCTCCAAAAGTCGGGCTGTGGGCTTTCCTCTGCAATCCCTAACGCAAAATAAACATAATCTTAATTTTTTTATAATATGGGTTATAACCTCAATATGTTTTTGTAGTTTATTTTTAGTTATACTTTTTTCGATAAGAACTTGAATTTGAAAAATAAATACAACACGTAAATGGTATTTGGGCTTTATTAATACACTTTTTTTTTAAGAGCTTAAATCTTAATAATGAATGCTATTTAGTAGCAGGAGCTTAAATTTTTTCGGGTATCCATTTTACTTCAATGGCATTTAAATCGTGCGATAATTTTCGCGCCAAAACAAATAGATAATCAGACAGGCGGTTAAGGTAAACCAGTGCATTAGCTTCAAAAGGTTCATGCGTATTAAGTTCAGACGCTAACCGCTCAGCTCTTCGGCATACACATCTTGCAATATGGCAGAAAGATACCGTTTGGTGTCCGCCAGGTAAAACAAAATGTGTCATTTCTGGTAAAACAGCATTCATAGTATCCATTTCATGCTCCAAAGCAACGATATCTTTTGCAGAAACCTTTTCAATGTTTAAACGTTCTTTGCCGTTCTTTAAAATAACCTTTTTAGGGTCAGTAGCTAAAATAGCACCAATAGTGAATAGTTTGTTTTGAATTTTTACTATTACAGCTTTGTAATTTTTATCTATATTTTGGTCTCGAATTAATCCTAAATGCGAATTTAACTCATCAACAGTACCATAGCTTTCAATGCGTATATCATGCTTTAGCACGCGTGTGCCACCAAATAGGGCAGTAGTGCCTTTATCTCCAGTTTTTGTGTAAATTTTCATGGTACAAATGTAAAAGTTAAAAATGTAAGGGCAAAAAATTAAGTATTTCTATTTTTTTTAATTGCAGAAAAACAACACGACTTAAAGCAAAAAAGTATTTTAAGCTATAAAGAAACATTTCTTCTTATTACAGAAACAAAAAAGGTAAACAGCAGCTTTTTTTCCGCAATATCCATAAAATAAAAATGCAGGCTTTAATACCTATGTTTTTTTAAAAAAAAATATTTAAACTAACCGTTTAAGATTTACACTAATAAGTATTTTTATCGAGTTATAATGTATTTAATCGTTATAAAAGTTTAAATAATGCGTCATTTTTAAAGAAAAATCTTAATTTAGCTTCCAAAATATTTTAATTAAAGTCTTTATCATGAAAAAAATTATTACGATAGTGTTATGTGTTTTTGCTTCGTATTATGCTAAATCTCAATCTTATATCGGCTATTTATCCGATAATTATAGCGGTGTGCATAGTGTTATTGGCAACCCCGCCAATATAACCGATTCGCGTTTTAAAACAGATATAAATCTTGCCGGTGCAAGTGTGTTTTTTGGAAACGATTATTATGGTGTTAATGTTTTAGATGCCACTAAAGATAATTACGATTTTAATTTAGATGCCACAAAATCGCCAAGTACAGATAATAATGGGAATGCTAATATAGATGTTTTAGGGCCAGCCTTTATGTTTAACCTTACTCAAAATAGCTCTCTTGCTATTTTTACAAGGGCTAGACTCTTTTTTGGCGTTAATGAGATTAATGGAACGACCATTGATGTTTTAGATAATGAGGAAACTCCAGACGAGTTTATTGACGAAGGCGATTTTAACGGTACCACAAATGGTTGGACAGAATTAGGCTTAACATATGCGCGTACTATCTTTAAAAAAGAGCAGCATTTTTTAAAAGCAGGTTTAACCCTAAAGTACTTGCAAGGTGCAGCAAATGCTTATGCTAACGGAACAAATGTAACCGCTACTTACGATGCCGATGGAATAAGCCCCACAGAAGGAAGTATTGCAACCACAGGAGAATTGGTTTATGGTAATTCAGATAATTTTGATAGTGATGATAGTTTCCGTTACGACCTCTCTAGCAATGCTACTGGTTTTGGAGCCGACTTAGGTTTTGTTTACGAGTGGCGACCAAATCACGCAGACTATACCAGTAAAGGTGCCGCCGGTAATTCTAATAATTTTAAACACAAAAACAAATACAAACTAAAGCTTGGTCTTTCTATAACAGATATCGGGTCCATTAATTATAAAGATGGAACTACAGACGGTTACAATATTAATAACCCATCGTTTAGTGAAAGTGATTTTGATAATGCTGAGGATGAAGAAGCGTTTTTAAATAGTACTTTTACAAGACTTTCCTCTAGTGTAGGATATAAGGTGAATTTACCAACAGCTTTACATATTAATGCAGATTGGAGTTTTACAAACAAATTATATGTAAACTTAAATACTGATATTTCTTTAATTTCAGCCGATAATATTCGCTCCAGTAGAATTTCAAATGTGGCATCACTTACACCCCGATTCGAGAGTAGATGGTTAAGTTTTTATGTACCATTAAGTCTTGTGCAATATAATGGCTTTCAAGCTGGTGCTGGTTTAAGAGCAGGGCCACTATATGTTGGCTCTGGATCTGTTATTTCTGTGTTAACTAGCGATAATACTAGAGGAGCAGATGTTTACGCAGGTTTAAAAATTCCTATTTATCAGGGTACACCTCGCGATCGCGATAAAGATGGTATTATTGATAAATTTGATGATTGCCCAAAGGTTGCTGGACCTATTGAAAATAATGGATGTCCTTGGGGTGATAAAGATAATGATTCCGTTTTGGATAACGAGGATGCTTGCCCAGAACAGGCAGGCCCACAAGAAAATAAAGGTTGCCCTTGGAAAGATACCGATGGTGATAAGGTTTTAGATAATGTAGATGCTTGCGTTACTGTTGCCGGCCCTGCAGCTAATAAAGGTTGCCCTTGGAAAGATACCGATGGCGATGGTGTTTACGATAAAGATGATAAATGTAAGGATACCGTGGGTACGGTTGCTAATAATGGTTGCCCCGAGATAACTGTTGAGCCTGAAGTAACCCAGGAGGTTCAAAAAGTATTAAATCAATATGCTAAAACCATATTATTTAACTCTGGCAGATCTACAATTAAAATAGAATCTAACATTGTTTTAAAAGAAATTGTACAGATACTACAAGAATATCCATCTGCTAAATTTTCAATTGAAGGCCATACCGATAGTTCTGGAAGTGCAGATTTAAACCAAAGATTAAGTGATAGCAGAGCAAATGCTGTTAAAAAATATTTAATAGAAAATGGAATTGATCCTTTTAGGTTGTCTTCAATAGGTTTTGGAGAAGCTAGACCTATAACAAGTAACGCAACAAGTTCGGGTAGAGCACAAAACCGCCGAGTAGAAATAAATTTAGTCAACTAAATAATTGGTTTTATCTAATTTTAAAAACCTCAGAGTTAATCTCTGGGGTTTTTTTTTGTTCCTAATTTATAGCTTACACCAATTAGCCTTTAAAACTAGTTTAAAATAGTTTTAAAGGAAATTAAAGAAACTAGTATGTAATTGAACTAGTATGCAGAATATTAGCAGTCTTGGTTTGGAAATGGAGTATAACAAACATACCGACTATTTAAAATAGCACACACCCAGATTTAAGTAGTGAAAAAGGCGTGCGTGTAGAGGCCTTTTTTACTTTAATAGTTTTTTAAGAATTAGTAAGCTGCAAGAGGTTTATAGGGTATAGCATAAAATATAAAATCATGAAAAATAATCAACTCGCCTTTTATTAATTTAGTAGAGGTTAACTAGAAAGTACATAGCTTCTTTATAGCTACATTTTACATGTAAAGGCATTAAAAAATACTAAAAAAATATTGTTACACTAAATATGATTTAAAATTAGGATAAAGAACTTAAATTATATATTGCTTATATGAGAAAGAAAATCAAAGCATAGCCTTATTTTATGTTTTAATTGGTATTAGCTATTAAAATATAGTGCGTAAAGTAAAAGTTATTTAAGTAAGGTAAGTGGTATTACTAAATTATAAGTTGCTATAATTTTAAAATTAATATTGCATATTTAACTTTCTTTAAACACGAATAGTAAAATGCTCTTTGTTTTGTTCGCGCCTAAAAAAAACAAAACCCCAATAAAAAGTATCTATTGTAACGGTTACTTTTGGGTGTTCTTTTATAATATTCCATGCTTCTGCCATGCCTGCAGACCAATAAATATCATCAAATATAAAAACAGAGTTGTTATGGGTTGTTTTCAATAAAGCTTCAAAATAACTTAAAGTTGCCTCTTTTTGGTGATTGCCATCGAAGAAAATAAGATCGTATGTATTTAAAGTTAGTTTTTTTATTTCATCGTCAAAATTATTAGTAACCAACGAGATATTTTTAACTTTAAAATCTTTTAGTTGGTTTTCTGAAAATTTAGAAGTTTCCCTACAACCCTCAATTGAAGTAATGTGAGTTTTTTTATTTCCTAAACTTAAAGCATGTGTTGCAATACCTAGTGAGGTTCCTAGCTCTAATACCCGATTAAATTTAAAGTAAGCCACAAGTCTATACAGTAATTTGGCACGTTTATAAGTGGTTCCAGCATTTTTAGTCAGGCTAGAAACTGTGCGTATGTGCTGCTTCATAATTTGCGAACCTGCACCTAAATCTTCAACGTTTATAGGTGTGGTGTTGTTTAGTAGCGATTTTCTGTAATTTAAAATGGTTTTATAGTGTTCATAATCGCTTTTATCATAAAAGCATTCTGTTATTAATTGATAAACAAAAGGGGAGTGTACCCCATGTTGATTGCTTGAGTTTAATAGAAATTTTATGTAGTGGTTTATGCGGTACAAAGTGTAATATTAATTTTTGGTCTAGCTTTTTGTTTTCTAATTAAAATTTTAATTCACCTTAATTAGAAAACAAATACAGTCTTAAAAGTTTTAGCTTTTTATTTTAATAATGTTACAAGTAAAATACTATTCTTCGAGTTTAGAAGACAACTCAAACCAGCGCTCCTCTTTAGTTTCTATAGTATTAATTATATTTTGTAGTTTTTTTGAAAGTTCGTTAATCTTATCTGCAGATAATTCGGGGTTGTTAAACTTGTTTTCTAACTCTTTTTTATCAAAAGCTAAGGATTTTAGTTTGCTTTCTATATTTCGTAATTCCTTTTCTTCATTAAAAGATAGTTTTTTGGCTTCATTTTGTTTCCACGATTGCTTCTCCTTTTCTGTATCCTTTTTTTCGGTGTTTGAAATAATAGGTTGGCTATCTTCATAAACACGATAATCTGTATAATTGCCAGGAAAATCGTCAATAACGCCTTCGCCTTTAAAAACAAAAAGGTGATCAATTACTTTGTCCATGAAATAACGGTCGTGAGATACAACAAGTATGCAACCAGGAAAATCTAAAAGAAAACTCTCTAGTACATTAAGTGTTACAATATCTAAATCGTTAGTAGGCTCATCTAAAATTAAAAAATTTGGATTTTGTATTAAAACGGTACATAAGTACAGACGTTTGCGCTCGCCACCACTTAATTTTTCAACAAAATCGTATTGTTTTTTTCTGCTAAATAAAAAACGCTCTAAAAGTTGTTGCGCACTAATTTGTTTTCCCTTTTTTAGTGGAATATAGTCGCCAAATTCTTTAATAACGTCTATTACTTTTTGTTCCGGTTTAACCGTTATACCTTGTTGGGTATAATAACCAAATTTAACGGTGTCGCCCTTTACAACTTTGCCGGAATCGGGCTGTGCAGTTTGTGTTAAAATATTTAGAAATGTAGTTTTACCAGTCCCATTTTTTCCAATAATACCTGCTCGATCGCCTTTTTGGAAGGTGTAATTAAACGCATCTAGTATGGTTTTATCTTTAAACGCTTTGGAGACCTTGTGAAACTCTAAAATTTTGCTGCCCAAACGCTCCATGTTTAATTCTAGTTGTACTTCATGGTCGTTTCTGCGTTGGTGTGCGCGGTGTTTAATATCCGCAAAATCGTCAATTCTAGATTTCGATTTTGTAGTTCTGGCTTTAGGTTGGCGACGCATCCAGGTAAGTTCCTTTTTAAAAAGTTGTTTAGCCTTGCCTGTTTCAACGGCCTCTTGCTCAATTCTTGCAGCACGTTTTTCTAGATAATACGAGTAATTACCCTTGTAGTTGTATAGTTGGCCACCATCTAACTCTATAATTTCGTTACACACACGCTCTAAAAAATAACGATCGTGAGTTACCATAAATAAGGTAATGTTTTCTTTTGCAAAAAAGGACTCTAACCATTCAATCATTTCTAGGTCTAAATGGTTTGTAGGCTCATCTAAAACTAATAAATCTGGTTTGTTAATTAAGGCACTTGCTAAAGCTAGGCGTTTTTTCTGCCCACCAGAAAGTACACTTATTTTTTGGTCTAATTTTTCGAGTTTTAGTTTAAACAATATTTGCTTGTACAACGTTTCAAAATCCCAGGCTTGGTAACGGTCCATAGCCTCAAAAGCAATCTGGTAAGCGTCTGTATCTTCCGGGTTTAAAAGAGCCTTATCATAATTTGAAATTACTTTTAATATCGGGTTGTCTCCACCTAGTATGGTTTCTTCAATAGTTAAATGGTCTTCAAATTTTGGGTCTTGAGACAGGAAGGATACTTTAATATCTTTTCGAAAAGTAATGTTTCCGGAATTGGCACTGTCCTCTCCCGATAAAATTTTTAGAATGGACGATTTACCTGTGCCGTTTTTTGCTACAAAAGCAATTTTTTGGTCTTTGTGTACACTAAAAGATATGTTTTCAAATAGTGTAAGTTCACCATACGATTTTGTTATGTTTTCAACTGTTAAATAATTCAAGAGCAAATGTTTTCTGCAAATAACGGACAAAAAACCAAAAAAAACCGCATTAGTTTTATTCTTCATGTCTAAAAGTTATATTTGTAAGAAACAACTCGGGGTTTTTATGAAGCATTCTTTTCTTGTTATTTTATTGCTGTTAGGCAACACACTTACATCTTGCATAACAAATAAGGATGTGGTGTACCTTCAAGAAACAGATGTAGCTAGTAACAACGTTTTAAGTTTAATGGAGTTGCCAAAGCCTTACAAAATTCAAACAAACGATATTTTAAGTATTAATGTTAAAGCTCTAGATCCAGAGCTTGTTGGTATTTTTAATCCTGTTAATAATGCCGATAATAATGGGCAAAGCCAAGCAGGACTTTATTTTAATGGTTTTACAGTGGATATTCATGGAAATATTGAATTTCCTATTTTAGG
>CALGNX010000005.1 GCA_937958265.1 uncultured Algibacter sp. | reverse complement strand
TTTTAGTAAATTACCGACACATTTTTAACTTAAAAGTGTATTATAAAATAAAGTTTTTTATTATTGCCAACTAATTAAAACATTTAAATTAAAAGATTATGTCAGACATTGCATCAAGAGTAAAAGCGATTATCGTGGACAAATTAGGAGTAGATGAGAACGAAGTTGTTACTGAAGCTAGCTTCACAAACGATTTAGGAGCAGACTCTTTAGACACTGTGGAATTAATTATGGAGTTCGAAAAAGAATTCGATATTCAAATACCAGACGACCAAGCGGAAAATATCGCAACAGTTGGTCAAGCTATCTCTTATATAGAAGAAGCTAAATAAGAAGTAAATAAGCATTAATTTATGGAATTAAAGCGAGTTGTAGTCACAGGATTAGGCGCTTTAACACCAATTGGCAATACCAAAGAAGAATTTTGGGATGGTTTAATTAGTGGTAAAAGTGGGGCTGCCCCAATAACATATTACGATACTGAAAAGTTTAAAACTAAATTTGCTTGCGAATTAAAAAACTTTAAAGTAACCGACTTTATTGATAGAAAAGAATCTCGTAGAATGGATAAGTTTGCGCAGTATGCTATGGTAGCTGCAGACGAGGCTATTTTGGACTCTAAACTAGACTTAGATCGGGTAAACAAACTTAGGGTTGGAGTAATTTGGGGTGCAGGTATAGGCGGATTAGAAACCTTCCAGAACGAAGTTTTAAACTTTGCTTCCGGTGATGGGACACCGCGGTTTAACCCATTTTTTATTCCTAAAATGATTGCAGATATCGCACCTGGTAATATTTCCATAAAACATGGTTTTATGGGGCCTAATTACACAACCGTTTCTGCCTGCGCATCCTCAGCTAATGCTATGTTTGATGCTTTAAACTCTATACGTTTAGGACATACAGATGTGGTTGTTACTGGTGGTAGTGAAGCTGCTGTAACTATTGCTGGCATGGGTGGTTTTAACGCTATGCATGCACTATCTACTAGAAATGAAGACCCTAAAACTGCCTCGCGTCCATTTGATGGAACAAGAGATGGTTTTGTTTTAGGGGAAGGTGCAGGAGCGCTTATTCTAGAGGAATATGAGCATGCAAAAGCAAGAGGTGCTAAAATTTATGCAGAATGTATTGGAGGTGGTTTATCTTCTGATGCATACCATATGACAGCGCCACATCCAGACGGACTTGGAGTTATAGCAGTTATGAAAAATTGCTTAGAGAATGCAGGCCTAAAACCGGAAGATGTAGACCATATTAATACACACGGTACATCAACACCTTTAGGCGATGTTGCAGAACTTAAAGCTATTACAGAAGTTTTTGGAAGCCATGCAAAAAATATAAATATAAATTCAACAAAATCGATGACAGGACACCTTTTAGGTGCTGCAGGAGCCATAGAGGCTATTTCTGTTATACTGGCTATAGAACATGGTATTGTACCTCCAACTATTAACCATACAACAGCAGATGAAAACATTGATCCTGAATTAAATTTAACTTTAAACAAGGCTCAAAAACGCGATGTAAAAGTAGCTATGAGTAATACATTTGGCTTTGGTGGACACAATGCTTGTGTAATATTCAAAAAAATAGATTAAATCCCGAATGAAGAACATTCGTAACATATTAAAATCCCGTTTTAAACGCAACGGGATTTTTTTTGTGACATTAACTAAAATACTTGGGTTTAAACCAAAAACTATCAAGTACTACAGAAAGGCCTTTACGCACCGCTCTATGAATATTAGAGACTCTAAAGGCAATCCCTTTAATTACGAACGTTTGGAATTTTTAGGAGATGCAATGCTTAGCTCTGTTATTGCATCACACTTATATATAGAAGTACCTAGTGGAGATGAAGGGTACTTAACTAAAATGCGATCTAAAGTGGTTAGTAGAAAGCATTTAAATGAACTAGGCAAAGATTTAAAACTTATAGAGTTAGTACAAAGTAAAATTCCTGCTGGTCAATTTGGAGACAATATTTATGGTAACCTATTTGAAGCTTTAATAGGTGCTATTTTTTTAGATAGAGGTTATAAATATTGTGAAAAATTTATTTTTAAACGCATTATTACGCCTCATCTAGATATTGAAACGCTAGAAGGCCGTGTGATTAGCTACAAAAGTTTACTTATAGAATGGTGTCAAAAAGAAAAGAAAAAATTTAATTTTAATGTTTATGAAGATTCTGGAAATGATGATGTTAGGCATTTTTCGGTTAAATTATCTATTGATAATAAACTAATTTCAAAAGGCAGAGCCACTTCAAAGAAAAAAGCGGAAGAAAAAGCTTCAAAACGTGCTTTTTTTGCATTACAAAATAAAATATCTAAATCATTATAGGTTTATTTTTTTGTAAGCACATTTTAGTAAATAAAAGTCTAGTTTTTAATCATAGCAATATGCGGAATATTGTCTTCTAAGTACATTTCTCCAATTTCGTTATAGCCCAAACTATTGTAAAAGCTTTTTAAATAAACTTGTGCTGAAATTTTAATACTAGTTGCTTCAAACAACTCCTTTATAGCTATCGCAGAAGCCTTCATAATATGTAAACCATATTTGTGTAATCTTTCATCTTTAGCCACAACTACACGGCCTATACTTGCTTTTTCAAAGTAATCTCCCGGTTTGAAAATACGTGTATATGCTACTATTTTTTCATTTTTAAAACCTAATACATGGTATGCTTTATCGTCATTACCATCTAAATCTTGATACACACAATCTTGCTCTACAACAAAAATAGCACTACGTAGTTGTAATAAACTATATAATTCATAAGTAGTTAATTCTGAAAATGATTTTATTTTGATGTCTATCATATTTAAAATTTATTTTATAATACGCTTTTTACTGGCTATTCTAATAATAGGAATTTTAACCAAATTAGTTCCAATACTACTATAATATACCTATTAAATAATTAACAAGATAGTGGAATTTTATCTATTCTATTTTGATGTCTTCCACCTTCAAATTTAGTATTTAAAAACGTTTCAACCATTTTTAAAACTTGAGGGATAGCTGTAAATCTTGCAGGAATACACAATATATTGGCATTATTATGTAATCTTATTAATTCTACAATTTCGTTATTCCAACATAAACCAGCACGTATTCCTTGGTGTTTATTTGCGGTGATAGCAACACCGTTTGCACTACCACAAATTAAAATACCAAATTTAGCTTTATGCGTTTCAACATCCTTGGCTACCGGATGTACAAAATCTGCATAATCTACACTATCATTAGTATCTGTTCCGTGGTTAATAACGACTATATTTTTAGATTTTAAAAAAGTAGTTATTGCAAATTTATACGCGGTACCCGCATGGTCGTTTCCTATAGAAATAGTCATGTGTATATATAATTAATATTAATAAATCAAAGTTAGCAATAACTTATGTTAATAACTATAAAAGATAACTTATTCAATTTTTTTAGGTTCGATATTTTTATTTTTCAAAATTGTTGCTAACAGTTGTTAATAAGTGTTATTTAAATGATAACTACATGTTAATATCTAAGCATAATTTGGGAAAACTTTTATTAGGATTATCCATTTTATTTTCCAAACAAAAATTGATAATTAAAAACCTAATAAGTTAGCATAAATTTAAAAGGAAGTTATTAGATTAAAAAGTCATGTTTATAAACTTCAAATTTAATAATAGTTATTAAAATAATAGGCTTAATTTAAATTTGACGAATTGTTAACAAAGTAGGTAAGTTACTAAAAAACAGGGTTATTAACTTATAACAAACTGTTAATAACCTATCAACAATATTCGATAAGTAACAAAACAAACTAAAGTATAAAAAAGTTATACCGCTATTAACACACTATAATAACCACCATTGTTTTTTTTTAATTTTTAAATAAAGTTAATATTGTAATGTGAAATGTGAATAACTTCAATTTAACATTAAAGAAATATCATTAAATATTAAAAGCCTAACTTTGTAATAATAGGAACAGCAAATTCTTCTCCTTAAATATTACTGTTTAAACACATAATTTTCTAGTGGATATCTATTAAAACTCAGAAAATAAATAATGATTACACGAATTAAATGACAAAAAAAAGAAAAGGAAAATCGAAAAAGAGCGGTATTTCTAACCTAGCACGAACGATTTTAGGTATTTTAAAAAAGGAAAGAAACCAAAGTTTTAACTATAAACAAATAGCTGCTAAATTAGGTGTTAACGATGCTAGTAGTAGAAATCAAATTATAAAAACACTAGCTAGACTAGCTGGTAAGGAAGAAATTATACAAATAGAGCGTGGTAAGTTTAAAGCCATTGTAAATACGGAGTATCATATTGGTACTTTAGATTTGGCTGCTAAAGGTAATGGTTATATAATTTCTGATGATTTTGAAGATGATGTCTTCATAGCTTCAAATAATATAAATAAGGCTTTACATGGCGATGAAGTTGAATTTTATGCCTACAAACGAAAAAATAGAGGTAAAAAAGAAGGTGAAATTACTAGTATAATAAAACGTGCAAAATCTGAATATGTAGGTGTTATACAAATACATGAAAAAAAGAATTTTGCTTTTGTAGTGGTCGATGGTAATAAAATGTACACCGATATTTTTGTTCCTATTAATAAAATTAATAAAGCACAAGATGGTGATAAAGTACTCGTATCGCTCGAGGAATGGCCTGAAAAGGCAGATTCTCCAAACGGAAAAGTGTTAAAAGTGCTAGGTAAACCAGGCGATCATAGCACTGAAATTCATTCCATTTTAGCAGAATATGGGTTGCCGTTGGAATTTCCTCAAGAAGTTGAAGAGTTTGCAAATAATTTAGACACGTCTATCACATCAGCTGAAATAGCTAAACGCCGTGATATGCGTAAAGACTTAACATTTACAATAGACCCTAAGGATGCAAAAGATTTTGATGATGCACTCTCGTTTACAGTTTTAGATAATGGTTTATACGAAATAGGAATCCATATTGCAGATGTTTCGCATTACTTGCAAGAGGGGACTATTCTTGATGATGAGGCCTACGAGCGTGCAACGTCTGTATATTTAGTAGATCGTGTTGTACCTATGCTTCCTGAGGTATTATCAAATAAAGCGTGTTCATTGCGTCCGCATGAAGAGAAATTAACGTTTTCGGCAGTATTTCAAATGAATGATAAATGTGAAATTAAAAATGAGTGGTTTGGAAGAACTGTAACTTACAGCGATGCACGTTTTGCTTACGAGGAAGCACAAGCAATTATTGAGTCGAAATCCTCAGAAATTCCTGCTACAGTTTCTTTAACAGGTGAAACATATGAGGCTTCAAAAGAAATTACCGAAGCTGTTTTAAAAATGGATACACTTGCCAAAATAATGCGTGGACAACGCATGCGTGAAGGTGCTATATCTTTTGATAAAGTTGAAGTGAAATTTAATTTGGATGAGCAGGCAAACCCTGTTGGTGTATTCTTTAAAAGTAGTAAAGATGCTAATAAGTTAATTGAGGAATTTATGTTATTGGCTAATAGAAAAGTATCGGAATTTGTGGGTAAAAAGGACCCTAAAAAAACGTTCGTATACCGTGTGCATGACGAGCCAGATGAAAGTAAATTGGCTACTTTAAGTAATGTAGTTAGCCGATTTGGTTATAATTTAAATTTTAAAAACCGTAAGAATATAGCTTCTACACTTAATAATTTGTTAAAGGAAGTAAACGGTAAAAAAGAACAAAACCTAGTTGATACATTAACAATTAGGACCATGAGTAAAGCAGAATATACCACAAAAAATATTGGACATTATGGTTTAGCTTTTAATTATTATAGCCATTTTACTTCACCAATTCGGCG
Organism: uncultured Algibacter sp.; assembly: GCA_937958265.1. GTDB lineage: Bacteria > Bacteroidota > Bacteroidia > Flavobacteriales > Flavobacteriaceae > Algibacter_B. The sequence goes on along the minus strand of CALGNX010000005.1, from coordinate 142,358 downwards.
CTATCCAGATGTTATGGCACACCGTTTGCTGCAGGAATATCTAGATGGTGGCAAATCTGCAAATGAAGATATTTATGAAGAAAAATGTAATCATTCTAGTAATATGGAAGGTTTAGCTACCCGTGCAGAGCGAGACTCCATTAAGTACATGCAAATTAAATTTATGCAAGACCATAAAGATGAAAACTTTATTGGCGTTATTACAGGTGTAACAGATTGGGGTATTTATGTAGAAATACTTGATAATAAATGCGAGGGTATGGTAAGCGTGCGTGATATGAAAGATGATCATTATAGTTTTGACCAGGACCAATACGCTATGGTTGGTAAAAGTAATGGTATAGCCTATCAGCTAGGAGAAGAAGTAATAGTAAAAGTTAAAAATACAGATTTAATTAAAAAGCATTTGGATTTTACACTACTAGGAAAACCACAAGAATAGCTTAGTTTACTTTTTCTAGTAAAATAAAAAGCAATTTTCAAATACAATTAGTATTCAAAATAGATAAAAACACATGAAAAATTTAGTTAATATACTTGTATTTTTTACCGCTACACTATGTTTTGGACAGCAACCAATAGAAAAAATAATTGAAGCATTTACAGTATTAAAAGTTTACGATTTAATAGAAGTAGAGCTTATAAAAGCAGATAGAAATAAAATTAGTATAACTGGCTATAACTCAAATAATGTTTTTGTTAGTAATAAAAACGGTACTTTAAAAATAAAAATGAAATTTCAAGAATCGTTCGATGGCAGCGATACTAAAGTAAAATTATATTATACAGACATACTTGTTATAGATGCTAACGAAGGGGCTACAATCTATTCGGCAGAGTCTATTAATCAATTAGAAGTAAGTTTAAAGGCCCAAGAAGGTGCAAAAATTAATGTTAAGCTCAATGTAGAAAAAGCACATATAAGGGCGGTAACAGGAGCTAATATAACGGCTTCTGGAAAAGCAAAATATCAAGATGTTGCTATTTTTACAGGCGGTATTTTTGAAGGCGAATTTTTGCTTACTCAATACACAGATGTATCTATAAAAGCTGCGGGAAGTGCTCATGTGCATGCTACTAAAAACGTAAAAGCCAAGGTAGTAGCAGGAGGTAATATTCTTGTTTATGGTAAACCAGAGCAGGTAGAAGAAAGTCGTGTATTAGGAGGAGAAATAGAATTTATGTAAAAATAATTACGGTAAAGCCATTATTAGAAAATTACAGATTGAATATTTAAAACCCTATCTGTTAAAAAAACTATTTATAAGGTAAAGTATAATTTAGATTATTTCTTTACTTTGTAAAATACTTCAATTTTTATAGGTATTAAACGCCCTCATTTCCATGTTCGATGATATTTTAACTGCTATTCCTTTCGGTATAATCCTTGCTTTTACTATTGGTCCTGTATTTTTGGTGCTACTAGAAACTAGTGCTACTAAGGGGGTCAGGAGTGCTTTAATTTTTGATCTAGGTGTTATTCTAGCTGATATTATTTTTATTATTATTGCCTTTTATAGTACCAATAATTTAAGAGGAAAAATAGGGAACGACCCTAGTTTTTTAGTATTTGGAGGCGCTCTTCTTATGGTTTATGGATTAATATCATTTATAAAAACCTCAAAATCGTTTCGCTCTATTGTTAAGGAATATTATAAAGTTGAAATAAAAAAGGGATATGGTAAATTATTTGTGAAGGGTTTTCTCTTAAACTTTATAAATATAGGCGTGCTTTTAGGCTGGTTAGGTTTTATAGTTTTAGGAGATTCTTTAACCACTTCTAAAAATGGTGATATTATTTTTATATCTTCTATGTTGGCTTCTTATTTTGTGGCAGATCTTATTAAAATTATTATAGCTAAAAGATTAAAGACCAAACTAACGCCACGGCTTATTTTTAAAATTAAAAAAATTATTACTATTGTAATATTTGGTTTTGGTATATTGTTATTTCTCCAAGGATTATTTCCTGAAGCTTACAAAAAAAACAAACAAAAACTTGAAGAAATAAATATTGTGAATTCTTATTAATTGGTTTGTTTAACAATATTTCTTACTTAAATAACTTGTTTTTACGTGTTTTATATGTTCAAATATGATGTTGTTTAAGCCAAGGAAAACTTGATATTGCTTTTGGTTATATAGCAACTGTGGTTTGTTTATCAATTGTTATTTTGTAAAATATAATCTGTAAATTTATTAGTGTAGTACCTTTTACACTTTTAGACAATGTTTAATTTTATTTAAAATTTTACAGTTACGCTATGTATTCTTACTATAAAAATTCTGTTTTTTTGTTATTAATTTAGTTTTAGTAAAATTTAAAACAAAAAAAACCTCCAAGTAAACTTGAAGGTTTTAAGAGGTGTCGAGCGGATTCGAACCGCTGTAGCAGCTTTTGCAGAGCTGAGCCTAGCCACTCGGCCACGACACCTAGTATTTCTTTATTAAAAGAAAGTTCAACTGTAACGTTGCGAGCGCAAATTTAAAAAAAAAAGTGACTATTCCATACTTTAAATCACTTTTATCGCTTTTCCTTCATTTTTATGGTAACAAGTTCCACATCGCCACCAATAGGCGGGTTTAATTTACTTACCCAAACCGTAGCCTTTTCAACTAACTTATCGTCTTTAAAAATTCTGTTTAAAATACGTTTAGCAACGGTTTCCAATAATTGAGATGGTATTGCCATTTCTTCTTTAATAATGCGATTTAAAAAAACATAATCTACTGTATCATCAAGCTTATCAGTAGCAGAAGAAATTTTTAAATTGGCTTTTACTTTTAAATCTACCCGGTAATCACTACCAATTTTGGTTTCTTCTTTTAAACAACCATGGTAAGCAAACACTCTAATATTTTCAACTTTTATAATTCCCATATCTAGTAAAACTTCATACAAAAATACCTAAAAGTATTTTGTTACCGAATAATTTTTATTCAGATAAACCTTTGGAAAAAAAAATAACTAATTTTACAGCGTTTTATTTACGTTAACGTAACGAAACGGGAGTTCACCAAAAAAATAGTTATAACTTATGTCTGAAGCAAAAAGATCACTTAATTTCATCGAGCAAATTATAGAGGAAGATTTAACAAATGGATTATCTAAAGATAATTTGCGTTTTCGTTTTCCACCAGAGCCAAACGGTTATTTACACATTGGGCATACAAAAGCCATAGGCATTAGTTTTGGTTTGGGCGAATATTATAATGCACCAGTAAATCTTAGGTTTGATGATACAAATCCAGCAAAGGAAGAACAGGAATATGTGGATGCTATTAAAAAGGATGTTGCATGGTTGGGTTATAAGTGGGAAAAGGAAGTCTTTTCTTCCGATTATTTTCAACAACTATACGATTGGGCTATTTTATTAATAAATAAAGGTAAAGCTTATATCGATTCTCAAACTAGCGAAGCTATGGCAGAACAAAAGGGAACGCCAACGCAACCGGGTGTAGATGGGCCTTACCGGAACAGAAGTGTAAAAGAGAATTTGGATTTATTTGCACGTATGAAAGCGGGAGAATTTAATGAAGGAGAACATATTTTGCGTGCTAAAATAGATATGAAGCACGTTAATATGCTTATGCGCGATCCTATTATGTATCGCGTGCTTAAAAAGGAGCATCATCGAACAGCAAACGATTGGTGTATTTACCCAATGTATGATTGGACACATGGTGAAAGCGATTATATTGAACAAATATCGCACTCCTTGTGTTCGTTGGAGTTTAAACCACATAGAGCGCTTTATGATTGGTTTTTAGACCAAGTAGTGGATCCTAGTAAAATAAGGCCAAAACAACGCGAATTTGCACGTTTAAACTTAAGTTACACCATTATGAGTAAGCGTAAGTTACTTAAATTGGTTAACGAGGGTATTGTAAAGGGATGGGACGATCCTCGAATGCCTACTATTTCTGGTCTGCGCCGAAGAGGATATACACCAAATGCGATTCGAAAGTTTGTACATACTGTTGGTGTAGCTAAGCGTGATAATATGATTGATGTATCGCTTTTGGAATTCTGTATTCGTGAAGATTTAAATAAGATAGCACCTCGGGTTATGGCCGTTTTAAATCCTGTTAAACTACTAATAACTAACTATCCTGATGATAAGGTAGAATGGTTAGAAGCAGAAAATAATCCTGAGGATGTAAGTGCAGGATCCAGAAAGATACCATTTTCTCGCGAGTTGTATATTGAGAAAGACGATTTTAAAGAAATAGCAGGTAGTAAATTTTTCAGATTAAAATTAGGAGGCGAAGTGCGGCTTAAAAATGCGTATATAATTAAAGCCAATAATGTTGTAAAAGATTCTAGTGGTAATATTACAGAAATTCAGTGTACATATTCCGAGGATACTGCCAGGAGTATAAAAGGAACATTACATTGGGTATCCATAGCACATGCTGTTAAGGCAGAAGTAAGAGAGTACGATAGATTGTTTACCGATGAAACACCAGATAGCCACCAAGACATAGATTTTATGACGTTTGTTAACCCAAATTCATTAAAAACTATTAACGCTTTTGTAGAGCCTAGTTTAAAAGAATCTCAGGTAGGCGATCGTTTTCAATTTCAACGTTTAGGATATTTTAATGTGGACGATGATTCAAATACCAACAATTTAATATTTAATAAAACGGTTGGGTTACGGGATACTTGGGCAAAAATAAAACCACAGCAAAATACTAACAAGCCACAAAAAAAACAGGTGCAGCAAAGTAAGAGACCTGCTATTGAGCAAATTAAATCGTATGGTAAAAAGTATGATAGAATGCAAGATGAACAGCGCGAAAAGGCCAAAGCAGAGATTAAAGAATTAGCAAAAAATGTGTCTTATGAAGATTTGGAGCCACTATTTGGTACTGCAGTAAAGAAAGCGGGTACACGTATTATTACCATGATAAGTTTAGGGGTTTTACTAAATAGCGGTCTAGAAAAAAATGAAGATATTAGTAATTTTATAGCCAAAGCTCTAGAAGACAAAAATGCTTTGTTAGTTGAAGAGGCTAAGGCAATTTCATAATAAGTACTTGTTCTAAAATAGCATGATAAACACTCTAATTGAATAAAAAATAGTGGTTAGCACTAAAGTTTTGTGTGAATTATCATGCTATAAAATAATTTTTTTAAACCTATTTGAAGATTGAGAATTGTAATTTTCAATTTCAAAAGCTTTCATATTGATACGTTATAGCATTTATAAATCTACTAAGGAGTTTCCTAACTCTTGGGATACCTTAGCAGAGCACGATATTTTTTTAAAATCACGATATTTAAAAGCATTGGAGAATTCTACGCCCAATAATATGCAGTTGTTATATATCGGTGTTTTTAAAAATAATAAATTGGTAGGCATTACTTTAGTACAACACCTTCAGTTATATTTTGAGGATATGTTAAAAAAAACTGATGTATCTGGTTTAAAATCATTTTTTAAAAATACAATTGCAAAGCTATTAAAAGGCGATATTCTGGTGGTTGGTAATTTAACTCATACAGGACAGCATGGCTTTTCTTTTAACGAAAAAAGTATTTCACAACTCCAATTTGTTAAAACGATTTTTTCCGCTTTAAGCGTAATAAAACAACAAATTAAAATATATCAGAAAAAAGAAATTCGGCTTATTATGCTGAAGGATTATTTTGTAAACAGTGGTAGAGCTTACGGTATAAGTAGTTTTAAAACCTTAAAATTACATCAAGTATCTGTGCAGCCCAATATGCTATTACCATTAAAAGAAAATTGGGAAACAATTGAACATTATAAGGCTAATTTATCCAAAAAATATAGAGATAGGTACAAAAGTGCTAGAAAGAAATGTAAGGACATCCAAATTGAAGAGATGGATTTGGTTACGATTAAAAATAAATCAAAAATACTGCATACGTTGTATAAAAATGTATCTAGTAAGGCCAAATTTAACACCTTCGTACTAACTGAAAATCATTTTTACAGCCTTAAATTAGAGCTTAAGGATGACTTTAAAATTTTTGGCTATTATCGAAATAATGAACTCATAGGGTTTTATACTTTACTATTAAATAATAAAAAATTAGAGACTTATTTTTTAGGTTACAATCCAGCGTACCAAAAGCAAAACCAATTGTATTTAAATATGCTTTACGATATGCTAAATTTTGCTATTTGTAATAAATTTTCGGTAGTGGTATATGCAAGAACCGCTCTGGAAATTAAAAGTTCGGTAGGGGCTAAGCCATTCGATATGGTTATGTATTTAAAGCATACCAATAGGTTATTTAATACACTTTTAAATCCTGTTTTTAAATTTATGAATCCTACTATTGTATGGAAGCAACGGCACCCGTTTAAAGATTAACTTGTTTTTTTGTTTGGTTAGGTTTATTTATTCGACGTAAATAAGGTAAATCTATTTTATGAGAACAATTAAATTCTTATTTTTTGTTTTGCCTTGTTTTATTATGGGACAGGATATGAATAATGATACACTCGAAGCTATTTATACAACTGTTAGTGATTCTATAAAGGGGCAAAGCGGGTCTTGGCAGTTTCATATTAGCAAGGTGCCTATAATCTCGCTTACTGATGAAAGCCATAATAGAATGCGTATTATGTCGCCAATTTTAGATGCCAATAGGCTTACTGAAGATTTATTAAAAGCATCGTTAGTAGCTAATTTTCACACAGCTTTGGATGTTAAGTATGCTGTCTCAGATGGTATATTGTGGTCTGTGTTTATTCATCCTTTAAGGGAATTGACGAGTAAACAAGTTAAAGAAGCCATAAAGCAAGTATATTATGCTAACATTACTTTTGGAACTACATTTACGAGTACATCGTTATCTTTTCCGGCGAAAATTAGTGATAGGAAAGGCCCTAAAATTGAGAAAAAACTTAATTTTAATAGATTATAAAATTTAATTCTAATCCAAATAGGAGATAAATATTACACAAAATAGTTTTAGTTAATAGGGGTTAAAAGAAAAAAGAATAGCACATGCTATTCTTTTTTCTTTTAAATAAATAGTTTGTTATAAAGTAACAAAGGTGTTCTTATAAATGGATTTACTAGTTATCTTTTTTCTCTCTAGCTTCTTTCATGGCTTCGCCTATTTGGTTACTTGCGGCAAAGCTAGCCACCATATCATTTAACATATTACTACCTGCTTGTGGTGCGTTTGGTAATAAAATTAGGTTACTATTGGTCTCCTCTCCTAAAGATTGTAACGTGTCGTAATGCTGCGTTACAACAATCAATGCAGAAGCTTCTTGACTATTTATACCTACACGGTTAAGAACCTCGACAGACTCTTCTAAACCACGTGCAATTTCACGTCGTTGATCTGCTATACCTTGGCCTTGTAAACGTTTACTTTCTGCCTCAGCTTTCGCTTTTTCAACAATTAATATACGTGCAGCATCACCTTCAAATTGTGCAGCTGTTTTTTCTCTATCGGCCGCATTAATTCTATTCATGGCTTCTTTTACTTGTGCATCAGGATCAATATCGGTTACTAAAGTTTTTATAATATCAAAGCCGTACTCTAGCATAGCATCATTCAATTCTGCTTTAACGGCTAAAGCAATATCATCCTTTTTAACAAATACATCGTCTAATTTCATTTTTGGTACTTCTGCACGTACTACATCAAAAACATAAGATGTAATTTGTTCATGTGGGTAATCCAATTGATAAAAAGCGTCATACACCTTATCTTTTATAACACGGTATTGTACAGAGACTTTTAAACGAACAAAAACATCATCTAATGTTTTTGTTTCTATAATTACATCTAATTGCTGAATTTTTAAACTTAATTTACCCGAAATTTTGTCGATAAATGGAATTTTCATTTGAAAACCAGATTGTCTAATAGAGTGAAATTTGCCAAAGCGTTCTACAATAGCAGCAGTTTTCTGTTTGACAATAAAAATTGAGGAAATTAAAATAAGTATTCCGAATGCCGAGGTAATAATTAGGAAGTAGTTCATGATCTGTTTTTTTAGGGTTTAGAATTTAAAGTACAAAAATCAAGTAATATATATTCACTGTTATTACAAATATATGTATTATAAAGGTTAGCTGTTGTATTTTGATATTTTCAAAATAGAGACAATATGTTTTTTTGCAGGTATTAACAGCTTTAAGTTTTAGTATGGTGTTTTTTAGGATTAGTTACTTTATAGTAATTCAATTTCTTGTATATTATTTCATTTTGTAAACTAATCTAGTTAGAGGAGGACTTCTAAATTATTTTACCTTTTCTATTTTTTACGTTACAGTTATATTTTATAAAAAAAAGACTTCAAATATTTATTAAATATTTGAAGTCTCTTGCACTATAAATTGTTTAAATGTGGTGTATTTAATAATGTTATAAAATTTACAAGATTGCATTTACTTTTTCAATTCGTTTTATAGTTTCTGCCTTTCCAATCATGTACATAATATCGAAAACATCGGGACCTTGTAAAGCACCAACAAGCGCTAAACGTAGTGGCATCATTACTTTGCCAAACCCAATATCATTATCTGTTATCCAGCCTTTTATATCCTTTTTCATATTCTCAACAGTAAAGTCTTCAATAGTATTGATAATTGAAATAACTTTTAATAAAACAGTTTCAGTACCGTCTTTAAAAGCCTTTTTAGATGCTTTTTCATCATATGTTTTAGGAGCTACAAAGAAAAAATGACTTAAATCCCAAAACTCGCTTACAAAAGTCGCACGTTCTTTTATAAGTTCAATTACCATAGCAATATAACCTGTATCTATGGTATTTAATTCGGTGCGTTGGTTTTTAAAAGCCGCGGTTAAAGCCTCGGTATTTTGTTCTTGCATGTAATGGTGGTTAAACCATTTTATTTTGTCAGGATCAAAACGAGCACCTGCTTTGTTTACTTTCTTTAAATCGAAAGCTGTAACCAATTCTTCTAGACTAAAAATTTCTTGTTCTGTACCAGGGTTCCAACCTAAAAAAGCTAAGAAATTTACCATGGCATCTGGGAAATATCCATCCTCTTTATAACCTTTGGAAATAGCGTCTGTTTTGGGGTCTTTCCACTGTAATGGAAAAACAGGGAAACCTAATTTATCACCATCGCGTTTACTTAATTTACCTTTTCCTGTCGGTTTTAAAATAAGTGGCAAATGTGCAAATTCTGGTATATTCCAACCAAAGGCTGTGTATAATTGGTAGTGTAAAGCCAAACTTGGTAACCATTCCTCACCCCTTATAACATGCGAGATTTCCATTAAATGGTCGTCTACAATATTGGCTAAATGGTAAGTTGGCATCCCATCACTTTTAAATAAAACTTTATCATCTAGCACATTAGTATCTATTTTAATATTGCCTCGAATTATATCGGTTAAATGTAGTGTTTCATTTTCGGGCGATTTAAATCGTATTACATAATCATCTCCCGCAGCTAACTTGGCTTGTACAGCCTCGGCAGGGAGGGATAAAGAATTGTTTAACGTTAATCTGTTATGCCAATTGTAAATAAAGGTTTTTCCTTCAGATTCATTTTTTTTCCTTGCTTCATCTAGAGCTTCAGCAGTATCAAAAGCATAGTAAGCGTTGTTTGTGGCAATTAATTTTTCAGCGTAAGCTTTGTATAAATGTTTACGTTCACTTTGTCTGTATGGTCCAAAAGTTTCATTAGTGTTAGGACCTTCATCAAAATTTATACCGCACCAATTTAAAGCATCAATTATGTAATTTTCGGCACCTTCAACATATCTATTTTGATCGGTATCCTCAATTCTTAAAACGAATGTACCGTTAAATTTTTTTGCAAAGAGGTAGTTGAATAAAGCGGTACGTACACCGCCAATATGCAGTGGTCCTGTTGGGCTAGGTGCAAAGCGCACACGAACATTGTTGGTCATGGTTAAAATTTTAGGTTGCAAATATACAACTATACATGCTTTTTTTACGCCCTGTTGTTTGCGAAATTGTTTTAGCGCTACGCATGTTAGGTCTTTAGCTTGTTATTTAGGCTTTACATGTTATTAATAGGATACTATAAGTCCTACAAAAATAAAATTGTAAATTAGTATTTTAATTATTTATGTTTATTGTATATAACTTGCTATGACTAATTTTAATAACATACAGAATAAATTGGAGGCCTTTATAAGGCGTTATTACACTAATGAGTTATTTAAGGGGGCTATTTTGTTTTTTGCAATAGGGCTTCTTTATTTTCTATTAACCCTTTTTATTGAGCATATTTTGTGGTTAAATACAGCCGCACGAACAGTTATGTTTTGGCTTTTCATAGCTGTTGAAATGGGCCTACTTATTAAATTTATATGTATGCCTTTAGCTAAATTATTTAAACTGAAAAATGGCATAAATTACCAAGATGCTTCTAAAATTATAGGTTCGCATTTTCCTGCGGTTAATGATAAGTTACTTAATATTTTGCAGTTGCAAGAAAGCAATAGTAAGTCGGAATTAATTCTGGCAAGTATAGAGCAGAAGTCTATTGAGCTTAAGCCTGTTCCTTTTAAACTAGCAATTAACTTTAAGGGAAATATAAGGTATTTAAAATATGCAGCTATTCCGGTTTTTATAATTTTTATATGTCTTCTTACAGGTAATGCAAGTGTATTTAGCGATAGTTACAAGCGTGTTGTTGATTACAGTACGGCATATGAGGCACCTGCGCCTTTTCAGTTTTTTGTTGTAAATGAAAATTTAAGCACTATTGAAAACAAAGAATTCAATTTGGTGGTTAAAACTTTAGGCGATGTTATGCCGAAAGATGTTGAAATTACATATAATAACGAAACTTATGTTTTGAGGCAAACTAATATTGGTACGTTCGAGTACATGTTTTCTGATACTGTGGAGCCTATAGAATTTCAGCTTTCGGCTAACGGTGTAAGGAGTAAGCCTTATATTTTAGATGTAGTTGAGATTCCTGTTTTAACAGGTTTCGAAATGTTTTTAAATTATCCTAAGCACACAAACAAACAGCCTAACATTTTAAAAGGTACGGGCAACGCATTAGTGCCTGAGGGTACCGTAATTAAATGGAAGCTTAAAACCCAATCTACAAGTAGTGTGTCTTTTATAGCAAAGGATACGCTTTTATTTAAAGCACAGGCAAAAGGCTCGTTTGAATTATCAAAACAAGTCACTGGAAATTTGGATTATATTTTAAGTACTAGTAATAGTAAATTAAGTAACTACGAAAATTTAGGATTTAATATTAACGTTATAAAAGATGAATTTCCGGTAATTAATGTACAGGTTAAAAAAGATAGTGTCGACTTGCAATCGCTGTATTTTTTCGGTAAGGTGAGTGATGATTATGCGGTTAGTAAATTACAATTGGTTTATTATCCTGTTAAGGATGAGCAAAATAAAAAAACCGTTGAAATTGATGTTGCTAAATCTAATTTTGCAGAATTTGTAAGTGCCTTTCCTAATAATTTAGATGTTGAGGTTGGCGTTGCTTACGATCTATATTTTCAGGTTTTTGATAATGATAAGGTTAATAGAATTAAACATGCAAAAAGCAATGTTTTTTCTTTTAGGAAGCGTACTCAGGCAGAGGAGGAAGAAAAGAGTTTGAAAGAACAAAGCGAAACTATTAAAGATTTGGATAAATCTCTGGTGGAATTTAGCCAACAGGATAAAAGTTTGCAAGAGTTAACTAAAATGCAAAAGGAAAAAAGCAACCTTAATTTTAACGATAAAAAGAAACTCGAAAACTTTTTGAAACGCCAAAAGGAGCAGGATAAAATGATGAAGGAATTCAATAAAAAGTTAAAGGATAATTTGCAAGAATTTCAAAATGAAAATGATAAGAAAGACGAGTTTAAGGACGATTTACAAAAGCGTTTAAAGGACAACGAGGAAAAGCTAAAGAAGGATGAAGCACTATTAAAAGAAATCGAAAAAATACAAGATAAAATTAATAAAGAGGAGCTCATTAAAAAGTTGGACGAACTATCCAAGCAAAATAAAAATAAGAAAAAAAGTTTGGAGCAGTTGTTAGAACTAACTAAGCGGTTTTATGTTGAAAAAAAATTAGAAAGGCTTAAGGATGACTTATCCAAATTGGCTGAAGAGCAAGAAAAATTGGCAAATAAGGAGCCTAAAGACAATACAAAAAAAGAACAGGATTTATTGAATGAAAAATTTAAGGATTTTAAAAAAGCTTTAAACGATTTAGAAAATGAAAGTAAAGCATTGAAAAAGCCTATTGATATTCCAAGAGATAAGTTGGAGGAAAAGGAAGTAGATACAGAGCAAACAAAGGCGAGTGAGGCTCTTGAAAAAAATGAGCCTAAAAACGATAGTGGTAATAAGGGTGAAGTTTCTGAAGAAAAGAAACAACAGAATGCGAAGAGTGCAAAAAAAAGCCAAAAAAGTGCGGGTAAAAAGATGAAGCAAATGAGCGCTAAAATGCAAGGTGCGATGAGTGGTGGTGGATCTGAAAAAATGCAAGAGGATGCTGATATGTTACGCCAAATTTTGGATAATTTGGTTCTATTTTCTTTCGACCAAGAAGATTTGATGAAACAATTTAAAAAACTAGATGGTAACTCAAATACGTTTGCCAATAATCTTAAAAAACAGAATAGTTTACGTGAACATTTTGAACACGTGGATGATAGTCTGTTTGCGCTATCTATGCGACAGCCAAAATTATCTGAGGAGGTAAATACAGAAATAACTGAGGTTTATTATAATATAGACAAAGCATTGGAGCGTTTAGCTGATAATCAAGTTTTTCAAGGTTTATCAAATCAGCAGTACGCGGTTACGGCTGCAAACAATCTTGCTAATTTTTTAAGTAATGCGCTTGATAATATGGAACAAAGTATGAGCATGTCTGCGGGTAAAGGAGGCGAAGGGGACATGCAGCTACCTGATATGATTATGAGTCAAGAAGAGCTTAATAAAATGATGGAAGAGGGTTTAAAGAAAGGTGAGAGTGGAAAACCTAAAGAAGGACAAGGTAAGCAACCTGGAAAAGGTGAGGATGGTGGAGATAAAAAAGGTGGTGAAAAAGGAGGTAAAGAAGGCGATAAAGGAAAAGGAAATAAAAATGGAGAAGGTAAAGGGAGTGATGAAGGGCAAGAATATCTTCTTTTTGAAATATACAAGCAGCAACAACAACTGCGACAAGCCTTACAAGATAAGTTACTAAAAGAAGGTATTAATCCAAACGGAAATAGGTTATTAAAACGTATGGAAAATGTAGAAATGGATTTACTAAATAATGGTATTACGCGCCAGACTTTACAAAAAATGATGGAGCTTAAACATCAACTTTTAAAATTGGAGAATGCTACACTAAAGCAAGGCGAGGATAATAAACGAGAATCAAACACCAATAAAAAACTGTATAGTAATTCTACTAATTCGGAATTGCCAAAGGCTAAACAATATTTCCAAACTACAGAAATATTAAACCGACAAGCTTTACCTTTGCAGCAGATTTATAAAAATAAAGTTCAAGAATATTTTAAAGAAATGAATGATTAATTTTAATTACGAAACAGATTTTAAAGTAGATGCAGAAGAAGTAATAGGCTCTTGGGTATCTCAGGTAATAGATAATGAAGGTTATAAATTAGAGGAAATTAATTATGTTTTCTGTGATGATGCTTACCTCCATAAGCTAAATGTAGAATTTTTAAATCACGATACATTAACTGATATTATAAGTTTTGATTATACGGTTGGTAAGTTAATTCAAGGCGATATTTTTATCTCTGTTGAACGTGTTGCAGATAATGCACTAGATTTTTCGACTGTATTTAAAGACGAGCTTAATCGTGTAATTATTCATGGCGTATTGCATTACTGCGGTTATAAGGATAAAACAGATGCAGAGGCTAAGGAAATGCGATTAAAGGAAAATTATTATTTATCTGTTTTGTCGGACATGCTTTAAAATGATTAAAATGTTCCACGTGGAACATTTAAATTTAAATTATATTAGTACTATGTTTAATGAGGTTTATGATGTTATAGTTGTTGGTGCTGGGCACGCAGGAAGTGAAGCCGCAGCTGCTGCTGCCAACATGGGTAGTAAGACGTTGTTGGTTACTATGAATTTGCAAAACATTGCGCAAATGTCTTGTAATCCTGCAATGGGAGGTATAGCAAAGGGCCAGATAGTGCGCGAAATTGATGCGCTTGGTGGTTATAGTGGTATTGTATCAGATACATCTGCAATTCAGTTTAAAATGCTAAATAAATCTAAAGGCCCTGCGATGTGGAGCCCTAGAGTGCAGAGTGATAGAATGCGCTTTGCTGAAGACTGGCGAATGCTTTTGGAGGGTACGCCAAATTTAGATTTTTACCAAGATATGGTGTCTAGTTTAATTGTGGAAAACCAAAAAGTTACAGGGGTTAAAACATCCTTGGGTATTAGTATTAAAGCAAAATCTGTGGTGCTTACAAATGGTACTTTTTTAAATGGTTTAATTCATATTGGTAATAAAAATTTTGGAGGTGGAAGAGCAGGAGAGCGTGCTGCTACGGGTATAACAGAACAATTAGTGACTTTGGGTTTCGAGTCTGGACGAATGAAAACAGGAACGCCTCCACGTGTGGACGGCCGCTCGTTAGATTATTCTAAAATGGTTGAGCAGCCTGGAGATTCTAAACCGGAAAAATTTTCATATTTAGATACTACAAAAGCTTTGGAAAAGCAGCGCTCTTGTTTTATGACGTATACAAGTCTGAAGGTGCACGAATTGTTGCGTGGCGGTTTTGATAGGTCGCCTATGTTTAATGGTAGAATAAAAAGTGTTGGTCCAAGGTACTGTCCATCTATTGAGGATAAAATTAACCGTTTTGCAGACAAGGATAAGCATCAATTGTTTATCGAACCGGAAGGGTGGAATACTTGTGAGGTGTATGTAAATGGTTTTTCAACATCGTTACCAGAAGATGTGCAATTTGAAGCGCTTCGCTCTGTTGTTGGCTTCGAGGGGGTTAAATTTTTTAGACCCGGTTATGCTATTGAGTATGATTATTTCCCACCAACGCAATTAATGCATACTTTGGAAACGAAGCTGATAAGCGGGTTGTATTTTGCCGGACAAATTAATGGCACAACCGGGTATGAGGAAGCTGCTTCGCAAGGGTTAATGGCTGGAATTAACGCAAGTCTTAAGGTTCAGGAGCGTGAGGCGTTTACATTGCAACGGGACGAGGCTTATATAGGGGTTTTAATAGACGATTTAATAACAAAAGGTACAGAAGAACCTTATCGTATGTTTACGTCTCGTGCCGAGTACAGGACGTTGTTGAGGCAGGATAATGCAGATAAAAGATTAACACCAAAAGGTTACGGACTTGGTTTGGCTTCAGAAAAGCGATTAAAACGTATGGAGCAAAAGCATGAGGCTGCAGAGAAATTTGTTTCTTTTTTTCAAAATCAAAGTGTTAAGCCGGATGTTATAAATCCTATATTGGAGTTAAAAAAATCAACACCTGTTAAACAATCTGGTAAACTATTTAAGGTTTTTGCACGACCAAATATTGAGATGGAAGATGTTCGTAAAGTGTCTTCTGTTGAAGATTATATTAAAGAACATAATTTAGATAGAGAGATTATCGAGCAAACAGAGATTCAAGTTAAATATGCAGGTTATATTGCTAAGGAAAGGAGTAATGCCGATAAGTTATCTCGTTTGGAATATGTTAAAATCCCTAAGGGCTTTGATTATTCTCAAATTAAATCTATGAGCTTTGAAGCGCGGGAAAAGCTTAAAAATATTCAGCCTACAAGTGTATCTCAAGCTTCTAGAATTAGCGGTGTTTCTCCAAACGATATTTCCGTTTTACTTGTTTATATGGGTCGGTAAGTAGTTGTTTAGGTTTGTTATGTTTAGCATAAATAAAAGGTTTTCTTAAAACGTTCCACGTGGAACGTTTTAAGAATTAATTTATAGAGATAAATCTATACTTCAAGTTAAAGGTTTTTAGTTATAAAATTTAAGTTTTTTTTAGTGTAACCTGTATATACATATCTAGATTTCATTTTTATAATTCATTCATACTTTTTTCAGTGCAACGTATTTAATTAAGTGTATTTAAAAAGAGTAAATATTAAATCGAAAATGCGTTAGGCATGTAAAAATATAGCTATTTAAATACCTTATTTATACTCGTAAATAATTTCAATTATACATTATGAAAAATCTCTTAGGGGGTGGCAAATGTTATAAGAGAGGTTTAAAATAAAGCAGCATTCATTTTAAAAACATTTTTTTAGCTTTTTAAAAGAAGTTTTTAGGGGTTAAATTATTATGATTTATAAAAGGTAGATTTTTAATGTTATAAAATGGTAGCTGAATAAATTTCTTTTTATGGTCTGTTTAGCTTTGTTTTTAGTTAAATAAAAAAAAGAGTATTAAAATATTAATTGATTATAAAAATGCTATTAAAAGTAAAAGATTATTCGGTTTCAGGAGAAGAGTTTACGCTAGTTAAGAATTTGGAATATGGGTTTTTAGAAACATCTCCAAAGCCTTTAGATGATAAATTACCCCGATATTATGAAAGTGAAGATTATATTTCACATACCGATTCTAAAAGAAATCTTTTTGAAAAGGTCTATCATTTGGTAAGATTGCTATCATTAAAAAATAAATTAAAATTAATTAATACTTGTGTTTTAGATGGCAAAAGTCTTTTAGATATTGGTTGTGGTACAGGAGATTTTCTAAAAATAGCGTTGCGAAATAACTGGAAGGTGTCGGGTATTGAACCAAATAAACAAGCTAGAGCACTTGCCAATAAAAAAACAAATAATGTAGTTTTTGATGCTGAAGAGCTTTTTACCTTAAAACCAAATAGTTTTGATGTTATTACTTTATGGCACGTCTTGGAACATTTACCAAATTTGGAAAACCACATTTCTATTATTAAAAAGTTGTTAAAGCCAAATGGTACTTTAATAATTGCGGTGCCTAATTATAAAAGTTACGATGCTGAATATTACAAGCAGTATTGGGCTGCTTTTGATGTGCCAAGGCATCTTTATCATTTTAATCAAGATTCAATTGCTAAGCTAGTTTTAAAAGAAGGCTTAAAGGTAAATAAAGTTAAGCCTATGTGGTTCGATGCTTTTTACGTAAGTATGCTTTCAGAGAAATATAAAACAGGAACGTTAAAACCTATACAGGGTGTATGGCGTGGATTGTTATCAAATATTAAAGCATTAAGCTCTAAAGAGGCTTCTTCTTTAATTTATATTATTAAAAATGTTAAAAACCAAATTTAAAAGGTGTTTGGTGGTGTTTTGTTTGTTTAGTGATAAACTATGTCTGTATTTTTTATAATAGCCTTTAAAACGACTCCTAGAGCCTTGTTTTTTATAACAGATAACTATTGTAGTATGTTTTATTATAATTTTTAGTTATAAACCTGATTTTTTAATTTTTTAAAACAAGTTACCTTTTAATATTTAATAAAATATATTACAGAAATAGGAATTGATAAAATAAACTAAAGTTATATGTTATGTGTTAAAATCAAAATAATTTGAAGCACTATTAATCTTTACTTTATTATTTTTGTCCGGATTTAAAAAAAAATCAAAATAATCAATTTTTATGAAAAATGTAATTTACGCAGCCTTAGTACTATTAGTTTTCGCATCTTGTGAAAAGTCGAACAAAATAGCATTTGTAAATAATGGTACTTTAATTAATGATTATCAAGAAAAGAAGGATCTTGAAGCTCGTTACCAATTAAAGGAAGAAGCTTTTAGAAAAAGAGCAGATAGTATTAGCCAGGCATTTCAGGCAGAAGCATTAAAAGCACAGAAAGAAGCGCAACGTATAGCAAAGAGTAACAGGAAAAAGGCAGAGGAGCTTATGGTTGGTTTACAGCAAAAACAGCAAAAATTACAGCAACAAATGCAAACAGAACAACAAAAAATAACAAAGGAATTTCAATCGGAAATTGATTCTGTTATAGTAACTGTAAAGGATTTTGTTAAGAATTATGGAAAAACTAACAGTTATGATTATATTTTAGGAACGAGTGATGCAGCTGCTACTATTATGTATGGAGCAGAACAAGGGGATTTAACGCAAACTATTTTGGATGCGCTTAATGCAGGTTATAAAAAGGAATAAAATAAAAAAAACACAAATAATTAAAAGCCAAGTAAATAGCTTGGCTTTTTTATGCTTTAAACTGAAAAATAAAAAATGATTTTTATTTAGATACAACCCTTCGTTTTTTGATTTGTCAATAGTAGTATTAATCATCAACATCTTCATCCCCGAAGTTTCGAGAGCTTCAGTATAAAAAAACGAACAAATCAAATTCATCACAGTAAACGCAATGGTTATAATTAAAACCTAACAGAAACTTAACTTCAACTGAGAAAAAACCGCAACACTAAGTCATTTTAATTAAGTAACTTTAAATAAAAACAAATATCATTTATCTTTAATAGTAACTAACATGAGTTTGTTTATACTACCATCACTACCGCCAGGTACGCATATACTAAAATTAAGTTATAGCAATCAAAACGTTACAAAGCTATTAATTGTAAAATAACAATATAACTTTAATAAATCATAAAAGAAGGGGTAATAATCTAAGACTCCTCTTTTTTATGTAATAATCGTGTTAATTTAATAGATAAATCAGTAAGTATAATTTTAGAATTACCGTTACGTTCAATATGGTAAATAGCATCTTGTAGTTCGTTACTAATATCCATAATGTTATTGCCGTGCACAAAGGGCGCAAAATTTTCAAGTTTAAATTTGTCGGTTTTAGGTTCGAAAAATACAAGGTCTGTTGCTTGGTAGTTTAACATTAAGGCTTGGCGAAAAAAGTCAAGACAAAAATTTAGAAATTGCTTTTGGGTTTCTCGGCCTGTTTTTGCAATATCTTCACTCCATGAAATTAAATCTAAAATAGCAGATTTGTTCCCCTTCGCTTTAAATGCACTTCTAATCCAAAATATGAACCAAGTTTCAAATTGAATATCTTCGGAGTCTTTATAAACTAAATCACAAGCTTTATTGTAATTGCCATTGGATTGATGCGCGATTTTTGTGGCCACACTTAAGTCAGCATTATAGTGTTTTACTAAGCCATCTCTTACAACGTCTTCTGCTAATGGAGGGAAATGAAGTATTTGGCAACGCGATTTTATAGTATTTATAATCTGTTCTTCATCTTCTGCAATAAGTAAAAAAATAGTGTTGTTAGGCGGTTCTTCAATAAGTTTTAGTAATTTATTGGCGCAAGCGGTATGCATTTTTTCAGCCATCCAAATAAGCATAACTTTATAGCCTCCTTCATAAGATTTTAAAGTTAGTGATTTTACAATATTTTGCGCTTCTTCTACACTAATTAGTCCTTGTTTGTTATCTACACCAAGTATTTTATACCAATCGAATAAATTGCCATAAGGCTGTTCTTTTAAGAGTTTACGCCACTCTTCTAAATAAAAACTAGATACAGGTTTGCTTTTCACCTTATCACTTGTGGTTACGGGAAAAGCAAAATGTAAGTCTGGGTGAGAGAAGTTTTTAAACTTTAAATTACAACTCGTGTTGCCAGTATTGTTTTCTGCATTAGTATTCGCGCACAAAATATATTGTGCATAAGCTAAAGCCATTGGTAATGTGCCCGAGCCTTCGTTCCCAATAAATAATTGTGCGTGTGGTATACGGCCGTTATCTACACTTTGCGTGAGGTGTTTTTTAATGTGATTTTGTCCTAAAATATCTTCAAAAAGCATAGTACAAACGTACAAAAATTTACGTATCAAAAAGTATAAAATTAAGGATCGTTTAACTTTTTAGACTCCAGCCAAAAAATAAGTGTTTAAATCAAATACATGTAAAAGGTAGAAAAATATACTCCTATTTTTTTTCAAAATTTTGTAAGTGTGATACTAGCTTAAAATATTTTTTGTTTATCTACTAAACATGTACAAAGGCTTATGCATTTCATGCAGATATGTTTAATTTAAATTGGTTTTTAATAATAAAAAAAGGTAGTATTAAAGCTGTAATTACTGTTTTATTGGAAACGTATGTAGTATTAAGTCTCTTTATTGATTATTTTAGGTTTTTGTAAAGTGCTAACATTGGTTTGGTAAAAGATATTTTTTTATGAGACTATTAATATTACAAGAATATTATACAGGAGTAATAATAGCTATATTATTTTAAAATTAAATAGGTTTCGTTAACAAACACGTTTTAATTAGATTTATAATTAGTTACATTTGTGAATAACAATTACTAAGAAATCAAAAATATAATTATAATGAAAACGCTTAAGGATTTTAATTTTGAGAACAAAAAAGCACTAATCCGTGTGGATTTTAATGTACCTTTAAATGATGGGTTTGAAGTAACGGATGCTACAAGAATTGTATCTGCAAAACCAACAATTATTAAAATTTTAGAAGATGGCGGGAGTTGTATTTTAATGTCCCACTTAGGGCGCCCAAAAGGATTTGAAGACGCTTTTTCATTAAAACATATTGTGAATAAAGTTGAAGACGTTTTAGGTGTAGAGGTTAAATTTGTTGAAGATTGCATAGGAGCAAAGGCAGAGGCTGCAGCAGCAAATTTAAAACCAGGTCAAATTTTGTTATTAGAAAATTTGCGTTATTACAGTGAGGAAACTGCTGGTGATAAAGGATTCGCAGAGCAACTATCCAAATTAGGCGATGTTTATGTTAACGATGCTTTTGGTACAGCGCACAGGGCACATGCATCAACCACTATTGTTGCAGATTTTTTTGATGGTAAAAAATGTTTCGGAAATTTACTAGCACAGGAGATTGAAAGTATTGGTAAAGTTATGGAGACTGGTGAAAAGCCTGTTTTAGCTATTTTAGGTGGTGCAAAAGTATCTTCAAAAATAACTATTATTGAAAATATTTTAGATAAAGTAGACCATTTAATAATTGGTGGTGGTATGGCGTTTACATTTGTAAAAGCCCAAGGAGGTAAAATAGGGAATTCAATATGTGAGGATGATAAAATGCCTTTGGCTTTAGAGATATTAGAACAAGCTAAGGCTAAAAATGTACAAATTCATATTCCTGTTGATACTATTGCTGCAGATGATTTTAGTAACGATGCAAATAAAAAAACAGTGGATATTACTGATATCCCAGACGGTTGGGAAGGTGTTGATGCAGGACCAAAATCTAGAGCATTATTTCACGATGTGGTTATGCAATGTAAAACAATTTTGTGGAATGGGCCACTAGGTGTTTTTGAAATGGAAAGTTTTGCTGAAGGTACCATTGCGTTAGGAAATTCAATTGCAGAAGCAACTAAAAACGGTGCGTTCTCATTAGTAGGCGGAGGCGATTCTGTTGCAGCAGTAAAGCAGTTTGGTTTTGAGAAAAAAGTAAGCTACGTAAGTACTGGTGGTGGTGCTATGCTAGAAAGTTTAGAAGGTAAAACACTGCCTGGTATTGCTGCGATTTTAGCATAAAATAGCTAGTTTACAGTTTAAAATACATATGTTAATATAAAAAACCATAGCATTTAAATGCTATGGTTTTTTTGTAGGATAGATCTGTTGTTACTTAATAAAAGTAAATTAAGTTTTTAAAATCGCTTAAAAAACACGATTTTAGCTCTACTATGTAAATTTAAGCGCGTAGCAATACTTTAAAATGCTTTACTGTAAGGTAAATATGTTTGATAAATAACAAAAAGAATTATGATTTTTCGTTTTTTTATAGCGCTCTGTTTTGTAAACATTAGTTTCTGTTTTTCTCAAACACAAGACTCTATTGCAGTGCCAAACACTGTTATTAAGGATACAATAAATACTCAAAACCCAACTATTACAAAAACCAAGGTTGAGCAAGGTTTAGTTTTTAAGGATTCTTTAATTGAAAGTAATACCGAAAACGTTAAGGCTATTGCAGCAGTTACAGATAGTACTACTATTTCTAATTTAAAAGACGATGATTACGTTTTACAATTCGATAAAGCTTGGTTTGAAGAGTTGTATAGTAATCATTTATTCGATACAATATATAAATCGGTAACAGATCTAGATTATCAACCGGTGTATTATCCAGAACTATCTACAGATACGTTAAAGGCGCGATTAAAAGCTCTAGATGCTAAAACTCCGTTTAATGTAGCGTATAATCCGTCGTTAGAAAATGTGATTAAATCGTATTTAAAAAACAGACAAAATTCTATTCAAAAATTACTAACGTTAAGCGCTTTTTATTTTCCTATGTTCGAGGCAGAACTAGATAAGCATAACATACCTTTGGAAATTAAATATTTAGCAATTGTAGAGTCGGCCTTAAAACCACGAGCAAGATCTAGGGTGGGGGCAACAGGGTTATGGCAATTTATGTTCGCCACAGGTAAGGAATACGGTTTGGATGTGAGTAGTTATGTAGATGAACGTAGCGACCCAATAAAATCGACAGAAGCTGCTGCAAAATACCTGTCGAAATTATATAAAATATTTGGCGATTGGGATTTGGCTTTAGCAGCGTATAATTCTGGTCCGGGAAATGTTGGCAAGGCTATTAGGCGTTCTGGAGGTTATAGAAACTATTGGAATATTAGGCACAACTTACCGCGGGAAACGGCAGGATATTTACCGGCCTTTTTAGCAAACATGTATATTTTTGAATATGCTGAAGCTCATGGTTTTAAAAAATACAAACCAGAATTAGCATATTTTGAAACAGATACTATTCGTATAAAACAAATGATTACGCTCGATCAAGTTTCGGAAGCAACGGGAACACCTATTGAGGAGCTTCAGTTTTTAAACCCATCGTACAAGTTGGATATTATTCCTTTTGTAAAAGGAGAAAAATACGTGTTAAGATTGCCGCGCGATGTAGTAGGTAAGTTCGTAAATAACGAAGATAGAATTTATGCCTTTGCTAAAGCGGAATTTGATAAGCGCGAAAAACCAATGCCGCAACTATCCAACGCCAAAGCTAAAATAACATACCGTGTAAAGTCTGGTGATTATTTAGGAAAAATATCAAGGCTTTATGGCGTTCGAGTTAGTAATATTAAACGTTGGAATGGTTTAAGGGGTAATAATTTAAAAATAGGCCAACGCCTTATTATATACCCTAGAACACCAAATGTAAACAGGTCTTCTTCCGCCAAAGCACTAGTAAAGGTTAAACCTATTTCTGGTGAGGTTATTAATTATACTGTAAAAAATGGAGATTCGCTATGGAGTATTGCTCAAAAATTTTCTGGGGTTTCGGTGCAAAATATTAAAGATTGGAACGGTATTAGCGGTACAAATTTAAAACCAGGAAAAACGCTTAAAATAGCTAAGGGTTAACCCGTATAAAAACATAAAACATATTATGAAATTTATCTTTTTTTCAATAACAGTATGTATTCTTTTAGTATCCTGCGATAATAAGAAAGCAAATAACGAAACGTATCTTCCTGATGCCTCTGGAGCTATTAATAATGTTTCTGTAGTAGTAGAAAACGATTTATGGGATAGCGCTGTAGGTAAGGCTATAAGAAACTGTTTAACACAGCCAATATATGGTTTGCCACAAGATGAACCTACGTTTACTATTAGCCAAATTCCACCTTCGGTTTTTTCTGGTTTTGTGACTAAAAATAGAACTGTTTTAAAAATTGAAATGGGGAAAGAGTTAGGCGTAAAAATTTCTAATAATGTTTATGCGAAACCCCAAAAGGTTATTGTTGTATCTGGTAAAACAAAGCAGGATATTATCGAAATATTGCAGGAAAATGATTTAAAAATAATAAACACTTTTAGAAGGGAAGAGCTTAATGAGCGATTACGCCAAATGGCAAAAGCGCCACATACCTTTGATGGTATTAAACAAAAATTGGGGTTAACCATTGCGCTTTCCTCTGTGTATAGAATGGCCAAGGATACAGAAAACTTCTTTTGGTTTAGAAAAGACATAGCAACAGGAACTAGTAATATAATGATTTATACACTGCCATATACTGCTATTAAGCGTAACGACAGTGTGGTAAATCAAATAATCCGAATTAGAGACTCTATTGGAATGGCGCACATTGAGGGCCCGGTAGAGGGCTCTTACCTAGTTACGGAAAAGGCATATGCACCTTATATTAGCGAAATTATTATTGATAACAAACCAACGTTTGAAACAAAAGGTATCTGGGATGTTAAAAATGCTTTTATGGCAGGTCCGTTTATTCATTATGCTATCGACGATAAAATTAATAGGCGCTGGGTGATTTTAGAGGGTTTTGCGTTTGCACCATCTGTAGAAAAAAGAAATTATATGTTAGAACTTGAGGCTATTATTAGATCTGTTACTATAGAATAAATTTTGGTTAATAGTAAAATATTATAGGGTAATTAAAGTACGATTAGCCTTTTTATAAAACCAAGAAAATTTATTACTCGGCTTTAAATGGAATAATGAAGTAAAATTATATGTTTTATAAAATTATTTAAACAAAAAAACAGCGACTAGCGCTGTTTTTTTAATTGCGGTAATAATAAAATTACTCTTTATTTTCTTTGTTCGTTTCTTCGTCTTTGCTGGCGTCTTTAAACTCTTTAATTCCACTACCTAGACCGCGCATTAGTTCAGGGATTTTTTTTCCTCCAAACAATAATAATACCATAACAACAATTACGGCTATTTGCCAAGGCCCGATCATAAGAGGTAACATGTATGTGCTCATAATAATTAATTTAGATTACAAAGTTAATAATTAAAGTTTAATATAATGGCTTCTACAGTAATGAACTCATTTATACTTTTTCATTTAACTAAAACGTATTCCTTTTTATTCCTTAAATGTTTGTTTTGTTCTTTGATATAATAATAATTTTAGTATACTTTAATCTATTCAAAAGAATCTGTTTTTTGTTTGTATGTAAACAAAACAAATGAGTTTAATTTTAGTATATAGATTTTTAAGTCGTTTAATAAATTTATTTATTTTTGCCCTTGCATGCCAAACGATAATAAACAACCAAAACGAATTAAACGAAAGCTTTTAAATAAGTTTCGTTTAATGATACTTAACGAAAACACTTTTGAAGAGCGATTATCCTTTAGGTTAAACCGCTTAAATGTTTTCGTGTTTAGCTCGCTATTAATTGTTTTTTTAGTAACGCTTACATACTTATTAATTGCACTTACGCCGCTTCGGGAGTTTATTCCGGGGTACTCATCTACGGCATTAAAGAAAAAAGCAACCGAGTTAAGCTTTAAAACAGATTCATTACAACGTATAATTTCTATGAATGATAGGTATTTCGAATCTATTAAAAAGGTGTTAAAAGGCGAAGTTAATGCTATGGAATTTAATAAGGATTCTATTGTTAAGGCTGTTAAATTAGAGGCTAGCGAAGTCGATTTAAACCCAATAGCAGAGGACTCGTTATTACGAGAAAAAGTAGATGAAGAGGATAAGTATAATCTTTTTGAATCGGCCACATCAGCCACAAATTTTGTTTTATTTCCGCCAGTAAATGGCATAATTAGTGAGCCTTACAATGCAAAAGACAAACATTACGCGGTAGATGTGGTTGTTGCTAAAAATGCACCTGTAAAAGCTACGGCAGATGGTATTGTTATTTTTTCAGAATGGACAGCAAGTACTGGTTTTGTAATAATTATAGAGCATAGTTATGGGCTTATTTCAATATACAAGCACAATGCAGCCTTAACTAAACGACAGGGCGATTTGGTTATGGCAGGAGAAGTTATCGCTACAGCAGGTAATACAGGAGAATTAACTACAGGACCGCATTTACATTTTGAGTTGTGGAACGATGGTTACCCAATAAATCCTACAAATTTTATAGATTTTAAATAAATTATGGCTTCATTAAAATCTTTTTTAGCAAAACCGTTTGCTAAATATATAAATAAGAAAGTACAGAAATGGGCAAGTAATCCTGTTGCTACACAAAATAAAGTGTTTCTACAATTAATAAAGCAAGCAACCAATACGCAGTTTGGTAAGGATCACGATTTTATAAATATAAAGAACCATACAGATTTTATAAAGCAGGTTCCTGTAAGAGATTACGAAGGCTTAAAACCTTATGTAGAAAAAGTAGTAGCAGGAAATAAAGATATATTATGGCCTGGTAAACCTATTTATTTTGCAAAAACTAGTGGAACAACTTCTGGTTCAAAATACATTCCTATTACTAAGGAAAGTATGCCAAGCCATGTTGAGGCGGCTAGAAATGCTATTCTTTTATATATCCATGAAACGGGTAATAGTGCTTTTGTTGATGGGAAAATGATTTTTCTTCAAGGTAGCCCTGTTTTAAACGAACAAAACGGTATTCAGCTTGGCAGACTCTCAGGTATAGTTGCACATTATGTGCCTAAATATTTACAGAAAAATAGACTGCCCTCTTGGGAAACCAATTGTATTAATGATTGGGAAACTAAGGTAGATGCTATAGTTGAAGAAACTGTTTTAGAAAACATGAGTGTTATTTCAGGTATTCCTTCTTGGGTACAAATGTATTTTGAAAAACTTCAACAAAAAACAGGACAGAACGTTGGTAATATTTTTAAAAATTTTAATTTATTTATCTTTGGAGGCGTAAATTACGAACCTTATCGAGCAAAATTTGAGAAACTTATAGGAAGAAAAGTAGATAGTATCGAGTTGTATCCAGCAAGCGAAGGGTTTTTTGCTTTTCAAGATAAGCAGCGGGAAAAAGGCATGTTATTGCAACTTAACTCTGGTATATTTTACGAGTTTATAAAGGCCGAACATTTTTTTAGCGAAAACCCAAAACGTATTACCATAGCCGATGTTGAATTGGGCGTAAATTACGTGATGATTATTTCAACAAACGCTGGATTATGGGCCTATAATTTAGGAGATACAGTAGAATTTACTTCAATACAACCATACCGGCTTATTGTTTCAGGTAGAATAAAACACTTTATATCTGCTTTTGGAGAGCACGTTATCGGAAAGGAGGTGGAGCAGGCCATGCAAGATGCTATTCTTAATTCTGAAACTACAGTTACAGAGTTTACAGTTGCACCACAAATAAACCCTGAAAATGGCTTGCCTTACCACGAATGGTTTATTGAATTTGAAAATGAACCAAAAAATTTGGCCGACTTAGCAACAAAAATTGATAATGCCCTACAGAAGCAAAATTCTTATTATTTCGATTTAATAGCAGGTAAAGTTTTACAACCGCTTAAAATTAAAAAAGTAGAGATAGGTGGTTTTCGTACATACATGAAATCTATTGGAAAGTTAGGCGGACAGAATAAGCTGCCAAGATTATCTAACGACAGAAAAATAGTTGACAACATTCCTTACGTCAACTAAAACAATTAGTACTATATTTGTTTAACTTAAACGAGGATAATGAGTAATAAAAAACAACACGCTAGAACACGCGCACAGGAAAGCTCGAATGCCATAGAGCGTATGTATGTCACAATACGTCATTTGTTTAATAGAGGTTTTTATAAGCCTATGGGAATTTCTGGCGAAACTTTAAGGCAAGCCTTACTACTATTACAACCTGAGATATATGGTTCTATTAGCGATGAAAAAGCAGAAATTCAAGGTTTACTTTATGTTATTGATCGTTTACCACAAGGTATAGAAGAGTGTACTTTTATTAATTTAACAAGTGATGAAGGTTATTCTAATTCCCATTTTAAAACTATAATTCCAGCAAAACGTAGGCGTAATTGTTATCGAATTGATAATGATCAAATGAATATAGAAATTACGCGGGGACGTTCTGAAGTTTACGACATTCTTACCCACCTTACTTTTCTTTTTATCGAATCGCACAAAATTAGTAAGCGCGTTCTTATTGATGATAAGGGGAAAACGACCAGAGATTGGATTAAGTTAGAAAAAGCGGTAGCCTCTAAGTCCAAATTAACGCAAGAAGCACGCGAAGTTGCTATTACACACTTAGCAAATATTTTAGGACGAACGTTTAATGAGTTAGTAAGTGTTTACGAGGATTTTGCAACACAAGCTCAACCCGACCGATTACTACATATTGTTTATTGGTTAGGCAAATTGGCTATTGAAGAGCTTATAAATAATAACAAACGCACAGTTACTTTTAGCCCGGTTTTAAGAGAGCGAATAGGGCATCATATACATGGCGAAATTTGGGCAGATAACATCAAGGAAGCGCTAGTTAATAATAATTTGTTAGAGCGACCTATTCATGTTATAAGTGCTAACATGCACAGCGTTATGAATACGCTATTTACACCAACAGCATTAAAAGCATTGGTCTCTAAAAAGGATATTTTTGAAGTATATGAAACTTTAAGCGACAACGGAAATAGCGAGCTACGTAATAAAGTTAAAAAGGAAGCATTAGTTAAAGGTATGCTTTATATTAAAGATACTTCTGGGGCTAATATTGATGTACAAATATTCGATAGTAGTAAAATTGATGTTTCAAAACTAGACATCCCTGTCGATGAGACAAACCTGAAGAAAAACAAGCCTGTTATCTTGGTTATGGATTATGCTTTTGGAGAGCAGGCTTATGAAACTATTGATGAGCTTTTAAAACCTTACAAGCAAAAAGGAAAAAATACACATTTAAATATCGAGTCTGTTTCTATTATGGGTAAGGCAGGTATTTTAGAAGGTAGTAAAGGGGATATCATGATTCCTTCTGCTCATATTTTTGAAGGTACAGCTGATAATTATCCATTTAAAAACGAATTAAAAATAGAGGATTTACAAGGTCAAGGTGTTCAAGTTTATGAAGGTGCCATGATAACAGTTTTAGGCACATCACTTCAAAATAAGGACATTTTAAAATTCTTTTATAATTCTACTTGGAATGTTATTGGGTTAGAAATGGAAGGTGCACACTACCAAAAAGCCATTCAAGCGGCATCAAAAGTACGCGGGAGTATAGGAGAAAATGTAAAGGTAAGATATGCATATTATGCTAGTGATAATCCTTTGGAGACTGGCGCTACTTTAGCTTCTGGTGGCTTAGGAACTTCAGGAGTTAAGCCAACCTACCTGATAACAAGAACAATATTAAAACAAATATTAAATTAGATATATTATGAGTAAAGATTTGCCTCAACCAAAGCAATCTGAAGAAGTGGATTTAAGCCAATTATTTAAGTTAATTGGAAATGCTTTTAATAGACTTTTTAATTTTATAGGGAGCACATTAAAATCGCTTTTTAATTTTGTTATTTTATTTTTACTTTTTATCAGAAAATATTTTGTAAAAATTGTAGTTATTGTAATTGTAGGTTTTGTAATCGGCATTTTTACAGATATTGTAGAAGGACCTAAATATATTTCTACTATGCTGGTAGAGCCAAATTTTAACAGTGTAGAACAGCTTTACAAAAACATGCATGTATATAACGAATTAGTACAAGCTAAAGATTCGGTAGCCTTATCAGAAATTTTAGGTATCTCTAAAAAAGAGGCTAGGTCTCTAAAGGAATTTAAAGTTAATGCTTATGCAGATAAAAATCAAAAGTTAAAGTTGTTTGATAATTTTGTTAAAGACTTAGATACTATTACAGTAAAATCTACAAATCCAGAAAAATTTTTAAATAATTTTAATACCCTTAGTTTACGCTTCCATTTATTAACCGTTACAGCTACAGATAACAGTGTAGCAAAAAAAATAGAACCTGTTATAATAGAGGCTATTAAACGTAATGTTTATTTTAATCAACAAAAAGAAATTAATAATATAAACATAGCTTTAAAAACTAGTTTTTATACCAAGCAATTGGCAGAAATCGACTCCTTACAAACACTTTATAAAAATATAATGCTTAAGCAAGTCGATCGTCCTGTTGCAGGAACCAATATAAGTTTAGGAGATAATGTTAATAAGGAAAACAAAGAATTTATACTCATTAATAAAAAGGAAGAGATACAATCAAAGGTGCTAGAACTTAATATAATGCGTGTAAATAAGCTTGATATTATAAATGTTATTTCCGATTTCCCAGATAAAGGACTTAAAGATCTTCAAGTTTTAAAAAGTTACAAGTTTCGTATCCCTGCATTGCTACTAACTTTAAGCTTATTATTTTTCGGATTATTTTCGTTAAATAATTATCTTAACGCTTATCAAGAAAAGAGTTAATAGGAATGTAATGTTGCGTAATTTAATTTTTAACTAAATAAATTTTAAATCAAAATTATGAGTAAAAACTCACCAGAACCTCATTCGTCTGAAGAAGTAGATTTAGGAAAACTTTTTATGCTTATAAGTGACTTAATTTATAGTTTTTTTAGGTTTATAGGTAATTTATTAAATCACATTTTTTTAGCGTTAATATGGTGTGTTTTTTTTGTAAAAAAGCATGGTATCAAGCTTTTAATTTCAGTAGCATTGGGTATTTCTTATGGTATATACAAAGAAAAAACTGCAGACCCTGTATACAGATCGCATATTACAATAAAACAAAACTATAATACGGGGGAAGATTTGTATAATTCTGTCGATTATTTCAACGATTTACTTTCGCAGGAAGATACCTTACAATTGGGTAATGTGCTTGGTATTAGTGCTAAACAGGCGGCAGTGATATTAAAATTTGATATCCAATCTGTAATTATTGAAAATGAGCATTTTAAAGAATTTAATGATTATAGAAAAACCTTAGATACGACTATAGCTTCCAAAGTAAGTTATGATGATTTTGTGTTACGCTATAAAGAGCCTAGCTACCAATTTCAGAAGCTTATTATTATTGCTAAAGAAAGAAATAATTTTAATTTGGTGTTCAAAAAAATAGTGAGTTTATTAAATGGTAACCAATATTTTTTAAGTGAACAGGCTAAGGATTTGGCAGAATTAAATAGCAAGAAATTAGCATTAGAAAAAGCTTTAAGTAGTTCGCAGGTTTTGCAGACCACTTATAGGAAGGTTTTAGAAGAAAGCCAAAATGCACAAGGAACAGAAATAGGAATAAGTTTTGAAGCAAGTAGTAAAAAGTCTAAAACTAAAGAATATGATTTATATTTAAATGATATTGAGTTGAGTAGCGAGATTGTAAAGATTGAAAGGAGAATAGCTGACAAAGAGAAAATAGTAGAAATTGTTTCCGGTAAGCAGGATAGTGGTTCGGTATATAATAGAAAATATCTGTTTGGCTTAGGGTTAAGTGATAAAGTGTATTTCGGTATTTGTTTTATGTTGGCTACGTTATGTTTTTTACTAGGCTCTCGCGTGTATAAATTTATGGAACAGTATAAAGGTAAAGTTTAAAATATGACTATTTTAATAACTGGTGGCGCAGGGTTTATTGGTTCGCATGTGGTTCGATTGTTTGTTGAAAAATACCCAAATTATCATATTTATAATTTGGACGCATTAACTTATGCTGGAAATTTGGAAAATTTGAATGATATTGTAAATAAGCCGAATTATACTTTTATTAAAGGAGATATAACAGATGAAAATTTTGTAAACAGCCTTTTTAACACGTATAAATTCGATGGTGTAATACATTTAGCTGCGGAGTCGCATGTGGATCGTTCTATTAAGGAGCCTTTAGCTTTTGTGAAAACTAATGTTATTGGTACAATGATTCTTTTAAATGCCTTTAAAAAATGTTGGAGCCATAATTTTGAAAATAAGCGATTTTACCACGTTAGTACCGATGAGGTTTATGGCTCCTTAGGAGAAACAGGTTTGTTTACAGAAAAAACAGCTTACGATCCTAATTCCCCATATGCAGCATCTAAAGCAAGCTCAGATCATTTTGTAAGGGCTTATGGCGAAACATATAAGTTACCATACGTTATAACAAATTGTTCAAATAATTATGGGCAGAATCAGTTTCCTGAAAAATTAATACCTTTATTTATAAATAATATTATAAATAATAAACCATTGCCTGTTTATGGCGATGGTAATTACACAAGAGATTGGTTGTATGTAAAAGACCATGCGATAGCTATAGATGTAGTGTTTCATAAAGGTTTAAATGGCGAAATGTATAATATAGGTGGTATTAACGAGTGGAAAAATATTGATTTGGTAAAGTTATTATGCGAACAAATGGATATTAAATTAAAGCGCCCAAAAAACACATCCGAACGTTTAATTACCTTTGTAAAAGATCGTCCTGGGCATGATTTACGATACGCCATCGATGCTTCAAAAATAAGGAAAGATTTAGGTTGGGAGCCTTCTGTTACCTTTCAGCAGGGATTAGAAAAAACAATTCAATGGTATTTAACCAATGAAGAATGGTTAGATAATGTAACGAGTGGGCAATATCAATCTTATTTCAAAAACCAATATAACTAAGATAAGAATTAGTAATGAAAGGAATTATATTAGCAGGCGGGTCTGGAACTAGGCTTTATCCACTTACAAAAGTTGTAAGTAAACAATTAATGCCTGTTTATGATAAGCCAATGATTTATTATCCTTTAACTACACTTTTATCTGCCGGTATTAGAGATATATTAATCATATCAACTTCAATCGATTTGCCGCGGTTTAAGCTACTTTTAGGTAATGGTACAGATTATGGCTGTGTGTTTGATTTCGCTGTTCAGGATGAACCAAAAGGCTTAGCGGAAGCTTTTATTATTGGAGAAAAATTTATAGGAAAGGACAGTGTGGCTTTAATTTTAGGCGATAATATATTTTATGGGTCAGGATTAAACAAGACTCTCCAAAATAATATAAACCCTAAAGGTGGGGTTATTTTTGCTTATCACGTGCAAGATCCAATGCGTTATGGTGTTGTGGAATTTGATAAAAATAGTAAAGCGATTTCCATTGAAGAAAAACCAGAAAAACCTAAATCTAATTTTGCAGTACCCGGTATTTATTTTTATGATAATTCTGTAATAGAAGTAGCAAAGAATATAAAACCAAGTAAACGCGGAGAGTTAGAAATTACAGATGTTAATAAGGTGTTTTTACATCGCGGTAACTTGAATGTCCAAATTTTGGATAAAGGTACAGCGTGGCTGGATACAGGAACATTTTCATCATTAATGCAAGCTTCTCAATTTGTACAAGTAATCGAAGAACGCCAAGGTTTGAAAATAGGGTGTATTGAAGAAGTAGCTTACAAGATGGGCTTTATAAATAAATCACAATTAATAAATTTAGCTCAGTCACTTCTTAAAAGTGGTTATGGAGATTATTTGAAGCGTATAATTTAATAGTATGGTAGTTGAAGAAACATATCTAAAGGGGTGTTATGTACTTACGCCGAAAGTTTTTAATGATGAACGTGGTTATTTTCTTGAAACTTTTAATGAACAAGTATTTTTCGATAAAACAGGTATTAAAACACGGTTTGTTCAAGACAATTTATCAAAATCATCTAGAGGTGTTTTAAGAGGCTTACATTTTCAAAAAGGTAATAATGCACAAGCTAAATTAGTTCAAGTTATTAGCGGAAAAGTTCTAGATGTTTGCGTAGATATTAGAAAGGATTCCAAAACATTTGGTAACTATTTTTCAATACTTTTAGATGATATAGACAAAAAACAGCTTTATGTACCCAAAGGTTTTGCTCATGGTTTTATAGTGTTAATGGATAATACTATTTTCTCTTACAAGTGTGATAATTTTTATAATAAAGCTTCGGAATCAGGTATTCTATTCAATGATAAATATTTAAATATTGATTGGAACTTTAATGAAGAAGAAATCATTATATCTGATAAAGATACGCAACTATTAACTTTTGAAGACTGTTTTGAATTATGAAAAAAATTTTGGTAACAGGTGCCAATGGCCAATTAGGGCGAACAATTAAGGAGCTTTACAAAAAAAACACAATTGATTTAGATTTTTATTTTGTTTCTAAGGAAGATTTAGATA
Source organism: uncultured Algibacter sp. (assembly GCA_937958265.1). Taxonomy (GTDB): domain Bacteria; phylum Bacteroidota; class Bacteroidia; order Flavobacteriales; family Flavobacteriaceae; genus Algibacter_B. The sequence goes on along the minus strand of CALGNX010000005.1, from coordinate 108,522 downwards.
TCACAGATAAAGAGCAACTTTTAGCTTTTTTTTATAGAAACAGTTATGATTATTGTATAAATTGTGCGGCATACACTAATGTAGAACAGGCGGAAAAGACGCCTGAAATTGCATTTAAAATAAACGCCAATGGAGTAAATAACTTAGCTCAAAAATGTTATGAAAAAGATATTACATTAATACATATCTCTACAGACTATGTTTTTGACGGAGAAAAGGAAGAGCCTTATTTAGTAACGGATAGAGCGAATCCGTTAAATGAGTACGGAAAGTCTAAATTGCTTGGCGAAGGGTACATTCAATCTATAATGACCAAATATTTTATTATAAGAACCTCTTGGTTATACAGTAAAAAATATGGTAATAATTTTTATAGAAGTATATTAAAGAAAGCTAGCGAAGGGCAATCATTATTCGTAACTAACAGGCAAAAAAGTTGCCCAACAAATGCCGAAAATTTGGCAAAATATATTATTTCTTTAATCGGTAATGAAAGTGATAATTTTGGATTGATTCATTTTTCCGATAATGACATCATGACATGGTATAGTTTTGCAGTTAAAATCTTGCAAGAAAACAAATTGTTACGTCAAACAAATCTTGTTAAAAGTGAAAAATATCATACATTTGCCATAAGACCCAAAAACAGTACCTTAAAAAATATAAAATGAAATTTAAAAAACCAAAAGTAATAGCTGAAATTGGATGCAACCATAAAGGCGACTTTAATATAGCTATCGATTTGTTAAATAAAGCCAAAGAATGTGGTTCAGATGTTGCTAAGTTCCAGAAGCGGAATAATAAAGAGTTGTTAACAGAAGAGCAATATAAGGCGCCTCACCCAAATCAATCGAATTCTTACGGTGATACATACGGGGCACATAGAGAATTTTTAGAATTTAATGTAGATCAACACCGTAAATTAAAAGAGCATTGTGATGCGATAGGTTTAGAGTATTCTACCTCGGTTTGGGATGTTACTTCTGCAAAAGAAATGATAACGTTTAACCCCGGACTTTTAAAAGTACCTTCCGCGTGTAATAATCATTTTGAAATGTTAAAGGTCCTGAGAGACGATTATAAAGGAGAAGTTCATTTATCCTTTGGTATGACCAACCAAGAAGAAGAAAGAGAGATAATTGAATTTTTTGAAAAAAAGGATCAAGCTAAAAATAGACTGATAATATATTCATGTACTTCAGGTTATCCCGTACCATTTAAGGATGTTTGCTTATTGGAAATAGTAAGGCTGAAGAAAGAATATGGAAACCGTGTTAAAGAGGTTGGTTTTTCTGGACATCATTTAGGAATAGCTATAGATAATGCCGCTGTAGCCCTAGGAGCAACATGGGTAGAGAGACATTTCACTATTGATAGAACGTGGAAAGGAACAGATCATGCAGCATCTTTAGAACCTAATGGGTTAAAAAAATTATGTAGAGACCTTGAAGCTACTTATGATGCTTTAAACCCTAAAGGCTCAGAAATTCTAGATATAGAAAAAGTACAAAGAGATAAATTGAAATTTAGAAAAAAATAGTTTATGAGGCAAATTGCATTCATACCTGTAAGAGGCGGTAGTAAATCTATTCCATTAAAAAACCTTAAATTATTTTGTGGAAAACCACTAATTTATTGGGTTTTGAATGCAGTAAATAAAGTAGAAGATATCGACGAAATAATAGTAGCTACAGATAGTTTAGAAATAGAAAATGTAGTTAAAAACTTAGCGTTTAGCAAAGTTAGTCTGTATAAAAGAGACGATTTAAATGCGCAAGATCATTCTTCCACTGAAAGTGTTATGCTAGAGTATATAAAGAAAAGTAGCTTGAACGATGAAGATCGATTTATTTTAATTCAAGCTACTTCTCCTTTATTGACTACAAACGATATAGAAAAAGGTATTAAAATAATTAATGATACTGAGTATGACAGCGTATTGTCTTGTGTCGAGACAAAACGTTTTTTTTGGGATAAAAAGGGTGTTCCTCTTAATTACGAATACAATAATAGGCCAAGAAGGCAGGATTTTTCTGGAATGTTAATGGAAAATGGGGCTTTTTATATTAACTCGGTTGAAAACATATTGAAATACAGAAATAGATTAAGTGGCAATATAGGTATTTCTTTAATGGAAGAATATACCGCCGTTGAAATAGATGAACCTGAAGATTGGATTATAGCTGAAGCTTTGATGAAACGCTTTATTAACATACCTAAAGAAAGCAGAAAAATTAAGCTAGTGTTAACGGATGTAGATGGTGTTTTAACAGACGCAGGGATGTATTACACAGAAGCCGGAGATGAATTGAAAAAGTTTAACACGAGAGACGGCATGGGGTTTCAATTGTTAAGAGAAAATGGTTTTTTAACAGGTATAATAACTTCTGAAAACACTAAAATTGTTTCAAATAGAGCAAAGAAAGTTAAGGCTGATTATCTTTTTCAATCAAAAAAACATGGGGGAAAATTAGAGGCTGCGATTGAAATTTGTGCAAAAGAAAATATTGATTTGAGTGAAGTAGCCTATATCGGTGATGATGTTAATTGTTTTGAACTATTATCTCAAGTCGGTTTTGCTGCTTGTCCAAAAGATGCCATTAAAAAAATAAAAAATATTGATAGTATAGCAGTCCTAGAACAAAAAGGTGGTACGGGAGTTTTTAGAGAATTTGCTGAACGCTTGATCAATATATATGTCAATTAAAACATTTATCAAAGGTTCGTTTGTATATGCTGGATCTGCCTTTATTTTTTCTATAATAAGACAAATAGTTTTTTTTCCATTAATACAGAAGCACTCTCCTGAACTTTTCGGAAAAATAAGCTTTTTATTAATTACAATAGATTTTTTAATTTATACTTTTGGGTCTTCATTAGCCGACTACTATGTTCGATTAGTAACTAAAACAGATCTTCAAAAAAATAAGTATAAATTTTTGTTCAAACTTAGTTTGTTCTCATTTTTAACTGCAATAATATTTTTTGTACAGGAATTTTCTGTTCTTAAAAGTTTTTTATTAGGAGCATATATGGTTGTCTTTTCAGCCAATACACTGCAGTTGAAAGTGTATTTTAATTTTTTAATCTTCAAGAAAAATTATTTTTATGTTTTTGTTCGACTAATACCTTACCTTGTTTTATTAGTATTAACTTTATTTTTTGATATAAGTAGTATTGATATTTTTATTACCTTATTGTTAATATCTGAACTTATTGCTTTTTTTGTCTTGTATAAAGGCAATATTCAATTAGGGTTTAACACAGCAAAAATAAAACAGGAAAACGACTTAAATATTTTAAAGTTTGTGTTCATTTATTTGTCTTTTGCTTTGGTTCAACGCATGGACATGTTTGTTATTGAGCATTTCTTTTTTGATAACTATGTTAATTACTACCAAATAGTGTCAATTTTTCTAATAGGTGTTAATCCAATAGTTTTGGTAACATCTTCTAGTTTATTGAGTATTTTAACAAAAGTGGATATCTCTGTTTTTGTAAAGATTAAGATAAAAATTATTGTTGCTATAATTCTAATTGGTTTGTTATCGGGCTTAATTTTTACTTTTTTAGCACCTTTTTTGATCAAAATATTTTACCCTTTAAACATGTTATTAGATGAGTTTTCTGGCTTAAGTTTTATTGTTGTATTTTTTTCAATTATCTTTTTTATTTCAAAATCGTTTATTATAAAGTATGTAAATATTAATAGGATGCTTATTTTAAATATATTGACTATATGTATTTCTTTATTTTTTACATATGATTTTTTTGTTTTCGCTCCTGTATTTTTTATAACACGAGGGAGTTTATATTTCATGTTTTTATTTAATTTAAAAGAAAGTAAAGTATAGTGTGGTTTTTAGTTATAAATATCGTCATACTATTTGGTATATATATAAAAAGACATACTGTTATAGATAGTTTACTTTATACTTTAGTCGTATTTTCTTCCTTTTATACGGTATCATTATTAGAAGTTCAACAAATTACATTTCATTTAAAAATTCCAGAATACGTAGCTATTCTACTTCTTTTAGTATTCCTAATAAGTAATAAAAGAGCTGCAAAGAAGCCACTGGTTTACTTAATGATGCTCATTTTTGTATTATCTATTAGCCTTGTAGTTAGGTTATTTGATTTTGAGCCAGTTAAGGTATGGGAAGTCGAAGATTCTAAACGTGCAGGAAAATGGTCCAAAACAGTTGTTAAGACAGCCGTGTCCTTAACTAATTTTACACAGTTATTATATGTTGTATTAGGTGCTTTAGTTTTTGTCGTGGTTAGCTCTATAAAAGCTAATAAAGTATTGTTAGTTAAAGCATTGTTTACAGGGCTTATAGTTGTTAATACTATTGCTGTTTTGCAACTCGTTTTATATTACAGTAATAATTATGATATTTATATGCATTACTTTTATAGTATTGATGAATTTGGAAAGTACTCGGTAACTGCCTTTCAAGCTATATTTAATAATGTAAAAAGAATAAATTCTGTACAGAACGAAACTTCAATTTACGGCTATTATCTAACAACTACCTACCTAACACTTTTTTTATTAAAAGTAAAGTTTTCAAAAACGCAAAAAATAGTCTTGTATATATCTGGATTTTTATTGCTTATATCTACATCTTTTACGGGGTATTTAGGGGTTGTTTATTTATTTATTTTAACGAGGGTATATAATAAAAAAGGCTTAAAAATGATGATATGGATTTTTATTCTGTCCATCGTTGTATTTGTTTTAGCTTTTTTATTTAATGATTTAGTACAGGATATAATTACCGTTAAAGCAGGGTCTTTTAGAGAGCGATTAAGACATGGTATAACCCTACCTTTAGAAGCGTTATCTAAAATGCCTATTTTCGGTTTAGGTATAGGGACTGATCGGCCTTCTATAATGTTGGTAAATATTCTTATTTCAATAGGATATTTGGGCTTTTTTATTTTAGTTTTATTTGTACTATATTTGATTCAAAATAGACGCGAATTAAAGTATTTTCTCATATTTATAATCCTCATTGGAATGACGCAAAGTAACTTTCATTATTTGTTTGTTTGGTGTTATATGGGTATACTTTACAGGAAATACGAAATATTAACATGAGAATTATAGCTAAGGTTATTAGCACTTACCATATAGAGCTTTTACATCAAAATGGAATTTCACCTAAGTTCTTTTTACTTAGTAGTAGATCTAGCAAATTAATACCTATTTTAAATAATTATTTTAAGGATTTTGAAGTAATTATTTTTGAGGAGGAAAAAATGTCTTGGAATTTATTCCAAGTTTATGCGCATAATCGAAAGGTATATAAACAATTAAAATTGAAGCTAATAAAATTAGATTTTAATTGTTTAATACTTTTTACAGATAACAAACCTTACGATAAATTTTTAATTGATTTTTGTTTATCTGAAAAAATAAAAATTGAGTTATGGGAAGACGGACTAGGGCATTATATTGGTTCTGGTACAAAAAAAACCATAATTAAAAACGCTATAAAGTTTCTTTTTGGATTTTATAGAAAAGGTATTTTAAAGGAAACATACAAAAGAGATAGTCTAACTATAAAAAATAGGTTCGACAAGAAAAATATAGTATATCAAAGTAAAAGCGAGGAATGTAAGGCTATTACTGTTTTTGATGAAATTCTTTTTATTGGTCAACCCTTAGTGGAAGACGGGTATATTAGTCGTGAAGTATATATAAATAGATTGTTATTTTTAGATAAGTTTTTTAATACTAAAGTTGTTTATTTGCCACACCCTCGGGAGGATTTGTCGAAGTATAAGGGTACATCTGTAAGTGTTCTTAATATAGATACAGATGCTGAATCTTACTGTGTAAATAATTGTTATAAATATTATCTTAGTGCTTTTTCAACAACACTGTTAAATATAAATAAAGACAGAAAATCATTTTATATACCTATATATTTCGGTTTAACACATATTTTTAAGCTATTAAATAATTTAAGTTTCCTACCAATTAATGTTGTTAATAGTTTAAAAAATGTCAAATAAAAAAAGACTTAATTATCTAGACTCGATTAGAGGTATTGCTGCTATCTTAGTTTTTGTCCAGCACGTTGTTCTTTATTTGAGAAGAAAAGAAGGTATAAATCCATTTTTTGAAAAATTAACTTTCTGGACTGTTGATTTTTTAGATTTTGGTAAAATCGGTGTTGTACTTTTTTTTATGCTCAGTGGTTTTTTAATCCCATTTAGTTTAAAAAAAAATACTACTGTTAGAAATTTTTTAATCAAAAGGTTTTTTCGCTTGTATCCCGTATTTTGGGTTTCGATACTTTTGGGTGTAGTTTTTTTGTTAAACAGCCCCCCGAGTATTAAAACTATTTTAGCAAACATTACTATGGTTCCCGAAATATTGGGAGCCAAGAGCATTATCGGTATATATTGGACACTTCAAATTGAACTTATTTTTTATGGTTTCTGTGTAATATTATTTTTGGCTAACTTTTTACATAAATTTACTGGTGTTATTCTATCATCAATTGGCTTTTTAATAATCGCATTTTTAGCATCAGTAATTAGATTCTATTTACAAATTAAGTTGCCAATAGCATTGTTTTTAGCCCTATCCTTGATGTTTTACGGTTATGTGTTTAAATCATACCTATTATATACTAGTGGTCAGTTTAGTTTTATTACATCAAAAAATAAAGTATTTGTTAAAGTATTCCCTATCGTTTTTTGTTTAGTTATGTTAGCAATATCATTTTTAGCATACAATAAAAATTATGGTCACAATGAAGTTTGGTATAGGTACTTCTTAAGCTATTTAATTGCATTTGTGCTATTTTTACTATTAACAAGTAAGTTTAAAATAGAAAGTAATTTACTGGCTTATTTTGGTAAAATAAGCTATTCGTTTTACTTATTTCATGTGATAGTTATTCATGTGGTTGGACAATTAAACTTGGAACCAACTTTTATTAATAATGTATTATTTACTTTATCAAGCTTGTTATTAACCACGCTAGTTTCAATAATTGGTTTTAAATTCGTAGAGGAGAAATTTATAAACACGGGGTATAAATTTATAAAAAAGTAACTTTAATGAAAAAACTCTATATCAACGATTACGTTTATATCGCATTTTTAGTAAGTTTTTTATGTCTTGGTTTTTCTATGGCATTATCCTATATAACTAGTGCAATAGCTTTTCTCACTGCATTTGTAAGTATTTTTACATGTAAGAAACAAGTGTTTACAAAGAAAAAGTTATTATATTTTATTGCCATTATTTCCCCTTTTCTTTTCTCAGTTTATTCTCTTTTATTTTCTGAAAGTTTTACTAAAAATTTATATAGTATTGAAAAATTATCCTTCTTTGTTTTAACAGTATTTTCAATATTATTTCTTGAAAATCGAAATAAATTAAATTTAAAAACAATTTTACTAATCTTTGCTTATATAACTGTAATTCTTTATCTGCTTTCCATTATCAATGGTATTATATACTACTTCAACACGGGGTCTTTTTTTGATCATAAGTATTCTAATTCATTTTTAGAAATTCAGCACAATTATCTTTCTATATATGGCGTATTTTCGGCCTATATATTGTTAGTGGATATGGTAAAAAGTAAGAAACGATTAAGGTATGTAATAAATTCATGTTGTATTTTTTTGATAATAGGATTTATAATTTTGATATCGTCTAGGTTTTCGATTATTTTAATATTTATTCTCACAGCTTCTTATTTAATTTTTTCTCTTTTCGATAAAAAAAACAGAAGAAATTCTTTAATCGTTCTTTTATTGGGCAGTTTCGCATCTGTGTTTTTAGTCTTTTCAACAAACACCTTACAACGTTTTGAAAAGTTAAAAGTCGAAGACAGAAGTCCAAGATATTCTATTTGGAGATGTACACTTGAAATTATTGATAAAGAGGCTACCTTGCTTACCGGATTGGGAGCGGGTAATGCTCAGGAAAAAATAGATAACTGTTTAATTACGAATAGTAGGAAATATTGGGTAGGCTTACATTCTCATAATCAATTTTTGGGATATGTTTTGGACTTTGGATATTTGCCGGCTGCTGTAATTATTTTTGTACTTTTACGTTTTTTGTACATGTCCATTAGTTGTAAAAATTACAATTTTTTGTTTTTTTTAATAATTATTTTATCCTTTGGGCTTGTAGAAAATTATATGAGAAGAAGATATGGAATTTTCTTTTACGGTTTTTTTATAAGTCTCTTTACAAAGGAAACTTTTACTCAATATTCCCTAAAAAATGAACACTAAAAGTATTTTGATTATTAATGAATTTTATTACCCATTTATAGGTGGTATGGAATTTCGGTTTAAAAGAATAGCTGAAAAATTATCTTTTTTTGGCCATTCTGTTGATGTCATGTGTATCGCCCATGATAAAAACTTGCCGCATAAGGAAGTTATCAATGGAGTAGGCGTAAATCGAGTTTTGACAGATTCTTCGCACTATAAAAAAGGTGTTTTGGGTAGAAAAGTTTCTACAATGTTTAAATTTTATTTTGCTATTAAAAACGCTCTGAAAAATAAAGAATATGATTTTATAATTATTGGACAATTTGTAATAGTACCATTAATTTTTTCAAAAACTCTTTTTAAAAGAAACGCTATAACATTTATCGATTTTGTAGAATATCGTCATTCGTTATTATGGAAATTTATTAACCCTTTGATATTAAATTCAACAGATAAGATATCTTGTATAAGTAACAGTGTTCAACGTAAAATCCTTAAAAAACATAAGAATTTAAGTTCTAATAATGTAATTTCTATTCCAAACTCTTTAGATATGAAAGATTTTGAGAATGTATCTAATGACTATTTTTTATTTGTTGGTAGATTAGAACCGCATAAAAATCCAGATAAAGCAATTTTAGCTGTTTTAGAATTTAATAGAAGGTACCCAGATAAAGCACGTCAAATGCATGTTGTTGGGGATGGTAGTATGTTTGAACACTTAAAGGAAGAGCACAAAAGCAATCAAGAAGTTGTTTTCCATGGTTTTGTAAGCGAACACGAAAAGAAAAGCATTCTTTCTAGAGGAAGACTTCTCGTATTCCCATCAGACAGAGAGGGGCTTCCAGGAGTATTTATTGAGGCTTTAGGATCAGATTTACCTATACTAACAACCAATGGTTTAAATAATAATTCTAAAGATTTTGTGGTAGAAGAGAAGGTTGGTGAAGTTACAGGTAAAGATATATTTGACATCGTTGAAGGCATAAACAAAATTGAAAATAATAGAGAATATTACGTAAAAAATATAAAAACAGTTAAATCTAATTATGATTTGACTAAAACAATCAATAAATTTTTTAATTGAAATAATGAATAAGAAGTCTAGAATATTAGTGACAGGAGGTTGTGGTTTTATACCTTCTCACCTTATCGACAAACTAGTTGAAGAAGGTTTTAATAATATATTATCTATTGATAATTTGATGGGTGCTAATGCTAATTTTTCAAAAAATGAACACTGTGAGTATCAGTATGCAGATATCGCAAATTATAAATTTTTAGACACTCTATTTGAGGAGGAAAAATTTGATTATGTGTTTCATCTTGCCGCTAATGCTAACGTACCATATTCCAGTAAATTTCCAGAGGTAGATTTTAGTAGTAATGCATTAGGCACGTTTAATATCTTAAATCTGTGTGTGAAGTATAATGTTAAAAAAATTCTTTTTGCAAGTACAGCTGCGATATATGGAGAACCTGCATACACACCTATGGATGAAAAGCATGAGTTGTTACCAAGATCAAATTATGGCGTAACAAAACTTTATGGTGAAAAGTTAGGGTTAGCCTATGAGAAAACTTACGATTTAGATTTTACAGGTATAAGAATATTTAATACGTATGGCCCAAGGCAATCGCGTTACGTTCTTTACGATCTTATAAGGAAATTAAGTGCTAATAATAAGCAGTTAGAGGTCTTAGGCACAGGAGAGCAAATAAGAGATTATTCTTATATTTCAGATACTGTTAATGCTTTTTTTATGGCATTTACTAATCCTAAAAGTAGAGGTAAAATATATAATGTTTCAGGTGGTAAGCAAACATCTATAAAAGAGTTGGTAGCAAAAATTTGTGAGGAATTAAATATCGATCCTGAAATTTCTTATACTAATCAAAGTTGGAAGGGCGATATATCTAATATGACAGGATCTATCGATTTTATCAAGCAAGATTTGGGGTTTGAACCTAAAATTGATTTGAAAAAAGGACTTAAACTAAGTATAGAGTGGTTTAAGCATAATAATTTGATATAATAATTAATAAAGTTTACGTAAAATGAAAAAAGCTATAATAACTGGTATTACTGGCCAAGATGCTGCATATTTAGCAGAGCTTCTACTAGACAAGGGTTATCATGTTTTTGGTACATATAGAAGAACAAGCTCAACTAATTTTTGGAGAATTGAAGAATTAGGAGTTGATAAGCATCCGAACTTAACATTGTTGGAATATGATCTTATAGATTTATCAAGCGCATACAGAATTATTTCTGAAGTTGAGCCTGATGAAATTTATAATTTAGCTGCTCAAAGTTTTGTAGGTGTATCTTTTACCCAGCCCATAGCAACAGCTGAAATTACTGGTATTGGCGCCATGAATTTATTAGAAGCGATACGAAGCATTAACCCTAAAATTAAATTTTATCAAGCATCAACTTCAGAAATGTTTGGTAAAGTACATGCTATACCGCAAAGCGAAGACACGCCTTTTCATCCTCGCAGTCCTTACGGGGTAGCAAAAGTATTTGCGCATTGGGCTACACTTAATTATCAAGAGTCTTATAACATGTTTGCTACCAGTGGTATTTTGTTTAATCATGAGTCTCCTTTAAGAGGAAAAGAGTTTGTTACAAGAAAAATAACAGATGCAGTAGCAAAAATTCATTTGGGTAAACAAGATCTATTAGAACTTGGTAATATGGATGCTAAGAGAGACTGGGGATACGCTAAAGAATATGTGGATGGCATGTATAGGATGTTACAAATTGATGAGCCAGGAACCTTTGTTTTGGCAACCAATAAAACACAAACCGTACGAGACTTTGTATCGTTAGCTTTTAAGGCAATAGAAGTAGATATTACTTGGAAAGGTAAAGGCGAAAAGGAAATTGGTTTTGATGATAAAACAGGAAAAGAGTTAATTAAAGTAAACCCTAAGTTTTATCGTCCAGCAGAAGTAGATTTATTAATTGGAGACGCATCTAAAGCGAACGATAAATTAAATTGGAAACCAAAAACAACGCTCGAAGAATTGTGCGACATGATGGTTAAAAAGGATATTGAAAGAAATCAAAATGGAGGCAGTTTTTAAAGAACGCGTATTTATTACTGGTATTTCTGGGTTTACAGGAATATATCTAGAAAAATACCTTACCGAAAAAGGGTTCGAAGTTTTTGGAACGACCTTAAAAGAACCAAAGAGTTCGAACCACTTTAATTGTAATATTCTTGAAGAAGATGCTTTGTACGCGATTTTAAAAGATATTAAGCCAGCTTACATAGTTCATTTAGCAGCCATTTCATTCGTAGCATCAGAGGCCAAATTAAAGATATACAATGTAAATATTCTTGGAACAACAAATCTTTTAGAGGCTATAAACAGACTAGATTATACACCTAAAAAAATCTTAATTGCTAGTAGTGCTGCGGTTTACGGAAATATTGAGGGCGAGTTGGACGAAACAATGTGTCCGCAACCCGTAAACCACTACGGCAATAGTAAATTGGTTATGGAAAATATGTCAAAATTGTATTTTGATAATCAAAATATAATTATAACTCGTCCCTTTAATTATACTGGTGCAGGCCAAGAATCACATTTCTTAGTTCCAAAAATTGTTTCTCATTATAAGAAAAATTATAAGGAAATTGCCTTAGGGAATATAGACGTATACAGAGAGTTTAACGATGTTGATTATGTAGTAGCATGTTATACACGTCTTTTAACGTCTAACATAAAGTCTGAAATAATTAATGTCTGTAGTGGCACGGCAATAAACATTAAGCATATAATTAGTGAAATGAATCGTTTGGCCAAGTATAAAATTAAGGTAACGGTAAATCCTGATTTTGTAAGAAAAAATGAAATTAAAATGCTTAAGGGCTCAACAAAAAAATTAATGGCTAGTTTAGGTGACCTTTCTAACGAAAATACCATTGAGCATACATTACAAAAAATGTATCTAGATTAAAATAATATTATATTTTTTAGTTGTATGAAATACATGCATTAATTTCTTTTGCGTAAAAGTTAACTTGAGTACTAAATTATAAGCATATAAAAAAGTAAATTGGTTTACATGAAAAAAATCCTAATTACAGGAGCCGCCGGTTTTTTGGGTTCGCACTTGTGCGATCGTTTTATAAAGGAAGGCTATCATGTTGTGGCCATGGATAACTTTATAACGGGTGATGAAAAAAATATTGAACATTTACAAGGTTTAGATAATTTTGAATTTATAACACACGATGTTACTAATTTTATAGAGTTACAAGGACGTTTAGATTATATTTTACATTTTGCATCACCAGCAAGCCCCATTGATTATTTAAAAATACCCATACAAACTTTAAAAGTAGGGGCTTTAGGCACGCACAACCTCTTAGGGCTTGCTAAAGCGAAAAATGCACGCATGCTTATAGCATCCACCTCCGAAGTTTACGGAGACCCTTTAGTACACCCACAAACAGAAAATTATTATGGTAATGTAAATACCATTGGTCCGCGTGGAGTTTACGACGAAGCCAAACGCTTTCAGGAGTCTATAACGATGGCATATCACCGGTTTCATGGCTTAGAAACAAGAATTGTGCGTATATTTAACACCTATGGGCCTAGAATGCGTTTAAACGATGGCAGAGTGATTCCTGCATTTATTGGTCAAGCGCTTAGGGGAGAAGATTTAACAGTTTTTGGAGATGGCTCTCAAACCCGTTCGTTTTGTTTTGTAGATGACCAGGTGGAGGGTATTTATAGGTTGTTATTAAGCGATTATACAAATCCAATAAATATTGGTAACCCTCATGAAATAACAATAAAGCAATTTGCAGAGGAAATTATAAAGTTAACAGGAACAGCGCAAAAAATAATATATCGTGATTTACCACAAGACGATCCGTTACAAAGGCAACCAGATATTACGTTGGCAAAAACAATATTAAATTGGGAACCAAAAACGAGTAGAGAATTGGGTATGAAGATAACGTATAATTATTTTAAGACCTTACCAAAAGAAGCGCTTTATAAAAGCAAACACAAAAATTTTAAAGAACATATAAAGAAATAAGTGAATTATAAAAAAGGAAGATATTCAGGGTATATGAAACCTTTATTCGGGCTGATAGATCTAGCTGTTATTAATGCAGCTGTTTATTTGTTTGAAATAAATTTAACAAACGTTTACATTTTTTGTTTATACATTACCATTTCATGGATTTTAATTGCAGTGAAGAATGGGTTTTACGAAGTACAAAGGCATACGCGATTAATTCGATTAGGCCCACTTTTATTTAGACAAATTATGTTTTTTGCTATTGTGCTTTATGCTTTTATAGGTTTTTTTAAACATCCTCATATTAGCAGGTTGACATTGGGGCATTACTTAGTATCAATTTTTGTTGTGTTATGTTTCATTAAGTTTTTAACTGTTTTTTTATTAAGAAAATATAGAACAGTTTTTCGTGGAAATATTACAAAAGTCATTGTAATTGGTGGTAACCAAAAATCAAGACAATTAATTAAAACGTTTATACAACGACCAGATTTTGGATATAAGTTTGATGCTAGCTTTAGCTCGAAAGACAAAGACTTTTCTTTAAATAATTGTTTTAATTATATTATCGAGAATAGTATAGATGAGATTTACTTCTCTGTAGCAGAACTCTCTAATAAGCAAATAAATAGGTTAATTGATTTTGCAGATAACAACCTTCGTGAATTAAAGTTTATACCCGATAATAAAGATATTTTTTCTAAAAAATTAAAGTATGAGTATTACGATTATATTCCAATACTTTCCATACGGTCAATACCGTTACAAGATCATGTAAATCAGTTTATTAAACGGTCTTTTGATGTTGTGTTTAGTTTGTTTGTTATTATTTTTGTTTTGTCCTGGTTAACACCAATTTTAGCTATTTTAATTAAATTAGAGTCTAAGGGCCCTGTATTCTTTAAACAGTCTAGAAATGGGTTTAATTATAAAGAATTTTATTGTTATAAATTCCGGTCTATGACACCTAATAAAAATGCTCATTCTCAACAAGCTACTAAAGGCGATTTAAGAATTACAAAAATGGGAGCCTTTATAAGAAAAACTAGTATGGACGAGCTACCGCAGTTTTTTAATGTGCTATTTGGTGATATGTCTGTTGTTGGCCCTAGACCACATATGGTAAGTCATACCAACATGTATGCCAGGAGAATTGATAAGTTTATGGTACGCCATTTTGTTAAGCCTGGTATTACAGGGTTAGCACAAGTAAGTGGTTTTAGAGGTGAAGTTGAAACGGATGAAGATATTATAAACCGTGTAAAATTCGATATTTTTTATATTGAAAACTGGTCTCTGCTGTTAGATGCTAAAATTATTATACAAACGGTTTCAAACGCGATAAAAGGAGAGGAAAAGGCATATTAAACAACCTTTATTAGGGCTTCTAATTGCTTTTCGAAATCGAAATGTTTAAAAGCTGTTTTTTGTATATTAAGTTTATTTTTAACAGTTAAGTTCGAAGTACTTATTTTGGCAATAATTGCATTTAAAAGGTTGTAATTGCTAACTTCTGCAATCCAGCCCAATTCATATTTTTTAATAATGTGTTCACCCTCACCACCACCAAAATACAATATGGGTAGGCCCAAACGCGCATACTCGAAAATTTTCGATGGCACAGAGCCATAAATTCTTTGTGTTAAAGGGACTAAAGTAATATCATAAGATCTTAATGCGTTGTGTAATTGCTGTCTAGAAACTTCGCCGTGGTAAATAATATCTAATTCATGGTTAGTTCTAATTAAATTTTCAATACTATTTTGTTCTGTACCAGCGCCATAAATATGAAATTGAATATTGGAGTAATCTAATGCGTTACATAACTTAAAAATACCTTGAGCAACCCCTAATAAGCCCGCATAGACTAATTGTATTTTTTTTGAAGAATTAGCAGTGTCTTTAGGTATAGGAGCTTCAAAATCTGGAAAATTGCGATATAAGAAGGTTTCTTTTCTAGGAAAAATCGATTTTACATGGGTTAGTATTTCTTCACTTTGGCCCAAAATTAAATTGGCATGTTTATAATTAAAGCGTTCTATGCGTTCTAATAACTTAAAGCTTGTATTTTTTTTTAAGACACCCAATTCCAGTCCGGCTAGTGGCCACAAATCACTAACATTCAGTATCAGCTTTCTTTTTTTAGAGCGCAGTAGGCATATTGCCGTAAAAGCCACTAATAGCGGAGGCGATTGTATAATTACCCTTTTAGGAATTTTATGCCAAATAAAAAACCATATTAAACTAAAACTATAAGATAACATAGCAAGAAGGCGTAATAACTTATGCTTGGAATTGTTGGCATAAATCCAGAGTCTATTAATAACTATGTCATTCTCTTTTAAAGTATGTTTAAAACGGCCTTTATAGCCTGTGAAAATTTGGCCTGTTGGGTAATTTGGTAGTGGTGTAACAACAGAAATGTTGTAATCTGCGTTTTTAAGGCCTTCCGCTAATTGATAAATACGATTTGATGCGGCTCCTGTTTCAGGCGGAAAGTAATTGGTAATAATAAGTATATCCTTCATTTTAACTATAAATAGAAGCTAAATGGTTTACAATTCGTTTTGCTGCCTGCCCATCCCATAATTGCGGAATTGAGCCTGTTTTCCAACGATTTGAAACTAAAATATTAAAGGCTTTTTCTATTTTTAAGGGGTCGCTACCAACAAGCATATTTGTTCCTATAACACAAGTTTCAGGGCGTTCTGTGTTATCTCGAAGTGTTATACAAGGCACATTCATAACTGTAGTTTCCTCAGTAATACCGCCGGAATCTGTAATTACGGCAAAAGCATTTTTTACTAAGTAATTAAACTCTAAATACCCCATAGGTTTTACATAATGTAGATTTTCAAAATTTAAATTTAAACGACTTAAAAGTTTCTGCGTTCTGGGATGAACAGGAAAAATAATAGGGTATTTATTTCCTAATGTTGCAATTTGGATAATGAGTTGTTGTAATTGTTGTGCTTCATCCACATTGCCTGGCCTATGTAATGTTATAACCATGTATTTTTTTTCAGATAAATGTAAAGCGTTCCAAAGGTCTGGCTGTTTAAATCTATTTTCATTTTTGCGCAACGTATCAATCATAACATTACCTACAAAAAATATTTTTTCGGTGGGAACGCCTAACCTCATTAAATTTTCGTTGGCATGCTTGGATGTTGTAAAGAAATAATCGGTTAAACTATCTGTAACAATTCTATTAATTTCTTCAGGCATTTTTATATCGCCAGATCGTATTCCGGCTTCAACATGAGCCACCTTAATATGTGCTTTTTTAGCAACAATGGTGCAAGCCATAGTTGAGGTAACATCGCCAACAACTATAACTAAATCACACGGATTTTGTTTTAGTTCATTTTCAAAACCAATCATAATGGCTCCAGTTTGTTGGGCTGGGGTACCACTTCTTACTTCTAAATTCTTGTCAGGAAGTGGGATGTTAAGTTCTTCAAAAAAAGTGCTACTTAAATTCTTATCATAGTGTTGTCCTGTATGCACAAGCCTATAATTAATATTAAAACCTTCTTTTTTCTTATTAAGAATGGCTTCAATTATAGGAGCGATTTTCATGAAATTTGGTCTTGCGCCAGCAACTATTGTAATTTTCATGTTTTGGGAGTATAAGATGTAAACTGTTTCAATTTGCCATGTTTAGTTCTTATTAAATGTACCTGTTTTTCAAATATAACTGTAAGTCCCTTTTCAAGATATTTTTCCATTTCGGCAGTAATTATTTTCTTTTTCCTTTCAGAAAGTAGTTTGGAACTCACATAAATAATTTTAAAAGTATTTAGTTTTGTCTGTTCAATTACAAAGGTTTTCACATTAGTACCATCTTCAATAATACGTTTAGTAATATAATAAAAGGTTAAACCAGCAGTTTTCTTTCCACTAGGTAAAATAGCAATGTCGTTATTTCGGCCAATTAAGGTTTTAAGAATAGGGTTTTTAGTAGTACTTTTTTTTGATAGTATGCCAATATCTCCAATATCGTATCTAATAAAGGGGTGTGCTTTATTGTAAAGCGATGTAATTACAATGCGTCCGGGTTCTCCGTAAGGCAAAACATGGTTGTTATTATCTATAATTTCTACAAATATTGATGCGCTATTAACCTGCCAATCGCCTTTTGGATTTTCAAAGGCAATAATATCCAATTCGGATGCGCCATATTCATTAATTATCGGTATCCCAAATTGGCTTGCCATAAGGGTTTTATCATCTTCAAAAACCATTTCTGAAGTAACCATACATGCTTTTAGAGTAGGACAAATGGTTTTTAAAATAATATTTTCATTTTTTAAAAATTTGGCAAACTGCACAATAGCGCTGGTATAGCCATTGATATAGTTAAAGGGCTTAGATTTGAAAGTTTCCAATATTTTTTTTAAAGCCGTATCGCTTAAGTCGAAAACCGAAAACCGAATACGATTACTTAATTTATCTTTTAAGCGCTCTTTAAAATTGTTTTTGGTATCTAAAGGAATGCCATAAAAACGTGCTTGTTTAGCACGATTAAAATCGATATTATACCAACCAAAACGGTTTTGAATAATGGCCCAAGTTAAGGCATGACAAAATTTGTTTTTTGCAAAAATTAAAGGAATTCCAGACGCCCCAGATGTGTTATTAACGTAAACATCTTTTATTTTATAATGTTTAGAAAGCCTTTTTTTAAGCGGTTTTTGTAAATCTTTTTTTGTTAATATAGGAATGCTACTCCAAACGGAACTATGCGCATTATTAGCGAACGATTTGTAAAACGTATTAAATTTTAAGTGGTAATTAAAAATCTCATTTTTTTTGTTTTCCACATAGGCATCAAAATCATTCTCACTTAAGTTTTCAATAGTTTTTAATACGTGGTTAGCCTTCTTAATGGGGAAGCCGTTTATTTGCAAGGAAAAATTAAACAAATTCATATTAAAATTATAGAAGATCAATTATAAACTTAAATGTAATATAAGTAATTTCAATTTTATGATTTTTAAAAACGAATTAGCAAAATTTTGGTTTAAATGTGATATGTTCGGTAAAGTAAATAAAAAATAGTGGTGTATTCATATCAATAATTTTATTTTTGCTAAAACACTGTATAACTATGAATATCTTAATACTTGGTTCTGGCGGAAGAGAACATACTTTTGCTTGGAAAATTGCTCAAAGTCCAAAATGCGAAAAACTTTTTGTGGCACCAGGAAATTCTGGAACTGCTGAAATTGCTACAAACGTAAATGTTGGTGTTACAGATTTTCCGGCAATAAAAATAATTGTATTAGAAAATAAAATTGATTTAGTGGTTGTTGGGCCAGAGGACCCTTTAGTAAACGGTATTCATGATTATTTTTTGAATGATAGTGAAATAAAACACGTGCTGGTTATTGGACCTCAAAAAGCAGCAGCAGAGTTAGAGGGTAGTAAAGAATTTGCCAAAGAGTTTTTATACCGCCATAATATTCCAACCGCGGCTTATGCGAGTTTTACTAAAGAAACTGTTGAGAAGGGGTATACTTTTCTAGAAACTTTAAGCCCACCGTATGTTTTAAAGGCAGACGGATTAGCAGCGGGAAAAGGTGTTGTTATTTTAAAAGATTTAGAGGAAGCTAAAGCAGAATTGAAAAGTATGCTGGTTGATGCTAAATTTGGTATGGCAAGTAATAAAGTGGTTATTGAAGAGTTTTTGGATGGTATTGAGTTAAGCTGTTTTGTTTTAACAGACGGAGAGCATTACAAAATTTTACCAACAGCAAAGGATTACAAGCGTATTGGCGAAGGCGATACAGGGTTAAATACAGGAGGTATGGGAGCGGTTTCTCCAGTGCCATTTGCAACAGAAGAATTTTTAAGTAAAATTGAAGAGCGCATTGTAAAGCCAACTATTAGTGGGTTAAAAAAAGACAAACTACCTTACGTTGGTTTTGTATTCATTGGACTTATAAAAGTGGGTGACGAGCCTAAAGTTATTGAGTATAATGTGAGAATGGGAGACCCGGAAACCGAAGTTGTTTTGCCAAGGTTAAAAAATGATTTTGTTGATATATTGGAGGCTATGGGTAAAGGGGCTTTAAACACTATAGATATTGAGATTGATTCACGTGCAGCTACAACCATAATGTTGGTTTCGGGTGGCTATCCAGAAACTTACGAAAAAGGAAAGCTAATAACAGGTGTTGCATCCATCACAGATTCTATTGCATTTCATGCAGGTGCCCAGATCAAGGATGGCGAAATTATAACCTCAGGAGGCCGAGTTATGGCGATAACTTCTTATGGGAATACGTACCAAGAGGCTATAAAAAAATCTTACCAAAGTATAGATAAACTACATTTTGATAAGATGAATTATCGTAAGGATATCGGGTTTGATTTATAAATAGGAATGCGCCGAAATACTTTTGTCTTCTTCGTTATTTGCATCAAATATTTTAAGTTGAAGCATCCAGTATACCATGGCAACAAATCCTATAAGTATGAATAGCCAGGACACGGCGTTGGCTGTAAACCAACTTTCAAGTTCTAAGGCTCTTAAGGCATCAAAAGGAGCGAAAACAACATTTACGAATAAATCTTGGATAGCGTGAAAAAAATCTGTCATGTCGAGTTATTTATTAAATACTAAGTACATTAGTTAACAAAAATACAAAAACAGTTAATGATAACAAGTTTTTTTAATAAATCTAAGCCAATATATTTTGCATTTGTTTTTTTTGTTACGCTTTTAGCTTTTATTGTAGCGAGAATAAATAAATTAAGTGCGGGATGCGACCTAATGTTTATTTTAAAGGAATTAGCACTTCTTGTTGTTGTTTTTGCATCTATGCTACTTTTAAATTTTATTGTAAATAAAAACAACTTAACAAATAAGAGTAACTTTGAAATTGTTTTATTTGCTGTTTTTTTACTGTTCATAACTCAAGCTACAAGTTACTCGAATGTGTTATGTTCCAATTTTTTTATGCTTTTAGGGCTAAGGCGTATTGTTAGTTTAAGGGGGGTAAAAAACACTAAGAAAAAACTTTTTGATGTTGGTTTTTGGTTTGCTGTAGCTGCATTATTTTATTTTTGGTCTATCTTGTTTTTTGCTTTAATCCCCTTGTCGCTTGTGCTTTATACAGACAATAACATAAGGCACTGGGTTATTCCATTCTTAGGTTTTGCTTGTGTATTCTTGCTTTATAGTATGGTATCTATAATATGGGATCACAGTTTTTTTGACTTACTTCATTTTTCTAGTCAAATTAGTTTCGATTATACTGGCTATAATTCAACATCTTATTTACTAGCCACAACGTTATTATTTTCATTTGGTATATGGTCTTCTTTTTATATTTTACAAAATTTAAAGAAAAAGAAAAAAGAAATTAGAATAGGCCTTAAAATTATGGTTTTTACTGCTGTAATAAGTTTTTTTATTGTGGTTTTAGTTTCAAATAAAAACGGTAGCGAGTTCTTGTTTTTATTTGCACCTTTATCTGTTATCATAGCTAATTATATTGCCATAATTAAAGATTATTGGTTTAAAGAGCTGTTTTTAGGTGTATTGTTAGTAGCTCCTTTTTTGCTATTATTGCTTTAGGTTGGTATATTATGTAAGGTTTTGTTACTGTTTCATTAATAAACTTAAACACTAACTTATGTGGTATTCTATGGTTTTAAGTCGCTATTAGCGATGCATAATTTAAATTTTATGTAATATGGATGATTGTAAATTGCACTGTACAATTTTTATGTATTGAAATAAATCTAGGTGTCGGGGTTATAAAAACAATACGGTATTTAAATAAAATAAACAGAGAATAAACGTCTTCATTTCAAAGTTAAACGAAACTGTAATTAATAAGATGTTTTGGGTGTTTTTAAGTTAATTTCTTTAATGTTTTGTCCATATAAAGTTGATTCTAAAGGAGGTTTTGTATTTAAAGTGGCTTTCTTGTTGGAATCGCAATTGCAACAGTGTTTGTAATTTATTGTAATATGAAGCGTAGGCCTTAGGTTTTATTGAAAATTTCTGTATAATTTGCTTATTTTTGCCCTCTAAATTAATAATTATGTTTGCAAGTAAAGCCAATAAAATTTTTCAAGATGTTATTGAAAAGTATCATATTATAAATACAGTAGATCAGCCTTTTGAAAACCCATACGATAAAAGTGATTTATTAAATCATTTACTTTATAGAAAATGTTGGATCGATACGGTGCAATGGCATTACGAAGATATTATTCGAGACCCACAAATTGATCCGGTAGCAGCTTTAACGTTAAAACGAAAAATAGATGCTTCAAACCAGGACAGAACAGATATGGTTGAATACATTGATAGTTATTTTCTAGAAAAATATAAAAATGCAGCTGTAAAACCTGGGGCAACTATAAATACAGAGAGTCCGGCGTGGGGGGTAGATCGTTTGTCTATTTTAGCATTAAAGGTATTTCATATGAAGGAGGAAGCAACGCGTAACGATGCTTCAGCTGAACATAAAACAGCTTGCCAGAAAAAACTAGATGTTCTATTAGAACAGCGTGTGGATTTATCAACAGCTATCGATACACTTTTAAATGATATTGATGCCGGAGAAAAATATATGAAAGTGTATAAGCAAATGAAAATGTATAATGATGATGAGCTAAACCCTGTACTTCGTTCTCAAAAGTAAAAAAAACTTTAGGGGAGCTGCTGCATATACACGTTTAAATGTCAAAACAAAAACATATTTTAGTAATTCGGCTCTCAGCAATGGGAGATGTTGCTATGGTAGTTCCTGTTTTACGCGCATTAACGCAGCAACATCCCGAACTGAAAGTTACTATTTTAACACGCGCTTTTCTTTCTCCTTTCTTCAGGGATTTAGAGCGCGTTGAGGTTTTTCACGCTGATGTGAAAGGCGTGCATAAAGGTGTTTTCGGACTTTATAAATTAGCGAAGGCACTTAATAAAAAGAAATTTTCAGCGGTAGCAGATTTACATAACGTACTTAGGAGTAAAATACTTAAAAGTTTGTTGACCTACAAACAATTTGTTGCGATTGATAAGGGTAGAAAAGAAAAGAAATTATTAACATCTGGGGCATTGTTTAAACCGCTTAAAACAACGCATAATAGGTATGCAGATGTTTTTGGAAAATTAGGTTATAAAATTGATTTATCGAGTCCTAAGTTTCCAAAAAACTGTAAACTAAATGTAGGTTTGCAAAAGCGTTTAGGAAACGATTTTAAAAAATGGATAGGAATTGCCATGTTCGCAGCACACGAAGGGAAAATGTATCCTTTAGATTTAATGGAAATAGTGCTAGAAATGCTTAATCAAGACTATAAAATCATTTTGTTTGGAGCTGGTGATTTTGAGACTCAAAAAATTAAAGAATTCCAAGATAAATTTGATTCTGTTATTAGTCTAGCTGGTAAAGTTTCGCTAGCCGAAGAAATGGATGTTATTTCGAACCTCGATCTTATGGTTGCTATGGATTCTGGAAATGCACATATTGCAGCTATGCTTGGCGTTAAAGTGATTACAATTTGGGGTGTTACACATCCTTATGCTGGTTTTTCCCCGTTTAATCAGCCGGCGGAATACGCATTAATGGCTAATAGAGAAAAATATCCTTTAATTCCAACTTCTGTTTATGGTAATAAATTTCCTGAAAATTATAAAAATGCTTCGGCTAGTATTTCGCCCCAAACTATTGTAGATAAAATTAGGTCTATTGTACCAATTAAAATCTAAAAGAAGGCTAATAACTCGTTTCTAGCGTACCTCTGTTTCAAAATAAAATAGAACCGTAGCTAAAACTATACTTTGATTTTTTTTCTCATATAGGCACAATATAATTCAAGTTCTTTAGCCTAATTTTAAATCATATTTGGTGTTATTTAATTTTTCGTTTTCCTTCGCTGGCTTTAGGAATAAATATAGTTTTTCTCTTTTATGCATTAGCCTTAATGTGGCTAACATTTAAATTTGAAAAGTAGTAAATGAGTGCTTGTAGCCGTAAATTTTACAAAAAAAAGCGATTATACAGGGTATAGTCGCTTTTTTATATAAATAATAGAAAAAGTAATTTATTTACCCTATCTCATCAATTATTGTGGTAATTAAATGATTAAAACTATTTTAAACATCATCATAATCAATTGCTATTTTTGCTGTTGTTGGATGTGCTTGGCAGGTTAATATTAAGCCTTCTGCTATTTCACTTTCAGTAAGTATGTTGTTTTGCGTCATAGTCGCTTTGCCTTCCGTTACGCGTGCTAAGCAACTGCTGCAAATACCACCTTGGCAGGAATAGGGTGCGTCCAAGTCTTTGTCAAGTGCCGCTTGTAAAATGGTCTGGTTTTGTGGCATGGTAAAGGCAGTAGTGTCATCATCAACTGTAATAGTTATTTCTGTGTTACCTAGTGCTACTGTGCTTACTTCTTCTGGTGTATCATTAGTTTTTGAAGCCTTAAAAAGCTCAAAGTGAATACGATTATCATCAATACCGTGGGCTGTTAAAACATCTTTCACGGTATAAATCATGGCTTCAGGACCGCAGAGGTAAAACGCATCCCAAGTTGTATTTTTATGCTTGTTTTTTATCACGTAATTAACCGTACTTTCCTCTATTCTACCAAAAATAGCATCATCTTCATCTTGTTGGCTAAATACAAACTGAATTGAAAAGCGATCATTATATTTTTCTTGTAAAGCTAAAAGTTCGTCTTTAAACATGGTGTCTTTAGGTGTTTTATTACCAAAAACCAATATAACTTTATTATTTACCGCTTCTTCCAGAGCACATTTTATTATGCTTAAAATGGGTGTAATTCCACTACCTGCTGCAAATAGAGCTAGATTTTTTGTTTTATCAGTGTTAGGTTCAAAAACAAATCGGCCTTTTGGCGTCCCTACCTCGAGTGTAGTGCCAGTTTTTAAGGTGTTATTTGCGTAAATAGAAAAGGTGCCATTTTCAACTTCTTTAATAGCTACTTTTAAAGTGTTACTTTTTGGGGGTGCACAAAGGGAGTAGTCTCGACGTACTTCTTGGCCATCTATTTGGGTTTTTAATGTTATATATTGGCCTGCTTTAAACTTAAAAGTATTTTTAAGATTTTCGGGTACGTTAAAGGTGATACTGACTGCTTTACTAGTCTCTCTTTCTATGTTTTTTACCGAAAGTTTGTGAAATGATGACATACAAGTTTTTTTTACAAAAATAGTGAAGCCTGTATATAAACCTGCGGTTTTTTTCTTAAAAATACTACATAGAATACTTATGCATAACTAATTTAGGTATATTTGTTTTATTATGAAGAATTCTAGTCTGTATAAAGGTAGTTTAACCACAATAATTTTAAAACTCTTAAGTGAGCATGATAAAATGTACGGTTATGAAATTACACAAAAGGTAAAAATGCTTACCAAAGGAGCGTTTAAAATTACAGAAGGTGCTCTTTATCCAGCATTACATAAGTTAGAGGCTGAAGGATTTTTAGATGTTGAAGTTATTAAAGTTGGTAACAGATTGCGAAAATACTATAAGCTAACAAAGCAAGGAGTAAAGGAAACTAATAATAAAATTACAGAGTTGGAACAGTATATTGCGACAATGCGGGCGTTGGTTAATCCTAAGTTTACTTAAATTTAAACTTGATTTAAGCGTTAGTGGGCTTATATAGAGTGCCCTGTATTAAAGCTAGACCCAAAACTGTATTTATAAAATAATTCTAGTATGTATGACTAAATTAACAGAAAACCATATAGAAAAAATTTACCTGTTTGTGCAGCAGCATTTCGTGGAATGGTACGATGTGCAAGTAGAATTGGTGGATCATTTAGCAAACGGTATAGAGCAACAGTGGTTAATTAATAACAGTGTACCATTTGAAGAAGCCTTGCGTATTGAATTTAAAAAATTTGGTGTTTTTGGATTTCAGGATTTGGTAGAACAAAAAATAAAAGCCCTTAACATCATATATAGAAAAGAAATTTGGTCTTGTTTTAAGGGGTGTTTTGTGTTTCCAAAAGCAATTTTAATATTTTTTTCTGTTTGGTTCTTGTGTACTTTGTTAAATAGCATACCTGAAAAAATGTATGTGTTAATACCTCTTTTTGTCCTATTAAATGTGGCGTATTTTTATCAGATTATAAATTTGAAACGCCTAATTAGGCATCGCAAAGTAAAAACAGGTAAACAGTGGTTGTTTGATACTAGTATTATTGAAATGGGAGGACTAGGTATTATTTTTAACAATATGGTACATATTCACCTGTTTGTTAGTGAGGATAACTGGTCTAGTACAATTAACCTATTGGCTGCAATTGCTATTGTTTTATTCGTTTTATTATTTTACGTTTCTACTAAAACTGTTCCCGAGAAATTTAAAGCCAATTTCATTAAACAATACCCGGAATATAACCTTGCATTATAGCCTATTATCCTTAAAATTAACTAAAGAGCTTACGCTTTGTAATTTATTACTTTGTAAGTACGATGTTTGAAGGGCGAAAAAAACTTTGTGCGATGTCATACCTAGAATAATTTTATGCAAAAGTGCCTAGAAAAGCGCTTATAAGTGTCTTCGTTAAAGAGAAGTTTACAAGTTGTTATTTTAAATTAATTGCGCGCAAATTTTAAGCGGAACTCAAAATATAGTATAAACGTATTGCCTCACAGCCATTTTATGCATCAACTTATAGCTATATTCAAAAAGTTGCTTATTTTTACAAAGCTATGCGATAAATAAGATTAAACAGTTTTGGTTTAAAAATCAAATAAATCTGCAGCTTCTGTAGCCTTTTATATTTATTAAGAATATCAAAATAATAAATAGATAAGTTAAAAGTTTAATTGAGACCAAAATACTAGCATTGAAAACACCATATAAAACTATACTTGTTTTTATTTTATCACTCTTTTTGGGGCTTAGTTGTTCTAGAAAAAAGGATAAGTTTATAAATAGAAATTTTCATGCGTTAACTGCAGAGTTCAATCCATTATTTAATGGGTATAATGCTCTGGAGCAGGGAAAGGAAACTTTAAACGAGGCATATTTCGATAATTATTGGGAAGTCTTACCTATAGAGCGTATGCAGGTTACTGAGGATATAGTTCTACCAAGTCAATCAAAAAATGAAAACTTCAATAGGGCAGAAGAGAAGGCTGCCAAAGCCATACAGAAGCATAGTATGAATATTGACGGTAAGGAGCGCGACCCACAAATGGATGAAGCTTACTTACTTTTAGGCAAAGCTAGATATTTCGATCAGCGTTTTGTGCCAGCCCTAGAAGCTTTTAATTATATACTTTATAAATATCCTGCTAGTGATAAAATTAACCAAGCTAAGGTGTGGCGAGAAAAAGCTAACATCAGGTTAGATAATAACGATTTAGCTATTGAAAATTTAAAGCGTCTTTTAAAGCAAGAAGATTTAGAAGGGCAAGATTTAGCAGATGCTACTTCTATTTTAGCGCAGGCCTATTTAAATATTAAAATTATTGACACAGCCATTACGCAGTTACAAATAGCATCCAATGCGACTAAAAATAACGACGAGCGCGGCCGGTACAGGTTTATCCAAGGCCAACTTTACAATCAATTGGGTTATAAAGATAGTGCAAATATGGTTTTCGATAAAGTGATTAAACT
Organism: uncultured Algibacter sp.; assembly: GCA_937958265.1. Taxonomy (GTDB): domain Bacteria; phylum Bacteroidota; class Bacteroidia; order Flavobacteriales; family Flavobacteriaceae; genus Algibacter_B. The sequence goes on along the minus strand of CALGNX010000005.1, from coordinate 81,575 downwards.
TAACAGAAGAACCCCAAGAATTTATTTGATTTCGGCCTATTTGGAGAAGGTTAAAAACTTCGATTTTCAAAATGGTGATAAATTAGAAATGGTTAAGCTCCTTACCAAACTTGAGGAAGACCGAGAGAATCGACCGTATTTAGATAAGATTTACCACCAAATAGGGGCGTACCATTTGACTAATGATTGGGATTCGTTAGCAGTGTCCTATTACAATAAGTCGTTAAGAACCAATACTAAAGATAAGTTGCTTAAAGCTAAAAATTATGAAACATTAGGCGACATTAATTTTGATGCTTCTATTTATGCTGTTGCAGGTAAGTATTACGATAGCACGATGAGTAATTTAACATTAAACTCCAAACCATTCCGGGTTATAAAACGAAAGCGCGATAACTTAAAAGATGTTATTTATTATGAGGGTATTGCAAAGGAAAACGATAGTATTTTGAGGTTGGTCAATTTATCCGAGCCAGAACGTCTCGCTTATTTTAATTCTATTATTGAAGATTTAAAGGTTAAAGCAGAAATTGAAAGAGAAAAAAAAGAAGCAGCAGAACGCAATACAGGATTGTCAACATCAAATAATACCATAGGTGCTCAACAATCCCGAGCCAATAATCAAGAGGTATCAAATAAATTTTATTTTTATAATGCAACCACGGTGGCTTATGGAAAAAACGAATTTGTAAAAATCTGGGGCGATAGGAAGTTAGCAGATAATTGGAGGTGGTCTAGTCGAGGTGTTTTAGCCGGTTCAAATCAAAATAATCAAATTGCAGACCCTTTAAGTGTTGCTACGGAAGACGAGCGTTTTAGCACGGATTTTTATATTTCTAAAATCCCAACCACGAAAAAAGTAGTGGATAGTATTTCTAAAGCGCGTAATTATGCATATTATCAGTTGGGCTTAATTTATAAGGAGAAATTTAAAGAGTATGATTTGTCAAAACGGAAATTTAAAAATTTATTAAATAGTAGTCCTGAAGAAAGGCTTATTTTGCCATCAAAATATAACCTATTCAAAATTTATGAGTTGTTGGGTGAAAATGTTAAGGCTGCCAATATTAAAAAAGAAATAATACAGACCTATCCTGAGTCTAGATATGCCACTATTTTAAAAAATCCAGATTTGGTTTCAGAGCGTGACAAAAATAGTCCACAAAGCTTGTACGAAGGTTTGTATGAGAAGCATCAAAACCAAGAATACGCCCAAGTAATTTCTGAAAGTGAGGGTCTTATTAAAACGTTCGATGGTGATGCTATTGTTCCAAAATTGGAATTATTAAAAGCAACAGCAACAGCTCGTTTGCATGGGTATGAAGCTTATAAAAAAGCAATAAATCATGTCGCAATAACCTACGCAAATACTCTGGAAGGGAAGCAAGCACAAAACATAGAAGCTAATATATTGCCAAAATTATCTAATAAAGAATTTATAGAAGAAGCAGATACTGTTGCGGTTAATTATAAGATTATTTATAAATTTGAAGATATTAATGCTAAACAGGTTTTAGAATTTAAAGATACGTTGAGTGAAGTTTTGAAAAATGTAAAGTACTATAATTTAAAAGCATCGTTGGATGTTTATGATGAAAACACAAAGTTTGTGGTTGTACATGGCTTAAAATCTATACAAGTAGCCAAAACTTTTAACCAATTGCTAACTATAGAAGATCAAAAGAAAATTGTAGCTCCATACTTTGTGGCGGCTTCTCCAAATTATCAAATCATTCAGATTCATAAAAATTTGGATGCATACCTAAACTTTTATAATAATTAAATGTATTATGTTCTCCGATAAATCAAAAGATAAACAAACAACAGAAAACTCATCACATCAAAATATTATTGCGCAAGGCACTAAAATAGTGGGGGATTTTAATAGTGAAGGTAATTTAAGAATAGATGGTATTATTGAGGGGCATGTTGAGGCGTCTGGCAAGGTAGTGGTAGGTAAAACCGGTCTATTACAAGGCTCTTTAAATGCAACAGATGCTTATTTTGAAGGTACATTTTCAGGTAAGTTAGTGCTCTCAGGTACATTAACTTTAAAATCAACAGCAGATATAGAGGGAGAGGTTTTAATAGGAAAATTAGCAGTAGAGCCTGGTGCTAAATTTAACGTTAGTTGTGCTATTAAAGGCAGTGTGCAAGAAGGTAATAGTAATGGAAAAAACAAACCAAGACAAAAAAAACAGGAGATCAGTAAAACGGCTTAGTCCTTATTTGAAGTTTACAACACTGGCCCTTCAAATGGGACTTACTATTTATTTAGGAAGTGAATTAGGTGATTGGTTAGATTTTAAATTCTCCACAACCTTTTGTAAGCCTTCTGTTACGTTGTTTTCTGTTTTTCTAGCCATCTATATGGTAATAAATCAAGTTACCAAAATTTCTAATAATAGTTAAATTAATTCCCTTGTAATGGTAAAACGTATTTTGTATGCAGTTAGCACTGTATTACTTGTTTTTTTATTAGCTTATAATCTACATGAGTTTTTAAACAAAGGTGTATTAAGTTATTCGCTTGTACACGTTTATTTATTTCATGCCATTGCTGCGGCATTTATCTGTATTATTATGGAGCTTGTGGCAAGTCAATTACCAGATCAGGCAGGGTACACTTATTTAATGCTTATGTGTTTTAAAATTGGTGGTTTTGTAATTATATTTCAAGAATCTGTTTTTTTAAAAGATGCCTTAACTAAGGCCGACCGTATTGGTTTGGTGGCTCCATTATTTATTTTTTTAATAGCAGAAGCTTTTTTTGTTTACAAAACATTAAGTACTAATAATTAATGCTTAGCATGGCTTATAATTTTCTCTAAAATACTAAACGAAAAAAGGTTTGATATTTTAAATTATTCCGTAGATTTGCCAAAATTTTACGAAGCAGAAAATTCATTAGTCAAAAAAAATGATGGTTGCAAAAAAATCTATCAAGTATTTAGTAGTCTTAGTTTTAAGTTTAACTTCAGTCCTAGGCTTTGCAAGTGTAAGCGACCCTGTACAGGGCGCTGAAGCAGGTGATCCTGTGGATACAGCAGAGGAAATTAATAGCTATATTAAGCATCACCTAAAAGATGCGCATGATTTTCATTTGTATACAGATAATAAAACGGGCAAACATTATGGTTTTTCTTTGCCGGTTATTGTTTGGACAAGTAAAGGTTTAAAAACATTTATGTCTTCCGCTTTCCATCATGACGATTCTGGATCTGTAATTGTAAATAAAGACGACGTTAAATTAGTTAAAATTCATAGTAAAATTTACGAACTAGATAAAGGTGCGAACGTTGTTAATTTTGATGAAACGCATCATGCAAAAAATGCACATGCTGTTTTGGATTTCTCCATTACTAAAAGTGTTTTTGGAATGCTTGTAACAGGTTTGTTAATGATTCTTCTTTTTGGATTATTGGCAAGGGGTTATAAAAAAGGGAATGTTATTCCTAAAGGTTTTTCTAGAGTTTTAGAGCCTTTGGTAATATATGTAAGAGATGAAATAGCGCGACCAAATATAGGGGAGAAGAAGTATAAGAAGTTTATGAGCTTCCTGTTAACAGTCTTTTTCTTTATATGGATTTTAAACATGCTTGGCTTAACGCCGTTCGGGTTTAATGTAACAGGTCAAATAGCTGTAACAGCTTGTTTAGCTATTTTTACAGTGGTAATATATATGTTTAGTGGTACTAAGGATTTTTGGGCGCATACATTGTGGATGCCTGGGGTACCTTATGTGTTAAGACCGGTACTTGCATTAGTAGAGCTTGTTGGTTTTGTTATTATTAAGCCGTTTTCACTATTAATACGTTTGTTTGCTAACATTACTGCAGGGCATTTTGTTGTTATGAGTTTAATTGCTTTAATGATTACTTTAAAGGCTTCTTTTGGGCCTGTGGTTTCTACAGGGATGTCATTAATACTCTCATTATTTATTATGGTAATTGAAATTTTAGTTGCCTTTTTACAGGCCTTTATATTTACAATGTTATCGTCGTTATTTATTGGTATGGCTGTTGAAGAGCATGACCATGCACATTAGTAAGAATTTGTTTAATTAATATTTATAAAAATCAAATTAGTATGTACAATTTAATTGGAGCAGGATTAATCGTAATCGGTGGAGGTTTAGGTTTAGGTCAGATTGGTGGAAAGGCAATGGAAAGTATTGCTCGTCAGCCAGAAGCGTCTGGGAAAATCCAAACAGCCATGATCATTATTGGGGCCTTATTAGAAGGTTTAGCATTTGGTGCATTAATCTTAGGGAAATAAGAAATTCCTAAAACAGTAAAAAGAAACAGTATCCTGTAACGGTTGGTTACAGGACCTGTTTTTAAAAAATTAAACAAAAAACAACTTATTTATATCTCTACATGGATCAGTTATTAAATGATTTTTCGCCCGGTTTATTTTTTATGCAAGCCGTTATTTTATTAATATTAATTTTATTAATGAGAGCCTTTGCATGGAAACCAATATTAGAGGCTTTACAAACAAGAGAAGATGGTATTCAAAATGCATTAGATGCTGCTGAAAAGGCAAAGCTAGAAATGCAAAATCTTAATGCCGATAACGAAAGGTTATTAAAAGAGGCACGATTGGAGCGCGAAACAATGCTGAAAGAAGCACGTGATATTAAAAGTAAAATGATTGATGATGCTAAGTTAGAAGCTCAAAGTCAGGCAGATATTATGATTGAGCAAGCGCAAGCAGCTATTAAAGGTGAAAAGAAAGCGGCCTTGGCTGAACTTAAAAACCAAGTAGCTGGGTTATCTTTGGAAATTGCTGAAAAAGTACTACGAACTGAATTATCAAACAACGACAAGCAGTTACAATTGGTTGAAAAGATGTTGTCTGAAAAATCATTAAATTAATAGGTTCGTTCTCAGTCTAAGGGAATATTAAGGGAATTTAAAGATAATTAGAAAAAATGGCGGGAGCAAGAGCAGCAATACGTTATGCAAAGGCATTATTGAGTTTATCTACAGAGCTTAACACAGCCGAGGTTGTGAATAAGGATATGAAGTTAATCACCGATACTTTAGCTGAAAGTAAAGATTTAAGAGACGCGCTTCAAAGCCCGGTGGTTCTTACTTCTGTTAAAAAGGCTATTGTTTTGGAAGTTTTTCAAAATGCAGATAATTCAACTTACAAATTACTAGACACTTTAGTGGCCAATAACAGAATTAATATTTTGGGGCATGTAGCTACTAATTACAGTTCGCTTTTTGATGCGTCTAAAGGTGTTGAAATTGCCACAGTAACTACAGCGATAGCGTTAACAGCAGATTTAAAGGATAAGGTTTTAGCAAAAGTAAAAACGCTTACAAATAAAAATGTTGATGTTGTTAATATTATTGATGCAAATATTTTAGGTGGTTTCATTTTACGAATTGGCGATGTGCAATATGATGCAAGCATTGCGAATCAGTTAAATAAATTAAAACAAGAATTTACAATAAATTAAAGCTTTCTAAATGATAATGCTTTTATAGCTATTATCGTTTAAAAATCTAAATACTAAATAAAGATGGCAGAAGTAAACCCAGCTGAAATATCAGCAATCTTAAAAAAACAACTTTCAGGTTTTGAGGCTAGCGCTTCATTAGATGAAGTAGGTACTGTATTAACTGTAGGTGATGGTATTGTTCGTGCTTATGGATTAGCTAACGCTCAATATGGTGAGTTAGTAGAGTTCGAAGGCGGCTTAGAAGGTATTGTACTTAATCTTGAAGAAGATAATGTTGGTATTGTACTTTTAGGAACGTCTGTAGGTGTTCGTGAAGGTTCAACTGTAAAACGTACTAGCCGTATTGCTTCTGTTAAGGTTGGTGAGGGTATTGTTGGCCGTGTTGTAGATACTTTGGGTAACCCTATAGATGGTAAAGGTCCTATTACAGGAAAAACTTATGAGATGCCTTTGGAGCGTAAAGCACCAGGTGTTGTATTTAGAGAACCGGTAACAGAACCATTACAAACGGGTATAAAAGCTATTGATGCTATGATTCCTGTAGGTAGAGGCCAACGAGAATTGGTAATTGGAGATAGACAAACTGGTAAAACTGCGGTTTGTATTGATGCTATTTTAAATCAGAAAGAATTTTACGATGCAGGGGAGCCTGTGTATTGTATATATGTAGCAGTAGGTCAAAAAGCTTCTACAGTAGCTCTTATTGCTAAAACTTTAGAAGAAAAAGGCGCTTTAGCTTATACAACTATTGTGGCTGCAAACGCATCAGATCCGGCTGCAATGCAAGTTTATGCACCATTTACAGGAGCTTCTATTGGAGAATATTTTAGAGATACCGGTCGTCCTGCTTTAATTGTATTTGACGATTTATCAAAGCAAGCAGTGGCATATAGAGAAGTATCTTTATTATTAAGACGTCCACCAGGACGTGAAGCATATCCTGGAGATGTATTTTATTTACACTCAAGATTATTAGAGCGTTCTGCAAAAATTATTAATAATGATGCAATTGCTAAGGAAATGAATGATTTACCCGATGCACTTAAGTCCATTGTAAAGGGTGGAGGATCGTTAACGGCTTTGCCAATTATTGAAACACAAGCGGGTGATGTTTCTGCTTACATTCCTACTAATGTAATTTCGATTACAGATGGTCAAATTTTCTTAGATGGAGATTTGTTTAACTCTGGTGTACGTCCTGCAATTAACGTTGGTATTTCTGTATCTCGTGTTGGTGGTAACGCACAAATTAAATCTATGAAAAAGGTATCTGGTACTTTAAAATTAGATCAAGCTCAATATCGCGAATTGGAAGCGTTTGCTAAGTTTGGATCAGATTTAGATGCTGTTACTTTAAATGTAATTAATAAAGGTAAGCGTAACGTTGAAATTTTAAAGCAAGCGCAAAACGATCCTTTTAAAGTTGAAGATCAAGTCGCGATTATTTATGCCGGCTCTAAAAACTTATTAAAAGATGTACCTGTTGAAAAAGTAAAAGAATTTCAAACAGACTTTTTAGAGTTTTTAAAAGCAAAACATAGCGATGTTCTAGCAACATTAAAAGCAGGTAAATTAACGGATAAGGTTACAGACACATTATCGCTTGTAGCTAAAGATTTATCGGCAAAGTATAAAGCTTAATCCCTTCTTAGTGGCCTAAAGGCTAATAAGAAATGGTATAATATGTTTTAACGAATCAATCCCTCTTTTTGGGAGAGGTTAGAAGAGGAAAAATGGCAAATTTAAAAGAAATACGTAACAGAATAGCATCTGTATCTTCAACGATGCAAATCACTAGTGCCATGAAAATGGTATCTGCTGCTAAACTGAAGAAAGCGCAAGATGCTATTACTGCAATGCGTCCTTATGCGGATAAATTAACTGAACTTTTACAAAGTTTAAGTGCTACTTTGGATGCTGAATCTGGCAGTGCATATGCAGAGGAACGGGAATTAAAAAAGGTGCTTATTGTACCCATTACATCTAACAGAGGTTTAGCTGGTGCTTTTAATTCAAATATTATTAAAGAGGTTCATAGGTTGACTAATTCAACCTATGCAAACCAAGAGGTGTCGTATTTGGTTATTGGAAAGAAGGCTAACGATGCTTTTAAAAAAACCAATAGCATAATTGATAATAAAAGTGTTATTTACGACAATTTGACTTTTAATAATGTTGCTTTAATCGCACAACTTTTAATGGATAAATTTGTTTCTGGCGAGTACGATAAAATTGAAATTGTATATAACAAGTTTAAAAATGCTGCAACACAAATAGTTATGACGGAGCAGTTTTTACCTATTGTACCTATTGCGGGTTCTGAGGCGGTAAGTTCGGATTACATATTCGAACCATCCAAATTAGAGATTATAGAAGAATTAATTCCAAAGTCTTTAAAAACGCAATTATATAAAGGGATTAGAGATTCATTTGCATCAGAGCATGGGGCACGTATGACGGCTATGCACAAGGCCACAGATAATGCTACAGAATTAAGAGATCAACTTAAATTAACGTATAACAAAGCAAGGCAGGCAGCTATTACTAACGAAATTTTAGAGATTGTTGGTGGTGCAGAAGCCTTAAATAATTAAGTATAAGACTAAATGTATGTTAGTGCTGTGTATAATTATAAAAAACAGTGAAAAAAGCTAAATATGAAAAAAATTATCTTAACTCCCATTCTTTTTTTACTTCTAACAAGTTGTTCTCAAAGTTTATTTAACTTCACTTTGATTTCTACGAAAAATATTGAATTTAACAAACTTAGTTTGTTAGAAAAATCTGATAAAAAAACAAGAGGAGAGGATAAAGCAAGTATTATTGTTTTTATACCGACAAAAAATATTAAAATAGACCAAGCAATAACTAATACTATTGATGGAATTCCTGGATGTGTTGCACTTTTAGATGGTGTTGTATATTCCAAATATTGGTGGATTCCATACATTTACGGAGAACAAAAATTTGTAATTGAGGCAACTCCATTAATAGATCCTAGCACAAAATCGACAACAACTTCGTATATTGAATATGGAAGGGTAAAACTTGATAAAAATGGAGAATTTAAATCTCTTGAATCAATTTCAAAAGATGAGTATGTTTCTGAAAAAAATCAAATAATCTCAGAAGGAGCCGAAATAAAAACGATACACAACACGGGCTATAATTAATGCGTAATTTGGTGTGAGCCGAAATGTGGGCTGATTTGCATTATTGCAAACCCTTTTTTCTTTTAATACATTAAACTAAAAAACGGTAAAAGGGTCTGCTTATGCTGGCTTGATGTTCGCGGAACCTCCGCATCGCAATAATCATAGCTTGGATAGTTGTGGGTTATTAATAGGGACATCAACACAATCTAAGAAAAGACTTTATTTGGGAGAAAAATAGAAAAGGGTTAAAATTTTGAATTGTTCATAAACGGATTTTCTTGAAAAAGAAGGTAAAATTACAAGTATTCAGCACTCCTAAAAGGCTGAATGTGTAAAATATTAGAACAAATTAAAATGAAAAAATTAAAATTTTTATTAACTCTCCTTTTAATAGGAACTATGGTTTCCTGTGAAAATGATATTACAGAAAACGTTGGTGACAATTCACCTGATTTACAAAACAAAGATTTTGAGATTCATAAACTAGAAACGATATAGGATTTAATTCTTTTTCAGAAGAGGATCAATTAAAAATAACTTTAGGTGAATCTTTAGAGAATTTACTTATTTCTGATAAAGAATATGCTAGAGACTTCTTGTATAAATTAGTCGATAATAATGAAACTATAGAATTTTTGTATGCAGCTAAAAAAGGAATACTTTCTTACAAAACTGCACATAGTAAAAAAAAAATAGGAGAAACTTTTAATACTAGAGCATATTTTAGTAATACAGTAACAAGAACTTCAACTCACACATATACAATTGAAGCAGCTAAAGATGTTCAACTTGGACAAGCAGCTTCAGTTTATTCTGACCAGAATTTTGATAACCAGGTTCTGTTTGGTATAAATAAATCAACGGGAGCAATTATTACTCATTTTGCTTTTTACTATTAAAAGCCCATAATAAGCTAAATAAAAAATACTAGTAAAGTGCAAACTAAAAAGTTTGTGTTTTTCTGCTATCTGTATTGTTAAACTAAAAATATTGGTTTTTTATTCAACTACTCTTAATATACTCAACCCTTATTACAAAATATAAACCTAATACCAAATATGATTTAAAATTAGGCTAAAGAACTTGAATTATATCGGGCCTATATGAGAAATAAAATTAAAGCATAGCCTTAGCTACGGTTTTATTTTATCTTGAAATAAAGGTGCGATAGAAACGCGTTATTAGCCTTCTTTTCAATTTTAATTGGTATAACTTTAACGAGTTGGTTTTTTCGTCTAAAAAAACTTATTTTTAATGTTTTAAAAAATAGTATTTGAGTAGTTTAAAAGCGTTTTTTAAAGATACCATTATATACGGTATCGCAGCTATTTTGCCAAGAGCAATTAATATTGGTTTAGTAAAGTTACACACCAGTGTATTTGGTGCGGAACGTTATGCTGTAAATACAGATTATTATGTTTATGCAGCATACCTTAATGCCCTGCTTACTTACGGTTTAGAAACCGCTTTTTTTAGGTTTTTTAGCAAGGAACAAGATAAAGGAAAAGTAATATCAACATCTTTTGTTACATTGCTTGGCACCACTATTATTTTTTTAATAATAGCCCTATTTTATGCGCATAGTATTCGAAATTTATTTGGGTTTGAAAGTCTTCTTCACGTTAAAATATTAATCTGGACTGTATTTTTGGATACTATTGTGGTTATACCTTTTGCTTATTTACGTGTAACCAATAGGCCTATAAAGTTTACTTTAATAAAAGTATTGAATATTTTAGTTTTTGCGGTATTAAATATCTTGTTTTTATGGGGTATTCCTAAGGGTCATGTTGTCGAAACTATTATTCCAAAATTTCTTAATTTTTACGTTAACGGAAACCCTGCTGTTATTTATATATTTTTAGCTAATGGCACAGCTAGTTTAGTTACGTTATTACTTTTGCTCCCTATTATTTTTAAAATTCATTGGCAGGTAGATCGTTTTGTTTTAAAAAAACTTTTAAAGTATAGTTTACCTATTATGGTTGGGAGTTTGGCGTATGTTACTAATGAAAATATTGATAAATTATTTCTGCGCGATCAGCTTGGTAACAAACAAATGGGTATTTATGCTGCTTGCTATAAATTAGGGGTTTTTATGTCGCTCTATATTATGGCCTTTAGGCTTGGTGCAGAGCCGTTTTTTTTTAATCATGCAAAAGAAAAAAATGCCAAACATAATTATGCTACTATTTTAAAATGGTTTACAGTTTTAGGCGCTATATTCATGTTAATTGTAGTTTGCTATATTGATATATTTGCAAGTATTTTACTTGGTAAAGCAGAGTATTTTGAAGCTTTAAAAATTGTACCATTAATTTTATTAGCCAACTTATGTCTGGGTATTTATAACAACCTTTCAATATGGTATAAACTTACAGACAAAACATTATATGGTATGTATATTTCTATTTTTGGATCTGTAATTACTATAGTCTTTAACACGGTAATGATACCTGTTTTAGGTTTTATGGCCTCTGCATGGGCAACTTTAATTGCTTATGGGAGTATGATGTGTATTTCTTATTATTTTGGAAAAAAACATTATAACGTACCTTATAACGTTAAAAGCGTGTTGCTTTATTTGGGCTTAGCTGCTGCATTAAGTTTTATATCGTTTATTGATGGTTTTAGGGCAAATTATTATATTTCATCAATTTTAGTTTTAGTATTTTTGGTTGTTGTATGTCTTGTTGAAAAAAATGAGATTAAAAGATTGCTTAAAATAAGATAGCTTACAGTTATTTTGTAAGCTTTAATAACGCTAATAGATATGGAAATAAAAATAATTAATAAATCAGGTCATGCCTTGCCGCATTACGAAACTATAGCTTCTGCAGGTATGGATTTACGTGCAAATTTATTAGAATCGAAGGTGTTAAAACCATTGGAGCGCATTATAGTAGGTACAGGTTTGTTTATAGAGCTACCTATTGGTGTGGAAGCGCAGGTGCGTCCAAGAAGTGGTTTAGCGGCCAAGCATGGTGTAACAGTACTTAATGCACCTGGAACTATAGATGCGGATTATAGAGGTGAAATAGGAGTTATTTTAGTTAACATTTCCAATGAAGATTTTACCATTAATAACGGCGAACGTATTGCACAATTAGTAATTGCAAAACACGAACGTGTACAATGGAGTTCTGTTCAAGAATTATCTGAAACGAATAGAGGCGCTGGCGGTTTTGGTAGTACAGGCACAAAATAACTGGTGCTAGTATATACATGCTAGATGTCATTTATTCGATATAAAAATAAGTTTAATTTTAAAAAATAGCTCTTTACTGGGCACACATATGAAAATAATAGTACCAATGGCAGGACGTGGTTCTCGTTTACGCCCACATAGTTTAACTGTACCAAAACCATTAATACCAGTTGCAGGCCAACCCATTGTACACCGTTTGGTAAAAGATATTGTTAAGGTTTTAAAACAGCCAATAGAGGAAATTGCTTTTGTTTTAGGCGATCCGGCATGGTTTGGAGACGATGTGGTTTCTAGTTTAAAGGCTTTAGCCGAAGGTTTGGGTGCTAAGGCTTCTATTTATCGCCAAGATAAACCTTTAGGTACAGGTCATGCTATTATGTGTGCAAAGCCATCACTATCTGGCCCGGCTGTTATTGCTTATGCCGATACTTTAATTAAAGCGGAGTTTGATTTGGATGCCAGTGCAGATAGCGTAATTTGGACAAAAAAAGTGGATAACCCAGAAGCCTATGGTGTTGTAAAATTAAACGCCAGCAAAGAAATTATTGAGTTGGTAGAAAAGCCAGAACAATTTATATCAGACCAAGCCGTAATTGGTATCTACTATTTTAAGGATGTAGCTGTTTTAAAAGAGAAGCTACAAGAAATTTTGGATGAAAATATTATGAACGGTGGCGAATACCAAATTAACGATGGTATTAAACGTATGATGGCCGCGGGTAAAGTATTTAAAACAGGAACGGTGGATGAGTGGATGGATTGTGGTAATAAAACCATTACTATTGAAACGAACCAACGCATGCTTGGCTTTTTAAAGGCAGATGGCATGGAGCAGTTGGTAGCAGGATCTGTTAAACTTGAAAATTCTAATATTATCGAACCGTGTTTTATAGGCGAAAATGTTGTGCTTAAAAATACAACTGTTGGCCCTTTTGTATCTGTTGGGCAGGGTACTGTAATTGAAAATTCAACTATAAAAAATAGTTTAATTCAAATGCATACCGAAATTAAAAATGCAACATTAGATAATGCAATGATTGGTAACCATGTTAAATATAATGGGGAATTTACAAGTATTAGTATTGGCGATTATTCTGTTTTGGAATAATACTTAGGTTTTAAAAAGCAACTTGATGTTGTATAGTTTTAAAGTGATTTTTATTAGATAGTAATTATACTCGTTTATTTGCCAACTAGCGTTAGGGATTGCAGCGGATAGCCCACAGCCCGACTTTAGGAGGAGCGCGGACTTGTAGCGTAAAGCCCGACCCTTGTGGTAACGCCCAAATAAAATGATAATTTATGAAACATAAAATTTATATCTTTTTTTTGCTTTTCGGAATATTTTTGATGCCGCAAATTAATTATGCTCAGGTAGATTTTAATAAAACACCAGACGATGATTTGGGTAATAATGAGGATGCGTTTCAGGAATTATTTTACGAAGCTTTAAAGCATAAAGGTGTTGGTAATTTTGATAGAGCTGCCGAGGCTTTTCAGAAAGCAATTGCTTTGGATAATGCTGTACCAGTGCTGTATTTTGAACTTGGGAAATGTTTTAATAAACTTAAAAACTTTGGATTGGCCGAAGACGCATTTAAAAATGCAGTGGATAAGGACCCCGACAACGAATGGTTTTTGGATGCGCTTTACGATTTTTATGCCTCTAAAAAAGAGTACGATAAAGCTATAAAAACCATTAAACAGTTGGTTAACTTTCATCCGGATTATAAAGAAGATTTAGCATCGCTTTATTTTAAAACTAAGAAGTATGATGATGCCTTAAGCATTTTGGATACTTTGGATAAGGATTTTGGTGTTTCGACAACCAGAGATTTAATGCGAAGTCGGATTTATGAGGCAAGTGGGCGTAAAAAAGACCAAATTAAAAATTTAGAAACGCGTGTAGCGAACAACCCCAATAAAGAGTCTAATTATTTAGCACTTATTTACAGGTATAGCGAAAATAACCAGGTCGAAAAGGCTTTTACAATCGCTAAAGAACTTTTAAAAGTAAATCCAAACTCTAAACTGGCACACCTGGCTTTATATAAGTTTTATTTGAATGATAACGATGCGGAAAAGGCTGTGGAATCTATGAAAATTGTTGTGCAAAGTATTGAGGTTAAACCAGAAGCCAAGGTTAAAGTACTTAAGGATTTTGTAAGTTTTGTTAAGGGAAATCCAGAATACGAATCCGATTTAATTGAAGCTACAGCGTTGGTAAGCGATAAGGATAATAGTAAATCTGTGGCCGAGTTAGCGCACTATTATTTAGCTAAAAATGATAAGGTAAAAGCACTTGAAAATTTTGAGGCAGCTTTATTGTTGGAACCTAATAATTTTGGATTTTTACGTAACGTTATGTTACTATATTTAGATTTGAAAAAATACAATTTGGCAGAAGTTAAAAGTAACGAGGCGCTTGAGGTTTACCCTTCGCAGCCTGTTATATATTTAATTAATGGTGTCGCATTAAACCAACTTAATAAGCCAAAAGAAGCCCTGGAAACATTGGAAATTGGTTTAGATAATATTATTGACGATGCTAAAATGGAGGCCGATTTTTATAGCCAAATGAGTAAAGCTTATACGTTATTAAACAATACGGATAAAGCAAAAACGTTTAGTAATAAGGTGAAACAAATACAACAAAAAAAATAATGCAGAAAACATTAAAATTTACTTTAGGCGTATTATTTATTTTTGTTTTTAACTGTAAATCTTTAAAAACTATTGATAAGGGAGGTTCTAATTATAAGTTGTCTACCAGACAATTAATAGCGTATAATGCCAAGCAGGTTGCAGAATTTAAAACCTTGCAATCGAGGCTTAAAATTACATATACCGAAAAAAATAAATCTCAAAGTTATACGGTTTCGTTTCGCATCGATAAAGACAAAGCGCTATGGATAAATGCACCTTTTTCGGTAATTAGAGCGTTAGTAACACCAGAAAAGGTGAGTTTTTACAATAAACTGGATAGAACGTATTTTGATGGTGATTATAAATATTTGAGCGATTTATTGGGTACTGAATTGGATTTTAAAAAAGTCCAGAATTTATTATTGGGTGAAACCCTATATTCTTTACATACTAATAATTATAAATCTTCTGTGGATGCAGATATGTATGTCGTTCAGCCAAAAGATCAGCGGGATTTATTTGAAATATTCTTTTTATTAAATCCGGATAATTTTAAAGTAAAGTCGCAACAAATTTCACAGCCTAAGGAATTTAGGCACCTACAAATTGATTATTTGAATTATCAGACTATTCAAGCGCAAATTATACCAGAGCGTATTAAAGTTATGGCGGTTGAGGCAGACGAGGAAGTGGTTATAGAGCTTGAAATGAAAGGTGTATCCTTAAATGAAAATTTAAGATTTCCTTTTAAAATACCAAGTGGTTTTAAAGCAATTGAGCTCTAAATGAAAATAAATACTGTTACATATAAAATTATTCTCGGTATTGTTTTTTTACTATGTAATAGTTTAGGCTTTTCGCAAAGTAATAAGCAAAAGGCGTTAGAGTCTAGAAGGCAAGAATTGCGCCAGGAAATAAAAAAAATTAATGCATTACGTTTAGACAATAAATCTAAAGAGAAATCGCAATTAACTTTAATTGAAGATTTTAATTATAAAATTAACGTACTTTCTAACTTAATCAAGGTAACGAATCAACAAGCCAATTTACTAACGCGTGAAATTAGCGCTAACCAAAAAAGAATTTCTAATTTGCGAGACGAATTAAAGCAGCTTAAGGCAAATTATGCTGCCATGATTGTTAAGTCTTATAAAAGTAAGAACAAGCAAAGTAGAATTATGTTTTTGCTTTCTTCCTATAATTTTAAGCAAGCTTACAAACGCTTACAATATATTAAGCAATACGCAGAACATCAGGAAAAACAAGGTCTTGTAATAAAGGCTAAAGCTTTGGACTTGCAAGATACGAACACACGTTTGTTAAAACAACAAGAGGCAAAAAAGAAGCTTATTGCAGAGAATCGCGTAGTACAAAAAACTCTGGAGGTAGAGCGTAAGGAACAACAAACGCTTATGTTTTCCATTAAAAAGAATTTGTCGCGTTACACTGCGCAAATTAAACAAAAGCAACGCGAGGCCAATAAAATAGATAAAGAAATAGACCGTATTATTAAAGCGGCCATAGCAAAGTCCAATAAAAAAGCAGGTAAAAAGAAGGGCTCGGCAGTTTTTGCCTTAACGGCGGAAGAAAAGGTGTTAGCATCTAATTTCATATCAAATAAAGGTAAGTTACCTTGGCCTGTAGAAAAGGGTTTGGTACGTTTGGGTTATGGCAGCCAGCCACACCCTATTGATAGGTCGTTAACTATAAAAAGTAACGGTGTGCGCATTGCTACTGAAAAGGGCGCTAAAGTAAGAGCTGTTTTTGATGGGGAGGTGAGCGAGATTTTACAAATGAAGCATGTTAACCCTATTGTTATGATAAGGCATGGAAATTACTTGACCATCTATAAAAATTTATCGGAGGTTTACGTAAAAAAAGGCGATAAAGTAAAAACCAAAGCAACTATTGGTGAAGTTTTTACAAACCCATCTAGTGGAGAAACAATTTTAAGTTTTACATTATCAAAAGGTGTATCTACCGAAAACCCTGCACGATGGATTTATAAAATGTAGTATGTTTTTATATTACGAATATTTAGCCGGTAGCCTACAAAAAACATCTTGCATAGCTAATTTATCGTTTTAAAAATAAAATTAAGGTTTTAAATTAAGTGTAATGGCTTACAATGCACTGCGATAATTTTTCGGAAAATTTATAGTTGGAATGAAATATATAAAAATTGTAAAAAAATATATCGTTGTAATAAAATGTTTGTTTTTTGCGACGTTGTAAGTAGTAGTTTTACTGCACCACTATTAAAATAATACATGTACAAACAATAATTTTTAATAGTGCATTTTTAATTTCTAGTTATTGTCTGCTGTTAAAAGCCTTTACCTATTTTCTACATCTGGTTTATTTGCTTATTTTGGTACTTAATTAAGCAACAGGCATGATGCGCGTGGGTAAAACTATGCATTAAATAAAATTAACTCTCGAAAAACATGAAATTTTTAAAAAGGATAATATTCAAACTATGTGTTGTTATAGTAGTTATAGCATGTGCTGAAAAAGATGTTCGTAGCGTTGAAAATGAAGCTTTTAAAATAGATTTTGAGAAATTTACTTTGGATAATGGATTACAGGTTATTTTTCATATTGATAAATCAGACCCTGTTGTTGCAGTGTCGTTAACTAGCCACGTTGGTTCTGCTCGAGAGGTAGAGGGGCGTACAGGTTTTGCACATTTATTTGAACATTTATTATTTCTTGAATCTGAAAATTTGGGTAAGGGTGGCCTTGATAAAATGAGTGCACGTATTGGTGGTTCTGGAGCCAATGGATCAACGAATAGAGATCGGACAAATTATTTGCAAACGGTTCCTAAAGATGCATTGGAAAAAATGATTTGGGCAGAAGCAGACAAATTGGGCTACTTTATAAATACGGTAACCGATGAAGTGCTATCCAAGGAAAAGCAAGTGGTTAAAAACGAAAAAAGACAAAGTGTAGATAATCGGCCTTATGGCCATACTTATAAAGTTATTGGTGATAATTTATACCCGAAAGGACACCCGTACAGTTGGACGGTTATTGGCTCGTTAGAGGATTTACAAAATGCTACGCTACAAGATGTAAAAGATTTTTTTAATAAATGGTATGTTCCAAATAATGTTACGCTTACCATTGCCGGAGATTTTGATATTACACAGGCTAAAAAGTGGGTTAAAAAGTATTTTAGCGATATAAAACGTGGTGAGGTTATTCCAAGTATGGAGAAACAGCCGGTTGTTCTAAATAAAACAAAAAAGTTGTATTATGAAGATAATTTTGCACGTTTACCACAATTAAGTATAGCGTGGCCATCAGTACACCAATATCATCCAGATGCTTATAGTTTGGATGTTTTAGCAAGGTATTTATCCCAAGGTAAAAAGGCGCCTCTTTACAAACTACTTGTGGAGGATAAGCAGGTTACAGACAGGGTTGATATGTATCAAAATGGTTTTGAAATTGCTGGGCAGTTTATGTTACAAGTTACAGCGTTTTCAGAAGTAGATTTAGATATAATAGAAGATGCTATTTTTAAAGCGCTTTCAGAGTTTGAAACTCATGGTATATCGCAACAAGATTTAAAACGTATTAAAGCGGGGCAAGAAACAGATTTCTATAAAAGTTTTTCTAGTGTTTTAGGAAAAGGAGTACAATTAACGCAGTATAACATGTTTGCAGGTAATCCTGGTTTTGGTAATCAAGACGTTCAAAATATTTTAGCTGTTACTCCCCAGGATGTTATGCGGGTGTATAATACTTATATTAAAGGTAAGCACTATGTGGCCACAAGTTTTGTGCCTAAGAATGAAATTAATTTAGCTTTAGAGAATTCAATTGTAGCAAATATTGTGGAAGAGCAGATTATTGAGGGCGTTGAGGAACAATTTGACGCTGGTGTTGTGGCAACTTATAAAAAAACGCCGTCTAGTTTTGATAGAAGTTTGGAACCACCTTATGGCGAAAATTTAGCGGTAACCATACCAAAGGTATGGAAGGAGAAACTACCCGCAGGTATAGCGCTTTATGGAATAGAAAATAATGAAGTTCCATTGGTAGAATTTCAAATGAAAATTAAAGGTGGTTTGTTGTTAGAAGATGAAAATAAGGTTGGTGTTTCTAATTTATTAGCTAATCTATTAACTAAAGGTACTAAAAATAGAACACCGGAAGATTTAGAAGAAGCGATTGAAAGTCTAGGCGCATCAATTAATGTGTTTGCTACAAATGAGGCTCTTATAATTTCAGGAAAAACTTTAGCCAAACATTATACAGAAACTATGGCTCTGGTAAAAGAGATTTTATTAGAACCGCGTTGGGACGAAAAGCAATTTAACTTAGTAAAACAAAGTATATTAAGCAAAATTGAAAAACAAAAGGCAAGTCCAGGTGCTATTGCAGATATCACTTTTTCTAAGCTTATTTATGGCAAGAATCACATATTATCAAAACCTGTTATGGGTACAGAATCTTCTGTTAAGAGTATTGCTATAGAAGATTTAAAGTTGTTTTACAGAAATAATATATCACCAAAGGTCTCAAAATTTCATGTTGTTGGGAATATTTCTAAAGATCAAGTTGTGGCATCGTTATCTGGTATCGATAAAAACTGGAAGCCGAAAGAAGTATTATTTCCTAAATTACCAAAGTTAAAGGTGCCAATGCAGTCTCAAGTTTATTTTTATGATGTTCCAGGTGCTAAGCAATCTGTTTTACGTTTTGGGTATCCTGCATTAGCGTTTACAGACTTGGATTACTACCCGGCTACAATAATGAATTACCGTTTAGGTGGTGGCGGTTTTGCATCGCAGTTTACACAGCAACTAAGGGAAGGAAAAGGGTATACTTATGGTATTTATTCTAATTTTTCAGGATCTAATGTGAAGGGCACTTTTAGTGTAAACAGCAGTGTACGGTCCAATATTACTTTTGAGGCGACTTCCTTAATAAAACAAATTTTAGAAAACTATGCTAAGAATTACAATGAAAACGATTTAGAAGTCACTAAGGGGTTTTTAATTAAAAGTAATGCTAGGGCTTTTGAGACTTCACGAGCTAAATTAAATATGCTTAATGTAATAAGTAGCTATGGTTTTAGGGAAGATTTTGTGAAAGAACAGGAGGCTATTGTAAAAGCTATGACGGTTAAGGACATTAAAGTCTTAGCTAAAAAATACGTCAATCCAAATAAAATGATTTACTTAATAGTTGGCGATGCAGCTTCGCAATTAACCAAATTGGAAAAACTTGGTTTTGGTAAGCCTATTTTACTTAATTAGTAATATTTAATTATTGTATGAAAAGTAGGCGATTTTTAAGTAAAAAAATGGTAAAACATATTTTTATACCAATTTAAAAGCCTTGATTTTAAAACTATTTAGCTTATTTTTCATACAATTTTTTAGTAAACACTATTATTTATTCTTTTAATATTTTTACGGTATTTACACTTTCAAATTTCAAGAAATACATTCCATTATTAAAATATATAACATTAGTTTTATACGTTTCTAGAGTATAAAATAGCGAATAGTTTTATTGAAATATAACAATTTGAGGCGATCGAGCTTGTTGTAAAAGAAATGTAGTTGATTTGTAGATATAAAAAATACAATAAGCTATTAAATATTTTTATTAGCCTGGTTCGTTTTAAGAAAGCTTTATTCCTTCACTCAGTTGTTAGTTTGTAAACTAAACTTACTTAATACTTTTTATAAAGTTAGATCCAATGTAAGTTAGTAAGTATTAATTTTAATTAATCAAATAAGGCTTTTAATTCTGTAGCGTCGTTTGGTTTTATTTTACCAGCAAGTAAAAGACTTAATTGTTTGCGGCGCAGTGCGGCATTAAAACGTTCTGTTTCCAAAGCTGTTTCAGGAAATATTTCAGGTACTTTTATAGGTCGTCCAGCATCGTTAACTGCTACAAAAGTGTAAATAGCCTCATTAACTTTTGTTCGGGCACCAGACTCTCGATTTTCCATCCAGACGTCCATATAGATTTCCATAGATGTACTAAAGGCGCGAGATACTTTAGCTTCAACGGTAAGTACGCTTCCTAATGGTACAACACTATTAAATGCTACGTGGTTTACAGAGGCAGTAACTACAATACTTCTGGCATGCCTGCCAGCAGAAATACTAGCAGCACGATCCATACGAGCTAATAACTCGCCTCCAAATAAATTATTTAAATGATTGGTCTCACTAGGTAAAACCAAATCTGTCATAGTGGTTTTAGATTGTTCTGGCGTTTTTGCTTGCATTGCTATATTTTAATATATCTAAGTTACTTATCATTAAACTAGATTGGGGTAAAAATAGGAGGTTAATTAGTCTACTTCTTTTACCAGTAACCAAGCATTGCGATTATGTGTTTTTTTAACACTTTGTAGTGCTATTAAGGCATCCTCACGGTTTTCAAAACTAGCATAAACAACTTGGTGTAAACCATAGTTGTTAGTCCCAATTTTTCTAGCACTAAAACCAGCCATTTTAAGTTGTCTCACTTTTTTATCACAGTTTTCTTCCACTCTAAAGGCACCAGCAACAATGTGGTAGCTACCTGTTTGTTTAGTTACATTTAAAGTAATTGCGGGAAGCGAGTTTAAACTGAAAGTAGCTTGTTGTATTTTTGTTTCTAATTGTTGTGTGGCTTTTTGCTGTGCTAATTGGTTATGCGCTTCAACTTGATTTACATAATGTTTAGAGGCTCCAAAACCACCTAAAGTTAATGCGATTAAAGCTACAGCAGCATATTTGAAATACGATTTTGATTGGCGTTTTTCTGTACTAAGTGTAATGGGAATAACCTGCTCTATGGTTTCCACTTGTGTTTTGTAAGTTTCTCTGTTTATTAGAGTTGCTTCACATTGCGATAAGCCAAAGGAATCTGTTAGATAATTTAATTTGTAAGATGGTTGAAACAAAATTTTACCTTCGTTATTAAAAACGATATCTCCAATATTTTTAAAGTTGAGCGTTTTACCTTGTTCTAAAGATGATTTTATTACCTTAACATGGTTAGCAATTCTTTGGTTTGCAACCTCAAAAGAAATTTTTTCTATGTCGGCAATATAATGCGCTAATAAACCATCGTTTTTCTTGATTTGCCCGTTGAATGATATTACTTTTTTGGGTGCAAAAAATGTATTTGTTGCATCATTAATAGTTGCAGATACACGTTGAGTTATAAAAGAGCCAAATTCAGGAATGGTAACACACTCATATCTGTAGAGTAAATCACTTATGTAGGTTTCTAAATGCATATAACAAAGTTAGAAAAATGTACTCTGAAATAAAATTTAGATGGAACTACTTATTAACAATGTAAAAATTCTTTTATTGCAGTTTCAAAATTAGATGGTAAGAATGATAGAGAATGATTTACTATATACTTTAGCGCTCCAGCACGTTCCGAATATTGGAGATATTACAGCAAAACGACTTATTTCTCATTGTGGGTCTGCCGAGGCGGTTTTAAAATCAAAAAAAGAAGAATTACTTAAAATTGATGGTATTGGAACCGTTACAATAAGCGATTTATTTAAACCTCATCATTTAAAGGAAGCAGAAAAAGAAATACGATTTATTGTTGAAAACGGTATAAAGGTTTCATATTTTCAGGAAGATAATTATCCTACTAAGTTAAAACAATGCATTGATGCGCCCATATTACTATTTCAAACGGGAGCCATTAATTTGGAAAAACGCCCTATAATAAGCATTGTTGGAGCTAGAAAAATTACAACTAATGGTATTGCGTTTTGCGAAAATTTAGTAGAACAGTTAGCTCCTTATAATCCTATAATTATCTCTGGTTTTGCTTATGGGACCGATATTACTGCGCATAAAGCAGCTATGAAATACAACTTGCAAACAGTGGCTTGTTTGGCTCACGGATTAAATCAAATTTACCCAAAGGCTCACAAAAAATATATGTTGGATATGGAGAAAAACGGCGGTTTTTTCTCCGACTTTTGGAGTACAGATACGTTTAATAGAAATAATTTTTTAAAGCGTAATCGTGTTATTGCTGGGTTAAGTCAAGCTACTATTGTTATTGAATCTGCTGTAAAAGGAGGTAGTTTGGTTACTGCGGATATTGCCAATTCTTATAATAGAGATGTATTTGCTGTACCTGGAAGAACTAATGATGCTCAAAGTATTGGGTGTAATAATTTAATAAAACATCAAAAAGCGCATATGCTCTCTACACCTCTTGATGTACCTTACATATTAAATTGGGATTTAGAAAACCAAAAACCACCGCTTATCCAAAAGCAATTATTTGTTGAGTTAGATGCTAACGAACAAATACTTTACGATTACCTAAAGTTGCATAAAAAGCAACCTCTAGATGGTATTGCTATAAAGTGCAAAATGCCCATTTTTAAAGTGGCTAGTATTTTGTTGACAATGGAATTGAAGGGTCTCATAAGGCCTTTGCCTGGCAAGCTATTTGAGCTTGTTTAGTATGCCTTTTTTTGTGAATTAAAATTAATTATACTCTATTTTTTTTGAGCCTTAAAATATAAATAACGCTAGGTTACAAATTTATTTTTAATACCCAAATATTCTCAAAATCCTTAAGTTTTAAAAATTCCTGTTGTTTATTATAAATAGTATCTGGTTTTGGGTTTGTATATAAATAAATATATGTCCAGCCATTTTTAGGATTCACAAAGGATTTAGGGGTATATCCCAATGATTTTAAGTGATTCTCCCACTTTAAGGCGTTAGCTTTTTTTGAAAAAACATTGGTGACTAAATAAAATCCAGCTGCTATGGAGGGTACGGTTATGGTTTTTAGGTTTTTTATTTTTTCAACAGCTTTTTTAGTTTCTTCAGGAACTAAAGTTTGATCATTTGCTTTTAAAGCCATTGGTTTAGCTGGTATACTTTCTAAATATATGGGTGTAATTTCTGTTTCGAAGGCTACGAAAAACAAATAAAATTTATCTGCCTTACTACTAAATTGTATGGTAGCTTGAGAAGAATTATTTGAAATAATAGTATTTTGCTCATTTGGTAATTTTATTTTAAAAAGATCAAACCCAAATGTATTCTTACTATTAGGGTTTCTATCGGTGTACACGGTTTCATTTATAGAAATACTACTATTAAAGAAATTATATTTAGGACGTACTGTGTTAAAAATAGGTACGTAGGTTTTATTTTGAGTATTATAAAATGAACATTTATCCGATTTAAATTTTTGATCTCCTTCTAAGGCGCCAATTAGCAAAGAGGTTTCTATAATACCATCTTCTTGCGATTTAAAATCGTTAAAAACAATATCTACAGGTTTTTTAAATACATCTAAAAAGCCATTGTAAGTTGTAAAATATTTAGGTGTTGCTGTATCTGTTTTGTAAACAACATAAAGTAGCCAGCCGCCAGATGCTCCGCCGGCAACGTAGCCTTCTGTAGCTTTTATGTTAGCAACCGTATATGTACCATTTAGGTTGGTGTTGTTTTTAAGTAAACTCGTAACATTAGCGTAGCATACGTAGGGTTTTGTTTTAGGAAATGCTATTTCATCATTAAAATTATCAAAAATAATTTGTCCATTTATGTTTTGGTAGTCGCTTTCTGGAGTTTTAAATAGAATGTTGTTTACATCTAAATCTCTGGTGGCGTCTTCTGCTACATAAACTTCTCTTCTGTAGGTTTTACCTTTTCTTTTAAATGGCTCAATAATTTTCTTGCCTTTTTTATACTTATAGATTGCACTCCAATATAGCGCAGCATATTCTATTTCTGCGTCAGTTTCAATAATTTTTAAATTTGCTGCGCTAGAGCTAAACGTATTTGGGTCGCTATCCACATCGATAAACTGTAAATTGGTAAAGTCGTTTACAGTAGTTTCATTATATGGTTTTTTAGCATCTACACTTAATATGTTGTTTCCTATAAGTGTAGAGTTTCCTTTAAGGTATATTTTTGTATCCGGTATAAACTGTCGTTGTGCGTAAAGACTACAGATGCACACAAATATAATGGTTAGGCAGATATGTTTTTTTAGGCTAGTATCCAATTTTATTTCTAACGCGTTGTAGTACATTATTTGCAACACGTGTTGCTTTTTCTGCACCAAAGATAAGTATTTTATCTATTTCTTGAGGGTTGTTCATGTAATAATTATAGCGTTCTCTTTGTTTCTTAAAGGTTTGAACAACCAACTCAAACAAGGCCTGCTTAGCGTGTCCATAGCCATAACCTCCATTTTCGTAGTTTGCTTTCATCTCTGTAATCTGTGCTGTATTGGCTAATAGGCTGTAAATAGCAAAACAATTGCAGGTGCTCCAATCTTTAGCGTCTTCAAGCGGCGTGCTATCGGTTTTAATACCCATTATTTGCTTGCGAAGTTTTTTGTCTGTCAAAAAAATATTTATAGTATTGTTTTGACTTTTGCTCATTTTACCACCATTGGTCCCCGGTATAAGTTTGGTCTTTTTTTGCACCTCTGCTTTTGGTAAGACAAAAGTTTCGCCAACTTTAGCATGAAAGCGCGAGGCTACGTCTCGTGTCATTTCAATATGTTGTTCCTGATCTTTGCCAACAGGAATTATTTCGGCATCATACAATAATATATCAGCAGCCATAAGCATAGGGTAGCTAAACAAGCCAGAATTAACATCTTCTAACCTATCTGCCTTGTCTTTAAAACTGTGTGCTAATGTTAAGCGTTGATACGGAAAAAAACAACTTAAATACCAAGATAGCTCTGTTACTTGTGGAATATCGCTTTGTCTGTAAAAAACTGTTTTTTCAATATCTAAACCAAAAGCTAGCCAAGTAGCAGCGGTCGAGTAGGTGTTTTCGCGCAAGGTTTCTGCGTCTTTAATTTGTGTTAATGTATGCAGATTTGCAATAAACAAGTAGGAGTCGTTTTCGGGGTTTTCTGCCATTTTAATAGCAGGAATAATAGCTCCTAAAATATTACCTAAGTGCGGTGTTCCTGTACTTTGTATCCCTGTTAATATTCTTGCCATAATAATATTGTTGCCTAGCCGGTTTTTTATTAAAATTAAATACCATTTAACTTACTATAGCAAAGGTAAAGGTTTTAATAAAATAGCTCAATACAATTATGTACTTTTGGGTGTTATGAAGATCTTTAAATATATTTTTTGGCTATTTTATCGTATTTGGTTTTATATCCTTATGGCAATTCCTATTTTGGTTATGTTGCCTTTGCTTTTGGTTTCTATACTAAAAGAAGCTTGGTATCCTTATTTTTTTAAAATGGCTAGACTTTGGTCTAAATTTATCTTAGCAGGTATGGGATTTATTTATAAAATTGATCGTGATGAAATTCCTCAAAAACATAAAAGTTATATGTTTATAGCTAACCATACTTCTATGGTTGATATTATGTTAATGCTTGTTTCTGTTAAGAATCCATTTGTTTTTGTTGGAAAAGCAGAACTAGCAAAAGTACCATTATTTGGTTTTTTTTATAAGCGAACTTGTATTTTGGTAGATAGAAGTTCTCCAAAAAGTAGGCAAGCGGTTTTTTTAAGAGCGCAACGCAGATTAAAAACAGGTGTTAGTATTTGTATTTTTCCCGAGGGAGGTGTGCCAGAAGAACATATTGTTTTGGATAGTTTTAAAGATGGTGCTTTTAGGTTAGCTGTAAATCATCAAATCCCCATAGTACCCTTAACTTTTGTAGATAATAAAAAACGTTTTTCATTTACTTTTTTTAGTGGTAGCCCGGGAAAAATGCGTGTTAAAATGCATCAATTTTTGACTACAGAAGGGCTGCGTAGTGAAGATACAAAGGTGGTTAATGAAAAAGCGAGAGGTATTATTCTATCGGAGTTACATAAGTATAGTGTTTAAGTAGTTTTGTGTTAATGTTGTTTTAGGGTTATTTTATCGGTTAATGTATTAATAACGAGTGTTTTGTTGTTTTGTAAGTTGAGATTATTGATAGTTAAATTTTAATATTGTAAATTGTTAGAACAAAACTTTATATTATGAAAAAAATTTCTCAATTATCTTTTTTAATGTTTTTATTAATTGCTGTTTCGTCTTGTGAAGATGAATTGGATAAGTTTACTCAGTTTACGGTAAAAGATTCAAGTGAAGTTGTTGTTCCTGCTACAACACTTATTTTGGATGCGCCACTTACCTTGCCAACTCCAAATATTGAAGTTAATTTAAATGAACAGTTTGAAAATAACAATTCAAGAAAAGACCTTATAGAAAGTGCGAAGCTTACCAAAATGACTTTAATTTTAAATTCGCCAGATAATGGTAGTTTTGATTTTTTAAATAAGGTTGAGTTGTTTATTGATGTTGAGGGTAAAGACCGTATATTACTTGCTAGTGTTAGCGATATTCCTGAAAACGGATTGAAAAGTGTATCAATGGTTGTTAGTGAAGCTGAGTTGAGAGAATATATAAATAAGGATAGTTATACGGTAAATGGCACTGTTTCTGTTGATAAGACAATTGAGTCTGAATATACAATTGAGATTGCTTCAGAGTTTTTTATAGATGCTAAAATATTTGGTATATAAAATCTATATTCTAATAAAAGGAAAATAAGCAAGTTTTAATTAAAACTTTACAGATACTCCTGTGTATACGCCAATAAAAAAAGGTGTGAAATTACCAAAGGTGTTATTAAAGGTGTTAAATTGATATTTAAATATAGGCTCTAAATTTAAATTTAATCTTTTAGATATCTTATAATCTAAACCGAGTCCGAAATTAGCACTATAACTTAAATTGTTTAAGTTGTTAGCTTTTCCTAAAATAGTTCTGCTCCCATTGGTTTCTTCGTAAAACACTTTGCTCGAATTTAAAAAGAAAGAGCTAAAGCCACCAATAAGATTTACGCCAAGTTTTTTGTTTGAAAGTGCATATTGAATTTCTACTGGTAGCTCAATAAATCTTAAATTTTGATTAATGGATGCATTTGTCGTTACTATACCCGGTACTGCATTTGTGCCTAAATTAGTGGAGCTTACTATAGATATTCTATCTGAGTTAGTATTTACATTTTTTAAAGCGCTACTGTTCGAGCTTCTACCAATAGTTTCAAAAAGGGTTACATCGTTAATATTGTATCCTAAATTAACATTGTTAAGTCCAGAGCGAATGGTAACTTTTTTAGTAATGGCATAACTTGTGGAGATACCAATACTCATATTAATATCACCCGAAATGTTATTGTTATTAAATTGCGGATCTATGGAAGAACCGTTACCTGCAGAGTTAAAATAAACAGGTGCAATATTTGGTTTAACTTGCCATCTGTTGTTTTTGTTTTCTTGCTCAACAAGTGCTTCTTTAGATGCTAATATAGCATCTTCTATAGCGTTTTTATTTTTTTTGTCTGTTTTGCTAGTGGCAGTAATTTCTTTTTGTGAAGATTCTAGTGCGCTTGTATTAGTTTCTGGTGTGTTTAGTTTTTCCTCAGTATTTGAATAGGCTATTAATGCGTTATTTTTACCGTTATATGGGTTAGTACTTTTTTTATCTATAATGTTTTTTAGTTTTATACCGTAGTGTATTACCTTAGATTTTAGGTTTGCAATTGTATTATTAGTGTGAGGTTTAGCCCCGCTGGTTTTAAAGGTTGAATTTTTGTTTATACTAACAGCAGGCATATTATTTTGATTCGTGCTTTTAATTGCACTAGTGTTCGTTATTGTCTTGGCTATAGTGAGTGGTTGTTTATTTAATAGTGTTTTACTTTTTACGTGGTTTAAATTATCTTGTACACTATTATTATTATTATTATTCGGTTCGCCAATATTTTTATGAGTTGCTGCTTTAGTGGTGTTTAGTTGGTTTTTGGTTTCCGGTACAGTGTGTTTAGTGTCAACAACTTGTGGTTGTGATTGTTTGGAGCTATTATTGAAAATGGAACCGCTAAGCGTTAAGAAAAGTAGTAGCAAGGCTGCTACACCTGCATAGCGCCACCAAATTGGAATAAAGCGACGTTTTTTGTTATCGTTATCTAAGTTGGCTTTAATGTTTTTCCAAACGTCATCGCTAGGTTTAGCCTCAAAGTCTTTGAGGCCTTCTTGGAATAATCGGTCTATGTGTTTTTTATCGCTCATTTATAAAGATTGAGAACGTTGTGTTGTATTATGCTGGTCTATAGTTCGTTTTAAAATTTGTCTAGCTCTTGCTAAGTTCGATTTTGATGTACCTATGTTTATATCTAAAAGCTTCGCTATTTGTTTATGAGAGTAGCCATCTAAAACGTAAAGATTAAAAACTAATCGGTATCTATTTGGTAATTCTTGTATGATTTTTAAAAGAAAATCAATAGAAACAGTGTCTTCATCTACTTCAATCTCAATGTCTTTTGCAGTGTTTTCATTTATAATGTCAAAAACTTTATCTTTTCGGTAGCGTTGTAATATGTTGTTTATGGTTATGCGTTTTATCCAACCCTCAAAAGAACCTTTATTTTCGTATTGATTTATTTTTTTAAAAATAATTAAAAATGCGTCTTGTAAATTATCTTGTGCTTCGGCATAATTACGTGAATATTTTAAACAAATAGCAAATAATTTATTTGAGTAGAGTTGGTATAACTCACCCTGTGCCTTAGTGTTATTAGCTTTGCAGTTTTTAATAAGTTTTTCTAAACTCAATTTAAATAGAGGTTTAACAAGTATTAATTATAGTTGAATAACTGGTACTTCAATAACTAAAAATTGCGATTCGCCGTCTGTGCCTTTACCTTGCCAAAATTTAAAAATATAAGATCCATTACTAGTAACTTTAAAGTTAAAAGTAGATTCTGTTAAGGTGTTATTTTGCGTGTTTTCGCACGTGTCGTCTTCAAAGACATAATTTATTGGTGCTACAGTACGTTCATTATTTTCTTTTAAATAATAGAATTCTTTAAATGAATGGCATGTCGTTGGTCGTAAATAGGAAACAGTAATAGGGTAGGTTTCGCCCAATTCAAAAGTATCAGGAATATCTACGCTTTCAACTGCTAAAATTTCAACACTAAAAGTTGTGTTGTCTTTATTTATACTACAAGATGAGAAAATTACAAGAGTTAAACAAAGAAATAGTATCTTTTTCATAATAAATTAATTGAGGGATGTAATAATTTAGTGTGCTTAATATTTTATTAAGTTGTTGTTTATTAGTTTAATACGTGTGTTGGCTTTTGTTGTTCTTTATTTTGGGATCGTGTTTTTAAGTAAGATGCAATAATTATATAAAGGTTGCGTAGGGTTTTGTTTTAAGTAATTTATGGCTTGTTATTTTTGAAGATATATTAAAAAAGTAGCTTAGTTTTTGGGTGTTTGGAGTTTGTGAAAACTTAATATTGCTGGCTGAGGAAAGTAAAGGATGAGGTTAAGCAAAAAAAAAATCCCGAATTAACGGGATTTTAAATAGTTTGTGTTTTTGGCAGGATTACTGTTGTTGCTGTTCGGCTACTATGGCTCTTACTTTGCCATCAAGCTCGTCCATAAGTTCTGGATTATCTTTAATAATTACTTTTACAGCATCTCGGCCTTGCCCTAGTTTAGTTTCGTCGTAACTAAACCATGATCCGCTTTTCTTTACAATTTCGTGCTCTACTGCTAAATCTAAAATTTCACCTACTTTAGAAACGCCTTCGCCATACATAATATCGAATTCGGCTAATCTAAAAGGTGGTGCTACTTTATTTTTTACCACTTTAACACGGGTTTTATTACCCATTACATTACCGTCTGTACCTTTTATTTGTGTGGATCGTCTTATATCTAAACGTACAGAGGCGTAAAATTTTAGTGCATTACCACCTGTTGTTGTTTCTGGGTTGCCAAACATAACGCCAATTTTTTCACGTAATTGGTTAATAAAAATAACGGTACAGTTTGTTTTACTTATGGAGGCGGTAAGTTTTCTTAGTGCCTGAGACATAAGTCGCGCATGAAGTCCCATTTTTGAGTCGCCCATTTCGCCTTCAATTTCACTTTTTGGAGTTAAGGCAGCAACGGAATCTACAACAACAATATCAATAGCGCCAGAGCGGATTAAGTTATCGGCAATTTCTAAGGCTTGCTCGCCATTATCGGGTTGCGAGATAATTAAATTATCAATATCAACACCTAGCTTTTCAGCATAAAAACGATCGAAGGCATGTTCGGCATCAATAAATGCTGCTATACCTCCTGTTTTTTGTGCTTCTGCAATGGCGTGTAATGTTAAGGTTGTTTTACCAGAGGACTCTGGTCCATAAATTTCAATAACACGACCGCGCGGATAACCACCAACGCCCAAAGCAATATCTAGCCCTAAGGAGCCTGATGGTATGGATTCTACATCTACTATGGCAGAATCGCTCATTTTCATTACGGTTCCTTTTCCGTAAGCTTTGTCTAGTTTATCTAAGGTGAGTTGTAATGCTTTTAGTTTTGATTCTTTCTCTTTGTCGGTGCTCATTTTTTTTTATTTTTTCTGTGAAAATATATGCTAAAATACTATATCTTTTCTCGGGCTACAATAATAATTTTCAACAATAAAAAGGATAAACTTATTATATGTTGAAATAAATGAAGCTTGTTTTTAATTATTTATGTTTTACAGTGTTAACCCCTTAACTAAGTTGGCTTTATGTTTAATTCTAGTTAATGGGTTGGTACATGTTTTTGCGCTAGGGATTGTAGAGAAAAGCCCACAGCCCGACTTTTGGAGGTGCGCGGACTTGTAACGTAAAGCCCGACCCTTGTGGTAGCGCCCAAATTTTTAATAGTGTTTAGATGTTGTATATTTGTGCTTAAAATAACTTTATAACCTTAAAATTAGTATAGCATGCAACTGTACAATAAATTAAGCGCCATGGAGCGCACTGCGTTAATTGAGAAAGCTGGTAAAGATCGCTTAACACTATCGTTTTACCAATATGCGAAAATTTCAGACCCTCAAAAATTTAGAGATAAACTATTTATAGCCTGGCATGCGTTGGATGTTTTAGGGCGTATTTATGTGGCTAAAGAAGGTATTAATGCACAATTGTCTTTACCTGCAGAGCGCTTTAATGATTTTAAAGCATATTTGGATACTATCGATTTTCTTAAGGATATTCGTTTGAATATTGCTGTAGCCCAGGATAATATGTCGTTTTTAAAGCTGAAAATTAAAGTGCGGCATAAAATTGTGGCCGATGGTTTGAATGATGATGCTTTTGATGTTACCAATATTGGTGTGCATGTTGATGCAGAAAAGTTTAATATGCTTATAGATGATGATGATACTGTTTTGGTGGATATGCGAAACCATTATGAGAGTGAAATTGGGCATTTTAAAAACGCAGTAACGCCAGATGTTGATACTTTTAGGGAGTCGCTAGATATTATTGAAGATGATTTAAAAAACCATAAGGACGATAAGAATTTGGTTATGTATTGTACCGGTGGTATAAGATGTGAAAAGGCTAGTGCTTATTTTAAACACAAGGGTTTTAAGAATGTATTTCAGTTAGAAGGCGGGATTATAGAGTATACAAGGCAAGTTAAGGACCAGGGTTTAGAAAATAAATTTATGGGTCAGAATTTTGTTTTTGATGATAGGCGCGCCGAACGTATTAGTGACGATGTAATTGCGCAGTGCCACCAATGTGGAAGTCCTTTTGATACGCATACCAATTGTGCAAACGATGCGTGCCACCTGTTATTTATACAGTGTGAGACTTGTAAGGCAGAAATGAATAATTGCTGCTCTGAAGCTTGTAAAACTATACATGCATTGCCTTTTGAAGCCCAAAAGGAACTTAGAAAAGGGCAGGCTAATAGTAATGATATTTTTAAGAAAGGGCGTGCAGACCATTTGCCGCACAAGAAAGATTTGAGAAATATTTTTGATAAATTTCCAAACAAATCATAAACTCGAGCTCAAGCTTTTTAGGTATAACGGGGTTTAAATTATACAAAATTTAATTGCATATTATTTTATTTGGTTTTTTTTAGGCATTTTGTTTTATACTTTAAAGTAGTATTTTTTACTTCATAATAAAATTTATGGTAAAGGTGTTGAGTCTTCTAAGCCACACAAAATGGTAGGGCTAATTTATGCTGTGTTAATATCTTGTTTCTTTATAAAATTTATTGTGCCAGTGTTATAAAACTTAAATTGAAGGTTGATTTTAATTTAGGAATTCTAAACTTTACAATCTCTTATAATAACCTTATATTTACCACCATTAATATAGTTTTTAATTAAAATTATTTTAATTAAATTTCGGTATTCGATTTTTAGATACTATACGATTTAAAAAGAGTTATTAATCATCTTCCTGCAGTGTATTTGTGCTGTTAGGAATCAATTTATATAAAATATATGGCTTGCGCAAGTTGCTCCACTAAAGATGGCGGCTCTCCAAAGGGTTGCAAAAACAACGGTACTTGTGGTACAGATAGTTGTAATAAATTAACCGTTTTCGATTGGTTATCAAATATGTCGTTACCAAACGGGGAAAAACCTTTTAGTTGGGTTGAAGTACGTTATAAAAATGGTAGAAAGGAATATTATAATAATACTGAAAATTTAACACTAAGTATTGGTGATCTTGTGGCCACACAGGCCGCAACAGGTCATGATATTGGTATGGTAACTTTAACGGGCGAGTTGGTGCGTGTACAAATGAAACGCAAAAATATTAAAGAAAACGCCAAAGATGCTTTAAAAATTTACCGCAAGGCAAACCAAAAGGATATTGATATTTGGTCTGCTGCGCGCGATAAAGAGGAGCCTATGAAGGTTAAGGCGCGCCAGTTTGCTATTGATTTGAAACTTCAAATGAAAATTTCGGATATCGAATTTCAAGGCGATGCCAGTAAAGCAACTTTTTACTATACTGCTGAAGAGCGTGTGGATTTTCGTGAGTTAATAAAGGTTTTTGCCCGCGAGTTTAGAACGCGTATAGAAATGCGCCAGGTAGGCTTTAGGCAGGAGGCAGCCCGATTGGGTGGTATTGGTTCTTGTGGTCGCGAGTTATGCTGTTCTACTTGGTTAACAGATTTTAGGTCTGTAAGTACTTCTGCGGCACGTTACCAACAATTATCCTTAAACCCACAAAAACTGGCAGGCCAATGCGGTAAACTTAAGTGTTGTTTAAATTACGAGCTTGATACGTATTTAGATGCTTTAAAGAGTTTTCCTAAAACAGATGTAAAATTATACACGGAAAAAGGTACAGCCGTATGTCAAAAAACCGATATTTTTAAAGGGCATATGTGGTTTGCCTACGAGGGCGAATGGATGAACTGGCATAAAATAACAACCACTCAAGCCAATGAGATTATTGCAGTAAATAAACAAAAGAAAAAAGTAGCAAGCCTTGAGATGTATGCCTTGGAAATTGCTGAAGAAGATACTAAAGAGGTTTTTGAGAATGTTGTTGGCCAAGATAGTTTAACACGTTTTGATAATCCGAAGCGTAACGTTAAACGTAAATCTAATAAGCGCAGAAGTGGGCAGGGAAATAGGACCCAAAAGCCTAATAGAACGGTAACAAATGGTAAAGATGAAACGTCTAACAAGCGTGCTACACCTAATAAAACTACTGCCAAAAATAAGCGGAGAAAAAACAATAAAAGAAAACCACAAAACACTAAAAATGTTGAGAAGTAAATTGCTTTTTTTTATGGTTACGGTTGCCTTGGTTTCTTGCGATTCTAATCGGGTATTCGATGTATATAAGCCGCTACCAAACACATGGCACAAGGACAGCGTAGTTAGTTTTAATGTAAACCCGCCAGATTCTACCAATGCATATAATTTGTTTGTTAATTTAAGAAATACAAGCGCATACAAATACAGTAATTTATTTTTAATTGTAGAAATGGTCTTTCCGCATGGTAAAACAGTTACAGATACTTTAGAGTATCGTATGGCAGAACCAAACGGAAAATTTTTAGGATCTGGCAACAGTAGTGTAAAGGAAAATAAATTGTGGTATAAGGAAAACGTTATTTTTAATGAGGGCGGCACATACACCGTAAATATTCAACACGCCATGCGGGAAAGTGGCAAAGTTTATGGTGTTGTGCAATTAGAGGGTATTACCGATGTAGGATTTAGAATTGAAAACCCAATTATAAAATAAATTACATAACTTTAAATACGCAATGTATTTAGTGCTTAAGGGATTTAAAAAATGGCAAAAACGAGAAAAGAAACCAAAGGAATTCAAGATTTTTCAAAATACGTACGTTGGTTTTGGATTGTCTTTTTATCGGGTATATTAGCGGTAGTTTTATTGTTTTTATTAGCCTCGTGGGGCGTGTTTGGAGAAATGCCAGACCACACACAACTGGAAAACCCTAGAACTAATTTAGCCACCGAAATTATGTCTTCTGATGGTAAAACTTTAGGTAAATTTTATTTTAA
The DNA here is from genome assembly GCA_937958265.1 of uncultured Algibacter sp. Taxonomy (GTDB): domain Bacteria; phylum Bacteroidota; class Bacteroidia; order Flavobacteriales; family Flavobacteriaceae; genus Algibacter_B. The sequence continues at coordinate 46,727 of CALGNX010000005.1, read as the reverse complement.
CGATAATAGAACACCCATAAGTTTTAACGAGTTGCCAAAACACCTTATTGAAGCTTTAATAGCAACCGAAGATGCACGCTTTCGGGAGCATTCTGGTATTGATGCTAGAGGTACTTTAAGGGCAGCGGTTTATCTTGGTAAAAAAGGTGGCGCAAGTACCATTTCGCAGCAATTAGCAAAGCAGCTATTTCATAGTAGAGAAAAAGCAAATATTGTAGAAAAGCTATCTCAAAAAATAAGAGAATGGATTATAGCCACCCGTTTAGAGCGCCAGTACACTAAAGAAGAAATTATTGCCCAGTATTTTAATATTTACGATTTTTTAAACAATGCCGATGGTATTAGAAGTGCTGCAAGAATTTATTTTGGGAAAGAGCCTAAAGCCTTAAGCGTTAAAGAATCTGCCATGCTTGTAGGCATGTTTAAAAATTCTGCCTTATACAACCCGAGAAGAAACCCCGAGGGTGTAAAAAATAGGCGTAATGTGGTTTTGTCGCAGATGGAGAAATATGGGTATTTAAATGAAAAAACTAAAGATTCTCTGCAAAAAACAGATTTGGATTTAAACTACTCGCCAGAATCTCATCGCGAAGGTATTGCTACTTATTTTAGAGGGTATTTAGATGGTTTTATGAAGGATTGGATTAAAAACAACCCCAAGCCAGACGGTACAAAATGGAATTTGTACAACGACGGTTTAACTATATATACCACCATTGATTCGCGCATGCAAACCTATGCTGAAAACGCAGTACAACAACACATGCCACGCTTGCAAGCCGAGTTTTTTAACCAAAATACACCTAAAAGAAACCCAACAACACCTTTTCTAGAATTGGAAGCCCAGGAAATAAAAGCTTTGTTAAACAGAAGTATAAAACAGTCCGAGCGTTGGAGGCACATGAAATACGATTTAAAAAAAGCAGATAAGGACATTATAAAATCTTTTAATAAACCCACTAAAATGACTGTTTTTGCTTGGAAAAATGGTAAAGCCTCCGAGGTTGATACACTTATGAAACCTATGGATTCCATGCGTTATTATAAGTCGTTTTTAAGAACAGGAATGATGTCCATGAACCCGCAAACGGGGCATGTAAAAGCTTGGGTTGGTGGTGTTAATTATAGGCATTTTCAATACGATATGGTTAAGCAGGGTAAGCGCCAAGTAGGCTCTACATTTAAACCTTTTGTTTATGCTGCTGCTATCGATCAATTACATTACTCTCCATGTGATGAGTTTCCAGATGTTCCATTTTGTATAGAGGCCAATAAATATGGTAATACAGAAGAGTGGTGCCCAAAAAATTCGGGCGATGATTACGGGGGTACACGAACTCTAAAAAGTGCTTTAGCAAATTCTGTAAACACGATTACAGCCCAGTTAATGGATAAAGTTGGGCCGCAAACAGTGGTCGATTTAGTAAAAAAATTAGGCGTAGAATCCAAAGTATTACCTGTACCATCCATAGCCTTAGGAACGCCAGATATTAGCGTTTACGAAATGGTAGGCGCCTATGCTGCATTTGCCAACCAAGGCGTGTACACTAAACCGGTAATGGTAACTACTATAGAAGATAAAAATGGTACATTATTATACCAATTTAAACCAGAAACACGTGATGTTGTAAGCGAAGAGACTGCTTATGTAGCAGTAAACCTTATGGAAGGTGTAACGCAAGGTGGCTCTGGTACGCGGTTAAGACATAATTGGGCTGGTTACAGAGCAGAATACAAAGAAATAATAACAGGTTACCCGTATGGGTTAACAAACCCAATTGCAGGAAAAACAGGAACTACTCAAAACCAAAGTGATGGGTGGTTTATGGGTATGGTGCCCAATTTAGTAACTGGTGTTTGGGTTGGGGCCGAAGATAGAGCTGTGCACTTTAAAACCATTACCTATGGTCAAGGCGCATCCATGGCGCTACCTATTTGGGGCTTGTACATGAAAAGTTGTTATGCCAATCCAGACCTAGACATTTCAACACAAGAATTTACAAAACCAACAAAATTATCAATAAATTTAGACTGTACAAAAAGCACTAAGAATAACGATGTAGAGGATAACCCGAAAGAAGAAACTCCAGAAGATTTAGATTTTGGTTAGCCTACTATAAATACACCCTGGCAAAACAGTGATAACTTAAAATTATATCATTTATAGTTTTAGGTTGTTATTGTTTTTTAAATTAACTATAATTTGGGCGTTACCCGAAAAAGGGTCGGGCTATACGTTACAAGTCCGCGCACCTCCTAAAAAGTCGGGCTGTGGGCTATCCACTACTATCCCTAACGCGTAGCACATAATTGCACAAATAAAAGCATTTAATTATAACGTTATTTTTTAAGTGAGACACGGCGAGTAGTCTAACTTGTTAATAGGGAGCCTGTTAAAAATATTATGTTGTTTCTCTTCAAATAATTTAGGACAAAGTTTCATATTTTCTTTCACTTAACCTTTTTTTTTTTACGTTTGCCGCGCTTTAAACGCAAAATTTTGTTTTAGTCTACTCAAAATTCTGCTTTAAACAAAAGTTGAAACAAAATTAGCGCTAATTATTTTATGCTTTTAAGTTTAAGCTCAGACTATTAAATTTAAAGGTGTAAATAGACTTTATAGCAGATATTCTGCAAACTGAATGAGCATAATTATAAATGCTTGATTTAGTAAATAACTTTAGATAATTAAATAGTTAATAATGAAAAATTTAGTATTAAGTACGGTATTAATTTTAAGTTCACTGGCAGTTCCTTCTGCCGCCAATGCATCTATAACAAAAATGGCAGAAAAAGAGCTTTTGGTTTTAGATGATGGATGTAGAATGACAGTTAGGGGAAAAACTTCAGATGGACATAGGTTCAAAGTTAAAGGATCATGCAAAGAAGTTCTAGAAATTTTGGCTGAAATGTAATACGCTAAAATAAATCGGGAGGATTATAATTTTCCTCCCGATTAATAGGTTAAAATTAAAACATGAGAAAACTATTTATTATTATTTTTATTTTACCAGCAATTATTTATGCGCAAAACGGTATTGCTGTGTATGATATTAAATTAGCCGAAGATAATTTCTACTTTACAGGTAAGCTATATTTTGGCGAAACTATAAGTACATTTGTAAGCAAGCAAAATAATTCTAAAAATTGGAATATTAAGAAAAAAGAATCTGGAGGCGAATACGCATTTGAACGTGTTTATACAGATACTATAGGCCATACAATTACTTCAGGTATTAAAAGTTCGATGCTTGAGGTTAGAGATTTTTGTGAGGCTGGTAAACCCATCTTGTACCAAGATAAGGTAACACACCATTGGAAGCTTTATAAGGAAGTAAAAATAATAGCAAATTATAAGTGCCATAAAGCAACAACAAATTTTAGAGGTAGAAAGTATGTGGCGTGGTACACTACTGATATTCCTGTGAATTTTGGACCCTGGAAATTCAAAGGACTACCAGGATTAATATTAGAGGTTACTGATAAAAGCAAAGAAGTTTTAATTCAATTAACTAATCTTTCTTTAAATGTTAAGAAAAATAATGTTAAATCAAAGAATGGTGAAGAAAATCAGGTAGTTTATTCTAATTTTGTTCTATGCCTTGAAGAATCATGGAAGAAATCCCTTCAGGCAACCAAAGCAAAGTTTGCAAAGCTTCAAGCGAAACATCCTAACTTGGAAATAGAATTGGAAACTGTACAAAAAAGAGTGGTTACAGAATTGAGTATTACTGAGTAGAGCAATATAAATCTAGTTTACATGTCTTACTTAATTGCAATTAAATGTAAAGCAATAATTGTGGTTTTATTGCTGTTTCCATTACTAATATATTCGCAAGAAAATATATTGTCTGGAAAAATTCTAAACATTTCAAATGAGAAATTGGAAAATGTTGTTGTTGTTTTGGAGGAATTTCAAGGCAATGTAATCGCCTTTGGGCAGTCTGATACTGAGGGAAAGTACGTTATAAAATATGATACGGAACAGGATAGTATAAATGTTAAATTTAGAAAGTTAGGTCTTGAAACAGTTGCTAGGAAAATACCTGTTTACTTACAGGAGTTGAATATAACTATGGAATTGGCACCTGAAAATAGTTTGCGGGAGGTATTTGTTAGAAATAGAAGGCCTATTGAAGTTAAGGGCGATACAATATCCTACAGGCCGAAATACTTTAGGGACGGTACGGAACAGAGTGTTGAGGACCTTCTCCATAAGTTGCCAGGTGTTTCAGTTGATGCTTTAACTGGAACCATTAAATACCAAGGAAATGAAATTAAAAAAATTTTATTGGATGGCGATGATCTTACTGGGGATAATTACAAAGTATTGAGTAAAAATTTATCGGCAGATTGGCTTGAAGGCGTGGAGGTTTTAAAAAAATTTAGCGACAAAAGGTTGTTACGCGGTATAAAACAATCAGAAGATATTGCTATCAACTTAAAGCTGAATGAGAATGCTAAAGCACCGATTTTTGGCAAAGCGAAATTGGGAGCTGGTATTGAATCTAAATACGAGTTAAAAGCAGAACTGCTATCCTATCTAAAAAAAATAAAACTTTTTTCAATTGCCGAAACAAACAATATTGGTACTGATTTGGAAACCTATGACCTGGAAACTTATCTTGATAGTAAGAATGGTGGAAAGGGATTTGTAAATCCCACAAATATTTTGAATAATAACGTGGCACCACCAGATTTTTTTAATCAAGAAGACTTCACTTTTCACCATGGTGTTTTTATTTCAAATGCAGTTCTTTTTAAGCCTAATGAAAAACTAAAAATACGTTCTCTCACTAATTTTTACGATAATAATCTAAACTTTTTTATTTCCGATACCCTTTCGTATCTCTTTCCTAATGGGCGTACATTATCAATAAACGAATTTCAAAAGCAAATCCAGCGACCAGAAGAGTTTTTTCAGGATTTAAAAATGGACTATGCTATTAGAAAAAATCAAGAACTTAATATTAGATTTCAATACAAAACTGCCTCATCAAATACTAAATCGACTAATAAAACAACATTGATAAGTGCGACACAATTGGATGCTATAGAACAGCATAAATTGCTTACTGTAGCAACTTATACTTACAAGCTAAATGATAAATGGGCTGGCGAGTTTCAATTTAAGCTCGGCAATAATGATCTAGATGAATCTTTAGATATAACGTATAGCAGTGGGGCTTTGGATAACCTTAAACAGCAATTTCTTTGGCGTAGTTTTAATATCGGTGCAGATGTTAATATTTACGGTAAACTTTCTCAAAACACATCTATTAAATTTTACTCAGGTTGGAATAAATCTATTTTAGAACTAAAGCCTCTGTTCTTAAGTCGGTATGAACTGAGGAACATGTATTCAGAATTTAAAATTAGAAAGGAACTAAGTAAATTTACATTAAATGGTTCTGCAAGGTTACGTGGCGTAAATTTGGTATTTGAAAATTCGAGCTCTAACAAGATGCTGTTTGAGCCACTTTTTGGTGCCTCTTATGAGGATTATTTGTTTAATAGTTTAGAAATTAAGGTTAAAACCGTATTAAGTTCGGAAAACAATTTTGTAAAACCCAATCAGTTGTTTAATCAAAGTGTTTTTTTAGATTATCGCTCTGCGGTTTCATATCAGACCGATTTTTCTATGCAGCAAAAAAGCGACCTGTTTTTAACATCTCTAAAAATTTCGGAAAATGAAAACACTAATTTAACATCTAGTATGGAGTTAGGTTTGGAGCGTTTATCTAATGCCTTTATTCCTAACCTTTCCTTTCAGGATGAAATTGTATCTACAAAGTTTGTGCAATCTGGAAATATGGAATCTATATTCACCAATTTTCTTTTAGATAAATACTTTGCAAAGTTCAAAACAAATTTAGGTTTAACGTACTCAACGCAATTAAGTAAATCTTTTTTGTCTGTTAACGATCAATTTGGGCAAAGCAAGTTACTAACAAATCAGTGGAAATTGGATGCAGGAATTGTATGCTCTAGGAAATTAAATATTAGTGTATCTGCTTCTGTTATCTCCAGTTCAAATAAATGGGTAGTTGAAGAGAACAGTTTTAATTTCCATAAGTATTTTTTAAAATTCGTTTATAAGCTAACCCCACGATTTAGATTTTTAAGTAAAACCCAAATTTTAGACTTTGGCCAGGAATTAGGTGGAGTTAGTTCGCTTTCAGATTTTTCAATGCTGTATAAATCAAATAATGATAAGTGGTCTTTTGATATAAGACTTAATAATATTTTTAATTTAAAAAATGCTAGTTTTAGTAGTAACACATCTTCATTCTTTTCTCAAACAAATTACCAGGTACAACCTAGATTTTTTCTTGCTTCTGCAACATGGAGATTTTAATATAACGACTAATGTACCATAAAAAATAAATTAGACTTTAGAATAATAATCATAATTTTTTTAGAAACTCAACAATAAACGATTTTGGTAGCACAACTATTTTGTTAAAATTGGCTTATGTGTTTTAGTGTTAAATTTTGAATAATTTAAATATTTTTTTTAAAATATACTAAACAAATACTTTAATTTTTCTTACATTAAAAGAGAAAAAGCTAAAGTTTATGATTAACAAGAAAGTACCAAATGTAAAAGACGCTTTAAAGGGAGTTGGGCATAACATGACGTTTATGCTAGGTGGTTTTGGCCTTAGTGGCATTCCTGAAAATGCAATTGCAGAATTGGTAAAACTTGAGCTAAATGGTTTAACGTGCATTTCAAACAACGCAGGGGTTGATGATTTTGGTTTGGGTTTACTACTTCAAAAGAAGCAAATAAAAAAAATGATAGCGTCTTACGTTGGCGAAAACGAAGCTTTTGAGCGGCAAATGCTTTCTGGTGAGTTGGATGTTGAGTTAATTCCTCAAGGCACTTTGGCAGAGCGCTGTAGAGCTGCTCAAGCAGGATTTCCTGCAATATACACACCAGCAGGTTACGGTACAGAAGTAGCAAAAGGTAAGGAAACCCGAGAATTTGATGGTAAAATGTATGTTTTGGAGCATGCATTTAAAGCAGATTTTGCTTTTGTAAAAGCTTGGAAAGGGGACGAGGCTGGTAATTTAATTTTTAAAGGTACAGCACGAAACTTTAACCCTAATATGTGTGGTGCAGCAAAAATTACAGTAGCAGAGGTAGAGGAACTAGTACCTTTAGGTGCTTTAGATCCCAATCAAATTCATGTGCCTGGTATATTTGTACAACGCATATTTAAAGGCGAACTGTACGAAAAGCGTATTGAACAGCGTACTGTAAGACAGCGCGATTAAAATTTTAAGTAGGCTGGTTATAATTTAAAAACGATTATAAAAATGTTAGATAAAAAAGGTATAGCAAAACGTATAGCTAAAGAAGTGCAAGATGGGTTTTATGTAAATCTTGGTATAGGCATACCTACATTAGTGGCCAATTATGTTAGAGATGATATTGAGGTCGAGTTCCAAAGCGAAAATGGCGTTTTAGGGATGGGGCCATTTCCTTTTGCTGGTAACGAGGATGCTGATGTAATAAACGCAGGTAAACAAACCATTACTACATTACCTGGAGCTAGCTTTTTCGACTCTGCATTAAGTTTCGCTATGATTCGTGGTAAACATGTCGATTTAACAATTCTTGGCGCCATGGAAGTAGCGCAGAATGGAGATATAGCGAATTGGAAAATTCCTGGTCGTATGGTAAAGGGAATGGGCGGTGCCATGGATTTAGTCGCTAGTGCAGAAAATATTATTGTGGCTATGATGCATACTAACAAAAAGGGTGCATCAAAACTTTTAAAAACATGTAGCTTACCATTAACCGGTGTCGCTTGTGTAAAGAGAATAGTAACAAATCTTGCGGTTATTGAAGTAACAGAAAAGGGGTTTGAACTTTTAGAACGTGCTCCAGGCGTATCTGTGGACACTATTAAAGCGGCTACGGAAGGTGATTTGATTATTAATGGCGATATTCCAGAAATGGATATTTGAATAATGTATAGTATAACGGGCACCTTATTAACTATTAGTAATACTTATTTGTTAAATAATTATGCTTTTCATCTAAAATATATGTTTATAAACGATTTAATGTATTTTTTATGTTAAATTTGAGAGCCCTAAGTTTATAAGACTAGTATATTCCCAAATCTGCCATAAACTTAATATGCTTAGTGTAAACCGATACTTTTTTGTTATACCTATTCAAAGGAACACCTTGTCATTGTTTGGTTTTGTGGTGTTTCTTTCTATATAACATTAGCAAAAACTAATTTTACGTGCTTTTTAAATAGCTTCCGGTTATTTATATGTTTCAATGGTATTTTGTTTAATCATACCGCATCACATGCCTTTCGGAATAGCATTAATTAGTTTTTTAGTGTATGCTTTTTTCGGGTGGTTATAAATGCGATCTGCATCATCTAACTCTTCAATCTTTCCTTGGTTCATAACTAATAATTGATCGGACATGTATTTAACTACAGCTAAGTCGTGAGAAATAAATATATAGGTAAATCCAAAATCGTGTTTCAGTTCGTTAAGTAGGTTTAGTACTTGTGCTTGTACGGATATGTCTAGGGCAGAAACCGATTCGTCACAAATAATTAATTTAGGTTGTAAAGCAATAGTTCTAGCAATACCTATACGCTGGCGCTGGCCACCAGAAAACTCATGCGGGTAGCGATTAAAATACGCTTCAGATAGGCCTACACGATTTAAAATAGCAATTGCTTTTTCTTTTCTTTCTTTATTGGAGCTATATAGTTTATGCACTCGCATGGGTTCCATAATAGCTTCGCCAACAGGTATTCTTGGGTTTAATGATGAATACGGATCTTGAAAAATAATTTGTATCTCTTTTCGTAATGTTTTTATTGCAGATCTAGAAAGCTTTGTGATATCAACACCCTTATATAAAATAGTTCCAGATGTTGCCTTGTCTAGTAGCAGAATAGCGTTACCTAAGGTGGATTTACCACATCCAGATTCTCCTACTAAACCCAATGTTTCGCCTTCAAAAAGCTTAAAACTTACGTTGTTTACTGCCTTAAAATATTTAGGTTTTGTAAACCATCCCGATTGGGTTAAGTAAGCCTTTTCAATATTAATAACTTCTAAAAGTGGTGGTTTACTATATAATAATTTGTGATTATTTTTGCGTTGCGCCTCGGTAATTATTACGTTGCTTATATTATCATCTAAAAAATCTTGAATAGTTGGTAAGGTTTTAAGTCTATTATTTAAAGATGGTCTAGAATTTATTAATGCTTTAGTATAATTATGTTTTGGGTTTTTAAAAATATTAGTAACTGTGTCTTGCTCCACAATTTGCCCTTTGTACATGACTAAAACACGATTGGCAATTTCAGAAATTAATGCCAAATCATGAGTTATAAATAGAATACTCATTTTCGTTTCTATTTGTAATGCTTTTAACAAACTAATAATTTCATTTTGTACGGTAACATCTAGTGCCGTTGTTGGTTCGTCTGCTATTAAAATATCTGGTTTGCAGGCAATAGCCATAGCAATCATAACGCGTTGTTTTTGCCCGCCAGAAATCTCATGTGGATAAACGTTGTAAACACGTAATGCATTAGGAAGTTTTACTTTTTCAAATAGGGAAATAGTTTCTTCCTTTGCCTGTTTTTTTGTTAAGTTGGTATGTTGTAATAAAATTTCTTCAACTTGTTTTCCGCATGTCATTGATGGATTAAGGGAACTCATAGGTTCTTGAAAAATAATAGCAATTTTATTACCCCTTATATTCTGAAATAACTTTGGTGTAAGCTGTGTTAAGTCTGTGTTTTTAAATGTTATGCTTCCATAATTTATTTTAGAAATATTTTTAGGAAGAAGGCCAAGTATAGCTAATGAAGAAACCGATTTACCAGAGCCCGATTCACCAACAATTCCTAAAATTTCATTAGTGTTTAAAGTGTAAGAAATATTATGAATAACCTGCTTGTTACTAAAGGAAATAGATAGTTCTTTAACTTTTAAAATCGGGGTTTCTTTCATTATTTAAATTGAATTGTTTTAAAGTGCGTTTTATAATGTACTCGTTTACTAGTGTTAATATATTATAGGTTTTAAAAGGCTCTAAATATATTGTTAGAATCCACACTATATGTTTTTATTATATATTTAAATATGTATAATGTCTTTATTAGTTAAAATAGCATCGCCTCTTAGTCGCAGAAATATTTGAGCTACTGCAATAGTATCTTTTTCGCAATAGGTAACAATACGATCTATTTCTTGATCTTCATAATAAACCTGAAACACTTCACTACCATTAATATCGTCTTTTGGTGATGGTATTCCCAATACATGCGTCATAAGTTTTAATGAGGTGTACGTTTTATAATCACCAAATTTCCATAATTCAAGGGTGTCCAAATGTGGTATTTCCCATGGTTTTTTTCCAAATAAGTTAAGTTTATCTGGTAATTCTATATTTTTTATAATCATGCGTCTTGCAATATATGGGAAATCGAATTCTTTGCCATTATGCGCACAAAGTAAATGTTTTGGTTGGTTAAAATGTATTGCTAATAGGTTTTTAAAATCTTTTAATATCTTAATTTCATCGCCATAAAAAGAAGTGACTCTAAATTTTTTTAAATTATCTTGAACTGTAAAATAGCCAACGGAAATACAAACTATTTTCCCAAATTCTGCCCAAATTCCTGCACGATTGTAAAATGTTTCTGCTGTAAAATCTTCTTTTCTTTGATATTTCGATTTCTCTTCCCAAAGGGCTTTTGTAGTAGCATCTAAATCGTTAAAATACTGTGTTTCAGGAACGGTTTCAATATCTAGAAACAGAATGTTTTCAAGATTTAGTTTCGAGATCATTTATTTAGCATTTTATAAGCTTCTGCAATGTAAGTGGATATATCTGCTGTAAAAGACCCAACTTGTTTGTTATTACCTTTGGAGTGTCCTAATCTTACAATAATAACATTATCATCAGGCTCAACTATAACATATTGCCCTAAGTGCCCACGCATCATAAAAAAGTTTTTATTTCCAATAGTTTGTAGCCACCAACCATAACCGTAAGCATCGCCTCCATTATGAACGGGCTTAATGGATTTAGCAACAAAAGTAGAGTCTAAAATTTGTTTGCCGTTCCATTTACCATGGTCTTTATAAAGTTTGCCAAAGCGTGCAAAATCTTTAGCATTACTAGCAATGCAGCAATAGGCTTTCACTAAATCATGACTTTTACTATCTACTTGCCATAATGTTGGGTTGTCTGATCCTAAAGGCTTCCAGAAGCTTTCGGTTAAATAATTGTACAGTTTTTTACCCGTAGCTTTTTCAATAACCATAGCTAACAATTGGGTGTCGCCGCTCGCATATTTAAAACGCTGCCCAGGTTCTTCAATAACTTTTAATCCGAGCACCACTTTTTCTAAATTATCGTCAAAATAAGCACGTGTGGTTATGGAGAGTGGCGAGTAGTAAGCTTCTTCCCAGTTTGTGCCCGATGCCATGCTAGATAAGTCTCCAACAGTCATTTTGGCTGCTAAACCTTTATTAAAACTTGGAATAAAATCGCTAACGGGTTGGTTTAAACTTTTAATATGCCCTTCCATAATGGCTTTACCCATTAACCCGCTAACGTAACTTTTTGCCATGGAAAAAGAATTGGACTGCGAGTTTTCATTAAAACCATCGTAATAGTTTTCAAACCAAATACTATCATTTTTTATAATAAGGTAAGCAATTGTGCCATTTGTTCTGTTTATGGAGTCTAACGTTTTAGTTGCTTTAGCGGCATTATAGTTTTTATGGTTTGGCCAGGGCTGAGGTGTACCGTTTTTAATTACTTGGTTGTCAAACTTCTTATAGTCCTCTAAATAAGCTGTTGTATGACCTTGTAAATATATTGTTCTTACGGCTTTTATAAGGTAATCGGTGTCTGTAACGTACAATACAAGTATTAGCCCTCCAATTAGAATTGCTAACCATTTTAAAATTTTTTTTAAGAATTTCATGCGTTTAGTTTATTGTAAGAACTAAAGATAAGATAATTCATTGCGAATAAAAAAAGCAATTTACATAAGTGGTTTCTAATTTAACTACTTATTAGTTTTAGCTTTTCGCTTTCTTTTCACGTTGTAGAAATTCTTATCAGCAATATAAATAGTTTTGCTAAGTTCGGCAATAACAACTCCAGCTTTGGTTACAATGTTTGTTGTTTTTATAATGTCAATTTCACTTTTGTTGGTAACGTCTTTTTTAATTTTTAAAATATCTTCAGAAGAAAAAATAAATTCACAGAATAGCGTTTCTCTTCCTGGTCTTCTATAATTAATAGTAGCAGATTTATCCCAAACCACATAATTATTGCCAAGAATATTTATAAGCTGAATCATATAAATAGGATCGGTAGCAGAGAGCATACTACCCCCAAAAAGACTGCCCACATAGTTTCTGTTTTTCCAACTTAATGGGATTTTAATTTTTACGTAGTGTAGGTTTGTAGAAACTTTTATAATTTTTCCTGTAGTACGTTTGTACATGGGCGACCAATTAAACCCATATTTATAAATTTGGGCATTGGTAAAAAGCTTTTTTGCAATATTGGCTATAGTTTTATACATACTAAAAAATCGTGAGTTGCCTATATGGGTTTTCATGGTGTAATAACCATTTTTTACGGTGTAGTCCGCCTGCGTATCCAGTTAATACACCATTACTACCAATAATTCTGTGGCAGGGTATAACTATCCATAATGGGTTTTTACCATTAGCTACTGCTCTTATGGCTTTAGGGTCTCCCAAGTGTTTTGTAAGTTCTAAATACGATGCTGTTTTTCCGTAAGGCGTAGCGGCTAGTTTGGCCCAAACTTTTTTTTGAAAGGTAGTGCCGCTAGGATTTAATTTTAAATCGAAATTTTTACGAGTACCTTCAAAATACGCATGTAACTGTATTACACATTCCGCTAAGGTTGCTGGAATTATGTCTGATATTTTTTCGTTTGAATTGCTTATTGTGATGTTTGTAATCCCATTTTCATCACCAATAATTTTAGTAAACCCTAAAGGTGAGTTAATAATGCAAGTTGCCATTATTCGGTTGTTGTGTCGTCAAGTATACCTAGTTTTTTAGCACGAGATTCCCAATTTTTCCTAGCTTGTACTTGTAAATCCGATATGGTATCACTTTCGTCCATAATTTCTAGACCAAGTAGCGTTTCAATAACATCTTCCATAGTTACTAACCCACTAACAGAGCCATATTCATCTACAACCAATGCCATATGGTTTCTGGTGGCAACTAATTTTTCGAAAAGCGTGGGAATAGCTAAGTTTCTATCAATAACAATAATATCTCTTTTTAGTTCCGATAATTTTTTAGAACCATTTTTTAGTGCCATTTCTTTAAAAACTTCATCCTTAAGTACTAACCCGGTAATGTTATCGGAGTTATTAGTGTAAACAGGAATTCTAGAAAAGCGTATGTTTAAGTTTCTGTTAAAAAAATCTTCGACTGTAGTTATTTCGTTTTCGGTTTTCATAACCGTTCTTGGCGTCATTACATTTTTGGCAAGAACTTCTTTAAAGGTTAAAAGATTTTTAATAATTTTACTTTCACTTTCTTGAAATAGCCCTTCTTGGTGGGCCATATCAGTCATTACCATAAAGCTTTCTCTACTCAAAACGCTACCGTGTCCTTTACCTCCAATTAATTTAGTGGTTAGTTGTAGAAGCCACAAAATTCCTGTCCATTTTAATGGGAATATTAATACAGTTAATGCTTTTGAAGTAAAATTAGCTAACAGCTTCCAATAGGTTGCTCCAATAGTTTTTGGTATAATCTCTGAAGCTACTAAAATTAAAAAAGTCATAATTGCAGAAACTATTCCAACAGAATTTATGCCTCCGATAGATAAATCGTAAGGTAGTTTTTCCGCTTCAATACCTACCATCATCGCACCCAAAGTGTGGGCAATTGTATTTAGTGTTAATATGGCAATAAGTGGTTTGTCTACATCTTTTTTTAACATTTCTAAAGTTAATGCATAGTCTTTGCCTTCCTGTTTTTTAACATTTATAAATGTTGGCGTAATACTTAATAAAACGGCTTCAAGAATAGAACACAAAAAAGAAAAGAAAATAGAGATGGTTGCCCAGAATAATAATGTACCCATTAAAAGTTATTTAGTTATTATGCTAATTTACAAAATCAATTTAACTAAATTATTTCTTTTTATAAGATAAATAATACGCTTTTAATTTTAAAATAAGTTATTCTATTAGTGTTTGGTGTCTTTTTATTATAAGTTATAAATACCCTTCATGTGCATGAATAAGTTAAACGTTTACTGTTTTAAAAGATAAAAATTGTTTTAAAAGTTTGATAAATTATAATACTAAAAGTGATTTTTTCTAGTATGTTAAAAATTAACTAATACTTTAGAGAATTAAAATTTGGGGTTTACATTTATCGCTATTAAAACTTAGTTTTTTTAAGACTGCGGAAAATAGTATTTATGAAATTAATTTTACCACATCTTTAGCAAAATAACTTCCTATTATGTCTGCACCAGCACGTTTTATAGATGTTACTTGCTCCATCATAACAGCATCATGGTCTAGCCAACCTTTTTCGGCAGCAGCTTTTAGCATAGCATATTCTCCTGAAACTTGGTAGACAGCAACGGGAACTTCTACTGCGTTTTTAATGTCTCGAACAATATCCAAATAACACAAACCAGGTTTTACCATAACAATATCTGCACCTTCGTTAATATCCATTTCTGTTTCTCTTATGGCTTCAAAACGGTTGCCAAAATCCATTTGGTAAGTTTTTTTATCCTTCGGAATATCAATTAAATCTACAGGAGCAGAATCTAAAGCATCACGAAAAGGGCCATAAAATGCTGAGGCATATTTGGCAGAATAACTCATGATACCTGTATTTATTAAACCTTCATTTTCCAAAGCCTCACGAATGGTTAATATACGCCCATCCATCATATCGCTAGGTGCAACAAAATCGGCGCCAGCTTTAGCGTGTGAAACACTCATCTCTGCTAAAAACGCTGCGGTATCATCATTAATTATTTCTCCGTTTTCAATAATACCGTCATGCCCGTAAACGGAATATGGATCTAAAGCTACATCTGTCATTACCAACATGTCTGGGCATACATTTTTCACTGTTTTAATAGCGCGTTGCATTAGTCCGTCTTGGTTTAAAGCCTCGGTACCTATGTTGTCTTTTAAATTGTCTGGTACCTTTACAAAAAGCAAAACAGATTTTAAGCCCAATGCCCAAAGCGATTTTACTTCGTGTTCTAGTAAATCTAAACTGTAGCGAAAGTAATTAGGCATTGATGCAATTTCATCTTTAACACCTTTTCCTTCTACCACAAAAAGCGGTACTAAAAAATCGTTTGGTGTAATTATGGTTTCACGAACTAAAGCACGTAAAGCAGATGTTGTTCTTAACCTTCTATTTCTTCGTAATGGAAACATGATTTTGTGTTTTGTAGGCCAACTAGTTTTTTGTAAAATCTAGTAAGTCTTTGTGTTAAAAAAAAATCAAAAACAAAGTTAAACATTAAAACCCATTTTGTAAAGTAACAAGCTTTAGGTATTTAAAATTTAAGTTGTTTAAATGGGGTATTTATTGGGCACTTTTACCATATTTTGAGAGTCGTATTTTGGCATTTGCATTATTAATTTACTTAAAAATAGCGCTTGTTAATTTATAATAAACGGAATAGTTATTTTATTTACTTAGGCCTAGGTAAAACCAATGGTTATTTTCTTTTATAAAAGCAGATTTCTCATAAATAATATCTACTTTTCCCTGTTCGTAAAAATAGGCTTGAAATGTTACTGTACCTTCAGTATCGTTAAGGCCTCCTTTAGTTGTTTTTAAAATTTCTAGTTTTATCCATTCCACAGATTTCGCCCATTTTACAATTCCTGTTTTTTCTGTTGTTGGTCTGGTTGATGCATGGTGACTATGCATTAAATAATCGCCATTAGCCATTACAAAAGCAGAATATCTGGAGCGCATTAGTGCTTCGGCTGTTTTAGCTTCTTTTATGTTGTTATGCGCCTTTTTACAGCAGTTATTGTAAGTTTTTAGACTTCCGCAGTAGCATTCCATTTTATTTAGTGTTAAGCGTTTAATCTAATTGTGTTGTTAGTTATATTTATACTAAAACTAAGGTGTTTTTAACGTTTCTGTTGTTTCCTTTATGGTTTAAACGCACCAATCGATAGGATTCTGTAATACTTTAATTAATTTTTCCTCGTCACTTCCAGCTTCAGGATGGTGGTCGTAAACCCATTGTACATGTGGTGGTAAACTCATTAAAATACTTTCAATGCGGCCATTGGTTTTTAATCCGAATAATGTGCCTTTATCATGAACTAGATTAAACTCCACGTAGCGACCACGACGAATTTCTTGCCATTTACGCTGTGCATCAGTATACGGTAATCTGTTTCTTTTTTCTACAATAGGGGTGTATGCCTCGAGGAAACTATCGCCAACTTCGGTTACAAAATCATACCAGTTTTCCATAGTCATCTGGTCATTAGCCTTACAATAATCAAAAAATAACCCGCCTATACCACGACCTTCATTTCTATGCGAGTTATAAAAGTACGCATCGCAACGGGCTTTGTATTTTGGGTAGAATTCAGCATTGTGTTTGTCGCAGGCTGTTTTGCAAGTTTGATGAAAGTGCTTGGCATCGGCTTCAAATAAATAGTAAGGGGTTAAATCTTGTCCGCCACCAAACCAGCTGTTAATAATATTTTTATCCTTATCGTACATCTCAAAATAACGCCAATTTGCATGTACAGTTGGCACCATAGGGTTTTTTGGGTGAAGAACTAAACTTAAGCCACAAGCAAAAAAATCGACATCGCCTACTTTAAAATAAGTTTGCATGGATTTTGGAAGCTTACCTTCTACACCAGAGATGTTAACGCCTCCTTTTTCAAAAATATTACCGTCTTGAATAACACGAGTACGGCCGCCGCCGCCCTCTGGTCGTTTCCAAATATCTTCTTGAAATTTAGCCTTACCGTCTAAGGTTTCAAGGCGCGAAGTTATTCGATTTTGTAAGTTTTGCAGGTATTTATAGAATTTGTCTTTCATTGTTTTGTGTATTAGCGTTTTAATGCTGTTTGGGCACTAGTTGGTATTAACAGCTTTTAGTTTATTTATAAGGCTAAATTTTACTTAATATACTTGTATAAATCGTATAACGCCATGTTTAAAGTTTTTTCTTAGATACTATAAATGGGTTGATAGTTGTTTTAGTACATTTGGAATTCGCGTTGTTTGCTACTTTTAAGTGGTTTGAATTTGTTCCTACAAAATTACAAAAGTTCCAACTATTCTTCTGTTGGATTGAGCTTATGGTATATAAACTAAAATCAAGTTGCATTTACCATTTTGTTTTTATGGTGAAGTACTTCTAAAGTTCGTGTTGTAGCTGCAGTTACCGATAGTGGAAGTACTAAAATAACACCAATTATTGGAATTAATAAAAATAGGATAAATACTATGCCATTGCCAATGGCTAAACCTCGGTTTTGGCGAACAAATTTTATACTTTCTTTATATTTAAAATGGCGTTCTAGTGTGTAATCCATATTGCCAAAACCTGCATAGTAAGCTTGAATTGTAAAAAGGATTATAGTTGAAAATATATTAATTATAGGAATAAATTTTAATAGTAATAGGGGTATTGTTAAAATGAGCTCTTTAAATAAATTTCTACTATTAATTCGAATGCCTCGAGAGAGTTGCTCTATAAATGTTGTTGCTCTGTAGTTGTGTTGCTTATTGCCCATAAAATGGATTTCAATTTTCTCTGAAACAGGACTTAAAAATGGTGCAGAGAGCGCCATAATTATATGTTTAAATAGAATGAGGCCAACAACCAGGACGATTAGGCCGCCAATAAAATTACTTAGGCTTGTAAATGCTTTGTGACCCCAGTCCCAAATCCAAATTTTTGAAATGTAACCACCAATATTATCTGATAATGTATAGGCCGCACCAAATATTAAAATAGCAGTAAAAAAACTTATAAGCATAGGAATAGCAAAGTATTTCCAAAGTTTTAATTTGGAAATTAAATTAAATGCGTTGAAGTATGCGGTAATTCCTAGAGTAATATTTTTTATCATATTTACACAGCAAGATCGCCTTTTAGCAAGGTGTTCTTTTCTTCTTTATTATTTCTTGACCAAATGGCTAATCCAAAAGTAAGTACGCCAAGTCTTCCTATAAACATAATACATATAATTACTATTTTTCCAAAAGTATTAATGTCTGCAGTAATACCTGTACTAACACCTACCGTTCCGAGAGCCGAAGCAACCTCAAAAAGGATATTTTCAAATTTTAAATTGTTTGTAATGGTAATTAAAAAGGTGCCAAGTAGTATTATAATAGTATAAAAAATAAATGCAGACATTGCTGTGTAAAGCCTTTCAAAAGGAATTTCTCGGCCTAAAAATGTGATATGTTTATTACCTTTTAATTGACTTTTCATAATAGCAAAAACGGCTGTTAATGTTGTTATTTTTATGCCGCCTGCTGTACCAGATGGTGATGCGCCAATGTACATTAGGAAAATACATATAAGCATCATGGCTTGGGAGAACATCCCGAAATCTACCGTGTTAAAACCGACTGTTGTCATGGCTGTCATGGTTTGAAAAAAGGAACTTAGAAAACGAGGCTTTGCAGCTAATTGAGATATTGAAGGCTCGAAAAAGTAAAAGAATGTGGTGCCAAAGGTTAGTAAAATTAAAAAACCATAGAGTATTATTTTTGTGGTAAAGCTTAGTTTGTGGGCTTTATGTTTTACCCATAAACCAAAATCAGTAATAACTATAAAACCTAAAGAGCCACAAATTGCGAGCATAGATATTATAAAGTTTACAAAACCATCATCAATATAATGGGTAAAGCCGCTATTGAATAGGCTAAATCCAGCGGTGCAAAATGTGCTTACGCTATGAAATATGGCAGACCAAAGCGTTTCTAAAAAAGGGATGCTATCTTCTTTAAAAGCAATATAGAATAGAATAGCACCTATAAATTCCATAATAAAAGTAAACAGGATTACAGACTTTAAGAAGTCTGTAATTTTTATAGTTTTAGGTAGTGTAAATTCTGTAGATAGTATTTTTTTATGCCAAAAGGTCATTTTTTTTGTGGTGGATAATAACATAAAAGTGGTGAAAGATAAATATCCGATACCGCCAAGCTGTATTAATGCCATAATAATAAACTGCCCGAAGATATTGTAGGTGTCGAATATTGAAATGGTTACTAGGCCTGTGGTGGATACCGCTGAGGTTGATATAAAAAGATGATCTAAAAAGGTTACACTTTCTTTTTGGGATATGGGTAAAGCTAGTAATACAAAGCCAAGTAATATGTAGGTGGAAAACCCATAAAATAAATTTTGCTGCGGACTCCAACCTTTTTTTAATAAGCTGTATTCTTTTACTAACGCTTTAAATTTATTGGGCATATTATTAGGGTTTATTGTGTGTTTTTCAATAATTATTAATTTTAGGTCTTTAACCAATTTAGGTTTATAACGTTGTGTAAATAAATGGAATTATTTTCTGACTAATTGAAGTTAAAACTAGTTAGTATACCTTTAAGGTTAATTTTCCTAACAAAAAGTAAACGAAAATGAAACGATTTATAGTGGTATTATAAACCTAAATTAGTGTTGATTATTTTATATTGTGTTGTTTGCGTTAGGGATTGAGGCGTTTGTTGAAGCTCTTTTTGTGTTGTTGCGCCTATGCAACACAAAAAAGCGACTGCCGAAAGCGGGACCTACTTTTTAATCGAGATTGAAATATGATATAAAAAGTGGGTAACGCTCAAATTGTTTTTAATTACCGTATTCCTTAACAGCATCGATAAATGCTTTGGCGTTATCTAGACCTATGTTTGGTAAAATGCCATGGCCAAGGTTTACGATGTATTTGTCTTTACCAAAATCGTTAATCATTTGGTGTACCATTTTCTTAATTTCTGCCGGTGGGGAAAATAGCCGTGTAGGATCAAAATTACCTTGTAAGGTTATATTACCACCTGTTAAATAACGTGCATTTTTTGCAGAGCAGGTCCAATCGACACCTAAAGCAGATGCTCCAGATTTGGCCATGTCGCCTAGTGCAAACCAGCAGCCTTTACCAAATGCAATTACAGGGGTTTCGTCTTTTAAGGCATCAATAATTTGCTGTATGTATTGCCATGAAAATTCTTGATAGTCGACAGGGGATAGCATGCCTCCCCAAGAATCGAAGACTTGTACCGCATTACATCCTGCTTTTACTTTTTCCTTTAGGTAAGCAATGGTGGTGTCTGTTATTTTTTGTAGTAATTGATGTGCCGCCATTGGGTTTGTAAAACAAAACTCTTTGGCCTTATCAAAGTTTTTGCTGCCTTGGCCTTGTACGCAATAACAAAGTATAGTCCATGGGGAGCCAGCAAAACCTATTAGTGGAATGTCATCATTAAGTTTTTCCTTAGTTACTTTTATAGCTTCGTATACGTAATTTAGTGCGTCTTTTACATCGGGTACAATTACATTATCTACATCTTTTTGAGAACGAATAGGGTTTGGTAGGTAAGGTCCGAAATTGGGTTTCATTTGTACCTCAATATTCATGGCTTGTGGTATAACTAAAATATCGCAGAATAGAATAGCGGCATCCATACCGTAGCGCCTTATTGGTTGCACTGTAATTTCACTTGCTAACTCGGGAGTTTGGCAGCGTGTAAAAAAGTCGTATTTTGACTTAATCTCCATAAATTCTGGAAGATATCTGCCTGCTTGGCGCATCATCCATACGGGTGGACGGTTTACAGTTTCTCCTTTTAATGCTCTTAAAAATAAATCGTTTTTAATCATTGTTTCGATTATTAGTTTTAGATTACCAGTTGTTAGTTGTGTTACCTAACGGCTAGTAGTCTGTAAACTTTATATATAATGTTTATTTACCAACTCAATCACACTTTCTACAGTTGGAACTTTTGCTATTCTCACATCGCTAAAATATTTTTTAGCTTCTTTTGCGGTAGTTTCGCCAATACAAAATGCGATAACTTTAGTTTTATTTGCGTTTACAAAACTTTCAACAGTTGATGGGCTGTAGAACATTGCAGATTCAATAGAAGTGTTTAACGTAATACCGTCATATTTTGTCTGGTAAGCCTCTATTTCGTTTACTGTTATGTTGTTTTCGGCTAAAATTTTTGGTAAAGCATCTAGTCTAATATCACTACAAAAATAAGTTACTTTAGTGCCTTCAATGTGGTCTACTAAGTATTTTGCTAGTTTTTCTGCATTTTTTTCTGCATGTTTTACTTTACCTATTTTATTTTCAATAAGACGTTTAGTTCTTCTACCAACGCAATAAATATTTTTAAACTGTAATTCTATTGCTGAGTAATTTGTTGTTAAGGATTCTACAGCATTTTTGCTAGTTATAACTACGTTTTCAATTTCGTTTTTTAATATTCGTGGTGGAATACGATTTAAGCTTATTTTTACAAAATCGGAGCTTTCAGGAACTACTTTTTCATGAAATAATAAACGTTGGTCTTTCGTGAAACTTTTTGTAGAGTAAACGTTTGTTTTTCTGTCTGATTCTTTAATCTTGTCCATTAAACGTTTGCCACCACGCTCTATAATAAAGTTAGCGCAGTATGTAGCCATGTCGTTATGTTCACCTAGTTTTTTAACACGGGTTACATCAATTCTTTTGGTGCCATCTGGACTTAATAAAACACCTTTAAAATTTATTTCTTCATCTTTAATATATGCTAAAGCGCCTATGGGAGCGGTGCAACCACCTTCCAATTTGTTTAAAAATGTACGTTCGATTGTGGTACATATTTCAGTTTCCTTGTGGTTTAATTCAGCGCAGGCTTCTTTTATAAAGTCGTCTTCATCTAGAGCTGCAATCATGATTGCGCCTTGTGCTGGTGCAGGAATCATCCAGTCGAGATTTATTGCCTCTTCTGGTCTTATTCCTATTCTTCCAATACCGGCTGCTGCAAAAATGGCACCATTCCAATCTTCGCTGTCTTGTAGTTTTTGTAAACGGGAGTTTACGTTGCCTCTTAAATCTGTAATGGTATGGGTTGGGAATCTATTTAGCCATTGAGCACGCCTGCGTAAACTTCCGGTTGCTATAACTGCTTTTTTTGCTCCTAAAAATTCTTCATTATCGTTAAAAACTAAGGTGTCGTTTACATTACCTCGTTTTAAAACTGCTGCTTGTATAATACCTTTTGGTAAAATTGTTGGAACATCTTTAAGTGAGTGTACAGCAATATCGATATCACCATTTAACATAGCGATATCCAAAGTTCTAGTAAAAATACCTGTAATCCCTAATTCGTAAAGTGGTTTATCTAAAACAAGGTCGCCTGTGGATTTTACAGGTACTAATATGGTTTTGTGGCCGGCCTCTTCTAGTAGTTTTTTTACTATTTTGGCTTGCCAAAGTGCTAATTCACTATCGCGTGTGCCAATTCTTATTGTTCTAGACATTTATTTTGTGTTGTTCTTCTAATTGGAATATTTTTTTAATAAACTCCAAACTATCATCTGTAGAAAGTGTATTATCTTTTAAATGATGTGCGAAATGATTTGTTATTTTTTGAATTAGGTTTTTACTAATTATTTCGGCTTGCTCTTCATTAAAATTATCATATTTTTTACGCTGGGTACTTAACTCAGCGGCAGCAAAGTCTGATAATTTGTGTTTTAGAGCTTTTATTGTTGGTGCAAATTTACGTGTTTCTAGCCATTTATTAAATTCAATTTTTATTTCTTCTATAATGGCTTCTGCTGCAGGAATATGTTCTTTTCTTGCTTCCAAGGCTTCATCTGTAATTTGAGATAAATCATCTAAATGAATTAAGGATATATTGCTAAGCTCTTGAACATTGTCGTTCACATTTTTAGGTATAGATAAATCTAATATTAAAAGCGGTTTTTTAGTTTGTATAATATGCTTGTCAATAGTAGGGCGTAGAGCGCCTGTGGCAACTATCAAAATATCAGTATCACTAATTTCTTCTTGTAAGTTAGAGTAGTCTTTTACTAGTAAATCGAATTTACCTGCAATTTTTTCGGCTTTATTTTTAGTCCTGTTAATTAGTGTAATGTGCTTGTTCTCTGTGTGTTTTACTAAGTTTTCACAGGTATTTCTGCCAATTTTCCCCGTTCCAAATAGTAGTATGTTTTTGTTTGAAACATCTTCAATATTCTTAAAAATATATTGAACAGAGGCAAAGGAGACAGATGTTGCGCCCGAAGAAATATCTGTTTCTGTTTTAATGCGTTTACTGGCCTGTATAACGGCATTTACCAAACGTTCGGTAAAATGATTAAGCAACCCATGTTTTCTAGATAGTTTTGTACTTATTTTAAGTTGACTAATAATTTCAAAATCTCCTAAAATTTGGCTGTCTAGACCCGATCCTACTCTAAATATATGAGAAATTGCATCTGCATTTTCAAAAATGTAAGCTACTTTTTGAAATTCTTCAACTGTTCCACTAGTGTTTTTGCAAAGCAATTCTATGAGTTGAAAGGGATGTTGGGCGAAACCATAAATTTCGGTTCTATTACATGTGGATGTTATTACTAGACTTTCAATATTATCTTCTTTAGCCTGAGTTAGTAGAGCTAGTTTAGATGCGTCATTTAAACTATAACGACCGCGCATATCAGCATCGGCTTTTTTGTAATTTAAACCAATGGCATAAAAAGAACCGCCCTTACTAATATTATACTTTTGCATGCTATACTTGAAAATTGTAATGCAAATGTAGCGGTAAGCTGTGTTAAAAAGTAACGCTTAAAGAACTTTTAGTGTCGTTTGTAGTTTTTTGTTTAGCTTTTTTGATATAACTTTGTAATTAGTATACTTTTGTAGTGATTACCGACAATTACTAGTTGTTTATATAGAATGAATCTAAATAGAAGTATTATGGCTAAAACTCAAAATAAACTAAAAAGTATCGCTGAAAGTTCTTTTGAAGAAACAAAGGTTGATGATGGTGTTTTGGTGTTAACACATAAGAATGACACAGCCGGAGTACAATCGCTTACTAGAGAAATAAATAGCGAATTTATTCAGTTTCATTTTTGTGTCAAGGGTTCAAGTGAGTTTGTTTTTAATGGAGGTGCTTACCGTCTTAATATTTTTGCAGAAAACTCACTATTGTTGTATAATCCTAAGCGTGATTTGCCTATAAATTTGGAAATAAATCCAAATTCTTGGATGGTTTCTATTTTAATTTCAATAAAAAATTTCCATGGGTTGTTTTCTCAAGAGGCCGATTATATTACTTTTTTAAGTGACGATAATAAGGGGAAAAAATATTATAAGGATGGCGTTATTTCGCCATCTATGGCTATTGTTTTAAACCAATTAATAAATTTTAATTTAAACCTTTCTATTAAGTCGTTGTATTTTAAGGGTAAAGCATACGAGCTTTTAAGTTTGTACTTTAATAGAAGTGAAGATGCTAATATCGAGCAGTGTCCATTTCTGGTGGATGAGACTAATGTTATTAAAATTAGAAAGGCTAAAGATATTATAGTTGCTGAAATGGCAGAGCCTCCAACGCTCCAAGAATTGGCTGATGAAATAGGGTTAAGTCTTAAAAAGTTAAAGGAGGGCTTTAAGCAAATTTATGGAGATACCGTTTTTAGTTTCTTGTTTGATTATAAAATGGAGGTGGCGCGTAAGCTTTTAGAGGCAGGCAACGATAATGTAAATGAGGTTGGCTTAAAGGTAGGTTATAGTACTTCAAGTCATTTTATTGCAGCGTTTAAAAAAAAATATGGAACAACACCTAAAAAATATGTAATGTCTTTAGGTTAAATTATTGTTACACCTAATATTTAATTTTGTAAATATTTTAAATAATACCAAATATGATTTAAAGTTAGGCTAAAGGACTTGAATTATATCGTGCCTACATGAGAAATAAAATCAAAGCATAGCCTTAGCTACGGTTTTATTTTATTTTGAAATAGAGGTGCGATAAAAACGAATTATTAGCCTTCTTTTATATTTTAAGTGGTATGAATTGCATTTTAACGTTTTTTTCTTCTTGTTGTTCGTTTTTATTTCCTTGTTTCTCTTTCAGTTGTAAATTGCAGGTGTAGAATTATATTTATTTAATAATTATAATTTTAGTTGTTCACTTAAAATCTACACTAGTTAATCCATTTACCCTCCCTCGTAATTGTTAGCTAATTCTAGCAATTTTTTTTAGATTAATTTTTTGTTTAATAATGCCAGCTCAGAGTACTTGATAAAAATTGGGTTTCTAATTGGCTGTAATATTTTAGGTTATGAATAGAACACTACTTTTATGTTTATTGGTTTTTTATGTATTAACATCCTGTAAAACGGGAGTTAAAGTGGATAAATTAGATCAATGTGAATTGTTTAAAATAGGTAATTATGAATTCTATAATCCAAGAGTTTACGATTATCCGATTATAACAAAAAAAGGAAGTCATGAATTGTTGCACAATGATTTTATTCCTGTTTGGTATGCGGGCTATGCTGCAAAAAACTTACCGTCGTTTTTTAAAACGAAAGAGGCGTATTTAAAATATGTTAATACAAGTAAAATAAAAAAGTATTCGTCGGTGTATTTTGAGAATTTTTATGAAAAAAACAAAACAAACTTAAAAGGTATTGATGCGCTAAATCATAAAGATTTCCATTTATTATTTAGAGGTACTGTTAGTGTGCGACACGAAAAATCTGGTAGTGAGTATTTGCTAGTAGCGGGTAAGAGTTATTTGGACAATGAGTCCGATTTTGATAAAAATACAGAGTTTTACGAAAGCGATGTGAAGACGATGTTTGCCTTTAAATTAGAAAACGATGTTTATAAAAGTGTTGATATTGACCGTATAGTTGGCCAATTTGGAAAAGCAGAGCACGATAAAGTTTATAATATTTTACATGTAAAGAACATGATTAACTTAACCTGTTTAGCTAATGTAAACACAACTAAAAAACAGAATTTTAGTGATGCAGAATTGCCAGGTTGGGTATACAATAAATCTCAAGTGAATTAGATAATTAGTGTAAGAAAAGATTAATAGTGCTATTTAAAATGGCTATGCTTTCTTGCTTCACACAAAATAAAATGCATAATTATGAAATATCTTAGCCCAGAAATAGAAGCGTTATCAAAAAAATATATGGAGGGTAAATCTTTGGTTAGAACGGGTGTGTCTTGTGGTATTTTTCAAGACTGCGATTATAACGAGGAGCGTATTAAGTTGCACCACCCTATAGCAAAAAAATAATGAGAAATTAACGTTCTGTTATCTAGTTTTAATTAATTTTTTTGCCTGTGCTTCAGGCATAGTGTTTTAATTTCTTTTTTTGTAAAATAAGTGTGAATGTTGCCTCTTTTCTTTAGATAACAGATAGCTAGTTTTAAAAGCTAAATTATGCTAAATTCAAGGTTTTTGTAAGTATTCCAAGGTTTGAAAATGGTTTTTTTTATTTTTTCTTAAAAATCAATCGTATTTTTGTAATGTTAAAAGAAGATTATGAAAAAAGGAATTTTACTTGTTAATCTTGGTTCTCCAGACAGTCCCGAGCCAAAAGACGTTAAAAAATATTTGGGTGAATTTTTAATGGACGAGCGTGTTATAGATGTGCCTTTGTGGGCAAGAAATTTACTGGTTAAAGGTATCGTACTTAATACACGCCCAAAACAATCGGCAAAAGCCTATAAAAAAATATGGTGGGACGAGGGGTCTCCATTAATTGTATTATCAGAACGCTTACAAAAAGGCATTCAGCAAAATGTAGATATCCCTGTAGCATTAGCCATGCGTTATGGTAGCATGACTATTAAAGAAGGCTTAGAAGAATTAGTAAGCAAAGGGGTTAATGAGGTGCTTTTATTTCCATTATATCCACAATTTGCTATGGCAACAACCGAAACTATAACGGTTTTAGCAGAGGAAGTGCGTGCTGCGCATTTTCCTAAACTTAAAATAGAATCTATTAAAGCATTTTATAATAAGCCAGATTATATAGAGGTGCTAGCAAATTCAATTAAAAATCACCTAAAAGGGATAGATTACGAACACTTGCTATTTTCATATCACGGAGTACCAGAGCGTCATATTAGAAAAAGTGATGTCACAAAATCGCACTGTAAGCCTAGCGATAAAATAGATTGTAAATGTTGTAACACACCAAGTGAGGCTCACGAATTTTGCTACAAACACCAATGTAAAGAAGTAACAAGGTTGGTTGGCGAAAAACTAAAATTAAAACCTGGTACATTTTCAACATCCTTTCAATCGCGTTTAGGTTTCGATCCTTGGTTACAGCCCTATACAGACAGGACTATAGAGCGCTTAGGTAAAAAAGAAGGCATTAAAAATATGGCTATAGTTACTCCTGCATTTGTTAGTGATTGTTTGGAGACCCTTGAGGAAATAGCTATGGAGGGCGAAGAAATTTTCCACGAAGTGGGCGGAGAAGTATTTACAACTATCCCTTGTTTAAATGATGATAAGGAATTTGTAGATTTGCTCTCCAAGTGGATAAAAGCATGGGAAACATCTAAAACCGAAACTGCGACTGCATAATGGCAACAGCGGTATCGCAAGAGCTAGGCACAGCCCCTATTGGTAAATTACTTATAAAACAAGCTGTGCCGGCTTCTATAGGCATTTTAGTTATGTCTCTAAACATATTAGTGGACACTATTTTTGTAGGTCAATGGATTGGTCCAACCGCCATAGCTGCAATAAATGTGGTGTTACCAGTCTCGTTTTTTATAGCTGCCTTAGGTATGGCTATTGGTATTGGAGGGTCTTCTATAATTTCACGTGCATTAGGCTCAAACTATCCTGAAAAAGCATTAGAAGCATTTGGAAATCAAATCACATTAACCCTGTTGTTTACAATAATAATGGTGTTTTTTGGTCTTTGGTTTGTAGATGGTATTGTGCCAGTATTTGGTGGAAAAGGAGCTATTTTAAAGCCTGCAAAAATATACTACACTATAATACTTTATGGTGTGCCATTACTAGCATTAAGCATGATGGGAAATACAGTGATTAGAGCTGAAGGTAAGCCAAAATTTGCTATGTATGCCATGATGATACCCTCGATCTCAAATCTTTTTTTGGATTATATTTTTATAAAAATTATGGGTTTTGGCATGGCTGGAGCCGCCTGGGCAACTACAATATCCTATGGTTTATGTTTCGGTTTTATAGTATGGTTTTTTCTATCCCAAAACTCTAGTTTGAAGCTCTTAAAGTCGCATTTTAGTTTACGAAAACCAATTGTTTTAGAAATTGGCGCATTGGGTTTCGTAACGCTAGCAAGGCAAGCAGTTGTAAGCATCACTTATCTGTTAATGAATAATATATTATTTAATTTAGGAGGAGAAACCTCTGTTACGGCTTATGCTATTGTAGGTCGTATGCTCATGTTTGCATTATTTCCAATTTATGGCATAACACAAGGTTTTTTGCCTATTGCAGGTTTTAATTTTGGTGCACGTAAATATACTAGGGTTAAAGATGTTATTTATACAGCAATAAAATACGCTGCCGGTTTAGCCGGTTTAATTTTTGTATTACTTATGGCGTTTCCAGAAGCTATAACTAAATTATTTACAACAAATATAGACGTGTTAGAAAAAACACCATCTGCTATGCGTTGGGTTTTTGCAGCAACACCAATTATCGCTTTACAGCTTATAGGATCTGCTTATTTTCAAGCTGTAGGTAAAGCAAAACAAGCGCTACTACTTACATTAACACGACAAGGTTTTTTTTTCATACCACTTATTTTTATTTTACCAAATTACTATGGAGAGATAGGGGTATGGCTAGCTTTTCCTATTTCAGATGTTTTAGCAACCATTGTAACCGCTTACTTTTTAAATAGAGAAATCAAAAAGTATTTAAATCCAATAACATAACCATAAACACCTAAAGTTATACCATGGCATATTATTCGTATATAAAATCCTTTCATCTTATTTTTGTAATAACTTGGTTTGCGGGCTTATTTTATATTCCAAGGCTTTTTGTATACCAAATAGAAGCTTATTATAAACCATCGCCAGATAAAGAAATACTTGGTAAGCAGCTTAAAATTATGGCAAAACGCTTGTGGTATATCATTACATGGCCTTCTGCTATTTTAGCTACTCTATTTGCTATTTGGTTGCTTGTACTACAGCCTGCTTGGTTACAACAATCTTGGATGCATGTGAAGCTTATCTTTGTGTTTTTACTTTTTTTATACCACATAAAAACGCATCAATATTTTAAACAATTACAAAGTGGTGTTGTTCGTAAAACATCAAATTATATGCGTGTTTGGAACGAGGGTGCCACATTTATTCTGTTCGCCGTTGTATTTTTAGTTATTTTAAAAAGTGCCATTAATTGGGTTTGGGGCGTGGTTGGGATTATAGTTTTAGGTATACTTATAATGCTTGGTTTTAAAGTCTACAAAAGTATAAGGGATAAGAATTCTAAAGTCTAGTTTTTTAAATAATAGTGCGTTACCACAAGGGTCGGGCTTTCGGCAGTCGCTTTTTTGTGTTGCGTAAGCGCAACAACACAAAAAGAGCTTCAACAAATACCTCAATCCCTAACGCGTTATTGTACCGTACTTTTATAAAATTAATACATGCGTTCGTTGTATTTTGGTTTTACCATAGCTATGTTTTAAAATTATTATTTGCCAAGATATAGCTAAAATATTAAGCAAAATAGATCTGATATACAAGTAACGAGGCTATTGTTAAACTAAATTCTAGGATACTAAACAAAAGTTATGGATTAATTATCTAGGGTTTAAATTAGTTTTTATTTCTCTGTGCTCTCAGGTTTTTTTACAATATAACTAGTGCTTATGGAAAATCTATTAAGTACAAAAATGAATATTTTTACAGTTTAATATAAAAGTGTTATAGGTTTAGAATTATTATTTATAAACTCCAAAACTATTTGGTAAATACTAGTTGTCCTAAATTGAATTTCCAATAGTTAAAAAAATAATTCGTAGTAATTTAACAAAACATAACGTTTCAGATTAATTTACAATCAGACAGTTTTAATAGGTGTAATGTTAAAACTTTTAGTGTTTAATGAGTTTTTTTGAAAATGAAATATTATCAATTCTATTACTAAAATGGAGTAAATAAAGTCCGGTAGGGTATGCATTTAAATCGATGTTTAGCGTCTGGTTTAGTGGTGCGTATTTTCTTAAAGTTCTTCCTGAAATATCTGTAAGTGTAATATTATAATTGGATTTAATACCCGATATTTTTGTTGTATTATGTACTGGATTAGGGTAAATAGTAATCGCGTTATCCGTAAAATTATTTGGTTGATTAAAACCATTAGATAAAGTTGTACACTTTAAACTATTTGAAGCGGTTAATTCTATTTTATCTATAAATGCAATATTCCAATTTTTACTCATTTTCACCCTTACAACCCGAACACCCTCTGGTATTAATACAGAGCCTTCTACACTTGTATTACTTCTAGATGAGGTAGCAATGCTTAATAGGGTGTTATTGCCATTTAATATTTCGCCCTTTAATGTTGCTCTGCCTTTTGTGGCATGGTTGTTCGCGTAGATGCCAGAGCCTCCGTTTTCGTTTTGTATGCGCCCTAAGAATGAAAAATTATAAGTTAGACCGGGCTCAACAACTACATCTTGGTGTATAAAACGATTAACATCACGCCCATCAAGGAATGCGTATTTAGATCCTGTAACTACAGGGTTTGTGGTTTCTTCTAGCTTGATATTTTCATTGTTTTTACGCCAAACAAAATCCTGTTTAGAGGTGTTCTCAAAATCACTATTATAAACGGTATTGCAACCTGTTGAATTAGAGGGGTTGTCTTCTTTCCATACGCGTATATAATCTACGTAGGCATTGGTTAAAAACCCTGTAGGTTGATTTGTGAAATTATTTGACCCTGGAGCAAAGCCAAAACTAGCACCATTAGATAGCCAAAGGTATTCTTTAACTTGAGGAATCCATAGTGGTGATGCGTAGGTAGTCATTAATTTACCATCGTAATAAATTTTCATAAAATCTGGGGTCCAATGTAATCCCCAAGTGTGGTAGCCGTTGTGAATTCCTGGAGTGTTAAATCGTTTTGTATTGGATTGGTGTTTTGCTGCGTAACCATCTATATGTACAACGGATTTAGTGAAGTCGTTTACCCATGCCGACTCAAAAACGTCTATTTCCGCACCATCCATACCAGTGCCGTCAATGTTACCCATATTGTTGCCTTGCATCCATAGTGCCGTGTGGGTACCTTTAGTGGCATCGGCTATTTTTATTCTAGCTTCTATGTACCCGTAAGCAGATTCATATTTGCCTCTGGAGTTTATAGAGCCACAATGCATGGTGTTGGCGTCGTGCTTTTGTACTTTTAATACAAGGTTTCCGGAATTTAAAGATACATTTTCATTTTTCCACCACCAATCTGTTATACTTAAATTAGGTCTTGGTGCTCTGCTTTTAGTGCTTTCTTGTGTTGTCCATTTACTCAGGTCGAGATTAGTATCATTAAATTCATCACTAAAATCTAATACCCAATTGGTGTTTTCATTTAAATAGTTTGGTAACGCGTCTGCAGGTGTATTAGTATCTATTTGTGCTTGAGAAAAAAAACTTATTAATAAAGCAATATATGGTAGTGTTTTCATATAATAAATGTTTTTGCTAGGGCATTATAATTCTTATTAGAATAATATCTTACAGTTTTTAGGCTGTATTTTTACTTTTTTATTCTTTTTAAAAACGTAACTCCCTTATTATGTGATAAATATAGTAAAAAATTATGTGTTTACCATAGTATTAATGCTACTTTTAATTATGTTGTTTAATTTTACGTTAAACAACAGGTTTAAATATCTTTTTGTCTTTTTATTTTACAATAACAAAATACTATTACTTAAGCTATGTACTTTTCTCTAAATTTAAAGTGAAAATAGCGTCTAAATGCGCTGTGCTATCCATGGAAACCTTTAAGTCTTTGATAATGCCATTTTCTAAGCCGTAAACCCAGCCGTGTATTTCTAATCCGCTATTATCGACCCATGATTGTTGAATTATAGATGTTTTTGCTAGATCATACACTTGGGCCATTACATTTAATTCTACCAGTCTATCAAAGCGTTTTTCTTCACTAGTTATCTTGTTTAATTCGGTTTGGTTCTCTTTATAAACTTCTTTTATATTTCTAACCCATTTATTTATTAATCCTAGCGATTTGTTTTGCATAGCAGCTTGTACACCACCACAGCCGTAATGGCCACAGACTATAACATGTTTTACCTTTAAATGGTTTACCGCGTAATCTAAAACACTTAACATATTCATATCTGTGTGTACCACCATATTCGCAATGTTTCTATGTACAAATATTTCTCCTGGTAATGTTCCTGTAATTTGATTTGCAGGTACACGACTATCTGCACATCCTATCCATAAAACAGGTGGTTTTTGGCCTTTGGATAGCTCTTCAAAATAAGTAGGGTTACTTTCAATTTTTTTTTTGACCCAGTTTTTATTGTTTTCTAGTAATTGGTGGTAATACGTGTTTTTCATATATATTAACTTTTAATGCTTAATTAGTATCTTTTACATTGGATTTTACCCAGTTTAGAGAATCGTGAAAGGTGTTAAAAATATATTTGTTTGATATGAAATTAGGGATTATGCCAATACGTTCCATCATATAGCGTGGCTGCTCCAATAGGCCAACAAAGAGTATGGTTACATCATTTTTCTTCAACTCTAAAAGCATGTCTTCTATGGTGTAGAGTCCAGACTGGTCTAGGTATGGCATTCTTCCTAATCTTAAAATAATTGTTTTTGCTGTTTTTGGTATTTGAAGTGTTAAAGCTTGAAAATCGCTAGTTGAGCCAAAAAACAAGGGGCCTTCAATGTGTTTTATAAATACTTCTTCTTTTAAATTTTCAGGAAATTCATCTTCATCTGCCCAGATATCCTCTTTTAAAGATTTTACATCGGAACCCTTGGCGGTTAAGTCTCCAATCTTTTTCATAAACATTAAAGAAGCTATAACTAAGCCAATACCAACGGCATAAACTAGATTCCAAAATGTAGAGAGTAATAAGACGATAAGCATAATTAAAACTTCCGAACTCATTTTTAAAGGTCCAACTTTAATATCTTTTGGTAATGCTGGTATTGCTTTAAGGCCTTTATAATCCATAACACCAATACCAACTGTAATTAAAATTCCCGCTAAAACAGCTGCGGGAATTTGAGATGCTACCGGACCTAAACCTAAAAGAATAACCAATAACATAATGCCAGCTATCATTCCAGATAGTTTAGTTTTTCCTCCTGAGGTAATATTAACAACTGTTCTTATGGTGGCCCCTGCCCCAGGAATACCTCCAAAAATAGCCGCTATACTGTTGCCAATACCTTGCCCTATTAATTCCTTATTAGGTTTGTGCTTTGTTTTTGTCATATTATCGGCTACAACACTAGTTAATAAAGAATCTATAGCTCCTAATAGCGCGAGTGTTAATGCTGTAAACACATAAGGTGTAATAGAGCTTAAGCTAAAATTTGTAAAAATTTGTAAATTTGGAATAGGTAAACCATTAGGGATTTCTTCAATAGGCCTATATTTTAAATTAAAGCTTACAGCTATACCGGACATTACTATTAGGGCTACTAATGTGCTTGGTACAGATTTAGTTATACGTTTGAAACCATAAATTATAATAATAGTGCCCATAGCTAATATGAGTTCTAACCAATTAATATGTTGCAAAGCCTTTGGGATTGCCTTTATGGCTCCTAAAGCGCCAGAGGTGTTTTTTGCAGCTAAGGTTTTAGATTCTTTTAAAATAGAATTTTGGGTAATTTCACTTGAGCGGTTAATTGTTTCTTTAAAATTTTCTAGAACTAATGGGCCAGATCCAGCTTCGTCTTTTAAAATTTTTTCTAAGATTATCTGTTTTGCTTCTGCATTAAAGGTATTTACAAACTCTAAATCTTCCTTTGGATAGTATCCTAACGATGGTAGTATTTGCGTTAATAGAATAATAACTCCAATAGCCGTCATAAAACCAGAAACTACAGGGTATGGTATGTATCTAATATATTTACCTAAACCTAAAACTCCAAGTCCGACTTGTATTAAACCAGCTAATAAAAATACGGTAAGAATTATGGGTAATGCCTTGGCTATATCACCATCATTAGAGGCAATTATTCCAGCAATTACAATCATACTTACGGCTGTCATTGGTGCAGTAGGCCCAGAAATTTGCGTGCTTGTTCCTCCAAATAGTGCAGCAAAAAAACTTATAAAAATAGCACCGTAAAGACCTGCGGTTGGTCCTAAACCAGAGGATACACCAAAAGCTAATGCTAGTGGTAGTGCTACGATACCTGCTGTTATTCCGCCAAAAGCGTCACCTTTTATGTTAGAAAAGAATGTTTTCATGTGTATAGTTGTAATTGGTTACTACTTAATTTATTTGTTATTTGTACTAAAGACTTAGTAAGTTTCGAAGTTAATCATTTTTAAATAG
This sequence comes from uncultured Algibacter sp., assembly GCA_937958265.1. Lineage (GTDB taxonomy): Bacteria > Bacteroidota > Bacteroidia > Flavobacteriales > Flavobacteriaceae > Algibacter_B. The sequence continues at coordinate 12,059 of CALGNX010000005.1, read as the reverse complement.
AAGATTAAAATTGACCTAATTTTTGTGTTTTATATAGTGTTAACGTGTTCTTTATTAATTTAATAGAGATTTTAATGTATTCATTTAAATCTGGTTTTTTTTTAAATTAGTATTGTAATTTACAAGAAGGGTAGAAGTAGTACCGATAATATTTATGTAATAGAAAAATTCATGACATATATATTATTAATGAGTAATGTAAATTGAGTATCGGCTTTGTTTATTTGAATGCTTTTTTTATTAAAATATCACTATACTTTGCCAACTATTATCATTTGAGTTAATATTAAAATGGTAAGCAGTAAGTGTGTGTTTATACTTCATGTAAATTTGAATATCACCAGATATGTCTATCAACTTGTTAGCAAATCCATTGAGCCAACAGTTTTATTATTGCTAGTCGTAGTTATTAATTATAGCAGGTGTTTTGTATTCTTTTTAGGTACTGCTATTTGTGTTTTACTTTGGTTCAAAAAAAAGTGCAAGTTTTTCCAGTGGGGTCTTGTAAGTGATAATTTAATTTTAACAATAAAATAAAAAATATGAAAAACGATAAAGAAAATTTTGAATTTGTAAAAGAAAGTGAGGATACTAATAGAAATTATATTTTCCAGAAAGATGGCATCACTAAAAAAGTAGCCTTAGTAGTAGGTATGTTTTTAGTTGTACTTGTTGTAGCCGTTGTATTATCTGGTGTTTTAGTTGATTTTAGGTAATTTAAAAGACACAGTATTGCATGGGTTACATAAAAATGTAAAACTATACTTCTCGTAATACCTGGTAATTTACTAGTTATTGCATGTGTGTTTTAATTTTTTTTTTTTTAGTAATTAGAATTAGTTAAGTTATAAGTAGTACTTCTTAAAATCCACGTTCATTTTGTATGTGTTCGTAAGCAGCTTGTACCTGCTTAAACTTTTCTTCAGCGCCTTTTTGGTGTTCCTCACCCAAGTGTAAAACCTTATCAGGATGGTATTTTTTAACCATCTTACGGTACGCTTTTTTAATATCTTCCACACTAGCGCCTTTTGTTATTTCTAAAACTTTATAGGCATTATCACTAGAGTTGTAAAACATGGCTTTAATACTTTCGTAATCACGAGCGCTAATACCTAAATAACCTGCTATAGTATAAATTTGCTTAACTTCAACTTCAGTTACAAGACCATCGGCCTTAGCAATGCCAAATAGAAAGTGTAAGAGTTGCAAACGCGCTGGGTGATCCATCATTTGGCGTATTTGCCAACATACTGGACGCAAAGAAATATCTTGCTTATTTATGTTTTTAAATAATTTAAAAGCATGGTTTGCACGATTTTTACCATACATGTTAGTAAACTGCTCGCGTACAAAATCCAATTCGCGTTGGTCTTGGTTCCCATCCGCTTTAATAATTACAGACGCCAAAATAAGTAAACTTACTTCAAAATCGCCAGACTGTGTTTGTGGTCGTTCGTTCTGTTTTGTATCGTAAGTGGTGTGCCTTTTACTTGTTTGTTGTTCACCCAAAAGAAAGCCTTCTTTACCTGTTACAGAATCGATAACACTGCCTATAGCTATACCTATTATAGCGCCTATTGGTCCGCCAAATGACCAACCCAAAGCGCCACCTATCCATTTTGAATAACTCATAAAAAATATTCATTTAAATATAAAGACCGAAAGATAATACAGTTCATTGAATTTTTTGCGCTTTTATGTTCTTTGTGATGTTTTATGTGCGTAATCGGCATCCTTTTTTGTTGGTTCGCAAAGTTTTTAGGACATACTAGTTTTTTAATTGAAAAAAATGGGGAATACATAAAAAATGCTTTATGGATAGCTTGGCCTTATAGTAGCATAAATGTTTTAAGGAAACACCAAAATAAATATTGCAGGATTTTTAACTAACTTTGCATTATTAATATTAAAGAAAAAAAATAAAAAATATGTATCCAGCAGATTTAGTAAAACCAATGCGAGAGGATTTAACCAGGATTGGTTTTGAAGAGTTACACACTGCAGAAGCTGTTAATACTGCTATTGCAAAAGAAGGTACAACCTTAGTTGTTGTAAATTCGGTATGCGGTTGTGCTGCAGCAAATGCGCGTCCAGGTGCTAGAATGAGTTTAGATAATGCTAAAAAACCAGATCACATAACAACTGTTTTTGCAGGGGTTGACAAAGAAGCTGTTGATGCGGCTCGTGGCCATATGGTACCGTTTCCACCGAGTTCGCCTTGTATGGCTTTATTTAAAGATGGTGAGTTAGTGCATATGTTAGAGCGTCATCATATTGAAGGTCGTCCTGCAGAGTTAATAGCAGAAAACCTTATGGATGCCTACAATGCTCATTGTTAAAAATATTACTTATCTATTGCTTTTACTAAAGTAGAGTGCAAATTTAAAAATCAAAAAATCATGCTCGAAGCATGATTTTTTGATTTTTAATCACAATTTTAGACTTCACAGTACGTAGTGTAAATACACATTGCCTAGTTTACTTTAAAATGCTAGTAGTAAAAAGGTACTTTTCGATATAACCTATTGTTAATATTTCTAGATTTTGTATCTTAATACAAATAACAAAACCTTTTAGTATTAAAATTCTTAGGTAAGCATAAGATGCCACTTTTGGGCGTTGTTTAGCAACATCAAATTATAAAAATAACACATATGGTGGTAGCTACTAAAACATAGTTTATTATTTTTGGGGAATGGAAAAACTGCTCTCGTATCCCTTATCATTTGTTTATTATGTGTTTTTTGTAATAGCATTGCTTATTTTTCATCCGGTACAATGGATTTGTTTTAATTTTTTTGGGCATAAAATCCATCAACAATCTGTTTATGCACTGCAATTTTGTTTAATGCGTTGCGGCAATATTTTGGGTACACGATTCACTTTTAATAACCCACATAATTTAGATGCTAACCGGCCTTTAATTATTGTAGCAAATCACCAAAGTCTACACGATATATACCCACTTACTTGGTATCTGCGCAAACACAGCCCTAAATTTATAAGTAAAATAGAGCTAGGTAAGGGTATACCCAGTGTATCGTATAATTTGAGGCATGGTGGAGCGGCTTTAATAGATCGGAAAAACCCTAGACAATCGCTACCAACGTTAATGAAGTTTGGTAGTTATATTGAAGAAAATAATTATGCTGCTATTATTTTTCCTGAAGGTACACGAAGTAAGGATGGCACCCCAAAACCGTTTCAAACTAAAGGTTTGGATATCTTGTTTAAAAAAATACCATCTGCCTTAATCGTACCCGTAACAATTAATAACTCTTGGAAAATGTTTAGGTATGGCAAATTCCCAATGGGGTTAGGTAATCATCTAGAGTTTACAGTGCATAAACCATTAGAATTGAGTATATTTGTGGATAAGCAAGCGCTTATTGAGCAGATTGAAATTACCATTAAAAATCATATTAATATATAAAAACTGAATACATGTCGTTAAAAAATAAGAGGTTAGAGGTAATGCGGTTTTTGGAAAAGGATGTTGATGCATTAATAAAGAAATATTTAATACCTATTGATAGTATTTGGCAACCCTCAGATTTTTTGCCAAACTCTGAAACTACAAACGATGCGTTTTTTGAAGAAGTTAGAGAAATTAGAGAGTTAGCTAAGGATTTACCTTATGATTTTTGGGTCGTTCTTGTAGGTGATATGATTACTGAAGAGGCTTTACCTACTTACGAGTCTTGGTTAATGGATGTTGAAGGGGTGGAACAGGTAACCAACGGCGGAAACGGTTGGGGTAAATGGGTAAGACAATGGACTGGTGAGGAAAACAGACATGGCGATGTACTTAATAAGTACTTGTATCTTTCTGGTCGTGTTAACATGAAAGAAATAGAAAAAACAACTCAGCACCTTATAACAGACGGGTTTGACATTGGGACTGATAGGGACCCGTATAAAAACTTTGTATACACTAGTTTCCAGGAGTTAGCTACATATGTTTCGCATAACCGTGTAGCAAAACTTGCTAAGGAAAAAGGTAATAAGCGTTTGGCTAAAATGTGTAAAATTATATCTGGCGACGAGATGCGTCACCACCATGCGTATTCAGAATTTGTGGAACGTATTTTTGGTGTAGATCCCAACCAAATGATGATGGCTTTTCACTATATGATGAAGCAAAAAATTACTATGCCAGCTCATTTTTTAAGAGAATCTGGAGGTGCCGCAAGCAGTGCTTTTGAAGAATTCTCTAATACTGCGCAACGCATTGGTGTTTATACGGCTAATGATTATGTTGATATTCTAAAAAAATTAATTGATCGTTGGGATATTGGGAATATTAAAGGATTAAATGATGAAGCCGAAAAGGCAAGAGATTATTTAATGAAGCTACCGGCAAGAATGTACCGATTAAGTGAGCGTATGAAAATACCAAAAAACACGTTTCAGTTTAAATGGGTTGAACCTGCTATTCTTTAAAAACTATTTTAGAAGGTTCTAAACGTAATTTAAGGCGGAAGGCTTTTGTTTTAAGACATGTGTTTGTACTTATAGAAATATAATATTTCTATAATTTATTTGAGCTACTAAAGCTAAATTTGGTGGAGCTTTGTAAGTAATTTAAAATATATGAATTCTCAGGATGTTATAAATAAAACTGAAGTTTTTGTAAAGAAAACATTAGCCCAGGCGGAGGGAGGTCACGATTGGTTTCATGTTGAGCGTGTTTACAGAAATAGTCTACTAATAGCAAAATCGGAACCTTGTAATTTGTTTATTGTTAAACTAGGTGCGTTACTTCATGATATCGCAGATAGTAAGTTTTATAATGGCGATGAAAATATTGGTCCTAAAATAGCACGGGAGTTTTTAATTAAATTAAACGTTGAACCTTCGGTTATTAGGCAAGTTATACTCATAATTGAAAACATTTCGTTTAAAACCAGTTTATCCAATACCACAGGTAATAAATTTACTTCTGCTGAATTAGATATTATACAAGATGCCGATAGGTTAGATGCCATAGGAGCCGTTGGTATAGCACGCTGTTTTAATTATGGAGGGTTTAAGAATAGGGGGCTATATGATCCTGAAATAAAACCAAATCTTAATATGTCTAAGGAAGAATACAAAAATTCTACTGCACCAACAATAAACCACTTTTACGAAAAGTTACTGCTATTAAAAAATACTATGAATACCAAAACAGGCAAAAATCTTGCAAATAAACGACATGCTTACATGCAAGATTATTTGGACCAGTTTTATGCCGAATGGCATGGTGCTAAATAGACGATAAATTAAGCTTTCAAATTAGCTTAGGTTGTTTGTTTTTATTATTGAATTATCATTTTAATCTCTTTCCGGTAAGTGGAAGCACTCTTACCTGTAATATCATTAAACACTTTATTAAAGTGTGAGAAATTATTAAAGCCGCATTCAAAACAAACATCGGTTATACTCATTTCAATTTCTTCAGAAAGTAGTTTAGTCGCATGCACCACACGATACTCGTTTACGATCTGTGTAAAAGTTTTACCCGTAGATTTTTTAAAATATCTACAAAACGATGGTACAGTCATGCTTACTTTGTCGGCAATTTCTTCTAGGGGAATATGGTTTTGAAAATTTCTACGTACGTACTTAAAAATTACGCCAAGCTTAAGGCTGTCTTGCGCCTCGGCTTCAAAAGCAAAGCCATTAGCATTTAGTAATGTGTAATCATCTGTTTTTGCTAAATGATTTAAAATTTCTAAAAATTTTAAAACCCGCTTTAAACCATTGTGTTCTTGTAGTTTTTCAATTTTAAGTCCAATCTTTTTTTTAGTATCAACTTTAAATCTAATTCCTTTTTTAGCCCTTTCAAAAAGTGCAATAATTGGTGCCATTTCAGGAATATCTAAGAAATCGGTACCTAAAAAATCAGTTTTAAATTGTATAACAGTTTCGCTACCACTAGCCGTTAGCCTGTCTGCAAAACCATTGTGTGGCAAGTTTGCACCAATTAAAATAAGCTGGCTGTTATTAAAATATGATAAGTGATTTCCAATATGGGTTTTACCTTGCCCTTTATTAATGTATACCAATTCTAATTCTGGGTGGAAATGCCAAAATGCATTGTCTTTATCAACATGTTCTCTGTGTTGCTTTACTAGTATTGAGCTACCAAAGCTTGGTGTTATTTTTTCTAAAGTAGGTTTTTTTGCATTCATAATTTGGGGCCGTTTAAGACAAAATTAATATTTATACTCATAGGTTTATATATTAAATTACCTAAAACATGTGCTAATTTAACTTTACATTATCTTAACGATTAGTTAATAGATAATATAGCATACAAAATAGCAAACATTGTTGTTTTTAAATGTGCACCTCTCGTATACCTTTGCAGAGTAGAAAGTAATAAAAGCAAGATTATGAAATATACATTTAAAAGTTTAAAAAAATCAATTTTAATTTTATCATTAATTGGTTCTATTGCGAGTTTTGCAGGAAATTCTAGTAATTCTTTTATTAAAGATGGAGCAAAGACTCCAATTGTATTAGAGAATGTTAAGGAAGGAAACTTATTATCTATCAAAGATAATAAAGGGGTTATTTTGTACAAAGAGGTAATAAAAACCAATGGCCATTATGAAAAAGGTTTTGATTTAAATAATTTGCCAGATGGTGATTATATTTTTGAACTAGAGAAAGATTTAGAAGTTAGTATTATTCCTTTTAATGTAATATTACATAAAGTGAATTTTAATAAAAACGATGAAGCTAGTTACTTTAAGCCGTACATAAAGCAGGAGGATGATTTGGTAATTATTTCAAAACTAGCCTCAAATCTTGAAAAAACTTCTATTGAAATATATGCTGTCGATGCAGAAGACATGAAATTGCGTTACTCGGAAAAAGTTGAAAATGTTCAGGTAATTGAAAAAGCATTCAGACTAGAAGAAGGTGATTTTAAGATAGTAATAAGCAGTAATAACAAGGAATATACAACATTCATTAATAATTAATTTAATGTCTTATTAGTTTAGTTTAGTTTATAAAGTGGGCTGTGGTGGCCCACTTTATGTTTTAGAGTATTTGCGAAGACTTTTTAAATTTATTTTTTATTCTAGTAAACGGTTTATTATTATTAACTTTCTGAAATTTATTCCATTCTTTATTTTGTAAATTATCTAATTTAGGTTTCACTCTCCTCTTAAAAAGATAGTTCGTGCAATAACATCATTTAATGATTTTTATATTTGCAAATGAATATAGTTCATTAGCTTTTTCATAATTTATTATTAAACCTTCTTGGTTTTTTAAAACTTGTTCGAGGTACATTTAATATCTTTTTTAAACCTTAAATAAGCGTAATCTGTATATTGTCGTGTTTTTTAAAATATAAACATATGTTTAGAATATTAAATTTCTATAGCGTTGATTGTATTAGGATTATATAAAATTTATTAATAATTAATTTAATGTTTTGTTTATAAAGTGGGCCAATATGGCTCACTTTGCTTTTTGTATATTTTGTTATTTTAATAATTTTTATAACCGAGTATCATAAAATTTAAAGGAATTTTTTTACTTTTTTTTAATGTGTGGGTAAGCGGTATAGTTGCAGTTTTCACTTTGGTATGAAAAAATAAAAATCGTATCCCCATATTTTTAAATAGTAAATATTTTAATTGGTACATTATTATAAACGGCTAGTTTCTATATGATGTTTTTTTGTATTGTTATTTGAGTTAAACGTGTACCGTCAAGAGTAATTTTGTTTATTGTTTTTTTGTAGTTTATAAAAATGGTGTTTCAACCTATAAGGAACTATAATTAAAACTAAGCTATTCTAGCTGAGTTCGCATAACTCGTTACGTTGTAATTAAAAATGATTTTTTGTGTTGTGAATATGAGCTATTTTATCTTATAATTACGCTATATTAACAGGTAATTGTGTGTATAAATAGCTCAATATTAGTGTTTTAATAAATGTAAGTGGGTGGTATCTTTACAATGTAGAATATTTAAAACCCTGAATTATGAAAAACATGATAAAAACAACAAGAACTACAAAAGTTGGAATTTTAATGTTAGCACTACTTACTAATCTATCAATTTTCGCAAATAATGTATCATTATTTGCGATTAAAAATGATGCAGAAAAAACAGAAATTACTTTAGGCAAAGTGAAAAAGGGAAACTTACTTTCTATTAAAAACAGTAATGGTGTTATACTCTTTAAAGAATCTTTACTTGATAATGAGACTTATAAAAAAGAATTTGATTTGACCATATTGCCAAATGGTGTTTATAGTTTTGAGCTAGACAAAGGGTTGACAATAAGTACAATTCCTTTTACTGTAAAATCAAACCTTGTTACTTTTAACAAAACAAAGGAAGTTACCTTTTATAAGCCCATTGCTAGGTTTGATAATGAGCTTGTTTATATATCAAAATTAGCACTAAACAAGGCGCCACTAAAAATAGAAATATATTTTACTAGTTTTAAATCGGATAATAGAGAACTCATGCTTACTGAGACACTAACGGATCCTGAAATTATAAAAGGCGTATATAAATTATCGGGAGTAGGGCTTGGTACTTATAAAATTAAAATGATAACTGAGGGTAGAACTTTTGTAAAGTATATTAATTAGTCTTTCTTATTTTTGAAAAAAAAACACACAAAAAGGCGGGTTGTAGCTTCTTGTTTTTATGTGTGTTATTGTTTGTAAATTGATATAATAAATCTAGCTATTTTAGAGCTTGAGTTAAATGTAAAACCCAACACTTAAATTTATCAAGTGTTGGGTTTTGTATGTCTTATATTGGATGTGTGTTTACTTATTGAATGGAGTTATGAAATAAATTAACTCCTCTCAAAATAAAAAACTATTAAAAAAATAAATATTATTCCCCTGGGAAAGTAGCTTTTCGTTTTTGTAAAAAGGCCGTAGTACCCTCTTTAAAGTCCTTTGTATTAAAGCAATTACCAAAGGCTTGCATCTCAATATTAAAGCCATTTACACCATCTTTATAATTTGCATTTATAGCTTTTATTGCTGCTGTTATGGCTACGGTGGAATTTCTTGAAATTTTAGCTGCTATTTTCTCGCATAAAGGTAATAATTCATCCAAAGTGGTTACATGGTTTACCAAACCATAATTTAAGGCTTGATTAGTATCTATCATACCTGCTGTCATAATCATTTCCATAGCGCGTCCTTTGCCTATTAATTGCGGTAAACGCTGTGTGCCTCCATAACCTGGTATAACCCCTAAGGACACCTCTGGCAACCCAAATTTCGAATTATCGCTTGCTACTCTAAAATGCGCTGCCATCGCCAACTCCAAGCCTCCGCCTAGGGCAAAACCATTTACAGCAGCAATAACAGGTGTTGTTAAGTTTTCAATAAAATCGAAAACTAAGGTTTGGCCTTTGTTGGCTAATGCAGTGCCTTCTTCGCTATTATAATCAGCAAATTCGCTAATATCAGCACCTGCAACAAATGCTTTTTCTCCACTACCTGTAATAATAATTACTTTCGTATTTTTATCTTTATCTGCCGTGTTTAAAGCTTCATGTAGTTCTGCTAATGTTTCTTGGTTTAAGGCATTTAATTTTTTGGGACGGTTAATTGTTATGGTTGTTATGTTATTCTCTATTTTAGAAATAATAGTATTGTAGGACATTTTTACTTTATTTTAATATGTTAAACTCTAAATTATTAAATTGGTTTTATAAGCCCTTTGGTAATGTTACTTTAAATGTAGTACCTCTATTCTGCTCTGAAACAAAAGAAATAGACCCTTTGTAAGTTTCTATTATATTTTTCACCATACCTAAACCTAAGCCCATACCACTTGTTTTTGTTGTGAATTTTGGTTCGTAAATTTTTTCTTTGTTTTCTTTTACTATACCAGATCCATTATCTGCAATAGAGATAATAACATTATCTTGATGCTCACTTACATTTACAATTATTTGCGGTGTTTTATAGTCTGGAATTGCTTGTATTCCATTCTTTACTAAATTTGTAACAACGCGAATAAGTTGAGTTCTGTCTAGTTTTGCAATAATAGATTCTGCATTAGAGGTAAATACAATATAATCTTCATTAAAAATATCTAAAGCTAATTTCACAATTTGTACTATGTTTAAGGTTTCGTTCTGTTGAGCGGGCATTTTTGCGAAATTAGAAAAGGCAGAAGCGATGGCACTCATAGTGTCTATTTGTTGTATTATAGTTTTGCTATATTCATCTACTTTGGCGTAAATATTATCATCATTTGGGTTAAATTTACGTTGGAAATTTTGAACGGTTAAACGCATTGGGGTTAATGGATTTTTAATTTCATGAGCAACTTGTTTTGCCATTTCCCTCCATGCTTGTTCGCGTTCACTTTTGGCTAATTGTACAACACTATCCTCTAACTCGTCAATCATACTATTGTAAGAGTTTACTAAAGACGAAATTTCTTGGCTAGTACCATCTATTTGAATTTTTTCGTTGCGCTTTTCTAATCTTGTTGTATACATTTTATCACTAATTGTTTTTAGCGACTTTGTAATGTATTTGGATAGTAAGAAGGCAAATACAATGGCAGTTAACAATATTAATATAAAAGCAAAACCAATGCGCTCTAAAAACTCTAAAAGCTCTTTCGTTAAAAAATTGTCCTTTTCTAAATATGGAATATTTAAAATAGCTATGGGTTTGGATCTTTTATCTGCAATGTAAGTGTAGGAGGATTGAAAGGTTTCTCCATTTTCAATAGTAATATCGACATATCTGTGCTCGGCAGTTTCAGATGCGCTATTAAACTCTATCTTATTGCTTATGGCATTCATAATATTGGCAGCCAAGCATTTTTTTGCATTCGTATTTTGTAAACCTGCTTTAGAGGAAATTAGTAAACCACCATCTAAATCATACAAATTAATTTGAAGTTTATGGATATCGGCAATGTTGTAAACTTCTTCCTTAAAAATCAATGGAATATTTTCTGTTTTAATTTCCCATGTGTTTTGTTTGCCGTTTAAAAAGCGCTTTAAATGGGTTTGTATGCTACCCTCTTTACGTTCTAAACGGCCTTTATGGTAATCTTCATTCTGTTCTTTATATTGGTAAATTGCTACAGCCGAAATAAGCATGGATGCAAATAGCACTAGCAGTATCATGGCGACAAATATACGGGTGCGTAGGGCTAGTTTTCTTAATTTCATTAGGTGCTTGTAATACTAATTTAGCTTTTAATATGGTATTGCTAATTTAAATTATTATTTGTTAATAGAATTAAAATTAAACCATGTCTAGGTGAATTACTTGTCTGAAATTCGTGTGTTTTTTATTGTTAAGAACATAAATTTATATGTCGGTTTAAACGTAATTATAATCAAATTAAAAGCGCCGTGTAATAATTCGAAACACTAAAAATTAATAGCGTTATATTAAGTTTAAAGTGTAATTAATTTGATTATAACTTTATCTGTACAATAATTTAAACGTTCTTGCGGTCTTAATTTCAATGCGTTATTCTAATTCTTTAAACATTATTTTCCAATCTGTTTAATTTGCAAACTTTAGGGTCGAATAATTTACTAAGTTAGTTCTAATATCAAATATACTTAAAAATTGGCTTAGTATAATTACCTAAATTTAACAAGTATTGTCTGCTTTTTTATATTTTCACTGGGTGTTAAAATTACAGGTTTTATAATAATACGCTTTGTTTGGTGCGCTCGATTATATTTTACGAACAAAAAAAGCTAGGTATATTGTTAATATACCTAGCTCACAAAAATTAAAATAATGTTGTTTATTGGTAAGTTTATAAGTGTTGTAAAGGTTATTTAGTTTAGGAGAAAGTTTATAGCTATTATTCATATACTTTTATTTAAATTTGATATTAAAAGCATAAGTGTTATTTATGAATTTTACATTACACCAATTAAAAGTATTTAGTGTTATTGTGCAAAACAAGAGCATAACAAAGGCTGCCGAAGAGTTAAACATGACGCAACCTGCGGCTTCCATTCAATTAAAAAATTTCCAAAACCAATTTGATATACCTTTAACCGAAGTACTTGGCAGGCAGCTTTATGT
>CALGNX010000004.1 GCA_937958265.1 uncultured Algibacter sp. | reverse complement strand
CTTTAAAACCTCGTATATTTTGTCGAAATTTGATAAAAAGTTGTGCATGTTAGATTGTTGTGTGGTAACTACAATTTACTGCTATATAGCAGAATGTTCAACTTTTTTATTCTTTAAATCATAATGCACAACGGGTATAATAATAAATAAAAAAGCTACTTTTTGTAATTTCATGTAGGATAGATTTATTATGCGAAATGTATTCATACCCTTAATTCCAATTTAACGTACTTCGCTCGGCCCAATAGGTTTCTGGCAACGTTTTTAGAGTCTGTAATAATGATAATTCTTCTTCTGTTAGGCTAAAATTTAAAGCCTTTAAATTATCTGTAAGTTCTAGTTTATTTGAAGCACCACTTAATATGTAACTTGGCTCTAAACCATCAATAATAAAACGTAAAGCAATAGCATCTATTCCAACATTATATTTTTTAGCCAAGTTTTCTAAAATTTGATATGCTTTTGTATAGCATTCAAATTTTTCATTTTTAAAAACCCGACCATTTGCTAATGCCTCCTTTATAATTACTTTTTTACCTTTTTGTAATACCTTAGTTAACACTGAAAAAGCAGATTGCTCAAAAATATTATAAGTAACTTGAAAACTATCAAACAGTAAATTATTATTTAAGGTAATTTTTAATGCCTCTGCAATTACTTCACTTTGGTTTTTGCCACTTGTGGTAATACCTATCTTTAAGCCTGTTGTTTTTTTTATACTATGAAGTTTTTTTAAAACAGCGGTATTCTCTAAAATTCCACTCTCAAAAGTTGCAGAATGCACTTGATAATACTTTAAATTTGGCAGCATTTTTTTAGAAACCTCCCATTGCTCCTCTAGCTTATTAAGTGTGTGTGCTTTTATTTCGTGTTTTCCTTTAAAGCCTAATTCCCAATTAGCCACATAGGTATAGCCCCATTTAGTACCTAAAACTGTATCTTTATAGTTATTTACTGCCTGCCATTCTTTTAAATAGGTTTCGCCTTTTCCGTAAGATGGTGCTGTATCAAAATAGCGTATTCCATGCTTATAAGCTTCATCTAAAACTAAAAAAGCATTTTGCTTAAAAGCTTGTTTAGATTTATCAATTTTACTGCTGGTTCTTATATTTATATATTCTGGCCTACCCAAGGCCGCCATGCCTAATCCAAATTTTGTTTTCAATGCCATTCTAATTAATCTAAAAGCTCAGTTTCAATAACCGTATGTGTTATAAGTGTTTTATGTACAGGGCACTTAGAAGCAATTTCTATTAAACGCGCTTTTTGTTTCTCATCCAAATTACCAATAAATTTTAATCGTTTTTGTAAATGATCAACTTTTAAAGGTTTATCTAAATCTAGCATTAAATCATCACTATGCTTTTTAGAGTAAGTAATATAGACATATACTTCCTCCAAATTCCATTTTTTCTGCTGGGCATACATTTTAAGCGTCATTACTGTACAGGCCGCTAAACCTGCAGACATATAGTCGTAAGGTGAAGGTGCAAAATCATTGCCTCCTATAGACTTTGGCTCATCTGCCATGAAATGATGCTTTTGGGTTTGAATAGATGTTGTAAATTGATCTTCGAGAATATTTAAATGCGCTACCAATTGCTCGCCCTTAACCTGCAATATAGTATTATCTATTGGCTCGAAATAGCGTTGCACCCAAGCACCAATTATATTACCAACATAACGGCTATCTTTTGGTTTTGATAATAAATGGTCTGCATCATCCAAACTTACAAAACTTTTTGGATGGTGTGCGCCTTGGTAGAGTTGGTGTGCATTTTCAATACTTACTATAGCATCGAAAGGTGCATGCATTATTAAAATAGGCTTACGCAAATTTTTAGTAATTTCTGGCAAATCTGTTTTACCAAAATCATCTACAAATGCTTCATTAATTTTAAACGGCCTACCTCCAATATTAACCTCAACTTCGCCTTTATCTTTCACATCTTCAATACCATGAGAAAACAAATGCTTTACATGGCCTACCGTAGCTGGTGCCCCCACGGTGGCTACGGCTTTTATATTTTCTAATTTCGATGCGGCTACTATTACTGCCGCTCCACCTAACGAGTGCCCTACCAACAAACTGGGTGCTTGATAATTTTCTTTTAAATAAGCACTTACAACCTCTAAATCTTCCACGTTTGCAGAAAAGTGGCTTTCGGCAAATTCGCCTTCACTTCGCCCTAAACCCGTAAAATCAAAACGAACCACTCCAAAACCATAGTTAGTTAGCGATCTGCTAATATTTCGGGCTGCGCCCAACGCACTACTACATGTAAAACAATGCGCGAAAACAGCAAAATATTGTGGTTTCTGACTTGCAGGAAGTTCTAAAAACGCTTGTAACTTATGCCCTTTCTTATTTCGAATATCAAGTTTTACTCTGCTCATCTTCTAAATGTTTTAACTTGGTTTTATTTGTATTTGTACTAAATTCCTTCAATAAGAACTTTAATTTTGGATTTATAAACGTTTCACAAAAAGGCTTTTTTAAATTATTATAATAGTAATTCTGAATTTGCAATCTTGAGGGCTTAAAACTATTAAACGGTAATATTTCTGTTATTAATTCATCTTTAAAATTATTTTGGAGCGCCTTTAAAATTATTTCAGCTTTAATTTTTTGTGTTTCAGAAAAGGTATAAATAGCCGAACGATACTTTTTTCGCATGCTGTGGCTAGACGTACTTTTATGCGTATGTAAATGGACATCAATTAATACATCGAGTGAAATTTCTTGATTATTAAAGTACACAATAACAGCTTCTGAAAACGATGTATTAACTCCTGTTGAAGACACATAACCTTGCGCTACCTTAAAAACACCTTTTAAGGACTGAAACACCGCCTCCGTACACCAATGGCAACCCCCACCTAATGCTATTTTAGTTTGTGTACTCATAATAATTTTTAATTATTGCAGTGTATGTTTGTAAATCATTCCTTACAAACTAAACTAAAAATACATGCACACCACACGGTAAAAAACACATTACAAAGTTATACTTAAATAAAACTTTCTTTAAACCTTTCAAAATGGCATGTATATCCGTTTGGTATACGTAATAAATAATCCTGGTGTTCTGGCTCCGCTTTCCAAAAGGGCGCAAATGGCTCTAAAGTTGTAACCACTTCACCGTCCCATTTACCCGAAGCATTAACTATTTTAATTATATCTTCCGCTTCTTGTTTTTCTTCTTCGTTTTGAAAAAATATAGCAGAGCGGTAGCTAGAACCTTTATCATTACCTTGCCTATCGACCGTGGTAGGGTTGTGAATTCTAAAAAAATAGTCTAAAATTTCTTTAAATGATGTTTTATCCTGATCAAAGGTTATCTCGATACCCTCAGCATGTCCTGGATGATTTTTATAGGTTGGATTCTCGTTCTCACCTCCCTGATACCCCACCTCGGTATCTATAACTCCAGGGCGTGTTCTAAACAAATCTTCCATACCCCAAAAACAACCTCCTGCTATATATGCTTTTTTATATTTATCCATTATTTTTATTTTCTATATGTTTGATATCCTAAATTTTGATTTCTTTTTCTCTTTTTTAAAATGCTCTTCTTCAAAAGTAATTATTCGCTATCAATACCAATTACTTTCATTAATTTAAAACAAACGGTTTTCAAAAATCTATTATATTACACTTTATTTATCATTATAATAAACCACTAAGGAACACCCAAAAAGGTACTTTTACATCCATTTTTAAACTAAAATTACGAACTACAAGACAACATAGAGCACCCTACTTTATCGCGTGCCCAATCTGGGCGTTTGGCAAACCAATTATTATACTCCGGCTGTTCACTATAAGGATTCTGTAACATTTTAAATAGCTCGTCTAGTAATCCATAATCCCCATTATCTGCTTTATCAATAGCTAACTGAGACATATAATTACGCAACACGTACTTGGGGTTAACTAAATTCATTTTTTCTTTTCGCGCTTTATCTAGACATGTTTCACACTGTAAACGTTCTGCATAAGCATTAAACCAATTCTCCCAACGTTTTTTAATATCCCCTACAACTTCAGAAGGTGCATAAAAGGCATCGTGAATTAACTTTAAACCTTCAGAAGGTTTTTTCTTTTCAAAATTACTAATTTGTCTAAAAAAAATAGTCATGTCTGTTTCTGTTTGATGCAGAATATCTTCTAAATCTAAAATAAATTTCTCATCATTTTTATCGGCCATTTCTAAACCTAATTTTGAGCGCATCATGGCTAACGATTTTATTTCAAAATTAGTTTTATATTCATTTAAAATAGCTTCCAATGGTTCGGCCTCATTAATTAAAGGATAAATAGCATTTGCTAATTGCAACAAATTCCATAGCCCTATATTTATTTGATTCCCAAAACGGTAACGCTTATGTTGCCTGTCGGTTGTGTTTGGTGTCCAACCATAATCAAAACCTTCCAACCAGCCATAAGGCCCATAATCTATAGTTAAACCAAGTATAGACATATTATCGGTGTTCATAACACCATGTACAAAACCAACGCGCTGCCAATGTATAATTAAATTTAAAGTACGCTCTGAAACGGTTTTGAAGAACTGAATATAAGTATCTTTTGATGGTGTTCCTAAACCCGTAAAATGATGTTTAATGGTGTAATCTACCAGCGTTTTAAGTGTATAATTATCTTGTCTAGATGCAAATATTTGGTAACTACCAAAGCGCAAAAAGCTTTCTGCAGCACGGCATACAACAGCGCCTTTTTCGTAAGCTGGGTTACCATCGTACATAACATCCCTAAGTACTTTATCGCCAGATAACGACAATGACAAGGCACGTGTTGTAGGTACACCCAAATAAAACATAGCTTCACTACATAAATACTCCCTAACAGAAGAACGCAACACAGCTAAACCGTCTGCAGTTCTAGAATATGGTGTTACTCCGGCACCTTTTAGTTGGACTTGCCATTGATTATTGTTTTGCTTAATTTCAAATAAATTAATAGCCCTACCATCGCCTAATTGACCTGCCCAATTCCCGAATTGATGACCACCGTAACACATAGCATAGGGTTTTGTGCTTTCCAAAACTTGATTACCTGAAAAAATATTTAAAAAATATTTACTTTTAGCATCGATACTAGACAACCCTAAATTTTTAAGCATACTAGGCGACACATGCAGTAATGTAGGCTTTGCGGTTTGCTTTGGCGAGGCATAAGAGAAACAGGCGTTGTACACCTGCCTTCGTTCGTTTTCTAAAACAGAATCTGCCGGCAATTCTTTACTAAATACATTATTAATATTAAGCTTCATATTTTGGTACTTTCAATTTATCTGCATGTCGTTTTCTAAGCTGTGCTAACTTAGGCGTAATTACAAAATTACAATAGTTTTTGTTTGGATTGTTACGATAGTAATTTTGATGCTATTTTTCGGCCTTATAAAAAATAGTAAACGGGGCTATATCTGTTACAATTTTATCCTTAAAATAAGATGAAAAATGATTAATTACACTTGTAGCTACGTTTTTTTGAATCGCATTATAATAAAAAATCACCGAGCGATATTGCGTGCCTTTATCTGCCCCTTGTTGATTTACAGTAGTAGGATTATGCGTTGTCATAAAAATATTTAAAATCGTATTATAAGAAACTATAGCAGCATTAAAAGAAATTTTAACAACCTCGGCATGTCCTGTTAAACCCGAGCGTATTTCACGATAAGTAGGATGCCCAGGAACGTTACCCCCAGCATATCCTGCAATTACTTTTTCAACACCATTTATTGCGTTAAATATAGCCTCCACACACCAAAAGCAACCTCCACCAAACACGGCTGTTTGTAAATCCTTAGCCTTCATTAACAACCTCCTTATCCAAAGCCATGGCTTCTGAATTTATACAATAGCGTAAACCACTAGGCTCGGGTCCATCTGGAAACACATGCCCTAAATGCCCATCGCAGGTATTGCAAACAACCTCAACGCGTACCATACCAAAAGCGTTATCACGATGGTATTTAATAGCATTATCACTAATAGGCTGCGTAAAACTGGGCCAACCTGTACCCGATTCAAATTTTATAGTTGAGTCAAACAACGGCGTACCGCAACAAATACAATTATATTTACCAGCATCGTGAGCACTGCATAACGCACCAGAGTGAGGTCTTTCTGTTCCTTTAAGTCTTGCAACTCTAAACTGTTCTGTAGTTAATTGTGCCTTCCATTCAGCTTCGGTTTTCTCAACACGCTTATGGGGCATTGGGCTTCCTTTTAGCGAATAATTAATAATGTTTTTCCAAGTCAGCATATTTTCTTTTTTTTAATTAATTACTATGTCTTCTTTAAGACTTTTTATTTTGTAACCTAGTATAAGATTAGAAATTAAAATTCTTCTAGATAAAGTATTAAAAGATATTTAAATTTTAGTAATTTGTAAAGCATTTATTTGTTTTTTTTACATTTTAAAATATATTTTCTATGTGAGCAGAAACTAGTGCCGAACGAAATTTACTTTTTTATGTCTGAATTAATTGAAAGCGCAGAAAAATTTGTGTTTGATTTGTTTAAAAACGAATTAGACGCCACATTCATATATCATAATTTTACACATACTGAGCGCGTACTGCGTAGCACTAGAGAAATTATTGAAAACTCAGAGGTTAGTAAGGCAGATGCTGAAGTACTAGAATTATCGGCTATATTCCATGATACAGGTTACACAAAGGTATGTGCTGGCCATGAAGAAGAAAGTGTTAAAATTGCAACTCAATTTTTAAAGAAACGAAATACACCAATAGAAACTATTGAGGCTATAAATACATGTATTTTAGCTACAAAATTTGAAAATTATCCAAAGACAGAACTTGAAAAAATTATTAGAGATGCCGACACCTCTCACTTTGGGAAACCTTATTTTAAAGAGGCTAGCGAATTTCTTAGGAAAGAATTGGAAATTCAAGGTATCCAATCATATTCCCCATCGCAATGGGCATCTGAAAACATTAAGTTACTTGCTAAAAAGCACGAATTCTATACCGATTACGCACTTAAAAACTGGCAATCTCAAAAAGAAAGTAATTTATCCAAATTACTAAAACAAAAAAAGAAAAGAAAAGCTAAAGTAAATGCAGAGCAACTTAAAGCTAAATACAAAGCACAATATAAAAATGAAAGTCCAGAACGCGGCATACAAACCTTTTACAGAGTCGCCCTAAGAAACCACATAAAATTAAGTGATATTGCAGATACAAAAGCTAATATTTTATTATCGGTTAATGCAATAATAATATCGTTGGTATTGGCTAATTTAATTTCCAAACTAGACAATAATGCCTACTTAATTTATCCTACTGCTATTTTTACATTGTCTTGCATAATTTCCATGATATTATCTATAATTGCGACTAGGCCAAATATTACAAGTGGAGAATTCACCAAAGAAGATGTAGCGAACAAGAATGTAAACCTCACTTTTTTTGGAAACTTCCATAAAATGGACCTAAAAGAATACGAATGGGCAGTTGAAGAACTTATAAAAGATAAAAACTACGTTTACAACTCCCTTACTAAAGATCTTTATTTTTTAGGCAAAGTACTAGAAAGAAAATACCGTATCCTACGCGTTACCTATACTACTTTTATGATTGGTATGATTGTTTCTGTATTTGCTTTTGGTTACGCTTTAAGAAGTAATGGTACAGCGATAAAGGATGTAATACCCACACCCTATAAACACACTGCACCTACCTCTAAACGCTAATTTTAATAACGCCATAGCATACCCTACTAAGCCTTTAAAGTTGCCATTAAATCATTATAAGTATAGCACGTACCGGAATTTTTATCCTTATGATAAAGCACGCTTACTCGAATGGCCTTTAAACCTGTTACCGCCTGTAAATCTTGTAATTCAACAATTTCCACATCGGTATCTAAATAATGTTTAGATTGTAAAAACTTTATATAATTAAGGTATTCTATTTCGTCTTGCTTTTGGGAGTACACAATGCTTATTTTACCTTGTTGTGTAAGCCTGTTTTTAGTACCCTTAATAAACGCTTTATCCACGCGCTTCTTCACAATTTCATATCTTGCATTGTAAGTACCATCCACATCAAATTGTTTCTCATCCATTCTAAAGCTTATTGAAAGAGGTTGACTAAATACCAAAATCATTGAAGCGACATCCAGAGCTATTGGGTATCCTGATTTCATTTGGTAATAACTATTTTCCATTTCACACATAATTTGTAATTGCCACAAACGTAGGTTGTACAAGTAAACCAAATTAAAGCTATTGTTTTTAGTAATGGACTCTCCAATATACATATTATGCTCTACACCATCTGTTTTAAACCGTTCGAAAAAATGCGGATACATGGCCTGTGCCTCAACCTGCTTACGATCCAAAACAGAAGCCATTTCCCTATTTATAGAAGCTACAGTTTTATCGTATTGCTTTCTATGGTTATAAACCATGCCCAAGTTGTCGTCTATGCTTTGCAAATAGGCGTTTACAGCAATATTTAATTTACCTGTTGTATTTATGTGTTGTAAAATAGGTTTAATATCGTCTGTTAAAAAACCTGTAATTTGCTGCTCACTATCTACTTGAAAATTATTATTTAAACCTTGAAGAAAATTATTTATTTGAAAAATGTGTTGTTCATAAATAGGCAACTTTTTAACCTCTATTGCCAAGACTAGAATATTTTTTACAGCGTTAAGCTGAAGTCTTAAATCCTGCTGCGTAGCTAAATTTCTTGCTTCGGAAGAGCCTTTAATATCAATTTGACCGTATAACGGATAAACGTTATTAAATGCTATTTTTTTAAAACTTGGGTCTGAACCTTTTGATTTATCTCTTATAAAACGCTTTGCCTCCTTAGTAAATCGCCACTTTACACTTGGATGAACAGATGTACACTCTTGTTGAATTACTGCTTCAATTAAATTTTCCTCTTCTTTTTTGGAGCGCTCTACGGCGGAAACAATAAATGGCATAACATCCACCAATTTATTTGCGTTTACACTATTTAACACACCCGGTTTACTAGATACAATTTCTATAATACCCATTAACCCCTTACTATTGGCTATTGGTGCAAAAATAGCACTCTTAATACCTTGTTCATGCAAACTAATAACATGTGGCATTCGTTCCTTTGCTTTCTCGAACATACGATCCACGTTGGATACTGAAAAATATTTATTTTCGTTTAACAACCGATTATAAGACCACCTACATAATGCATCTGTACATTTTTTATTATCCTTGTCTCCCAACAAGAAACTTTTCATTCCGTTTTCGTAAACACGCTCGAATGCATCTTGATCTTTATTGTACAATGAAAATCCAACATTAATATCTTTAAGCATAAGGAGCGACCTGAAAATTTCGCGAAACTCTCCCATAAATCTTTTATTTTTAAGCTTACTACCCGCTATCAAACTAGATTTAATATTTGAAATGGATTGATCGTCTGTAACATCAAAAATATTTGATATTACAAAGCCATTAAATATGTAACTATTAGGTGGGAATTTTTGTTTCCAAATCTTGATATTTTCAAAATTATCCAACAATTCGTTATAATCTTCTTCTGTTATTTTTTTTGCTTTTTTGGTTGGAGTAATCTCACAAAAGTCTGCATTATACAATATCTTATAATAATGAAGTATGCCTTTAGCGTCTGGTATTTCGTAGTAAAAAGGGCGCTTAAAATTTATATTATAGCCGTAACAGAAATTCAAAATAATGGCGCATGCTGTAATATACCTATCATTCTCGGGCATATTTTTTATATTCAACTCAAAATCTAAACCTGCTGTTTTAATTATATTTTTAAAACGTGCGGATGCATTAAAAATTAAATCGTGAAATGGCACCGATGCTGTTTTAATTTCGTTTTGCGATAAAATTGGCGCAAAAGAATCTTGAAGAATAATTTGTATTTCTTTTTCTCTATCCAACAAAACTTGAGTGTCGCTAAACCCTGCTCTTAACTCCGGAAATGGTTCTGCTGTTTTTAAAACACGCCCTGCTTTAAGAGAAAGGAATTCATCCTCACTGTTTTTTGCTAGATTTTCGTAATGCTCTAGTAGTTTTTTAAAACCAACTTTAAGCATCATAGGTGTTTCGAAATTGTTATTAATATCCATTATGGAATTTTGATTTTTTTGAGGCAAAATTACGAATTATTGTTTATACCATTTAGCCATACAACTTATCTAATTTAGTGTAACCCTTAACTAAACGTTCTTTTCGTTCTGCATTAATGTAACGCGTAAGATTAACCCACATACATTAAGTCTATTAATTTTTCTACTACCATTTTATTACCCCCTAAGCGGTTATATGTTTACCAAAATGATGCTCTATTTAATTTTACAATCGTTTCCATTACGGAATACTATAACTTATGCGTTAAGCCAACAAGCTTAAAGGTTCTTGCGTTAGGGATAGTAGTGAAAAGCCCACAGCCCGACTTTAGGAGGTGCGCGGACTTGTAACGTATAGCCCGACCCTTGTGGTAACGCCCAAATTATTTTTGCCTGTTTTTACTATAATTTTATATTTTACTTATAACTTTTAATATTACAGATTCTAATGGTTTTATATCAATACGAATTACACCTAGACCGTTTTCAACTTTTAAAATTGAACTGTATGTATTGTATAATTGATCTTTTGTTTGATATTGCCCGTTACTAAAGTTCCATTTAGCTATAACGTCTTGCGGTATTTTTAACTCAAAACCAAAGGCATCAAAACTATCAAAATTTGATATAATAATAAGTTTTTCGTTAGGGCTCCAGCGTACAAAAGATAATACTTTATTGTTATAATATTCGGTGTGATGTTGGTTAAACCTATGAACATCTTGATATTCGCCCATTAAAGCCGAACTACCTACTGTAAAATTTAATAGATTTTTATAGAATTCTCTTAGCGTTTTTTCTTGATGAGTTAATTGCCCACCGTCGCACTTTTTGTTGTTAAACCAACGCTGATGCGCAGGAACGCCAACATAATCGAAAATTGAAGTTCTTGAGGGCGCGCCAAATCCAGCATTTTCAGATGCATCTTCGCCTACTTCCTGACCAAAATAAACCATTGTTGGTGCTGTTGATGAGGTTGCTGAAACTACCATAGCTGGTTTTCCTTTTATTGCATTACCTGCAAATTGTGGACTGGCGATACGCTGCTCATCGTGATTTTCTAGAAAGTGTAACATATGGTGTTCAATATCCTGCAGATTATCGAAAATTGGTGGGATATCACCGGTATTAGCATGGCCTTGTATTACACCTTTTAACGTATCGTAAAGCTGTACTTTGTCGTACAGATAATCCATTTTACCTTGTTTAATATAAGTTCTATAAAGGGATGGATTATATACTTCGGCTAATAAAAACGCATTGGGATTTTTCATTTTTACAGCGGAGTTCATGTAGCTCCAAAACTCTACGGGTACCATTTCTGCCATATCATACCGGAAACCATCGACCCCCATTGCTAACCAGTACAATGCTATATCTTTAAATTTTAGCCAGGAATTTGGCACTGTTTTGTCGCTCCAGAAATTAAAATGTGTTTGATAATCTTCATTCTCAAAACCGTCGGGGAGTGTATTAAAATCTTTACGCCCTTCGGGTGATACGCCGTAATTTACTTTTACGGTTTCATACCAATCGTTCATCGCTGGCTGCGATAATCTGGATCCATTACCCGTCCACTTTGCAGGATTTTCTATATACTTACCGTTTATAAGTGGATTTAACTCGCCACCCAAAGGTGTATAATGGTTATGCCAAATTGGTATTTTAAAAGCTTCTTGTGGGTTGTAATAAAAGTTATTATTTTTATGATATACAACTGTTGTATCATCATCCTCACCAAAATCTCTTACACCCTTTGGTTTGGTTATGCTTTTATAATTTCGCGCTACGTGGTTGGGCACAATATCGATAATAACTTTTAAGCCTGCTTGGTGTGTTCGCTTAATAAGCTCTTGAAATTCTGCCAACCTATTTTCAACATGGACTGCCAAATCTGGATTTACATTATAATAATCTTTTACGGCATAAGGCGACCCTGCACGACCTTTTACAATATCCGGATCGTCGTTTAATATACCATATTTAGTATAATCTCGAATAACAGCATGGTGTGGTACGCCGGTAAACCAAATATGCGTTACGCCTAACTTTTTAATTTCGGTAAGCGCTTTTGCCGTAAAATCGTTGAATTTACCAACACCGTTTTCCTCTAAAGTTCCCCAGGGTTTATTTGAGGTATTAGTGTTACCAAATAACCTTGTAAATACATGATAAATAACTGCTTTCCTTTTTAAAACCATGCTTTTTTATTTTAATTGTTACCTATGTTTTTTATTGTTTATTTTTTCAATTATGGCATACTTCTAATTTTAAACCCTCCTGCCATAAATACGTTTATCTTATTGTTATTATAAGCAGGGTGGTTTCCTTTAATAGGAATAGAAATATATCTTCTAAAAAAACTAAACTTTGGTTGCTGTACTTTTAATTATACATAGACATTTTATTTTCCTGTTATTTTCGCGACTATTAAACAACACATGTACACCGTTTTGGTGTAAAATAAATTATCTCCCTTTTGTACTCGAAAAAACTATATTTTATGTAATTAAGCACTTTTCTTAATTAATATTTTATTTCTTTTTTGAACACAAGCCTAGCTAAAAACTAGATACTCAATACCTTTACTCCACTACTAATATAATAGAAATTAATTTGCTTGCTTGTAAATTACTTTTATAAAATAAAAAAGCTCCTTAATTTCCGCTAAAGAAATAAGAAGCTCTTTTAATTTTAATATTTAGAATACTAAATAAGTAACATTTTATTTACCTAAATACGCCAAGACTTGCTTACTAACTTGTGCTCCTGTAAATCCAAATTTCTCATCAAGCACTGTTGCTGGTGCAGAGTACCCAAAATGCTCTAGACCAAATACTTTACCGTGAGCACCTACTAAGCCTTCCAAATTTACAGGCAAACCTGCTGTTAAACCAAATGCTGGTTTCCCATTAGGAATAATACTTTCTTGGTAAGCTTTGGGTTGGTTTCTAAAAACACCTTCTGAAATTACAGAGGCAATACTTACTTTTAAATTATTTTCAGATTCCAAAATCTCTGCGGCTGCAATTAATGTAGCAACCTCAGATCCATTAGCTATTAAAACAACATCCGGATTCTCAACCGTTTTTACTAAATAGCCACCTTTTTCTGCCGCTAAGGCTTCCTGATATCTTGATGCCCCTTGTGCCTCAATATCTTTAATACCTTGCCTAGATAAAATTAAACCAGAGGGTGTATTTGTGTTTTCCATAGCCATTTTCCAAGCCACGCTCGTTTCAGCAGAATCTGCTGGACGCATAGCCAAGAAACTATTTTTACCACTATGGTTTTTAAGTTTCTCCAACAAACGTATTTGCGCTTCTTGCTCAACAGGTTGGTGTGTTGGTCCATCTTCACCAACTCTAAAAGCATCGTGCGTCCAAACATACTTTACGCCTAATTCTTGAATACCACTTAATCGAATAGCTGGTTTCATATAATCTGAAAACACAAAGAATGTTGCTACAACAGGAATAATACCACCGTGTAGTGCTATACCATTTGCAATACAAGACATGGTTAATTCTGCAACACCTGCTTGTAAAAAAGAACCACTAAAATCACCTTTTTTAAGGGCCTGGGTTTTCTTTAAAAACCCGTCTGTTTTATCACTATTTGATAAATCTGCAGAAGA
The DNA here is from genome assembly GCA_937958265.1 of uncultured Algibacter sp. GTDB lineage: Bacteria > Bacteroidota > Bacteroidia > Flavobacteriales > Flavobacteriaceae > Algibacter_B. The sequence goes on along the minus strand of CALGNX010000004.1, from coordinate 55,349 downwards.
CACAATCATGTTCTCAACATTTTCAGCTAAATATGCTAAAACGTTAGACGATGCAGCTCTAGAGGCTATACCTGCTTTATGTACAATAGATTCAAAATCCAACTCAGGCAGTTTTCCTGCTAAAAAGAAATCTAATTTACTAGCCAAAGCTTCGTTTGCAGATCGCCACGCATTAATAGCCGTTTTCTTTTCTGAAGCTTGTGCGGTTTTTTTAGCCAGTATCTCTGTATAAAAATCGCTTACTTCTTCAAAAATATCAAACGGATTTTCAACACTTGCACCTAAATTTAATAATGTTTTTTCGTAATCTGCACCAGATGCTCCAATAGGCTGGCCATGCAATTCGCAGTGCCCCTCAAACATACTTCCATCTGCAGTTACACACCCCTTACCCATTATTGTTTTACCAATAATTAGTGTTGGCTTTTCAGTTTCGTTATTAGCATCTTTTAATGCTTTTCTAATAGCCTCGTGATCGTGTCCATCAATAGTTACTACACGCCAACCCCAAGCTTCATATTTAGCAGCAGTATCTTCGCTTGTTACCTCATCTGTAGCTGTTGATAATTGAATATCATTAGAATCGAAAAACATTATAAAATTACTCAAGCCTAAATGCCCTGCAATACGTCCTGCTCCTTGAGAAATTTCCTCTTGGATTCCACCATCTGAAATAAACCCATAAACTTTATGATTCATCCAATCTCCAAAACGCGCTTGTAAAAACTTTGCAGCAATGGCAGCACCCACACCCATAGTGTGTCCCTGACCTAGTGGCCCAGACGTGTTTTCAATACCTCTAGCAACATCAACTTCTGGATGCCCTGGAGTAATGGAACCCCACTGCCTAAAATTAGAAACATCTTGTTTTGAATAATTTCCTAAAAGATAATATTGCGCATACATTAAAGTAGACAAGTGTCCCGCATCCATAAAGAAGCGATCTCTAAATGCCCAAGTCATATCAGAAGGATCAAAATTAAAAAATTCAGAATACAGAATATGCATAAAATCAGCCCCTCCCATTGGTCCGCCTGGATGGCCTGATTTTGCTTTTTCTACCATAGCTACAGCTAATGCTCTAATATTATCGGCTGCTTGTAAATTAATGTCTTTGTTCATTTTCAGTAATTATGATTTGTATTTAATGGCTTTAAAACGTGCTGATTGAAATAAAAATATATTTTCAAAAACAGCTTACGCAAATATATAATCTTTAGCCTATTTAGAGGGGTTATGATGTATATAAATAATTAAAAAAAAACTAGCTTAACAAAGTTAATTTTATTATGGTTTTAGTTAAAAATACAATTCATAATTTCTAAATTAAAACAACAAGCTTTTAACATGCATTTTCCAAACAAAATAATGTTATTTGAATAGCATGTCTTTCTGCAACAAAGGATTAAACCTTATTTTGTTAATGTACAATTTTAGAATGTGTTGATGTTAATTAATCTACATTAGATGTGAGACTGCAAAACAGAAAGTATTAGCGCATGAATTTTTATCCATAATTAAACAACCTATTGTAAAGAAAAAAACGCGATATATTGTGACTTTTTCGTGTTACAAAAAAATATTAAAACGAATTAAATAACAAAAAGACTAAGACACAGCAAGTAATACACTTGCACAGTCTTAACAAATAAAATCCGACCAATGTCACTTCTACTAAGACCAAAAATCCTTTTTAACGAAAAAAAAACAAATAATAACGAAAAAAATATGCTATAAGTAAGATATTAAATACCTTAGGTTAAAATAAAAACTAATTTTATGTATAAAAACTACAAACAACACATTGGGTTGCTACCATTATTACTAGCAGTATTTATGAGCTTTAATACCGAAGCACAAGTAATTAATTGCTCAACTATAGATTGTATCCAAAACGCAATGGCTAACGCCAATGCAGGTGATGAAATTGTTATTGCATCTGGAACTTACAATTTCACGAACTCAGATAAGATTTCTGGAGCATTTGCAAGAGCCGCATACTTATACTCTAACAAAAACGGAACAGCAAACAACCCTATTATATTAAGAGGCGCAAATGCTAACGCTAAACCTATTATGAAGGGTGTCGATTATAACGATGGTTATTTAGTAGGTTTAGAAGGAAACTATTGGGTAATTAAAGATATTGAATTCAGAACCGGATCTAAAGGGGTTATTTTAGATAATGCAGATTACACAAAACTTGAAAACTTAGAGATACATGATATAGGTGAAGAAGCTTTACACTTTAGACATGGCACAACAAACAGTAGTGCAACAAATTGCTTTATACATGATACAGGGAGAAATCCTAACAAAACGGATTTTGGCGAAGGCATATACATAGGCTCAGACAGATCTGTGCATAACCTAGAATACAACGCTGTTGGTTCTGAACCTTATTGCGCACAATGGAAAAGAGACGAAGGTAGATGTGGCCGTTTTTATAACCCTGGAGTGTATAACATTACGATAAAAGACTGCCAGATTGGTCCTGGTGTTACTGCAGAACATATTGATGTAAGAGAAGGTAGCGCAAATATTTATATAACAAACAACACTTTTGATGGTAGAGGTATTTTTAAGAAAGACTTTCAAGATTCCTTTATAGATTTAAAAGGTGCTTACTGCTATGTTAGTAATAATACATTTAATCAGAATAACAACTTTGATATAGAAAAAGGCATACAAATTGTAGAAAGAGATAACCAAGAAAACCTTATTGAATTTACTGAATATAGAAATGTGATTTTTGACAACATATTTAATATGAGTGACACAACTACACCTATATTAGCGTATTTTCAAAAAAGAGGTAGTAATTCTGATAACTATGCTTATAATAATGTTCGAAATCCTAGTGGTGAAATATTTCAAAAGGGTAGCGACTTTATTGAAGAAGAAGCACCAGAATTTACAGATATAGAAGCATTTGAGCCAGGAACTCAATTCTCAGAATTAACACCTACACTATCTAGCAACGATCCTTTAGAAGGCACACGCTCATTCACAATAACACCTAACCCTGTTGATAATATTGTATCTATTAACACTACACAAACTATTACCGGTGTAACCGTTTATAACTTACAAGGGCAAAAAATAATGAATGTAGATACAGCATCTTTTAACACGAAAGCAGCAAATAAAATAAATATGACCACATTAACAGCTGGTGTATACATAATAGCTGTTACTACAGAAAAAGGTGTAAATACAGAAATGCTTTATAAGCGTTAAAAAAAGTTAAGATTACTTTAAAAGGCTAGAATTAATGGTAAAACATACATTCTAGCCTTTTTAGTTTTAATAAAATTTACCAAAAGACATTTTTATTAGAATAAAAGCATTAACATTAACCACGAATAAAACATATATTTTTGCGTCAATTCTTCAACCAGCACTTAAAGACGCTTAATAGAAAACTACAATACAAAATTGATTAAATTTTTATGTTTGCTGTTTTTTAATTTTAAATATAAAAGTGTAAAACATGACAAAATTAAGCTCAAACCTTAGCACAAATGAAAACACATAGCTTCTCTAATATTTAAATACTTGTTTTACAAGTTTAACAAATACTTTTCTATCCATCCTTTACCTTTATGTTACTATAACAAGAAAGTGTAAAATATTTAGTACTACTTAATTAAATTTTAGTAGTACTGGTACACATAATAAAAATGGTGATACAATAAAAACTGATGACACACATGTTTTAGGAACTCGTGTGGTTAATTTCTATTTCATACGTTTCACTAATTACCTTTGGATAAAGACGCCCTGATCTTAAAAGCAGTTTTAACTTATATTTCCCAACAGGTATATTTTGTCGTAAATTCCAGCTAACCTTTAGCAAAGTGGTTGCATGCGGTTTTAAAACCTCAACTTTTTCAACCTTTAAAATATTAAAATAGCGCTTCTCATAATGCGCATCGCTTATTTGAATACTAAATTTAAACGGTAAATCTTCTTTTGTTAAATCTATTTCATAATCGTAGGGATTAAAAATATGTAAATGCGCTGATCCTACATCTTCAAAATTTAATAAATCATAATTATTTAGTGTTGCTTGAAGTTTGTTAAATACAGGATAATTATTCATAACTCTATAAAAAATAGGATCCTCTAGGGCTACCTGTACACTATCATAAAAACTAGCTGGCAAATTACTTACTAATAAAACATCTGCCTTATTAAAAAGGTGTTCTGTATCTAGTAAATCGTAGTGGTTCTTTCTATAAAACACATTATTATCAGATAAAGATGGTTTATTCTCATAAAATGAAAACTTAGCAGCCTCCTGGTAGGAGTTAATAAAAACTACCTTTTTGCCTTCTGCTAATTTTGATATAGTACTATAATAATTATCTTTTCTGCTATGAAATTCCGTTTTTAAAGGCAGGTCTATAACCACCGCAAACCGAGCTATTAAAATAATACAAACACTTATAACTACAACATGTTTTATTGGTTTAAGCAAGTCTAAATTCGAGACTACTAGATTATAAGTAAGTATACTCATTGGCAAAACACAAAAGGCGACCCAATGCGCCTCAATTTTAGACCTAAAAGCATATAATAAGAAAAAGAGTAAAAACCCAAAAAACATTTGGAATAAAAACTTATTTTCAGTGAAAAATTTCTTCTTTTTAACAAATCCAAAAAACAAAAGAACAACCAAAGCTGGATTTAAAACACCTAAAGTTCCTAAAATATAATAAACTATATTTTCAACCCTAAAACCACCGCCTGCACGCTGAAAAAGATGAAAATTAAACGTCACAAAATTATTTTGATATTGCCAATATATATGTGGTAAAATAAGCAACAAAGCAAAAAGACCAGCGCCGTAAGTTCGCCAATTTGTTAAGAGTTTAGTATTAAAAACTACAGCTAAAAGTATAACAATGCCGCCATGGTATTTAGAATAAATTAACAAAGCTGCAGAGGCTCCAAAAAATAACATATTTAAAAAAGAATCTTTTTTTAATATACTATTTAAAGCTAGTAAAAAGAGTGCCGAAAAAAAAAGTAAGCCGGTATCTGGCGTGGTAATAAAACTATACAAATTAAAAAGCGGCATAGAAAGCATAATACTAATAAACAACACCTCTGAATATGCGTATATTTTTTTCGTTTCCGGAATTAAATGCCAAATAATTTTTATAGTAAAAACTGAAAAAAGAATCGTTACAAAGCGTACACCTAATGTGGTATTTGAAAACAGTAAAGTACCAATTTTAATAATAAAAGCCACCATGGGTGGATGATCAAAATAACCAAAATCTAAGTGCTTCGAAAACAACCAATAATAAGCTTCATCCTCTATTATTGGTGTAAATATTGCTTGAATTACATTAATTATTAATATACCTAATATATATAGATCTATTTTCTTTAGAAACATTTTACACGCTATTATTCATAATAAATAGGTTATCTAAAAACCGTATTTTAAACGACGTAACTACTATTTAAAATCAAACTCTAATACATTGATTTACCAAATATTTAAACGGAATAACAAATTAATATTATCGCATAAAACTAAGGCATTGTAACAAGTCTAGTTTTTTTTATATTTAGAAGAACAAAGGTATTTTAAATACTTTATATATTGGGAAACTTATTTCTAATTTTATCTAAACACAAATTATGAATACTACCAGCGTGTGTATGTTTTTTAGAAGTATCGGGAACATAAGTACCGTCTTGTACCTGCCCTCCAATTTTTTGATAAGCCTCTCTAAAACTCTGCCCTTCAAACACTAAAGTATTTATATTATCTACAGTGAATAAGTACTTGTATTTATTGTCGTTAATATTTACGTCTTTTACTATTATTTGTTGAATAGCATAGTTAAAAATATCTAAAATAGCTTTCAAATCTTCAAAAGTAGCTATCATATTCTCTTTAATTAACTGATAATCTCTATGATATCCGCTTGGCAAATTATTAGTAATTAAAATCATTTCAGTTTGCAATGCTTGTATTTTATTGCATTTCCCACGAATAAGCTCAAACACATCTGGATTTTTTTTATGCGGCATAATGCTACTTCCCGTTGTTAGCTCGTCTGGAAAGGAAATAAAATCAAAATTCTGACTCATATATAAACATACATCCATAGCAAAACGTGCCATTGTATTTGCTAAACTCCCCAAAGCAGCTGCAATGGTACGTTCGTTTTTACCACGTCCCATTTGTGCCGCCACTACATTATATTTTAATGTTGCAAAACCCATTTCCTTAGTAGTTAATTCTCTATCAATAGGAAATGAACTACCATACCCTGCCGCTGAGCCTAATGGATTTTGATCCACCGTTTTAATGGCTGCATCTAATATAAAAACATCATCAATAATAAGCTCTGCATAAGCAGAAAACCATAAACCAAAAGAAGATGGCATGGCTACCTGTAAATGTGTATAGCCAGGCAATACTTTATCTTTATAGGTTTCTGCTAAACCTAAAAGCGTTTCAAAAAACGTTTTAGTTTTTTCTCTTACCATTGCTAGGTGGTCCTTAAAATACAAATTACAAGCCACTAAAACCTGATCGTTTCTAGAACGTGCGGTATGAATTTTTTTTCCAACCTCACCCAAAGATCGGGTTAATTCAAATTCGATTTTAGAATGAACATCCTCAAACTGCTCTTCTATTACAAAAGTACCCTGGTTAATTTGTATTTCAATAGCTTTTAGTCCACTTAATAAGTCTACCAATTCCTCAACTGAAATAATACCAATTTTTTGTAGCATTTTAGCATGTGCCTTCGATGCTATTACATCGTATTTTGCTATATGAATATCAATCTCTCTATCGTTTCCAACAGTAAATTGTTCTATTTTTTTATCGATTGATATACCTTTGTCCCAGAGTTTCATTTCTAAAAATGTTTATTTGTTTCGCTTTCTATTTGCTTAAACGATAACACGATTTAATAATTCAACATAAATTTTAATACCTTCTTCAATTTCATTTAAATAAATAAATTCGTTCGCTGAATGTGAGCGTGTACTATCACCTGGACCTAATTTCAAACTCGGACAAGTTAACACTGCCTGGTCTGATAATGTTGGCGAGCCATAAGTAGTCCTACCCATAGCTACTCCTGCCTTTACCAAATCGTGATCTAAAGGAATAGATGACGAGTTTAACCGCAAACTACGTGGTTTAATTTTAGTTACCGGGGCATGTTCTTGTAAAATTTTAGCAATTTCCTCATTACTGTATGCGTCGTTTACCCGAACATCAATAACTAAATCTACATGACCAGGTACTACATTATGTTGCGAGCCTGCCATAATTTGCGTAACGGTTAATTTAACATCGCCAAGAGCATTTGATGGTTTTTCAAATTTAAATGCTTTAAACCATTCCAAGGCATTAATAGTATTATAAATAGCATTATTATCGTTTGGGTGTGCTGCGTGGCTTGGCGTACCTGCTACTACTGCATCAAAAACGACTAAGCCTTTCTCCGCTACTGCTAAATTCATAAGTGTTGGTTCGCCAACAATAGCCACATCCACTTTTGGTAATATTGGCAACATACTATTTAAACCATTTGCACCGCTATTTTCTTCTTCCGCGGAAGCAACTAAAATAATGTTATATTTTAAATTTTCATGACTGTAAAAATACGTAAAAGTTGCTATTAAAGACACCAAACACCCTCCAGCATCGTTACTTCCTAAGCCAAACAATTTACCATCTTCAATAAACGCATTAAAAGGATCGTTAGTGTAAGCAGAATTTGGCTTTACCGTATCATGATGTGAATTTAATAGCAAGGTTGGTTTGTTTGCATCAAAATGTTTATTAATAGACCATACGTTATTTTTAGTCCGTTTAAAATCAATTTGATAACGCGTAAACCAATCCTCAATCAATCCTGCTGTTTTATCCTCTTCTGTAGAAAATGACTGCGTCCCTATCAACTTTTTTAAAAGCGCTATAGCTTCTTTTGTTAAATCCTTTATAGCCATATTACAAAGTTATAGTTGTAAAATTATTATCAGATTGCGTTAACATGGCAGTATTTCCCATATTAATATTTTTAACGCCATTATGCAAGGCATCAAAGCAATTTTCAAGTTTTGGCAACATACCATCTGAAATTATTTTTTGTTCCAATAAAGTTTTATAGCCATTAGTATCGATATGTTTAATAACAGAGTTTTTATCATTTATATCCTTTAATACACCATTTAACTCGAAACAATAATAAATAGAGGTATCATACAATTTGCTCATTCCCACTGCTACCTGAGATGCTATGGTATCTGCATTGGTATTTAAAAGCTGGCCTTTACCATCGTGAGTAATAGCACAAAATACAGGTATGATATTAGCTTGAATTAACTTATCTATACCATGGTGCGCCACAGTCTCTACATCGCCAACAAATCCATAATCGATATCTTTAACAGGTCGTTTTCTAGATGTAATGCTGTTAATATCTGCACCTGTTAATCCAATTGCGTTTGTTTGTAAAGCTTGTAATTTAGCAACTATATTTTTGTTTACTAAACCGCCATAAACCATAGTAATAACCTCTAAAGTTTCTGCATTGGTAACACGTCTTCCATTTACCATTTGCGACTCAATACCTAATTTCGAAGCGATATTCGTGGCTCGTTTACCTCCACCATGCACTAAAATTTTCTTACCTTCTAAGTTAGAAAATAATTTTAAAAATGCATTTAATGTAGCTTCATCTTCTATAATATTACCGCCTATTTTTACTACGGATAATTTTTCCATTATCAGTTTTATTTAAAAGCCCGAAAGTATTTAAAACCTAAAGACTATAATTATTTTTAAGTTGTAATGTTTTAAAACCTTTTAGATATACTTACTCTACTTTAAATATTCTAAAATTTTTTTTAGGACTAATTGTGCAGCAAAAGTTCTATTATTTGCTTGCTGGATTACTAAAGAGCTATCAGAATCTAAAACAGCATCTTCCACCACAACATTTCTGCGTACTGGCAAGCAATGCATAAATTTAGCATCGCCTATTTTTGCATTAGTAATCATCCAACTAGGATCTGTAGTTACTACTTTCCCATAATCTTCATACGAACTCCAGTTTTTAGCGTAAACGAAATCGGCATCCTTAAAGGCTTCCGCTTGGTTGTTAAAAATTGGTGTATCGCCAATAATTTCAGGATTTAAATTGTAGCCTTCTGGATTTGCAATTACAAATTCGACATCCATTTTTTGCATGGCTTGCGCAAAGCTATTTGCCACAGCATGCGGCAATGCTTTTATATGTGGTGCCCAACTTAAAACAACCTTTGGTCTTTTCAATTTGGTATGTTCTGCTATAGTAATAGCATCTGTAAGACCTTGCAACGGGTGTCCTGTAGCGCTTTCCATATTTACAATAGGTACAGAGGCATATTTTGAGAAGGCATTTAAAACATGCTCACTTTCATCCTTTTCCTTGTTAGTAAGTGATGGAAATGCCCTAACCGCAATAATATCGCAATATTGAGAAACAACGGCTGCAGCCTCTTTAATATGTTCTGCAGTGGTGCCATTCATAATTGTGCCATCTCCAAATTCAATACCCCATGCATCGCCAGAAACATTCATAACAATAGGATTCATCCCCAAATTTAAAGCTGCTTTTTGAGTGCTTAAACGTGTTCGTAAACTTGAATTAAAAAACAATAAACCTAAAGTTTTATTTTTACCTAATTCACTGTTTTTAAGCGGATTTTTTTTTAAATGTTTAGCAGCCTCTATCCAAGAATTAATGTTATCTATATCACTTATAGATGTGTAGTTTTTCATTTTAATTTTCTTTAATTTATAAAACACTATTTAAATTACTTGTTCCGATAGGCTGTTTAATCATTTTATCTTAGTAAACGGCACCTTACCGTTAATAGCGTTAATTATAAAATCATCTTTCAAACCATTTACTATCCAAGTTTCAATACTTGCTTTTTTAGTTACGGCAGCGGCTTCAATTTTAGATGCCATACCACCACTACCATGTGTTGATTTTAAGTTAACAACTTCACCTTTTAACACATCAAAATCCAAAACGTCCTTAATAGTTTCAGGTACACCGCTTTTAAACGATGCTTTGGTATAAACCCCGTTAGTATTAGTTGCCATTATAAACAAATCCGCATTTAAAAGCGACGCTGTTAAAGCGCCTAATTTATCGTTATCACCAAACTGAATTTCATCTGTAGCAACCGTATCATTTTCGTTAATAATAGGAATATAATTGTTCTTAACTAATATATTTATAGTATTAACAATGTTAGTTTTACTTTGCTCTTTTTCAAAATCTGAATAGGACAATAAGCATTGTGAGCTTAACAATCCATATTCTCTAAAAATTTCTTGATAAATTCTTATCAGATGAGGTTGCCCAATAGAAGCTAACGCTTGCTTTACAAAAACACCTTTTTGCTTGCTTTCTAATTTTACAAATTGTTTTGCAACAGCAATAGCGCCAGAACTCACAATAATAAACTCGTAAGCATCTTTAAGTTTTGCAATTTGATTTGCTATATCCTCAATTTTACCTCTAGAGATATTATCGGTTTCTTTAGTTAATGTGTTAGAGCCTATTTTTAATAATATGCGTTTTCTCTTCATTTACTTTAAACTTGGCTTACCTTTATTAATATACAAGATTAACACGTGCTTCATTTTCAAACATCCAAAAGAATATTTAGCCAACTATCTTGTTTGCCCATTTCCGTGAATATACCACTTATTTGTAACCAAATGTTGTAAACCTATAGGTCCGCGTTGGTGTAATTTATCTGTACTAATAGCCAACTCGCCGCCTAAACCTAATTGGCCACCATCTGTAAACCGTGTAGATGCGTTATGGTACACTGCAGCCGTATCCACATTTTCCATAAATAGTTTAGCCTCTTGGTTATTAGCTGTTACAATTACAGAACTATGGCCGCCAGAATATTTATTTATCATAGCAATACAATCTTGATTAGAATTTATTTCGCCAATTAAAATTTTATAATCTAAAAATTCTTCATACCAAATTTCATCAGACTCAATAGCATGAACGCTATGCTTTTTTGCAATATCAGCATCTCCTAAAACCTGTATATTAGCAGCCTTCAATTTTAAAATTAAGGCCTCTATAAATTCATTTTTATTAGCAAGGTTGGCATCTATTAGTATTTTATCCACTGCGTTACAAGCCGATATTTTAGATTTTCCATTCATAATCATATCTAAAGCAATATCCAAATTTGCTTCTTTATGTACGTAAACAAAATTATTCCCTCTACCACTAATAATTACAGGGCAATTAGCATGTTCTTTTACAAAAGCAATTAAACGCTCACCCCCGCGTGGCACTATTAAATCTACTTTTTGTGTTGGTTTTTCTAAAAATGCTTGAGTTTCTGCTCTGTTAAACTGTAAATATTCAATCCATGCAGTACTAGCATTGTAGTTTTTTAAAGCTTCGTGCCACAAATCGACAATTTTTAAATTGGATTGTAACGATTCTTTCCCTCCTTTTAATAAAATTTTATTCCCCGATTTAAAAGCAATTCCTGCAGCCTCAACCGTAACATCTGGCCGAGATTCATAAATAATTAAAACCGATCCAAAAGATGCTGTTTTATTGTAAACCTGCATACCATTATCGTGTTTAAAACTAAAACGCTCCACACCAACAGGGTCGTTTTGAGACGCCAAATGAGTAACCGCTTTTATCATCTCATCCACCTTAAAATCATCTACTTTCAAACGGTCAAACATCGAGATATCCTCACCTTTATAAGCGTCTAAATCCTTCTTATTAATAGCAATGATAGCTTGTCGCTCGCGCTCTAGTAGTATTGCCATGTTAAGCAATACTGCGTTTCTAGTCTCTATAGGTAATAATGTATTCATTTTTTATGTAACAGACAATTCAACTTCCTCTAAGGCTTTAACTAAAGCATCAAAAAACATAGTAATATGCTCTTTTTTCACCGTTAATGGTGGTAAGATTCGCAATACGTTTTTGTTTGATGCTCCACCGGTAAACACATGGTGCTTATAAATTAACTTTTTTCTAAGTTCACTAACTTCAAAATCAAATTCCAAACCTAACATTAAACCACGCCCTTTAATTTTCTTAACCTGCGGAATAGTTTCTGCTAAGGTCATAAAATAAGCAGCCATGGCATTAACGTTATCAATCAAACCCTCGTCTTCAATGGTATTTAAAACAGCTAAACCGGCTGCGCAAGCTAAATGGTTACCGCCAAAAGTAGTCCCTAACATACCATACTTGGCTTCAATATGTGGGTGTATTAAAACACCTCCAATAGGAAAACCGTTCCCCATACCTTTTGCAATAGATATAATATCTGGTATAACATTATAATGCTGAAACGCAAAAAACTTACCCGATCGCCCATAACCAGACTGTACCTCATCTGCAATAAACATTGTGTTATTAGCTTTACAAAGCAAATCTACCGCTTCAAAAAACGTACCCGTAGCCTGATCCAAACCACCAACACCTTGAATAAACTCTAATATTACAGCACAAACATCACCTTTCTCCAACTCTCTTTTAACACCATCAATATCATTTAAGTCCAGTATAGTAACCTTCTGTTGCGCATTTATAGGCGCAATAATATTAGAATTATCTGTGGCCGCTACAGCTGCCGATGTCCTGCCATGAAATCCGTTTTTAAAAGCCAACACCCTAGATTTACCCGTTTTAAAGGACGCTAACTTCAAAGCATTCTCATTAGCTTCAGCACCAGAGCTACACAAGAACAACTCGTATTCTTTACAACCAGACAAAGCCTCTAATTTACAAGCCAGCTCTTGTTGTAATGGATTTTGCACAGCATTGGAATAAAACCCTAACTTTGCTACCTGTTCGGTTATGGCTTCTACATATTTAGGGTGCGCATGGCCAATAGAGATTACAGCATGGCCTCCATATAAATCTAAATACTCAGTTCCTTTATCATCATAAACATGCACATCTTTTCCAGAAACTGGAGTCACATCATACAATGGGTATACATTAAATAATGGCATTTTAACTTGTTTTTAATTCATTTATTTTCTCGAAAGATGCAACAATACCCTGTATTAAAGCAGAGCTTAATCCTTGGTATTCCATTTCATTCAAACCCTGAATTGTACAACCACTAGGCGTAGTTACACGATCTATTTCTTCTTCAGGATGTTTTCCTGTTTCAATTAACAAACTAGCAGCGCCCAAACACGTTTGCGTTGCTAATTCGTTAGCCTCATCGGCCTCAAAACCCAATTGAATAGCACCTTGGGTAGTCGCTCTAATTAAGCGCATCCAAAACGCAATACCGCTAGAACAAATAACTGTTCCCGCTTGCAATAAATCTTCAGCCATAACCAAGGTAGTACCTAACTGATTAAAAAGATCTTGAGCCAAAGGAATACTATCTTGCCCAGCCTTATTAGCCGCAATACACGTCATGGACTTGCCAATGGAAATTGCAGTATTTGGCATAACTCTAATTATTTTTTTATCCGAACCTATGCTATTCGCCATTCTAGCCGTATCAACACCTGCAGCAACAGACATAACAATATGGTTTTTCGTTATTTTAGCTTTTACAGCCTCCAAAACACCATCAATATGTTTCGGCTGTAACGCAAAAAGCACAATATCAGATTCCGCAATTGCTAGCGCATTATTATCTGTTAAAATTACATTCTCAATATGCTCAAAATCTTTTACAGATTTAATACTCCTATAGGTTAAATATAGCGATGTAAATGATTTATTTTTAATAAGCCCTTTAGCTATCGAACTCCCTAATTTACCCGTTCCTATTATTGCAATTTTCATTTTTCTATTTTAAAACTTCATTAAAACACCTTTACTAAAAAGGTTTTTACAATTTATATATTTTAATTAACAAAAGCAGCAGGTTTAGTAGTATTATTTGGGCGTTACCACAAGGGTCGGGCTTTACGCTCCAAGTCCGCGCACCTCCAAAAGTCGGGCTGTGGGCTTTCCGCTGCAATCCCTAACGCAAAAACACTAGTACGCTAACCAAAATTCCTAATTACACACCACTACTTAAAACCGAGTAAGTTTTATTTAAAAACTTAGTAAAATCTTATACCAATTAAAATATAAAAGAAGGCTAATAACGCGTTATCTATCACACCTCTATTTCAAAATAAAAGCGTAGCTAAGGCTATACTTTGATTTTATTTCTCATGTAGGTACGATATAATTCAAGTTCTTTAGCCTAATTTTAAATCATATTTGGTATTACTAAAAGCTTAAAAACAACAACACCTTTTTAAAAATAAGTTGCTTTTAATTGCAACCCCGTTGACTCTTCCAAACCAAACATTAAATTCATGTTTTGAATAGCCTGCCCTGAAGCGCCTTTTAATAAATTATCAATAACACTTGTTATTAATAATTTATTATTATGTTTATGTAAATGTATCAAACATTTATTTGTATTTACCACTTGCTTCATGTGTAAAAAATCGTCTGCTAAGAAAGTAAACTTAGCATCCTTATAAAATGTTTCATAAAGCGCCTTTGCATCTTCTATTTCACCTTCAAAATCGGTATAGATAGTAGCAAAAATACCCCTAGAAAAATTACCTCTATTAGGCATAAAAACAACCTCCGATGAAAAATCGTCTTGCAATTGCATTAGCGTTTGGCTAATCTCCCCTAAATGCTGATGCGTAAAGGGCTTATAATAAGAAAAGTTATTATCTCGCCACGTATAATGCGTAGTACCAGATAACGATGTTCCTGCACCAGTCGCACCTGTCACTGCATTTACGTGCACATCCTTTTGTATTAAACCTGCACTTGCTAAGGGTAATAACCCCAACTGAATAGCAGTAGCAAAACAACCAGGATTCGCAATGCATTTAGCTTCTTTAATAGCTTCTTTTTGCAACTCTGGCAAACCATACACAAATGTGTTTCCTTTAAAAACACTATCGGGCTTCAATCTAAAATCATTCCCTAAATCGATAATTTTCGTATTATTAGAAAAGCTGTTTGCTGCCAAAAATTTAACCGAGTTACCGTGCCCTAAACATAAAAACAATACGTCCACATCTGGGTTAACCTCATCTGTAAACCTTAAATTTAAAGCCCCCACTAAGTCCTGGTGAACCTTGCTTATTTTATTACCAGCATTACTTGTACTGAACACAAAATCAATTTCGGTTTTTGGGTGATTAATTAATAATCTAATTAACTCACCTGCTGTATAACCAGCACCTCCAATAACACCTACTTTTATGTTTTTCATTTTAACTTTTTTCTTCTAAATCTAAACTGTTTTTAAAACCTCACAGATCAGACTACAATTAATTCACTTAAAAAACAACTTTATAAATTTAACGAAACACAAAAGCCCGCGTATTCCTTTACTTCGAATTTACTTGTCTGTAAATTTTGTTTTGGTTTCCTAATATTTTAATAAATCCTTTTGCATCATCGGCAGTCCAAGCTTTATTTTCTTCTCCATACGTACTAAACGCACTAGACATTAAATCGTGTTTGGATACAATACCATCCAATGTGAAGTGATATGGCTTTAAACTTACCACTACATCACCAGAAACCATATTTTGCGAACTTTGTAAAAAAGCTTCAATATCTCTCATAACAGGATCCAAATACTGACCTTCATGCAAATGCATGCCGTAAAAACTAGACAAATATTCCTTGTGTTGTAGCTGCCATTTTGTTAATGTGTGTTTTTCTAACAAGTGGTGTGCTTTTACTGTTATTAAAGCGGCAGCAGCCTCGAAACCCACACGGCCTTTTGTACCAACAATAGTATCACCAACATGAATATCTCTACCAATTGCAAAGGCTGACGCTAAATTATTTAATAGCTCAATATTAACTTCTGGCACATTTTCCTGGCCATTTAAAGCTACAAATTCGCCATATTTAAACGTTAAAGTCACCTTTTCTTCGCCTTCCTTTTGTAATTGAGACGGGTACGCCTCACTAGGTAAAGGTTTCTCAGATTTTAAAGTCTCTACACCTCCAACACTTGTTCCCCAAAGCCCTTTATTAACAGAGTATTTCGATTTCTCCCAAGGCATATCAATACCCTCAGATTTTAAATAATCTATTTCCTCTTGTCTAGTTAATTTTTGGTCTCTTATAGGCGTGATGATAGTTATACCTGGTGCTAAGGTTTGAAAAATCATATCAAAACGCACTTGGTCATTGCCAGCTCCCGTACTTCCATGAGCAATATATTCTGCCCCAATACTTTTTGCATACTCTACAATTTCAATAGCTTGAATAATACGCTCGGCACTAACCGAAAGTGGGTAAGTATTATTTTTCAATACATTACCGTATATTAAATACTTAACCACTTTTTGGTAAAATGTAGAAATAGCATCAATATTTTTGTAAGTTGACACGCCCATTTTATAAGCATTAGCTTCTATATGCTTTATTTCTTCATCTGTAAAACCTCCTGTATTAACACTTACTGCGTGTACATCGTAAGTTTTTGACAAACTGACTGCACAATATGAAGTATCTAATCCGCCACTGTATGCTATTACTAATTTTTTCATTAAAAACTATTTTTTTTCATTTCCGCGAAAGCGGTAATCTATTTTTAAATTACAACTTCTTTTTTTAATATAAATTCACTTTAATTGTCCAATTTCAGACTTAAAACAATCGTTTACGTAGTATCGGTAGTTAAGCTCGTCTCGCAATTTTCCTAATTTTTCTAATTCCTCCACTAAACCTACAGACATTTTAGATAAGGTCACATGGTGCATCCCTAGTAATTCATTGTAATAATGCACTTTAGGTGTTTGCGCTATAGAAATAAGAAAAGTATCGGAAAACAACTCGGTCATTTTCGACATTAACAAAAGACCAAGATTATAATTGCGATACTCTGGGTTTACCCATAGTGATGTTCTTTCAAAAACCGAATGCCCTTTAACCAAGTGCTCATGCACAAAAATATGCCCACAAATTTCGTTATTCTTTTTCATTATGAAACAACCATTTTCCGAACGATTTTTAAGCATATCCGTATTTACAAAATACAGCGTATTAAGCACTTTGGAGCGCTCTGATATAATCTCCAATGTTTTACCTGAAAGCTTATAAACCAGCTTTATTTCAATAGATTCTTCTCTACAGAATGTCTCGGCACTTTCAATAACACTCAAAATATCCGTCTCCAATATTGCATCGAATTTATTACACCGTTAGGTATATTTTAACTAAAAAACCAAACTAATGGCCCTAACCATTTTTTTGCACCTAAATAAGTACAACTAACATTAAAAGTATGTAACGAAAAAAAAGTAAATTACTTTGGCAAAGCACATAATATATAAAGACATGCTTAAGTAGAGCGCACAACTAACAATTTAGTTTTTTAAAAACTAAATAAGAAGAGATAAAAGGTATGTTGTTTTCTGTTTTCACTGAATAACGACCTTAACTATTAACTCTAAATCGTCGGCGTAAGCCCCTTTCGTTAATACCACTTGTAAAACTACAATTAATTATGCATTTTACACTATTAAAAACGAAAAAATAAAAACGCGATCAGCTTTTTAATTTAATGTTTTTTCCTAAATTTTTAAAGCAAAAATGATTTAAACAAGTTTTAATCACGAATTCTACAAATATTTAACTTTATAGTCAAAACAGTTAATACCGAACATTTAACTAAAAATCATGCAGATTCCTTATAACATTATTTGTTTTTGTTAGTCAAATAACAAACCAGAGAGCGCAGAAAACAATACCCTTTATTTGATAATAAACTGTATTACTAAAATTTAAACACTATTTATTGTTATACACAAAAACTCTAGAAGACACACTATTGGCCGAAGGGAAATCCTGAGGCAAACCTAATTGTGTAACTTCGCCTTTAGCAGCCCACTCTACTCCCCTTTTTAATAATGTAATAAACCCAACACACTCAAAAGCCTCTGTATCGTGACCCAATGTGGTATGAAAAACACGTCCTTTCCCATAATTAATAACCATTACAACGGGTTCCTTTTGCTCTAATTTAGGATCTTTTATTGATGATACTGCCGTTGCCAAAATAGTCATATTTTTAGCAGCCCCCCCTTAACAAAGCATAACACTCATCGGTAGCATGCATCCACACTGGTGGCAACCCTTTAGTTATTGGGTGATCAGTATTTAAAATAGCAACCTGGAACGCTTCTTTTTTGCCATGCTTACCTGCAAGACCAGAGGTGTTATCTCTTATAATATTATTATTTTTATCCACATATACATAAGGACCATCTTTCTCGTTCCTACCGCCCCAGCCCCCAACACCTATAATATTATTATAAGCTTTCCACTTAGGAAAACTATTATTAGCCGCATGAACAGTAACAAAACCACCACCATTTTTTATATAATTTTCAAACTTAGCTTTCGTCTTTTTTGGCCAAGATGCAGCCTGCCAACCAAAGTTAGAAATTACAACATCGTATTTGGAAAAATCGGGATTAAAACTGGAATCTCTTTTAGGCTCTCCCTCAATACCTTGCGGCACATTAGCAAAGGGCAACCATTTTTTAAACACTTCACTTCTATTTAAAAATTGCGTACGCGCTACATCTACTTTAAATTTATTAGTTTCTTCCAAATACTGCTTCATCATAATAGTAGATTTTGGCCAAACAACATGGTTATTTTGCCCATCGATAATAAGCACTTTAATTTGTTTTTTTGCACAGCCGCGTATAGCACATGAAAAAAAGCAACAAATTACAAGTAAAACAAACAAACACTTTCCCATATATCCTAAACGCGTTATTTCTATAAATTACTTATTTAATCCAATATACTTTTTATTTTACTGCAGTTTGTTTTTTCCCTAGAAAAATCAAAGCAAATACTCTTAAATACCTTTAATAATGTTCATCGAAACAAAAGAAACAATTACCTAACACTAAAAAACTCTATTACTTTCCCTAGACTAGACTACATTTCAAATGCATGAATTATTTTTTTTATAAAACTTAATAAACACACATATTAGCTTTTAAAGTACTAAAACAAATCATACTTTTTATTAATTTCTCTTATTTTAGCATAATAACTTATCAAATTAATACTATTTTAAAGCTTTTTAAATTGATAAATAAAAAAATGACTAAAGAAGATATAATAGAACACCCAACACAATACGATGCCATTGTAATTGGCACAGGTATTAGCGGAGGTTGGGCAGCAAAAGAACTTTGCGAAAATGGATTAAAAACTTTGGTTTTAGATCGCGGACGCTTGGTAAAACATATAGAAGATTACCCAACAATGTACCAAGATCCTTGGGACGAAAAATATAGAGGCACAAAAAATCCTGAAGATGTTAAAAAGCAACCTAAGCAAAATAAATCTTATATAGTAAAACCTGCTAGCCAACATTGGTTTGTAGATGACCATAAACATCCTTATAACGAACCAAAACCGTTTAGTTGGATTCGAGGCTACCACGTTGGCGGACGATCTCTTATGTGGGCAAGACAATCGTACCGTTTAAGCGATCTGGACTTTGAAGCTAATAAAAACGACGGATACGGTGTCGATTGGCCAATACGCTACAAAGATATTTCTCCTTGGTATGATAAAGTAGAAACTTTTATTGGTGTATCTGGACAAAATCTAGGGCTTCACCAATTACCAGACGGAAAACTAACTAAACCCATGGAATTAAATTGCGTGGAAATAGAACTACAAAAAAAAATAAAAGATAATTTTAATGATCGTATATTAACTATTGGCAGGGCTGCTCATAAAACAGGAAATGCCATGCATGAAGGACGGTCCAACTGCCAGTTTAGAAACCGATGTGTTAGAGGCTGCCCTTTTGGAGGTTATTTTAGCAGTAACTCCTCCACATTACCTGCTGCAGAACGCACAGGTAATATGCACCTTCGACACAATTCCATAGCTTACGAGATTGTATACGACGATAAAAAAGGTCTTGCCACAGGGGTTCGCATTATTGATGCTGAGACTAAGGAAAAAATATTTTTTAAAGGCACTATAATTTTTAGCTGTGCATCTACCATAGGATCTACCAGTATATTAATGCAATCTAAATCTGAACGTTTTCCTAACGGATTGGGTAATGATAGCGGAGAACTCGGGCACAACATTATGGATCACACTTCAAAATCTGGTGCTTCTGCAACCGTTGAAGGTTTTGAGGATATGTACTACAAAGGACGCAGACCTAATGGCTTTTATATTCCGCGTTTTAAAAATATTAACGAAAAAACAAAAGAAAAACATTTTTTACGTGGCTACGGGTTTCAAGGTGGGGCTAGTCGTACAAATTGGAAAAGTGCTGTTGGTGAGTTAAGTTATGGTGAAGATTTAAAAGAGGCATTAATGAAACCAGGAAAATGGCGAATTGGCATGACTGGTTACGGTGAATGCCTGCCCTACCATGACAATAGAATAGAACTAAATTATAAAAAATTAGACGCTTGGGGCTTGCCAACTGTAGATTTCCATGTAACCTTTAGAGAAAATGAATTAAAAATTAAAGCTGATATAGAGAAAGAAGCTATTGCTATGCTTAAAGCTGCAGGATTTAAAAATGTAAAAGGCCATAATTTTAAAAGCACACCAGGATTAGCAATTCATGAAATGGGTGGAGCAAGAATGGGTCGCAACCCGAAAACATCTGTACTAAACAAACATAACCAAATACATGCCGTACCAAATGTTTATGTTACAGATGGCGCCTGCATGACCTCATCTGCCTGCCAGAACCCTTCCTTAACATATATGGCCATTACAGCACGAGCAGCCAATTTTGCAGCTTCCCAATTTAAAAAAAGCAATAATATTTAAAGTTATGGATAGAAGAACTGCCTTAAAAAATTTAACTAAAGCACTAGGCTATACGGTTACCATACCAACTATATCGCACATGCTATCGTCCTGTAAAACTGAAACAAACAGTTGGACGCCTCATTTTCTATCTAAGGAAGAAAAACACATTGTTACCCACTTAGCAGATATTATATTACCTACCACTGCTACACCTGGCGCATTAGACGTAAATGTTCCTCAATTCTTGGATCTCATGTATCATGACATTGAAAACGCGGCCAACAAAAAACTATTTAGAGATGGCGCAGCTATTTTTTCTAGAAAATTCATGGAGACTTTTAACCTGGAAGCCATAAACGGAGATAAAGAAAACTTTGTTTTACTATTAAGCAACTACTTTAATATTTCGAGTGAGGCCTCTAAAATTATTTTAAATCGCCAAAGACTTAGAATCAAAAATATAAAAAAGGATGAATTAGAAAATTACAAATTATACAAATTTCTACTATCCGTTAAACGATACACACTATTTGGCTATTTTACTTCTGAAAAAATTGGAGAAAATATTCTAGCCTACGACCCTATTCCAGGAGTGCAAAAAGGATGCATATCTGTTGACAAAGCTACTAGCGGAAAGGTGTATGCTTTAAAATAAAGCTAAATTGATTTTAAATTATAATAAAACACTACAAAACGATTAAAATAAGCACAATAAGTAAATTTTTATACCCATTTTTTTTAAGAAATGACATAGTTTGGAACAGCAGGACTCAAATAAAAAAAATCCAATAAAAATTAAACTGAGTTTTGTTTATTTAAAGATTACTCTACAATAAATTTACCTTTCATAATTGCATAATGACCAGGAAAACTGCATAAAAAATCGTAAGTCCCAGCTACAGGTGCATCAAACTCTATAACAGCAGTTTCGCCACCACCAATTAATTTCGTATGAGCTATAACCTCTTTAGTACCTTTTGGAATATAATTATTAGCTCTTGCTGATGCTGCACTATTTCCAAAAGCAATTAAATCAACGCCGTTTTTAAGTAAAACAAAATTATGGCCCATGACATTAATATCCATTTTACCAATATGCCTTAAAGTAATTTTAACTTTTTTTCCAGCTTCAACCTTAATTTCTTTTTTATTAAAGGCCATAGCGTCATTTGCAGTAATAACAACATTGTTAGGATTGTTCTCTACTTTTTCAGGTGTACTTGCCTTTTTCTCGTAACTAAAACCTTTTTTCTTCTTTTCTTCTTTCCCTCCACAAGCTACCATGGATATTGATAAAATTGCTAGGAAAATAATCTTAATTGCTTTCATGTTTTTTTTATTATAAAAATATAAAAATCAATTTATATGTTAAAATTTACGCACTACAAAACCTGTGTTTTAACCAAGATAAAATGCTTAAATATAGGCGTAGCTACTTTTATGAAATACATTAAAACATATTAATATTAAACCGTTATTTTATTTAAACTAAAAACTGAAACAAATCTGGTTTATCATTTAAATAATCACCATAAAAATTCTGTTTCTTCATTTTAGCTACAAGAGGTTTTAAATCTGAAGCTGATTTTAGTTGGATACCAACTACCGCAGAGCCGTTTTCACGATTTGTTTTTTTTGCATATTGAAAATAAGTTATATCATCGTTTTCACCCAAAATATCCACTACAAATTCCTTTAACGCACCTGCACGTTGGGGGAATTTGACGATAAAATAATGTTTTAAATTAGCAGACAACAAAGCGCGCTCTTTAATTTCGGCAGTTCTAGTAATATCATTATTACTACCACTAACAACACAAACTACATTTTTTCCTTTAATGGCTTCTGCAAAAAGATTCAATACAGAAATACTTAACGCACCTGCTGGCTCAACCACAATAGCATCTTTATTATAAAGCTCTAGAATGGTCTCACAAACCTTACCTTCTGGTATAGTCACCATATCATCCAAATTAGCTTGACAAATAGAAAAATTTAAATCCCCAACACGTTTAACAGCAGCACCATCAATAAACTTATCAATAGAGTTTAGCATTGTATTTTTATTGTTTTTTAATGAAGTAGACATAGATGCTGCACCACTTGGCTCTACCCCAATAATTTTAGTATTTGGAGATAACTCCTTAAAAACGGTAGATAAACCAGAGGCTAAACCGCCACCACCAACTGCAATAAAAACATAATCGATAGGCACCTTTGTTTGTTGTAAAATTTCCAAACCAATGGTCGCTTGCCCCTCAATAACCTTTGCGTCATTAAAGGGGTGAATAAATGTTTTACCAAGCTCGTTGCACTCTAAAATTGCTGCATCATAAGCATCATCAAACGTATCGCCTACTAATTTAATATCTATAAAGTGCTCTCCAAACATTCTAACCTGTTCTATTTTTTGGTTAGGCGTTGGGGCCGGCATATAAATAGTACCTTTAATTTCTAATAATTTACAGGATAACGCTACACCCTGCGCATGGTTTCCTGCACTAGCACAAACCACACCGTTTTGAGACTCACTTGCTGATAAAGAACTAATTTTATTGTAGGCACCGCGTATTTTATAAGAGCGTACAACCTGTAAATCCTCCCGTTTAAAAAAAATATTAGATTCAAACTGCTTAGAATATCTTAAGCTTTTACTTAATGGCGTTACTAGCGAAACCTTTTTAATAGTTTCAGCGGCGGCTTTAACATTTTCTATACTTGGAAAAAAGGTTTGTTTTTCTGCTTTCATATTTTATGAGTTTTGGCAACTTGCACGCAAGTTACCAAATTAAATATTTTTAAAACAAAAAACCTGTTAGATGAAACATCTAACAGGTTTTTAAGATTAATTTTAATAATATAATTAACTATACTATTGGCTTCATAGCCTTCATTGAACCTCTTAAAAATGTTCCAACTTTTTCAACTGGATGGTTTCTTAAAATAGCATTAATTTCAATAAGCTTTGCATTATCAACGCCACTCCCGTTGTCTTTAGCAAATGCCTTTCCAATAACATCTGTTTTTATATTTTTCATGAAATCTGCTAATAAAGGCTTACATGCATGATCAAACAAATAACAGCCATACTCCGCAGTATCAGAAATCACAGAATTCATTTCATATAATTTCTTTCTAGCAATAGTGTTTGCTATAAGTGGCGTTTCGTGTAAAGACTCGTAATATGCGGAGGCATCAATAATTCCAGAGTCCACCATCGCTTCAAAAGCCAATTCAACACCTGCTCTTACCATAGCGATCATTAAAACACCATTGTCGTAATATTCTTGCTCAGAGATTTCGATATCTCCAGCAGGCGTTTTTTCGAATGCGGTTTCAGCTGTAGCTGCGCGCCACCCTAATAAGTCTTTATCATCATTAGCCCAATCTGCCATCATACCCGCAGAAAAACGCCCCTCAATAATATCATCCATATGCTTTTGAAACAATGGACGCATAATACCTTTTAATTCTTCTGACAACTCAAAAGCTTTAATTTTTGCACTGTTAGAAAGACGATCCATCATGTGTGTTACACCACCATATTTAAGACCTTCGGTTACTGTTTCCCAACCGTACTGAATTAGTTTTGAAGCATAACCAGGATCTATACCTTCTTCGACCATTTTATCAAAACAAAGTATAGAACCTGTTTGTAATAAACCACAAAGAATAGTTTGCTCACCCATTAAATCAGACTTTACCTCAGCAATAAAAGATGAGGCTAAAACACCAGCTTTATCACCACCTGTTGCCACTGCATAAGCCTTAGCTTGCGCCCAACCTTTACCTTCAGGATCATTCTCTTCGTGCACTGCTATTAAGGTTGGCACACCAAAGCCTCTTTTATATTCTTCGCGAACTTCTGTACCTGGACATTTTGGCGCTACCATTATAACTGTAAGATCAGCTCTTACTTGTGTTCCTTCCTCTACAATATTAAACCCATGAGAATAAGACAATGTCGCGCCTTTTTTCATTAATGGCATCACAGCACTAACAACGCTTGTATGTTGTTTGTCTGGTGTTAAATTTAAAACTAAATCGGCCGTTGGAATTAATTCTTTGTATGTTCCTACCGTAAATCCGTTATCTGATGCGTTTATAAAAGATTGGCGCTTTTCAGAAATGGCAGCGTCGCGTAATGCATAAGAAATATCCAAACCAGAATCTCTCATGTTTAAACCCTGGTTTAACCCTTGAGCACCGCATCCCACGACAACTATTTTCTTTCCTTGTAAAGCATTTACGCCATCTGTGAATTCTGAAGCGTCCATAAACCTACACTTCGATAATTGATCTAATTTATCTCTTAGCGATAGTGTGTTAAAATAATTTCCCATTGTGTTTGTAATTCTAATTATTGATTATCGAATGCTTTTAGCATTTCACTTACTTTCATTTCTTCTTTTGTAACGGCAATTCTGCCCGAACGCACAAATTGCATAATGCCAAATACATTTAAATCGCGTCGTAAAGATTCAATTTCGTTTCTCCTACCTGACTTTTCAAGCACAAAAAAATCTTTATTTACAGTTACAATTCTTGAGTAACTCTCTTTAACTATATTCTGTATTTGAGGCTCATTAAACAACAAATCAGATTTAATTTTAAACATACAAGACTCTGTAAAAATGGTTTCATCCTCTGTATGATAATATGCTCTAATCGTTTCTACCTGCTTTTCAATTTGCTTAACAATTTTCATAGCCTTATTTTCTGTCATGTGCACCACAATAACAAAACGATTAACACCCTCAATTTCAGATTGCGATGTTGTTAAACTTTCTATATTAATATGTCTGCGCTGAAAAATAGCGGATATACGATTTAATAAACCAATGTTATTTTCCGTATAAATTGATATGGTGAATGATTGTATTTCTTCGTTCATTTTTTAAAAGATGAAAGCGAAAATATTAAGAACAAGTAACAATTACACTTTGCTTATATGCTCTTATATTCACTTTTGTTTCTAAATTCTTTTATATGTTTTCTTACTTTTAAAATTAACTTAAACGCACCTCGGAAACAGATGCTCCTGTAGGAATCATAGGAAACACATTGCCCTCCTTCTCTACACAAACCTCTAAGAAATAAGACTCTTTTGATGCCATCATTTCTTTTACAGCATCGGCTAACTCCTCGCGCTTTGTTACTTTTTTGGCTTTAATATAGTAACCTTCTGCAATGGCTACAAAATTAGGGTTTGTCATTTCGGTTGATGCATAACGTTTGTCAAAAAACAGCTGCTGCCACTGGCGCACCATACCTAAAAACTGATTATTTAAAACCACTATTTTTACAGCTGCTTTTTGCTGAAAAATAGTACCTAATTCTTGAATATTCATTTGAAAACCGCCATCACCTATAACCGCAACAACTTCGCGGTTTGGTGCTGCCATTTTTGCTCCAATAGCGGCAGGAAGCGCAAAACCCATTGTACCTAAACCACCTGAAGTAATATTACTTTTAGTGATATTAAATTCGGAATAACGGCAAGCAATCATTTGGTGCTGCCCAACATCTGTAACAATAGCGGCATCGCCTTTACTTTCAATATTAATTTGGGCAATAACCTCTCCCATAGTTAACCCTTCCTTAGTAGGATGAATATCATCTTTAATAACTTTATCAAACTCTATGGCATACAAATCTTTAAATTTTTGCAACCAAGACTCGTGTTTGTTTTTATTAAGAGCATTAAAAAGCAGGGCTAAGCTTTCTTTTGAGTTTCCTAAAACAGCTACATCCGTCTTTACGTTTTTGTCTATCTCAGCAGGATCAATATCAAAATGAATAATTTTTGCTTGTTTTGCATAGGTATCTAAACTTCCCGTAACACGATCATCAAAACGCATACCTATAGCAATTAAAACATCGCACTCGTTGGTTAATTTATTAGGCGCATAATTTCCATGCATACCAACCATACCTATATTTAAGGGGTGCGCTGTTGGTAAAGCCGAAGCTCCTAAAATTGTCCAAGCCGCAGGAATACCTGCTTTTTCAACAACGGCTTTTAACTCGGCTTCTGCTTTACCTAAAATAACACCTTGCCCCCAAACAATCATTGGTTTTTTAGCATTATTAATCAGTTTCGCAGCAGCGTTAATAGCCTCCATATTTGTTTTAGGCACCGGGTTGTAGCTTCTTACGCCTTTACATTTTTCATACTTAAAATCCAGCTCCGAAAACTGAGCATCTTTAGTAATATCTACTAAAACAGGTCCTGGCCTTCCGCTTCTAGCAATATAAAATGCCTTAGCAATAGCCGCAGGAATATCTTCTGCTTTGGTAACTTGGCAATTCCATTTTGTTACTGGCGTAGAAATACCGACAATGTCTGTTTCTTGAAAAGCATCACTACCTAACAAATGAGACGGAACCTGACCAGTAATACATACCAGTGGTGTTGAGTCTATCTGCGCATCTGCAATACCGGTTACTAAATTAGTAGCTCCAGGGCCGGAAGTTGCTATAGCAACACCTACTCGACCAGAAATACGTGCAAAACCTTGTGCCGCATGCGCTGCACCCTGCTCGTGGCGCGCTAATACATGATGTATTTTATCTCTAAATTTATGTAACTCATCGTAAACGGGCATGATTGCGCCCCCTGGATATCCATAAAGTATATCAACCCCTTCGGCGATAAGACACCTTACAATAGCTTCACTTCCTGTTATTCGCACAGGTGCATTTACAACGCCTTGTGCCTTATTAATTGTTTGAGTTTCTTTCATCTCTCGGTATTTTAGATTTCCTTTTACAAGGACATGGAAAAAATCTACTTATTATAAATCTGTTACACAACCTTTTGAAGCCGATGCCACAGATTTCGCATACTTATACAATATGCCTTTTTTATGCTTTAATGCGGGTTGCACCCATTTTGATTTTCGTTTAGCTAACTCATCTTCAGAAAGCAAAACGTTAATTGAATTATCTTCCGCACTAATTTTAATTTTATCACCAGTTTCTATCAAGCCAATAGTTCCACCAGATTGTGCTTCTGGTGTTATGTGTCCTACAACAAAGCCATGTGTACCACCAGAAAAACGACCATCTGTAATTAACGCGACCGATTTACCTAAACCTGCACCCATAATTAACGATGTTGGTTTTAACATTTCCGGCATACCTGGACCGCCTTTTGGGCCCACATAACGAATAACAACAACATCGCCACGCTCTACCTCACCGTTAGAAATACCGGTATTGGCTGCTTGCTCACCATCGTAAACTACTGCTTTACCCTCAAACAATAATCCTTCATTACCAGATATTTTAGCAACGGCTCCTTCTGTCGCTAGGTTACCATAAAGAATTTGTAAATTTCCTGATGTTTTTAAAGCTTTGTCTTTTGGATAAATTACATCTTGGCTATCTTCTTCAAAAGTAAGCCCCTCGACATTTGCCAAGTTTTCTGCTAATGTTTTTCCTGTTACTGTTAAACACTCGCCATGTAAATAACCATTATCTAATAAATATTTCATAACTGCTGGCGTACCTCCTACACCATGCACATCCTCCATTAAGTATTTTCCGCTAGGTTTCAAATCTGCTATTAAAGGCGTTCTATCACTTACGCGTTGAAAATCTGCAAGAGTAAAATCTATATCGGCAGCATGAGCAATCGCTAAAAAATGCAATACTGCATTGGTAGACCCGCCTAAAGCATTTACAAGGGCTATAGCATTTTCAATAGATTTTTTAGAAATAATATCTAAAGGTTTTAAATCCAATTCTAATAAATTTTTTATTGCCCGCGCTGTTCTTTCGCTTTCGGATAGCTTATTAGGATTTTCAGCAGGAATTGAAGAATTATAAGGCAAGGCAAAACCCATACATTCAATGGCTGAAGCCATTGTGTTTGCGGTATACATTCCTCCACAAGCGCCAGCGCCAGGAATTGCACTTTTTATAATATCTCTATATTCTTCCTCTTCAATTTCACCAGCCACTTTTTGCCCTAAAGCTTCAAAAGCAGAAACAATATTTAATTTACGACCTTTATATTTTCCTGATGCAATTGTACCACCATACATCATTATAGACGGCCTGTTTAAACGTAACATTGCAATAACTGCTCCTGGCATATTTTTATCACAACCTACTACGGCAATTAACGCATCGTAACTCTGGGCATTCATAACCGTTTCAATAGAATCTGCAATAATATCACGAGATGCTAAAGAATAATTCATTCCTGAAGTACCCATAGAAATTCCATCACTAACACCAATTGTATTAAAACCCAAGCCCACCAAACCTGCTATTTTGGTTTCAATTTTCACTTCTGAAGCTAAGCCATTTAAGTGCATATTACACGGGTTACCATCGTACCCAGTACTAGCAATACCTACCTGAGCTTTTTGCATATCTTCGTCCGTTAAACCTACAGCATACAACATAGCTTGCGATGCTGGCTGCGATTCGTCTTGTGTTAATCTTTTACTGTATTTATTAATTTTCTCCATTTTCATTACAGATCATCTTACTACTAGCTACGCTTTATATTTACTATTCTAACTTTTTTAAGACAGCTAGCACTAAGGAAATTTATTTAAACTTTGCTATTAACAAAATTAATTTAATAGTCTTTATACTTTTGTAAGTTAATAAATTTTTAAGTTATTTTCACACACCCTAAAAACAACACAACTACTTAATAAACAGAAACTTAACATGTTTTTTTTATGATGTTCAAAATAAAAAAAACATGCAAAAAGCATTTAACCCAATAAGCGGCTAACAAATATTTATAAATAAAACGACTTGACCAATTTTTGAATAAAAATAAGCAACAAAGCAAAGCATTTTTCATAAACTATAAGCTTTATAGTAAATGTAATCTATTTTACCTAAAAAAAGACGCTTATAGCTTTTGTTAAATGCGCAAAAAAAACTAAAAACAAGAGCTATTTTCTTTTATTTTTTTACTTTTGCATTAACAATTAATAGAGGAAAGATTTGACTGATTGCAACCTCTTTACATTAAACTAAAGTTAATGTGAGTAAAAATGCTAAAGGCAGTGTAAACTTCCTTCGACGTTCTCGTCAAATCTTATCATAAAATAAAAAATATGGCTTATTTATTCACTTCAGAGAGTGTTTCTGAAGGACACCCAGACAAAGTAGCAGACCAAATTAGTGATGCTTTAATTGATAATTTTTTAGCTTTTGATACTGACTCGAAAGTAGCTTGCGAGACTTTAGTAACAACTGGCCAAGTTATTCTTGCTGGAGAAGTACGTTCTACCACTTATCTAGATGTTCAAAAAATAGCAAGAGACACCATTAACAAAATTGGATATACCAAAGGGGAATACATGTTTGATGGCAATTCTTGTGGTGTACTTTCTGCAATACACGAACAATCTGACGAAATTAACCAAGGTGTAGACCGCGGAAGTAAAGAACAACAAGGTGCTGGCGACCAAGGAATGATGTTTGGTTACGCCACCAACGAAACCGAAAATTTTATGCCCTTGGCCTTAGACTTGTCTCATCGTATTTTAATTGAACTTGCAGAATTACGTCGCGAAAACAAAACAATACCTTATTTAAGACCAGACTCTAAAAGCCAAGTTACCATAGAATATAGCGATGATAATGTACCGCAGCGTATTGATGCTATTGTAGTATCTACACAGCATGATGATTTTGATGAGGATGATAACATGCTTGCTAAAATTAGAACAGATATTATTGATATCTTGATTCCTAGAGTAATTGCTAAACTCCCTAAGGCTATACAGGATTTATTTAATGATGATATTACCTACCACATTAACCCAACAGGCAAATTTGTTATTGGTGGCCCACATGGCGACACAGGTTTAACAGGTCGTAAAATTATAGTGGATACTTACGGCGGAAAAGGAGCACATGGTGGTGGTGCATTCTCAGGTAAAGACCCGAGTAAAGTGGATAGAAGTGCAGCTTACGCAACGCGACATATTGCTAAAAATTTAGTAGCCGCTGGTGTTGCTGACGAAATTTTAGTACAAGTAAGTTACGCTATTGGGGTAGTTGAACCTATGGGTATTTTTGTAGACACCTACGGAACTTGCGCTTTTAACATGACTGATGGCGAAATAGCAAAAAAAGTAACTGAAATTTTTGATATGCGCCCTTTTGCGATTGAAGAACGCTTAAAGCTACGTGCACCAATGTATAGTGAAACCGCAGCTTACGGACATATGGGACGAAAAAACGAAACTGTAACCAAAACATTCTCCCAACCTAATGGAGCATCTACTACACTTGATGTGGAATTGTTTACTTGGGAAAAATTGGATTACGTTGCGAAAGTAAAAACTGCTTTTGGTTTATAAAATTTAAAGTTTTTTCATATTAGATAAAAGACCACTCTTACAGGTGGTCTTTTTTTTGTTTTATAAGACTGAATTAAATATTAAAAACGCAACTTAGCTCCAGTTTTGCAGTGTCTTTAATTGGTTTAAATGGTGGTATAAAAATATAAATTGGCCATTTTTTAAACTACGAAACTTTATTTAAAACTATTGCTCTTATGCTCACACAACAGCATGAACTAAAGAAGAACTGTTTCAAAAATCAAAACCAAAACGACCTGTAATTCCAAACTTTCTAGCTTCCGGATACAAAACTTTACTTTTGTAATTTCCTCGAAAGTTAAAATCCAACCGAAATACTTTAAAAATATTACCAACACCCAAACTATACTCATAGTAAGGCTCATTAGATGGCGCTTGTAGCACTAAATTATTCGGGTTACTTTGCACATTGTTCAACGCTATATTTTTATCTGATATACTCCCTACGACACCGCGAACACTAACAATTTCCCTAAGATTTAATTGCCTTAATAAAGGAATTCTAGAAAATAAGCGCCCATTAAAATTATGCTCCACATGAAATGAAGCGTAGGTGTCAGACACAAATTCATAAAAATCTAGTTGTGAAAAGGTATTATAAATTGAATAATAGGTTTGATTACCAGGAATAACATTTAATAAACCCAAAGGTACTTCACCAAATGTCTTACCAGCTTCAATAATTGTAATAGTTCTCCCAAACCCGCCAATTTGCCATGGTCGCCTGTAGGACAGCTGTACTTTTGTATAATCAAAATCGCTTTTAAAAATATTTTTATCTCCTCGGGTTACTTGTCCAAAAAGCCTCGTAAAATCATCGTTTGCATTTCTACGCTCCACACCAAAACCCGTCATTTTTCGCCCTGGAAAATAAGATAGCGATAGGTTCGTTTCAAATTGTTTAATTTCAGACGCTATACCTGCCGGTGTATTATAATCTAAACTAAATGTGGATGAAGCCGATTCTAAAGTTTTATAACTTCCACCTAATCTAAAAATTACGTTTTGAAACGGTTCGGCCTCTACTGCCAAACTGGTTAGATTAACACGCGTTAGCTTATCGTTAGCACCTGTTCCTACAACTGCCGAAGAAGCTAAACTCCGCCCTAAAACATCGGCACTAGCTGTTAAACTAGCGCCTATTTGCTCGACATCGCGACGGTTGCCACCAGATATTATGAACCTGCTTTTTTTATCGACAAGCCACTTGGCTGAGATGCCATATTTAAATTTATCATCATTAAATCCGTAGGCCAAAAATCCTTCTAACCGCCATAAATCATTTGGCCCAAAATAAGTACGCCCGCCTGTTCTTAAACGCAAACCTTCAACAACGTTATAGCCCAAGGTGGAAAAAATAGGACCATAATCTAGAGGCAGGGAATTTAACTCAATATAGCCAGAAGCTAGAATACTTCCTAAACTATATAAACGTTTAAATTTTTTAACTGTTTTTAGAGTGTCTAGCATTTTATAAACGCCTAGCTCGTCTTTATTTAATTTCTCAACACGGTTTTTATCCCAAAAAGCATTACTTCTATTATAAATATCTTTATCAAAATTATAAACGTCCTTTTCGTAAAATTTTTTATCTTTTTTGATATCAAATTTATAGTTATTGTATAGTGTTGTACGCTTGCCGTAAACGCCACGTGATTTCTCCTTTTTATCAAAAGCAAAATCAGACAACATGTAATCGCGCGTTACTAAAAACAGAGAGTCGTTTAACACTTCAAACTCTTGCTCAATATAAATTTCCTTAATCCAATTTATATTAGCACTTTTCGAGGCTTGAAGATTAATTTCTTTAATAGCATACGTGGTATCTGCAACCCAAAAATCGCCTTTAAATGTTAGCTCATTTTTACGTCTTGGATAATAGATAATATTATAGCACCACTTATTATCAATAAAAGCACTGTCTGCAAGAACATAATTATAGGTATCAATTCCTGTTTTTGATATAGGGCTTACAAAACTTTTATCGAAAAATTTCAAATAATTATCGTACACATTAAAATCTGAATAGAGGTCGTCTACAAAATCAATAATCATTTGGTTATCACTAAAACCTGAGTTTTTATTACCTTTTAAATCTTCTTTGGTTTTTTTAATAATATTATCGCCATAAACCCGAGATATAGCTTCGTTTATAAAAATTGGCAAATACGTTTTACCTGTA
Source organism: uncultured Algibacter sp. (assembly GCA_937958265.1). Lineage (GTDB taxonomy): Bacteria > Bacteroidota > Bacteroidia > Flavobacteriales > Flavobacteriaceae > Algibacter_B. The sequence continues at coordinate 21,930 of CALGNX010000004.1, read as the reverse complement.
ACACTAGAGGTATCTACTTCATTAAAAACAAACTCCATACCCTTAAATAGTTTACTTTTTATAAGGGCGCTATCAATAGTATTTAAATCAAACTCTAATTTTTCGTATTTATCGTATTCGTATTGCTTAAACTGTTTTAAACCGTTACTACGTTTATTGGCCCATATTTCCCTAAGTATATCAATAGCTGGATTATCCTTTTTAGATTGTTTACCAGAAACAATAAGAACGGCATTTAGTTGGGCTGTCTCTTCTTTTAAAATAAATTTTAAATTATAATTTACCTTTTTATACAAAGGAACACGTAAAGTTTCATACCCAATAAAAGTGACATTTAAGGCATCCCAATTAGCTTCAGATTCTAAATAGAATTTCCCGTTCTCGTTAGTAATAGTGCCTTCGGTAGAGCCTGAGAAAATAATATTAGCAAAGGCTATAGGGCTATTAAATTCATCGAACACAAAACCACTAACTTTGGTTTGTGCTAATGAGAGACATGTATGGAATAAGCAATAAAAAAAGAATAATTTAATTTTCATTTAACACTTTTATTTTCTCACATTCTTAAAACCCAACAGGGCTAATTTTTTATTTTTTTATCAATTAACAAAAAAAAAACTTCATTAACAGGCTGTTAATGAAGTTTTTTGTTAAAAAAAATAATATAATCTATCTATACATTACCTTTTTTACTGCTTTAATTACCTCTGTATAATCTGGCAACCATTCCGCCATTAAAACAGGCGAATAAGCCGCTGGCGTATCTGCAGTATTTATTTTAATAATTGGAGCATCCAAATAATCAAAAGCCTCAGACTGCACTAAATATGTGATTTCTGTAGATACATTTCCAAAAGGCCATGCTTCTTCTAAAATCACTAGTCTATTTGTTTTTTTAACCGATTCTAAGATGGCTTTTCTGTCCATTGGACGTACTGTACGTAAATCAATAATTTCACAAGAGATACCCTCTTTCTCCAATTCGTCTGCTGCTTTGTAGGCTTCTTTAATTATTTTCCCAAAAGACACAATGGTTACATCAGTTCCTTCGCGTTTAAGTTCAGCTACACCAAGTGGTACAATATACTCCCCTTCTGGCACTTCACCCTTATCACCATACATTTGCTCACTTTCCATAAAAATAACTGGATCGTCATCGCGAATAGCTGCCTTCAATAAACCTTTGGCATCGTAAGGGTTTGATGGAATAACAACTTTTAAACCTGGTGTGTTGGCAAACCAGTTTTCAAGAGCTTGAGAATGCGTAGCTCCTAATTGTCCTGCAGAACCTGTTGGACCACGAAAAACAATAGGGCACTTAAATTGACCACCAGACATTTGCCTAATTTTAGCGGCATTATTTATAATTTGATCAATTCCCACTAAAGAGAAGTTAAAAGTCATATATTCTACGATAGGCCTATTACCCGTCATTGTAGATCCAATAGCAATTCCTGCAAAACCTAGCTCTGCAATAGGAGTATCTATAACACGTTTAGCACCAAACTCATCTAACATACCTTTGGATGCCTTGTAAGCGCCATTATATTCTGCAACTTCCTCACCCATTAAGTACACGCTTTCATCTCTGCGCATTTCTTCGCTCATTGCTTCACAAATAGCTTCTCTAAATTGAATTGTTTTCATTGGTTGTTTTTTAAATCCAACACAAAAATAACAATAAATGAGATACCCTGTAAAAAGATTTATGTAAATTTACTATGCATGCATAGTAAATATTTCAAATAAAATATATAACTTCGTAATCTTAAGAATTAATAAGACCTAAAATACATAAAACCATGAAAATATTAGTGTGTATAAGTCATGTTCCAGATACTACTTCAAAAATAAATTTTAGTGAGAACAATACTAAATTTGATACCAGTGGCGTACAATTTGTTATAAATCCAAATGATGAATTTGGTTTAACTCGAGCCATGTGGTTTAAAGAAAAGCAAGGTGCATCTGTTACTGTAATAAATGTGGGCGGTACTGAAACTGAACCAACATTACGCAAAGCTTTAGCTATTGGTGCAGACGAGGCAATTAGGATTAACACGCCTGCAACGGACGGGTTTTCTGTGGCTACACAATTAGCGCATGTTATAAAGTCTGGTGGTTACGACTTAATTATTGCAGGTCGCGAGTCCATAGATTATAACGGCGGTATGGTACCAGGTATGCTAGCTGGGCTAATTAATGCCAATTTTGTTAACAACTGTATAAGTCTGGAAGTAGATGGAAACGCAGTAAAAGCCATAAGGGAAATTGATGGCGGTAAAGAATCTGTAGCCACAGCACTACCCTTAGTTATTGGAGGACAAAAGGGACTAGTTGAAGAAAGTGATTTACGCATACCTAACATGCGTGGAATAATGATGGCGCGAAAAAAACCATTGAATATTATTGAGCCTATAGAAACTGGTGCAGAAACTACTTCTGTATCCTTTGAAAAACCAACACCAAAAGGCGCAGTTACTTTAGTATCTAGTGATAATTTAGATGAATTAGTAAACCTGCTTCACAACGAAGCTAAAGTTATATAATATTTCCATAATGACCATTATTAATGGCAAATACCATGGAAAATATGCGATTACAAAACCCGAGTCAATTCGGTGAAAACATTAATAAATTTAAAAGCGAAACCTTTTTTGGGAGCGCTTGTTAAAAAAACACTCATAAATATGTCAGTTTTAGTATATACAGAATCAGAACAAGGCGCTTTTAAAAAAGTAGCCTTCGAAGTAGCTTCTTATGCCAAAGCAGTTGCTAATTTGTTAGGAACTACGGTTACAGCTGTTGCAATTAATACAAAAAACACCTCTGCCTTAAGCGCTTACGGGGTGGACAAAGTGTTAAATGTAACCCATGCAAACCTAGATAAATTTAACGCTAGCGCTTATGCCGCGGTAATTGACCAAGCTACAAAAAAAGAAGCCTCAAGCGTGGTTATTTTAAGCTCCTCTGCAGATAGTAAATATTTAGCACCATTATTAGCAATTAATTTACATGCTGGTTATGCATCTAACGTAATGGCTGCACCAACAAGTACAAATCCGTTTATGGTTAAACGTACTGCTTTTACAAACAAAGCTTTTGAAACAATTCAAATAAATACCGACATAAAAATTATAGGTGTTTCTAACAACTCATTTGGCTTAGTTGAAAATAGTGGAACTGCCACTGTGGAAGATTTTGCACCTACAGTTCCTGAATTAGGGGTAACCGTAGAATCTGTTGATAAAGCCTCAGACAAAGTATCCATTGCCGATGCCGAGATTGTAGTTTCTGCCGGACGTGGACTTAAAGGACCAGAAAACTGGGGCATGATTGAAGAGCTTGCAGATGTTTTAGGAGCGGCAACCGCATGCTCAAAACCCGTATCGGATTTAGGATGGAGACCTCATGGTGAACACGTTGGACAAACAGGAAAACCTGTAGCTTCTAACCTATATATAGCTGTTGGTATTTCGGGAGCTATTCAACATTTAGCCGGTATTAACGCTTCCAAAGTAAAGGTTGTTATTAATACAGACCCTGAAGCACCGTTTTTTAAGGCTGCAGATTACGGCGTTGTTGGAGATGCTTTTCAGGTAATTCCAGAACTCATAGAAAAACTAAAAACCTTTAAGGCGCAACAATAATCTTACAACAGAGCCTATACGAAGGTATTAAACTACAGAACAAAAGAAATATATTTTTTAAAATTGTGTAGAACTAAAGAACTACTTAAATTAGCCATTTCAACTTAAACTAGCCTAGCGCAGTGGGTGAAATTCTAATTTAATTAGTTCTTTACGTTTTTATAAATTATGAGTTTAGTAAAATTAAACATAAAAGGTATTTCTTATAGCCAAACGCAGAACGGAGCTTATGCTCTAATTCTAAACGAGGTGGGTGGTGAGCGCAAACTACCAATTGTTATTGGTGCTTTTGAAGCGCAATCCATTGCTATTGCCTTAGAAAAAGAAATTAGCCCACCCCGACCTTTAACACACGATTTATTTAAAAATTTCTCCGATCGTTTTGATATTGTTGTAAAGCAAGTCATAATCCATAAATTAGTAGATGGTGTATTTTACTCCAGTTTAATTTGCGAACGCGATAGAATTGAAGAAATTATTGATGCTCGAACGAGTGATGCTATTGCCTTAGCACTACGTTTTAATGCACCAATTTTCACCTATAAGAACATCCTTGATAAAGCGGGAATTTATCTTAAAACAAACCCAAAAGAAGACAATGAATCTAATGACAATCAAGAAAATATTTTGATGGATGATTTAGTTGTTAACGAAACAGAGCCTAATAAAACTGCTAACAATAATTTCACTAATAAAACTTTAGATGAACTTAAAGCGCTTTTGGAAGAAGCTGTTAACAACGAAGATTACGAGAAAGCAGCACATATTCGGGATGAAATGTCACATAGAGAATAAACAAAACCTCATAAGTATCATTCACTGTATTAACAAGCAGTATAAGCCATCTTTCCATAGTAAAGCTTAGAACTTAAATAAAAAACTAAATATTTTATTATGAAAAGACTGTTCTTGGTTCTAATAACCATTTTTTTCTTTTTTACGTCAACAATAACAGCACAGAGTTCAGAAGTTATAGAACAAAATCAAACTAATAAAACGGTTACAAATACAACAACAGTTCTAACAGATACGACTTCAACTAACTTTGTTAATACTAGCATTAAAACACCTTCGCCAACTAAACAAATAGCTGGAAAAAGTATTATTATTGAAAGTCAAGGATTCTCTTTAAATAGTTTATGGCGTGGTCTTTTAGGAATGCTCTCTTTAGTTTTTATTGCTTTTCTTTTTAGTAATAACAGAAAAAATATAGATTGGAAAATTGTTATAATAGGCCTAAGTTTTCAATTACTAATAGCTGTAGGAGTTTTAAAAGTCGATTTTGTAAAAGATATTTTTGAATTTATAGGAAGTCTTTTTGTAAATGTTTTAGATTTTACAAGGGCTGGAAGTAAATTTTTATTTGAAGGTTTAGTTGTCGATATGGATACATTCGGGTTCATTTTTGCCTTTCAAGTTTTACCTACTATAATATTCTTTTCCGCGCTAACCTCTGTTTTATTCTATTTAGGGATTATTCAAAAAATAGTAAAGGTAATGGCTTGGCTACTATCTAAAGCTCTAAAAATATCAGGTCCAGAAAGCTTAAGTGTTGCTGGAAATATTTTTTTAGGACAAACCGAAGCACCACTGTTAATTAAGGCTTATTTAGAAAAAATGAATAAGTCTGAAATACTACTAGTTATGGTTGGCGGTATGGCAACAGTAGCAGGAGCTGTTTTAGCAGCTTATATAGGTTTTCTTGGAGGGGACGATCCTGCTTTAAGGCTGTTTTATGCCAAACACTTATTAGCAGCATCGGTTATGGCAGCTCCAGGTGCTATTGTTATTTCTAAAATCCTATATCCTCAGGTAGAAGCTGTTCAAGAAGATGTTTCTGTATCACAAGAAAAGATAGGCGCTAACTTTTTAGACGCTATTGCAAATGGTACTACTGAAGGATTGAAACTAGCTGTAAATGTTGGCGCTATGCTTCTTGTTTTTGTTGCCTTTATAGCGATGTTTAATGGCATTCTAGGTTGGGTAGGTGACATTACTTATGTAAATAATTGGATTGCTGAGAACACTAGCTATAACAAACTTTCCATTGAACTTATTCTAGGTTATATATTCGCACCACTTATGTGGCTAATTGGCGTAGCTACGGAAGATATGGCACTAATGGGACAATTATTAGGTATAAAATTAGCTGCCAGCGAATTTATAGGTTACATACAACTAGCAGATTTAAAAAACGCTGCTAACGCCGTGCATTTAACTTACGAAAAATCTATAATTATGGCAACCTATATGCTCTGCGGATTTGCAAATTTTGCTTCTATCGGTATTCAAATTGGAGGTATTGGTTCTTTAGCCCCAGGACAACGTAAAACCCTTTCTTCATTTGGTATGAAAGCTTTACTAGGTGGCACCATTGCATCTTTAATTTCGGCTACTATTGCAGGGATGATTATTGGTTAACACACTCCATAATCTGCGTTAAAACAATAACATAATTCACTAGTTAAAATTTTAAGAATAAAGCATAGCCTGATTTACAATTTATTATTCTGTATGGATAGAAGAAAACTATTTATTATGTTCTTTGTAGTTACAATACAAATAAATTATATTTTCTGCTTCTATTCATAATTTATAGCACGCACAATACAACACTACATTTTTTATTTTAACTTTGCCCAAATTATTTCTAGTTTAGAAGCCATACGCCTTAGTAAAAAAAAATACAATGAAACAATATCACGACTTAGTAAAACACGTTTTAGACAATGGAAACGAAAAAGGAGATCGCACAGGCACTGGTACAAAAAGTGTTTTTGGCTACCAAATGCGATTTAATTTAAGTGAAGGTTTCCCTATGGTTACAACAAAAAAACTACACTTAAAGTCTATAATACATGAATTGCTTTGGTTTTTAAAAGGTGATACTAACATAAAGTACTTAACCGATAACGGCGTAAAAATATGGAATTCGTGGGCTAATGAAAATGGCGAACTAGGGCCCGTGTATGGACACCAATGGCGCAACTGGAATAGTGACGAGGTAGATCAAATTAAAGATGTTATTGAAACTTTAAAAAACAATCCTAACAGCAGGCGTATGTTAGTATCTGCCTGGAATCCATCTGTTTTACCAGATAACTCAAAAACCTTTAGTGAGAATGTAGCTAACGGAAAAGCAGCACTACCACCATGCCATGCCTTTTTCCAGTTTTATGTATCCCCTCCAAACACTTCCAAAGGCGAAAAGAAAGCCAAATTATCTTGCCAACTTTACCAACGAAGTGCAGATATATTTCTTGGTGTACCTTTTAATATAGCATCTTACGCTTTGTTTACCATGATGATGGCACAAGTTTGCGGTTACGAAGCTGGAGATTTTATTCACACCTTTGGCGATGCTCATATTTATAGCAACCATTACGAGCAATTGGAATTACAACTATCTAGAGATATTAGGCCGCTTCCAAAAATGATAATTAACCCTGAAGTTACAGATATTTTCAATTTTAACTTTAACGATTTCACCCTAGAGGACTATAACCCACACCCGCATATCAAAGGAGCTGTATCTGTTTAATTAGTCAAATCTTTAAGGCCGAAGACTATTAAACATATTAATATTAGCCACTATTACATGTAGCAAAATAACAGCAGGAAAAAATGTGATTCAAAGTTATTTAGATAACAAAAATATACGCAACACACATCCAAAAGCTTATAATGCTACGCAGTATATAGCCAATTTCTATTATTATAAACTAATCACGCCATTTTCAGAACCTGCAAAATCGTTCCATACGTAAGCATCTGCAGCAGCATCATTAACATATACACCGTCCACGATATACTTAAACTCATGCGATAATCCCGAATCTAGATTAATCACAGTCTTAAAAGTACCATTTTTTAATTTTTTAAGTGGTGCCTTTTTAGCATTCCAACCATTAAAAGAACCAACCACAGAAACAGACTTTGCATTTTCTAGAGCCAATGAAAAAGTTACTTTACAAACAGGTTTACTTTTTAAAAATTGTTTCTTAATAGCCATAATCTAATATTTAAAATTTTATTTAACCTTCACTAAAATACAAATATTAACCCAAACATCTAGATATAAACTATTTAAGACCCCTTAATATTTTACAATTATCAAATCAGCAGTTTGCAACAAGACAAAAAATAAAGTAAGTAAAAAACTACCAATTAAGCCATAAAATTATCAATACAAGAATTGCCCTTTAAACTCTTAATGAGTAGTTTTTAACTCTAAACAAAACTAAAAAAGTATTTTTATCAACTATTTCAATATTTTGTTAATCTAAAAATAATTAACTTTACCCTCTATATTTTACTACTATGTTCGGAAAAAAAAAAGCCATACCACACATCGATAAAGATCAACTAGCGCTTATAGAAACTGCCCAAAAACGCATTAAACAAAAAAAACGTTTATACATTCACTTTGTAATATTTTTAATTGGCGCAGTTTTTTTAATTGCTGCTAATACAGGTTTAGGTATTGGTAAGGAGATTAAGTTTTTCGATATTAATTGGTTTGTTTTTGCAATTCTATTATGGCTATTTTTCTTTTTATATCATATTTTTAACGTATTTATAACGCATAAATTCATGGGTAAAGCCTGGGAGACAGAGCAGTTAGAAAAACTAGTTTTCAAACAAAAACAACGTATAGCAAAGATAGAAGGTAATCTAGAAAAACAGAATAATAAAGAAAGCATAAGCAATAATCTACTTGTAAACGCTTCAAAAAACACAAAACAAAAAACAAAAGGTTTTTTAACCATTATTGTAGCTGCCTCTGCAAATAACGCTATAGGCTTAAACAATAAACTTATATGGCACCTAAGCAACGATTTAAAACGTTTTAAAAACCTTACAAACGGCCACTATATAATCATGGGGAGAAAAACGTTTGAAAGTTTTCCAAAACCATTACCAAATAGAACACATGTTGTTATCTCACGCCAAAGTGATTACAAAGTCCCTGCTGGAGTAATTTTAGTAAATTCCCTAAGCGATGCTCTCGATGCTTCAAAATCCGACCCACAACCTTTTATAATTGGTGGCGGCCAAATTTACAAAGAAACCTTATCCTTGGCTCATAAAATAGAGATGACGCGCGTACATGATAATTTTGATGCCGACACCTATTTCCCCGAAATAGATTTAACCATTTGGAAAGAAACGGCCAATACATTTCATAAAAAAGATGATAAGCACAAGCACGATTATTCCTTTATAACCTACGAAAGAATATAAATAGCACTCAAACCAAACTATTTTTTCAAGGCTAAGCGTTACTATTTAACGTAATAAAAAACACTTTACCTTTATTGCTAAATAAGGTTTAAACCAACCTTTAACTATTTAAAAAAACAAATTATTCCTTACAAATTGAATCTTGTTTTTAAAAACTAGCATACCAAATTTAAGTAATTTCACCATATGGCTAAAGATATACAACTACGCGTTACGTTAAAAGAAGAAGAAACACCAGATATTTTAATTACAAAAGCCGCTATACAGCTAGGTCGCGATAAAAAAGATATCACAGCCATTAAAACACTTCGAAAATCGATTGATGCTAGAAAAGCAAAAATTATTTTCAACTATAAAGTACGCGTTTTTATAAAAGAAACACCTCCTAAAACCTCCAATTACCAATTTAATTATAAAGATGTTTCACAAGCAAAACCTGTACACATTATTGGTTTTGGCCCTGCCGGTATGTGGGCTGCCTTACGCTGTATCGAGCTTGGTTATAAGCCCATTGTTTTAGAGCGTGGTAAAAATGTACAAAACCGCCGCCGAGATTTAAAAGCTATAAATCGCGACCATATTGTAAACGCAGATTCTAACTACTGCTTTGGCGAAGGTGGCGCAGGAACCTATAGTGATGGTAAATTATATACCCGAAGTTTAAAACGAGGCGATGTGCGCCGTATTTTTGAAAACCTTGTATTCCATGGCGCAACCGATCAAATTCTGATTGATGCACACCCGCATATTGGCACAAATAAATTACCAAAAGTAGTTCAAAACATTCGAGAAACCATTTTAAACTTTGGCGGCGAAATTCATTTTGAAACCCGAGTAACCAATTTCGTTTTAAACAATAAAAAGATTAAAGCCATTCAACTTCAAAATGGCAATGAGTTAACCGTACAAAAAGTTATTTTAGCCACAGGGCATTCCGCACGCGACATTTTTTATTTACTCCATAAAAAAGAGGTAGCTATCGCGGCAAAATCCTTTGCTATGGGCGTACGGGTGGAACATCCACAACATATTATAGACGGTATTCAATACCACTGCTCAGGCGAACGCCACCAATTACTCCCCGCAGCATCTTACGGTTTAGTACAACAAGTAAAAGACCGCGGTGTATACTCTTTCTGTATGTGCCCCGGTGGCTTTATTGTACCAGCAGCTACAGCAAATGGCGAGGTTGTAGTAAATGGCATGTCCCCATCAAAAAGAAATAATCTTTATGCAAATTCTGGTATTGTAGTTGAAATTAATGCCGAAACCGATCTGCATAAGTACGAAAAATTTGGTCCTTTAAAAGCCCTAGAATATCAAAAAAACTTAGAGCGCCTAGCCTTTACATCAGGAGGCAGAAGCCAAGTAGCACCAGCCCAACGCCTAACAGATTTCGTGGCCGGTAAACTCTCTACCAATTTAAACGCTACATCTTACCAACCCGGCTTAAAATCAGCACCACTACACTCTTTATTACCAAAATTTATTGGCAGCAGGTTACGCAAAGGATTTGAAGCTTTTGGCAAAAAAATGAACGGCTATTACACCCAAGAAGCTAATATCGTTGGTGTAGAATCCCGAACATCATCTCCCGTATCCATACCAAGAAACGAGCAATTAGCACACCCCCAAATTTCAAATTTATACCCCTGTGGCGAAGGCGGAGGTTATGCCGGCGGTATTGTTTCCGCAGCTATGGATGGGGAACGTTGTGCCGAAGCAGCCATTCTAAGTTTATAAATTAATTTGGGCGTTCCCCGAAAAAGGGTCGGGCTTTACGTTACAAGTCCGCGCACCTCCTAAAGTCGGGCTGTGGGCTTTCCACTGCAATCCCTAACGCAAAACCCAAACTTTCAAAAAACAGAGTAAACCATCTAAAGATTTATTATTAATTTAGCGATCTTAAAAAATAAAATAAAATGAACGCATATATATTTCCTGGTCAAGGTGCCCAATATTCAGGAATGGGTCTAGATCTTTATGAGAAATCTCCACTAGCACAAAGCTTATTTGAGCAAGCAAACAACATTCTCGGTTTCAATATCACAGATATTATGTTTGAAGGCTCTGCCGAAGACTTAAAAGAAACAAAAGTAACCCAGCCTGCTATTTTCTTACACTCAGTAATTTTAGCAAAAACACTTGGCAATAGTTTTAAACCCGATATGGTTGCAGGCCATTCTCTAGGTGAATTTTCAGCACTAGTTGCAAGTGGCGCTTTAACTTTCGAAGACGGATTAAAACTCGTATCGCAACGTGCTTTAGCCATGCAAAAAGCATGCGAAACAAAACCAAGCACTATGGCTGCAGTTTTAGGTCTTGAAGATACCGTAGTAGAAAACGTATGTAAAACCATAGATGGTATTGTCGTACCTGCAAATTACAACTGCCCAGGCCAACTCGTAATTTCTGGCGAAGTAGAGGCTATAAATAAAGCATGCGACGCTTTAAAAACAGCAGGAGCGCGACGTGCTTTAGTACTACCTGTTGGTGGCGCCTTTCATTCCCCGTTAATGGAACCCGCTCGCGAACAACTTGCTACCGCTATTGAAAATACTACCTTTAGCAAACCAAACTGCCCAATTTACCAAAATGTAACAGCCCAATCCATTACAGAAGAATTGGCCATAAAAACAAATTTAATCTCGCAATTAACCGCTCCTGTACGCTGGACACAATCGGTACAGCAAATGCTTACAGACGGCGCTACTTTATTTACAGAAGTTGGCCCAGGTAAAGTACTACAAGGTTTAGTTAAAAAGATTAATAGAGAAGCAAACACTGCCTCCGCAACTTTTGAAACTGCTTTATAAATGAAATTCACAAAGCGCAGCATATTCATTTTTACAACAATAATATTTACAATTATTGCAGATCAGGCATCAAAATACGTTGTAGTAAAACACGTAAAAATGGGTTCTTTCACTCCTATTATTGGAGACTTCTTCCAATTACTTCACGTAAAAAACCAAGGTGCATTTTTAGGTATGGGTAGCGATTTAAACGAAACATTTAGAGTTCTTTTACTTCTTATTTTACCCGTGGTTGTATTAGGCTTTGTTTTACGCCACATTTTTAAAGACAAAACTCTAGATAACTGGTCGTTATTTGCCTTTGCAAGTATTATTGGTGGTGGTATTGCTAATGTTTACGACCGCTATGCTTATGGTGAGGTTACAGATTTTTTATTCATGAAACTCACAGACACGATAAGAACAGGTGTATTTAATTTAGCCGATTTATCCGTTAGCACCGGTATGATTATATTAGTGATTATGATGTTTAAAAGCAAAAATAAAGCTTCTGCATAAAACCACAGAAAACAGCTTCCTATAATTAGTATAATTATATTAAAAAGAGCGTTAATTTTAAATTAACGCTCTTTTTAATACCTAAAAATCAATAAATTAGTTGCCAACATTCTAATAAAATGCACTCCTAAAAGCTGGCAAACAAAATTAAGATTTATAGTAAACCAAGACATGTTTCCCTTCAATATAAAAAACAATTTGAAACACTAACCAAAACAATTATTCTGTCGCTCTTATTTTCTGTTCCCATTTCCATGCAGAAAACATAGCATCATCTAAAGATAATGTTGTTTTCCAACCTAGTTCATTATTAGCTTTATTAGTATCTGCATAGGCAGAAACAATATCACCTTCACGTCTACCAACTATTTTATAATTTAATTCCTTACCCGACACTCTTTCAAAAGATTTAACAACCTCTAAAACAGAAGTTCCTTTACCGGTTCCCAAATTAAAAATTTCGAAATTTGATTTGTTTTTACCTTGAAGTAATCTTGCCATGGCAATAACGTGTGCCTTTGCTAAATCGACAACATGAATATAATCTCGAATACAAGTACCATCGTGAGTTGGATAATCGTCTCCAAAAACCGATAACTCTTTACGCAGCCCTATTCCCGTTTGCGTAATAAATGGCACCAAATTTTGAGGCACACCTATTGGTAATTCTCCAATTTCAATAGACTTGTGTGCACCTACAGGATTAAAATAACGTAAAGCTATAGCTTTTAAAGCGGGTACAACTTTACAAGTATCTCTAATAATTTCTTCTCCTATTTGCTTTGTATTGCCGTAAGGAGACTCTGGTATTTTTATGGGTGCGTGCTCTGTAATTGGTAATGCATCAGCCTGGCCATAAACTGTACAAGAAGAGCTAAAAATAAATGACACAGCTGGTAATTTCCTTAACTCACTAAGCACATACACTAACGTACTTACATTATTTTCGTAATATAACAAGGGCTCTATAATACTTTCGCCTACAGCCTTACTAGCCGCAAAATGTATAACACCTTTTACATCGTTATGCTTAACAAAAAAAGCCTTAACAGCTGTTTTATTTTTTAAATCAAGTTTCTCAAAAATAGGGGTTTTACCTGTTATTGAAGTAATACCTTCCAATACTTTTTCAGTTGAATTTGATAAATCGTCAATAATAACAACATGATATCCGCTATTTTGTAACTCAACAACGGTATGCGATCCAATAAATCCCAAACCGCCCGTTACTACTATTTTATCCATTTATAAATTTTAGTGTTGTTACTTTTACATCATGAACCTTTGGTCCATAATTAAATGCTGTGTTTTCAATAACTTCTTAAATAGACGGGTTAACGATATCTTTTATCACCGCGTATTGACCTTTAAGGCCTACCATTTGAATTTTATTCATCTAAAAAAATTAACACCTGGTTGATTTTAAAATTCAATTCAGCTTTATTTATTCACTAATATAATAACAGTGCTCACTACAAAATTACAAAAATGATTTGCGCCTAGCAATGAATTTATTTCAAAGAACTGTATTTTAGCAAATAAATAATAGTGCATTTTATTTACAATACAGCAGTTTTTATAACCAGCCTACTACTACAAGTAGGGGCTCTATTTAGTGAAAAACTAAAAAAAGGCGTTTTAGGCAGAAAAAATACGTTCAAAATTTTAGCCAATCAATTACGTGAAAAGGACAAAACCATATGGTTTCATTGCGCCTCTTTAGGTGAGTACGAGCAAGGTCTTCCTCTTTTTTCCGAATTAAGAAAACACTATAAAAATCATAAAATTGTATTAAGTTTTTTTTCACCATCCGGATATGAAGTCCGAAAAAACTGTCCAATTTCAGATATTGTAATCTACCTTCCTTTAGACAGTAAAACGAATGCCGAACGCTTTTTAAATATCATTAATCCGGAACTTACCATTTTTGTTAAATATGATATTTGGCCAAATTTTTTAAATATTTTAAAAAGGAAACAGCTACGTGCGTTGCTAATTTCTGCTACATTTAGAAAAAACCAAACGTATTTTAAATTTTATGGAAAACCATTAAGAAATGCTTTATTTGCTTTTGAACATATTTTTACCCAAGACGAAGCCTCTAAATCGATATTAAAAACTATAAATTACCACAAAGTTACTGTTAGTGGAGATACACGTTACGATAGAGTTTCAAACCAACTTAGCATTGATAATACCCTAACCTTTATTAATAATTTTAAAAACAACCAACTCTGTGTTGTTGCAGGCAGCACGTGGCCAGAAGGAGAAACTTTATTAATTAATTTTATAAATTCTGAAGCCTCAAAAAACGTAAAATTTATTATTGCTCCTCATGATATTAAACCAAAACGCATTAAAAACTTACAAGCGCAACTACAATCAAAATCCATTTTATTTTCTGAAAAAACGGCTATAGACCCCTCCAACCATCAAGTTTTTATTATAGATACCATAGGCTTACTATCTAAAATTTACAGCTATGCTGATATTGCGTATGTGGGTGGTGCTTTAGGAGACACAGGGCTGCATAACACGCTAGAACCTGCGGTATTTGGTGTACCTGTAATTATAGGAAACAAACATAATAATTTTCCCGAAGCACAGGCACTAATTAACAACGGCGGCATGTACTCCATAAAAGACAGCACAACCTTTAACAAGGTGCTTAAAAAGCTAATAAGTAACAATGCAATTAGAGCAACTAGCGGGCTCAAAAATAAAACCTTCATTTTAAATAAAAAAGGAGCAGTAAAAGAAATAATAAAATACTTACATATATGAAAGATTTTTTTTAATGTTTTTATAAAATAAATGTTAATTCTAATAAAAGTTGTTAACTTAGGAGCCTAATTAAATATAAACTCATGAAAAAACTACTAATTACTTCAACCTTACTATTAACCTTAACTTTAACGGTAACATCTTGTAGAGAAACTAAAGAGGGGGAATCCCTTCAAGACTCTATAAATAACGCGGCCAACTCTGCAACTAACACTGTTGAAAGTGCAGGTGATGCAGCTGGAAATGCTGTAAATTCTGCAGTAGACAAAACAAATAATGCTGTAAACCAAGCAGGCAATGCCGTAGGAGGTGCCGCTGAAAATGTTGTTGATGCTGCTGGAAATGCCGTAAACGCAGTAGGTGACGCTGCAAAAGATGCTGCTGGAAACGTTGTTGATGCTGCTGGAAACGCCGTGAACTCCGCTAAAGATGCTGCTGGAAACGCTGTTAATGCAGCTGGAAACACTGTAAATTCGGCTAAGGATGCAGCCGGAAACGCTGTCAACTCCGCTAAAGATGCAACTAACAAAGCAATGGATAATGCAAAAGAATCTATTAATACTGCTTCCGACAAGGCAGGAAATGCAGTTAAAGAACAAACTAATAAATTAAAATCTATAACACACTAATTTTTAGTCTCCATATTTTAAAAAACCACCTGTTATAGGTGGTTTTTTTGTTTTTAATTTGGTTACAGCTATATTCAAGTAATAAGTGTAAGTGGCCAAGTTGATTTTAATCTTTTCGTTTTTTAGAAATACCATATATAGCGTTATAAATAGAAAATAAAATTATATAGTAATTTCTTTATTTACAAAACTCTAGGAAGTTAGACAGAAACTTCCTAAAACAGCATAATAAAGCCTTTAATTTGATGGTCATTAACCTCTTTTTAAAATGTTCTACACTGTAAAATGCTAATACCAATTAAAATATAAAAGAAGGCTAATAACGCGTTTCTATCGCACCTCTATTTCAAGATAAAACCGTAGCTAAGGAAGGCTATACTTTGATTTTCTTTCTTATATAGGCACGATATAATTCAAGTTCTTTAGCCCAAGTTTAAATCATAGTTTAGTATAACTCAAATTCACGAATAGGCTTTATATAATTATGATGGTGCATGTTTTCAATTATAAAATTAGCCTAGCTACATTTTAACAATTATAAACTCTGAGCGCCTATTGAGTTGATGCGCCACTTCGGAACATTTTACACCATTTTTACAATTATTAATTAACTGAGACTCCCCAAACCCCAAAGCACTCTCAACCCTTTTCAACATAATACCCTGACTTACAATATAATCTCTTGTTGCTTTAGCTCTTCTGTCTGATAAGCTTAAATTATAGGCATCACTATTTCTAGAATCGGTATGAGACTCTATTTTTATAACCATTTTAGGATACTGTTTCATTAGTAAAACAATTTTATTTAACTCTATTGATGCATCGGTTCTAATATATGATTTATCCAAATCGAAATAAATAATTCCTATTTTAATTTTTAAAACACCTTGCTCCTCAACAATAAGTTCATTGAGTGTTTCTAGACCTAGAGGCACAAGCGTTTCTCCATTTTCATTTAAAGTAATAACTAACTTATCTTTAGATTCATATCCAATTTTTGTAGCTATTACTTTAAATTTAGTATCGCAATTAAGCACAGTATTAAATTTATACGCACCAGATAAATTGGTTGTAGATGTATCTAATTCACTTCCTGTGGCAGATAACAAGGTTACTTTTACATTAGAAATACGTTCCCCTGTCATATTATTAGATACATAACCGCTTATTGTTTGTTCGCATACTGGCTCTTCTTTTGGTGAACGTACAAAAGAATAAATATCATCATCGCCCTTTCCTGTTAGCCTATTAGAACATACAAAACCCTTATTTTTTTGCTCATTTATTATAAAACCAAAATCGTCCATTTTGCTATTTAAAGGAGCGCCTAAATTTACAGGGTTTTGAAAATTTTTATCTACAATTCTACTTTCGTAAACATCTAATCCTCCTAAACCTAAATGCCCATCTGAAGCTAAATACAATGCCTTGTCGGTAACATAAGGAAACATTTCTCGACCTGCAGTATTTACGCTTTCACCTAAATTTCTTGGCTTAGAATAGCCTGTAAATGTACTATCTAACACTGTAGTATTTGCGGGAGCCTCTAAAATATCGACTACAAAAATATCTGTTGCGCCTATCGACCCAGGCATGTCGGAAACAAAATACAACAACTTACCATCACGACTCACAGTAGGATGGCCTACAGAATAATTATCACTATTAAACGGTAGTTCTTTTACATTTTGCCACGTTGAACTGCTATCCTCATTTTTTCGTAATTCCGCACTATATAATTTTAAGTGATTTGTACCTTTACTATCTCGTTTTAAACTGTTCTGATAATTATTTCTAGTAAAATAAACTTTAGTTTCATCTGGAGAGAAAGCTAATGTAGCCTCATGATAACGTGTATTTAGTGTATTAGAAAACGCATCAATTAATTTCAAATCAGACTCCATCGCATTTAGTTCACCCAAATACATATTTAAAAATGGTTGATCATTCCAATGATATACCCTGGTATGAAAACTTGACGAATCTACCGCAGATGAATACACTAATTGATCCTTGTAGTACATAGGACCAAAATCTGAATACTTGGTATTTACAGCAACGTTTTTTAGTAAGAACTGAGGTTCAATATCTAAAACATCCTGAATGGTTAAGTTTTTTTGATTAAGTAAACGAGATCTATCATCTTTATTTTCCGTAAGTTTTGCAAAGGTTTTCATCCATTTTTTTGCTTCCTTATACTTTCCAATACCTTGTAATGTATGCGCATATCGAAAAATATATTCTGCATTAATATTCGAATAAAATTCAGGTACTAATTTATCATACCAGGCATGGGCATTTTCCATATCGGTATTAAAAAAATAGGAGTCTCCCCCTCTTTGCAAGAGTTTTATATAAGTTGAATCTTCAATTTTTTTAGACTTATTACTGTTTTTTTCAAGGCTTTTAAGTTCTAATTCATAAAGTACAGAAGCTTCTTTATACCACATTTTTTCAAACAATCTATCTGCTTTTTTCCATTTGCTTTGCGAAAAAGACATACCAAATGCAAATAGTAATAAAAGTGTAATTATATTTTTCATGTAGTTTATTTTTAAAAGAAACGTGGGGATTTTAATTGTTTTTCTCTAGACCTTAATTCAAAACGCAGCATAATTTCGTGCGTTCCAGAATTAAAATTTTGCAAGTTAGTTGTAGTAGCATCATAAGCGTAACCAACCATTAACTGAGGACTTAGCTGAAAACCTATTAAACCACTAACAGAATCGTCCCAGCGGTATGCTAAACCAAGCCTTAAAGTATCATGAAACATAAAATTTGCGGATAAATCTATTACAGCAGGCGCACCTACTACAAACTTTGCTAAAAATGCAGGCTTAAACTTAACCCTTCTACTCAAATCAAAAACTTTACCACCTATTAAAAAATAATGTAATCGCTCTGCAGAAACAGCATTTTGTACACCATCATAATGTTCGTTAGTTAAAAAATTAGGAACCGACAGCCCAAAATAACTAGCCTCATTCCTCCAATAAAGACCAGCGCCTATAGTTGGCAACAGTTTATTCTCTATATTCTGTTGAAATACATTTTCTTGTTCTTGAAAAATTCCTCTTGCCCAATCAATGTTCAATAACCGACCACCGCCTTTTATCCCGAAAGACAAGCGACTATCATTATTTAAATTTACGGTATATGAGAAATTAGCATCTATATAAAATTCATCTGACGGCCCCAAACGGTCGTTAACTAAAACAACTCCCAAACCAACATTTTTTCCTACTGGTGATTCCACACTTAAAGATTGTGTTTCCGGAGCACCATCCAAACCAACCCATTGGGTTCTATGGAGACCTGTTACACTTAAATGCCCTCTTGAACCAGCGTAAGCAGAATTAACAGTTAATGTATTGAACATGTAATCTGTAAACTGCGGGTCCTGCTGAGCATTACTATACTTTAATGCCAACAATAATGCTAGTACAAATGCTATTTTTAATTTTAAATTCATCTCTAAATTTTTATAAATGATGTATTCTCCTCGTTTGTATTTCTCCTTGTTTACCTTACTATATACAACCAACCAGCTTTAGGCTCTGTTCCATCTCCTAAATCCAAGATATAATAATAGGTACCCACTGGTAATTTTTCGTTTTTGTTAACTACAGCTCTACCGTTAGATATACCATCAAAAGTATTATTGTAACCCTCTTTAACATAAACAACATTACCCCATCTGTTATAAACTTCAAGCGTATTGTCAGGATAATTATTTATACAATCAATATAGAAAAACTCATTTTTCCCATTTCCATTAGGCGAAAACTCATTATAAATGGTTAAACATTGTGGCTCAATAGCAGCATCAGAAACGTTATTGTTTTCATTTAAATCAATTTGATCCAAGAATTCTAGCGATGCTGTATTTACGTAGTCGTTAATATCCAAAACTTTAACTGTCATTTGTAGTGTTTCACTTGTGCCTGGTAAAACTGTTTCTATAGCCCAAAATCCAGACGATTCATCATAAATTCCCGAAGACGCCACATAAGATACAAACTCGTACCCACTTGGAAGTAAATCAATAATCTCAACAGATGTTGCATTCATACTTCCTAAATTAGAAACCTGTATAGTAAAGACAACAGCATCTGCAATTGAAGGCGTCGCGTTATCTACGGTTTTATTTACCGAAATATCAACACTTGGTGTGTTAATGAATGCCACATCTTCATCATCTTCGCTTTGGTCTCCATCATCATTACCTGCTATACTATTTGGATCAAACTGATCACTTGTCATTATTTGTGCAATATTTAAATATTCACCACTCTGTAATGTTGGTATATTTATGGTTGCTTCATAAGTTATTGTTAATCCTGATCGTGGTACATCTAAACCTGTCCATTTAATTATATTATCTTGAAGTTGACCTCCATTACTAATATTAGATATGTTACTGTAACCAATAGGTAAAACATCCTCAACAGAAACCCCTGTACTAGCATTTGCGCCTACATTATCAATTTGAAGAGTAAACACAACAACATCACCTACATTAGCATTCATGTTACTTACAGATTTTGTTAAGCTTAAATCTGCTGTTTCCGTCATAACAAGTATACCGTCTTCATCATTTTCACTTTGATCGCCGTCATCATTTCCTGGTGTACTATTAGGATCTATAACATCACTAGAGATAACTTGAGCTACGTTAAAGTATTCTCCAGAAGTTCCTGATGGTTCGTTTATTAACACATCTACAAATAAAGTTTGCGAACTTGCATCTGGCACTGTACCTACTGTCCATAAACCAGTTAGCTCGTTATAAACTCCCGAAGTTGCACTAAAACGCACAAAATCGAATCCTTGAGGTAACAAATCTGACACTTCTACTCCTGTTGCTGTATTTGGTCCTGCATTATTAACCGTAATTTGGAAGGTAATCTCATCGCCAACATTTGGCATAATCTCATTATCTACAACAGTTTTAACAATAGATAAATCTGCAGTTGCTTCTATTGGAGAAACTAATATATTAGCTTCATCGTCTTCACTTTGATCGCCATCATCGTTATTTGGCATAGAATCTGGATCCGCAACATCCGACGCTGATATTTCAGCAGTATTTAAGTAATCTCCAGAACCGTTTACAAGTACATCTATTAATAATGTTTCTGTAATTCCATTTGGAATAGTTCCAATGTCCCATATACCTGTGGTATCATTATAGGTTCCCGATGTTGAACCAAACAAAATATAGTCAAACCCTGTTGGTAATAAATCGGTTACTGCCACACCCGTTGCATCCTCTGGACCATCGTTGGTTACACTAATAATGAAAGTAATCTCTTCGCCCACTACTGGCATTATATCACCATCAACAATTCCTTTAGTTAATGATAAATCTGCCACTGATATTACTGGTGCTACAATTGCACTATCCTCATCATCCTCACTTTGATCTCCGTCATCGTTATTTGGTGTTGAATCTAAATCTAAAATATCAGATGCAACTACCTGTGCAATGTTCAAGTAATCTCCCGAATCATTTACAAGCACATCTATTAATAACGTTTCTGATTCACCACTAGCAATTCCGCCTATATTCCATAATCCAGTTACTTCATTATACGATCCAGATGTTGAACTGAATAACACAAAATCATATCCGGTTGGTAGTAAATCTGATACTATCACACCCGTTGCATCCTCTGGACCATCATTATTTAATGTAATTTGGAATGTAATTTCCGAACCTACTAAAGGCGTCACATCTCCATCCACAACTGTTTTTATCAATGACAAATCGGATATTGATACAACCGGTGTCACAATAGCAGAATCTTCGTCATCTTCACTTTGATCACCATCATCATTATTTGGTGTTGAGTCTGAGTCAAATACATCTGATGTTGTTACTTCAGCAATATTCAAATAATCGCCTGTGTTATTTACTAAAACATCTACTAATAAAGTTTCAGATGCTCCATTAGCAATTTCACCTATAGTCCACAAACCTGTTGCTTCATTGTACGATCCAGCTGTTGAACTGAATAAAACAAAATCATATCCAGTTGGAAGTAAATCTGTAACAGATACACCTGTCGCATTCATAAAACCATCGTTGGTCACCGTTATCTGAAATGTAATTTCTGAACCTATTAAAGGAGTTAAATCATTATCAACTACAATTTTTGTTAGTGATAAATCCGCCTGTGCTGGTACTATCGTTAGCTCGGCTTCATCATCATCGTCTGGACTACCATCGCCATCTTCATCTACGGTATCATCGGTCGTGGGATCACTATCCGGATCGTATTGATCTGATGCCGTAATTTGTACAGA
>CALGNX010000003.1 GCA_937958265.1 uncultured Algibacter sp. | reverse complement strand
CTTTAAAACCTCGTATATTTTGTCGAAATTTGATAAAAAGTTGTGCATGTTAGATTGTTGTGTGGTAACTACAATTTACTGCTATATAGCAGAATGTTCAACTTTTTTATTCTTTAAATCATAATGCACAACGGGTATAATGTTATTTTGCTTACTCATAAATGTTGAATAACATACTTATGTTTTTTTTATTTACTAATAAAGAGGTTTTAATGGAGTGGTAGATGGATAAATAAAGGGTAATGCAACGTGTTTTAATAGCTTGTATTAATTGAGATATGGGTTATTTATAAGTTTATGCTTCAGGAAAAGGCAAAAATAATAGGGTAAAATATTCTTAAGTAACCTAAGTTACTAACAACGCCTTTATAAATGTGTTTCTTTGTAAAAAAATAAGTGTATATGAATTGGATTCTTCAACCCTGGCCTTGGTACGTATCGGGTCCCATGATTGCTTTAGTAATGTTTTTACTTATTATGGTAGGTAAAAACTTTGGAATGTCTAGTAACTTAAGAACGATGTGCACTATTTGTGGTGCAGGTACTAAGGCCGATTTTTTTAAATTCGATTGGAAAGCGCAAAAATGGAATCTTATAGTCGTACTAGGAGCAATAATGGGCGGCTTTATAGGTTCTTATTTTTTATCTTCAGATACTGTAGTGGCTATTAATAGTAAAACTATTACCGATTTAAATGCTCTTGGATTTGCTAGTGCGGGTAAGGCTTATTTACCAACTGAACTTTTTGGTATATCGGCCTTGTTAGACATAAAAAGTTTATTTGTATTGGCTATTGGTGGGTTGTTGGTGGGCTTTGGTACACGCTACGCAGGCGGTTGTACATCTGGTCATGCTATTTCTGGACTAAGCAATTTGCAACTACCATCACTAATTGCTGTTGCCGGTTTTTTTATAGGTGGCCTTGTTATGACACATTTTATTTATCCTTTAATATTCTAAACAATGAGATTATTAATATATTTATTTATCGGAGTGCTTTTTGGAATTACCATGTTTAAGTCTGAAGCAGCCTCGTGGTTTCGTATTTATGAAATGTTTAAATTTGAGTCCTTTCATATGTATGGCATAATAGGGTCTGCACTATTTATTGGAGTTGCTTTAGTGCAAGCTATAAAAAGATTTAATATAAAATCTTTTTATGGCGAGAAGATATATTTTAAGCCAAAGGAGAAAAGTTTTGGTAGGTACATGTTTGGAGGTATTACTTTTGGCTTAGGTTGGGCACTGGTAGGGGCTTGCCCGGGACCTATGTTTGCATTAGTAGGTGCGGGCTGTGTTCCAATTTTAGTAGTTATAGTGTTTTCTGTATTAGGTACTTTTTTATACGGCCTCTTAAAAGATAAGTTGCCTCATTAAACACAGATTTATTTATTGAAAATAAAATACAGGACTATTAATATTGTTAATAGTATTCCATATTTTTAAATTATTATTTGAAATAAATGGACATTCAAAAATTAAAAGTCCATCCTGCAGACTAAAAATAATATCAAGATACATTAAAGTATAACAAATACAATATTAAGTATAGAATAGTTATTCCATAGAAAGTAGGAAATTGCTTCGAAATATTTTTTTCCACCTACGCTTAGTTGTTAAATGTAGATAGTTGTTATCTAGTATTAAGCCCATTATATGAGATGTTTTTGTGGCATAAATTTCTGGGATACTGCTAATTTTGCAATTATTTATATGTAATAATAATAGTTTAGGTACGGTGGCGAAGGCTTTGGGTAGTTCTGTAAAGTTGTTGTGTCCTGCATGTATAATCCAAACATTTTTCAATTTTGAGATTTCTAATGAAATAGACTTTAATTGGTTATGCTCAAGATACAAATTTTTAATTTTTTCGAGTGTAAATAAACCCTTAGGTAGTTTTTTTAATTTGTTCCTATTAAGCCAAAGTGATTTTAAATTAGGAAGTTTGTTTAAATACGTAAAAGTTTGGTTATGTTTTATAGAATTTCCGGTAAGGTTAAAATCCTCAAGTTTTTTTAGCTTGGCTATATTAGCGGGTAGTTTGTTAAGTAAATTATCTTGTAGGTTTAAAAATATTATTGGTAGGTTGCTAAGTATATTGAAAGTATGATTTAAATCTAGATAGGGATTCCTGTTTAATGAAATTTGTTTTAAATTTACAAAGCGTTTTATATTTATTGGTAATTTTTTTAGGTTGTTTCCATCCATAATAAGAACACGTAATTTTAACGGGTTTGGTATTAATGTTAATATGTTCTCTAGGTTTAAGTTAGGACTGTTTGAAAGGTTGAGGTAGCGCAGGTTTGTAAATTTTGTAATTTTATTTTCTATATTAACAGGTTTGCTGTTAGAAACATCTAAGCGTTGGTCATGTTCCTGTGTTAGGCTATTTAGGGTTGCGGTTTCTTTATAAAATGTTTGATAGGTTTGGCAGCTGGTAAACATTACGCAAATTAGAAAATAGAGGTAAGTTTTATTGGTTTTCATGGTGTTTGGTATTTAAAAAAGAGCCACTTAATTCTAGAGTTAATTTGTCTTTGGCTTTAGTATTCCAAGGAAATCTAGGATTTAGTCCAGAGCCATCGTGCAAAGTATTTTGTATATAAGCTCCTAACTTTTCAGAATTAAATCCCGCTTTTATCGAAGCTGAATAATGTACTGTTTGGTGTGTGTGAAAAGCATATAAGTTGGCGTAAAATAAATTTGTAAAAGGTGCTTGGGTGTGCCAAACATTTTTACGTCCATCATCAGAATTTAAAGTGTTGTTAGGAGTTTTCGAATAATCGGGTTTTGGTGTAAATAATTCTATAGCAATACCTGATCGGTAAATTTCAGAAGGAGAAATAATTTTAGTAAAAGCTATTTTTAAAGCACCTGTACAGCCAAAATCTGTGCCCTCGCCGTTAAATATAGGAGCGAATTTAAAATCGTTAAGAAACGTTACATCAAAAGCTTGTTGTGCGCTACTAAACCGGAATATAAATTTTCCTATCTTTTGGTTAAAATGGGCTAAATTACCAGGGAGGTATTCTTTTTTAAAACCGAAACCTAGTCCGTTGAAGCGACCCTTGCCTTCGGCATTAAAAATTAAAACGGAAGTGTGGTTAGTTAGTGCGGCCCCTAATAAATTATTGTTTTTTCCAATACCAGCAAGCGTATAAAAATCGTAACCATAAAATGGGCCAGAATATTTAATGCTGTGTCTCTTTAAAAGTTGACCTATAGATAGCGTTAATACCGTTTCCGTTGCCATATCGCCATAATTAATAGTACCTATGGCTAATAAGTTAGCTTCTATTTTTTGGTTTTGTTGCCCGAGTGTTGCAGTAAACCCTATTAAAATACCGGTATTTAAGTTTATAGTTTGTGCCATTATAGTACTATTTATAAGGTATAACGTGATGAAATATAGGTATATGGAGTTTTTATTAAGATTTTGTTTTACTGTTTTTTTTGCACTAAACATGTTAAAGGGAACTTCAATTATCGTTACAAAGTATTATTTCTAACCCAAATATAAATCGAATTACAACTGTTTTTTTTAGGAATAGTATAATTCTGGCATAATAATATTAATTAATAGTTTAATATGTAGTATAGTGAGAAATACCACAAAATACTCTACGCATTTATAGCCTCTTCTACATTCTGAAATAATTACTGTTAGGTTTTGTTATAATGAAATAGGCCTTATGTTTTAATTATTTTATTTTTTGTATATGAGTTAAGATCAACAAAAAAAAGAAAAAGTAAGTATAGAAAAATTATTTGAAAGAAGTTATGTATTAAATGTAAACATGTGGTTTACGTAATATCCACCAACATCTTATTTCTTGAGGTAATGATAAATATATTAATGTATAGGATTAAATGTTGTTTAATAATGAATTTGTATGGATGTGTAATTTTTAATATAACTAAGTGATAAGTGTAAGTTGTTGGTTTTGAGTTTTTTTGTCTTAAAAATTATGCCAATATCGTTGTTGTGTAAGGGTTTTCGCCCGTTAGTCGAATAATTGGGTAGTTTTAACAATAATTTTATCAATAATGCTATAAATATGGTACATTGATGTAGTTATCATATTTATTAGTTTTATGAGGATATGATTAAGTTTAATTTATTAACCTAATATTAAATCAATTATGAGAAAAGGTATACTTTTTAAAGGTGCATTAGCACTATGTTTATTAACAAATGTAATTCAGGCTCAGGAAAGTTTTTCCTTTGATTTTGAAGAGTACACAGGTAGTTACACAAATTATAGTGAAACAAAACTTAAAAACGATTTTACCGCTAGTAAATTAAAATCTATCGTAGGGATGAATAGAGCTTCGGTAGGTAATAAGCAACTCCGTGGGTTTTTTCCTAAAGATAAAATTTTAGGAAAGGATACAGGTTTTAGGTTTGAGAGATTACTTAAGCCAAGTAATGAAGGTGTTTTAGAGTATCGCGTAAAATTTGAAAGTGGTTTCCAGTTTGCTAAGGGCGGTAAATTGCCAGGTCTTGCAGGTTCAAACACAGCAACAGGAAGAGGTGTTTTTGGTTGTAATGATAATCGTGATGCACGAAAGAAAGCCTTTTCAACACGTTTGATGTGGAGAGAAGGTGGTAGGTTGATTTATTATCCATATGCACCCCTACATTCAAGTTATAAAAACAGTAGTAACGACATACCTACTGAAGCAAAAAAACGTGGGCAAGGACGATGTGGAGGAGATTTAACAATTACTACTCTAAGCGTGAATAAATGGTATACCATTAAGCAATACATTAAGCTTAATACTTTTAATGCTAACGGAACACCAAAGAGTAACGGTATTGTTAAGGTTTGGATAAATGGTAAGTTGGAACTAAGTTATACAGATTTTGTACTCGCGGGTATTCGGGATGTTAAGGTTAATGGCTTTGCATTTCATACTTACAGAGGAGGGAGTACGAATGATTGGGCTGCTAGTAAAAATGGTTATGCTTTGTTTGACGATGTAAAGGCATGTACAGCGTGTACAGATGTAGCAAGTGCAGAAGTTAACGTCGCACCAACAGTTTCTTTAAATAAGCCAGCTAATAACAGTGTTTATACTCTTGGAGAAACTATAAGTTTAGAGGCAACAGCATCGGATCCTAATGGTAACTTAGATAAGGTAAATTATAATATTAATGGAGGTTTTTACAAAACAATGACTGCGGCACCTTTTAATACGACCTTCAAGCCGACAGAGGTAGGGACTTACACTATACTTGTTAAATCTTTTGATACAGACGGGTTAACAAAACAGGAGTCTGTTACTATTACAGTAAAAGCACCTAACCGACAGCCTACTGTTGCATTAACGAGCCCGGCTGATGGAAGTGTTTATGAACTTGGGGAAACCATTAATTTATCGGCTAATGCTACAGATCCTGATGGTAATTTAGAGAAAGTTAACTACAATGTTAATGGTGCTTTTTACAGAACAATACCTAATGCGCCATATAACACGATATTTAAGCCAACAGAAGCAGGGACTTACACTATACTTGTTAAATCTTTTGATGCAGAAGGTTTAACTAAAGAAGAGTTTGTAACCATTACGGTAAATGAACCGGCCTTGTCTAACAACGATTTTACAAAAGATACTAAAATAGTTGAGATAAAAGCTTTTCCATCTCCAGCAATATCCACATTAAATATAGTTGGAATAGCAAATGATACCTCGGTAAGCATAATATCTTTAAATGGTAAAATTGTAATGCGAGAAATGATGAGTAAAAACAAAACTCAAATAGAAGTTTCTGGACTTGCTAAAGGTTTGTATTTTTTGAAAATAGAAAACGGATCTAATCCAAAAAGAATAAGTTTTATTAAAAAATAAATAGTGAATATACAATTACGTTTATAAGTTGTTATCTTGTAAAGTGTATAAATTTAAAAATCTCAGGTTAATTTTAGCCTGAGATTTTTTTTATTTATTTTGATTGTTTGATTTTATAGTGCTTGAATTAAAAAGAAATTTAATTTAATGGTTCTTTTAAATTAGTTTAAAAAGCGTAAGATAAAAAAATAGATTTTTAGATTTTAGGACTTAAAGGTGTATAGATTAGTTTTTTAATTAAGCTATTTTGCAGCTAATCTAAAATAAGTTTGTGTTAATGGGGGTTGTAATAAGTAAGGTTATGGTAGGCTTGCAATAACGCTAATCTCTATTAGATCACAACTTTCTTTAAGGAGAAAACAAAAGCTTTTATTTAAACAATTTTAAATTATTAGTTATGCTATAATTAAGACTAGCATAGCACTATAATTACATTTAATGATAGTTTGCTATTTTTAAGATTATATTAAAGTTGTTTAGGTCTTTGGAGAAGTCAAGGCTTTAAGCCTTGTATGATATATTATAAAAAAATGGAGGTAAGCAGTAGTTAGAAATAGTTATAAAATATTTAAAGTTTATATCAAAGTTGTTACGCTTTATCTAAGTTAATAAACGTATTATAAACTATGGTTGTAAATAATGATTAAAATCTCTTAAGAGAGCTTTTATAGGTCTAAATAAATCAAGATAAATTGGGTTTTGTTTTCTACTGGTTACTTTACTTAAAAACAGTTTACATAAAAATATTTTTTTTAACTAAATGAAAAGTTCATATAGCCTTTAGTGGTAGGAATTACTTTTTTTAATTTTTAATTAAACCTAATTTTTTAAAGTTTAAAATAGCTGCGTTTTTACTAGGTGTATAAACTCTTAATCTCTACAAATTTTCTATGCATTGTAAGTTTGTTTTATTAATTTGTTAATAAAATCAGTGTTATGGTAGAAATACCTCATCAAAATATTGATTTAAATGAATATATTCATTTTTAGTTTCTTTTTTTTATGCTAATAATTTCTAAGCTTGATTGTTTTTATTGGGTAATTGGGGCTTTCGTCTGAAAAAAAAGCTTTTCATCAATAAATTTTATAAAAATACTTTTTGTGTTATATCTTTCTGAAAACAAGCTACTTATGCGTTTTTTTTTATGCGATGGTAAGGTTTGATTTATTAATTAAAAAATAAGACAAAAATGACAAAAATGAGAAAAAGTTTACTTCTTACAAGTGCACTAGCATTATCTTTAGTAACAGGCATCATGAATGCTCAGGAGAATTTTTCCTTTAATTTTAATAAATATTCCAAAGGGTATAAAAATTATACTGAGGCTAATCTAAAAAAAGATTTTAGTTCATCTAAATTACTATCTATTGTAGGTATGAAGAGGGCTAAAGTAGGAAATAAACAAATTCGTGCCTTCTATCCTAAAAATAAAATTTTAGGAAAGGATACAGGTTTTAGGTTTGAGAGATTGCTTAAGCCAAGTAAAGAGGGAGTGTTGGAGTATCGTGTAAAATTTGAAAAAGGTTTCGATTGGAGTAAAGGAGGTAAATTACCGGGTCTTGCAGGTTCAAACACAACAACAGGAAGAGGTGTTTTTGGTTGTAATGATAATCGTGATACACGAAAGAAAGCCTTTTCAACACGTTTGATGTGGAGAGAAGGCGGTAGGTTGATTTATTATCCATATGCACCCCTACATTCAAGTTATAGAAACAGTAGTAACGACATACCTACTGAAGCAAAAAAACGTGGGCAAGGACGATGTGGAGGAGATTTAACAATTACTACTCTAAGCGTGAATAAATGGTATACCATTAAGCAATACATTAAACTTAATACTTTTAATGCTAACGGATCCCCAAAGAGTAATGGTATTGTGAAAGTGTGGATAAATGGTAAATTAGAATTTGAACACAAAAACTTTGTTTTAGCGGGTACTAAATCTGTTGAGGTTAATGGCTTTGCATTTCATACTTACAGAGGAGGAAGTACTAAAGACTGGGCTTCTAAAAAAGATGGGTATGCTCTATTTGATGATATAAAGGCATGTACAGGATGTAAAAACGTTAAAGGCGGCAGTACTAACAATGGAGGTAATACTCAAAGTGTTAATGTAGCGCCAACAATTTCTTTAAAAAAACCTGCTAATAATAGCACATATAGAATTGGGGATACCATAATATTAGAGGCAACAGCATCAGACTCTAATGGTAATTTAGAGAAAGTGAACTTTAAGATTAATGGTGATTTTTACAAGAGAATACTTAAAGCACCTTTTAAAACTACTTTTAAGCCTAAAAGAGCAGGAACTTATAAGATAATCGCTAAATCTTTTGATACTAAAGGCTTGTCAAGGGAGAAGCTAGTAACCATTACCGTAAAAGCACGTCGCCGACGACCTGCTGTTGCAGTAACCAGTCCGGCTAATGGAAGCGTTTACAAACTCGGGGAAACCATTAATTTATCGGCTAATGCTACAGATCCTGATGGTAATTTAGACAAAGTGAATTATAATATTAATGGTAAATTTTATAAAACATTAGCTAGAGCGCCTTACAATACGAATTTTAAACCCACAGAAGCAGGAACTTATAAGATAATCGCTAAATCTTTTGATGCAGATGGTTTAACAAAAGAAGAGTTGGTAATCATTACAGTAGATGAAGCGGTATTGTCTAACAATGATTTCTCAAAAGATACTAAAATAGCCAAGATAAAAGCTTTTCCTTCTCCAGCAATATCTACATTAAATGTAGTTGGAATAACAAATGATACGCCGGTAAGCATAATATCTTTAAATGGTAGAATTGTAATGCGAGAAATGATGAGTAAAAACAAAACTCAAATCGAAGTTTCGGGACTTGCAAAAGGTTTGTATTTTTTAAGAATAGAAAACGGATCTAATCCAAAAAGAATAAGTTTTATTAAAAAATAAATAGTGAATATACAATCACGTTTATAAGTTGTTATCTTGTAAAGTGTATAAATTTAAAAATCTCAGGTTAATTTTAGCCTGAGATTTTTTTAGCTTTATAGCTCTGTCAAATCAAAAATATTTTAAAGGAAGGTTTTTTTGAGGGTAAATAAAATGCTTGTTTAGGTTATTCTAAACATCAAAAAAGAGCAAATCAATTAACCAACCAACCAACCAACCAACCAATTTACACTAAAAAGAAATTAAAGACTGTTTTTTTAAAGCGTAGATTTAATATATAAAGGTTATTTTATTAAGCCGATGCTTTTAAAGTGCTGATAAAGTGTTTTTTATAGTGTAATAATTACCATAAAATCTATTAGGAAACTTTAAGTTTACCAACCGGAAATACATCAATGTTATCAGATTTATCTACAATAGTGTTAGGATCTTCTGTTATAGGATAACCCATTTCTGCGAGTTCCATTCGTAAGCCTTCCATTGTGTTGTGCGTTTTGTAGTCAAAACTTAGAGCGCTTTTTCCTATGTTAATAGAGACATTTGAAATTCCTTCCATTTTAGATATTATATGTATTACATTGCTTTTGCACGCATCACACTTTAAGTTTTGTATTGTTACAGTTGTTCTCATAAAATGAATTTAAAGTGTGAAATTAGCTTAATAGAATAGTTTAAAAGATGACTTATGTCATATCTGAATATTTATTTGAAGAGTGACAATTATCATCTTTCTTATTGGAAACAGGTCTTATTTTTGAAGTATAAACATCTAATTTAATACTTATGAAAACGATAATAGTTCCTGTAGATTTTTCTCAATACTCAGAAAACGCACTTAAAGTAGCAGCTCAAATTGCAAAAAAGGAAAATACAAAAATTGTTGCAGTGCATATGATGGGGTTAAGCGACACAAATCTTATTAAAGAACACGACTCTATGGAAGGTATGTTTTTTGTTAAACTAACTCAAAAACGTTTTGATGAGTTTTTAGATAAAGAATATCTTGAAGGCATTTCAGTAGAAACTACTGTAAAAAACTATAAAGTATTTAGTGAGCTAGATGAGGTGGCACAAGCGCACAACGCAGACCTTATCATTATGGGTTCTCACGGCAGTATTGGCCTGCAAGAAGTATTTGTTGGTTCTAATACAGAAAAAGTAGTACGTAGTTCTCAAACCCCAGTTTTAGTTATAAAAAATCAAGACGCATTTACATCTAAAAAGGCCGTATTTGCTTGTGATTTTAAAACGGAGAGCTTAGCATCTTTTAAAAGTGCTACAACACTTTTTAAGGCATTAGGTATAGACGTAAATTTGGTTTACATCAATCAACCAGGGACATTCTATTTAAGCACAGCAGAAATAGACCAGCGCATTTTAGATTTTATGGTAAAACTTACTGAGTACGCACTTATCCCAGAAGATGTTGTTATTTACTCAGATTACAGTGTTGAGCGTGGTGTATTTAATTATGCAAATAAAATTAATGCAGATATTATTGGTATACCCACACACGGCCGTCGTGGCTTAGCACATTTTTTCTCTGGAAGTATTGGTGAGGATATTGTAAACCATTCGAGTATGCCAGTTCTTACAGTTAAAATTTCTGATTACGCTTTCGCAAAAGCGTAAAAACATACATACTATAATCCTTCTATCAATCGGTAAAGCGCTTTATCATCTGTAATTTTAATGCGCTTACCGTTGGTATCTATCCATCCTTCTTTTTTTAAAGCGGTAAGTGTACGTATACAGCCTTCTTTAGCAGTACCAACAACATTTGCAATATCCCCTCTAGTAAGCGTCATTGCTATATAACCATCATCATCAGTGCCAAAGTTTTTTTCCAAATAACGCAAGGTTTCGGCAATACGTTGTTTTACAGATTTTTGAGCCATATTCACAATAATATTATCTGCAAATTTTAAATCCTCAGCCATTTGTAAAAGAATAGCTTTTGTAAACTGTACATTATTATTAATACTATCTGCAAGATGACTTTTAGGAATATAGCAAACCTCCATATCATTTAAGGCAACCGCGCTTAAGTTTGTTTTTTCTTCTGTAATAACGGAGCGCTGACCTAGCACTTCGCCTTTTGTAGCGATTTTAACAATTTGGTCTTTGCCATTATCGCTCATTTTAGAAAGTTTTGAAACACCATTACGCACACAAAAAACACCATTAAGCTTTTCTCCTTCGGTAAAAATAGCATCACCTTTCCTTACGGTTTTCGTGACTTTACTGTCAGAAATACGCTTTAATTCGTCTTTATTTAATGCCTTTAAAGAATTTAACTGCCTAATAATACAGTTTTCACACCTGCCTTCGTGATGTTCCTTCATTCATTTATAAAATTAAAAAACAAAGATAACCGAACAAAAAATGAAAGCCAAACCTAAAAGATTGATTCTAAAGTTAGGATAAAAATCATTTACCTAAATCAGGTTTATCCTCGTAGAAATCTCTAAAGGTCTTTTCTGTTTTATAATTATCCGTTAGGATCTTATAAACTGTTAGAACCAGCATAGCTTGCCCTAATACAGTTATATGAAACACCCAACTAAAAGACAAATTCATAACTTTTTGGTTTTGTTTGTAATTTTTTTTTAAAAAAAATAAACAAAAATAAATCAATAGGTTACAATTTAAAGAGTGACAAATGTCATCGTTTTAGCCGCAATAGTTTCCAATATTTGCGACAGGTATAATACAACCGCTAAGCGGTTAGAGCAAACTTAAAAACTATGTCTACTTGTTTTCATTGTGGTGATGCGTGTGATACAACTGTGATTGAGCATCAAGAAAAAATGTTTTGCTGTCACGGCTGTAAAACAGTGTATGATATACTTAATGATAATGATTTATCGTACTACTATGACCTGGAGCACACACCTGGTATTTCGCCATTATTTCAAGAGAATAAGTTTGATTTTCTAGAGAATACCCAAATTATTTCCAAACTATTAGAGTTTAATGAGCAAGGCACACAAGTGGTATCACTATTAATTCCTTCTATACATTGTAGCTCTTGTATTTGGGTGTTAGAAAACCTAAATAAATTAAATGCTGCGGTAAAAACAGCGCAGGTTAATTTTCCTAAAAAAACAGTCTGTATTACTTTTTCATCAGAAATGTTATCGCTTCAAGACCTTGTCATTCTTTTGGCTAAATTGGGTTACGAACCTTATATTTCTTTAGATGATGCCTCAGAAAACAAGTCGCATATAGATCGTAGTTTAATCTACAAGCTAGGTGTTGCAGGTTTTGCTTTTGGTAACATTATGTTTCTCTCATTTCCTGAGTATTTTGAAGTGAGTGAATTTTGGTTAGAAAAATTTAAACATATTTTTAGATGGCTCACCTTCGCTTTTGCATTACCAGTAGCCTTTTATTCTGGCTGCGACTATTTTGTGTCTGCCTACAAAGGTTTACGCTCTAAAATTTTAAATATTGATGTGCCTATCGCCATTGGTATTTCAGTATTGTTTATAAGGTCTACTGTAGAAATTGTAATGGATTGGGGAACCGGTTTTTTTGATAGTATGGCAGGATTAATTTTCTTCTTGTTATTAGGTAAATTCTTTCAGCATAAAACCTATGCATTTCTATCGTTTGAAAGGGATTATAAATCCTATTTTCCCATTGCGGTAACGCGTTTAATAAAAAAAGATGGTGTTGCTGTTAATGTGGAAGAACAGACTCAAGTTTACGAACTTAAAAAAGGCGATCGCATTTTAATTAGAAATAATGAGTTGTTGCCTGTAGATGGAATCCTTATAAACGGCGATGCTTTAATCGATTATAGTTTCGTTACTGGAGAGGCAGTGCCAGTTAGTAAAATTTCTGGAGATCAGTTATTTGCTGGTGGCAGGCAACAAGCCAGCGTTATAGAGGTAGAAGTGGTAAAACCTGTTGAGCAAAGCTATCTTACGCAATTATGGTCCAATGAGGTGTTTGCAAAAAACAAGCAAAGTACTTTTGAAAACATTACAGACCGCATTAGTAGACGCTTTACTGTAAGCTTACTAATTATTGCTGTAGTTGCTACTATAGTGTGGCTTTTTATAGATGCATCTATTGCGCTAAATGTATTTACAGCAGTACTTATTGTAGCTTGCCCTTGCGCCATTGCATTAGCAGCACCATTTACATTAGGTAATTTACTTCGCATTTTTGGGCGTCATAAATTATATATGAAAGACAGTGCAGTTATTGAGCAATTATCGCATATAGATACTGTGGTTTTTGATAAAACAGGAACACTTACTACGAGTTCAAAAAACACAATTACCTATGAAGGTATAGCACTTACTGAAGACGAAGAAATTTTACTAACAAGTACCCTAAGAGCCTCCAATCACCCATTAAGTAGGTCGCTTTATAATATTCTAGATAAAAATAATATAGAAACCTTAGACACTTTTACAGAAGATATAGGCCAAGGTATTACAGGTGTACTAAACAATCATAATATTAAAGTAGGCTCTTATGGTTTTACTGTAGCCAAAAAGGAAACCACTAAAAACGCACACCAGCGCACGGCAGTTCACATTAGTACAGATAATAAATACAAGGGCTGTTATGTTTTTTATAATGAATATAGAGCTGGCGTAAGCACTGTTTTTAATGCTATTAAACAGAAAGCAAAAATTGTGATACTCTCAGGAGATAACGATGGAGAGCGTGAGCACCTCTCTACATTATTACCTAAAAATGCTACACTTCTTTTTAATCAAAAACCAGAAGATAAACTCAACTACATTAAAAACCAGCAAGTACTAGGGCATAATGTGTTAATGATAGGCGACGGTCTTAATGATGCAGGTGCACTTGCACAAAGTAATGTTGGTATATCTATTTCGGAAAATGTTAATGTGTTTTCACCAGCTTGCGATGGTATATTAGATGGATCAAAGTTTAAAGATATCGCTCAGTTTTTATCGCTTTCGCGGAAAGGCATTAACGTTATTAAATATGCTTTTATCTTTTCGTTATGTTACAATCTCATAGGTTTAGGTTTTGCTGTTACCGGAAATCTTGCACCTGTAGTTGCCGCTATTTTAATGCCACTTAGCTCTATAAGTATTGTTGTTTTTACAACACTAGTAACCCATTTATTAGGCAAAAAATTAAACTCTAAAAAAGCAATATAATTATGACGCCTCATTTTATTGAACTCTCCCAAAAAATAGACCATTTAAAATCACTATCTAAAAATAATGACTGCCTAGAGTGCTATTTAATGAGGGGTTATGCCTTAAAGGAATTTCAATATTTAAATCAAAAAACCAACCAAATTTCAAAGATTGCGAAAATAAATCAGTTGCAAATTCCGGCTGAAATGCTACAAGAAGCACAACGATCAATAAGTATGGTAGGATTGTATTTAAACGTTTAAAATAATTAAATACTAAGGGTGACAAATGTCATCGTTTTTAATAACGAAGCCAGGTATTTTTACACCATAATTAAAACAGATATGAATATTATTTATATGCTTCTTACAATTAGTGTTATAGTGGCGCTTATTTTTTTTGCTGCATTTATTTTGTCGGTAAAAAAAGGACAATATGATGATACGTATACGCCTTCTGTTCGAATGCTTTTTGAAGATGAAGTGGTCAAAGAAACTGAGTCTCACAAAAACGAAACAACTAAAAAACCAATTATAATACAAGATCAAACTTAAGTAACTATGGAAGTACAAAAGTTTTACTACGATAATAAAATCGTTCGCAAATTTATAGTCGCTACAATGTTTTGGGGCGTTATCGGGATGAGTGTTGGGCTATTGCTAGCCTTTATGTTTTTATTCCCTAATATAACAGATGGTATCTCGTGGTTAAGTTTTGGTCGTTTAAGACCATTACATACAAATGCCGTGATTTTTGCATTTGTTGGGAATGCTATTTTTGCAGGCGTCTATTATTCTTCGCAACGCTTACTAAAAGCGCGTATGTGGAAGGATTGGTTAAGTAATCTTAACTTTTGGGGATGGCAAGCTATTATTGTTGGCGCAGCTATTACACTGCCTTTAGGTTATACATCGTCAAAAGAATATGCAGAATTAGAGTGGCCTTTTGATATTGCAATTGCTTTAATTTGGGTGGCTTTTGGTGCAAACCTTATAGGTGCTATTCTTAAAAGAAGACAACGCCATTTATATGTTGCCATCTGGTTTTACTTAGGTACGTTTGTTACGGTAGCAGTGCTCCATATAGTTAATAGTATGGCAGTGCCAGTAGGTGCTTTAAAAAGTTATTCAATGTATGCCGGTGTGCAAGATGCATTGGTACAATGGTGGTATGGCCATAATGCGGTTGCATTTTTCTTAACAACACCATTCTTAGGTTTAATGTATTATTTTGTTCCAAAAGCGGCAAATAGACCTGTTTACTCTTATAGGTTATCGATTGTTCACTTTTGGTCATTAATATTTATTTACATCTGGGCAGGACCACACCACTTATTGTATTCTGCTTTGCCAGATTGGGCGCAAAATTTAGGTGTTGCATTTTCCATAATGCTTATTGCACCATCTTGGGGTGGTATGATAAATGGATTATTAACCTTGCGTGGTGCTTGGGATAAAGTACGTACAGATCCTGTTTTAAAATTTATGGTGGTTGCTATTACAGGTTATGGTATGGCAACTTTTGAAGGCCCAATGCTTTCACTAAAAAATGTAAATGCCATAGCGCACTTTAGCGACTGGGTAATTGCACACGTACACGTTGGTGCTTTAGCCTGGAATGGTTTCTTAACCTTTGGTATGATTTATTGGATGGTTCCAAAATTATTTAAAACCACCTTATGGTCTAATAAATTAGCAAACGTACATTTTTGGATAGGTACATTAGGTATCATTCTCTATGCATTACCAATGTATGTAGCAGGTTTTGTACAAGCCTCTATGTGGAAGCAATTTAATCCAGATGGTACATTAACCTACGGTAATTTCTTAGAAACTTTAAGCGAAATTATACCTATGTATTGGATGCGCGCTATTGGTGGATCGATGTTTGTTGTGGGTGCTTTAATTGGTATTTATAATTTAATTATGACAGCTCGTGCTGGAAGTGAAGTAACAGACGAACTTGCCGAGGCAGCGCCATTGGAAAAAGTAACTAAAAAACGTACGGTTAAGGAAGGCTACCATACCTGGTTAGAAAGACGCCCAGTAAAACTTACAATTTTTGCTACAATAGCCATTTTAATAGGAGGTATTGTTCAAATCGTTCCATCATTAATGGTTGATGATTATGTACCAGTAATAACAAGTGTAAAACCATATTCTCCTCTAGAGTTAGAGGGTCGAGATATCTATATAAGAGAAGGCTGTGTGTCTTGTCACTCACAAATGGTGCGCCCGTTCCGTAGTGAAGTAGAGCGTTATGGCGAATATTCTAAAGCAGGCGAATACGTGTATGACCATCCATTTTTATGGGGAAGTAAGCGCACAGGACCAGACCTTATGCGTGTAGGAGGAAAATACAGTGATAACTGGCATTTAAATCATTTTTACGATCCACAGTCTACTTCTTCTGGTTCTATAATGCCATCATACAAATGGCTTATTCAGAAAGCACTTAACAAGGACTCAACAGAAGATAAAATGAATGCAATGGTTATACTTGGTGTGCCATATACGCCAGAAGATATTGCGCGTGCCCAAGTATGGATGAACGAGCAAGGGACACAAATAGAGAAAAATCTTTACAACGATCCCGATTTTGCCAAAACGTACGAAGCTGATAAAAAATATGCTCAAGAGAATGGTGAGGACTTTATAGATATGAGAGATCGAGAAGTTGTAGCACTTATAGCATATTTACAACGCTTAGGTACAGATATTAAAATAAAAAATGCGGATAAAACTGCTGCTAACTTAAACCAATAAGGCTATGTTAAAATTTATAAAAGGAAACTTAGAAAACATAGAAGGTGTGGAAGTCTACCCTATGATTTCATTATTGATATTTTTCATCTTTTTCGCAGGACTTTTTTTGTGGGTTTTTACCGCTAAGAAAGCACATATAACTAAGGTGAGTAACATTCCTTTAGAAGATGATACAGTAACTATAAATGGTATAGAGTTATGAGAATAGGAGCATCATTTCTAAGAGTCATCGGATTCTCAATATTTGGTTATTTATTTCTTAACTGGGTAGGTACAACAGGAGAAACTTCAATTTTTGTTGAGCAACCTTGGGCTTGGGCAATATTAGGGTGTATTATACTTTTCTACATTGCTGGAGAAGTATGTACGGAAGCCTTTAAGAGTATTTTATACAGGTCTTTAAAGCCAGAAGCAAAGCGAAGGTATGATGATAAGCAAGCTTTCGCGAAAGCGAATCAATTTAAATGGATAAAAGAGAAATACAAAGCCTCATTAGGTAGTAAAGCCATTGAAGAAGAACACGAAATTATACTAGATCACAACTATGATGGTATTAAAGAATTAGATAACGATTTACCACCTTGGTGGAAATATAGTTTCTATGCAACTATTGTTTTTGCTATTTTTTATATGGTTCGTTTTGAGGTTTTTAATGATTATAGTCAGGATGAAGAATATGAAATCGCTGTGGCTGAAGCAAAAATTGAAATAGAAGAATGGAAAAAAACAGCTAAGGATTTAGTGGATGTTAATAGTGTTATTTTATTAACCGATGCATCAGATTTAAAAGCAGGAAAAACCATTTTTACAACAAATTGTGTTGCTTGCCACAAAGCTGATGGCGGCGGCGGAATAGGTCCTAACTTAACAGACAACCATTGGATTTTAGGTGGTGGTATTAAAAATGTATTTAACACCATTTCTGAAGGTGGCCGTTCTGGAAAAGGTATGATTCCTTGGAAAACAGATTTAAAACCTGCAGAAATGGCTCAAGTTGCCAGCTACGTATTAAGTTTTCAAGGTACTACACCTTCAGAACCTAAAGCTCCCGAAGGTGAAATATGGATAGACCCAGACGCTCCTAAAACTGAAGAGTTACCAGCAAAACAAGTACAGGATTCTACAAAGCTTAATGACGTTGTTGAGGTTGCAGCAACTAACGCATTAGCAAATAATTAGTAATGATGACGCTTAGCGAAATAGCACAAAAAGCAACACTGTCGGACCAGCCCGTAGTGCATAACATTTATCAAGCAAATGGCTCAAAATTAATTGCCATAGGTATGAAAACGGGTGTTGTTTTACAAAAGCATACCGTGTCGTTAAAGACAAAATTAATGGTTATAAAAGGAGAAATAGACTTTAATACAGCTACAGAAAGTGTAAGACTTGCAGTGCCCGATAGTTTGCATATACCTTTAAATGTTGCACACTCTGTTGAGGCTTACAATGATACCTTATTTCTTTTACTACTAGAACAGGATTAGATAACAAGATTAGAAAACAAGTAATGGCAGAGCAAAGTCAAGATAATTTTAGAGATACCATAGGTACATTAAATGAAGATGGTGGCCGCGCTTGGGTATTCCCTAAAAAGCCAGATGGCAAATGGTATGAGTACCGTAAGTATGTAAGTTATATACTGCTTGCGTTTTTATTTTCGGCGCCATTTATTAAAATTGGTGGCAACCAGTTTTTAATGTTTAATGTTTTAGAACGACGCTTTAATATTTTTGGTTTTCCATTTTGGCCGCAAGACTTTCACTTGTTTGTTATTATGATGATAATAGGTGTTGTTTTTGTTATTTTATTTACAGTAGCGTTTGGCCGGTTGTTTTGCGGATGGGTTTGCCCACAGACCATTTTTATGGAAATGGTTTTTAGACGCATTGAATATTGGATTGATGGCGACCGTGGTAAACAAATACGCCTTCAAAAAATGCCTTGGAATGCTGAAAAAATTAAGAAACGTGTTTTAAAATGGGTTGTTTTCTTTATCATATCCTTTCTTATAGCCAATGTGTTCTTAGCGTATTTAATTGGTAGCGATCAACTTATTAGATACATTACGGATGGGCCGTTAAAACATACAAGTACACTTATTTCACTATTTATTTTTACAGGCGTTTTTTATTTTGTGTTTGCTTGGTTTAGAGAACAAGTATGTATTATAGCTTGTCCTTACGGTAGGTTGCAAGGCGTGCTGTTAGATAACAAATCTATTGTGGTGGCTTACGACCATAAACGTGGCGAAAAAGAAGCAGGTCGTGCAAAATTTAATAAAACCGAAGATAGACCTACTACAGGAAAAGGCGATTGTATTGATTGTTTTGCTTGTGTGCACGTTTGCCCAACAGGCATTGATATTCGTAATGGTACACAACTAGAATGTATAAACTGCACCGCTTGTATTGATGCTTGCGACCATATGATGGAGGCGGTGGATTTACCTAAAGGGTTGATACGTTATGCCAGTGAAGATAACATTGAGAAGAAAGAAAAATTTAAGTTTACACCACGTTTAAAAGGCTATACTGCTGTACTTGGTATTCTTACGGCTGTGCTTATTGGTATGCTTTTTTTGCGTAATGATATTGAAGCGCGCATACTTAGATTACCAGGTCAGTTATACGAGCACAAGGCCGATAATATTATTAGCAATGTATATACCTACAAGTTATTAAATAAAACGGTAGAAGATATCGATGAGGTTCATTTTAAATTGTTATCGCATAAGGGCACTATAAAACTAGTTTCGGCTGATGACTTTAAGGTAAAAGGACAAGGGCTTGCTGAAGGTACATTGTTTATTGAAGTAAACGCAAGTGCTTTAAGTGGTGATAAAGACCGATTAAAAATTGGTGTTTACAGTGGTGAACAATTAATCGAAACAACAACCACAGCTTTTTTAGGACCTAGGAGTTATAATTAGATAAATTAAAGTTGAGGTGAATTTTGCACACAACTAACTTGAATATTGAAACTAATAAAAATAAAATGCAATATGCCCGCGTGAGGGATTGCAGTGGTTACCCCACAGCCTGACGCAGGAAGTGCGAGGCGTATAAACGTAAAGCCCGACCCTTGTGGTCACGCCTAAAAAAATATACTATGAGTGATACTAAAAAGAAAAAATGTTGTGAAGGTTGTAAAAAAGGGCAACCTGGTACAAACCAAGCTTGTAAAGCTAAGCTAATGATTGAGAAGATAAACTTAAAAAAAGAAAGCACATTATTAAAAGAAGTTTAATTAATAAGAGACCACACTAAATCTGTGGCACCAAGTATTATGAAATGGAATTGGGGTAAGGGAATTATTGTTGGGATGGTCGCTTTTATGAGTTTTATACTCTATATGGTGATTACTATGAGTACGGATAAAAAATTTAGTCACGATTTAGTAACCGAAGCATATTATGCTAAGGAAATGGCTTATCAAAACGAAATTGATGCTGAAACTAACACGAATAACCTAAGCGAAAAAATAATAGGAAAACGTTTGCCAGAAGGCTGGCTGTTGTTGTTTCCAAAAGAAATAAAGGCGTTAGAAACTACAGGAAAAGTGTTTTTATATAGACCATCAAATCAAAAACTAGATTTTGAGTTTCCTCTAGAAATATCTGATAGAAATTTACTCATACCGGACCATAAATTGATTGCTGGTAGATGGAACATTACTATTGAATTTACACAGGATAACAAGGTCTATTTATATAAAAAATCGATTACGTATTAATGTTATATTCGGCACTCATATTTGGTTTGTTAGGTAGTTTCCATTGTGTTGGAATGTGCGGCCCTATTGCGTTTTTATTACCGGTAGATCGTGAAAATCCATACAAACGTGCGTTTCAATTAGTGAGTTATCATTTGGGACGTATTTTTACTTATGCTCTTATAGGTGTTGTTTTTGGTATTGTTGGTAAAACACTTAATCTTTTTGGAATACAGCAACAGCTGTCTATTACAATAGGTTTGGTAATGATTGTTACGATTTTAATACCTACAAAATTGTTTAACCGCTATAACTTCTCCAAACCTATATATAAATTGGTAGGTAAAGTAAAAAACGCATTGGGCGTAGCGCTTAAAAAGAAAGATCATGGTACATTTTTTACCTTAGGATTTCTTAATGGGCTTTTACCTTGTGGTTTGGTTTGTATGGCTGTTTTTGGAGCTCTTGCGTCTGGTGGTGCTTTACAAGGCGGATTGTATATGGCACTTTTTGGATTAGGTACTGTACCGTTAATGACAACGGCAATTTACTTAGGTAATTTTTTAAATAAAACCATTAAACAACGTGTTGTAAAAGTTATTCCTGTAATTGTTGTTATAGTAGGTTTGCTTTTTGTTTTAAGAGGTTTGGGGCTAGGCATACCGTATGTATCACCATCTAAAATGGTTGCCGTAGAAAAGCTATCGGCAAAACACAGTTGTCACTAATTATATAAATTTTAAAACTATGAATATATTAACGATTTTACCTCTAGTAAACTGGGGAATGGGTGTAGCCATAATAAGCGTTTTTGCATTAGTATGCGTTGTGCTATCGGTATTAGTTTATAATATGGCTAATTCTGATAGCCTGAGTTCGATTAATACAAAGTAAGTTGGTTTGTATTACCGGTTCGATATTTTATAGGTGTTGTTTTTGGTGAGAGTCTATAAGCAATAAGATTTGCCACGATATTAGATAAGAAGTTATTAAAGCTTTTGTATCTAGAATGCTCAATCTAACAAATATTTTAAGTTTATCGTTTACAGGTTCAATAATTGAGGGGTTTCTAAGTAAAATTTTATCACTCAAATACATTAAAGAATTTTTCATATTGTTTTTAATATTTGTGATTAAATGCTATCCGTCAGTAAAAAGAAGTTGCATTAAATCTTTACCGATGTAACTTTTATCTGCATATAATTTTCCGTATACTTTAGCTGAAAAATGTTTCTTTTTCAAAGAGCTTCTATCATCAGCATATGCTTTTAGAGGTGAAACATATAAAAATGTTTGAAGATTCTAAATCCATTTAATTAAAATAGAATGGATATGGTTATTATCCCACTTTTAGACATCATTGATGGTTGTTTTGCTAGGTTGTCCAAAAGAGGTTTATTGACTATTTGGTCATATTCTTTGCGAAACTCATCAACAACATAAAATATTTTAATAACTTTAGGATGAGTTAATAAATTGAAATGCAATACTTTAATTTGATTAAAGCCTGTCTTTTTGCTAATGAAATCTGCTTAAATATTAATCGAACTCAGGTAATAAATAAGAAAATATCAGATTATATATTAATCCAAGATTTTAAAACTTAAGCACTATTATGAAATAGCGCCTTTAAACCAGAAGTTGCGTTTATTAGTTGAATCTAGCCATTTATAATTAGGTTTAAACGCTTAATTAATGTAACAATGGATTATTTAAGATATAATGGTTTAATGATTTTTTGTTAAGATGGGTACTATCGTGTTTGTTTAGGAATTTAATACGACTATTATAATGCTATTTTTAATTTTTATGCAATACTAATCTTGTTTATGAAAATGAGACTTTTGAAATCTAAGTTGAGTAATAAATGGAGTATTAAAGATATGTTGTTTAAAGTAAACTTATATGATTAGGTTTTGTTAATATCTTATTGTTTTCTGTTTAATCGTTTAAGTGGGGCTAACGGCTACATGTG
This sequence comes from uncultured Algibacter sp., assembly GCA_937958265.1. Classification (GTDB taxonomy): domain Bacteria; phylum Bacteroidota; class Bacteroidia; order Flavobacteriales; family Flavobacteriaceae; genus Algibacter_B. Next base: position 191,420 of record CALGNX010000003.1, on the reverse strand, counting down.
AACAAAAATAAATTTAAGTGTGAACTAGAAAGGAATTAAGTAGTATTGTTAGGTTAATATTATTTCTTTTATAAATTAAATCTTTTGTCTTAGTAAGTTTGAAAAAGATCAACGAATAAATTAGAATGTATTTTTTTTTAAGTGGCACGATGTTTGTTGTTTAGGTAAATGTAGCTACACAATTTTATTGTTTAACGAATGCATTTTAATATAAAAATTAACATTTTTTATTAATATTAAAATGAAGTAAATAATTTTGAATTGTTCAAAAATTATTTAGTTCCAACTTTTGTAATTATTTTAAAGTAAGTGGAGGGGTTCAAAAAAAAATATAAAATGATTAATTTAACTAGACTTTTGGTAAGTGATATTACTCCTTGTAATTTTTTACATCAATTAATCGATGGTTTTATATGGGCTATTTTCGCTAAATTTACAATGTTGTTCATTTTTTATCGTTGTATTAAACCAACATAATAAAAAAAAAATTAGTTATGTTGTCGGAAAATAGTATTTTTGCGCCAACCCCAATCTACCTATTATTATAAATATCTACCTACGTTATTGTTATTTTGTAAGTAAAATGTCTAAAAATTATTTTTTTAATTAAAGAGTACCGATAAAGAAATATTATTTAGGGTTCACTTGCATTAAATTGATTATCAATTATATAAACCCATATCATGAAAACAAAATTAATAATACTAAGTTTAGGTCTTTTTTTCTGTACGACCTTCGGTTTTGCTCAAAAAAATCAAGGATCAAAAGGCTTTATCAGTGAAAACGTAACCATAAGTAAGTATCATAACAAAGGTGAGCTAGAGCGTATGCTAAAGGGCCAGCTCATTGCTTTATACTCAGAACGAATAGGCGTTCTTGTAAGAATATTGCCTTACGTGGCTTTTGCAACAAAGCCGGGGGTAACAATGGCTTCTTTGGGTATTCCTACAAATAACGATAATGTAAAGGTTTTAGGTGAGCAGTTGGATACAACAGGTAAGTATGTGGAAAGAACAGAAGCCTTTCATGCCAAGTATTTGCCATATTCCGATACGAGCAGTCTTATTGCCGGCATATTGTTTTACGAGGAAATAATGAAATCAATACACCAGTATAATGATTTTCGTTAATAGTTAAAACTAGTTGTATTGATTTTTAAGCCTTTATGCAATAAATTGATTTTTTTGAGGTTATTATGTCAGATTCCTTTAAGATCAATATTTAATTTTAATTATGAATTTAAATCAAAATATCACTTAAACTGATGAATCTGCGTTTTAACGATTATTTTCTATCAAGAACAAAGTGTAGTGTGCGTTTTATCGAAATAATTGGTACTTCATGGATTTTGTTGTTATTTTTGACAAAGATTAACAGAGGAAATATTAATGCTTCCTAATATATATTTAATTATGAAAAATTTTACCCTATCCGTTTTCATAGTGCTGTTGGCACAATTTCAGATTTTTGCTCAGCAAGAAAAAGGTATTGTTGGCGAGGAAAACTGGCTGAATTATTGGTCGGAATTTAATCCTAATCAAAGTGATTATGGGGAGCCATCAAAAATATTAACTGGAGATATTAGTGAAGATACCACGCTATACAAAAGAGATGTCTATCTTTTGTTAGGTAGCGTTTTTGTTACCAATGGAGCTGTTTTAACTATAGAACCAGGTACGGTAATCTTGGGAGATTTTAATTCGAAGGGTTCGCTAACAATTACTAGGGGTAGTAGTATTTTGGCTAAAGGTTTGCAAACAGACCCTATAGTTTTTACATCTAATAGAAGAGTTAAAAGAGCTGGAGATTGGGGTGGTATAGTTCTGTTAGGTAATGCGCCACTCAATAAATTTGGTGTTGGTTCAGTAGGAACTATGTTTAACGATATTAGTTATACTACTAACGGTTTATCTAATTATGGGGGAGAAGTTGATAACGATAATTCGGGTGTTTTACAATATGTTAGAATTGAATATGCCGGTAAACGAGTAAATAATGGCCAATTATTCAGTTCTTTATTATTGGCGGGTGTTGGTTCAGGAACTGTAATTGAAAATATTATGTCAAGTTATTCTGGTGGAAATGCTTTTGAAATACTCGGAGGTAATTTAAGCTTAACTAAATTAGTTTCTTTCAAAGCCAATGGTAATGATTATACTTTTAACTATGGTACACAATCTAATTTATTTAACTCATTAGCGGTAAGGTCTCCATATTCTTCAAATAGTCAAGGTTCAAGATGTTTACAAGTACTATCTTATAATAAAGCTGAGGAAGTAGATTTTCAAAAAATTGGAACTAGTGTAACAGCTCAAAATCTTACTTTATTAAATGATAGTGATAATTTAGAGGCTGCCATAAAGATGAATTTAGTACAGGAAGCTATATATATAGGAGTAAATACAGCTCTAGAAATAAATAAAAGTGTAATATCTGGTTTTAATCCAGCAGTTATTTTAGCCGAAGGTATTAAGATTAACCAAGAAAATTTAGAGAAAATTACTTTAAGGGATATGCTTTTTGATAATTGTAACGGTAACATTTTTACTGAGTTTAGTTCTAATAATGAAGACTTAGAGAATTGGTACGGTAATAGTTCCTTTTTTAATGTGTATTCCAAAAGTGATAATTTCGAAACGTTTATAAATACGTACAGCAAAAAGAAACCAGATTATAGATTGCAGATTAATAAAATAATAGCAACAAACGAAGTTGAATCAAAAAAGAAACTAAGGGTAGATTAAAATTAAAGAACTGTCTGGTTTAAAAAGAAAAGTTCTTGTTTTTTTTTGAAATATGCTCGCTTGTCCTAGTTGAAAATTTATTTCTAGGTTGTATTTACGGCTAATCCATATATTTAATTATTTGTATTTCTTACATTTAGAAGAAGCATGAAAAAAAAAACTTTACTTTATCTTATTCCATTTTTTGTTTTTTATGTAAATAAAAATTTAACGGCTCAAGTTGTCACTAGACCTAACATTGGATTGCTTACTCAGGCTTGTGGGAGTGTAGATTTTAATACTTTTAATTTTACTTATTCATTTGGGCCAGAATCTAGTTTGGGACCATCAAATCAGTTTATTGCAGAACTGTCAGATGGTAGTGGTAGTTTTTCAAATGCAACAGTAATCTACACTTCAGATCCGGGTAGTATAACAACCTTTCCTGCCAGGGCTACATTCTCTTTACCAATTACAACTGCAGGAGAGAACTATGTTATTCGATTGCGAAGTACTGATCCTGTTTCTACCGGTGCTTCATCAAAATCATTTCCAGCATATTATAAAATTCAAGATACCCCTTTTTCTATAAATAATCTTATAGGTACAGGAGTTTATTGTTCGGGAGGTAGTTATTTGTTGACTATCGATGAGGTTAATTCGGTTTCAAATGATTCGCCACTACAATATGGATCTTTAACTTTTAAATGGTTTAAAGACATAAGCGAAACGGAATCTGTATTTGTGGCAGACGGCCCAACTTTGGCGGTAGATGAGCCTGGTACCTATTTCGTGAGAACCAACTACGGCAGTTGTACTTCCGATTCAGTTTCTAATAAAGTTGCTGTAGGTGAAGTGTTATCAGACGCTACTGTAAGTACAATTACTTCTAGTTTAGGTAATCCGTATTGTGCAACAGAAGGATTAACTGTTTTAAGCACTATAAGAGGAGAAGGGTATCAATGGTTTAAAAATGGAGAAGAAATTATTGGAGCTATAGATCAAACTATCGAAACAAATGAGTCGGCCGAGTATTCAGTTGTTATTGATTTGGGATTATGTCTAACAAGCGCTACTATAAATTTAGACGCCTCCGGTTTCACCAGTAGTATTGATGTTGACGATGTTGTTAATATCAATCAGGATGAAACAATTTTGGTAACAGTAACTACAACTGCCGCTAATCCTGAATATGAGTGGTATCTAGATAATACACGAATAGAGGGTGCTTCAAGTGAAAGTTTTGAAGTTTCATTAACAGGATCTTATAGAGTTGTACTTACTCAAACGCTAGATTGTAGAGTTTCAAGGGAGTTCGTTTTTAATGTCGTGTCTTTATTTCCAAATGTGGATAAGATACCAAATGTAATCAGTCCGAATAATGATGGCGTAAATGACACTTGGGTAATTCCACAGGCATATGTTAGTGGCACAAATACACAGGTTATCATTATAAGTTCACAGGGAGAAATCGTATTTGATACTGCCGATTACGAAAATAATTGGCCGCAGGATCAGTTAGATTTTAAAACCATTAATCCAGTGTTCTATTATATGTTAATTAAGCCAAGTGGTGAAACAAAAAAAGGATCAATAACAGTGGTGAGGTAATTATGAGAAAAATTTTATACTCTTTATTGTTAATATTCTGTATTACACAGCAACTCTATCCGCAAGCAGGTGGAGTTGTTGCGTTTAATATACCTTCAAGAAATTCCTTGAAATTTAATCGTCAATTTATAAATCCAACTTTCAGCTTTGTTAGAGAACAAAACAAATACATTAGTATAAATAATAAGCGCGAGTGGGTTCAGTTTGACAATGCACCCGAAACTTATTTGTTAAATTTTTCAGGGAGGTTTTCAGAAAATATAGGTTCTGGATTAACGCTTTTTCAGCAAAATTTTGGTGTTTTATCAACTTTTGGAGGTGTTGCTAATTTTACTTACAACGCCACGCTAGGTAGGGAGAGTAATTTAAGTTTTGGGACAAATTTAGGGTTCTACCAAACAGGTCTTGGCCGTGTTGTGGCCCAATCGCCAGATGCTTCGTTAGATAATTTTCCATCAAATTCTATTGTTACAATAAATCCTGGAATAAATTATGGTTCTGGGTTTTTCGATTTTGGAGTATCTCTTAACAATTTTGTATCCTATAATTTAACTAATTCTCAAATTATTGAAGATAATCCAGAACAAACTATTCAAGCGCATGGTATGTATACTGGATATTTGGATAGCCGTGGTTTTTTTGATGAGAGCAGATTTACAGGCTTAATAAGTACCGAGTTTAAAAATAAAGTAACAATTATTTCTGCTATGGCCTTATTAATGGTGCCAAAAGGTATTTGGGTTCAGGGCGGATATAATAGCTTATATGCTTTAACTGCTGGTTTTGGCATAAATATAAGCCCTCAGATAGCTCTTGAATACAATTATGAAAAGGGAGCGGGAAGGTTCTCAGATTTTGGAAATTCTCATGACCTTACCTTGGCCTACAAATTTGTAAATAGAAAGAATTATATATATAATGGCGATGATGAAGAGCAGGCGTTATTAATAGGTTCGGGAAGTAAAAGGAGCAGGTTAGCCCGGCGCAGAAAGTCGCAAAATAGAATTAACTCCAAATCACCAGAAAAAAATCTTGAAGCAAAGGCCTTAGAGAAAGCAAGGATAGAAAAATATAAAGAGGAAAAAGCTGAAAAGCTTGCTTTAGCAAAGCGTAAGGTTGAAGAACAAAATCAGTTAAAACTAGCCGAAAGAGCTCGTGTAAGAGAAGAAAGAGCTGCAGAAGCAGAACGCCTTAGGTTAGCACGGCTTAAGAAGCAAGAAGATGCACGGTCTAGGATAACAAAAAGAGTTGAAGAAGAGGAAGCACGTCAAGCAGAATTAGCAAGGGTAGCCCAAGCGGAAGCTGAAAAAACACGATTGGCTGAAGCCGCAAGATTAAAGGCGGAAGAGGAAGCGCGTCAAGCAGAATTAGCAAGGGTAGCCCAAGAAGGATCTGAAAAAACGAGATTAGCTGAAGCAGCCCGATTAAAGGCAGAAGGGGAAGCACGTCAAGCAGAATTAGCAAGGGTAGCCCAAGTGGAAGCTGAAAAAACACGCTTAGCTGAAGCCGCGAGATTAAAGGCAGAAGAGGAAGCGCGTCAAGCAGAATTAGCAAGGGTAGCTCAAGGGGAAGCTGAAAAAACACGCTTAGCCGAAGCCGCGCGATTAAAGGCAGAAGAGGAAGCACGTCAAGCAGAATTAGCAAGGATAGCTCAAGGGGAAGCTGAAAAAACACGCTTAGCTGAAGCAGCCCGATTAAAGGCAGAAGAGGAAGCGCGTCAAGCAGAATTAGCAAGGATAGCTCAAGCCGAAGCTGAAAAAACGAGATTGGCTGAAGCGGCGCGATTAAAGGCGGAAGAGGAAGCACGTCAGGCAGAATTAGCAAGGATAGCTCAAGCCGAAGCTGAAAAAACACGCTTAGCTGAAGCCGCGCGATTAAAGGCGGAAGAGGAAGCACGTCAAGCAGAATTAGCAAGGATAGCTCAAGCCGAAGCTGAAAAAACACGCTTAGCTGAAGCCGCGAGATTAAAGGCGGAAGAGGAAGCGCGTCAAGCAGAATTAGCAAGGATAGCTCAAGCCGAAGCTGAAAAAACACGCTTAGCTGAAGCAGCCCGATTAAAGGCAGAAGAGGAAGCGCGTCAAGCAGAATTAGCAAGGACAGCACAAGCCGAAGCTGAAAAAACACGCTTAGCCGAAGCCGCGCGATTAAAGGCAGAAGAGGAAGCGCGTCAAGCAGAATTAGCAAGGATAGCACAAGCCGAAGCTGAAAAAACACGCTTAGCTGAAGCAGCCCGATTAAAGGCAGAAGAGGAAGCGCGTCAAGCAGAATTAGCAAGGATAGCTCAAGCGGAAGCTGAAAAAACGAGATTGGCTGAAGCGGCGCGATTAAAGGCGGAAGAAGAAGCGCGTCAAGCAGAATTAGCAAGGATAGCTCAAGCGGAAGCTGAAAAAACACGCTTAGCCGAAGCCGCGCGATTAAAGGCGGAAGAAGAAGCACGTGAAGAATCAAAATTTGCAGCAGAAACAAAAACTAAGGAAGAAGAAATAAAGGAAATAGTATTAGATGAAGTATTACTAGGATTCATTAAGTCTACAGAAGATGGGCGTAACAAGCAGAAAGAATTAATTGAAAAATTAAATGATAAAGTTGCGATTAAGCAGCAAGATTTGAAAGATTTAAAGGAAGAGAACGACTTAAGCGAGCAAGGTATTGTTAGTGCACCTAAAGCATTTAAAAGTGTTTCGGCTGAAAATGCTGTTATAGAAGATTTAAAATTGAAGATTGATAATTCTATTAAAACAAGGAGTGCTGAAATTAAGAAAATAGAGCAAATTTACAATCAGCGACTTAAAAAGAGAGATAATAAGAACGATGTTGTTAATAAACAGTATTTAAGTACTATTCAAAACCTTAAAGAAGAACAGAATAAGGCACTTAGAGCTAAAGAAAATTTAGTGGCATCTTTAGGTAATATTAAAGTCGCTACAGATATAGAAAGGAACAGAAGAATTAAACGAGCAGCTTATGATAGTAAGGATGATCGTTATAATAAAGATAGAGCTGCCTTAAAAAAAATACAACAGTTAACACCAAGAAGTACAGAGCCATTAACGGCGGATGATTTTGACTTTGGCGAACCTTTAAGTAATATACAAATTGTTAAAGGTGTAAAAAATGAAAAAAACGGTTATTATTTGGTTGTAGCAGTTCATAATGATGTAGATAAAAGAGATGCATTTTTGAAAAAAGCTGTAGCTGCTGGTGAAAAAGATATTAACTTTTTCTTTGATTTAAATACAAATAAGTATTACATCTATTATGATCGTTTTGAGGATATCGGTACAGCAAAACTATCTTTAGATGCCAATAAAGGGAATAAGCCGTATAATGGTGAAATGTCTTTGGTAAAAATTGAAAAGTAGAAATTGTATTTATATAAAATCTATTTTAAGAATTTTAACGTATAGTATATAATACTATTTGTTGTTTTAAATAAATTAGTGTGTAATGATTTGTCTTTTAGTTGTTTTTGTAATTTACAGCAACCAGCGGTTATAAGACTTGGTTATTAAAAACAAATTGTGAGCACACTTTGGTATTGGCTTTAAATAAAGTTATTTGTAGAATACTACTTTTAAATATTAGCTTGGTTTATTGCGATATATAATGGTAATGTGCAATTAACTGTAATTAAAAGAAATAATTAATATAATCAAATATGAATAAAACTACTTATATGAAAAATGCATATGTTTTATTGTTGCTATTTTTTAGTATTCAGATATTTGGACAAAATTTTGTTCCTTTTACGCCTAGATTTAATCAGGATATAAAAGGTGATATTCAGTTAATTGGAAACAATATTTTAGGGCCAGGCAATGCTCCTTTTAACAATACAACGATTTTAAATCATAATAGAAACATGATTTATATTGATATTGATAATGATCCAACAACCTTTAGTTCTTCTAGCGCAGATCTAGAAGTACCTAACCCGGGTTGCTACAGAATTATCCATGCAGGTCTGTATTGGGCAGCTAATACGCCTGGTTCAGAGCCTATTACTTCTGTGAAGTTTAAAGGTCCTTCAGGAGGGTATAATGATATCGTGGGTACCGTTATTTTTGATGCTAATGGTGATTCTGTGGATGGTGGCAATAGTTTTCCTTATGCTTGTTATGCAGATGTAACAAATATTGTTACCAGCCTAAATACAGATTTAGGAACATATACTGTCGCAAATGTATCCTCAGCAGAGGGCCGTACGGGAAGGTTTAGGCCTCCAAATCGTACTGGTCATGCAGCCGGATGGTCACTTTACATAGTTTATGAAGACCCAACATTACCAGGAAAATCTATTACGAGTTTTGATGGTTTTAGTTCTATTTTTGCAGCAGGAAACCCTAGCTTAGATGTTCCTGTTAGTGGGTTTAGGACACTTCCTGCGCCAGCTCCTGTTAGAGCAAATTTTGCTTTTGCAGCTTTGGAAGGTGATAGTCCCATACAAGGCGATCAATTACTACTTAACGGTTTAAATCTATCTACAGCAGATAGACCCGTTAATAATTTTTTTAATAGTACAGTTACACAGCTTAGTGCTTTACCTGTAAATAATAGAAATCCAAATAGTCGCAATACATTAGGTTTTGATACTGGTACTATAGCGGTGCCAAATCCAGGAAATACTGTTATTGCGAATGGAGCTACCTCGGCAACCGTTCGTTTACAAACGCAAGGCGATACCTATTTTCCTTATTTTTTCTCATTAGCTGTAGATATTATTGAGCCTGATATTGTCTTAACAAAAATAGTTGAGGACGCTGCGGGGAATAATGTAGGAGATACAGAAGTAAATTTGGGGGATGAATTAAATTACGTTTTGACTTTTCAAAACATTGGAAATGACGATGCTACGAATTACACAATTAGAGATATATTACCTATAAATGTTGTTTTTAATTTTCCTGAAGATTTAGGTTTGCTTCCAAATGGGGTTAGCGTACAAAGTTACGATCCTAATACTAGAGAAATTGTTTTTAGTGTAGAAAATAATATTGTTAAACAAAATGACCCACTCCAACAAATACGCTTTAAGGTTGCCGTAGTAGCAACGTGTGGTTTATTAGTTGATGCGTGTTCGGATATTGTTACTAATCAAGCTTATTCTACTTATGGTGGAACTTTAAATCAAACGTTTACAATCTCAGACGATCCCAGTTTTAACACCAATACAGGTTGTTTAATTACACCAGCGGCAACAAATTTTTTAGCCGATTTGGATTGCAGTGTTGCAGAGGATGTTATTTTATGTGGAGCTAGTACAGTGTTAACATCGGGAGCTGGTTACGATACCTATTCTTGGTCTAGAAACCCCTCGGGAGTACCAGTAATTGCAACAACGCAATCAATAACAGTAACAGAAACAGATAGCTACTACGTTACTAATACAGCTATAGCACCATGTCAATCAACAAATCAACAATTTGATGTTGTTCTTTTTGGAGCTAATGTTACTAATCCTGTAATTCCATTTGCAGATCAGGTAGCTATTTGTGTAAACGATGGACGGGAATTACCAAATATATTTCTTTGTGGTGGTAACGGTCCTAGGCTTATAGAAACAAACATTACAGATACAACTTCTATTATTTGGGAACAATTGGATGAAACTAGTTGTGCCGCAGTTGTTAATCGAGATTGTGCGAATGAAGATACTGCATGTACATGGAATCAAGTGGCAACTGGGCCTAATTATACCGCCGATACTGGAGGGCAATTCAGGTTAACTCTAAATTATGATGGTGGATGTTTTAATCAGTTTTATTTTAATGTTTACACCAATTTACTATCCCCTACAGTAACTTCACGAGATATTTTTTGTACAACCTTGGGCGAAATTGCAATAGGGAATGTACCTAGTAATTATGAATATAGTATAGATGGAACAAATTATCAAACAGATAATACGTTTCCAATTAGTACGCCTGGTATTTACACCTTATTCATTAAACAAATAGGGGTTAATCCAAATCCATGTATCTTTACCGTACCAAACGTTCAAATTAGACAAACCGACTTTACAGTTTCTACAACCATTGCGCAACCTTTGTGTAATGGCGATTTAGGTACGGTGTCTATTGCAGCAAATGATGTACGACCTCAATATTTCTTTTCTATATCTCAAGGAGGTACTTTAGTAAATAGCGTTGGGCCAATAAACCCAAACAGCTATGCGTTTGAAGATTTAAATACAGGATCTTATACCATTGATGTTTCTACGGAAGATGGTTGTGTCTATACAGAAGATATTGATATTGTAGAGCCAACTTTATTAGAGTTAACGGCTGCGGTTACTACACCGTTAACTTGTGTAGATGGTGAAATAACAGTGTATCCTACAGGAGGAACACCTCCGTATTTTTACTTTGTTAATGGTCAAACTGCTTTTCAAACCGTACCAACAATACCTGTTACTGCTTCAGGTGTGTTTAATATTAGAGTTGTAGATGATAACAACTGTTCTGCGTTAGCGACTATAAGCGTAGATGCTATTCTTCCTCCCGATTTTACTGTTGATGTTTCCGATATTACATGTGCAGAAGCTGGTGATGTTGGAGTTATTACCTTTAACGTTAGTAACCCTAACGGAAACACGCTTCGTTATAGTATTGATAGTGGTGTTACATTTTCATCGTCAAATGTATTTACTGGTTTGGCAGAAGGCGATTATGAAACTTTAGTAGAGTATAGTTTTGGCCCGCAAGTATGTGTTACAACACCGGAAACAGTTACCATTACAACAGTAGGAGAGGTTGTGGGTGTAGCTACTTTAACAATACCATATAGCTGTATTTCAGATGGCGTTATTACTGTCTCAGGAGTTTCAGGAGGAACTGCACCTTATACATATAGTTTAGATGGTCTCAACTTTCAACCAGTAGTAACATTTCCTGGGTTAAGAAATGGCACTTATAGTGTAACAATAAGGGATGCTAATGGTTGTGTATTTGTAACAGCACCAATAACTATTGACCCACTTAATCCTCCAACAGATTTAGATTTTGCTAGTACTGCTGTAAGTTGTCCATCCATAACGTCAGATGTCACTATTACAGGAACAACAGGAGGAACACCTGCATTAGAATATCAAATTATAGCACCTTCAGGGGCTTCAACACCATATCAAAATTCAAATGTATTTATAGGTTTAAGCCCAGATACTTATACCTTCCAAGTTAGAGATGTCGATGGTTGTACTTACAGTGAAACTTTTACAATACCACCTTTACCTCCAATTACAGTACGTACTATAATAACTGAAAATTTGGATTGTACAACATCACCAGATGGTGTAATTAACGGCTCTATTTCAGGCGGATTAGCACCTTATTCTTATGCCGTATCATTTAATGGCGGGGCCTATGGTGGGCCAGTTATGGTTCCAGGAACATCTTTTAATTATGTGGTTCCTGTAGATGGAGTATTCCAATTTCAAATAACCGATTCCAATAATTGTACTATTGAGTCTGGGGAACAAACCATAAATGCTATTTCTTTACCAGAAATTTCTTCAGTAGTACAAACGCAACCTGTTTTATGTAATGGCGACAGTAGTGCTGCAATAGATATTACAATTAATAATACCGTGGGAACAGCACCGTTTTTTATTAATGTATTCAATGAAACAACTGCTACCGATTTTGGCACTCAAACATCAAGCTTACCTGCAGGTAATTATACGATTACCCTTACCGATGGTAATTCATGTGTGGATACAGAGACTATAACAATAATAGAGCCATTATTAATAGATTTACAATATTCTGTAACTCCAATTAGTTGTGCGTCTGGTGGTGTATCATTAGGCAGCATCACTATTAATTCTGTTAGTGGCGGAACGCCTAACTACACTTATCATGTTACGGGTGTTAATGGTTATAATAACAGAATAACAAATCAAACAGGGGCTACCCAAGTTTTTGAAGTTGTTGATTTTGGGTTGTATGAAATTATAATAACAGATGCAAACGGCTGTTCTGCAATTGAAGAAAACATATTAGTAGCCTCTCCACCAGACGATTTAGATATCTCTATAGGTGCTACTGCCGATTGTATTTCAGGAGGAACAGCAACGGTAGCAGTAGGGACCTCATTAGCAGGAAGTGGGCCATACTATTTTGCAATATATACAGGTCCAGGAATGGTTTATACATCGCCAACTACAGCGCCGTGGCAAGATGAAACTACTCCTGGTAGTGGCCAAACAGTGTTTACCAATTTAACTCCAGGTGTTACTTATACGTTTATTGTTTTTGATCAGTTAACTGGCTGTTATTACTTTGAAACAGCTCCAATGGCTATACCAACATTGTCTACTTTAACAGGTACTGCTTTAACCTCAAATAATATTACTTGTACAGGAAGTGCAGATGGTAATGTTTCATTTGATATAAATAGCGTTTATACAGTTCCTACAAGTGTAACTTATGAAATATATAATACACTTTCTACTACGTCTACAGCAATAAGTGGAACAGGTGTTGTGCCAGCTGGAGGTGTACTTTCTGTACCTAATCTAGGCCCATTACCATTTGGGGAGTATTTTGTTTTAATTAATGAAACATCGGGTGCTAATTCGGGTTGTAGTATAGTGACTATTCCTTTTAATATTTCCGAATCGGCTATTATTTTAGATGTTAACGCAACTGTAGATAAAAATGCTAATTGTAACCCAAATTCAGGCGTAATAAGTGCTATAGCGACAGATGGTACACCACCTTACGAGTATCAACTAACAACATCAATGGCACAGCCCCTTGCTACAGATCCTTTATGGAATACTGCAAGTACTTTTAATGTAAATGCAAATAGTTATTTTGTACATGTTAAAGATGCTAATAATTGTATTCAATCTACACCTGTAATTGTTTTACCATTGGACCCGGAGCCTATGATTACTGCAACTTTAAATAATCAATGTACCATTGCAGAAGGCAATTTTGTAATAGATGTAGCTTTGGCAACTGCAGGAATACCTCCTTACAGTATTAGTGTTAATGGTGGTGCTTTTCAAACTAGACCAACACCCTTTTCTATTACTAATTTAGCATCAGGAACCCATACAGTTGAAATTCAGGATGCAAATGGTTGCGGTAATTTAGTTTCAGTAAATATTGAAGCACCTATAGCAATAACATCTGCAGACGTAACACAGCAGCCATCATGTGATAGTGATGATGGGGAAATTACCGTAATTGGTTCAGGTGGCTCAGGCTCCTATATGTATTCTATTAGTCCTAGTCCAGCATCTATTACTTTAGTAGGAAACGTTTTTTCTAATGTGCCACCTGGGACATATAGTGTTACAATTACAGATACGGTTACATCATGTTTTGATGATATTCCGGTTATACTTCAGGAAGCTACTTCACCAATAATTACAGCATTACCAAATCAAGTAACGTGCTTTGGTGATAATAATGGTACTATAGCCCTTTCTGTAACAGGATACTCAGGAGCTTATACTTACGAGGTGTTCGATAATGCGTCAAATTCTATTTTTGGTGTGGTTAATGCTAATACCTCTATAAATCCGGAATTGATTTCAGGGCTTTTAGCAGGAACATATACGGTAGAAGTTACAGAAAATTTAGCGCCTTTTTGTTCTGCAACAGTAACGGCTATTATTCAATCGCCTTTAGGACCATTAACTTTAAGTGCAAACGAAACTGCAAATGTGTCTTGTGATGATGATAAGGGAATTATTGTTGCTACAGGAACAGGCGGCTGGGGAGACTACGAATACGAGTTAACGGGTACGGTATCCATTCCATATGCTTCAAATGGCACGTTTGATAATTTATCGGCTGGATCTTATACCGTAAATTTAAGAGATGCAGGTGGGTGTATTGTATCAGAAACGATTATTCTTGATTTACCAACACCAATTGATGGAACCATTTCTGCAACACCAAATTTATTGACTTGTTTTGGCGATACCAATGCGCGTATTACTGTAGCTGTAACTGGTGGACAGGGAAGTAATTATAGCTATACGCTTAATAGGCTTGCACCAACGGTTAATACCTCTGGGCCTCAAACCTTAAATGTATTTAATGATTTAGGAGTTGGCACTTACAATGTTTCTGTAACAGATGGGTTTAATTGTAATTTTACAACAGATAATGTTACTATTACACAGCCTATGCCAGTGCAAGCTAATTTAGTTAGAACAATTTCTCAAACATGTACAACACAATCGGTATTAACATTAAGTGCTAGCGGAGGAACAGGAAACTATGAGTATAGCGATTCTGCATCTTTCGCAACAATTTTGGGTACATTTAGTACATCAATATCAATTCCAGTTACCCCTGGAACGTATGCTTATTATGTACGCGATATTAACGGTTGTGTAGCAAATGTTTCTAATACAATAACTATAGATGTGTTGCCTATGTTAACAGTCCAATTGGATACTAGTAATACCCAAATTAACTGTAATGGTGATGATAATGGAATTATTGTGGCCGTTGCTGAAGGTGGCTTAGGCTCATACGTATATACCTTAGAAGATTTCTTAGGAAACCCTGTTTTACCAGTAACTCAAAATAGTCCAGGTGTTTTTTCTAATTTAGGTGCAGGCGATTATCAAGTACAAGTAACTAGCGGAGATTGTTTGGAAACTTCTGCAATCGTGCCAGTTACTAATTCGGCAGCTCCTTTAAATGTAACTATTAACCCTATTGATGTTACATGTAACGGTGAGAACGATGGAAGTTTAGAAATTACAGCTTCCGGTGGTTCAGGAATATTAAAATATGCTATTTCACCACAATTAGATCAATTTTTTGATATCGATATTGTTGAAAATCTAGCGCCTGGTAATTATGATATTATTGTGCAAGATGTTTTAGGGTGTTTTGCCCTTCTTAACTTTGATATTGTTGAACCTGCACCTTTAGGTCTTACATATACAATTATAAGTGAATCTCCTTGCGAAGGAGACACCGTTGGTGAGTTTACCATACAGCTTCTAGGCGGTGAGCCTCCGTACAGCGTAAGTTTAGATGATATAACATATATCCAATTACCAGTTGGAACAACAAGCTACACGTTTAATGGCTTAGAAGGCGGGGAAAAAAGCGTTTATGTGCTAGATAGTGAAAACTGTGGCGGTAATAGTCCTTTCTCTATCCCTTTGAGAGAATCAGTAATTCTTGATCCTATAGCTAATATTAGTTATGAGTGTAATAATGATTTGGTAAACAACACTAGTGTGGTAACTAATACAGTTACTGTAAATGTAGATTCTAGTATAACCGATACTTCTGTTTTGGAATATGCATTGGATGGTAACCCATTTGCAACAGGAACAGGTATATTTCAAAATTTAACACCTGGGCCACACAGTATCGAGGTACGCCATCCGAACGGTTGTGTAGATATTACGGATAATGCCATCCCATTTATTATTGAAACCTTTACGCCGTTAGCTTTATCTTTAGAAGATGGAAGTTTAAATGAAATTGTGGCACTAACATCTGGTGGTGTTGCTCCTTATGAATATAGACTTAATGATGGTGCTTTTAGTGATGTTAATACGTTTTTAATTTTTGCTTCTGGAGATTATACAGTTACAGTTATTGATGCTAATGGTTGTGAGGCTACTGCAACACGCTTTTTTGAATTTGTTGATATTTGTATACCAAATTACTTTACACCTAATGGAGATGGTAATCAAGACCTATGGGGACCAGGTTGTGCAAATCAATACAGAAACTTGACTTTTGATATTTTTGATAGATATGGTCGGAAAATTGCAACTTTAAGAATAGGAGATAAATGGGATGGAAAATATAAAGGTGTAGAATTGCCTTCTGGAGATTATTGGTATATAGTAAAATTGAATGAGCCGCAGGATAATCGTGAGTTTGTTGGTAATTTCACACTGTATAGGTAATATAAATTCTAAATTAAAAGATTATGCAATTAAGATATATATATATAAGTTTTTTTTTAACGGTATTCTCTAGTGGCTTTAGTCAAGAGCTGAATTTACCTGTTTTTACTCAATATTTAGCAGATAATAGTTTTGTAGTTTCACCAACTTATGCGGGTATTGGAGATAACTTAAAAATTAGAGCCAATGGTTTAACCCAATGGGTAGGTATTAAAAATGCACCAGATAACCAATCTATTTTTGCAGATGCTAGAATAGCAGATCGTACAGGGGTTGGTATTTCCTTATATAATGATAAAAACGGAAACACAATTCAAACAGGAGCAAAGGTGTCTTTTGCGCATCATTTAACGTTGGATTATTATTCCAAGTTATATTTATCGCTTGGTATTTCTTATAATATTAATAATTTTAGGATTGATATTGATAATTTTCAGACCAATACAGAAAATCCTATAATAGATCCTTTTGTTACAGACGATAGGCGTACAACAAATAACAATTTTGATGTTGGAGCTTTGTTAAGGTATGGATCTAGTTTTTTTAGTTTTAATGTTAATAATATTTTAGAAAAAGAGGTAGATGAATCGGTACGTCAATTTGAACCTAATTTACTTTTAAATTATCAAATCTACTCTGGACATACTTTTCAAGGTCCTAGGAAAAGTGGTTTAGAGTTTGAACCTTCATTATTTTTTCAATTATTTAGTAGTGATAAGCGCTCTAGTACAGACTTGAATTTTAAGGTTAGGAAATTTAATAGAAATGCCGAAGATTACGTTTGGGCGGGTATTTCATATCGCTTTTTAAATGATCAATTTTTAAGGCCATTAAATGTTGGTCCTATGGTTGGTTTTCAAAAATCAATATTTTATTTTGGGTATGCTTATCAAGTTACCACAAATGAGT
Source organism: uncultured Algibacter sp. (assembly GCA_937958265.1). Taxonomy (GTDB): domain Bacteria; phylum Bacteroidota; class Bacteroidia; order Flavobacteriales; family Flavobacteriaceae; genus Algibacter_B. Next base: position 174,275 of record CALGNX010000003.1, on the reverse strand, counting down.
TGGTTGCCTTTAATTCAGGTACTCATGTAGTAACTATTGGCCTAAACTTTTTACAAGGTTTAAGCAATTGTCCTTGTGTACAGGGTGCAGTGCGTAAATAGTTAATTTTATAATTCAGGTTTTTAAATAAATCAAATTCTTACTGTAAATATCAATGTGTGGTCTCATAAAAAATATAGGTTAAATAGAATTGAATTTTTATCGATTATAGAACATCTGCGTAACGGTAGGTCTTAAAAAAAATAGAGGGCGAACACCAAAGTCGCTTTAATTTATAAAGAGCATAAAGTCCTATTAAATAATACTATTATTAAATTTCTTATTTTAAGTATTAAGATAAGGCATTCAAAAAAGTAAGCAAGACTACCAAGTCTTTCAGGAAAATAGACCTTATTTAAATAGTTTTGCACATCATAAAGTGCAGGCCAATGTTTTTTATGATAAATGGTGTTCCTTTAACTTGGTACCCTGCCTTATTATAAAATGTAATAGCTGTTTCTCGTGCATTACACCAAATTAATTTTACGTTTAGCTTTTTAAGTAATACTTCACTGTAATTTAAAAGTAATTTGCCAAAACCTTTGTTTTGGTGTACTTTTAAAATAGCCATACCACGTAATTGATATTGCTGTTTTTCCGTTATGAGTGTATTTTTGGATTTAACTAAGGAGCAGACCCCAATTAGCTCGTTATTAACATGAATACCTAAATGTATAGTCGTTTTTAGGTTATCCCCAGTAAAAACACAGGAGGTAAGGGGTAATCCAGGTCTTAAAATAGGTTGCCTAACCAAATATGTTTCAGTGGCATTTATTTGTTTTATGCTAGGTTGTTTAGTTTTGATAAATTGAGTTTTTTGTACAAACCAAACTTAAAGTTTTTTTAGGATTTATTACCTTTACTAAAAATTTTTTTTGATGGAAATTACCTTTAAAATTTTAAATAAGTCTGATATAAATCTTATACTACCGTTAGTGGAACAGTTAAACGACTATAAAATTTCGGTAGCCGTTTTAAAAGCGCGTTTTTCTGAAATAGTTACTCAAAATTATGAATGTGCTGTTATTTACGATGGAGAAATACTTATTGGTGTTTGTGGGCTATGGTTCTGTACAAGACATTATTCTGGTAGAAGTGTAGAGCCAGACCATGTTTTTATTGATACTAATTATAGGGGACAGGGTTTGGGTAAGCGATTTTTTGAGTGGATTTATGAATATGTTTCTGATAAGGGTTTTGAAACTATGGAGTTAAATACATATGTTTCTAATTATCAGTCTCATAAGTTTTATTTTAATGAGGGCTTTAAAATTTTAGGGTATCATTTTATAAAAAAGTTGTAATTTATGTTGTAAAATTAGAAACAGTTCATATATTTGCACCAGAAATAAAAGGCGAGAGTAGCTCAGTTGGTAGAGCGTCAGCCTTCCAAGCTGAATGTCGCCAGTTCGAACCTGGTCTCTCGCTCTTAAAGCTCCACTATTATAGTTGGAGCTTTTTTTATGCCATTATATAAGAAATTATTATAGGTAATCATACTGCTTGTTGTTATACCAATTAAAATATAAAGAAGGCTAATTACGCGTTTCTACGGCACCTCTATCTCAAAATAAAATAAAACCGTAGCTCAGGCTATGCTTTGATTTTCTTTATCATATGGGCACGATATAATTCAAGTTTTTTAGCCTAATTTTAAATCATATTTGGTGTTGTTCAAGGCATAAATTTATGGTTTGCTTTTCTTAAATAATTAAATCAACCGTTATGTTAAGGTTGATTTAATTATTTATCTATTGCTCCGGTTATGTGCTCGCGTGAGGGATAGTAGTGAAAAGCCCACAGCCCGACTTTAGGAGGTGCGCGGACTTGTAACGTATAGCCCGACCCTTGGGGCACGCCCAAGTTATTTTATTTTAATGTATTTAGTTCTTTACCTGTTTGAACTTCGTACGGCGTTTTGTTGTATTCGAAAATTCTGGCAGTTAGTGGTCCTCTTAGTATAATAGAGTTTTCGTTTATTTCTAGCCAACTGCCTTCTCGTAAACCTACTACAGGTGGTGTGTTGTATTGATGAAATTCGGTAATACGGGTTTCTCGGGTTTCGCCTTTATGTTTGCTTTTTGGGTCTGGGTCTAGGTAGTGTGGGTTAATATTAAATGGAACTAAACTTAGCGCATTAAAGTTGGGTGGGTATACAATGGGCATATCGTTAGTGGTTTTTATAGTAAGACCACAAATGTTGCTCCCGGCGCTTGTGCCTAAATAGGGTGTGCCCATTTTAAGGCTTTCTTTTAATGCGCTAAAAAGATTGTTTTTTTGTAGTTGATTGCTTAATACAAAAGTGTTTCCGCCACCAATAAATATACCTTCTGCATTTTTTATAGCCGCTACCGGATTATCGTACTCATGTATGCCCTTTATGTTTTTATTTATTTTAGCAAAAGCAGTTTTGGCTATTTTTGTGTATGCATTGTAGGATATGCCTCCAGGGCTTGCATAGGGGATGAATAGTATGGTGCTTGTGTTTTTAAAATGTTGCTTTAGTTCGTTGGATAAATAGTCCAAATAGCCACTCCCGTAAACTGTGGAAGTGCTAGCTATGATTAGGTTAAGCATAAATTGTAAGTGGTTATAAGTTTATCTAATTGTTGGCATCAAAAAAAATGATGAGTATTACTATTTTTTAGCAAATTTATGTAGTAATTTGTAATAAAAAATATGAAAAGGTATCTATTTGCGTTGGTTTTTTTGTTATCGGTTTCTGCAACTTCGCAAACCATTACTAGAATTGAAGTGTCTGGTAAAATTATAGTGGAAGGTAGTGATATTTCTAGTATTACAATTTTTAATGCGTCTACCAATACAGGATCAATAACCGACCAAAATGGCGACTTTAAACTAAAAGTTGCCTTGAACGACAATATTGAAGTAAGTGCTTTGCAGTACCAAAATATTAGTTTTAAGGTTAATGAGGCTATTATGGAAACTAGAAAAATGAAACTCTTTTTAATTGAAGAAATTAATAAACTAGACGAGGTTATTGTATTTACAAAGGGCTTATCCGGAAATTTAAATACAGACCTTAAAAATACCAAACCTTTTGAGCCACAATTAAGTTCGTTATATTTTGGTGTAAAACATAGTAGTGAGTATGATTTTGAAACAGATAATAAAACCGATGTTGATAATATAGCTATAGATAGGCAGCACTTACCTATGGTAAATGGTTTAAATATTATTAATGTAGTAGATCAATTACTATTACCTTTATTTAGGGCTGAGGTAAAGGACAAGAAAAAAGCTGGTATTCCTGATGTGCCTACTGAGGCTATTAAATATTACTTTGGGTCTGAGTTTTTGGTTGATAACTTTAAGATACCAGAGCATAGGGTTGAAGAGTTTATACGATTTGTTGAAAGTGGCGATTTTGATTTTTCTTTGCTTAACTACGGTAAGGAGCTAGAATTTCTAGAGCTTCTTAATACTAAAAGTGTGGAGTTTTTAAAGTCTTGATAATCTAGTAATTTACTAGTTTTTAACATTATATTACAGGTTTCTTTTATTTAAGTTTTTATATTATATCCTTTATCTTACTCTGCATATAGTTAAGCTATTAGTAGTGTAAGATAAAGGATATTTTATGTAACATGTTATTAGGGCGGTTATGGTTTTTAGTAAATCGCTCAACAAGCTTATTATTATTATTATTATTATTATTTAAGGATTTTTTTAATTTTAAAGGGGTTTTAAACAATGGCTTTGGAATTTCTGCTTTATGTCCTCGTATAAATGTTTATATCTTAAAACAGCGTAATGTTAAAAACTAGATTATTCGTACTGCTTTTTGTTTATTTTGGTTTACAGTGTGGGTATTGCCAAACGGTTAATATTCTTGGAGAAATTATTGGTAACGGAAATATTGAAAATATACATGTTACAAACAAGTCATCACAACTGTTTACGGTCACAGATAAAAATGGGCGTTTTAATATACCTGTAAAACAGAATGATACGCTAACGGTCTCTTCCATACAGCATGAGTTACACCTACTAATTATTTCACGCGATAATATTTTGGCTAAAACTATAAGCATCAATCTAGAGGATAAAATTATTGAGTTGGATGAAGTTCTTATAGGTAAGCTATTAACGGGTAATTTACTTTCTGATATTAACAAAATAGAAGGTAAAGCACCTATTAATTTTTTTGATGTTGGTATTCCTGGGTATGCTGGAAAGCCAGCAACACAGAGTGAAAGAAGACTTTATGCGGCTACCAGTGGCCATTTAGTCCCTATTATTAATGCTATTACAGGAAAAACAAAAAGATTAAAAAACCATTTGAAGCTTGAGGAAAAAGATAATTTGCTAAGGCGAATTAAATATAATTTGATTGAAGATTTTTTTATAGAACATCCATTGGATAAAAAATTACGAAAAGATTTTTTCTATTTCTGCCAAGAAGATATTAATTTTATGGAACGTTGTAAAGGAAAAAATGGTATTGAAATATTGAAATACTTGCAAGAGCGACTTGTGCTTTACAAGTTAAACCTTAAAAGTAATAAAAAATTATAGCTCTAGGAATACTTTTTGAAATGCAAATAAGTAAATTTGTCCATATTTAATATCATATAATGAGAGTTTTAAAATTTTTAGTGTTAGCGATGTTGCTACCTACGTTGGCATTTACAACCTTGCATAAATACTATATTAGTGTTACTCAAATTAATTATATAGAACAAAATAGGGCTGTTCAAATAACCTCCAGATTATTTATTGATGATTTTGAAAGTGCCTTAAAATTGAAGCATAATAAGACTATTATACTTGCAGAAAAAAATGAGCCAGAAACTATTAATGGTTACATACACAATTATTTAAAAGACAAAATAAAAATTATTATAAACAATAAGCCCGTTGTCTTTAATTATATCGGCAAGGAGTACGATGGCGATATTATGAGGTGTTATTTAGAGGTTGAAAATGTAACCAATATTGAGTCTTTTGAGATAACTAATAACGTTTTTTTTGATTTACAGACCGAACAACAAAATATTGTAAAGACTAAAATATACTTAAAAAATAAAAGTCTTATTCTTACCGAAGATGCACCCGCAATTTTATTACAATTTAATTAAAAAAGATCAATTATTCAATACGTATTTTTGTACTTTTGAGACCTTTTGATAAAAATTAGATAACAAAAATCATTATAAACCCCTTTTTATTTAATAGAAACAGAATAATATGAAAAAATACCCTCAATTGTTTTTATTGCTCTTACTTGGTTTTACAACCACTTTTGCGCAACAACAAACTCAAAGAAATAAGCAAGGTCATACAGATCAAAATAAATTTCGACAGCTAAAGGATGTTCTGGCAACACCTAATGAAACTCGTACTGCTTCTGGAGCTCCTGGGCACGCTTACACGCAACAGCAAGTGGATTACACCATGAACATTCGTTTGGATGAAGATAAAAATCAGATTTTTGGTGATGAGAAAATTGTTTATCACAACAATTCTCGTGACTATTTAGAATACTTATGGGTTCAGCTGGATCAAAATATGCGTGCTAAGGATTCTAAAACACCAGATGCCAAGTCTGAACGTTTTAATATGCCTTTTAACGGCCCAGCTATGTTTACTAAAAACAACATGAAAGAGCGTTTTGATGGTGGTTTTAATATTGATTATGTGAAAAATGAAAATGGTACAGCATTATCACACTCTATTAATAGAACCATGATGCGTATTAATTTACCAAAACCTTTGGCACCAGGAGATGTTTTTAAGTTTGCTATAAAATGGCATTATAATATTAACGATATTAATATTGATGGTGGTCGTTCTGGTTTAGAAACTTTTCCTGATGGAAATAACAATTATACCATTGCACAGTTTTATCCAAGATTATGTGTTTACGATAATGTGGAAGGTTGGCAGAATATGCAGTTTTGGGGTCGTAGTGAATTTGCTTTGGAATTTGGAGATTTTGATGTGAAAATTACAGTTCCAGCAGATCATATTTTAGAGGCTACAGGAGAGTTGCAAAACCCTAAAGATGTATTATCTAAAAAACAACAAAGCCGATTAAAATTAGCAGAAAAATCATTTAAAGATCCTGTTTTTATTGTTACAGAAGAAGAATCTGTTTTGGCAGGAAAAACAAAGAGTAAAGAAGAAAAAACATGGCATTTTAAGGCCGATAAGGTTCGAGATTACGCATTCGCATCGTCAAGAAAATACATATGGGACGCTATGGCCGTAAATATTAATGGCCGACCTGTTATGGCAATTTCTTTATACCCTAAAGAAGGTAATCCGTTATGGGAAGAGCACTCTACTAGAGTTGTAGCGAATACATTAGAAGAATACTCGAAACTTACTTTTGATTACCCGTACAGTAAAGCTATATCTGTACACTCTGAAAGGCAAGGAATGGAATACCCTATGATATGCTTTAATTATGGTCGTCCAGACCCAGATGGCACTTATTCTGAACGCACAAAGCGAGGGATGATAGGAGTGATAACACACGAAGTTGGGCACAACTTTTTTCCTATGATTGTAAATAGCGATGAACGCCAATGGACATGGATGGACGAAGGTTTAAATTCTTTTGTAGAAACTTTAGCAGAGCTAGATTACGATCCCGATTTTATTACAGGAAACCTTCCAAAGGATATTGTGCCTTACATGGGTGGCGACCAAAGTTATATATCACCTATTATGTCGCATGGCGATTATGTATATCAGTTTGGACCTAACGCTTATACAAAACCAGCAGCTGGATTGTATATGCTTAGGCAAACCATTATGGGACCCGAGTTATTCGATTACGCCTTTAGAACCTACTCCCAGCGTTGGATGTTTAAGCACCCAACGCCTGCAGATTTTTTTAGAACTATGGAAGATGCCTCTGCCATGGATTTAGATTGGTTTTGGAGAGGTTGGTTTTATACCACCGATTATACAGATATAGGTATTAAAAATGTTAAGCAATTTTATTTAACGGATAAACCTACAAAGGAGTCCAAAGAGGCTGCCAAGAAATATAACATGAATTTAGCAGATTTTGAAGGGAAACTTATTTATTATGCACAAGTTCAGAATAATAACATACCTAAAGATGCTAAAAGTATTTCAGATTTTAAGTTTTTAACAGATTATCTAGACAGTTTGCCAAAAAAGGAAAAAGAAAATTTAAAGGCAGTTCCTAAGTATTTTTACGAGGTTACTTTTGAAAAGCCAGGAGGTTTGGTTATGCCAATTATATTAAAAATTCTTTATGAAGATGGCACTACCGAAAGAAAAATGTACCCTGCAGAAATTTGGCGCTATAATGATGCTGAGGTAAGTAAGGTTTTTAAAACAAATAAGGCAATTACAGGTTTTATAGTAGATCCAGATCTTGAAACAGCAGACGTAGATACATCAAATAACACGTGGCCTAAAATGGAAGATACCAATAGCTTTGATAAGTTTAAACAGAAGGTAAAAGAGTAATTAAAGACTTTATTTTAAACTTTTACAATTTAAATAAACACTATAAAAAAACCGATATTTAACTATCGGTTTTTTTTTACTAATAAATTTAGATGCTAAATGGAATAATAAAAACAACTCACTATATTTGTATTGTGATACAGAAAACAACTTTTTTATTTATTAGCGGTGGCGAAATAGCCTTTATACTTTTTATAGCTATTATGGTTTTTGGTGCCGATAAATTACCTGAGATTGCGCGGGGCTTAGGTAAAGGTATGCGTACACTTAAAGATGCTACTAACGATATTAAACATGAAATTACCAAAACAGCCGAAAAAAATGGCTTAGATTCTAGCGTAGCCAAAGATGTTAAAAAGGAGATTGACCAAGTAAAAGATGATTTAAAAGATTTTACAGGGTCGGTTAAACGGAAATTTTAGTGTTTTAACTTCTTTAAACTGCGCGTTATTGCTTTTAGTCATGGTAAAATCCCTGTTTAGCGATTTTTTAAGGCTTTTCGTACTTATTCAAATATATTAGAGAGCCTAAAATTTAATGTTTTATTTAATGAAAGCAGTCCTACAATCGCTACTCTTACTGTTTACCATACTAGTACAAAGCCAAACTGAAATAACTATTAAAATTGATAGTTTAAATAATGCAGGGTCAAGGCTGTACAAAAAAAATAAAATAATTACAGCCTTTCATCAATTCAATCTTACCAAACGGCTCTCAGACTCTATTAATTATAATAAGGGGAAAACTATTTCTAATTTTAATTTAGGGAATATTTATGCTTTAATGCGCGAAAGAGCAAGTGCCGAGGAGAGTTATACGGCTATGCTAAATGCAGCACTAGCAAATCAAGATGATTATTTAATTGCCAAAGCCTATTTAAATTTGGCTATTATTAAAAAGCGAGATGAAGCAACAGAAACAGTTATTAAACTTTTTAATAAAGCAATATTTCACATTAATAAAAATTATTTTTTGCAAGCTAGTTGGCATAACTCTAAAGGCTCTAATAATTTAATAGTTAAGACTTATATTAATTTTGCTAATTTCTATTTAGAAAATAATGATTTAGAAAATGCGCGTGTTAAAATTTTAAAGGTTGAGGATATTTTAGCTAACAATAGTAAAAATAATATAAACCAGGTAGCTAGCTTTCATAATACTTATGGTGCTTATTTTTTTAAAGGAAAACTATATAATTTAGCTGCACAAAAATTTAATAAAGCACTAAGTTATTTTAATGTAGAAGACTGTTTAGAGCATACTAATTGTTTGTTTTTAAGTAGGATACATGAAAAGTTGTCGCTCTCTTATTCCGCCTTAGGAAGTAAAGACATGGCGTATAAAAATCTTTTGAAATACTATAGACACAAAGAAGCGTATTTAAACAAAGAAAAAGTAAAACAGATTATTATTGAAAAATCTAGATTTTCAGTCGAAAATTATAAAAATAAAGTGCTTTTAGCAAATAATGAAAAGTTATATCAGGAACAAATCGCACAAAAAATAAAAAGTATTAATTTTGTTATTGTTTGGGCGTTACTATTATTAATAGTTTGTTTAGTTGTTTTATTCCGGTCTTATACCTCTAAGCGACAATTAACAAATGTTTTAAAAACACAAAACAAAAAATTAGAACTAGCTAAAAACGAAGCTTTAAAATCATCTGAAATGAAGTCTAATTTCATTTCGAATGTGTCGCACGAGCTTAGAACACCTCTATATGGTGTAGTGGGTTTAACATCAATAATGTTAGAGAATAATAGTCTAGAAGATCGCGATGCTAAATATTTGAAATCCTTAAAGTATTCAGGAGATTATTTGTTAAACTTAATAAATGATATATTACAAGTAGGTAAAATAGAGTCTGAAAACCAAGAGTTAAATATTACTCCTGTTTGTTTAAAAAAATTAATTGAAAATGTTACAGACTCTTTTGATTATAGTTTGGAGGAGTCGAACAATAAAATACACATTGTAATAGATAAAGAAGTTCCAGATTCTATTTTGTGCGATAAATTAAGGCTTACCCAAGTATTGTTTAATTTGTTAGGTAACAGTATTAAATTTACACAAAATGGTAATATTTATGTAAAAGTTATTTTTCAAAAATTAGAAGGATCTTGTGTGTTCCTTCGTTTTGAAGTAAATGATAATGGATATGGTATTGCTAAGGAAAAGCAGATTTCTATATTTGAAAATTTCACGCAATTAAGCGAAAATGCTAATACAAATTACCAGGGTGCAGGTTTAGGGCTTTCTATAGCGAGTCAAATTGTGAATTTATTTGGTAGTAAAATAGAGTTGGAAAGCCAAGTGGGGCAAGGGTCTACCTTTGCTTTTAATGTGCGATTTAATGTGCATGCGCAAGCTGTAAGCCAAATTAGTCAAGTGAAATCTGAAAATACATCACTTTTAGAAGCGTCAACCGATATTAATATTTTAGTAGCCGAAGACAATAAAATAAACCAGATAGTAACAAGTAATTTACTTAAAAAGCAAAATATTAGCTTTACACTAGTTGAAAACGGCCAAGAGGCCTTAAATGCATTTAAAGGTGATAATTTTTACGATTTAATTTTAATGGATATTAATATGCCTATTATGAATGGTTACGAAGCTGCTTTTAGAATTAAAGCTATTGATAAAAATATTCCCATAGTAGCATTAACCGCTTCGAATCCAGATGAATTAACGGCAAGTAAATTTGATGTTAAATTTGATGATATAATTATTAAGCCTTTTGATAATGATTTGTTTTTTTGTAAAATAAACCGATTAGTGCGTAAAGCTGAAATAGTATAAAATCAATACATTTAACTTTTTAAAAATATTTTTTTATAAGTTTATTGCAAGCCTTTTAATTGTAACAATAGGGGGACCGGTTAAAACGTAATATTAATTATTATACAAGCGTTCGGTTTTTATTTATTTTAGTACTTAAGTAAATAAGAACATATTACGCTAGAGTTGCTTCAAGGTTTACATAGCTGTTTCAAATGGCTTAAATCTTTTACAAATTATAAATTTTCTATTAATAATTGTTATAATTTTCTACTAATAGTCAATCCATCTCTTATAGGTAGTAAAACAGTTTCCAAGCGTTTGTCGTTTTTTAAAAGCGCATTGTATGCAATAAGTGCTGGTGTACATTTATCGTCTTTTTTAAAGCTAGTATTTAAAACTTTACCACTCCACAAGACGTTATCAGATAATATAATACCACCTGTATTTAGTTTGTCTATAATTATATTAAAGTAGTTGGAGTAGTTCTCTTTGTCGGCATCAATAAAAACCAAATCAAAATTTAAATTAAGGTTTGGGATAACATCCAAAGCACTTCCTAAATGTTGATGGATGCGTTTCCCAAAGCCAGACTTATCAAAGTACTTACGCTGAAAATCAACCAACTCCTCATTTATGTCTATAGTATGCAGTTCGCCGTTGGTTTGCATACCTTCGGCCAAACATAATGCAGAATACCCCGTGTACGTGCCAATTTCTAAAATGTTTTTCGGATTTACTAATTTAGAAATCATACTTAAAAGTCGCCCTTGGTAATGCCCACTTAACATTCTAGGTATTAATATTTTCTGGTAAGTTTCTCTGTTTAATTGCTGTAATAATGCAGGCTCGTTTTCAGAGTTTGCAACTACGTAATCGTCTAAATCTTCGGGTATAAAATGCATGTTTATTGTTTTGTGGCCGTCGGGTTTTTAAAAGGAAATAAGGTTGTAAGCTCTAAACTACTTGTTTAATTACCTTATTTGTAGGTTGTATTTCATCGGGCGTGCAATACATTCTTGTTTTAAAAACCTTTGGGCTTTTATGTAAGGGATAAGCTAGTATTTTTATTAAAATAAAACCCAATTTCTTGTTTTTTATAAATTTGGCCAATCTTTTTTAAAAGCCAAAAATATCATTTTTTTAAGCAATTTTTAAAACCTTTTTCTAGTTCGTTAAAAATTATTTTTTAAAATTAAACGTAAAGACTATTTATAAGGTTTTTAGAAGAGTTAAAATTATCATTAAAAATAAAATTATAAGTTTAACCCTTATACGAGTCGCAGCTTCTGCGTTTTTTTAATTTATTTTAACATGTTGTGGTGGTTGCATAACTACATTACAATTTGGGCAAGTGCGCCTATTTTCGTTAGAATAAAAGCGGTTAAATATTTTAGGCATATCGGTTTCAATATTACTTACAGTAAAATCCTCTTCATAAAGTTTTGTTACACAATTTTCACAAAACCAAAGTAATGCATCGCGCATGCCTTCAGGGCGTTTATATTCAATAACAAGTCCTACTGTATTAGCGCCGCGTTGTGGGGAGTGTGGTACTTTAGGTGGTAGTAAATAAATATCGCCCTCCTTTATATGTACATCTTTTGGTGTACCGTTATCAATAATTTTTAAAACAATATCACCTTCAACTTGGTAGAAAAATTCCGGTGTTTCGTTATAATGGTAGTCCTTTCTATTATTAGGGCCACCAACAACCATAACAATAAAATCGGCATCTTTCCAAACGACTTTGTTACCCACAGGTGGTTTTAATAGATGTCTGTTTTCGTTAATCCAAGCCTTAAAATTAAGTGGCGAAGTTAAATTACTCATACCTTATATGTTTTTGGGCGTTACCACAAGGGTCAGGCTTTCGGCAGTCGCTTTTTTGTGTTGCATAGGCGCAACAACACAAAAAGAGCTTCAACAAACGCCTCAATCCTTAACGCAAATGAAACACCAATATACAAACAGCTTAAATTCTATTAAAGTTATGGCCGTTAAAATATTGTCAATAATTAAGTTGTGTACTATCTAAAAGTATATTTAAACCATTTCTACAGTGTATCACTTAAATTAATAAAACATGTTAAAGGAATAAATTTATTTACTTTATAGGCACAGAATTTAATCTGACTAATAATTTATTAATTTTTCTCGGTATTTGGTCTGTTGGGTATAACAAATTATATAAATACTATTTTAAATAATTTAAGACTTTTTACCCCTTTTATTTAAGCGGTGTTTTGAGTTTATTAGTAACTATTTTACCTTTCTATTACTACTAACATAATGTATTAATAAGCAGTTTGTTTTAAAATCCACTTTCAAAATTAATTACTAGAGCAAATCTTTTAGTATCGTACTTTGTGTGTAAGTATTTACATGTACTCAATAATAACTGTTTAGAGTTAATCACGCTTATTTATACTTAATTTTAGTTACTTAAATTGGATATGTTTATTTTTTGAAAAAATAGTGGTTTACTTAGGTGCTTTGGTTTATTATTTTGGAATGAATACAAATGTTTACTTTACGTTGTATTTTTCTAGATGCTAACGCGATTCTATAAGATTAGTTACTTGTTTTAAGCGCTAAATTTAGCAAATATTTTTTTTGCTTAGTCTAAAATTTTTAATGCTTTTATTATCTTATTGTAAAAAAAAAGAGTGATTTTTACATCACTCTTTTAGATTATTGGATGTTATTATTTTCTACCAACCGCTTTTCTTATAAGTAGTTTTTGTATTCCCGAAGACGTCTTTTTGCCCCGTAGTTGATGTTCCTGTAATTCTTCCATTTGCATTTCTGTGTGTAGTCGTTCTGTTTCCAAAAACGTCAGTTTGACCAGTTGTAGAAGTTCCTAAATTATAACCGTTCGAATTTCTATGTGTAGTTTTTCTGTTTCCAAAAACGTCAATGCTTCCAGTTGTAGAAGTTCCTGAATTATAACCGTTTGAATTTCTATGTGTAGTCGTTCTATTTCCAAAAATGTCAGTTTGACCAGTTGTAGAAGTTCCTGAATTATAGCCATTTGCATTTCTATGTGTAGTCGTTCTGTTTCCAAAAATGTCAGTGCTTCCAGTTGTAGAAGTTCCTGAATTATAACCGTTTGAATTTCTATGTGTAGTCGTTCTATTTCCAAAAATGTCAGTGCTTCTAGTTGTAGAAGTTCCATATGTCTGAGAATAAGCAGTTGATGTTATGGTAATAAGCATTAGAGCCGAAATAATAAAATTTTTCATAATTTTTAGTTTTTTGTAAATGTATCTAAAATTATTTATTTGTAGGTATTTTCTTTCTAATATTTGTGAGTACTAATATAATTTTTATCTAAAAAATTAAATTTAATGCCGTAACAAGCTTTCTATAGGGCGCTTTTATTGTGTTACTAGCGCGTTAGGGATTGAAAAGGAAAGCCCACAGCGACCTTTTGGGAGTGCGGACTTGTATGGTAAAGCCCGACCCTTTTCGGGTAACGCCCAAATAGTACACGTTGGTGTTGTTTTTATGCATTTAATTTTTGTTTTTTACCACTATGTATAAAGAAATTAAAAGCTAGTGTAACCTGTTATTTGTTTTTAAGAAAATTAATTTAATATGTATTTAACATAATTGTAAAATATTTGCTAATAGGCGTTTTTTATTGAAAACATTGAGCGTGTTTTTTTCTGTAATTTTAGGTTTTTTTTAGGTGTCTTCTTAAAACCGATACACAAAATTTTAAAGAATACTTTGTATCTTTGTGAGATATGATTTTTGAGATATGAATACTGAAACCATTAGTAATATAGTACCGGAACGCCAAGCAAAACCTAAATGGCTACGTGTTAAACTCCCTACAGGAAAAAAATACACAGAATTACGTGGTTTGGTTGATAAGTACAGTTTAAATACGATTTGCACATCGGGTAGTTGCCCAAATATGGGTGAATGTTGGGGCGAAGGTACCGCAACTTTTATGATTCTTGGTAACGTGTGTACCCGGTCATGCGGATTTTGTGGTGTTAAAACAGGGCGCCCTGAAACCGTAGATTGGGACGAGCCAGAAAAGGTAGCTAGATCGATAAAAATAATGAAAATTAAGCATGCTGTTTTAACAAGTGTGGATCGCGATGATTTGAAGGATATGGGAAGTATTATGTGGGCGGAAACAGTTAAAGCTGTAAGGCGCATGAACCCGGAAACGACGCTTGAGACTTTAATACCAGATTTTCAGGGTGTTGAGAAGCATATTGATCATATTATAGATGTGGCGCCCGAGGTTGTATCGCATAATATTGAAACGGTTCGCCGATTAACACGCGAGGTAAGGATACAGGCCAAGTATGATAAAAGTATGGCGGTTTTAAAATATTTAAAACAGCAAGGCCAACGCCGCACTAAATCTGGTATTATGCTTGGTTTAGGTGAAACAAGAGATGAGGTTATTGAGACATTACACGATCTTAGAGCTAATGATGTGGATGTGGTTACTATTGGCCAATATTTACAACCTAGTAAAAAACACTTGCCTGTAAAGCACTTTATTAATCCAGATCAATTTAAGGAATACGAGGCTATTGGGTTGGATTTAGGATTTAGGCATGTAGAAAGCAGTGCTTTAGTGAGGTCGTCTTACAAGGCTCAAAAACATATTAATTAATATGATTAATGTTGCAATTAGTGGCTTTGGTAGAATTGGTAGGCGCGTTTTTAGGTTACTAGAAAACCATGCTAACATACAGGTAGTTGTTATTAATGATTTATCGGATGCTAGAACACTAAGTCATTTGGTTAAATATGATAGCGTTCATGGTCGCTTTAAAGGCGAGTTATCCCACGGGGCGGGTACTATAATTGTTAATGGTAAATCCATTCCGCTTTTAAATGGTAAACACCCTAACCTAATTAATTGGGAGCCTTACAGTGTCGATTTTGTTATTGAATGCACTGGTAAATTTAAAACAAATGAAGATTTAAACTACCACTTAAATAATGGAGCAAAACGTGTTATTTTAAGTGTGCCTCCTTTAGATGATGATATTAAAACCATAGTATTAGGTGTTAACGACCATGAGATTGATGGAAGCGAAACTATAATTTCCAACGCATCGTGTACAACCAATAATGCGGCACCCATGATAGATGTTATAAACAACCTTTGTGGTATTAATCAGGCTTATATAACTACCATTCACTCTTATACAACAGACCAAAGCTTACATGACCAGCCGCATCGCGATTTAAGACGTGCTAGAGCTGCAAGCCAATCGATAGTACCTACAACTACCGGAGCTGCTAAGGCGCTTACTAAAATATTTCCAGAACTGGCAAATGTTATTGGAGGTTGCGGCATTAGGGTGCCTGTTATAAATGGATCGCTAACGGATATAACCTTTAATGTGAAAAAAACGGTTTCAATAAAAGAAATTAATACGGCATTTAAACTAGCCTCCCAGGCAAAATATAAGGGCGTACTGCAATATACAGAGGATCCTATTGTATCTATTGATATTGTTGGTAATACTTATTCATGTGTTTTTGATGCGCAAATGACTTCGGTTATTGGTAATATGGTAAAAATAATTGGATGGTACGATAATGAAACAGCATACTCACAGCGAATAATTGACTTAATTTGCAATTTATCGGAAAAAATACGCGGTTAATCGGTATTATTCTTATATTTGTATGTCATGTTTAATAAAATGGTTCTCACAAAATATTATCTCCTCACTATTTTTATATGTTTGGGCTGCTTAGGCTTTGCTCAAAACAGCTCTAGCGACGAACAGGAAAGTATTCAAAAAGATATAAACGAGCTCGTTAATAAATCTCAACAAGAATTAGCAAATTATAACTATTTTAAGGCTAAAAAAAAATTAGATCAAGCTCTATATCTTGCCCAGAAGATAAATAAGCAAAAAAATATTGGTGTTATTTATGCCATTAAAGGGCGTTTGGAGCTTTTACTAGAGGAGGAAGCGAATGCTATAAAATCGCTAAAAAAAGCAATTGAGATACAGCGTAGTATTAAAGATAACGCGAATATAGGTACGACATATAAAATATTTGGTGATCTTTATTTGATGAAGAAGGATTACTATTTAGCTTTAGATGCCTACACCGCTGCTAAAGATAAGTTTGTAAAAGAAAGACTTTATGAAGCACTTGCAGAAACACTTTTAAAGGAAGGGAAAGTTTACGAAATATTAAAAAATTATAAAAAATCGAAAGATTTAATTGAAGAATCTCTTGCGCTTGCTAATAAATACGGCTACCCTAGCATAGAAAGTGAAGGACTAATTAATGATGCTAGAGTATATAGTAAATTGGGAAATGATAAAAAAGCGTTAGAGCTAGCTTTAGTTGGTGCCAATATTGCTAAAGTTAACAGTTTTACCACAATACGAAACAATGCATATGTTATAATTAGTGATATTTATTACAAGTTAGAAGAGCATAAAACCTCTAGAAACTATTTAAATAAACACTTAAAACTATCAGACTCCATTAGAGCACTTACACAAATTAATGGATCTAGAAGTGAAAAAACTCAATTTCGTTTAAACCAGCAAATAGAAAAAAACAATGAAATTGTTCTGCAGCTAGAAAAGGCGGAAGTAGATATAAGTTTAGGTACACTTACATCTATATTAAGTGTGGCACTTATTACCATCTTATCATTACTAACACTTTCCCTTTATAAAAACAATAATATAAGAATTAAATCAAATAATTTACTTCAGAAAAAGAACAAAGAACTTGTTCTTGCTAAAGAAAAAGCAGAATTAGCATCGAAAACTAAAGCTAATTTTTTATCTACAGTAACCCACGAGTTGCGCACACCGCTTTATGCTGTAACAGGTTTAAGTAATATGTTGTTAGATGAAAACCCTAAACCTGAACAAATTCAGCACTTAAAATCACTTAAATTTTCAGGCGATTATTTGCTAACTTTTATTAATGATATACTTCAAATAAATAAAATTGAAGCCAATAAGGTGGATATTGAGCAAGAGGCTTTTAACCTTGAAAAGAAAATTGACAATATTATTTTAGCGCTTAATAACTCAGCACTTAGTAATAATGTTAATATTCATTTTGAATATGATGAAAATTTACCAAAAAACTTTATTGCAGATCAAATAAAAATTTCTCAAATTTTGATTAATTTACTCGGTAATTCTATTAAATTCACAAAAAACGGAGATATCTGGATTCGAGTTTACGAAATAAATAAAAATAATAGAGCAAAAAATAATTACACACTACGCTTTGAGATAGAAGATAACGGTATTGGTATTAGTCAAGAAAAACAAGATCATATGTTCGAAAGCTTTTCGCAAGGGTCTATACAGATTAATAGAAAATATGGAGGTACAGGTCTAGGGCTTTCCATTGTAAAAGGACTTATTGATATTTTAAAAGGTCAGGTTTATGTAAAAAGTGAGCTAGAAGAGGGGACTACGTTTTATTTTGAAATTCCAATGGAGTTTACAGATGTAATTCAAGAAAGTAAAAACAGTAACATATACTTTAAAGGTAATCCCGATAATATAGATTTAACTAAGGTTAGGGTTTTAATTGTTGAAGACAATAAGATTAATCAAATGATTACGAAAAAAATACTAACTAAAATGAATCTTAATTGCGACATTGTTGATAATGGTGAAGATGCTGTAGAAATTGTTAAAGTAAACCATTATGATATTGTACTTATGGATATTCATATGCCAGGTATAAGCGGTGTTGAAGCCACAAAACGCATTAGAGTTTTTAATGACGCTTTAACTATTTTTGCTCTAACCGCAGTTACTATTGAGGATAAAATGGAGGAATTTAAAGAGGCTGGTTTTACAGACGTAATATCAAAACCATTTAAGCAGGAATTGTTTGAGAAAAAACTATATACAGCCTTAGCTGAAAATCCAGTACTATAAATTAACTTTATCTTATCTAAAAGTAAGATTACTAAGATCACGAATTGCCAACATATATTGCTTAATTGCAATTTTAATTATTGTTAATAAGCTTTTTTAAATTTTAAGTATAGCTTTAATTATAATTTAATGCCTGAATGAAATTTGAGTGCATAAACAGGTAAAGAGCTTAAGAACTAACATGTATTAATACGTTAAATTTAACACTTAATGTAAACAAATAGGCTTACTAACTTTAAGGCCAGCATTACAAAATTTTAAGTAGTATTTCTTATTAAAAAAATATTAGCGGTTTGTTGATATTGTTTTATGTATTAATTTATCAAATTTCTCATTGTCATCTATACGCACTGTAATTGGTATATAGTAAAGTTTATGCCTTAGAGAATCATAACGTTTTAGTCTCATAAAATCTTTTTCGGTAGTAAGAATAATTTGCTTTTGCTCCAAAATTAAAACGTCTTCGTGGGTAAAATTATAATGGTCTTTAAAATTTAAATGTTCAAAATTTAAGTCTTTACTTTTAAGAAAATCAACTAGGGTTGTTGCATTAGCTATACCTGTTACTAATGTAAATGGCTCTAATTTTTTAAGATGTTTATTTTTATTTGCTGAAAATATAGTATTGGAGTACACAATACTGCTAAAAAAAACATGTTGATATGTCTTGGGTTTTATACGCTTAAAAATTGCCGCCTTTTGCGCATCTGTAATTTGTTCCGGGCATTTAGTTACTATAATAATGTCGGCACGATTACTGCCGCTTCTAGGCTCTCTTAAATTCCCGGTTGGTAATACAATATCTTTAAAATAGGGTGCTTTATACGTTGTTAGTAATATGTTTAAACGCGCTTTTACTTTTCTGTGTTGCAATGCATCGTCTAACAAAATAACCTCAGGGTTTTCCTTTTTTAAGTTTTTAATACCATTTTGCCTATCATTATCAACAGCTACAGTAATATGATTTTTAAATTTGGAGTAAAATTGGAAAGGCTCGTCTCCTATAGAATTAGCGTTAGATGTGCTATTTGCTAACTGAAATCCAACCGTTTTTCTTTTATACCCTCTACTAAGTGTAGCCACTTTATAGTCGTTTTTTAAAATACGTATTAAATACTCAATCATAGGTGTTTTCCCTGTACCTCCTACACTCAAATTACCAACACAAATTACAGGAAAATGATAGGAAATAGATTTTTTAATGCCTAGGTTGTACAAAATATTTCGTAGCCAAGTCACTACAAAATAAAAAGGTACTATTGGAAATAGTAAATATCTTAAAACCTTCATTTTAATAAAACTGCGTTAATTTATAATATTATTAAACTTATACTGTAGTAAATAGAAATTACTCTTAGATGTAAATGCTAAATATTTGGAGTTTTGATATTTGTTTTGGAATTTTGAAGGCAATTAACTTCATCTTAAACAACGGGAAATATAATAATTATTACTTTAAACTGTATCAATCCTGACAAAAAAAACTACTTTTTATACAACTAGAATAATTTATCTTTGAAGGAAATAAAAAACATGATTGTACAAGATATTATAAATCATTTAGAAGAGCTTGCACCATTAGCTTATGCAGAAAGTTTTGATAATGTAGGATTATTGGTAGGTAATAAACAGCAAAAAGTAACCGGAGTTTTAGTAACATTAGATACCTTAGGAACGGTTGTTGATGAAGCCATACAAAATAATTGCAATCTTATTGTGAGTTTTCATCCTATAATTTTTAAGGGTTTAAAAAAAATTACAGGGAAAAACTATGTAGAGCAAGTTGTAATAAAAGCCATTAAACATGATATAGCTATTTATAGCATACATACGGCTTTAGATAATTCTCACATGGGGGTGAATAACATGATTTGTAAACAGCTGGAGTTAACAAATAAAAGTATTTTAATTCCGCAAAGCGAAACTATTAAAAAATTAACTACTTATATTCCGAAAAATGAAGCCGAAAAATTAAGAAGTGCACTATTTAATGTTGGAGCAGGGCATTTAGGGAATTACTCTAATTGCAGTTTTAATGTAGAAGGCTATGGCACTTTTAAAGGTAACGATAAGTCCAACCCGGTTAAGGGAATAAAAAACCAAGAACATAAAGAAGCAGAAGTAAAAATATCGATTACTTTTGTGAAGCATTTAGAGGCTAAAATACTTAAAACCTTATTTGAAACCCATGTTTACGAAGAAGTAGCCTATGAAATTACAACCATAGAAAACAAAAACCAAAATATTGGTATGGGTATGATTGGGGAGTTTTTAAAGCCGATGGATGAGGTTGATTTTTTAGCATATTTAAAATCTAAAATGCTTGCTACGCACATAAAACATTCTACTTTGTTAAATAAACAAATAAAGAAAGTTGCCGTTTTAGGCGGTTCTGGTAGTTTTGCCATTCAAGCAGCTAAGAATAATGGTGCTGATGCTTTTGTAACTTCCGATTTAAAATATCATGATTTTTTTACAGCAGAAAACAGAATTTTATTAGCCGATATTGGGCATTATGAAAGCGAACAATTCACAAAAAACCTTTTAGTTGCCTATCTTACAAAAAAATTCACTAATATTGCAATTATTTTATCACAGATTAATACCAATCCTGTTAAGTATTTTTAAAGTATGGCTAAAAAGAAAGAAGTAACTGTTGAAGACCGTTTAAGAGCTTTATACGATTTACAACTCATCGATTCTCGTATTGATGAAATTAGAAATGTGAGAGGTGAACTTCCTTTGGAAGTTCGTGATTTAGAAGATGAAGTTGCTGGATTAAATATGAGGTTAGATAAATTAGTATCTAATTTAGAGGTTGTAAATAACGATATTACTGCTAAGAAAAACGCTATTGAAGAGTCTAAAACTTTAATGACGAAATATGCTGAACAGCAAAAGAACGTTAGAAATAATAGAGAATTCAACTCACTTACTAAAGAAGTGGAATTTCAAGAATTGGAAATTGAATTAGCTGAGAAGCATATTAAAGAATTCAAAGTTCAAATAGAACAGAAAAAAGTAGTTATTACAGAAACTAAAGAGCGTATAAAACAACGAGAAACCCATTTAAAGCACAAAAAGAATGAGTTAAATTCTATTTTGTCTGAAACTGAAAAAGAGGAACAAGCTTTAATTGTAAAATCTGAAGAGTACAAAAAACAGATTGAAGCAAGGTTAGTTTCTGCTTACACCAGAATACGAACAAATGTAAAGAATGGTTTAGCGGTTGTGCCAATTGAAAGGGGAGCTGCAGGTGGTTCTTACTTTACTATACCGCCACAGGTACAGGTTGAAATTGCTTCTCGTAAAAAAGTAATTACAGATGAGCACAGTGGCCGAATACTAGTAGATGCCATTTTAGCAGAAGAGCAAAAAGTGAAAATGGAAAAGATGTTTTCAAAACTATAATACGTCTCTATTTAAGCAAATATAATTCAAGCCTCTATTTTTATAGAGGTTTTTTGTTTTATAAATTGAAGTGATTAAAGCAGTATTAATATAATTGTTAGGATAGATGTGGTTAAGTCTATTTGTTTTATGTGTCGATATTAAATACTCTTTTAAATGAAAAATAGCCAATTTTGGCCTGGCTATTAGTTTTAAACGTAACGGTTAGTTTTAGTACAGGTTTTACAAATAGAGTTAATATTCCACATTTGGATTAATAAAAGTGTAATATAGCAAGAGAGTCTGGTAGACTATTAGAGGTTTGTTTCAATGTTTTTTATCCTAAAATAATTTCAGCTAATAATTTTTTTGCTCTAAGTAGCTTAACCTTTATGTTACTCATAGGTTCATTAAGTTGCTTAGCAATTTCTTTGTAGCTTAATTCTTGAAAGTATCTTAAATTTATAATCTCCTGGTAATGAGGTTTTAATTTTTTAATATCGCGTAGTAGTTTGTTTAAATGCTGTTCCTTAATTAATATATCTTCAACGGATGGCGACTCATCTGCAACTTGTAACATATCAGAGTTATGTTTAGTAACACGAATTATCGATTTTTTTTCTTTTCGTAATAAATCAATGTGAATGTTTTTTGAAATAGTAATTAGCCACGTTTTAAAGGTGTAACTTTCATTAAATGTCTCAATTTTATCAAACGCTTTCGAAAATGTTTGTATCGTAATATCTTCCGCATCATTTTCATTATGTGTACGCTTTAGTTGAAACCCATAAACACTCTCCCAGAAGGTATCTAATAAATAATTAAATGCCTTTTGATCGTTTTTTTTAGCACGTGCAATAGCTTGCTCTATTTCCAATACTTGGGTTTTGAGATAATGTTGTTTATAAAGATACTAAATTGCGTGATGATTAAAAATATTTCGAGAAATGGAAGCAGTATTAATAAATCTGTTTCCCCTAATTTTTTGGCTCCAACCCCTAAAATTAGGTATTGGATGAATAATCTAAAAATAAATATCCCTAAAACGATTTTCCAATTAAATAAACTTGTTACAAGTATAATAAAAAATAGCCAAAACCATAAATTGGAAACATATAGCAATGTTAATAATATTTTATGGCTTGCTTTATAGTATTTCGCCGTTGAAATATGGCGCCTTTTTTGTTTAAACCAATCTTTAAAGCTTGTTTTTGGTAACGATATTGTAAAACTATCTGTAGAATAGCAAAGCGCTGTATTTTTGGAGGAGGCTACTTGGTTAACAAACAAATCATCATCACCAGAGTGTATTTTCATATGATTTACAAAACCGTTAGCATTAAAAAACTCTTCCTTTCTGTATGCTAAGTTTCGGCCTACACCCATGTAAGGAAGGCCAATTTTTGCAAATGAAAAGTAATTAATAGCTGTTATAAAAGTCTCAAATCGAATTAATTTATTTAAAAAGGATTTTTTGTTCTTTGAATAACTACCGTAGCCTAAAACAATAGATTTAGAACCATCAAAACAGTTACTCATTTCTTGTATCCAATTTTTTGATAGTGGTTTGCAGTCGGCATCGGTAAATAAAAGAACGTTATTTTTAGATGCTTTTATACCAAGGGTTAAGGCAAATTTTTTGTTACCCCAAAAGGCTTCATTGTTTTTAACATTAACAATTTTAATATTGTTATTAACTTGAGAAAACTGCTCCATAACTTCCAAAGTATTATCGTTTGAAGCATCGTTAATAAGAACAATCTCAAAATTAGGATGGTTTTGATTAAGGAGTGAAGGAAGAAAGGTTTTTAAATTTTCAGCTTCGTTCTTAGCACAAACAATTACTGAAACAGGAACGTTTTTAGTTGTTTTTTTTTGGGGTTTTGAAAAGACAAAGATCCCAAATAAAAAAAAATAAAAAAAAACTTGAACGATTACTGCAGCTAGGAAACCATAGAACACAAAATCAAGAAGTACCATGTGTGTTTATGAATGTTGAGGTTCATTACAATCTGCATATTCTTCTGGTGTTTTTCCGCAAAACCCACAAGATTCTCCACTTTTGTTTAACATAGGGTTTTGACTCGCGCAGGTGCCTGCGAATTTACCATCCTTTTTAGCCCAAATTTTAATGGCTATACCCGCTATCCCTAGTCCTAAAAGAACAATAGTTATTAAAAAAAGTTTCATTCAGCTTTCGTATTAATTCATGCAAATATACAAAAATTGGTATATTTATGAGGAAGCTTTAAATTATGATAAATTATTTTACGATTAAAATTTTAAAATAGAAAGTCTTATGGCACGTGCATTTTAACGTTCGTCCTATTTCAAAATAAATCAGTGATTCAGAATATCTTTCAATTTTTTATTTTTCACTTAATTTATAAAAGGTAATGTGCATATAATAATTAAAACTAGTAAAACAATATTTAAAAATCTAAAGCGCATTTGTTCAGCAATAAATAATTAGTGAACAAATAAAGCTGGGTGTTAATACTGTATTGCGTTTTTAACACCAATCTAAGGCGTGTTAAATTAGTGTTTACTAATTTATTCTAGTTCAATTTGAGCAACCGCATTTTGTATTGTAGCAGTGTCTGTGCCTCCCTTAGATTCAATTGTAATACTTAAACCTAATGCATCTTCCATGTATGGTATGTTTCGTAATTGTCTGTCAGCCTTGTCCAATATTCCTAAATTTACCATTTTACCTTGTAATTCTGCCCATATTTGGTAACATTGCTCTTCGGGTAAATCGGGTAGCGAAACTACATCAATCATAGATGTTTTTTCTTTAGGATTAATATAAGCTACTGTTTTTAAGTCTTTAGCTCTAGAGTTGCCTTTTATAATATATTTTTCGGTTTCTGGGTTATTTAGTTTCAAAAGCTGTCTCATAACCTTATCTAACATCATGTTATTTTCGGCAATATCGCTTCTTAAGTCGCTTATTTCTTCATCAATAACTACAGTATCGTTTTGTAATTTTTGGTTTTGGTTATAAAAATAAGTGGAAGTACCTGCAAATATAAAAGCAACAATACTGGCTGCAATACTAAAAATGTACCACTTTTTAGATGTCTTGGGTTTGGTTAAGTTAACAACAGGTGCATCATCAAGTTCATTAAGTATGTTGTTTAGTAAATTTTGTGGCGCTTCAATAGCATTTATGCTTGCAACAATTTCAAGATTGTGTTGCATGTTATTGTAGCGGTTTTCAATTTCGGGGTATCTACTAATAAATAATTCTACTTGTTTGGTTTCTTCCACAGTCGTATTGCCTATTAGGTATTTATCTAACAGACCAGAATTTAAAAAAGCAGTTATTTTTTCATTCATGACTTTATTGTTTAGGGGTTGTAAATTTTTTTTAGTTCGCGCAAGCCTATTTTTAATCTCGATTTTATAGTGCCTAATGGTATTTCTAATTCATCGCTAGCTTCCTGTTGTGTCATGCCTTCGAAATAGAGTGCGTTAATAACTATTTGATATTTGTTATCTAGGTTATTTAAATGCTTTTTAATGTCTATTACATCTTGGTTTAGTTGGTTAGATGTTACTTTATATACGGATGAAGTTTCCATCTGGACTTCATGCTTAATCTTATTTTTTTGCGACCTAATTTTATCTAAAGCAGTATTGTATGCTATGCGGTATAGCCATGTAAATAATTTGGCTTTATTGGCGTCGTATTTTTTTGCGTATCGCCATATTTTTACAAATGTTTCCTGAAGTACATCTTGTGCTGTTTCATCGTCTGCTATTACTTTTTTAACAACTCCTAGTAGAGCATCTGCATAATTTGTGTAAAGCAGTGTTATTGCTTTTTTGTCGCTATTCTGTAGTAGAGCAACTATTTCTTTTTCTATGGCTGAAATCAAAATGAGTTAATTGTATTTTTTGTTAACTTTAAATAGTATTAACTCATTTTAAAAGTATTTGTTACTTTTCAAAGCTATAATATTACATTTTTTTTAAATTACTATCTTGTTTTAAGATACTATACGATATTCACTTCAGTTTCTATTAATATACCAAAAAGTCGTTTCACTGTTTTTTGTATTAATTTAGATAAATTTAATATATCTGTTCCTTTTGCATTGCCATAGTTTACTAGTACTAAAGCTTGATTAGTATGTACGCCGTAATTTCCTAATCGTTTGCCCTTAAAGCCGGCCTTTTCAATAAGCCAGCCTGCTGGTATTTTAACTTCTTCATTGGAAATAGGATAGCTGGGTATATCTTTAAAATTGTTTAGTAGTAAATTGAAATGTGTTTTAGTAATAATAGGGTTTTTAAAAAAACTACCACTGTTTCCTAAATCTTTTGGGTTAGGTAATTTACTTTCCCTAATACTAATAATAGCTTTTGAAACGTCTTTAATTGTAGGATTAGTAACTTTCATTACATCTAGTTGCGCTGTTATAGCACCGTAATTAACTTTTAGATTATGATGTTTTTTGGATAATTTAAAATTAACACTAGTAATTATAAATTTATTTTTAGCTTTTTGCTTAAAAACAGATTGTCTGTATCCAAAGTTGCAATCTAGTTTAGTAAATGATTGTAATGTATTTGTAGCTAACGATAAGGCTTCACAAGATTGGAATGTGTCTTTTATTTCAACCCCGTAAGCACCAATATTTTGAATAGGCGCTGTGCCTACATTTCCCGGTATTAGGGATAAGTTCTCGATACCAGCATAATTGTTGTTAATACAATACATTACAAATGCATGCCAATTCTCGCCGGCATTAGCTTTTACAATTACACTGTTTTCGTCTTCAGAAATTATAAAAATACCTTTTAGATTAACATGAATTACCAAACCATCAAAATCTTGAGTTAGTAACATGTTACTTCCACCACCTAAAATAAGTTTGTTCGGGTAGGATTTAAGTTGTATGACATTTTTTAATTCTGAAATTGTCTGTACTGAGACAAAGTGTTTAGCAATAGCATTAATACCAAAGGTATTGTAACTTTTTAAAGATATGTTGTTTAATATATTCACTAATCTTTATAAACCTTTAAAGCTTCGGCTAATATATGTACAGCTTTGGTTAAACTTTCGTTATTCAGTACGTAGGCTATTCTAATTTGGTTTAAACCAACACCTGGTGTGGAGTAAAATCCAGCTGCAGGTGCTACCATAATAGTTTCATTATTAACAGCGAAATCCTCTAAAAGCCATTGCGCAAAATGATCTGAATTTTTCACGGGTAATTCCGCAATACAATAAAATGCACCTTTTGGTACTGCTACTTTTATGCCTTTAATTTTTCTTAATCCTTCCACTAACGTATTTCTTCTGCCTACATACTCCTTGGTAACATCATCAAAATAATGCTGTGGCGTGTCTAAAGCTGCTTCACTAGCAATTTGTGCATACGTTGGCGGGCTTAATCGTGCCTGTGCAAATTTCAATACAGTACTAATAACACTTTTATTTTTTGATACTAAACAGCCAATTCTAGCACCACACATGCTGTAGCGTTTAGATACCGAGTCAATCACAATAGCATTTTCATTCAGGTCTTCTTCTTGCATGATTGAGTGGTGAGCAAACCCATCATAGGTAAACTCTCTATAAACTTCATCGGCTATTAAAAATAAATCATGTTTTTTTACAACGGCCGCTAGTTTTTGTATTTCTTCTTTCGAGTATAAATAGCCCGTAGGATTCCCTGGGTTACAAATTAAAATAGCTTTTGTTTTTTTTGTAATTAATTTTTCAAAATCTTCAATGGGTGGTAATGCAAAGTTGTCTTCAATTTTTGAAATTACAGGAACTATTTTAATGCCCGATGATTGCGAAAAACCATTGTAGTTAGCATAAAAAGGTTCTGGTATTATAACTTCATCACCCATATCCATAACACTACCAAAGGCAAACAAAAGTGCTTCGCTACCTCCCGTTGTTACTACAATATCGTTATGCGCAACATTAATATTATTTTTCGAATAATAATTTGCAATTTTTCTTCTGTATGTTTCAGAGCCTTCAGATCGTGAGTAAGATAAAATTTCTAAATTATTATGTTTTACAGCATCTAACGCTATTTGAGGTGTTTTTATATCTGGTTGCCCTATATTTAAATAATATATGCTTTTCCCATCTTTTGTAGCTTGCTCGGCATAAGGTACAAGTTTTCTAATCGGAGAGGCTGGCATGTTATGCCCTTTTTTAGATATTTTTGGCATTGGTAATTTTTTAAAATTGGAAAGCTAAAATACTACTTTTAAGTTGTTAATAAGAACGATTTGTTTTTATTTAACACAAGTACTTTATAATAAATACAGATTAGTAGGTTCTTATTAAGATTAAAATATTTTAAAGAAAATGTTAGCGCTATTACGTTGTTTGTAAATAAAGTCTACTTAGGTAAATTGATTTAAATCCAATTACAATAGACAAAAAAATGTGGTTTTATATATGTTTTGAATTTAAATAATTTAAGATCAATACAGTTGTAATGCCTGTGTAATTAATAAAAAAGGCTTGAATTTAAATTCAAGCCTTTTTTATTAATGTTTTATTATTTATTATTTTTCCATGACACTCTTTTTTTCTTTTTCTAAAACACCATGCTTACTAGGTGCTACTACTAAGCCTTTAATTTTTAACGCTACAGTCGGTGTTTCTGCGTTAGACATAACAGTAATTGTTTTTCTAATTGGATTAACTCTATTAGTGTCGTACTTAACCTTAATTTCTCCAGTTGTTCCAGGCATAATAGGTGCTTTTGGTTTTGATGGAACAGTACAGCCGCAAGACGATTTTACATTTGATATAATAAGAGGTTCGTTACCAGTGTTGGTAAACTCAAAAGTTCTTACACCATCGGCTCCTTTTTCAATAGTTCCGTAATCAATAGTATCTGTTTTAAATTCAATTTTGGCTTGTGCGTTAATACCAAAACTGATTAATCCAAAAAATAAAATAGTAATTAGTTGTTTCATGGTTTTCTTATTTAAATTGTTTTACTGTGTTTTTTAGTTTAAGTATAATTTTTCTACTTAGTAATTTTCATTAAATCAAACTTAATTACTTTAAATATATTGTGCAAAAGTAATGTATTATAAACATATCCATTTTAAAAAAAGTTGTAAAGCTTCATGGTTTTAACATTTTTTTTATGGTTCAAGTTTATATCTATTAAATTATAGTTGGCTTTATAATGTATCAAAAATGCTTAATGTTTTTTATAGAAAAAGAAATATAAGTACTTTTGCTTTTCACTATTCAAAAACTATTCCAAAGTATGCAAATTCCATCAAAGTATGATGCTAGTCAAGTAGAAAATAAGTGGTATGAGTACTGGATGAAACACAATTATTTTCATTCAACACCAGATGAAAGAGAGCCTTATACTATCGTAATACCTCCACCAAACGTTACAGGGGTTTTACATATGGGGCATATGCTTAATAATACAATACAAGATGTTTTAATACGTCGTGCACGTTTGTTAGGTAAAAATGCCTGCTGGGTGCCTGGTACAGACCATGCATCAATAGCTACAGAGGCCAAGGTTGTTGCTAAGCTGAAAGCGCAGGGTATTGATAAAAACGATTTATCTCGAGATGAATTTTTAAAGCATGCCTGGGATTGGACAGATGAATACGGCGGTGTAATTCTAGAACAACTAAAAAAATTAGGATGCTCTTGCGATTGGGATCGCACTAAATTCACTCTAGATAACGACATGAGTGAGGCTGTTATTAAGGTGTTTGTTGATTTGCATGAAAAAGGGTTAATTTATCGCGGTTACCGTATGGTAAATTGGGATCCTGAAGCTAAAACAACTTTGTCCGACGAGGAAGTTATCCATGAAGAACGTCAAGGAAATTTATATTACTTGGAGTATAAAATTGATGGTAGTGAAGACACTCTAACCATTGCAACTACACGCCCAGAAACTATATTTGGCGATTCCGCTATTTGTATTAATCCTAACGACGAACGATTTGCTCATTTACGCGGTAAAAAAGCTATAGTGCCCATTTGTAACCGTGTTATCCCTATTATTGAAGATGATTATGTAGATGTGGAGTTTGGTACAGGTTGCCTTAAGGTTACACCTGCACACGATGAGAATGATAAAAATTTAGGCGACAAGCACAAATTGGAAGTTATAGACATTTTTAATGAAGATGCGAGCCTGAATAGCTTTGGAATGCATTACCAAGGTAAAGACCGTTTTGTTGTTAGAAAGGAAATAGCTAAAGAGTTACATGATAAAGGTGTTTTAGTAAAAACAGAAACACATATTAACAAAGTAGGAACGTCCGAGCGTACTAAGGCTGTAATTGAGCCGCGCTTAAGCGATCAATGGTTTTTAAAAATGGAAGATTTAGTAAAACCTGCCATTAAGGCGGTTTTACAGGATGGTGATATTAATTTGTTTCCTAAAAAGTTTGAGAATACCTACCGCCATTGGATGGAAAATATTCGCGACTGGAATATTTCGCGCCAGTTAATGTGGGGGCAACAAATACCAGCATATTTTTATGGCGATGGGAAAGATGACTTTGTAGTAGCCGAAAATATTGAAAGTGCACTAACAAAAGCAAAAGCAAAAACAAATAACCAACAATTAACCGCAAGCAATTTAACGCAAGATAAAGATGCTTTAGATACGTGGTTTTCATCTTGGTTATGGCCAATGAGTGTTTTTGATGGTATTCGAAACCCAGAAAATGAAGAGATTAAGTATTATTACCCAACCAACGATTTAGTTACGGGGCCAGATATTTTGTTTTTCTGGGTAGCACGTATGATTATTGCAGGTTATGAATACAAAGACGAAAAACCCTTTCAGAACGTTTATTTAACAGGTTTAGTGCGAGATAAACAACGCAGAAAAATGAGTAAATCCTTAGGGAACTCTCCCGATGCGCTAAAACTTATTGAGCAATATGGTGCAGATGGCGTTCGTGTAGGTTTATTATTGAGTTCTGCTGCTGGAAACGATTTAATGTTCGATGAGGCTTTATGCCAACAAGGTAAAGGTTTTGGAAATAAAATTTGGAATGCCTTTAGGCTTATACAAGGGTGGGAAATAGATAAAACTATTGCGCAACCAGAAACAGCAAAAGTAGGATTGGAGTGGTATGAAGCAAAATTCCAAAAAGCTTTAGCAGAAATTGAGGATCATTTTAGTAAATACAGATTAAGCGATGCCTTAATGAGTATTTATAAATTGATTATGGACGATTTTTCGTCCTGGTTGTTAGAGATTATTAAACCAGCCTACCAAAAACCTATTGATGCTAAAACATACCAGTTAGTTATTCAGGCTTTCGAAAATAATTTAAAGATTTTACATCCTTTTATGCCTTTTTTAAGTGAAGATATTTGGCAGTATATCACTAAAAGAACACCAGAAGAAGCTTTAATTGTCGCAAAATGGCCAGAAGCAAAGACTATAAACAATACATTAATTACTGAGTTTGAATTTGCATCGGAGGTTATTTCAGGTATTAGAAACATTAGAAAGCAAAAGAATATTGCATTTAAAGATGCCATTGGTTTTTCAATAATAAACAACGAAAAAGCTAATGTAACTTTTAACGGTGTAATAGCGAAACTAGGAAACTTAGAAAGTATTGAAACCACTACAGAGGCTATAGAAGGTGCTTTAACTTTTAGAGTAAAATCCAACGAGTATTTTATACCCATGGTTGGCGCTATCGATGTAGAAGCTGAAATTAAAAAACTAACAGAAGAGTTAAGTTATACAGAAGGGTTTTTAAAATCGGTACAAAAAAAGTTGTCAAACGAGCGTTTTGTTGCAGGAGCCCCAGAACAAGTGGTAGCTAGTGAGAAGAAAAAGGAAGCCGATGCCTTGGCCAAAATTGAAACCTTAAAAGCAAGTTTAGATAGTTTGAAGTAGGATTCAATATATTAAAATAAGGTGTTTTATAATAAGTCGGTTTTTTAAGTTATGCTTATAGTTAAAATTATTTTAGGTATGGTTTAAAACTGATTAAGTACTACTCATACATACTATAATAGGCGTTTTAAAATGTGTAATGCTTTCTTGCCTTTTCAAAATACGATAAAACATCATTTTTTAGTAGAACAGAATTTTAGTTCTCAATGTTTCATATATTTGCAGCGTTAAATAAAAATACAATTATGCAGGACGGAATATACGCAAAATTCAATACAACAAAAGGTGAAATTATTGTTGGTTTAGAGTATGAAAAAACACCAGGAACAGTTGGTCATTTTGTAGCTTTAGCCGAAGGAAATTTGGAAAACAATGTAAAACCACAGGGTACGCCTTATTACGATGGGTTAAAATTTCATAGAGTTATTCCAGATTTTATGATTCAAGGTGGTTGCCCTCAAGGATCTGGTGCTGGAAACCCAGGTTATAAATTCGACGATGAGTTTCATCCAGATTTAAAGCATGATGGACCAGGTATTTTGTCTATGGCAAATGCAGGCCCAGGTACAAATGGGAGCCAGTTTTTTATAACCCATACAGCAACAGATTGGTTGGATGGGAAGCATACTGTTTTTGGAAAAGTACAAAGCGGTCAAGATATTGTAGATGCTATAGCTCAAGGAGATCAAATTGATACTTTAGAAATTTTAAGAGTAGGCGCAGAAGCTGAAGCTTTTAATGCAGTTGAAGCTTTTAGAACTTTTGAAGGATCTAGAGAAAAAAGAGAGGCAGCAGTTAAGGAAGCAGCCGAAGCAGAATTAAACAAATTAGCTACAGGTTTTGATAAAACGGAAAGTGGTTTACGTTATCAAATTATTCAAAAAGGAACAGGGGTAAAGGCAGAAAAAGGACAAACCGTTTCTGTACACTATAAAGGGCAGTTGCCAGACGGAACCGTTTTTGATTCGTCTTATAAGCGTAATGAACCTATTGATTTTCCGTTAGGTGTGGGCCAAGTTATACCAGGATGGGACGAAGGGATAAGTTTACTAAAAGTAGGCGATAAGGCGCGTTTAGTTATTCCTAGTCATTTAGGGTATGGTAGTGCTGGAGCAGGAGGTGTTATACCGCCAGATGCAACTTTGGTATTTGATGTAGAATTAATGGCTGTAAAATAATTACAGAACATTTTTTAGCGAGGTTGAAATCGCGCATTAAAAATAAATTTTAAAAACATCTTAGTTTCTAAGGTGTTTTTTTTGCTTTAAACACAAGTTGTATAGCAGATTAAATAATATTATTTACGTTAAAAAATAAAAGAATATTCGAAAGCGTTTAAGCTTAAAATAAACTAATTTTATGCCTTAAATTTAACAGTAAAATTAGTTTCGTGAAGCCATCTGAATTAAACCATTTAAAATACCCTATTGGGCAGTTTGATTGTCCCTCTACTATTTCCAAGCAGCATATTGAAAGTTGGGTTTCTATTTTGGAACATTTTCCTAATCGGTTAGCGCATTTAGTTAAGGGTTTAACAGACCAGCAATTAGATACACCTTATAGACCAGAAGGCTGGTCAATACGCCAGGTTATTCATCACATTTCAGACAGTCATCATCATAGCTATACGCGTTTTAAATGGGCGCTAACCGAGGATACACCGTTAATAAAATCCTATTATGAAGACCGTTGGGCAGCGCTTACAGATTCCAAATTAGCCCCTATAGATATGTCTTTAAATCATATAAAAGCCATTCATTTTAAATTGGTTTATTTAGTAAAAAGCTTGCCTGAATTTCAACTAGAAAAGTGTTTTTTACATCCTGAAACAAATAAAAAAGTATCTTTAAGTTCAAACGTTGGAAAGTATGCTTGGCATAGTAATCATCATTACGCGCACATAGAGAATTTACTAATACTTAAAGGTTGGTTATGATTAGACCATTTGATATAAGCGATTTAAATGCGGTATTGGAAATATATAATTATTATATTTTAAATACTACCGCTACTTTTGATCTGGAAGCACTTTCATCTGAAACCTTTTTAGAAAAAACTAAACGTATAATAGCAGATTATCCTTTTATTGTTTTGGAAGAAAATAATGAGATATTAGGCTTTGCTTACGGCAGTAGATTTAGGCCAAAACCGGCTTATAATTATGTAGTAGAATCTACCGTTTATGTAAAGCATACAGCACATGGAAGACAAGTTGGTACTGCATTATACGCGGCGTTATTAAAAGATTTAAGAGCCGCTAATTTCCACACAGTTTTAGGAGTGCTTACTATCCCAAATGATGCAAGTGTAAGGCTACATGAAAAATTTGGATTTAAAAATGTAGCCCATCTTAAAGAGGTAGGTTTAAAATTTGGTGAGTGGCAACATATTGGTATTTGGCAACTCGTGTTATAAACTTAAAAATCATTTTAATTTATTTTGAATTTAGTAACACGTGTTGCTTATATTTTTAAAAGAAATATATTGTTAAAACTAGATAATAGTTTGTGCTAGTTTTTTTAACCTTAGCGAGTAAAAGTTTAAAATACAAAAAACATGTCTTAAAAAGTCTTATAATGTTGTATTGTTTTAATTTCTTTCTTTCCATTTAATACCGCAGCCAATACTAGGTTTTTGCTTTTTGGTATTTGCTTTTCCGTCTATCAAACAATTTATAGCATGTTTTAAATCGGCCCCATTAACAGGGACGCCATTTCCTGGCCTAGAATCATCTAATTGTCCTCTGTATGTCAATTTCAAATTAGCATCAAAAAGATAAAAATCAGGTGTGCATGCTGCATTATATGCTTTTGCAGTAAGTTGGGTTTCATCGTACAAATACGGAAAGGGGTAATTTTCTTTTTCTGCATGAAATTTCATTTTATCTGGTGCGTCTAGCGGATAGTTTATAACATCATTACTAGAGATAGCAATAAAGCTTATTCCATTATCTTTATAAGCATGAGCAATTTCAACCAAAACTTTGTTTATATGTATTACAAACGGGCAATGGTTACATATAAACATAATAACTGTACCTTGTTTTCCTTTTAATGTATTAAGATTTTTAGTAAGAAGAGAAACGGTGTCTGGAAGTGTAAAATCTGGTGCTTTTGTTCCTAAAGGAAGCATGTTGGAAGCTGTTTTTGCCATAGTTTTTTTATTTTACAAAGTTCGTTAATTTTTGTATTTTTAGGTTATGGATAACACGATATCTTTTAACGATTTTTCAAAAATAGATTTAAGAGTAGGCACTATTATTAAAGTAAGTGATTTTAATACTGCTAAACAGCCAGCTTATCAATTAATTATAGATTTTGGTGCGTTAGGCACTAAAAAGTCATCAGCTCAAATTACCACACGTTACAATAAAGAAGATTTGCTGGGTAAACAAATCATAGCTATTGTAAATTTTCCGAAAAAGCAAATTGCAAAATTTATGAGTGCGTGTTTAGTTTTGGGCGCTGTAAACGGTAAAGACGTGTGCCTTTTAAATCCCGAAGAAAAGGTGAAGAATGGAACTTCTGTTAATTAATATTTATAAATAAAAAAACCGCAATTATGCATTGCGGTTTTTCTTCTATAACAATTTAAGAGCTTTTAAATGGGCTTGTTGTTAACAATTATAATTTACCTAAAAAGGTATAGCTCATGTTATTTTTCTCATTTATAATAAGCATTAGGTGTTACACGTTGTTTAAAAAAATAGCCGTGTGCAGTATTAAATACTAATAATTAAGTTTAAATATCATCAAAACTAATATCTGTAAAACTGTCAGATTCTTTTGCTTTTGTCTGCTCTTGTGTTGCTGCTAGTTCGTTGTTATCTTCGTAGTCTCTTTTAAAATCTTTTTGATGGCGCTCACTTATAACTTCATCTCCTTTTTCGTTTATAATATAATTCGTCATTTCCGCTAGAATTTCTTTAAATTCTGAAAAGTCCTCCTTGTAAATGTAGATTTTATGTTTTTTGTAGTGAAATGATCCGTCATCATTTGTAAATTTTTTACTTTCAGTAATGGTCAAGTAATAGTCTTCAGCTTTAGTAGCTCTAACGTCAAAAAAATAAGTCCTTCTTCCTGCTCTTAATACTTTGGAGAAGATTTCTTCTTGCTCCATTCTATCGTTGTTCATAATTAATTTTTCAAAAGATGTATTCTCAAAAATCTAAAAAAAAATGCTAATATCCAATAGATTTCAAGTTTTCTTTTATTTTGGATAATGATATTATGAATAAAGTAATAATACTTTTATGTTTTAAAATTATGCTATTTAGAAGTTGTGTCGCTTAATTGTTTTAAGTACAGTTTCTTATAATATCCTGGTGTATTGATTAAAGAGTCGTGGGTGCCTTCTTGAATTATCTCGCCATGCTCTAGTACAATTATTTTATTTGCTTTTTTTGCAGAGGATATCCTGTGGCTAACAATTATTGCGGTTTTGCCTTTTGAGATTTTGCTGAGGTTTTTTAATATTTTTTCCTCTGTTTCGGTATCCACAGCAGATAAGCAATCGTCTAGTAATAATATATTTGGAGATTTTATAATTGCTCTAGCAATGGAGACACGTTGTTTTTGGCCCCCAGATAGCGTAATTCCACGTTCTCCTAAAATAGTATCGTAGCCTTTATTAAAAGTTATAATATTTTTGTGTACTTGTGCATTTTTAGCTGCTTCAATTACATCATTATCCGTTGCATCTTGTTTGCCAAACTTTATATTGGTTTTTATTGTATTAGAAAATAAAAAAGCATCTTGAGGTACATAGCCAATACTGTTTCGTAAGTCGTTTAAATTAAGAGCGCTAATAGGCTTGTTGTCTATATTAATTTCACCTTGATCAATATCATATAACCGTCCAATTAAATCTAATATAGTTGATTTTCCCGATCCTGTTTTTCCTAAAATAGCTAAAGTTTCACCTTGTTTAACTTTAAAACTTACATTTTTTAAGGCTTGTATATTTGTGTCTTCATAAGTAAAAGACACATTATTAAAAATAATATTGCCATTAACGTCGCTTGGTTGGGTTGTCTCGTTTTTTATTTCAGGTTCAATTTTTAAAAACTCATTTATTCTTTTTTGGGACGCCTCTGCTTGTTGTATTATAGAAGTAACCCAACCCACTGTTGCTACTGGCCAAGTTAACATATTTACATAAATAATAAATTCTGCAATCGTTCCAATACTTTCAATTTCGCCATTAATGTATTGCATACCACCAATGTAAATAACAAGTAAATTACTTGTGCCAATTAGTAACACCATCATAGGGAAAAACCAAGCTTGTACTTTTGCTAAATTAATTTGTTTAGCTTTACTTTCTGCTGCTAATACCTTAAAATTAAGCGAATTCTGTGGTTCAATACCATAAGCCTTTATAACAGAGATACCACTAAAAGATTCTTGTGTAAAGGTTGAAAGTTTAGATAAATATTCTTGAACAATAGTACTTCGTTTATGAATTTCCTTGCTTAGTTTGTAAATAATAACGGATAGAATGGGAAGTGGTAAAACGGTATAAAGAGTTAGTTTGGGCGATGCATTAATCATGTAAATTAAAACAATAACAAAAAGCGCTAAAGTATTTATACTATACATTAAAGCAGGACCTCCAAACATGCGCACTCGCGATACATCTTCGGTAATCCGATTCATTAAATCTCCGGTTCTATTACGCTTGTAAAAATTTAACGATAATTTTTGGTAATGTTCATAAATTTCATTTTTCAAATCAAATTCAATATATCGTGAAACATTAATTATAGTTTGTCTCATAAAAAAAGTAAGCAATGAGGCTATAAAAGCAGCACCAATAATATAAAATATAGCTTCTTGTAATTCGGTTTGAAAAACATCTTTAGTAATAGATTTTTCAAAATATTTTTCTATGGTAACAAAAATTTGCTTTACATAGCGTGGAGTGTACAATAAAAACAAACGCGCAAATATAGTTATTAGAGAACCTACAATAAGATGTAGCTTGTATTTTAAAAAATATTTATTTAAGTGTTTTAATTCTTTCATGTAGTCTGTTGGGTAATAGCCTAACAAATATAGAGCTTTATTACAAAACAGAGCATTACATATGGTTTGTGAACTGTTAAAAATCCTTTAAAGGTTTTTGTAGTATAAAATAAACGATTCGTTATTTTACCTCTACTTATGGTTAGGTGCTATTAGCTATTGCTAAACAGGTTTTATGCTTTGTAATAATTAAGCTCAATTTACTTTAAAATTAAATAAAAATGATGCAACTATTTTTACAAACAAAATGTAATGTAAACATCACTGTATTTTGTCTGTTTTATTAATCTATAATATGGCTTTAGTAAGATTAAATGTTGTTTTTACAGGCTTATTTTTTCGGCTATGTTGTACCAATTTGAAAAGCTTTTTTTGTTAAGTGTCTGTTGTTTACTACGAAGCGCATATAAACTTTAAAAAAAATCATGGGGTACTAAAATATAGTGTTATTTTTGCGCTGTTAAAAAAATAATATTATTACCTAACGTTTAATTAAAGTTCTTTGTAAACATGCTAAATAGAAGACACATCCGCGTAAAAGTTATGCAAACCATTTATGCCTTTAAAGGTAGTGAAAGTGATGATTTCAGTAAAGACCAAAAGTTTTTATTATTTAGTATAGATAATATGTACCAGCTGTACCTATTATTAATAGCACTTTTAATTGAGGTTCAAAAAAGAGCCGAAAACGACTTGCAGAAAAAGAAAAATAAACATCTTGCCACTCAAGAAGATAAAAATCCAAACAGAAAGTTTGTTGATAACAAATTATTGAATTTTTTGAAGAATAACATTAATTTAGAAAACAAATTTGAAGCTTATAACGTAACCAATTGGTCTTTGGATAGTGAGTATGTTGATTTAATTTTTAAAGAAATTATGGCTAGTCAGCTTTACAAGGAGTATATGCAAACCAATGCTACTACTTTTAAAGCGGATAAAGATTTTATAGCAGCTGTTTTTAAGGATATAGTTGCTCCTAACGACAAATTGTACGATTATTTAGAAGATAAAAACCTAACATGGTTGGATGACTTACCTACAGTAAACACAACCATATTAAAGCTCTTAAGAAAAGTTAAAGAATCATCAGACGAGCACCACTTTACACCACGTCTTTATAAAGACGCAGACGATAAACAATTTGCAATAGACCTATTTAGGAAAACATTATTAAAAAGTAGTGTTATAAAAAAAGCAATAGGAGATAAAACAAAAAATTGGGAATCAGATCGTATTGCTACCGTAGATTATGTATTACTACAAATGGCTGTTTGCGAATTAAATAATTTTCCATCTATACCCACTAAGGTTACAATAAACGAATATTTAGAAATTTCTAAGGAATATTCAACACCAAAAAGTAGTATTTTTATAAATGGTATTCTAGATAAGCTTGTAAAGGAACATGAAGCAGCAGGAACATTAAATAAAATAGGTAGAGGGCTAATGTAACCAATTTTAGTGTTAAAATATTTTGTTAAGAAATGTACAAAAATTTTTAATAAATTAAATAAATGTTATTTTTGTTAGTACTTAAACTTAAAATAAATTATTATGAAAAAAGTATTACTAGGTCTTAGCG
Organism: uncultured Algibacter sp.; assembly: GCA_937958265.1. GTDB lineage: Bacteria > Bacteroidota > Bacteroidia > Flavobacteriales > Flavobacteriaceae > Algibacter_B. Next base: position 135,154 of record CALGNX010000003.1, on the reverse strand, counting down.
CTTTCTGCCTTATAGCCTTTACATCATGTAAGGATGATGCAAGCAAAAAAATTGATGAAACTAACGTTGCTGTCGCAGCGGAAAGAGATGCTGTTGCTTCTAAATTTCCTGTACTAGCTTTCGATAAGAAAGAGCACGATTTCGGTCAAATTGAGGCGAAAACCCCAGTAGAAACTACTTTTAAATATACAAACAAAGGCGAAGCACCTTTAGTAATTACAGATATTCAAAGTACTTGCGGTTGTACAGTCCCAGAAAATTGGAGCAGAGAGCCTTTATTACCGGGAGATTCTGGAGAATTTACAGTAAAATTTAATGGAAGCGGCTCTAACAACGTAACAAAAAGTATCACAGTTACTGCAAATACAGAAAAAGGCTCTGAAATTGTTAAAATTAAAGCGTTTGTAAAGCCAAATCCTAACGCAGCAAAACCTGCAGCAGCTAAAAGTTAAATAAAAATATAATGGGAGAATTAGGGCAATTTATGCCATTCATATTAATGTTTGTTGTAGTCTATTTTTTTATGATTGCGCCACAAATGAAACGTGCAAAAAAAGAAAAGAAATTTGCTGCCGAATTAAAAAAAGGTGATCGTGTAATTACTAAAAGCGGTTTACACGGTAAAATTTCCGATTTAAACGATAAAGATAATAGTTGTGTTATAGAAACCATGGCTGGTAAATTAAAGTTCGATAGATCTGCAATTTCTATGGAAATGAGTTCTAAACTAAATGCGCCTGCAGTAGTTAAATAATTTTAACGCAAACATTTTATACAAAAAAGCTTCCTATATGGAAGCTTTTTTGCTTTAAATTATAGTTATACAGAACTTCAACCAGTATAAAAAACATTTAATACTATTAATCTATTTGTGAGACGTTCTTATACCAAATTTGATTTAAAATTGGTTTACTAATTTTCTAGTAATCTAATAAAAATACTATTAGGCAATAACCAAAATATACCTGTATTGTTTATAACTAAAAGCGATTATTTGGCGTTACCCGAAAAGGGTCAGGCTTTTCACTGTATCTTTTTGTTAGGTAGTAGCAAGTTTACTTTCAAATTTAATTAAAAACGAATTTTTAGATTATCTTAAAATTTATTAATGCCACAAAAAGGATGCCGTTACAATCCTTAACGCTTTCATCTGTTTGGTAATCGATTCATTTTTAAATAGCTAATCTGCTTAGGTCTTTTTATAACCTAGTATTATTGTACAAACATCGCTTGTATTTGTTTTGTAATACTTACTATAATTGAATAAACCTTCAAAATTTATAATAGTACCTAATTTAAAGCGCTTTTATAGGTTTCTAAGCAACGTTCTCGCGCCATTTTATGATCTACCATAGGTTCTGGATAATCCAGCTCCTGAAAATTAGGAACCCATTTTTTTATGTACTCCAAGTCTTTATCAAATTTTTTAATTTGAGTTGTCGGGTTAAAAATTCTAAAGTAAGGCGCGGCATCAACACCAGTACCAGCCACCCATTGCCAATTACCAATATTACTAGCCATGTCGTAATCGTGAAGTTTTTCTGCAAAATAAGCCTCGCCCCATTTCCAATCAATAAGTAAGTGTTTACATAAAAAACTACCTACTAGCATACGTATCCTATTGTGCATAAAACCAGTTTGGTTTAGCTGGCGCATTCCGGCATCAACTAACGGGTAGCCTGTTTTCCCTGCGCACCAGGTTTTAAACTCTTCTTCATTATTACGCCATTCAATACGATCATATTTAGGCTTAAAGCTACCGTCTTTAATATAAGGAAAGTGCCAAAGAATTTGCGTGAAAAACTCCCGCCAAATTAATTCCTGCCAAAATATTTCGTTTTCCTCTGCAATTGCTTTTTTTATCATTTTTCTAACACTTACAGTTCCAAAACGTAAATGTGGTCCTAGTCTAGAAGTGGTGTCTTTAGCTGGGTAGTCTCTAGTCTCCTCATACGTTTGTATTAATGTAGGCGTAACCGTGTAAGGTTTTATTTGTTGGCTAGTTGTTTTAAAACCAATATCCGATAAGCTTAGGTTGGGTAATCTCGTATGTTCAATTAAATTGTTAAGAAAAGAATTGGTGTAATAAATTTCTAAATCGTAAGATTTAAAAGTTTCTTTCCAACGTTTCATGTAAGGTGTGTATACTAAGTAGGGTTTACCGTCGTTTTTGGTCACCTCATTTTTTTCAAATATTACTTGATCTTTAAATGTTTTAAAACTTACATTATTTTCTGAAAGTAAATCATGAATATTTTTATCGCGTGTTTTAGCATAAGGTTCGTAATCGTGGTTTGTAAATACGGTATTTACAGCGTATTCGTTACATAAATCCTTAAAAATATCCTTTGGTTTTCCATGGTATATGGCAATACTACTTTGGTGTTCATTTTGTAAAGTAGTGCGCATACTTTGCAGTGTTTCGTGTATAAAGTTTACACGGGCATCATTTACAGGGAGATTATTTAATATTTCAGAATCAAAAATAAAAATTGGTAATACCGGGTGTTCACTCTTTAAAGCCTTAAAAAAACCCAAATTGTCATCTAATCGCAAATCGCGTCTAAACCAAAATATATTAACTGTTTGTTTCATTTAAAATGATGCTTTGTATTATTAATTTTTTAAAACGTAGTGCAATAAAAATGTAAAATATTTATATTTTTTATAAAATTTTAGTTCCGTTGTTACGTGGGTTTTTTATTTATTACAAGGTGCAGATGCTAGTTTGAGTACTGTAATTAGAACAGCCTATTTGTAAACTCCAAATAGTTCTTCTAGCCGTTCTTTTCTGCATTTAAAAATTTCCTCCAATTTAGGCTTAACTAAAAAAGGATGCACAAGCTGGCCAAGAATACCCAGGGGCACCTTATAGTCTATAATATCTTCCATTTCTATGCCACCCTCAATAGGTCTAATAAAATGTTTATGGTGCCATAGCGCGTAGGGGCCAAATCGTTGTTCATCAACAAAATAATGTTTGTCCTTAACATGAGTAATTTCTGTAACCCATTTGGTTTTTATACCTAAAATTGGCGTAACAATATATTGGATTATTTGTCCTGCATACATGGGTCTATCTGCACCAGATAAAATATTAAACCCCATGTAATTTGGTGTAATAGTTTTTAAATTTTCAGGATTGGATAAAAAACTCCAAGCCTCATCTATACTAATAGGTAAATTTTGTTTTCTGTGGAATGTATGTATTTTCATCTTATTTGAATATTCAGGTTCTTTATTTTGTTTTTGCAGTGCCTATTAATTGTTAGTTATAGAGTAAAATGTAGCCATTTAAAGAAGTGGCAATACAGAGCCATATCAAGTAGGGAGCAATCAATAGAATCTTTGTACCCATTTCTTTTTTAAAGCGATAGGGAAATAGGGCAATTGTAAGGGTAAGAAGGCCTATAATTATAAAGCCAATAAAGATGAGTTGTTTATTAAAAAAAACATAATTCCAAGAAACATTTAATACCAATTGTAGCAAAAATAGGGGCGTTATATTTTTGTTAGGAATTATATTATATAAGTATGCCATAAAAACGGAAAAACAAACCATAATACACGTCCATGCTACTCCAAAAATCCATCCTGGAGGTGTCCATGGTGCTTTGTTTAAGTTTGCGTACCAAGGTGAAATTGGTCCATTATCCATTAACCAACTTCCTAGCGCAAGAGCGCCAAAATTAATAACCAAAAATAGAACTGTAAATTTTAATATTTTCATTTCGTTCTCGGGTTATATTAAATAAAATATTATACAGTTGGTATAACTATTTAGTAGGTACGTAATAGTACTAAATAGGTATTTTAATCTTAAAAATCTGCTAATGTTGTTTAGCTAGTTTGTGTGGTCAAACCTTATTTTAGATGTTTAGTAATTTTTGAGCTGTTGGGGCTAGTTGTAGAAATATAATAATCAACCAGGTTTCCCTTGTCATCAACCAAGTATTTTTGAAAATTCCACTTTACAGAAGAGTCCTTAACACCGTTATTTATTTTTTGGGTTAACCAACTATACAACGGGTGCTGATTAGGGTTTTTAACATTGGTCTTTTCTGTTATTAAAAAAGTAACCCCATAATTCATTTCGCAAAAGGAACTTATTGTTTCTGCATTTCCTGGCTCTTGGTTGCCAAATTGATTACACGGTACACCAATAATCTGAAGCTTGTCTTCGTATTTGTTATATAACTTTTGTAAATCTTTGTATTGCGATGTAAAACCACATTTAGATGCAACATTAACAAAGAGTATAAATTTACCTTTGTATTGACTCAGGTCTATGGGCTGTCCGGTTAGCGCATTTATTTTTATATCGTAAATTGACTGAATATCCATTTTTTTAGTAACACTTCCTTTACTACTTAAAGTTGCTATAAAAGCTTTGAAGGGATTCATAATTTTACAATTTAAAACTTACGATACCACAATCCATTTCAAAAATTTGTCCTGAAATTGATGCACAACTTTCCGAAAGTAAAAAATTAGCCATATCGGCAACTTCAGAGGGTGCTAAAAACTTTTTTAGCGGATGGCGATCGGTAATATTTTCTATCATTTTGTCGTTTCGCAGTAGTTTAGACGCAAGATCGGTATCTGTAACCGTAGGCGCAATGGCATTTACTCTGATAGTAGGCGCTAATTCGGCTCCTAACGATTTAACTAAACCCTCAATACCGGACTTTGAGACTGCTACACTAGCATGGTAGGGCATACCTAATTTTGCAGCGACAGTACTAAAAAGTACAATGGCAGGTTTAGTTCCTTTTTTTAAAATAGGAAGATATTTTTGAACTGATTTTACAGCACCAATAACATTTATTTCAAAGTCGTTTTTAAAATCATCGATACTCAATCGCGATATCGGTTTTAAATTAATGCTGCCTGGGCAATAAACCAGACCGTCTGCATTTTCAATGTTTGGTAACTCATCTGCTGTAATATCACAGTTGTGGTGTGTTAGGTTTTCATGAGATAGTTCAGATTCAGATCGACTAATGTTTACTACCTTACTGTGCGTTAGTAATTTTTCAACTAATGCTTTACCAATACCTTTACTTCCACCAACAACTATTACTGTCTTCATATCTTTATTAGGTAATTGTTATGGTTTACCCAAACCTTTACTGTTTTTATACCAGACCTCTTACTTTAATTTTTGTTGAAGTTGGTATGTAATTTTACATTCGACCTTTAAGTCGTTTCTCTATCTTTTTTTTAATTACCGTTAGACGTTTCATTATGTCCATGATATTGTTATCTTTATTTTCCTTGTAAACCTCGTTTAGCTCTAAAATTAAGGCTTTAACCTCTCTAGAAAGCTTAACACGATCACTAGTTGAAAGTGATCTCATTTTACGTTGTTCAAATTCTTCTGCTCTTTCTATTAAATCCATAAATAGTAATAATTAATATAATTTCGTAATTTAACAAAATTATGCGATTTACCAAATTTTATTGTAATAAAACAGGAAATAAATACGAAAACTGTATTTTTTTGCTAGAAAACGCATTTAAATAGGACGTAATCAAAGTGTTAAAGTATTGTTGTATAGCATTAATTATTAAAAATATATTGGTTATTCATACTCTAAATATTAATATGCTCCATAGTTTGAAAACGTAGATAAATTTCGAAATTTTTTTTCTTTATCGTTTCGAAATTTTGTTGTGTGTAATCTGCTTTTGTCTACTACATTTAAAACGCCCTTTTTCAAAAACCCTTAATTTTTCGTGCTTAGTACGTCTCCCTTGTACGCGCTTTCTCCAAAGCCTAAAGCTGCTAGGTTTCATTTCTTTGCGCATTAATTTAATAACATCCTGCTCTTTTAATCCAAATTGGAAATTAATAGCATCAAAAGTTGTTCTATCTTCCCATGCCATTTCAATTATTCTATCTGTTTCTTCTATGGTTAAGGTCATGCATTTTGAAAATTAAATTGTTCGTCGTACTTAATTTTTTCATTTAACATCTTGTCGAAAAATCTTTTATTTTCTTTAAATGTTTTGCTGTTTTTAAAGTGTATAAACTTGCCCTGGGCATGTATGCTAGCGCCATTAGTTTTATAAATTACTAATTGGTAATAGGGAATTATCCAAGTAAAGTTTTTTAGCCCTTTGTTAATAAATATTATTATGCCTTTTTTTCTAAGTTCGATATTAGCATAATTTGCATCTGCTACTTTATTTAAATAGGTCTCTAAGTTAGGGCTAACACCATTTATAATCATGCGTTTTGAGCCTACTCCTTTCATTTTAAAGGCTTCTAAAAAAGAAAACGGTTTACCTATTAAATTTTCAATTAGCTTTTTTTCTTCTTTATTTTTATGTGTAGAGTCTAAAATCATGCTTTCTTTCTTAAATCAAATATACAAAATGTTTAATTTTTTACGCTAAAAGTTAAACAAAATTATATATTTATTAACTTTTAGAGTTTATAATGGTCTCTAATTTTTAAACGATTTACGATTCAGAGTGTGTCTGCGAAGTATTCTTTTACTTTCTTCTATTACTTCTTTATTTTTTCTAAGTTTCCATAAGGTATCACCTGCCTTTTTTCTTGTAGCTTCCAATTCTACAATTGGGTGCGGGTAATTTTCACCCAGTTTAAAATTATAAAATTGCTGCTCTAACTCGGTCATTAAGTAGGGTTGGTGTGCAAAAGGTGTGTCTAGGTCTGCTAATTCGGGAACCCACTTTTTTATAAATTTTGCTTCTGGGTCATGTTCTAGGCTGTTTTTTATGGGGTTGTAAATTCTAAGCATATTAGTTCCTGTTTCACCCGCTTGCATTTGTAGTTGCGGAAAGTGTATTCCGGGTTCAAAATCTAAGAACATTTGAGATAAATGCGTGGTAGCTTCCTGCCAAGGTTGCCATAAGTTGTGTGTAAAAAACGAAACGACCAAAGCGCGCATGCGGAAGTTTAGGTAGCCGGTCTCATTTAAACAACGCATGCATGCATCTACTAATGGATATCCTGTTGTTCCTGTTTCCCAAGCATCTTTATAAATTTTTGATATCCTTTTTTTTAGTTTATGAAAGCCTTTGTTTATGCTAGCCTCTTCCATGGTGTGCTCCATTTCAAATTTTTGTACAAAATGTGCTTGCCATCGAAGTCTAGACATGAAGGCTTCTAGTGCTTTTTTATGCTTGGATGTTGCTTTTAAATGGTAAGCTTCATGATATACTTCTCTTACAGATAAGTTGCCCCAGGCAATGTAAGGCGATATTCTACTGCAACTACTACGCGCTAAGTCCGGTTTTGAAATGTTAAACATATAATTGGAATAGCGATGGTTAAAAAAAGATTTTAGATATTTAAGTCCCATGGTACGTCCTCCTTTTTGAAATGGAGCGTTAATATCGGTCTTCAAGTTTGGCAGATTAAAATAGTTTTCAAGCGCTTCAATATCTGCTAGGGTTAATAATTGGTTTTGTTTTGGCGTAAATTTAAGCGGTTGTGTTTCGTAAAAAGCATTACACAATTCGGTCCAGTTTTCACGATTTTCTAAACCACGAGTTACGCCGTTATTTATGTTTTCGTGCCAGGTGATTAAATTATTTTTGCAAAACCGTTTAAAGGTTTTGTCTCTTTCATATGTTACTCGAATACCTGTTTCTTGGTGTGAGTAAACAGCATTAATTTTATAGTTACTTAGCAATTGATTAACTACCGCAATAATATCAGACTGTACAACTAATACTTTAGAGTTATAAGGTTTTAAACAAGTATTTAAATCTATTAAGGATTCTTTAATAAAATTCCAATGACGATCGCTATAATGTGGATCATTCATTAACATTGGTTCAAAACTATAAAGTATTAAAATACGTTGGCCTGTTTTTAAAGCATTAAAAATGGCTTCATTATCCTGCAAGCGTAAATCCCGTTTTAACCAAACTATATGTATGTGGGGTTTAGTATTCATCTTGATGAGCTATTATGTGTTGTGCTTTCTTTTTTATGTTCTGTAAAACTGTGGTGTCCATTTTGTCAAGTAAACTGTACATCATCTTCATTCTAAAATTATTACCTAAAAAAATGCGCTTTTCATCTAAAAAATTCCAGTAAAGACTATTAAAAGGGCAAGCATCATCTTCGGTTTTTTTACTCTTGTTATAGAGGCATCCGCTACAGTAATTACTCATTTTATTAATATAAGAACCTGAAGAAACGTAAGGTTTTGTAGCTATTTTTCCACCATCGGCAAATTGGCTCATGCCTCTTGTGTTGGTTAGTTGCACCCACTCAATGGCATCTACATATATACCTAGGTACCAAGCATCAACAGCATCGGGGTTGGTTTGTGTTAAAAGGGCGTAGTTTCCCGTAATCATTAAACGCTGTATATGGTGTGCGTAGCCGTTATCTAATGAGTTTGTAATAGCATGCTTTAAGCAATTCATTTTTGTTTTTCCTGTCCAGAAAAATTCAGGAAGTTCATTATGGTTTTCAAGCGCGTTTTTTTGTTTGTACTCAGGCATATTAGCCCAGTACATGCCGCGCATATACTCGCGCCAACCAATAACCTGCCTAACAAACCCTTCTACTTGCGAAATGTTTATGGTATCGTCGTGTTTACGGTAATAGTTCATAACCGTATTAACAACATCTCTTGGCGCTATGAGTTTTAAGTTCATGGCGAATGATAAGCGTGAATGAAATAAATAATCCTCATCCGTGTGCATAGCATCTTGATAATCTCCAAAATGAACTAGAAGATACTCGCAAAAATATTTAAGTTGATCTAATGCTTGTATTCGTGTAATAGGGTAGGGGAATGTTTTTGTTTCAAACTTACCTATGGTTTTAATACTTGCCTTTTCTATGTCTTTTTTTATTGTTGTGACATCGTTTTTAAATAACCTGTAATGAGGTATATCGCCTTGGTTACCTTTCCATTTATTTCTATTGCTTTTATCGTAATTCCACTTACCGCCTTCTGGCTGATCTGCGACCATTAAAATATCATGTTTTTTTCGCATGTCGCGATAAAAATTTTCCATGAGGTGTTGTTTTTTGCCTTTAAAAAAAACAGCTAAATCTTCACGGTTTGTATAAAAATGTTCTCCAGAAACGACATTTGATGTTATGTTTAAACTTTCGCAGAATTTTTCTAGTTGCACATCCAATCGATGCTCATCCGGATAAATATATTCGAAGTGTGTAATACTATGCGATTTAATTAAATATAGCAGATTTTCCGAAAGGTTTTGTGTATTCTGTTTATCATTAATATTAAAATAGGCGACATGGTGGTTTTGTTTTTTTAAACCTTCTGAAAACTGACGCATAGCAGCAAAAAAACCAATAACCTTTTGGATGTGATGTTTTACATAATCGGTTTCTTGGCGCATTTCAAAAAGACAATAGAGCGTGTTTTTATCAGTTTTTTTAAACCATGAGTGCTTAATGTTTAATTGGTCACCTAATATTAATCGTAATGTTTTCATGTTCTCTTACACTTGTAATTATTGTTTGTTTGTGTATTGCATATTTAAAATAGGCGTTCTTGTAGCCAAATTGCTTGGAATTTACCGTTTGAATCGTAGCGCTCTGCTTGCAGTGCTACGTTAAATGTGCGATCTCTAGGATCGTTTCCAACACCGGCTACATACATCCAATTGCCATAGTTGCTATGAACATCATAATCAACCAGTAGCGACTCAAAATAAGCGGCGCCAATACGCCAATCTAGTTTTAAGTCTTTTGCAAAAAAGGAAGCTACATTTTGCCTACCTCTATTACTCATCCAGCCTGTTTTTTTTAATTCAATCATATTTGCGTTAACAAAATCCGATTTGGTTTTACCGTTTATCCAACGCTGTATTTCAGTTTCGTTTTTGCTCCAGTCGTAATTTTTGTTAAGTATACCGCCTATTTTAAATATATTATTCTCATGTTTTAATGCAACATATTTAAAATAATCTCGCCAGATTAACTCGAAAATTAACCAGTAGGTAGATTGGTTTTTATAATGTTCTTTTTCAAACTGCTTAACCTTCCAGTAAATGGTTCTAGCCGAAATACTACCATTTGCTAGCCAAGGCGAAAATTTTGAACTAAAATCTGTACCAATTAAACCATTTCTTGTTTTTTTATAAAAGCCTAGTTTTTTTGTTTCAAAAAAGTAATTATTCAACCGGTTTATTGCGGCATCTTCACCGCCATTAAAGGGGAATGCGGAATTTGGATGTACATCAAAATTTTCAAAACCTAAATCTTTTAAACGAGGTATGGTAGTTTCGTTTTTTAAATTTTCTAAAGGACAAAGCGGTTGCGTAGTTACTAAGTTTTTTACAGAACTTTGTTTTTCTACATGTTTCCTAAAATTGGTGAAAACTTTAGGAATACTGTTAATAGGCATGTTTATAGCATCTGGTGGAAATAAAAATTGATCGTAATCGGAATTTAAAACCACATTGCTGGGTAGTGATTTTACTACGTTATAAAATACCTGTTCTTCTTCGTATGTCCATTCTTTTTGGGAATAGATATGGGTTACTTTATGTTTTGTAACAAGTTCTTGTATGCAGCTTTCTGGTGCGGCTTTAAAAACAAATAATTCAATATTTAACGCAGCTAGATTTATTTTTAAATTTTCAATGGTTTCAATTAGAAATTTTGCACGGAATTTATCCGTTTTTTTGAAACCAAAATCACCAACAGTGAACTGTGTTGGGTTAAAGCAGTAAACTGCTATTATATACTTATGGTTTTTAGATGCTTTATTTAAAATATAATTGTCTTCAACCCTTAAATCATTTCTAAACCAAACTAAACCTGTACTTTTTTGTTTTTCCTGCATCTTTCGCTACAATATTTAACATTTTCCCAATTTTTTTTCCATTTTTTTCGCCAGTTAAAAGGCAAATTACATGTAATACATGTTTTGCTTGGTAAATGCGTTTTTTTCATATTAATTTAACTAATTCACTTTTAAGATTTATTAACGTTTAAGGCGCTTCGCTTTTTTAGGTTAAAAAAGTTGAATTCAGGACTATTTTACATTAACTAATTTGTTAATCATGCCTGTAAAAATAAAGCCGTGAAAAGGTAATACACTATACCAATACAGACGCCCCCAAATGCCGCGAGGTCTAAAGGTTGCGGTCTGTTTCAATATATTATCTTCAATTTTAAATTCTAGCCAAGCCTCGCCAGGTAAGCGCATTTCGGCATATAATAAGAGTTTTTGTTGTTTCTTGTCGGCAAAAATAACACGCCAAAAGTCTAGAGCGTCGCCGGCATCTAGCTCCGTTGGGCTTGTGCGGCCTCGTCGTAAACCAATACCGCCAAATAGTTTATCAATATAGCCTCTAATACGCCACAAAATGGTGCCATAATACCATCCATTTTTACCGCCAATAGCCCAAATTTTATCTATAGTTTTTTCTGCATTGATAACATTACGCGCTTTGTAATCTTTAAAACAACCGTATGTTGGCACGTTAATATATTTGTGTAATTGATTTATAAGCCTTCCACTGCTTACCATGGAATCTTTCCAGCTGGAAATAATGCCATTTTGCTCTATTTTTTCAAAAGCTAAGGATACGGCTTCGGTGTAGGTAAGTGGTTGCACATTTAATATGGTGTTTATAGCGCTTGGTTTACCTACTATTTGCACACCCATACTATCTACTAAGGAAGTCGCTAACCTGTAAGAGGTTGAGGTTACAAAGTAAAGCCAATATGAAGATAATTTGGGCGTCATTATTGGTACAGTTATAATGGAACGCTTTAAACCTCTAACTTTGGCAAATTGTAAAAGCATTTGTTTGTATGTAAGGACTTCTGGGCCAAAAACATCGTAAGTTGTATTGTATAAATGTTCGTTTCCTGCAGCTTTTGTTAGGAAAATTAAAACATCCCTAACAGATAGTGGTTGTGTTTTTGTGTTTAGCCATTTTGGCGCAATCATAATAGGAAGTTTTTCAACTAAGTCTCGTATTATTTCAAAAGATGAGCTTCCTGATCCCACGATTATGCCTGCTCTAAAAACTGTTAATGCATAATGCTTTGAGGCTAATTTTTCTTCTACTTTTTTTCGTGAATTTAAATGTTTAGACAGTTTTTCGTCATTAGAAATACCACTTAAATAAATAACTTGTTTAACCTGAGTAGTTTCTAAATAGGTTTTGAAGTTAATAGCACAACGCGCTTCAAGTGAATCGAAATTCTTTGAAGCGTTGGACATGGAATGTATTAAATAATATGCAACATCAATGTTTTTTGGAATATCGATTAGGGTTTCAGGTTTTAGAAAATCCCCTTCAATAACTTGAATATTTTCGTCTTCTATGTAGCTTTTATCTGCTCTAAGTTTATCTCGTACAATGCAAACAACAGTATGCCCTTCATTTAATAATGAAGGTATAATACGCTTGCCAATATAGCCTGTAGCTCCTGTTACGAGAATATTCATAGAGTTTTGTTATAAAATGTATCACGTGTTAAACTTGTTGTAGTTTTTACTTAATGTCTTTTGGTCTTTGATAGCCGTAGCGCGCATTGGTAGTGGGTACAGCGTAACCATCTAATCCGTTTACTGCGGCAACTTCACCTTTTGCTAAGTTTATAAAACCATCTTGCTCAATAAGGTTATTATTTACGTACAACCCAACAACCTTTCCTAAAATAAGTATGGTTCCGTTAGCTTTTATTGGGTGTTCTTCTAAAAATTCCATGGCCAGTTGTACAGGAACGCCTTGAACAAAAGGCGCTAAAAAATTATTTTTATATTCTGAAGTTAAGCTGGTAACATCAAACTCTGATACAGATGATTCGTATTTAGCAGAGGTATGATGTGCATCTTCAGTTATTTTTTTATGAATATGGTTTATGGTATAATATCCTGTTTTTTTTAAATTTTCGTACGTGCCTCTAGGTACCGTTGTAGGTCGTAAAAAAAAGCCTAAAATAGCAGGACTAGAGCCTATATGTGTTATGGAACTGAATACAGCAAGATTTTCAACGCCGTCTTCCGAAATTGTTCCTAACAAATTTGCCGATTTATAACCCGAGCAACTATTCATTAAGTTAATTTTATAAATATGCTCTAATTCCTGTATGTCTGCTGCACTAAAATACTTCATTTATAGTTTTAAGTAATTATTAATTTTTACGTCTTGAGCCTTTAGGTCGAACATAAGATTGTACAGGCCAAAAAAGGTTCTGTTTATGTAAATAAAATGTTTAGACCCACGGTTTGCATTCATTTTCTTTAATTCGGAATTGTTTGTAAAACGCTCTCCAAGTTCTGCTATTTTTTCGAAGAAACTAGGGTCTGAAAAATCAAATGTTTCTTGGTGAAATGGTCTGGTGAACAAGCTTAGCATTTCATGAAATAAATCTGTAAAAAAGGCAACCTCTTCATTACTATCGTCCGCTCTAAGTATTTCTAATTGGTATAATTTTGAAACAAAATAGTCCATATCTTCAAGGCTTTCTGCTTTTGCTAATTCGAAATAAGGGATGTAAAAGTCCATTGGAATGGTTTTCATACAACCAAAATCTAGGGCGATAAGTTTCGCATCCTTATTCACCAAAAAATTTCCGGGATGCGGATCGGCATGTACTTTTTTTAGTTTATGAATTTGAAACATGTAAAAATCCCAAAGTGCTTGGCCTAAAATATTGGATTTGTTTTGGTCTGTATTGTGAGCGGTAAATTCAGAAAGATGCTCGCCTGTCATATAATCCATAGTGATTATACGCTCAGACGATAAATCTTCATAATAATTAGGGAATAATAAATTAGGTATGTGCCCACAAGCTCTTACAATTTCTTTGCTTTGCGCTATCTCTAAAATATAATTGGTTTCCTCTACTAGTTTGTTCTCTACCTCTTTAAAATACTTGTCGGAATCTTTTCCTTTTATATTAAACATACTCATTGCTATGGGTTTTACCATAGCTAAGTCTGAAGCGATACTTTCTGCAACTCCTGGATATTGGATTTTCACAGCAAGTTTTTTCCCATTCTTAGTTGCAATGTGCACCTGGCCGATGCTTGCAGCATTCACAGAAGTTGCATTAAAAGTATCAAACAGATCATTGGGGTGTTCTCCAAAATATTTTTTAAATGTTTTTATAACTAAAGGCGGCGATAAGGGTGGTACTGAAAATTGAGACAATGAGAATTTATCAACATAGGCCTGCGGCATAATGCTTTTCTCCATACTAAGCATTTGTGCTACTTTAAGCGCACTTCCTTTTAAGGTTTTTAAACCATCGTATATATCGGAAGCATTATTTTTGTTTAAACGGTCCTTAGCCTCTTCTTGGGTTTTTGTAATCTTGTCGCCGTAATATTTTAAATAATTAACACCAACTTTTGCTCCTGTAGAAACTAATTTGGAAGCCCTTTGGATTTTCGATGTTGGTATGCTATCTATTGTTTTCATCTATTTGCCTGTATTTCTTTATTGCCTGTTTATAATATACGGTAGCTTTTTTAAAAGGAATTTAGTTTATGTTAAGCTTTTCCTTAAAAATAAACTTACCAAAATCGATTAAGCTTTGTATTGGAGCAACATCTAAAACATCAAACGTGGTGTTTACTGATTTTTCTATGAAAATATCTGTTTTCTCAAAAGCTGGAGACGTATCGTCTAGCCAGAATTTCATGGTTAGTAATAGTTGTAACCAAGCAGTTTCCTTAAGGCCAGTTTGTTGCAGTTTTTCAAGTTGGTTTTGTTTAACATCCAACAATTGAATACCTAACTCACTAATATAGGTTGTAAAATGCTTCTTTAATCCCGAAAGCATTTTTAAACCTTTAAGGTCGGTTTTGTATTTATCTAAAACGTGTTTAACATAGCTTCTGTTTGCTGTTAAATTTTCGAAAAACGTGTAATAGAAGCTTAGTAGTTTATTTCTAGCATCGAACATGTTATAATCTTCACTTTTGTTTAATGCTGTAATGGAGTTTGAGAAAAAGGCTTCAAATATACCTTTTTCGATAACCTCGAAGGATGCAAAGTGCTCGTAAAAAAGTGCTTCCTCAAAATTATTCATTTTAGCAAAAGCAAATACCGTTTTAGGATCGTGATCATGTTCTAACACATAATCCATATAAAAAGTAATAATGTCGTTTTTTGAAACTGTTTTTTTCTTTGCCATAATTATGTAACGTTTAAAACAAAGATACAAAATGTTTAACGGTTTTAGCATAAAGTTAAACAAAATAACAAATAGCTAAATAACTACAATTTATAGTGCTGGAAGTAGTACGCTTTGTTAACTAAGTTGCAAGAAGGTGAAGCAGTAGTAGCATTCAAATGTAGCGCTTAATGTATAGAATAAATTTAGATAATTACTTTTAAAAACAGCAAGTACGATTGCGCTAATAAAAGTTATACATATTATACTTATTAGTCTTAAAAGTAAGTTAGTTTTTACGTAATAAATAGCGCTATAAATGTGCTTTTTATGTAAGATACCTTAATGTTTTTTATAGTTTCTATTTTGCGTTAGGGATTAAGGCGTTTGTTGGAGCTCTTTTTGTGTTGTTGCGCCTATGCAACACAAAAAAGCGACTGCCGCAAGCCCGACCCTTTTGTGGTAACGCCCTTATTAATGTAAGAAATACGGGGTGCTATATTTTTAAGTTTTTGTTAACAATAAGCGAATTTAGATTGTCTAATTTTGATGTCTTAAAACATAAATTCGTTAAAATTATCACTATGAAAAAATTGTTAGTATTATTTATGACTTGTGCATCGTTTTTTGCAGTAAATGCACAAATTACAACACCACAACCTAGTCCTTTTTCTAAGTTAGAACAAAAAGTAGGTCTTACAGATGTAACTTTGGAATACTCGAGACCAGGTGTTAAAGGTAGATCTGTTTTTGGAGACTTAGTTCCTTATGGTAAAATGTGGAGAACTGGTGCTAATAAAAATTCGATAATTACTTTTAGTACGGATGCTACTATAGCTGGGCAAACACTTAAAGCAGGATCTTATGCTATTTTTACAAAACCAAGTAAAAAAAGTTGGGAGGTTTACTTTTATACTGATACCGAGAATTGGGGAACGCCAAGAAATTGGGACGATGCAAAAGTGGCGGCTAGAGTAAAAACTAACGTAGAAATGGGATCATCTCACATAGAGTCTTTTACCATTCAAGTTAGTGATTTGTCTAATACTGGCGCGACATTAGAAATACTTTGGGCAAAAAAATATGTAGCTGTACCATTTACTGTACCAACAGATGCTGCAGTTTCTGCTAGTATTAATAAGGTAATGACTGGCCCTGGAGCACAAGATTTTTACTCGGCTGCTACATATTATTTAGAATCAGGTAAAAATATTAATAAAGCCGTAGAATGGATTGATAAAGCTGTTGATATGACAAAAGACCAACCGCGTTTTTGGATGTTAAGAAGACAATCTTTAATACACGCAGAAGCGGGAAATAAAACAGGTGCTATTGCTGCTGCTAAAGCTTCTTTAGTGCATGCTGAAAAGGCTGGAAATGCAGATTATGTAAAGATGAATAAAGATTCTTTAAAAGAGTGGGGAGCAATGTAGTATTGGTTTTTCCTTATTTGTAGTATTAAAAAGCGCAATTAAAAAATTGCGCTTTTTTTTTGAGACTTTACAATTGGTTGAATTTAAAGGTGTTGGGCGTTACCACAAGGGTCGGGCTTTCACTACGCGCTCCCTCCAAAAAAGTCGGGGAGCTTAAACAGGCCGTTCAATCCCTAACGCAGTTGTTTGTTGTATTAGTTCGCTAAAGGTTACTAATTAATAACTTAAGTTTATTTTTGCTCTAACATCATCTAAAGTTTTAATAAGTTGTTTACTAAAGCCAAAAGTCATAATGTTGCTTTCCGTTTTTTGTTCTCGCAATAAAGTGTTAAAGTGAATGGCTTCATAATTGTAGCCAATCGTATCGCTATTAAATTCGATAATTTCTGTTTTACCTACTTTTGGTATTAAAGATACCGTTGTAGGTGCGTGAAATTGACTGTTTATTTTTATAATACCGTTTTGGCAGTGGAAAATAGCCTCGGTAGGCGTATCTTCTATTAATGTGCTTTTTAAAATGGCTTTTGCGTTAGCGTATTCAAAATTCATGGTGCATGAAGCGTCTGCACCATTATTAAAATAAGTGGCTTGGGCTACTATGTTCTTAGGAATTCCTAAAGTAGATAAGGCCACAAAGATGGGGTAAATGCCAATATCGAGTAGGCTACCACCTCCTAAGGCTTTATTAAATAGTCTTGCGGAGTTGTCAAAATCCCTATAAAATCCAAAATCTGCTTCTAGCTTAACAAGGTCTCCGTATAATTTCTTGTTTAACGTATTTAATACATATTGGTAGTGCGGTAAAAAATACGTCCACATGGCTTCCATTAGCAATATATTTTTTTCTGTTGCTTTGGTAAGCATGGTGTTAACCTCTGCGCTGTTCATAGCTAAAGGTTTCTCGCATAAAACCGCCTTATTGTGGTTTAAACATAATAGTGTATTTTGTTTATGTAATGCATGGGGTGTTGCTATATAAATAGCATCTATATTAGAGTCTTTTACTAAAGCTTCGTATTTGCTATACGCTTTTGTGGCATTGTAAGTTGTAGCAAAGGTGTTTGCTTTGTCTTGGTTGCGCGAAGCTACGGCGTAAAGCTTGGCGCCTTTAATGGTTAGTAAATCGGCAGCAAATTTATGGGCAATACTGCCTAAGCCAATAATGCCCCAATTAATTGTTTTAAGATTTTTTTGTTTGTCCATTAGGCATTATAAATTGAATTAAACTAGCAATTACAATAACAATCATACAGCCAACAAAATTAAGCCATAAAAAAGGCAGATTTATAATATGGTACAAATCTAGAAAGTATAACGAAATAACAAGAACCTGAGTAATTAAGGCAGCTATAAAAACAGCGTTTCCTTTTACAAATTTAAAAAAGAATGCAAGTAGAAAAATACCCAAAACATTCCCATAAAATATGGAGCCTATTATATTTACTAATTGTATTAAATTTTCGGCAAGGTTAGCAACACAGGCAACACCTATAGCCATGATACCCCATAAAAGTGTAAACCATCTGGATATTTTTACTTGTTGTGCTTCTGTTTTTGTGCCGCTATTACGTAAGTAGAGATCGATAGTTGTTGTGGATCCCAAAGCATTTAACTCGCTAGCTGTACTAGACATAGCAGCGCTTAAAATTACGGCCAATAATAAACCAATTAAACCGCGAGGCAAATTGGTTAGTATAAAATGAATGAAAACATAATCCTTATCATTACTTTCTGCTTTTATGCCTTTTTTTTCTGATGCTTTGTTAATTAAATCTCTAGCTTCTTTTCTAATTGTATTACTTGCTGCATTAGCTTCTGCAATTAATTTTGCGTACTTTGTATTTTCTGTATTTGTATATGCTGTTATTACTTTTTGTTTGTTTTGAAATACCTGTTGCTGTTCTTTTTGAAGTGCTTTGTAATCTTCTGCGTATGCTGAGTTTAAAACCAGTTCTGTTGCTGTTGGATTAAAGTTTACAGGAGCTTCATTAAATTGATAAAATACAAATACCATAACGCCAACAAGCAGAATAAAAAATTGCATGGGCACTTTTAAAATACCATTAAATATTAAGCCCAGTTGCATTTCTTTAACAGATTTACCAGATAAATACCGCTGTACTTGGCTTTGGTCTGTCCCGAAGTAGGAAAGCATTAAAAAGGTACCGCCAATAATACCACTCCAAAAGGTATATCTGTTATTTAAATCGAAGGAAAAATCTAGGACTTCCATTTTACCGCTAGCGCCTGCAATATCTAAAGCTTTACTAAACGTTATATCTTGTGGAAGTTTGTCTACAATTAAACAAAAAGCTACTAGCATACCTATAAAAATAACAACCATCTGGTGCTTTTGAGTAACGTTTACGGCCCGTGTACCGCCAGATACCGTGTAAACGATTACCAAAAACCCTATAATAACGTTTAAAGTAAGTAAATCCCAACCTAATACTACAGATAGTATAATGGCAGGTGCAAAAATAGTTATGCCGGCAGCCAAGCCACGCTGTATTAAAAATAAAATAGCGGCTAATGTTCGTGTTTTTAAATCGAACCTGTTTTCAAGAAACTCGTAAGCGGTGTATACTTTTAAGCGGTGGTATAAGGGAATAAAAACCATGCAGATAACCACCATAGCAATGGGGATACCAAAATAAAATTGTACAAACCCCATACCATCGTTAAAGGCTTGACCTGGAGTAGATAAAAATGTAATAGCACTAGCTTGTGTAGCCATAACCGATAACCCTATGGTGTACCATTTAGATGTGTTTCCACCTCTGAGGTAATCTGTAACGTTTTTACTGCCTCGCGTTTGGTAAGTGCCATAGCTAACAATGGCTATTAATGTAAAACAAAGAACAGACCAATCAATCCAACTTAAAATTTGCATAGTTAAAAAGCTTTTGAAATCATGTAAAACGCTAAGAGATAAATAGCGTTAGCTATTAAAACAACAGAATATAATTTAAGCCAGGTTTGTTTTTTGGGTTCGCTTTCGGTCATGGTTAATCGTTTAGTTTACTGTTTTTAATTGCGTCGTTTTTTCCTAAAGATAAGATATTTGCAAATAAGCGATAGGCACCAGAAACGCCTGCAGGAAATTCTCTAAAAAAACTTAAGCCTGTATAAACGTAATACCCTTTGCCGTGTTTAGCAATTAATAAACTGCCGTCTTTTGCGGTTTCCCCTTTATCATTCATGGAAAGAATGGGTGTAAACGCTTTGTCCCAAGACTCCGGAAAGTATAAGCCGCGTTCCTGTGTCCATCCTTTAAAGTCATTTTGAGTAATTTTGTTGGGTGCATTTAATACCTCGTGCGTTGGGTTTAAAAATCTAACCTCTGCATTTTCATTGGTTACCCTGTCGCGAGATAGTGTTAAATTATAAGGTGCAATATTATCCACTTTAATACGACGGTTGGTGTTGTATTGTACAACCATATTTCCTCCATTAGCAACAAAGTTGAATAATTGCTGTTGTTTAAAGTTTAATGCTTCCAGGATATTATAAGCTCTAATACCAACTACTACGGCATCAAATTTACTAAGCATTTCTGGGTTGATATCCTCGGGTGAAATAAGACTAATATGGTAACCAATTTGTTCCAAACTTTCTGGTACGACATCTCCAGCGCCTTGAATATAGGCAATGTTTTTACCTCGTTTTTTAATATCTAAACGTACAATTTTACTTTCGCTAGGCAGTAATACGGTTTGGTAGGGTATGTGATCATAATCAATACCAATAAGCATTTTGGAGTAATTACTATTTCCTATATGTATAACGGGATTTATATAGGCTTCACTTTGTGTTTTAGGTGGTGTTACTGTAAAAGTAAAAGTTTGTTCTTCATTTTTGTGTGCGATAGCTATTTCTTGGCTTTTAGGACGTATATTCCAATTACTTGGGTGGTTAATTTCCACGCTGCCTTTTAGGTTGTCTCTACCGGCTTTTACGACTACTGTAATATTGCGTTGTTCATTGTTATCTAATATTATAACCTGTTCTGTAATTTTAGCAGAGGCTTCTGGAATAATTTCAAAAGGGCGGTATAACTCACCTTTGTCTGGTTTGGAAAATCGTTGGATAACAGGTTTGGTAAATGTTATTAGTGTTTTATTTATAAGAACATTAAAATTTATATTGAACGTTCGTGGTGTTTCAGGTTTACCAATTATACCCATATCGTCTACTTTGTACATCCCTAATGTGCCTTTTTCGTTTAGCCAATATGGTGTTGTGGGTTTTGTGTTTGTAGGTATCTTTATAGCTTCTTTAAAATTGTATTTTACATTATTTTTAAGGTGTATGTTTTTTGAAATAGTTACATTGTTGCTGTTGTTTATGCTTATTAAGCTTATAGGGGTTTTACTTCTGTTTAATACTTCTAAGTTTAGTTTTACATTGTCATTTTGTGTGGCCCAATTAGTGGTTGCAGATGCTTCTAGGTATAAACCGGCACACATTTGAATAATGGCCTTAAGTTCTTCCGATTTTTTATTTCTCCAATGTTGGTTTTCTACTTTTTGTAATAATTGGTAAGCTTCTACTAGTTTTGTAATATGTGTGGATGGCTCTTTAAAATTAAAGTTAGCTTCAATCTTATTTAAAATAGCACCAATTTTTTTACCGCCTTTTATACGATTCCAAGAAGTTTCAATTCCCGAGAAAATGTCATGATTATCTGTAAGCGGCTCGCCTTTTAAAAATTCGATATATTCTGTTTGTGTGCCGCGCTGTGCCAAACGCCCAAAACCTTGACATAAATGCTGACTACTAGCTAGTGCCGCCAACTCATTATTACTCATGCCTTTTAATGGGTAATATGTGCCAATATCAAAACTTAACATGTTGCTTTTATCGGCAGCGTCAAATTTAGATTTACTTCCATAAAACCACCAGCTGGTATTAAAAAAAAGGCGTTGTGGTTTCCAAACACTAGTTTGCTTTAGTTGCTCTGGGAAGGCAGATTTGTTGTTAACTAAATTAAAAGCTTCCATGCTTAGCATGGCAGATGCTGTGTGGTGGCCATGTGTTGTGCCAGGGCTTCTGTGGTCAAATCGGTTTATAATAATGTCTGGCTTAAATTGCCGTATGGCTAAAACAACATCGCTTAATACTTGATTTTTATTCCAAATTTCTAAGGTTTCGTCTGGGTGTTTAGAGTAGCCAAAATCGTTTGCTCTTGTAAAAATTTGTTCACCACCGTCTACACGTCGTGCTGCCAATAACTCTTGAGTTCTTATAACGCCTAAAAGTTCTCTTATTTCTGGACCTATTAAATTTTGCCCACCGTCGCCGCGTGTTAATGATAAGTATGCTGTTCTTGCTTTTACATGATTGGATAAGTATGAGATTAACCGTGTATTTTCATCGTCTGGGTGTGCTGCGACATATAAAACGGAACCTAAAAAGTTTAGCTTCTGTATAGATTCGTAAATCTGTGCGGATGAAGGTGTTTTAGGTTTTTGGCTGTAAGAGCTGGTTATACTGAGGACTGCTATTAAAGAATATAGTAAATGCTTTTTCATACGTTTTTTAAGATATAAACCAAATATAAAAAAGATACTAGTTGTAGAGGTTGTTTTAGTGTTTATTTAACTTTCAAATGTTGCAGGTAGCTTTTGTTAATAAATAAGATTTGAGTATAGTAAAAAAGATATTTTATTTCTGTAAAAATAATAATATCTACTAGGATTGGTACTTGAATTCTAAATTTACAGATTTTTTTTCAAGATAGCAATAAAGGTCTAGTTTTATTAATTTATTGCTATCTCAAGGTAATTTAGTGGAAACTTAATTTATGCCTACAATGTAGAGTGTGTTTTTAAAACTTCAATAATAGCCTCTGGATCTAATCGTTCTGTATAATCTTCGGGTACAAAGCTGTAAATAATTTTTTTATCCTTGTTAAGGATATATGTTGCTGGCATTGGTAGTTCGTAATCTTGATTATTATTGTGCTTATCTAAATTAATATTAAAAGATTTGTAAACTGCTATTAAATCTTTAGGTAGTTCAAATACTAAACCTAATGATTTGGCATAAGTATTATCAATATCACTAAGTACCGAAAACGATAATTCGTTTTTCTCTGAAGTTGAAAGTGAATTGTCTGGAGTTTCCGGTGTAATGGCTACCAAATCTGTATTTAATTTATTTAATTCTGGAATAATATTTTGAAGGGCTTTTAATTCCAGGTTACAAAATGGACACCAACCACCTCTATAGAACGAGATGATTAAAAAATCATTATTAAAATCTATTAAATGCTTTTTTTTGCCATTAATATCTGGCAGAGTAAAAGGAGGAAATACAGCGCCTTTTCCTATGGCTTTTGCTCCTAAAGCATTTTCTTTTAGTTGATTAGTACTGCGCTCCATGATTTCCCATTTTTCGGCAGGAATATTTTGAGCGTTTTTCAGTTTTATGTCAGATAATATTTTTGATAAATTCATTTTCTGTTTTTTTTAATTTAAAATAATAATAAGGATTAGTGTAAACAAAAAAAACAAACAGAATACATTATTTATTTTGATAGTAGTTAAAGGTATTAAGTTTGTTTCCTGTTAAAAATATAAAAACTATTTATATAGTTGTTTATTTTACTGTTATTTAAGTGTTAAAATTGGTTTCAATTCTTTTTAACGCTTATCTTCTTAAATATTTTAGCACCTAATAATATTATGTTTTACTATTTTTAAAACAAAAAAAAAACCACTGTGCTTATGCAAAGTGGTTTTTAAGAAATAACTATTGTTGTGTCTATTTTTTTATTAATTTATTTGTATACGTATTACTGTTTTGTGCCTCAATTTTTATTAAATACATACCTTTATGTAAGTTTTTAATATTTATATTTGGCGCGCTACTAGATAATATTTCTTTACCTTGAATAGTGTAAATAGTAATTTTTTTATATGGTATGCTTATGCGTATGTAATTTGACGTTGGATTTGGATAGATTTTTAAATCTGTTTCTCTAAAATTAGAATTAGACAACGTTGTAGGGCATTCTGTTTCTTCCTCGATAAAAGTGCTTACGGTATCAATATTTAACCAATTATTACTGCTATACATTTTATCGTCCACTAAAATACAGCTCAAATTACTGTTATTTTCTGCTCTAAACAGATTTGAACTAATATTCATATTATTGCCATTTTTTATATTTAAAGTTTCTAGGTTATTGTCGTAGCAATAAAGGACAGATAGTTCAGGGTTTTGCGACAGGTCTAATTGTGTTAAATTATTATTGTAAGCAAATAAACTTGTTAAATTTCTATTGGAGGTTAAGTTTATTTCGGTAAATTTATTATCTGCTATCTGTAGGTTAGTTAAAAGATTGTTATTGGTTAAGTTTATGGTGCTTAGCAAATTTCTATTAACAAAAAGGCGTTTTAAATTAACATTGTTGGTTACGTCTAAATTTTCTAGTTGGTTATTGGTTATTGAAATCTCCTCTAAATCGATATTTTTGGAGACATCTAAAGTGGTTAAGCCAGTTTGAAAATATGCAATGCTTTTTAAAGCTGTGTTTAAAGTTATATCAATGTTTCCTAAATTATTTCGACTCCCATTTATGGTTTCTAATAATAAATTATTTGAAGTATCTATATTTGTTATCTGGTTTCCATCAAACTCTAAATATTTTAAATTTATGTTTGTAGAAATATCGAGTACCTGCAGTTTGTTCGAGCTACAACGAAAACGGTTTAAGCTGGAGTTTCCCGTAACGTTTAGCATGGTTAAATTATTGTCATTACACCATAAGGTTTCGAGTAAGGAGTAGTTGGCAAGATTTAAGGCAGAAAGTTTGTTGTTTCTACAAATTAGAGAGGATAATGAAGAACTAGCGTTTAGTGTTAGGTTGGTTAGTAGGTTGTTTGAGCAACTTACGCCCCATAAATTTGTGTTTTCTGATAAATCTAAACTTATTAGCTGATTTTTACCGCATTCAAGAACTAGTAGCTTTGTGTTTTGAGATACATCTAAATTAGTAATAGCATTATTTTGGCATCGTAATATTGTAATGTTCTTAAAACCTTCTATTCCTGTAAGATCTGTGATTTCTTTATCAATAACGTCTATTTCTCCACTGTAATTTTCTGCTTCAAACACTTGTATATCATTGTCTCCATTGGTGTTAATTGATGTGTTATTTAGTAATACAGTTTTGAAGTTATTGTCTGGGATATTTATAGTTGGAAGCGGTTTTAACGACTCGTCAAATATTTTAATTACTTTTCCATCTCCAAGATTTGTAACGTACATGTTTCCAATATTGTCAATTTCTAGCGCTCTAGGTTGATTTAACATGGTAGTCACGAAATCTGTTATGGTATTCATTATAGGATCATATTTAATGATTTTATTTTCTAATGGAAATTCATTATGCATGGTAAAATAGATGTCATTTTTTGGGGATACAGCTACACCTCTAATGTTTTTTATATTACTTGCAATGATTGATCTGACACCATCAGGTGTGATTTTAAGTAATTTTCTTTCGTTACGATCGGCTACATATAGGTTGCCAATAGCATCAAAAGCAATGCCTTCGGGTGTAAAAAAATCTGTAGCATATTCAGCAGTTGTTAAATCTTCGTTTATTCTAATAACTTTTGCGTTATTTTCAGACGAGAAATAAAGTAAGTTATTGTAAAAGGCAACCCCGTAAGGTGAACTGCCTATTCCATTAGTGGAGATATGTGTACTCTTAATACCTGTAGCGTTATCTATTACCGAAATTTTATCAGTGAATGGTTCTGTAATGTATAGGTTGTTGTTAAGATCAAATACCATATCATGCGCAAAGCCTCCTGCAGTTTCAATTAGTGTCTCCATGCCTAAGGAATCTATTTTGAATATTTTTCCGGAATCGCGTTCTGAAACATAAACCTCATTATTGGAGTTTATCGCGATGCCTTCTAGACTATTATAGCCTGTAGAGAATTCTGTTATAGTTTGGCTATTAAGTAGATTGGTTAATAGACATAATGTAAGATAGGTTGCAAGTGTAATTTTTTTCATTATTATTATTATTATTATTATTATTATTATTATGTTTTTTGCGTTTGGATACTAAAATGTTAGTTACTTAGTGTATAATGCCTCTTTTAATGGGCAAATGTAAGTTTAGTTTTATTTCTGGCAAAAGCTATTTGTTTTCTTTTTTAGCGTTCACTTATAATGTGTTTTATTTAGCTAAATTTTATTTTTCTTCCTTTGTTAAGCTATGTTATAAAACCACTTTTTTTTGATCTAACACCAAATATGATTTAAAACTAGGCTAAAGAACTTGAATTATATCGTGCTTATATGAGAAAGAAAATCAAAAGCATAGTCTTAGCTACGGTTTTGTTTGATTTTGAAATAGAGGTGGGATAGAAAAGAGTTATTAGTTTTATTTTAAAATTTTAATTGGTATATAAACCTTTCTTGGTTAGTATGCTTTATTTTAAATTAGAAATGTGGTATTAATTTATTTTAAACTATTTTTTAAACAAAAAAAAACCACTGTGCTTATGCAAAGTGGTTTTTAATATGGAAGTTTTTGTTTAAACTATTTGTCTATAGAACCCATAACGCGGCTCATAAAACTATTTAAAGCTTCTTTTTTAGGTGTGCCGCTTTTTGTCATTTTATTAACTTCAATAGCGCCGTACATATTGGATATTAACTCGCCTATAACATCTAACTCTTCATCTTTTAACGAAGGAACTTCTGTTAGTGCTTCTAAGGTTTCAATCGTTTCAACAACAAAATCTTCGTCGTTGTCTTCGATAAACTGTGTAAGGTGTTTAATTACTGGTAACTTCATTCTGTTTTTATAAAAGGAGTTCGCTAATTAAAATAATACTATTTTTTCTTTCCGCGAAAGCGTTAAACAACTTCGTTAACTAGCGATTTTAAAACATCAAATTTATTAGTTTGAACTTGGTTTACTAATACACCATTTTTAAAAGTTGCAAATGTAGGTAAATTATCTACAGTTGCTAATTTTCTGCTTTCTGGGAATTTTTCTGCATCTGCAACAACAAAAGTAATAGCCTCTAGTTCTGAAGCCAATTTTTTTACCTTAGGTTTCATAATTCTGCAGTTACCGCACCAAGTTGCTGAATACTGTACAACAACGGTATCATTTTCTGAAACGATACTTTGTAAATTATCTTCGTTTAATTCTGTAATCATAACATTTCTGAATTTTTGTAAATAAAAATCCAAACTCCAAGATTTAGATAAACTGTTTTTTGGAATTTGGATTTTTTAAATTTAATTATTAGTTGGCATGTGCAGCTAAATACTCGGCTGTAGCTTTTGCATTTGCGCCCATTGCAGTTTTACCTTCTTCCCAGTTTGCAGGACAAACTTCACCTTTTTCTTGTACGTGTGTTAAGGCATCTACTAAACGTAAATACTCACCAACATTTCTTCCTAAAGGCATATTGTTAATACTTTCATGCTGTACAGTACCTTCCTCATCAATAATATAGGTGGCTCTGTATGTTACATTATCGCCTTCTACTTGAACAGTTCCTGTTTCTTCGTTATAGGTTTCGTTAGTAATATCTAAAATACCTAAAATGCTAGATAAATTTCTGTTACTATCTGCTAATATTGGGTAAGTAACACCTTCAATACCGCCATTATCTTTAGCTGTGCTTAACCAAGCAAAGTGTACTTCTGGAGTATCGCAAGATGCCCCAATTACTATCGTGTTTCTTTTTTCAAATTCGCCAATAGCTGCTTGAAATGCATGTAATTCTGTTGGGCATACGAAAGTAAAATCTTTTGGGTACCAAAATAAAACTACTTTCTTTTTGTTGTTAACCGCTTCTTCAAGAACATTTACTTTAAAGGTGTCGCCCATATCATTCATGGCATCAACATTTAAATCTGGGAATTTTTTTCCTACTAGTGACATAATATAATCTGTTTTTGGTTATTAATTACATGGCAAAACTACTACCCTAATTGGGTTATTTGTATTGATTTTGATTATAAAAACTTATCTTGTAATAGGATTTGTGTATAGTGTAGTTAAAATGTTGGTGGTTTTATGAAATGTATAAAAACGTTGTGTTTTTTTTGTTAAATTCTTATGTATTTAGAGTTATATTGTGCTCTTTTTTAAATGGGATAGTTGTTTTATTTTAATTGAAAATGCTGCAAATAATAGTGTGGTAAATGGGCTTAGCCAATTAAATATGGCATAGATAAAATAATCGCCAACATTTACGCCTAATACGCTCGATTGGTAAGCGCCACAAGTATTCCAGGGAATTAAAACAGAGGTTACTGTACCCGAATCTTCTAAAGTTCGGCTTAAGTTTTCTGGGGCTAAACCTTTGTCCTGGTATGCTTTTTTAAACATTTTACCTGGTATAACTATTGCTAAATATTGATCTGAAGCAATGGTATTTAGGCCTAAGCAACTAATTACGGTGCTCGCAAATAACCCAAAAACAGAAGAGGCAAAGTCTAATAATGCATTTGTAATTTTAGAGAGTGCGCCAATACCATCCATAATACCGCCAAAAATCATAGCAGAAATAATGAGATAAATTGTCCATAGCATACCTTGCATACCACCTGCAGAAAAAAGTTCATTTAGTTTTTCATTTTCTGTGGTTATTTGTGTTTCTGTAAAAATAGCGGTTGTAATAGCAGTTATATTGGAGTTTGCAATGCCTTTTAAAATACCTGGTTGAAAAATAACAGCGAATAGAGCGGCCAATAAAACTCCGGCACTTAGTGCAATTAATGGTTTTGTTTTTAATAATATAAGCCCAATTACAGCTACGGGTACTAAAAATAACCATGGCGTAATGTTAAAAGTCGTATTTATGGTTTGCAGTAAATTGCTAACATCTGTGTTGCCGGTGGTTGTTATAGAAAGGCTTAGAATGGTAAAAAAAGTTAAGGTTATTAGTATAGTAGGTATGGTTGTTAAGCTCATATATCTTATGTGTGTAAACAAATCGGTGCCAGCCATTGCGGGTGCTAAATTTGTAGTATCACTTAGTGGTGACATTTTATCCCCAAAGTAAGCTCCGGAAATTACGGCTCCAGCAATCATTCCTGGGCTAATACCTAATGCTGTACCTATACCAACAAGTGCAATGCCAACCGTTGCAGAGGTTGTCCATGAGCTACCTGTGGCTATAGAAATTAAGGCTGCAATAATTACAGATGCTGGTAAAAATATTTCTGGGTTTAGCACCTTTAAACCATAATATACCATAGCTGGTATTACCCCGCTAACTAGCCATGTGCCTGCTAAGGCACCTACTAAAAACAGAATTAATATAGGAATAAATACACTTTTTAAATTTTGCCATATCTCAGACAACATAAGATTTATAGAAACCTTGTTGAAAAAACCTATGGATGCAGCAAATACACCACCAATAAGTAAAATAATTTGATTCGAGTAATCGCCTAGTAAACTGCCCTTAGAGAAAATAATATTGTAGAAAAGTAAAGCCATAAGCAAAATAACCGGGGCAAGCGCTTGAAGAAAATTTAGCTGCGTATCTTTTATGTTTTTTTGATTATTGTCTTTAAACTGAGGGCTGTTTTTATCGTGTTTCATTACTTTTTATTTACAGTGTAATGTTACGATTTTAGCAAAACGTATGCAAATAGAAAATCTTCAGTACTTTTGTATCTTAGGATTAGATGCAAAATGGACTCATTAACTCAAATTGTTTTAGGTGCTGCGTGTGGCGAAGCCATACTTGGAAAAAAAATAGGAAATAGAGCGCTACTATTTGGAGCTATTGGCGGTACTATTCCAGATTTAGATGTTTTAGTTGGTAAGTGGTTGTTTGGTAACGAGATAGATGCTATGTTGTTTCATAGAGGGATCATGCATTCCGTCTTTTTCTCAATTATAGCAGCTTTTGTATTTGGTTGGCTGGTGTTTAATTTATATAATAAAGGAAAGCGTTTAAGCAGTACAACACAAAAGGATTGGATTACTTTATGGTTTTTGGCGTTATTTACACATCCAATTTTAGATTGTTTTACACCTTATGGAACACAACTATTTGCGCCAATTAGTAATTACCGGGTGGCATTTAACAATATTGCAGTAGCAGATCCCATTTATACGATACCTTTTTTAGTCTGTATTATTGTTTTAATGTTTTTTAAAAGAACTTCCTTTAAAAGACGATTATTGCTAAAATGGGGTGTAGGCATAAGTTCTGTGTACATGATTTTTACTTTATGTAATAAATTATACATAGATGCTATTTTTAGGCATTCTTTAAACGAAAGTAATATAAGCGGTATACGGTTTAGCACACAGCCAGCTATTTTAAATAATGCACTTTGGTATGGTATTGTTGAAACGGAAACGACTTATTTTGTTTCGGATTATTCATTATTCGACAAACAAAATAGGTTTTTAAATTTTAGAGAAGTGCCTAAAAAACGCGATTTAAATGGGGATGAATATATCGATATTAAAGATTTAGCGTGGTTTAGTAATGACTATTACAATATTTATAAGCTTAGTGAAAATGAATATCGATACAACGATTTACGTTACCCGCTTTTGGATTTGGACAACCCAGAGAGTTCTTTATTTAGTTTAATGCTTTATAAGGAAAATCAAAGATTAAATATGAAGCCTTTTTCTCCCAAAATTGATAGTATGGGAGATGCTATGGTATCTTTATGGAAGCGTATAAAAGGTATATAAGCTTATTTTGTGTTAAAAACCCAAAACCCTATTAAGCATGATTTTTTTTAACTAAGTTTTTTTGTAATTAATTGATATTCAATAGTATGTACGGCTTATTTTTTGTTTATTTTTTTAATCCTATTAGCGATTAATAATTTGAAATTGTTAGAAAACATGTGTTAGTAAGTTCTTGTTTTTTAAATGATTAACTAATTTTATATGAATTCAATTATATACAAAAGTTTAGAGCTTTTTATTATTTTTATTTTAATACCGGTAAGTTTTGCTATAAATTACCCGATTAGTATTAAGTTGGGTATTGGTGTTTTGGGTTTAGTATATATCACTTATATTGTTTTAAAAGTAGAACATCTAAAATTTAGTGTGTCTAGACATTTAAATTGGAGATGTTTTTGGGTGTCTACATTTATAAAATTTATTGTTATTGCGCTAATCACAACATTATATGTTTGGATTACAGATGTAAGCGCTTTGTTTAGTGTTGTTATTAATAAACCAATACATTGGTTGGTTTTCGTGTTTATCTATACTGTATTTTCTGTGTATCCGCAGGAATTAATCTACAGGACATTCTTTTTTAAAAGGTATCAAAATTTATTTAAGAGCGATTTGCTATTTATTTTTATTAACGCGATACTGTTTGCTCTAGCACATCTTTTTTTTAGAAGTGCTTTAGTGCTAGTGTTAACCTGTGTTGGGGGATTTTTATTTGCATTTACCTATAACAAAACTAAATCTTTACTATTGGTATCTATTGAGCATGCGCTTTATGGCTCTTGGTTGTTTACTGTGGGTATGGGCGCTATGTTGGGTTTTCCTGTTTAGTTTTCTGTTGTTATTGGATTTATGTTGTTTAAAGCCAAATTAATTCAATAATTACAGAACAATAACCGATTTCATGTTCTCATACCAATTAAAATCTAAAAGAATGCTATTAACTCGTTTCTATTGGACCTCTATTTCAAAATAAAATAAAACCGTAGCTATAAGGCTATGCTTTTATTTTCTTTTTCATATAAGTACGATATAATTCAAGTTTTTTAGCCCAATTTTAAAACATATTTGGTATTAGAACTTGAGCATGGTTTTAAAGAAAATATTTGAAAAGTTTTTTTAGTAAGCCTACTTTGTTTTTGTAAGGTGCATACCTAAATGCAGGATCAATCCACATGCCACGTTTTACCATAGGTTTTGTATTAGAAAATGCATCAAAACCATATTCGCCATGGTATTGTCCTATACCGCTTGCACCAACACCGCCAAAAGGGAGTTTGTTATTTGCGAAATGAATTAACGAGTCGTTAATTACACCACCACCAAAAGCAAATTTATTAATTATATGCTCTACAAAAATATTATTTTTTGAGAAAATGTAAAGCGAAAGTGGCTTGTTTAATGCCCAAATAATATTTTCAATATCACTTTCATTGTCATAGGTTATTATTGGTAAAATAGGGCCGAAAATTTCCTCTTGCATTATAGCGCTATTTAAATTAGGTGCATTAACCAAAGTAGGAGCTATGTAACAGTTGTTTTCGTCGCTTTCTCCCCCAAATATAATCTGCTCACCTTTAAGTAGATTTTTTAGTCTATTCGTGTTTTTTCGATTTATTATTCTTGGAAAATCAATAGAATGCTTTGGGTTTTCTCCATATTGCTGTATAATTTCCGCTTTTAAAGCGCTTATAAGATCTTGCTTTATATTGGATTTTACAATAATATAATCTGGAGCAATACAAGTTTGCCCGGCATTTAACATTTTACCCCAAACTAATCGTTTGGCAGTACGTTTTAAATTAACCGAATCATCAATAATACAAGGCGATTTTCCCCCAAGTTCCAAAATTACAGGAGTGAGGTGTTTTGCAGCGGCTTTTGCAACTATTTTGCCAACAGTTGTGCTGCCTGTAAAGAATATGAAATCCCATTTTTGTTCTAATAATTCTGTTGCGGTTTCAACACCACCTTGAATGGAAGTAACTAAATGCTCTGGGAAAACATTTTTTATTATTTCGGTTATTATGTTTGATGTGTTTTGTGTTAGTTCACTAGGTTTTAAAACAACAGTGTTGCCTGCTGTAATTGCCATTATTAAAGGTTCTATGGCTAAAAGAAAAGGGTAGTTCCAAGGTGCAATAATTAAAACGGTGCCATAAGGCTCTTTATAAATATAATCTCTAGAAGGAAAGTTTAACAGCGACGATTTTATGCGTTTTCGTTTCGTCCAGTGTTTTATGTTTTTAATGGCCAAATTTAGCTCTAAAATAACAAGACCAAATTCACTTACATAACCTTCAAATTCAGATTTTTTAAAGTCTTTGTTTAGTGCATTTAAAATAGGCTTTTCGTTTGCGAGAATCTCAGATTTTAATGCTTTTAAAAGTGACAAGCGATAGGCAACATCTTTTGTTTTTTGAGATTTGAAATGTGCTTTTTGTATATTAACAATTTCTGGAATAGTTTTCATTATCTGTATTACATTTTAGTTTAACAACACACATTTTAAATTCAAAGCTTTTGTGTAAATCTAATAATGTAGTATTTAAATGAGCTGTTTTTTACTTACTTTTCAATTAAAATATATTAAAAGATTTACACTACGTAAAGGTGCTTTATTTTTAGTTAAACTGAAAAGAAATAATTTACTTTAACGATATTTTAATGATAAAAAGGTATTAGATACACTGTTGAATTATAAAGAAATTTTAAACACAAGCATTCCAGATAGCATCATTAGGTAAAGGGGCGTGTATGGCTATAATGTCGTTTTTAACGGGGTGTGTAAACTTAATATGTCTTGCGTGTAAACTAATACTAGCATCTTTATTACTTCTATCAAAACCATATTTTAAATCACCTTTTATGGGGCAGCCAATAGCAGCTAGTTGCACACGAATTTGGTGGTGCCTACCGGTTTCTAGATTCACTTCAAGCACATAATAATTATCTAACGTTTTTATAGTTTTGTAATGAAGAATTGCCTTTTTACTGTCTGCAACTTCATTGTTGTGAGCTTTAGATTTGTTGTTTTTAGGGTTCTTTTTTAGCCAATGGGTTAGGGAATTTTCTGGCTTTTCGGGTTTGTTTTTAACAACAGCCCAATATGTTTTTTTTATGTCTTTATTAAGAAATAATTTATTTAATCTAGGTAGTGCTTTACTTGTTTTTGCAAAAATAACTAAACCAGTTGTAGGGCGGTCCAGCCTATGCACAGTACCTAAATAAACATTTCCTGGTTTGTTGTACTTATCTTTAATGTATTCTTTTACAACATCGCTAAGTGGTTTATCACCTGTTTTATCGCCTTGTACAATATCGCCAGCACGTTTATTAACAATAATAATGTGGTTATCTTCAAAAAGAACTTGAAGATTATTTTTATTTGAAAGTATTTTTTTTGACACTAATCTTGTTTGTAATTTATAGTCCTTTAAATTAAAGCTATCTTGTTGTTTTGTAAGTCCTAAAAAGTCTGATTTTGTGGCATTAAAACCAAAGTAATTAGCTTTTTAAAACAACAAGATGCATTGTAGCTTAAAGTAATGGCGCGTTAAAAACTTAATAAATATTATTTATTTAATATTTCTCATTTTCGTTAGGGAAATCGGTAGCTTTTACATCTGTTACATATTGTGAGATGGCCTGAGTCATATCATCATATAAATTTAAATATCTGCGCAAAAATCTCGGATTAAATTCGTGCGTCATTCCAAGCATATCATGTAGTACCAAAACTTGGCCATCTACATCTGGTCCTGCGCCAATACCAATTACTGGAATAGTAACACTTTCTGCCACTTGTTTGGCTAATTTCGCAGGTATTTTTTCTAAAACAATAGCAAAGCAGCCTAAACGCTCTAAAAGTTTAGCATCTTCAATTAAGTTTATTGCTTCCTGTTCTTCTTTAGCGCGAACAGTGTAAGTTCCAAATTTATAGATGGACTGTGGGGTTAGTCCTAAATGCCCCATAACAGGAATACCGGCATTTAAAATACGCTTTATCGATTCTTTAATTTCGCGTCCACCTTCCATTTTTACAGAATGTGCGCCACTCTCCTTCATAATTCTAATAGCAGAACGTAAAGCTTCTTTAGGGTCACTTTGGTAGCTTCCAAAAGGTAAATCAACTACTACTAAACACCTGTCTATAGCTCGAATTACCGAGGATGCATGATAAATCATGTGATCTAATGTTATAGGAAGCGTAGTTTCGTGTCCAGCCATAACATTACTAGCAGAATCGCCTACAAGTATAACGTCTATTCCAGCGCCATCAACAATTTTCGCCATGGTATAATCGTAAGCGGTAAGCATAGATATTTTTTCGCCATTGGCTTTCATATCTACCAATGTTTTTACTGTTATACGTTTATATTCTTTTTTGGCTACAGACATATTTTTTTTATTTAATTGGGTGTAAAAATACTAAAATATCAAGATAGTTGCAGACTTTTCTTTGCGGTCTATATTTGGCATTATAATCAATGGAGTTAAAGTGCTACAATAATGGGTTAAAGTTTATAAGGTATGACACTATGGCATGTTTTTTTTGTTGGCATAAAGATTGACTTAGGGTAAGAGAGTTTAAAATTAATATTAAAAAATAACATATATTATGAGTAAGATTATTGGAATCGATTTAGGAACAACCAACTCTTGCGTTTCTGTAATGGAAGGTAACGAGCCAGTAGTTATTCCTAATGCGGAAGGGAAAAGAACAACACCATCTGTTATTGCTTTTGTAGAAGGCGGTGAGATTAAAGTTGGTGATCCAGCAAAAAGACAAGCAGTTACAAACCCAACAAAAACAGTTTATTCTATTAAGCGTTTTATGGGTAATAAATATTCTGAGTCTAAAAACGAAGCAGAACGTGTACCTTATAAAGTAGTTAAGGGAGATAATGATACGCCACGTGTAGATATTGATGGTCGTTTATACACACCACAAGAATTATCTGCTATGATTCTTCAGAAAATGAAGAAAACAGCAGAAGATTACCTAGGAACAGATGTTTCTGAGGCTGTTATTACAGTACCTGCTTATTTTAACGATTCCCAACGTCAAGCGACTAAAGAAGCTGGTGAAATTGCTGGTTTAAAAGTAAGACGTATTATAAACGAACCTACTGCAGCTGCTTTAGCTTACGGTATGGATAAAAAAGGTGTAGACCAAAAAATTGTTGTTTTCGATTTTGGTGGAGGAACGCATGATGTATCTATCTTAGAATTAGGTGATGGTGTATTTGAAGTACTTTCTACAGATGGTGATACGCATTTAGGTGGCGATGATGTTGATGAGAAAATTATCAACTGGTTGGCAGACGAGTTTATGGCAGATGAGAATATGGATTTAAGAAAAGATCCTATGTCTTTACAACGTTTAAAAGAAGCTGCTGAAAAAGCAAAGATTGAATTATCATCTTCTGCACAAACAGAAATTAATTTACCTTACATTACGGCTACAGCTAGCGGACCAAAACACTTAGTGCGCTCATTAACACGTTCTGCTTTCGAGAAATTAATTGATGATTTAGTAAAACGTACTATCGAGCCTTGCCAAACGGCATTAAAATCTGCTGGTTTAAGTAAGTCTGATATTGATGAAGTTATTCTAGTAGGTGGTTCTACACGTATCCCTGCAGTACAAGAAGCTGTTGAGAAATTCTTTGGTAAAGCACCAAGTAAGGGCGTTAACCCAGATGAGGTAGTATCTTTAGGAGCAGGTATCCAAGGTGGTGTATTATCTGGAGATGTTAAAGATGTATTACTTTTAGATGTAACACCTTTATCTCTTGGTATTGAAACTATGGGTAACGTATTCACAAAGTTAATTGAAGCTAATACAACCATTCCTACTAAAAAATCTCAAGTATTTTCAACAGCAGCAGACAATCAACCTTCTGTAGAGATTCATGTATTACAAGGGGAGCGCGCTATGGCAGCAGATAACAAGACTATTGGTCGTTTTCATTTAAGTGATATTCCACCAGCAAGACGCGGTACACCACAAATTGAGGTAACGTTTGATATTGATGCTAACGGAATTATTAAAGTTTCGGCTGAAGATAAAGCAACAAACAAGAAACAAGATATTCGTATTGAAGCTTCTTCTGGTTTAACTGAAGAGGAAATTGAGAAAATGAAAGCGGATGCCGAAGCAAATGCAGAAGCAGATAAAGCAGCTGTAGAAAGTGCTCAGAAATTAAATGAAGCAGATTCTATGATTTTTCAAACTGAAAAGCAATTAGAAGAGTTTGGCGATAAAATATCTGAAGATAAAAAGCAACCAGTTGTAGAGGCTTTAGCAGAATTAAAAACAGCTTACGAATCTAAAGATTTAGCTGTTATATCTCCAGCTTTAGATAAACTTAACGAAGCTTGGAAAGTAGCATCAGAAGAAATGTACAAAGCACAAGCCGATGCACAAGGTGCAGCTCCAGGACCAGATGCTGGCGCAGAGCAGCCAAACGCAGAAGGTAGCGATGTGGAAGATGTTGATTTTGAGGAAGTAAAGTAGTAAGAAATAGCGGTTTTTTTTAAGCCATAGTCTATAAAGTTAAAAAACGCAACTAGAAATAGTTGCGTTTTTTTTATTTTTACACGGAATAACAGAGTGCGGTGTAAGCCAATTACATAATTTATTATTTAAACACACTTTTGTTAAACCTTTTAATGCTTAGCTGTTAAATTTAGATTTGTTAGATAATGTGTTATTGCCAAATTTAAAGTTAATTTGTAGGCTCATCAGGTTATAAAATAATTATGGCAATTAATATACCAGCAAACATAAAATACAAAACTAAAAATTTAGCAATTAAACTTAATGCTACGGGAGAGCAACTTGTTGTAAAAGGGCACCCTTGGGTATTTTCAAATAGTATTGTTAAAATTAACGACAATGCCAAAACAGGAGATTTAGCTGTAATTTTTAGTAAAAACAAAAATAAAGTTATTGGTTTAGGTTTGTATGATGCTAACTCACCAATTAGAATTAAAATTATCCATAATACTGAAGCTAAAGTAAAGGTAAACGCCATATTCTTTAAAAATAAAATAGAAACTGCCTTTAAAAAGCGTTTCGCATTATTAAAAACAAACACCAATAGTTATCGGTTACTTTTTGGGGAAAATGACGGTTTTCCTGGCTTAATTGCAGATGTTTACGCCTCTGTTTTAGTAGTAAAATTATATTCTGAAATATGGTTACCCTATATAGAGTCTATATTGGAGCATTTGCAAAACACATCGCAAGCAGAAACTGTAGTCATCCGATTAAGTAGAAATTTAGAACAATCTGAAGCTCATGGATTTAAAAATGGAGATGTTGTTTTTGGAAGTTTAAAGCATGAGGTAGTTAAGTTTGTCGAACACGATGTTAATTTTTCGGCAAACGTTATTAAAGGACATAAAACAGGTTATTTTTTAGATCATCGAGCCAACCGTAAGCAAGTGGGTAAATGGAGTAAAAATAAAACGGTTTTAGATGTTTTTTCATATGCTGGTGGCTTTTCAGTACACGCGCTCTATAATGGAGCAAAAGCAGTTACAAGTTTGGATATTAGCAAGCAGGCTTTACAAATAGCACTAGAAAATGGAAAATTAAATAAGTATTCCGGTAAGCATAAAATTATTGCGGGCGACGCTTTCGCGGAATTAAAAAAGCTTATTGCAAACAATATTACTTTTGATGTGGTAGTTATTGATCCACCAAGTTTTGCAAAACAAACAACGGAAATAGAATTGGCCAAAAAAAAATATGCACAATTGGCAGAGTTAGGAAAGCAGCTTACCTCTAAAAAAGGCTTGCTAGTTTTAGCATCTTGCTCATCGCGGGTGCGTTCTCAGGTGTTTTTTGATATTAATACACAGGCTTTATCTATAACTAATAGACCTTATAATCTAGTTTTAAAAACAGGCCATGATATAGATCACCCTATAACTTTTCCAGAAGGGGCTTATTTAAAATGTGGTTATTATAGGTTTTTAGATTAAAAAGAATCGTTAATTTTTAAGCCTTTTAAAAAGTAAGTTAATTAAAAAAAAATATTTATTTGGCAATACAGGTGCGAAAGAAGCCAGTTATTAACCTTCTTTTAAATCATATTTTGTGTAAGAATTAAAAACGAAATGCGTAAATAAAAATTACATATATTTGTTTTTTACTATGCGTGCATAATATTTATTATATTCGTTTTAAAATAATTTATAACTATGGAAACTAAACTTACTAATATTTTACAACTTACTTTCCCTATTATTCAAGCACCTATGTTTTTGGTCTCCAATGTTGCCATGGTTACAGCTGCTATGGATAGCGGAATTGCAGGGTGTATTCCTGCCTTAAATTATAGAACTTTGGATGAGTTACGTGAGGCCTTAAGAGCATTAAAAGCAGCTAAGCCAAAAGGAGGCGCTTTTGGTTTTAATCTTATAGTAAATAAATCAAACGTAAAATATAAAGGACAGTTAGCGGTTATTTGTGAGGAAGGTTGCGACTTTATAATCACATCTTTAGGTAGTCCAGAAGAAACCATTAAGCAAGCTCATAAAGCAAATATTAAGGTGTTTTGTGATGTTACAGATTTAAATTTTGCTCAAAAAGTAGAAAGATTAGGAGCCGATGCCATTATTGCTGTTAATAATGAAGCCGGTGGGCACCGTGGTAACATAAGGCCAGAAGATTTAATAAAAAGTATAAGTAAACATTGTAATATTCCGGTAATATCTGCAGGAGGCGTAGGGTGTAAGGCAGATATTGATAAGATGTTGAGTTTTGGTGCAGAAGGTGTTTCTGTAGGGAGTCCTTTTATAGCTTCTTTGGAAGCAGGTGTTACAAACGAGTATAAACAGGCTTGTGTTGATTATGGTGCAGATGATATTATAATGACCGAGCGTATTTCGGGTACCCCATGTACAGTTATAAATACACCTTACGTTAAAAAAATAGGCACCAAGCAAACGTGGTTAGAGTCGGTGCTTAATAAAAATAAAAGATTAAAAAAGTGGGTAAAAATGGTTCGTTTTTCTATAGGTATGAAAGCTACAGAAAAAGCAGCAACACAAGCTACTTATAAAACAGTATGGGTTGCAGGGCCAAGTATAGAACATACTACTAAAATTTTACCAATTAAAGAGATTGTAAAAAAACTTACGTGTTAACTGTTTTTTTTTATTTATAAAGTCTGTAATAATAAACATAATACTATTGTGCTTAATTACGCTTTAGTTTACGTGCTGGCTATTAGAGCAAAAAAGAGAGACTTCTAGCCTATAAGTAGTGTTAATAGGGGTGTGTTAAAAACTTTAAATTAAACCATTAATAGCAGCTACGTTAACCTCATGTTTTCCTTCAAACGAAATAATATGTAATTTATTTTTAAATAATTTACGAGCCTTTTTTGTTTCAGATTTTAAAATATCTTCAGTTATGTATGCATCTTTATTTCCATAAATTAAACTCACTTTTGCGTTTAAAAAAGAAAAGTCGTTTGCTTGTAATTCTTTAGGGATCCCTCCAGAGTGTAATACGAGTTGGTTACATGCTAATTGGCGTTTTGCTACATATCGCATAGCAATACTTACACCCTGCGAATACCCAAATATAATTAAGTTGAGGTGACTTGGTATATTTTCTGTTTTAAATATGCTATCAAAGTAGCGTAATAAATTTTCGGTTTCCTCAGTTGTTCGCTCTTTAGTTAACCAGCAGGCCCCAACATGTTTGAAATTCGATTTTATGTAGTATTTACTGCTAGCCTGTGGTGCAATTATATAGTTTTCATCGGGATTTAAATTTTTAAAATAGTTTAAAAAATACCGACTTAAATGGCCTAAGCCATGGCAAACAAACCAAACATTTTTGGTTTGTTTTGTTAGGTTGTTTAGTGTAGAATAGGTGTTTGTTGCAGTAAACGATATGGTTTTTTCTTTGGAATCCATTTTTATGTAGGTTGTTGTAAATATTATAAAAATTTAAAATTAGCTAGCCGGAGTTAAAAAATAAAACATGGCAAAAGTATAAGTTAGTGGTATTTTAATGTGTTAGCGAAACATTAACGAAGTATGCAACTTAATGTAAAATATACTAGAGTTATTTTAAAGGAGTAAAACTCTTAATTTGACCTTAAATATAACAATCTCTATTGGTGCATTTCGTATTTTTACCATTATGGAATTAAGTGATTTTTTTTATATTAACCTGAACTTAACTAATGTTTATTTTAATTAAAAATGCGAAATTTAACTAACTGTTTTTAAGTTTAATATAACTAATTTAATGTTAAATTTAGAGATAATCTAATTACCCAAAATACAAATATTATGCAATTATCAAAAAAGGATGTTTTGGAACGTGCTAAAATAGCAAGTAAAAATACTTTAATGGAAACCCTAAATATTGAAATGATAGATTTTGGTGAAGATTTTCTGGTTGCTAGAATGCCTGTAAATTCAAAAGTGCATCAACCCGATGGTGTTTTACATGGCGGTGCTACTGCAGCTTTAGCAGAGAGTGTAGGGAGTTTTGCAGCTCAAATTTTTATTAATACAGATGTGTTTTTTGTGCGTGGTTTAGAAATTACAGCGAATCATTTAAAAAGTGTTAAGGCCGGTTTTGTATATGCTAAAGCAACGTTTTTGCATAAAGGAAGAACCACACAGTTATTGGATATTCGTGTTACCGACAACGACGATAATTTAATTTCTCTTTGCAAATTATCAACTATTGCTCTGCCTAAAAAATAAATATGATTACAAAAGATTTTTTTAGATATATTGAAGAACATTTAAAAAATGAGTTGCCTTTTGTGGCTTACAGAAAGCCCAACCAAGAGCAGCTTATTGCGATTTTACAGCAAAACACAGACTTACATTATATTAAAGATTTTACAGAAAAGGGATTTGTGTTTTCACCTTTTGACGCTATTGAAAAAACTATAATCATACCTAATCAGGGCTCTAAAATTATATATGGACACCAGCCTTATTCCGCTCCTATAGTTTCTAACGAAAGTTTAAATAGTATACCAGTTTTAAACGATTCTAAAATAGCGCATCTTAGTTTGATAGCTAAAGGCGTAAAAGAAATAAAAACTACAAGTTTAAAAAAAGTAGTTTTATCTAGAAGCGAACACGTAAAACTAAACGATAACGA
This sequence comes from uncultured Algibacter sp., assembly GCA_937958265.1. GTDB lineage: Bacteria > Bacteroidota > Bacteroidia > Flavobacteriales > Flavobacteriaceae > Algibacter_B. Next base: position 93,737 of record CALGNX010000003.1, on the reverse strand, counting down.
TCCTGTCGCGCTTTTTAGGAAACTAAGTAAACATTATAAATCGGCTTTAATTTATTGTTGGTATCACCCAAAAGTAGGTTTATGGTTAGGCGCAACGCCAGAAACCTTACTAAAAGTTGAAAATAGTCGTTTTTCTATAATGGCACTTGCTGGTACACAAAATTATAAAGGGAATTTAAATGTAAGCTGGCAACCTAAGGAGCAGGAAGAGCAACAATACGTAACAGATTTTATTCTAGAAAATTTAAAACTTTCGGTAAGTCAAATTAAAACATCAGAGGTTGAAACCGTTCGCGCAGGTAATTTATTACATTTAAGAACCATAATTTCAGCAAAATTAAACCCAGAGACTTCATTAAAAAACGTTATTGAGGTTTTACATCCAACACCAGCTGTTTGCGGATTACCAAAATTGCAGGCAAAACAATTTATATTAAAAAATGAAACCTATAATCGTGAGTTTTATACGGGTTTTTTAGGCGAGTTAAATTGCGAAAATCTTATTGCACCGCGCTCTAGTAAGCGAAATATTGAAAACAGAGCTTATACTATAAAACGTAACAGTACACAGTTATACGTAAATTTACGGTGTATGCAGCTTAAAAAAAACAACGCTATTATTTATGTAGGCGGTGGTATTACCGAAAGTTCGGAAGCAGAGAGTGAGTGGGAAGAAACAGTATCAAAATCCTTAGTGATTAAATCCATTTTATAAGTGTTATTTTTAAAGGCTATTTTTGTATTTTTGATATTAAAATTGCTACATGATTTATCCAAAAATCCCCCTTGCTCAAACAGTTATTCAGCTTTGCCAAGCCAAGGGTGTAAAGCATATTGTTATTTCTCCAGGAAGTAGAAATGCCCCACTTACTATTGGCTTTACAAATAACGATTTTTTTAAATGTTATAGTATTGTTGATGAGCGCTGTGCAGCATTTTTTGCACTAGGTATTGCGCAGCAATTGCAAGAACCTACAGCTGTAGTTTGTACCTCGGGAAGTGCGTTGTTAAATTATTACCCTGCTATTTCCGAAGCTTTTTTTAGCGATATTCCTTTAATAGTTATTTCTGCAGACAGGCCAAAACATCTTTTAGGAATAGGGGATGGGCAAACTATAAATCAAAAAAATGTGTTTAAAAATCATATTTTGTATGCCGCCAATTTAAAACTAGATTTAAAAGATGAAAAACAAGTTCCTGCTCACCAAGAACTTGCTATGTTTAAAAATTTAGAAGATAAATTTGAACGCTTGTTAGGTTTGCAAAAAGATATTCAAAGTTATAATGAAGAAGAAATCAATATAACCATTAATTTTTCAAAGCTAAAAAAAGGGCCAGTGCACATTAATGTGCCTTTTGATGAGCCACTTTACGAAACAACCGATAAATTAAAGGTGACTCCTAAAATTATTAAAGCTGAAAAAAAACAAAACGTTATTGATAGCTATGTGCTGCAATCTTGTTTTGAAGATTGGAATACAGCGACAAAAAAAATGATATTAGTAGGTGTGAATCCACCCAATCAAATTGAGCAGAAATGGTTGGACGAATTGGCTAATGATGATAGCGTAATGGTTCTTACTGAAACGACATCAAACATACATCATTCTAGTTTCTTTACGAGTATAGATAAGTTAATTACACCACTTTCTGAAGCTGAAAAAGAACAATTAAAACCCGATATATTGTTAACCTTTGGGGGGTTAATTGTATCAAAAAAAATTAAACAATTTTTACGTAAATACCAGCCTAAACATCACTGGCATATTGATGAAAAAATAGCTAACGACACGTTTTTTTGTTTAAATAATCATATTGAGTGTCATCCAAATTACTTTTTTAAGGCTTTTTTGCCTAGGGTAACACATTATGTAAAAAGCGATTATAAAGCAACCTGGACAGCCGTAAAGCAAGCGCGTTCAAAAAAACATAAAGCATATTTAAAGCAAATTCCATTTTCAGATTTTACAGTGTTCAATAGGCTTTTAAAATCTATCCCAGAGCATTATATTCTGCATTCTAGTAATAGTTCTGCAATTAGGTACACACAACTATTTAAAATTAAAAAAAGTATAGAGGTTTTTTGTAATCGCGGTACTAGCGGTATAGATGGTAGTACATCTACAGCTATAGGTGGCGCTGTGGCAAACCAAAAACCAACAGTTTTTATAACTGGTGATCTAAGTTTTTTTTACGATAGTAATGCCCTTTGGAATAATTACATTCCTAAAAATTTTAAAATTATTGTTGTGAATAACCAAGGCGGTGGTATTTTTAGAATTTTACCAGGAGATAAGAATACCGATAATTTTGATACTTACTTTGAAACAAACCATAACTTAACAGCAGAGCATTTGAGTAAAATGTATGGTTTTAAATATGAGGTTGCAACTAATGAAACCGAATTACTATCCGTTTTAAGTACGTTTTATACTAATAATAATGAACCAAGATTGTTAGAGGTGTTTACTCCAAAACGCGTTAACGATGAGGTGCTTTTAAATTATTTTAATTTTTTAAGATAAAATGTGACAAAATGATATTTTTTGTGTCTAAAAAACTATAAGGTTAATACGTAAAATGTTTTAGCATAAAGTAAGTTAATTATTTTCTAAAAAATAAAATAAAAAATTATGGGTAAAAGAGATGAGCTTATCACAAAATATGCGGCAGATTTGAAAGAAAAATGTGGTGTAAACGCAGATATTGATTTGTTAACCAAAGTAACCATTGGTTGTGGTCCTTCTATTTATAACAAAGATGCATCAACAGTTTCTGGTTCAGACGCATCAGAATTAGCTACGGTAAAAAATAGTTTTTTAATTAAAAAGTTGGGTTTGAGTGACGATGCCAAATTAGACGAGGCAATTGCATCTGTTATGGAAACATACGGTAAATCCAATCGTAACAAGTATCGAGCTGTTGTATATTATATGCTCACTAAGCATTTCAAAAAAGAATCAGTTTATTAGAGTTAAATGTGTTTGTTTAAAAAAGCATTGCATTATTGCAATGCTTTTTTAATTTCTAATTATTGTAATACTTAAAAGGCTTTTAAATATACTTTCCGAATAGTTTATATTAATTAAAAAGAAGCTGAAATACAGTTTGCGTTTTATAACTGCATTTTTTCAATAAAAAATATTTGTAAATCTTACTAGAAATTAATTAAAGTGCTAATTCTAAAATTAAGTAAATACGTCTACTTTCATTTAAGAAAAATAACCATTGCTTTTTGCGCAAATTAAGCATTAGAATAATATTCAATAAACCTTATTTTTATTAGGATATTCCAAGTAAGAAAATAAAATCCACAATAAAATTATAAAAAATAATAAGACTTTTGGGTTAATTGTTTTGTAAATTTATACCATAACGGAATGCTTGGTACGCATAGTTTTTGTTATGTAAACCGCTTATAATATTGAAAAAATGTTACCTTTACGCCATGATAAAGTTAGGGGAAATAAATACATTAGAGATACTTCGAGAATCGGAACACGGTGCCTATTTAATCGATAATGAGGATAATCAAGTATTACTACCAAATCGGTACGTACCAGAAACATTTAAAATTTGGGAAAAATTAGATGTTTTTGTGTATTTGGACAACGAACAACGTCCGGTGGCTACCACAGATATGCCCTATATTAAACGCGGAGAATTTGCCTTACTGCGTTGTAATCAAGTAACAGATTATGGTGCCTTTTTAGATTGGGGCCTAGTAAAAGAATTATTTTGCCCTTTTAGTGAGCAGGCTTTTAGCATGAAGCAGGGCGGGTGGTACTTGGTACATTGCTATTTGGATGAAAAAACAGATAGACTTGTAGCGTCTAGTAAAACCAATCGTTTTTTAGATAATAGCACACTAACCGTTAGTGAGTTTGATGAGGTTGATTTAATAGTCTCGCACCCGTCTGATATGGGAATGAATGTAATTGTAAATAAGACTCATATTGGTTTAATTTTTAAAGATAATATTTTTAAGGATTTAAGTATTGGCGATAAACTTAAAGGTGTTGTTAAAAAGATAAGGCCAGGTAATAAATTAGACATAGGATTAGGGCAAATAGGGTACAGAAATATAGAGCCAAACGCAGCACAAATTATGCAAGAGTTACAGGACAATAGTGGTTATTTAAATTTAACAGACAAAGCAAGTCCTGAAGCTATTAAAAATGTATTGCAAATGAGCAAGAAAAACTTTAAAAAGGCAGTTGGTACTTTATATAGGCAACGTTTAATAGAAATTAAAGCAGATGGGATTTATTTAGTTTAAAACGTCTTTTAAAATGATAAATCAAGACACTATAGTTGCTTTAGCAACACCATCTGGGGCAGGAGCAATTGCCGTTATTAGATTATCTGGTAAAGAAGCTATACAAATTGCCGAGCGTCAATTTAAGTCCGTTTCGGGTAAATTACTAACTAAACAGCCTACCCATACCATACATTTAGGGCATGTTGTAGATGGCGATAGGGTAATAGACGAGGTTTTGGTATCGGTGTTTAAAGATCCAAACTCTTATACTGGCGAAAATGTTATTGAAATATCTTGCCATGGTTCTAGTTATATCCAGCAAGAAATTATTCAGTTATTTCTTAGAAAAGGCTGCCGTATGGCAACTGCCGGAGAATTTACGTTACGCGCCTTTTTAAATGCAAAACTCGATTTAAGCCAAGCCGAGGCTGTTGCCGATTTAATTTCTAGCGATAACGAAGCCTCCCACCAAATAGCTATGCAACAAATGCGTGGTGGTTTTTCTAGCGAGATTGCCAAACTGCGCGAAGAGCTTTTAAATTTTGCCTCACTTATAGAGTTAGAATTAGATTTTGCAGAAGAGGATGTTGAGTTTGCAGACCGCAGCCAATTTAAAGCACTTGTAGAGCGTATCCGTTTTGTTTTAAAACGATTAATAGACAGTTTTGCTGTTGGTAATGTTATTAAAAACGGTATTCCTGTAGCTATTGTTGGCGAGCCTAATGTGGGTAAATCGACACTTTTAAACGCGCTTTTAAATGAGGAGCGCGCCATCGTGTCGGACGTAGCTGGTACTACACGAGATACTATAGAAGATGAAATTTCCATTGGTGGTATTGGTTTTCGATTTATAGATACCGCTGGTATTCGCGAAACTAAAGATGTGGTTGAGCGTATAGGTATTAAAAAAACGTTCGAGAAAATAGACCAAGCCCAAGTGGTTGTTTATTTATTTGAAGCCGATAATGTAAATAGTAACATTAAGGTAGAAATAGAAAAAATAAAAAACAAATACCCTTTAAAACCTTTATTAGTTATTGCCAATAAAGTAGATAAAATATCTGCAGCAGAACGCGATAATTTAAAAGTTCGTATTCCAGAAATAGATTTCTTATCTGCTAAGCAAGGTATTGGTGTTGATAATTTAAAGGATAAACTCCTGTCTTTCGTGAACACTGGCGCCCTACGTAATAACGATACTATAGTAACTAATTCTCGCCATTACGATTCGCTTTTAAAAGCTTTTGAAGATATAGAACGAGTAAGCGAAGGTTTACAAACTGGTCTCTCGGGCGATTTAATGGCTATAGATATTAGACAAGCTTTATACCATTTTGGCGAAATTACAGGCGAAATTACTAACGACGATTTATTAGGTAATATTTTTGCTAATTTCTGTATTGGAAAGTAACCGCTATTAATTAACAAATAACAAAACATACTAAACTACTATAAAGCCTTGTAAATGAGGCTTTTTTTGTTGAGTATGTTTTCTTCTAATAAGCGTTATGTGCTTGTGAAGTACAAATAAGATACAAATTTGTACCTTATTTGTACCTTTAAACTAATGAGGTGCAAAATTTGATTTTAATTATTTAATCAATCCAGAACTTATCGGAATCAGGAATGTTTTTATACCCAACTGCAAAAGGATTAAAATTACGTTTTGCAAACAAATACCATGCGCCTCCAGAAATAGCGGGTTTTGTATAAGCTTCATCAGAGCCATCCCATAGTGGTTTATTTTCAAAGCCAGATCCTTTATTTAGATAAAGCTAAATATAACTTTTAAAAGAAAGTTTTGAAATTCTTCTAAATAAGATAAATCAAAAGCCAAGGTATGTTTTATTAGTTTTGCAAAAACATCCAACCTACCAGATGAAAATATTTTTATTGCATTTATGCTCGACAATTAAACATTTTAATTTTATTTATTAGATCCTATAATAAAATATCTATACCTTAAGTTTAATGCTATTCTGCGTGTTTAGGTATTATAATTAGTGAATAATTTAAAGAAGAATTTAGAAAACTACAATGATAAACTACCAACAGTACGAGCAAGACGTTTACAATTGGCTATTAACAAAACACCAAAAAGATAATGCGTTTACGTTTTCGTTACGCCAAAAAGCATCAAAAAGCTCCGAAACAGATATTTTTATAGGTACAGAAAAGTCAAATTATTTTGGCACCACGTTTTGGACGCTTCCCGTGTATTACCCGGGCTCTTCATCCGATTGTATTAACTTAATATTTGGCTCAAAAGGCGATTACTATGGTTATAAATTTGAGTTTTCGCAAACCAATACACCTGAAGATGCACAAAACCAATCGGTATTAAATGTTATAAAGGCCATACAAGAGCCTTTAAAAGCGCAACTTTCGTTACAAAGAGAAGGTAGTAGCGAAAAAAAAATGTTTGCTATCGTATCAAAACACAGGGCAGAAAATTACACCGATTTAAATACTATGCTTTTAGATGTAGAGAAAGATTTAGAGGTTATCATGCCCATAGTTAATAATGCCATTAAATTAGAAAAAAAGCAATTCTCCAAGTTTACCGCCCACCCCATTACCACAGAAGAGTTTACTAAAATGCAAAACAAATATGAGGTGCGTAAAACAAAGTATTCGAATAGAGCCGCGCAATTACAGCGTGCAGAAAACACTAAATATTGGCTTTATGCACCCGGTAGAAACGCCATGTATTGGGATGCTTTTTATGAGGATGACATTATAGGCCTAGGCTGGGATAAGCTTGGTAACTTAGAGCAATATTCAAATAAAGACGCGGTTAAAAAAGCATTATTTGAAGCCTATGGCGGGGATGGTAACAAAATGAATGATGTGAACGCTAATTTTGAGTTTGCTACCGAAATTAGTGTTGGAGATATTATAATAGTAAAAAAAGGAAGAGGCGAACTTCTAGGTTATGGCGAAGTAACTTCAAACTACTTTTTTGATGAAAATAGAACGGACTATAAAAGTTGCAGAAGTGTAAAGTGGATAAAAAAAGGAAACTGGCCAGTTAGTATTAGTTTAGTACTAAAAACGTTAACAGATGTAACCAAATACCCTAGTAAATTTGAAGGTTATACGCATTATTACCAACATTTAATAGGTGTTATGAATGGAGATACTCAACCAGAATTAACGGCCATTGGCAATTCGCAAAAAGAGGATAAAAAGGGATTAAATCAGATATTTTATGGTCCACCGGGTACAGGTAAAACCTACCATACCATTAATGAAGCCCTTAGTATAGCAAACCCTAGTTTTAATTTGGAGCTAGAGAGAGAATTTGTAAAAACAGAGTACGAAAGGCTTGTTGCCGAAAAACAAATTGTATTTACTACGTTTCATCAATCCATGAGTTATGAAGATTTTGTAGAGGGTATTAAGCCCAAAACAAATAACGGATTGGTAACCTACGAGATTGAAGATGGTATCTTTAAAAAAATATGCGAAAATGCCGAGCTGTACAATACAGACAGCGCGGTTACGGCATCAAAAAAAGTAGATTTAGAAAAAAGAATAAATAAGTTAAGAGACGAATTAGAGCAGTCTGAAGATTCTGAAATAGAAATTAAGATGACCAAAGCGTCGTACCATATAACTCAGGTAACAGATAAGCATATAAAATTTAGAAAGGCATCGGGAGGTACGGGGCACGATTTGGTTATAGATACCTTAAAAGCTATTATTTTAGGAGAGCGCGATATTATTGGAGGCTTAAGGACTTATTACGATTATTTAATTCAGTATTTAAATGCATATAGTTTTACTGAAGAACGTGTAGAAGCAAATAAACCATTTGTTTTAATAATAGACGAAATAAACAGAGCCAATGTGTCGGCCACTTTTGGAGAACTAATAACACTTATAGAAACCAGTAAGCGTAAAGGTAATAGCGAGGCATTGCAAGTGCAGCTCCCTTACTCTAAACAGCCTTTTAGTGTGCCTAATAATTTATACATTATTGGCACCATGAACACCGCCGACAGATCTGTAGAGGCGCTTGATACGGCTTTAAGACGTAGGTTTGAGTTTAAAGAAATGATGCCCGATTATACGGTTATAGCAGACGAGTTTGTTGAGGATGTAGCCTTGTCTCAAGTATTACAAACTATTAATAAACGCATAGAGTTATTAATAGATAGAGACCACTGCATTGGGCATTCTTATTTTTTTGGTGTGGATACTACTGCCAAATTAGCTAATACATTTAATAATAATATTGTGCCTTTATTACAAGAGTATTTTTATGGCGATTACGGGAAAATAGGATTGGTATTAGGCGCAGGATTTGTGCAAACACAAAAAAATGATACCGTTACTTTTGCTAACTTTAAATATGAAAATGCTAACGATTTTAAAGCACCTACTTTTTCTTTAAAAAGCGTAGATGAGCATTCGGTTATAGCTGCTACAAATTTATTATTGGGCGCTACTAAAGAAAGCACTCCTAATGCGTAAGCTAACCACCATAGCAGTGTTCGAGCATCAGCGTTTATACGTTGGTGAGGGCGGTTTTAAACAACAGCACTTAAACGCTTTATTAAAACTTAACGATTATCACGAGGGTAATTATTTTGAGCCCATAGCTCGTGGTATTAAGTTTAACCAGTACGTAGGGGTAATTCAGGTAGGTGGTTTAATTATTGAAATTAACCCTAAAGCCGATAAAGGCGATACCGATTATAAATGGAAAGGGGTTTTGTTACAAATGCTAAAGGCTTGTGGTAAAATTAAACCGCAATCTGCAGGAAGTGCCCATGTAAAAAAGCAAAATCTTAATTTATTAGAGGTTTATTTTGAGTTATACCTAGCCGAAGTTAATAATTTAATTAGAAAAGGTTTAGTTAAAAAATACCGTAAGCAAACCAGTAACACCAAAGCTTTAAAAGGAAAGCTAGAATTTGCAGGGCATTTACAAAAAAATAGCATTCATAAAGAGCGGTTTTATACCAACCACCAAGTGTACGACATTGACCATATATTGCATCAAGTGTTATTTAAGGCACTAGGTGTTGTAGCGCAATTTACTTATGGGTCTGCATTGCAAGATACTTGCAAAAGGGTGTTGTTAAGTTTTCCCCTAGTAAGCCAGCAAAACATTACTAAAACACAAATTAGTAGTATAAAGCTAAATAGGAAAACAGAAGGATATGCTTATGCTTTGGAGTTAGCACGATTAATTATTTTAAATTATTCTCCAGACATTACAAGTGGAAAAGAAAAAATGTTGTCTTTATTGTTTGATATGAATCAACTTTGGGAAGTATATGTATTAAAACAACTTCAAAAAGCGTGTGAAGGAACCGATATTTTAGTTTCAGGACAAGAAAGTAAATATTTTTGGGGCCCTAACACCTTACGCCCAGATATAGTTTTAAGAAAAGGAACCGAAACGTACATAATAGACACCAAATGGAAACGTCCTAAAAACAACAATGCTTCAGTATCCGATTTAAGACAAATGTACACCTATTGTCGTTTTTGGGATGCAAAAAAAGCAGTCTTATTATACCCGGGGGATTGTGAAGGAAATACATTTAAGCCTTACCAAACCGATGATTATTCTAATGATGGGAATAACCTACAAACTATAGCGCATGAATGTAAAATGGGGTTTGTTTCTGTTTTGGATACAGAAAATAACTTTAAAGCGCACATAGGTAAGGACATTATAAGGTTATTAGATTTTTAAGCATTACGCTACTTTAGTATGCTACGTGAAACTATCACTAAATCTTTATTTGTTCTATTTATTGGTTAGTTTGTGCACCATATTTTTGTAGCGTGTTCATTTGAAATTTAAAATGGAAACAAGGTGTTTAATGAGCCAACATTATTCGAAGAGATTCATTTTACACCAGGAGCCCCGTTTTTTTTAAGAGGAAAAGTATCTGTTAATTTTTAAAAAATCACGAATATAAATTAGTATTTTAACCAATAGCGTGCCTTAATGGCGCGCTTTTTGTTTATACTATTAAAATATTGGTACTTAATTAGTAAGGATTATTATGTTTTATTGTCTCATTACCTAAGAACAGAACAACTTTCTTGCTATTTTTGTATGAGTTTATGCGTTTTTGTTATAGAAGAAGAAAGCATTAAAATAAAAAGAGGATAAATATGTAATGTCCTGCTTTTAAAAAGAATTATATTTATGAAAAATTTATTTTTTAGTATTATTTTTTTAGTCACAACTAGTTTGTTTTCTCAAATTATCGAGCCTGTAAAATGGACTACTAAAGTGGAAAAAATATCCAGCACAGAATATGAACTTATTGCAACAGCTCATATTGATGAGAAATGGCATATTTATTCTCAAAATGCATTAGAATTTGGTCCGTTGCCAACCGTTTTTACCTTTACGGGGAATAGTAATTATTTAAAAAAGGGAAACACTAAAGAAGAAACAGGAATTACAGTTCACGATCCTACTTTTAATATGCAGGTTACCTACTTTGAAACTAAAACAAGCTTTAAGCAGCGTGTTAAATTAAAAACAAAATCGCCTTTTAAAATTGACTCAGAAGTAAATTATATGGTTTGTAATGCTACGAAATGTATCATGGCAGAACCAGAAATACTAACTTTTAATATTCAATAGTTTTAAGACTTAACTATCCCAAAATAATGAAAAAAATTATTTTTCTATTTGCATTTGTAATTTCCGTAGCGGCACAAGCTCAAATTTTAGATCCTGTAAAATGGATAACGTCTGTTGAAAAAATTACAGATACCGAATACAATTTAGTAGCCAGAGCAAATATAAAACCAGGCTGGCATTTATATGCTCAGGATGTTCCTGAAGATGGCCCCATACCAACTACATTTACTTTTGATGATGCTAACGGTGCATTTAAATTTATAGGCAATACAAATGAAGATAAAGGACATACAATAGATGATCCTATTTTTCAAATGAAAATTAAGTTTTTTGATAATACAGCTCAATTTACTCAAAAGGTAGAACTGTTAGGAGATCTTAACACGGTACAAGCAACTGTGGAGTTCATGGTTTGTGATGATACGCGATGTTTACCGCCTACAGAAGTGGATTTAGTTTTTGAAATAAATGAAAGAGGCACATTAAAAAGTAATATCTCGACTAGTGCAGGACTCCAGGATAATGCGTCAATAAATAAAATGCTTTATGGCATGTCGCCTACAGATGTAACATTAGTGTCTGGTAAAATAGAAGATAAAAAATCACTTTGGAGTATTTTCGGATTAGGCTTTTTAGGTGGTTTATTAGCGCTTTTAACGCCTTGTGTTTTTCCAATGATTCCTTTAACGGTTAGTTTCTTTACTAAAAAAGGCAATCAAAATAAAGCTTCTGGTATAGCAAAAGCCTTGTTGTATGGATTTTTTATTTTGTTGGTTTACTTAATACTAAGCGTTCCTTTTCACCTTTTAGACTCCGTAAATCCAGATATATTAAATGAAATTTCAACTAACGTTTGGTTAAATGTGATATTCTTTTTAGTATTTCTATTTTTTGCATTTTCATTCTTTGGTTTTTACGAATTAACCTTACCGTCTAGTTGGACAAATAAAACCACACGAGGGGAGAGTGCAGGAGGTTTAATAGGAATTTTCTTTATGGCACTAACGTTAGCCATTGTTTCCTTTTCGTGTACAGGGCCTATTTTAGGATCGCTTTTAGCAGGTTCACTTACTGCCGATGGTGGTGCATGGCAACTTACAGCGGGTATGGCTGGTTTTGGTGTTTCCTTAGGGCTACCATTCGCACTATTTGCTATGTTTCCAAACATGATGAATGCGTTACCAAAATCTGGTGGATGGTTAAATACAACAAAAGTAATTTTAGGTTTTTTAGAATTAGCTCTAGCTTTTAAATTTTTATCAAATGCCGATCTAGTAAAACGTTGGGGGCTATTAAAAATTGAACCTTTTTTAATACTTTGGATTATCATTTTTATAGGGTTAGCTCTATATTTACTCGGTAAAATTAAATTTCCACACGATTCTCCAATTAAAAAATTATCATTTTTTAGAATTTCTGGGGGTGTTTTAGTAATAGCGTTTGCAGTTTATTTGGTTTCAGGTTTTAGAGTAAATAAAGAAACAAATACGTTTACATCTTTAACTTTATTAAGTGGATTAGCCCCTCCTGTAGGTTATAGCTGGTTGTATCCAAGTACATCTACAAATAATTTAAAAACGTTTAAAGATTTAAAAGCGGGTATTGCTTATGCAAAGCAAGTAAATAAACCAATTATGATAGATTTTACAGGGCATGCTTGTGTGAATTGTAGAAAAATGGAGGAACACATTTGGCCGCTAGAAAAAATTGATAATTATTTGAGAAATGAGTTTGTTTTAATTTCACTTTACGTGGATGATAAGACGGATTTACCAAAAGCAGAAAGCGTTGAGGTTAATAGAGTAAATGGCGGTAAACGATTACTTAAAAATTATGGACATAAATGGTCTAATTTTCAAACACAATTTTTTAAATCTAATTCACAGCCTTACTACGTATTGTTAAATTCCAATGGCACTAAAGTTTTAAATGAACCTGTAGGTTACACACCAAACGAAACAGATTATGCTAATTTTTTAAAAAATGGCTTAGAAGTTTTTAAAAATAGTAATTAATACATTTTGTACCGCGTAATAAAAAAAGGGTTTAAACTATAGTGTAGTTTAAACCCTTTTTTACTAAAAAACGAACATGTTTTACTTTTCCACTATTTCAACCTCAAATAATTTATCCCAGCGTTTACCTGTAACAAAAACTGTTTTTGTTTTTGGGTTATAGGCAATACCATTTAAAACATCTAAACCTTTATGCTGTGTAACACGTTTTTTTAGTGGTGTAAAATCTATAACGCCAACAATAGCACCGTTTTTAGGGTTTATTATAGCTACTCCATCTTTTTGGTAGCGGTTGGCATATATATTTCCTTCAATCCATTCCATTTCATTTATACCTACAATTTTGCCTTTATGCGTGTATGCTTGTATGTAATCCTCTTCAGCTAAAGTTTCAGAATTTAACAACCATATTTTTTCTGTGCCATCGCTTTTATATATTGTATTGTTAAAATGGCACAACCCCCAACCTTCTTTACTGTTGTTATATTTAAAACTATTTATTTTCTCAAAACTATTAACATCATAAACAAAACCAGTACCTTTTTGCCAAGTTAATTGGTATATCTTATCATTTAAAACTGTTAAACCTTCTCCAAAGTATTGATCTGCTAAATTAATATTTTTTAAAACCGTACCTGTTTTATAGTCTATCTTCCTCAGTTTAGATTCTTTTAACTGTCCTGTACTTTCGTAAAGCGTATCGTTGTAAAACTCTAGACCTTGTGTGTATGAGGTTATATCGTGCGGGTATTCATTAATAATATTATAAGTGTAAACCTTGGGAAGTTCACTGTTTAAAATAGTTATAATGGATGTGCTTGTTTGCTTTTCGCCTTCAAAATAAACGGTGGCCTCTATGGTTTGCTTACCTAATTTAAATTCTTTTAAAGGGTGGTTATCTGTAATTTTTTTCTTGTTTAAGCGATAGGTAACAGAATCAATATTATGCCTTTTTTTGTTTTCTAAAGCTAGTTTTAAGGTTTCATTATTGGCTATATTACCTTTTTTGGCATTCGTTTTAATAATAAAATCATTTTTTTTGTCGGCAGAGTTCGATTTGCAACCTATTGTTGTTGTAGTTAAAAATATGATAATGAGGTGTTTAATTGTATTCATTGTAGTTCTTTATTTTAAAGCAAGATATTTATTTAAAATCAGTTTAAAAAATCATTGTTATACTTTTAAAAGTTTGTATATTTGCACCTGGCAAGTCCTACACAACCAGCTCCTGTTGAATCCTCCAGGTCGGGAACGAAGCAAAGGTAAATGGTCGTAGCGGTGTGATGTAGGTAGCTTGCCTTTTTTTATGGAATAAACTCAAATCTTGAAAGCTACGGCGAATCAGGATTTTTTTGTTTATTGGCATGTCATAAATCTATATTTCTTATAATTAGTATCGTATTTTTATTAAACAAAATAATATATAGTATGTCTAAAGTTGTTTTAATTACAGGAGGTTCCTCTGGAATAGGAAAATCTATTGGTGAGTTTTTAAATGAAAAAGGATATATTGTATATGGTACAAGTAGAAATCCTGAAAATTATAAAGCAAATAAATTTCCTATTTTAGCTCTGGATGTGGCAAAAGAAGCTACAATTTTGGAAACAACTAATGCTATTATTAATAAAGAGGGTAGGTTGGATGTTGTTATAAATAATGCGGGAGCAGGAATTACAGGACCTATTGAAGAAATACCAAATGAGGAAATTAAAAATAATTTTGACACTAATTTTTTTGGACCTATAAATGTTATTAAAGCGGTGTTGCCCCAAATGCGAAAGCAACAATCTGGATTAATTATAAATATAACTTCTATAGCAGGTTATATGGGGTTACCGTACAGAGGTGTTTATAGTGCAAGTAAAGGTGCTTTGGAATTACTAACGGAGGCGTTTAGGATGGAACTAAAAGGTTTTAATATAAAAATGACCAATGTTGCACCAGGAGATTTTGCAACTAATATCGCAGCAGGTCGCTATCATGCCCCTTGCTTAAAAAACTCACCATACCATAAATCGTATAGTAAAACTTTAGATTTAATGAATGCGCATGTGGATAACGGAAGCAACCCTAATATTATGGCACAAGCTGTTTATAAAATAATAAACACAAATAATCCTAAGGCGCATTATAAAGTAGGGGAGTTTCTCCAGAAATTTTCTGTAGTCTTAAAGCGTATTTTACCAGATAAGTTGTACGAAAAGATGTTAATGAATCATTATAAATTGTAATATATTATTAGAATTTTTTAAACTTTTTCAATTTGAAATTGTAAGAAAGAATGTTGTTGTACGGTAGGTGTAAAATTAAGTGACTTATTTTTAGGTTATTTATTTATTAAGCCTAGTAGCTGTTCTTCAAAACTAATCGAAAAAATATTAGTGTTTTTATTTATAATTTCTTTATCGCTATTCACCAAGATGGTTTTGGTCATAGGGTAAATAGCTAAAACACCTAGTGCCTCAGCAGGGTTTTTAAGTTTAAATTCATTACTTCCTAAAAAACCTTGTCTTTGCAGTATTTTTCTTGTTTGCTTTACACTATACGTGTCGATATTAATGGTTATAAATTTAACTTCCGGGTATTTTACTTTTAACTCTTTTAGTTTATAGTGGCTTTCTTTAAAATGTTTAAAATATTTTTGAGACCAAAAACTAAGTACTGTTGGCGTATTTATTGACGCTGTTAAATCCTGTCTATTATTATAGTAATCAACAACCTCTATTTTTGGCAGAATTCTGCCTTCTTTAAGAAAATTAATAGATTTTGTGTACTGGGTTAGTTTAAATTTTCCTAACTCGCTTTCACTTTTATTAAGGTAAGATTCTAATAATTTATCATTATGTTCCGCATTATCACTTTGAGATAAATAGCCCATAGCAAAATGAAATAATAAATCGTCTTTAACATTAGTATTAGTAATTAAACTATCTATTATACTAAGCCTGTCTAAATTATAACAAAGCGATTCGCGGTTGTAACAAGCATTGGTCTCGTGGTTATCATGTTTTTTTAAAGATAAATTACTTAAATTGTAGCGTAAAAACTTATTGTAGGTATGGTTTTCATTTAAAAATGTGTCGTTATAATCTATACCCTTTCTGAAGTCGTAAAAATTACTAGGTAGAGCATTTAAAATACCAGCTTTATTTTCCCCTAAATGAACAAAAGGATAAACTTCTTTACTGGAATAATAAAAATAATCAATATTAGCCTTAGCTATTTTTAAGAATAAAGCAGATGGATGGTGCTTCGTGTTAAATTTATTTAAAGCAGTTAATTTGTTGTTTTTAAGTGAATCTATATGTTTTTGGAAGGTTACAGCGTTAAGTTGGCAAAGTTGAATTATATATTTTTCCTCTTCCTCATTATGTAAAAATTCATTAACAAGGTAATTATTTTTTTTATCACCTTTTCCGCTATAAACTAAAGATTCATCAAAATCGAGTGTGTTTAATCTTAATAACAAACTATCCTTTGGTTCTAGAAGAATCATTTGGTATTCTCCTCCATGCCTAAAGGTGTGCAATCCTGCTGTTAAAGCTTTAATTTTGTGACTAAATCTGTTGTTTTTATCTAAGTAAATGGTGTCAATAGTGGTTTTGTTTTGAGATAAAACGATGTACTTCGTACTGGGATTTATAATTTCGCCTCCAAAGTAAGTATGATTAATGGTAACATCGCTAGTATTTTTTTTGCAACTAATAAGAGCAAAACTTAAAAATAATATAGTAATGTATAATTTCATAAAACTCTTTTGAGTTGGTGGACTAACAAAAATAGAGTTTGTTACTTTAAAGTGTTGTTAATGCGTTGTTAAATAAACGCTTTCTAACATATCTTAAATGGATAAATTTGAGCGGGCTAAGTTTCGGCTTATCAATGTTATTTTTTACTTTTGCAAAAACTTAAATAAACCCTTATGTTATCAGTATCTAATCTTTCTGTTCAATTTGGTAAACGCGTACTTTTTGATGAAGTAAATACCAGTTTTAATAACGGTAACTGTTATGGCATTATTGGTGCTAATGGTTCAGGTAAATCTACATTTTTAAAGATTGTCTCTGGAAAGCAAGACCCAACTTCAGGGCATGTGTCTTTAGAGTCAGGTAAGCGTATGTCTGTTTTGGAACAAGACCATAGCTTGTATGATACCCATACGGTATTGGAAACTATTTTAATGGGAAACAAACCTCTGTTTAAGATTAAAACTGAAATTGATGCACTTTATGCCGATTATACAGATGAAAATGCAGAGAAAATAGGCGAACTTCAAGTAAAATTTGAAGAAATGGACGGTTGGAATGCCGATAGTAACGCCGCATCAATGCTTTCCAATTTAGGTATTAAGGAAGAATTCCATTATACATTAATGGCCGATTTGGATGGTAAACAAAAAGTACGTGTATTGTTAGCGCAAGCACTTTTTGGAAATCCGGATGTTTTGATAATGGATGAGCCTACCAATGATTTGGATTATGAAACCATATCGTGGTTAGAAAACTTTTTAGCCAATTATGATAATTGTGTTATTGTAGTATCGCACGATAGACACTTTTTGGATGCTGTATGTACCCATATATCTGATATTGATTTTGGAAAAATAAACCACTTTTCTGGTAATTATACATTTTGGTATGAGTCCTCCCAATTAGCGGCAAGACAACATGCGCAACAAAACAAAAAAGCAGAGGATAAGAAAAAAGAATTAGAAGAGTTTATTCGTCGTTTTTCTGCCAATGTAGCAAAAAGTAAACAGGCTACCAGTAGAAAGAAAATGATTGAAAAGCTAAATATTGGTGATATTAGGAGAACTAGTCGTCGATATCCTGCTATTATTTTTGAACGCGATAGGGAAGCAGGCGATCAAATTTTAAATATTGAAGGCTTAACAGCTTCTGCCGAGGGAGAAACTTTATTTAGTAATATTGATTTAAATTTAGCAAAAGGAGATAAGGTAGTGGTTTTTTCTAGAGACTCTAGAGCAACAACTGCATTTTATCAAATATTAAATAATAATGAAAAGCAAGATTCAGGAAAATTTATGTGGGGTGTAACAACTACGCAGTCTTATTTACCCTTGGATAATAGTGCTTTTTTCGATAACGAGTTATCACTTATAGATTGGTTAAGGCAATACGCCACTACCGAAGAGGAGCGCGAGGAAGTAAATATTCGTGGGTTTCTGGGTAAAATGATTTTTAGTGGTGAGGAAGCTTTTAAGAAATCGTCTGTATTATCTGGAGGCGAGAAAGTAAGGTGTATGTTATCTAGAATGATGATGATGCGCGCCAATGTTTTACAATTAGATGAGCCTACAAATCATTTAGATTTAGAAAGTATCACGGCGTTTAATAATTCGCTAAAAAACTTTAAAGGCACCATATTGTTTACCACACACGATCATGAGTTTGCACAAACTGTTGCAAACCGAGTAGTTGAATTAACGCCAAATGGTATTATAGACCGTTACACGACGTTTGATGAATATATGCAAGACAAAAAGATTAAAGAATTGCGTGATAAAATGTATGGAGCAACAATTTAATTGTACTATTTACCATAGAAGATTAATAATTGGCTAGGCTTTTTTTAGTGCCTCAAAATGTTTTTTTTTGGTTTTTTGAAGGTGCTTTATATGCGGCGCATATACTTAAAATTGTAACGTACACTAAATATGGGTTTAGCTTCAAAATAGTTTTTTATGCCTTGTGCAATTAAAACTATTAATCCTTTAAAATAATCAAAATAAAAGCCAGCTTAATAGCTGGCTTTTATTTTGATATATGTGTTTAAAAATTATCTTAATTCTGCACCTAACTGCCTTTCAAAGTTAGATTTTAGTTTACTCATAATTTTATCGATTTGTTTGTCGGTTAGTGTTTTATTTTCGTCTTGTAAAGTAAAACTAACAGCATAACTTTTTTTCCCTTTTGGTAGGTTTTTACCTTGGTATACATCAAACAAATTTACATCGCGCAATAATTGCTTTTCCGTTTGTTTAGCTATTTTGTGTATGGATTCAAAGGTTATGTTATCGTCTAAAAGTAAAGCAAAATCTCTTCGTACTTCAGGGTATTTGGATATTGTTTTAAACTTTATTTTATTGTGTTTAACTAAATCTAAGATAACATCCCATTTAAAATCTGCATAGATAACATCCTGGTTAATATCAAAATGTTTTAAAATTGATTTTTTAATTAAACCGAAGTCTACAAGTTTATTTTTTCCCAGTCCAAATGTTAAGCCTTCGCTAAAAAAGTCGTTTGTAATTGGCGATTCGCTAAACCTGTTAATGCCTAGTCGTTGTAATATGGATGTAATGGTACCCTTCATTACAAAGAAATCACTTTTTTTGTTTTTGGTAATCCAGCTTTCTGCGCCTTGATTTCCTGTTATAAAAACAGATAAATGTTTAAGCTCTTCACGTTTGTTATCAAAGCCATGATAGGTTTTTCCAAATTCGAATAATTTTAAATCGGCTCGTTTTCTATTAATATTGAAGGAAACAGCTTCTAGTCCAGAGAATAGTAGCGATTGTCTTAAAACAGATAAATCGTTACTTAATGGATTTAGCATAGTAATATTATGAGTTTCTTGCAATTGCTCACTTAATGCTATATAGTTAGGTGTGGTTAAGGAATTTGAAAGTATTTCAAAAAAGCCTTGTGCCGCTAGCTGGTTCCCAATAATGTTTTGAATTTTATAATCTTCAAAACGGGTTGATTCTGATATAGAAGCATTTAATTTTTCGGTAGTTTGAATATTGTTATACCCATATACTCGAAGTATTTCTTCAATAACATCAGCTTCTCGTTCTACATCGTTTCTAAAAGCAGGAACAGTTAGGCCTAAGCCTGTTTCGGTAACATTATTTACTTTAATTTCTAGAGAACTTAGTATGTGTTTAATTGTTTCTTTCGGGATTTCTTCACCAATTAATTTTTTTGCATTTTCAAAACTTAATCGTACTTCAAAATCCTTTATTTTGTTTGGGTATAAATCGGTAATTTCACTAGTTATTTCTCCTCCTGCAAGCTCCTGTATTAATAAGGCAGCGCGTTTTAGGGCATATTCGCAGCTATTTGGGTCAATGCCACGTTCAAACCTAAACGAAGCATCGGTGTTTAATGCATGGCGTTTAGCAGATTTTCGAATGCTAACGGGATTAAAATATGCACTTTCTAAAAATATACTAGTTGTATGTTCTGTAACTCCAGAATCTAAACCACCAAAAACGCCAGCAATACAGAGGGGTTTTTCGGCATCGCAAATCATTAAGTCATCCTGGTGTAATTCGCGTTCTATGCCATCTAAAGTTGTAAATTTAGTTCCGGCTTCTAGGGTTTTAACTTCAATCTTATTACCAGATATTTTTGTTGCATCAAAAGCGTGTAAAGGCTGTCCTAAATCGTGCAATACATAATTTGTAGCATCAACAATATTATTTTTTGGTGTTAAGCCAATAGCTTTTAAGCGATGTTGTAACCAGTTAGGAGATTCTTTTACTTTTACGCCCGATATTGTAACACCGCAATAACGGGGTGCGAGAGTTTTATTTATAACGTCTACGTCAATTTTTAATGTTCTATTTTCAACACTAAAGGCACTAACAGATGGTGTTATAAGCTCGAGCTTTATGTCTTTTTGCGCTAGTCCAGCTTTTAAATCGCGAGCCGTTCCTAGGTGGCTCATGGCGTCTGCCCGATTTGGTGTTAAGCCAATTTCAAAAACTTGATCATTTTCAATATCAAAAATTTCAGCAACAGCCGTACCAACAACAGTTGTGTTGTCCAAAACTAAAATGCCATCATGAGATTTTCCTAAGCCTAATTCATCCTCAGCGCAAATCATTCCAAAACTTTCCTCACCACGTATTTTACCTTTCTTTATAACCCAAGATTCTCCGGTACTAGTATAAAGTGTAGTTCCTATAGTTGCTACAGGAACTTTTTGTCCAACAGCTACATTAGGGGCGCCACACACAATTTGTAGCGGTGTATTGGTTCCAATATTTACAGTTGTAACGTTTAGTTTATCTGCATTTGGATGTTTAATGCAGGTTAATACCTCGCCTACAACAATACCTTCTAAACCACCTTTAATGGATTGGTAGTTGGTAATGCCTTCAACCTCAAGACCTAGGTCTGTAAGTAGTTCGCTAGTTTGTTCTGGAGTCCAATTGGTATTTAAAAACTGTTTTAACCAGTTGTATGAAATTTTCATAAAGTATTATTCTAATTTGAATGGCGGTAAAGATAAAATTTTGTTTTAAGCATTCAAATAAAGGTTTAGCTTTTGTTCGGGTATTAATTAAATATTCAAATCTTTAGTAAATAGACTAATTAGTTTTACTTTTTTAAGATATTTTTTTATTGACTTAAACCAAAATTAGACGTTATTTGGAATTTTAAGAGTAGGTTAAATTTTGGTAAATAAATTATATTCTTTTACAATTCTTAGTATAAGCTTAAAGTCGTGGTTCTTTTTAGCATACTGCATATCTTGCTTTTTTAATATAATATTTGTTAGTAGGAGAGCGGTTTACAAGAGGTGTATCGTGGTTTAGCATAAAAGTGCTGTAGGGTAAAATTATTAGTAAAGGTTAGGGGTTTTTATATGTTGGTATTTTTAAAATTACTATTTGCGTTTTAAATTGAATGTACGATTTTATAAAAAATGTTTTAAAGTGTAATTAAACTTTTAATGCAGTAAATGCTCTAACATTATGTTGTAGTCATATTGTAAGTCCTCGTGTAATTTTTCAATTGTTTTTTGTGTTAATATTATTTGTCGGTCGTAAAGATTTTTTAGTTGAGAATTGCCCTGAATTGAGGGTTGTAAATCTTTAAGTTTTTCACAAAAGTAAATTAGTAATTCTACTTCCGTTTCTTTTTTTTGTGAATATCTAATATATTTTTTAACGTTTCTAAGTATTTTTCTAACACTTTTTTTTATGTAAAAATAGCTGTTTGTGTTTATTTCTTCAAATACGTCGTCTATATAAGTTTTTACGGTTTCTATATAGCCACTTTCGTTATGAGATTCGAATAATAAATAGGTGAGTAGCTCTTTGTTTTCCTTCTTAAATCGTGCTAAACGTAAGCAAAGTTCTTGTATTTCTTTGTGAGAAAGACTATTTAACTCTTTCTTAATTTCGGGTAAACGTATGGCCTTCATGTGAGCTATTCATTAGTTAATAAATATAAAAAAAACAAAGCTAAGTTTAAAGTTTATAGGATTGTAAAATTAATGAAGGATTATAATTTGTCTCTGTTTGGGGTGTCTGTAAAAAATATAAACTTTGGCTTAGATTGAGTTTTTTACACTAAGGGTGGTGAATAAAGCTTGTGTTTTTTTAAATAAAATCTGTTTTAAAGTTTTTTAAATTCGTTTGTATAAAGAAATAGAAGTTTTATGTATTGAATAGAATGTCTCACTAAATTTTTGAATAAATATTTCGAGTTATTCTTAGCTAGTATTATTTTATGCAGTTAATAGTAGTAAAAAAACATATTTATTATTACATAGTAGCAAGCCTATTTTGGGATATGAAAAAGAAAATTGAAGCATAGCCTTAGCTAAGGTTTTATTTTATTTTCAAATAGAGGTATGGTAGAAACGAGTTATTAGCCTTCTTTTAGATTTTAATTGGTGTTAATACCAGTTGGACAGGCATAAAAAAAGCGCAATATTTAAATTGCGCTTTTTTTAATTATCTTTCTAAGATACTTAATTTGTGCCACCACTTTTTAAGTTTTTCATTTCTTTTTCGATCATGTCGTAAAATTGATCGATTTTAGGAAGAATCACTACGCGGGTTCGTCTATTTTTTGCTCTATTTGCAGCTGTGTCGTTATCAGCTAAAGGTACGTAAGCACTACGTCCAGCGGCAATTAATTGTGCAGGGTTTACATCTAAATCTTGTAAAACTCTAATTATAGAAGTTGAGCGTTTTACACTTAAATCCCAGTTATCAATTAATACACCTTTGCTATATGTTTGGCTATCTGTATGGCCCTCTATCATAGCTTCAAAATTTGGCTTACTATTAATTACTTTAGCAACTTTGGCTAACACGCCTTTAGCTTGTGATGTTACGTTATAACTACCGCTTTGAAATAATAATTTGTCTGCGATAGAAATAAATACGACACCTTTTTCAACGTTTACTTCAATATCAGGATCATTAATGCCAACTTCACGTTTTAAGCTTGTTACTAAAGCCAGTGTAACACTGTCTTTTCTTGTAATAGCGTCTTGCAGTCTTGTAATTTTTAAATCTCTTTCTTGTAACGATTCTAAAGACTTTTCAAGGTTAGTTGCTCCTTTAGTTGTTAACTCGGTTAACCCCTGAGAATTTTTTATTAAAGCATCGTTACTCTTGCGCATATCAGCAAGTTGTTCTCTCATAGCTTCTACGCGGGCAGTAGCTGCAGCAGCGTCTGATAAGCAACTATTTAATTTTACTGTTGCCGAATTAAGTAAATCTTGCGTTTCCTTTTGTTTTGCTTCTAAGTCTGTAAATAACTTTTTTGAGACACAAGAACTGAGTAACATTAGTGTAGTTGCGCCAAGTAATAGGGTTTTTTTCATATTATGAGTAAAATTAAATCCATTATTATTGGTACAAAAGTATATAAAAATCGGCGTCTTTTAACATTTTAACAAAACTTTTACTTCTGTGTTATAGGTTTTTGTAAGTTGTTTTTTTTGCTACAAAATAATCGAATACAATTGTTGTTTTGGTAAAGTATTTGTTTTTCGTTTTTATTAACTTTCTTTTTGCTAAAATATTAGGTATGTAATAATAAAAACTAAAATGAGCTTTTAGTATTGCTATGGCGTGGTTAGGTTTTAATTTAATTAAAAACCTTAAGGCAGCAATACCATCTAAAATTAGTCTTATAAATATTTTTCCTAGTACAAAACCGTTAGCATTTTTAGTAAGCGTAAATAAGCTGTTTCTAAAATTTAAGAATGTTTTTTTTGGATTTGTATTTTGTAAAGTACCCCCACCAACGTGATATATTGTTGAGGTTCCTACATATTTTATAGTGTACCCTAAGTTTTTGGCGCGCCAACATAAATCTATTTCTTCCATATGGGCAAAGTAAAGTTCGTCTAGTCCATTTAGGTTTTTAAAAATTTCGGCTCTTATAAACAAGCAAGCACCAGATGCCCAAAAAATATCTGCAACATCATTATATTGGCTTTCATCTTTTTCTACGGTACTAAAAATACGACCTCTACAGTATGGGTATGCATACTTATCTATGAAGCCTCCAGCAGCACCAGCGTATTCAAAATAAGCTCTTTTATTATAATCTAGTATCTTGGGCTGAATAATTGCCGTGTTTGGATGCGTGTTAAATGTTTTAATTATTGGATCAAGCCAATTTTGGGTAACTTCTACATCACTATTAAGTAAGCAGTAAGCGTCGGCTTTAATGTGTTTTAAAGCATCGTTATATCCTTTTGAGTAGCCTCCATTTTTTTTGTTTTTAATAATTTTAACTTCAGGATAATATGATTGTAAGTAGTTAATAGAATTATCGGTTGATGCATTATCGGCAACATAAACGTCTGCAGATTTAGAATTTTGTACCACTGAGGGTAAAAATTGTTTTAAAAACTTTTCTCCGTTCCAATTTAGAATAACTATAGCTAATTTCAAAAGTAGTTTGTTATTAAGTTTATTTGTGCTCTTTACAGTGTATGGCTTTTAATTGCTTTGCAGATTGGATTTACTCTATTTTAGTTTAAAACTTGCAAGGGTTAATTTTTGTATTGCGGTATATCCTGTAAAAAATTATAGTGTTTGTTTTTAAAATCCATTTGGCAATAATAATGATTTAATCCGTTAGTAACCATTAGGAAAGTGGCATTGAGCTTCAAATTATAACGTGCAATTTGATCAAACGTGTTTTGGTTTATTTTTATTTTGGGTGCTTTGCATTCTACAATTAAAAAAATAGTACCGTTAGGGTTATAAATTACTATATCATAACGTTTTTTTAGGTTGTTTATAATTAATTCTTTTTCTACATTAATGAGTGATTGCGGATACCCTTTTTGTTCAATTAAAAACTTAACGCAATGCTGGCGTACCCACTCTTCTGGTTGTAAAACAATAAATTTTTTGCGTATGGGATCAAATATGGAAACTTTATTTTTGCTATTTTTGAATCGGAAGGTGTACTTAGGGAAATTCAGAGTTTGCAAAATAATTCAAGTTTAGAATTCAAAGTTAAGCTTCAAAATTAAAAATCGCAATTTCTTAGTACCAAAAAATCAAACAGCACTTTAAAAGCCTTATTATTTAAGGATTATAATTTTTAAATTTTATAAAAACGTTGGACGAAGTTAAACAGCTAGTTACAGATATAAAAAGTAAAAACTTAAAACCTATTTATTTTTTAATGGGCGAGGAGGCTTATTACATTGATAAAATTTCAGATTTTATAGAGACTACTGTTTTAACAGAGGAAGAACGTGGCTTTAATCAAATGGTTTTATACGGTAGAGACGTTTCTATAAGTGATATCGTTGAGAATGCGAAACGTTACCCGTTAATGGCACAATACCAAGTGCTTATTGTAAAGGAAGCTCAAGATTTATCGCGTAACATAGATAAGCTAATTAAATATGCGGAAAACCCCCAGCAAACAACTGTTTTAGTTATTAATTATAAATATAAAAAAATTGATAAAAGAAAGGCATTGTATAAGGCACTTAAAAAAGTAGGTGTTGTTTTTGAGAGTAAAAAACTTTATGAAAACCAAGTGGCAGATTGGATTAGGCGTGTTTTAGCATCAAAAAGTTATGCTATTACACCAAAAGCCGCTCAAATGCTAGTTGAGTTTTTAGGAACAGATCTAGGTAAAATAAATAATGAATTAGAAAAACTTCAAATTATTTTACCAAAAGACACGCAAATCTCTCCCGATCATATTGAAGAGAATATTGGTATTAGTAAAGATTATAATAATTTTGAATTACGTAAGGCTTTAGGCGAGCGTAATATTATTAAAGCGCATAGAATTATAAACTATTTTGCAGATAACCCAAAGGATAACCCTATGGTTGTTACTATTGCCCTATTATTTAGTTTCTTTTCTCAATTACTTCATTTTCATGGGTTAAAAGATAAGTCGGCAAGGAATGTAGCTTCTGCCTTACGGGTAAACCCTTATTTTGTTAACGATTATGTAACAGCAGCTAGAAATTACCCAATGCGTAAAGTAAGCGCTGTTATTTCTACTTTAAGAGAATTTGATGTTAGAAGCAAGGGGGTTGGTTCTAACGCCGTGCCTCATCGCGATTTGTTTAAAGAACTTCTTGTTAAAATATTAAATTAAATTTTTGTGGAAATAGATTTAGATAAGAGTTGGGAGCCCCATTTAAAAGAGGAAATGAGTAAGCCTTATTTTTTAGAATTAATGGAGTTTGTTAAGCAAGAATATCATAATAATGTTTGTTTTCCTCCAAAAAATGAGATTTTTAATGCTTTTACTCAATGTCATTTTAATGCAATCAAAGTAGTTATCATTGGTCAAGATCCATACCACGATCATGGGCAGGCTAATGGCTTGTGTTTTTCGGTTAATGATGGGGTTAAGCATCCGCCATCACTTAAAAATATATTTAAAGAAATTGAATTAGCATTAGGTATACCCTATCCACAAAGCGGAAATTTAGTACGATGGGCTAACCAGGGTGTTTTATTGTTAAATGCAACGCTAACAGTAAGAGCTCACCAGGCTGGTAGTCATCAAAAAAAAGGGTGGGAAACTTTTACAGATGCAGTAATAAAAACAATAAGCAATCAAAAGGAAGATGTAGTCTTTATTCTGTGGGGTGGTTATGCAAAGAAAAAAATAAAATTAATTGACAGTTTTAAACACAAAATTTTAACTTCTGGCCATCCATCCCCATTAAGTGCAAATAGGGGGTATTGGTTTGACAATGAGAATTTTAAAGACGCCAATTGTTATTTGTATAACAAAAAAATAAAAACGATTAATTGGTAATTAGCTTTAATCGAAGTTATTAGTATTTCTCATGTGAACATGGAAAAGAATATAAAGTGAGAAACAAATTGAGGCTAATAAAAAAACTGGATATATTATGTTTAACATAGCATATTGTATTTGGGTTCTATTTATAAGACACTCAGTGTTTTAAAACGTCACATTAAAATTTTTTAACTTCCAGTAGGAGCTAAAATCTGTTTGTCCTCTTTGTTGTAAAATTGCGTTTTTAGTACAATAGGCTTTTTGTCAATTTTATTAATTTTAATCGTCTTGTTACAACTAAATTTTAAAAGCAGTAAGTTTACTATTACGAGGGTCGATAAGATTAAAGTAATTGTTAATAACATAGGCATGGGGCTGAGGTTTGTAGTTAAATTATATGTATTGGTATAAATTGTACTACAAGATTAATATATTTTTATAAGTTTTACAATGCAATAGGTAAACTATTTCTGTTTTTTAACAAATATGCATATTCTTATTAAAAAAAATGAATTATATATTTATTACGTACATTTTAAGTGTTAAAAATGTATTTTATTATCGATTAACGGTTTATTATTCTTGTTTAAGTGTGTTTATTGAGTTTTTTAAAACTTTTTTCAAATCAAATCGTTCAATTGTATAAATACATTTATTTTTGGTGTAAAAATTAGGAATAACATGGAAGAACCTGAATGGAAAATTGTAAAAGAGTATCAGGATATTACCTATAAAAAATGTAATGGCGTTGCAAGAATAGCATTTAATAGGCCAAACGTAAGAAATGCGTTTAGACCAAAAACAACAAGTGAATTGTATGATGCCTTCTATAATGCCAATGAAGATGTTGATATTGGTGTGGTGTTATTATCTGCAGAAGGGCCTTCTACTAAAGATGGTGTTTATTCATTTTGTAGTGGTGGTGATCAAAAAGCTAGAGGCGCTCAAGGCTATGTAGGTGAGGATGGGTACCACCGTTTAAATATTTTAGAAGTACAACGCCTTATTCGCTTTATGCCTAAGGCTGTTATTGCTGTAGTTCCAGGTTGGGCTGTTGGTGGTGGGCACAGTTTACATGTGGTCTGCGATTTAACATTGGCTAGTAAAGAGCACGCTATTTTTAAGCAAACCGATGCCGATGTTACCAGTTTTGATGGCGGTTATGGTTCTGCTTATCTTGCTAAAATGGTAGGGCAAAAAAAAGCTAGAGAAATTTTTTTCTTAGGAAGAAATTATTCGGCCCAAGAAGCCTATGATATGGGTATGGTAAATGCGGTAATACCTCATGATGAATTGGAGAACACAGCATATGAGTGGGCTCAGGAAATATTAGCAAAATCGCCAACGTCTATAAAAATGCTTAAATTCGCTATGAATTTAACAGACGACGGTATGGTGGGGCAACAAGTATTTGCAGGCGAAGCCACACGTCTTGCATACATGACAGAAGAAGCCAAGGAAGGTAGAAATGCTTTTTTAGAAAAGCGTAAGCCTAATTTTAATAAAAAATGGATTCCATAATGGGGGGTATTTCAACTTGGATAACGGCC
Source organism: uncultured Algibacter sp. (assembly GCA_937958265.1). Taxonomy (GTDB): domain Bacteria; phylum Bacteroidota; class Bacteroidia; order Flavobacteriales; family Flavobacteriaceae; genus Algibacter_B. Next base: position 65,270 of record CALGNX010000003.1, on the reverse strand, counting down.
ATGCGATTAAGAACATTGCCGTTATCTATTTCGGGTATTATATTAGCATCCTGTTTTTCCAAGTATAATGGTTTTTTTAAATGGGATGTTTTTGTTTTAGCCATTCTAACCACACTTAGTTTTCAAATACTATCTAATTTTGCTAACGATTATGGCGATGGTGTAAAGGGCACAGATAATGAAGATAGAATAGGCCCAGAGCGCGCCATTCAGTCAGGTAAAATTACGCCAAAGCAATTAATGCGCGCCATAATTATTAATATAGTTATATCTTTTTTTCTAGCAGTTACGCTCATATTTTGTGCTTTTGGTATTAAATACCTCATGCTCACTATTATTTTTATGGCTTTAGGAATAGGCTCCATAATAGCGGCAATACGATATACTATGGGGGATAATGCTTATGGTTACCGTGGTCTTGGAGACTTTTATGTGTTTTTCTTTTTTGGCTTAGTAAGTGTTGTAGGTTGTTATACGTTGTATGCTAAGCAGTTTGATTTTATAACTGTATTGCCCGGGTTTACTGTTGGTTTACTTAGTGCTGCCGTTTTAAATTTAAATAACATGCGCGACCGCTTATCGGATGAGAAATCAAATAAAATTACAATGGCAGTTAAGCTTGGAGAGAAAAACATAAAAATATATCATAATTTTTTAATTTTTTCAGCCATAACAAGTGCTACCGTATTTAGTATATTGTATTATAATTCGGTATATAACGTTATATTTATGGTTACTTATGTTCCTTTAATAATCCATTTACAAAAAGCCAATAAAACATCAAATCCAAAATTATTAGATCCTGAACTTAAAAAATTAGCATTAACCACAGTCGTGTTAGCTATTTTAATGGGGGTAGGGTGTTTATTACCTTTTTAAGGTATATAGCGCTATTAAATTTTAATTTATTTATTATGAAAATTACATTTTACGGTCATGCAAGCTTAGGAATTCAAATAAAAGACATTCATATTCTTGTGGATCCTTTTATTACACCAAATGAGAAGGCTGCCCATATAGATATTAGTAAGCTTAAAGCCGATTATATTTTGGTAACCCATGCTCATCAAGATCATATTGTAGATGTTGAAGCTATTGCAAAACGAACGGGAGCTCAAGTAATTTCAAATTTTGAGATTATTAATCACTACAATACGCTCGGTATTAATGGACACCCTATGAATCATGGTGGTAAATGGGATTTTGAATTTGGAACCGTTAAATATGTAAATGCAGTTCATACATCTTCTTTTCCCGATGGAAGTTATGGAGGGCAACCTGGAGGCTTTGTAATTGAAGGTGAACAAAAAAATATTTATATAGCTGGTGATACAGCCTTAACTTTTGATATGAAGTTAATACCGCTTCAAACCAAATTAGACTTAGCTATTTTACCTATAGGCGATAATTTTACTATGGGTATTGACGATGCTATTTTGGCAAGCGATTTTGTGGCGTGTGATAAAGTATTAGGATATCATTTTGATACTTTTGGTTATATTGAAATAGACCACGAACAAGCCAAACGTAAATTCTTTGAAAAAAATAAGGATTTAATATTATTACCAATAGGGGGTGCTTTGGAGGTTTAATTTTTTTTACTATTTATTTTACATATAGCTTACATCTAAAAAAATATTAATTTGTTTTTGTTGAGTATCCAAATTTAGAATAGATGAATTTTGGCTAACAGTAAAGTGCTTAGTTAAGAGTAATTTTAAAATGATTTTTTCCTTTCAAGATATGGAAACAGGAAAAGTAAATTTTCTGTAAAAGGAAAACTAAGTATCGTTTATTTTTAATTCGTTAGAAAAGGGTGTCTTTAAAATTTAAAGACACCCTTTTTTTTATCAGTATTGCTTATTTTTGTTTAAATAATATGAAAGCAACCTACACAAAATACGTCCTTAAATTTAAGCAGGCAAGCGGTACATCGCGAGGTATATTAAAAACTAAAGAAACTTGGTTCATTACCATAGAAAGTAATAATAGAAAAGGCATTGGAGAATGTGGTCTTTTTAGAGGCCTGTCTATAGACGATTGTCCGGGTTATGAAAACAAACTCAATTGGGTTTGTCAAAATATCAACCTTGGTCTAGATGTTTTATTGCAAGAGTTAATAGAGTACCCTAGTATTCAGTTAGGCGTGGAGACCGCTTTTAAATCATTAAGTACTAATAATCCGTTCGAAATATTTCCGTCAAAATTTTCAAGAAGTGAAGATGTTATTCCAATAAACGGACTCATATGGATGGGGACAGAACATTTTATGAAACAACAAATTGCAGAAAAAATAGAAGCAGGTTTTAGTTGTATTAAAATGAAAATTGGAGCCATTGATTTTCAAACTGAAATTGATTTAATAAAATCTATTAGAAACGAATTCTCTTCAAAAGATATTGAGTTACGTGTTGATGCTAATGGGGCCTTTCAACCTTCGGAGGCTTTGGAGAAATTACAAATGTTATCAGAATTTGATTTACACTCCATTGAGCAACCCATAAAACAAGGGCAAATTGAGGCCATGGCTTCACTTTGTGAAAAAACACCTTTGCCAATTGCTTTAGATGAAGAATTAATTGGTGTTTTTTATCCAGATGAAAAACAAAAATTGTTAGAAACCATAAATCCACAATATATTATTTTAAAACCCAGTTTAGTTGGCGGTTTTTCAGGTAGTAATAGTTGGATAACTTTAGCTGAAAGTAAAAACATTAATTGGTGGATTACCAGTGCTCTTGAAAGTAATATTGGTTTAAATGCTATAGCACAATATACCTATACAAAAAGAAGTAAACTGCCACAGGGTTTAGGTACGGGTGGATTATTTGTTAATAATTTTGAAAGTCCTTTACAAGTAAAAAAGGGTACATTGCAATATAATAAATTAGGAACTTGGAAATTTAATATGTAAAATGGATTACATACAAAATGCATACAAAAGTGAATATCAGTTTTGGAAATATCTTATTATACCTGGTGGCTTTATAGGTTTAATAGTCTTAAATTTTTTGGCCATAACTGTTTTAGATCTCGATGTAGATACAATAATTCAATCTGAAATAAAAGCAAAAGGATCAAATAGGTTTTTAATTGAGTCGCTATTAACCTTTGTTATTGGTTTGGTTTTATTGTTTTTGTGGGTAAAGTATATCCATAAACAAACGCTCATTACCTTAACCACAGCGCGTAATAAAATAGATTGGAAACGAGTCTGGTTTATGTTTATACTATGGGGTGCAGTCTCTAGTAGTCTTGTTTTGGTAGATTATTATTTAAGCCCAGAGGGTTACGAGTTTAATTTTAATCTTCAACCGTTTCTAATACTTGTAGTAATTGCTGTAGTGTTAATACCAATACAGACGAGTTTTGAGGAATATTTGTTTAGAGGGTATTTAATGCAGGGTATTGGGGTTATTGCAAAAAATAGATGGTTTCCTCTTTTAATAACTTCAGTTATATTTGGGTTAATGCATATTGCAAACCCAGAAGTAGATAAGTTAGGGCCTGTAATTATGGTATATTATATTGGTACAGGTTTGTTTTTAGGCGTTATTACTTTAATGGACGATGGGTTGGAGTTGGCTCTAGGTTTCCATGCTGCTAATAATTTATTTACAGCGCTTTTAGTAACAGCAGACTGGACGGCATTTCAAACCAATTCGATATTAAAAGACTTGTCAGACCCATCTAAAATGGCATTGGCAGAAATATTTGTACCTGTATTTGTAGTGTTTCCATTACTATTATGCGTACTTGCAAGAAAGTACAAGTGGAACCATTGGAAAGAAAAATTAACAGGACAAGTAGTGAAACCCGCTAAGCTTTGAAATAATAATAAAATATAATTAATAAGAATATTAAACCTATAATAAAATATGACCCCAAATTATAAAAACGTGCACAATAAATTTAAATTGGATAATTTAAATTACAAGTATGCCGACCTCATGGAAGTTGCTTATAGTTACGTAAAGGAAGGCTTGCCTTATCAATACGAGCTAGGAAATTTTTTGTTGGATTGGTTAGATAGTAAAGACTTTATTGTTGTAAAAACATCGGGTTCTACAGGAAAACCAAAGCATATTCACATTAAAAAGCAAGCTATGGTTAATTCTGCTATAGCTACAGGCGATTTTTTTAATTTAAAGCCAGGTGATAAAGTTTTACATTGCCTACCAGCTAATTTTATAGCAGGTAAAATGATGATAGTTAGGGCTATTGTATTGGGGTTAGAACTAGATATGGTTGAGCCTTCAGCATCCCCACTAATTGATTATGAAAAGGATTATACATTTTCTGCATTTACACCAATGCAACTTAAAAATTTTGCTAAATATTTAAAAAACATTAAAACCGTTATTGTAGGTGGCGGTCGCGTATCTCAAGCTATTACAGATTTAGTAAAAGATAAGAAACCAGATGTTTATGAAACTTATGGGATGACGGAAACCATATCGCATATTGCAGTAAAAAAGCTTAATAATTTTACTGAAGATGACCAGAAGAATAGCTATTTTTCTGCACTACCTGGGGTTTTGGTATCTCAGGATTATAGAGGTTGCTTAGTTATTGATGCACCACGATTATCCAACGAAAAAATTATTACTAACGATATTGTTAATGTTTTAACAGATTCTACTTTCGAGTGGTTGGGCCGTTTTGATAATGTTATTAATTCTGGTGGTGTAAAACTATACCCAGAACAAATAGAATTTAAACTACGCGATAAAATTAAAAGCGAATTTTTTATAACTTCCCTACCAGATGAAACATTAGGAGATAAACTAATATTAGTTATAGAAGACGAAAAAATAAGCATAGAAGATACTGTATTTAACGGTTTAGATAAATATGAAAAGCCTAAAGAAACTTATTTTGCTGCCAAATTTGCAGTAACTGCTTCAGGCAAAATACATCGTAAAAATACTGTAGAATCGCTTAAATTATTATAATATCTTCTTTAAATAACATTAAATTATGAACTTTATAAAACGAGTATTATCAACGGTTACAGGAATTTTTACTTTTATTTTTATTTGTTTTCTTGGGTTATTTATAATTGGATTAGTTTTAGGGGCGGCTTCAAATAAGGTAGTGCGCGTAAAACCTAATTCCATTTTAGAATTAAAGTTAGATTTTCCAATTATGGATTACGCAGGGAAAATCGAATTTGAAGAATATCCCTTTTTAAACGAAAGCAAAAAAAATGGTCTTTTCAATATTATCGATGCTATCTCTTATGCGATGAACGATGATAATATAAAAGGCATCTCCATAGATAATAATTTTATTAATGCAGGAGTTTCTCAAACCAAAGCGCTACGCGGTGCTTTATTAAAGTTTAAAGAATCAGGTAAATTTATTGTAGCCTATGGCGATATGTATTCTCAAAAAGATTACTATTTAAGCTCTGTAGCCGATACTATTTATTTAAACCCAGCAGGAGCACTAGAGTTTAAAGGCTTGTACTCAGAGCGCTTATACTATAAAGACTTTCAGGAAAAAACAGGATTAAAAATGGAAGTTATCCGTTTAGGTAAATACAAAAGTGCTGTAGAACCTTTTCTAACTAGTAAAATGAGTGCTAATAATAGAGAACAAATATCCGTTTATTTAAGATCGCTCTGGAGCACTATGAAAAAGGATATTTCCAAGTCAAGAAATGTTTCTGAAAACAGATTAAATACTATAGCAGATAGTCTTTTAGCTAGAACTCCAGGCTTAGCGAAATCTTCTTTGTTAATAGACAAGGTTGGTTATCACGACCAATTTGTAAATGGTATGAAACAAGCCTTAGGTATAGAAATAGAAGACGATTTAAATACAGTTAAAATAGCCAATTATGCAGAGTATGTTGCTGGTAAAATAAATCGTTATAGTAAAAATAGAATTGCTGTAATTTATGCCGAAGGAGATATTATTTATGGCGAAGGTGATTTGGGTAAAGTGGGGCAGGGTACCATAAACAAATCATTAAAAAAAGCAAGAAACGATGATAAAATTAAGGCTGTTGTTTTAAGAATAAATTCGCCTGGAGGCAGTGCGCTGGCCAGCGAGTTAATCTGGCGCGAAATAGAGCTAACAAAAAAAATTAAACCTGTAATTGTTTCAATGGGAGATTTAGCGGCTTCTGGTGGTTATTATATTGCTGCAAACGCTAATAAAATTTTCGCAGAACCAACTACCATCACAGGCAGTATAGGTGTTTTTGGTTTATTACCCAATGGTGAACAAATAGCTAATAATATTGGAATTAATGCCGAGCAAGTAAGTACAAACAAAAACGCAGTATCATACAGTTTTTTCGAACCTTTAAACGAAACACAACGTGGTTTTATTAAAGAAGGTGTTTTGGATGTTTACGATTTATTTACCAAGCGGGTAGCTAACGGTCGAAATTTAACAAGGGCACAAGTTGAAGCCGTAGCTCAAGGGCGTGTCTGGACTGGTGCCGATGCTTTAAATATTGGACTTGTAGATGCATTGGGTGGTTTGGATGCTGCATTAAAGCACGCCGCAACGTTAGCTGAAGTAAATGAGTACACCATAAGTGAGTTTCCTGTTTTTGAGAAAAACTTAGAAAAAATGCTACAAGATTTTGGCTTAGTACAAAGTAAAGAAAGTATTTTAAGAGCTGAATTTGGTGAGGAAAACTATAAAATTATAAAGGAGGTTAAAGCTATGGCCAATAGAAAAGGTATTCAGTTGCTATTTCCTTTTAGTACAGAAATTAAGTAAAAAAATAAGGATTTAATAAAAAAGGGGCTTCATGAAAATGTGGTCCCTTTTTTGTTTTATTAAATAATAGCATTCAAAAAAGTAAATAAGTGTAATTGTATTAAGTTTTTTTTCCTTTTATCTGAGGCCATATTTTGTGCCAAATATGATTTAAAATTAGGCTAAAGAACTTGAGTTATATCGTGCTTACATGAGAAAGAAAATTAAAGCATAACCTTAGCTACAGTTTTGTTTTGAAATAGAGGTGCGATAGAAACGATTTATTTTCCTTCTTTTATATTTTAATTGGTATTAGTCGCTTAATTTCTTTTTTTTAATTTAGAATTAACCAACTTAAAATCGTATCAAATAAGTTTTAATACTAAAACACCTAATTAATAAAAAAATCTAAAAACATAATCTAGATAGGTTTTTAAGTACGATTAATAGTTTTTAAGCATGAGGGAAAAATTTATATTTAATTGTGTTTTTGTTTATTTTATCAGTATTAATTTGTTTTTTGTCGTTTTTTTGGTTTTATTTGTTTAGCTGTGTTCATTTTTCTTACGTAAAACGATATGCTTTGATTCAATAAATTCATGTAATTGAGCCTGGGGCGTAGCGTAATATTAATAAGTGTGTAGAAAGAGAAGCGTCACGTTAATAACGATTTTTAAAAAAAACTTTAAATAAAACTCTTGCATAAAACCCCTCAAATATTTCTTACCCTAGTTTTCCTATTAGCCAGTGCAATGGTGTTTGCTCAAGTTAAGATAGGCGATAATCCATCATTAATAGATTCTAACTCGTTGTTGGAATTAGAGAGTAATAGCAAGGTACTAGTTATAACAAGACTAACTCAAGCCGAAATAAGTGCTTTAATACCTTTGTCTGGTGCGATAGTTTATAATACAGATGCCGAATGTGTTTTTGTGTTTGATGGTTTAGTATGGAAAAATCTTTGTGATAATCCACGTATTACTATTAACGCTATTAGTCCTGCCGTTAATAATAGCATTGGCGATTTTTGGTTTAATAATAGTAATAATGTGGTTAGTGTGTGGGATGGTACACAATGGCTTCCAATAAATATAAATCCACGACGCGGTAACGGTGCGCCCTCAAATTCTATTTTAAATGCACTAGCCGGCGATATTTATGTCGATCAAAATACAGGCGATATTTTCACTTATAATGGTGTAAGTTGGGTGGCGTTAAACAATACGTTAAACGCTAATAATGGCGTGTCTGTAACCAGTAATCTTATACAACTTGGCGGGGCATTAATTAAACCTACGGTTATAACCACCAATACTGTTAACACACTTGCCATTCAAGGCCTAGAAGAGGTTATTCAAGATGATAATACAAGCATAGTAGTTGTGGATGATGCAACGGGAGTTTTAAAACGTATAAATGCCACCAACCTAATTGAGCAACAGCAAATAGTACGTATTGCTGTAAACGGGCAAACTCAATTTGTAACCCCTTTACCTTATACCGATATTGATAAATTAGATGTATACAGAAACGGCACCCGAGTTACCTTTACTTCGGTTAATAGTACCACCATTGCTTTGGAGCCGGAAGCTACGTGTTATAATGGGGATGAGGTTAGGATTGTTCAATTAAAATAGTAATCACAAAAAAAAAGTAATTAATATTTAAATAAAGTCAACATGAAACAAAATTTTTTAAAATTAGGACTAGCATTTATGGCTATCTTTACCTTTAGCCTTGGTAATGCGCAACAAACTAGTGGAGACGTAGGGAAAACAGAAGATCTAGGACGCTCATCTGCACTTGATGGTACCATTAGAGTAATTGATAACAAGGGAACTAAAAAGTTTTTACAAGTTAAAAATGGTATTACACTCTTAACAGATGCTACTCCAGATGGTGGTATTGTGTCCACTTGGCAATTAGGAGGAGAGCTTACAGATGATACGTATATCGATGCTTCAGGTGCTATATATGCCTTAGATGGTATTGCTCTAGAAACAGGTGTAGCTTCAACAGATGCTGTAGACGGTGATGTTGCCAATGGAGGTGGAGCTGGTACAGGTTGGACTGTGTTGGTTAGAGATGAAGCAACGGGAGAAACTAGAAAAATTTTAGCAACAAGTTTAGTGGTTGCCGGGCAGCTTACAATGCCAGCACCAGCAGATGGAACAGCACCTGCACTTACAGACGGTTCTATACCTCCTATTTACCAAAAAGTATGGGTGTATAGAAATGGCGCAAAGTTGGTTGCAAATGTTGATTATACTGTGGCTGCTGGAGCCGTTACCCTAACACCTGTAGCAACAGCACCAAACGATTGGGAAATTTTTAATGGCGATGTTTTTGAAGTACAATGGGTTAACTAAAAAATATAATGAAGCGTTCCTTTTTTAAAACATACTTAAATATTATAAACTTAACTTTGGCATTGGTGGCTATAACAGCTTCTAATGCCCAAGAAGTTAGGGTTATAGACAATAAAGGAACTTTGGAAACCATAAGAAACAATCAAGTTACAACTGCTAATACGGCTCCAACAAATCCTTTGGAAGGCGATGTTTGGTTTGATACTAGCGGGACTACGCGTGTAACAAAAACGTATAATGGTACGCAATGGATATCAGAATCTGTTAATGTTTATACAGGTTTTTTTATAGTTACAGCTGCCGGAGTTGTAACAGTTAGTTCTATACCCTTTCAACCAAGTCAAGTAACTTTTGTGGCGCATGCCAATGTTGAAACTCTTGTTTTAAATGCCGACAATGGTGTGATTGATAATGCTAGAGGTATTTCTAATTCACACGGTACCATGAATGGGTTTGCGCGGCTTAATAATGATGCCTCTATTACACAGCAGGTTATTTACATAGGTGCACACGGTAACTCTATTAACGATATTTCTAGGTTTGCAAGTAATGTGAATTGTTTAGGCCTGCGATATGGAGATCAAAATGGAAATAATTTAGGTGTAATAACCGGAGCATTTACAGGCTTCACTGCAGATGGCTTTACAATTAATGTAACCTATACAAATGGGGATATTACTGTAAATAGTGCAAATGTAAGAGATAATGTTCAGCCCGATGATGTTCAAGATGAAGACGTGGTAGTTTTATTTACAGCCTATAGGTAAAATTATGAAATACATTGTTCATATATTTTTGTTTACAGTGTATAGCGTCTATTCTCAGGCTGCATTTCAAAATTTTGGCAATGTACAAATGCATGAAAATGCAGAGGTTGGTTTTCATATCGATCTTGTAAATAATGGTATTTTTAACGAGAATCTGGGCCTTGCAGGTTTTTATAATACAGATAATGCGTTGTCTATATCAGGAAGTCAAATTCCGCGCTTTTTTAATATGGAAGTAGATGTAGTAAACCATTTATTTCTAGATACAAATACCGAGGTTGTTAATAGTGTGAGTTATGTTGTTGGCGATGTTATAACACCAAGAGAAAACCCTAAAATCGCATTGGATTATCTTACCGATGCATTCTACATTTTAGAGAATGATGAAAAACATACAGATGGATATGCTAGTTATTCTGGAAATTTTGAGTTTACTTTCCCTATTGGAGATAATGATAAACTACGGCCATTAATTGCTACCAATTTAATACCGTATGTTAAAATTAAAGCAGCATATTTTGACGAAAACCCAAATTTCCCATCAACATTTTCTACGAGTTTTACAACCAGTAGATTAGAGTCTGTTTTAGGCGGTGTAAGCGATTTGGAATTTTGGGATTTTAATGGTCCCGATAACAGCTTGGTTACTTTAACCTGGGATGCTGAAAGTGATATTGCTAATCTTGTGGGTAGTATTAATGCATTACGAGTTGTAGGGTGGCATATTGCAGATGAAGAATGGAAAGATTTAGGGAATTCTGGTATAAGTGGTGATTTATCCGAGGGTACTATAGATTCTTTTGTTTTTAATCCGTCCGATTATGAAGTACTTACCTTTGGGGCTTTAGTCGCCGCAGAAGATTTGGTTATATATAATTTAGTATCTCCAAATAACGATGGTATTAACGATACATTTGTAATAAAAGGAATAGAGCTTTTTGATAATGATTTAACTATTTATAATCGTTGGGGTAATAAAGTTTACGAAACTTTTAACTACAAAAACGATTGGGGAGGCATACCCAATGTAGAGCGTGTAATAAATCGAAAGAAAAAATTGCCTGCCGGAACCTATTATTATGTCTTAAACGTTAAAAACAAAAGTGGTAAATCTACAGCAGGTTGGTTATATATTAATTATTAAATCGATTTGGTTTTTTTTAACAAGTAAAAAAACAACTAAGTGATACCTTTTATCACTTAAAATAAGCCCTATAATTAGTTTCTATTTCGCCCGTATTTCCAAATAAAATAAAACCGTAATTAAGGTTATGCTTTGATTTTCTATTTTATCTAAGCACAATATCATTCAAATTATTTATAGCTCTTTTAAATAATAATTGGTGTTACACCTGTAAAACTCCTAAATTAAATTTCTTTTCAATAGGAGCATGGTTTGCGGCCTCTATACCCATACTAATCCAAGTTCTTGTATCCAAAGGGTTTATAATAGCATCGGTCCATATTCTAGCAGCTGCATAATACGGCGATACTTGTTTGTCGTATCGACCTTTTATTTTATTGTAAAGTGCTTCTTCCTTTTCCTTAGTAAATTTTTCGCCTTGCTTTTCCAACGAAGCTTTTTCAATTTGTAGTAAAACTTTTGCAGCCGAATTACCACTCATAACGGCAAGCTCTGCACTGGGCCATGCAAATATAAGCCTGGGTTCGTATGCTTTTCCGCACATGGCATAATTTCCGGCGCCATAGCTATTACCAATAATTACAGTAAATTTTGGCACCACAGAGTTACTAACGGCATTTACCATTTTCGCACCATCTTTAATAATACCAGAATGTTCACTTTTACTGCCAACCATAAAGCCTGTAACATCTTGCAGAAATACAAGTGGTATTTTTTTCTGGTTACAATTGGCTATAAAACGTGTTGCCTTATCGGCAGAATCATTGTAAATAACACCACCAAATTGCATTTCTTTGGGCTTAGCTTTGGAGCCTGTGGTTTTAACAAGTTTACGCTGGTTAGCAACAATACCTACTGCCCAGCCATCAATTCTAGCATAACATGTAATTATTGTTTGCCCGTATCCGGCTTTGTATTCATCATATTCAGAGTTATCTACTAGCCGTTTTATAATCTCAAACATGTCGTATTGATCTGCACGGCTTTTTGGAATAATACCAAAAATATCTTCGGGGTTTTCTAGTGGTTTTTTTGCTTCACTTCTATTAAAGCCAGCTTTATCATAATCACCAATTTTATCAATAATGTTTTTTATAGTATTTAAGGCATCCGCATCATCCTTCGCCTTATAATCTGTTACTCCCGAAATTTCACAATGTGTAGTTGCTCCTCCTAAAGTTTCATTATTAATACTTTCTCCTATTGCCGCTTTTACTAAATAACTTCCTGCTAAAAATATACTTCCGGTTTTATCAACTATCAAAGCCTCATCACTCATAATAGGTAAGTAAGCGCCACCCGCAACACACGAACCCATAACTGCAGCAATTTGGGTAATTCCCATACTACTCATTATAGCATTATTTCTAAAAATTCGCCCAAAATGTTCTTTATCAGGAAAAATTTCATCTTGTAACGGTAAATAAACACCTGCAGAATCAACCAGGTAAATAATGGGCAGTTTGTTTTCAATAGCCAGCTCTTGGGCACGCAAATTCTTTTTGCCGGTAATGGGAAACCAAGCACCAGCTTTAACAGTAGCATCATTAGCTACAACAATACATTGTTTGCCTTTAATATAACCAATTTTTACAACCACGCCTCCAGAAGGGCATCCGCCATGTTCGGCATACATATCGTCTCCGGCAAATGCAGCAATCTCTATAGATTTTTTGTTGGTGTCTAATAAAAAATCAATACGCTCTCTAGCAGTCATTTTACCTTTGCTTTTATGCTTTTCAATACGCGATTTACCACCACCTAAACTTACTTTCGCAAGTCGCTTATTAAGTTCAGAGACTAATAGTTTGTTGTGATCTTCGTTTTTATTGAAGTTGATATCCATGGCTATAATTTTATCACGAATTTACAAAACCTAACCTGTTATTTAAACGAATATTTTACTAAATAATAGTACGTGTTTTTTTTCTTAGAAAATAAATGAGTTTATATTATTTTTAATGCTGTTAATCAAAATATGGAGTTTTAATTATAACATGGAAGTAATAGTAAAATTGTAAATTTATCAAAAGATATAAATACGGTATTTACCAATTGTAAAATTAAAGCCTTATTAAATGTGCTTTATAACGCAAATTGGGTTTTAAGTTATAAAAACAAATTTTTTAAACCGTTTTGGTATATTGCCACAGCAGTATAATATTTTAAAGGTTTTAAAGGACGCTAAATAGAACATAAAACTACAAATTATTAAAGATAGAATGTAACAGCACTTACCAAATGATACCCGATGAAAAGATAAATTATGCGCTAAAAATTGTATTGAACGCTTTTTATCTAAAACGGAAAGACGCTTGGTTAAAAATGGTTAAAATCAGGTATAACTAAAAACGGGTGTAGCTTTTTTTTAGAGCCCATTTTAAATGATTTTAACTGTACTATTTTAGTGAAATTAAGTAACAATGAAGCAAATATATAAGTAGCCTATCAGATAAAATGCACCTATTCTAGTTGTTAATTTAACCTATTTTTAAACGAAAAAAAAGATCACGATTATGAAATTAAATACAATAAAAACAATTGGACTTAGCAATTTTGTAAATATGGGGCTCATAAAATTGCGGCAACCTATACCTACACAACATATAGATCGTATAGATCCTTTTATATTACTACACCATTACGGGCCTTACGATATTTCTGAAAAGAGTAATCCGTTCGATTTGGGGCCTCATCCACATCGTGGTTTCGAACCTATAACCTTTTTAATCCAGGGAGAGCAACTTCATAGAGACTCCTTGGGCAATGAAAGCGTTGTAAAATCTGGAGATGTACAATGGACAACAGCGGGTAGAGGTATTATACATGCCGAAGCGCCAACTAAGGCATTTGTAAAAAAAGGCGGTGTTTTAGAGGGTATTCAATTATGGTTGAATTTGCCAGCAAAAAAGAAAATGATGGAAGCTAATTACCAGCATGAAAAAAATGAAGACTTTAAAATAGTAAGCTCTAAAGACGATAAGGTGAAAATTCAAATAATCGCAGGCGAGTTAGATGGTACGCATGGGCGCATTAAAACGCAAACACCCGTAAACGCTTTTATGATTACTATTGAAGCTCAAGGGGTTTTTGATGTTAAAGTACCTAGCACCCATAAATCAACCATTTATTTATTAAAAGGAGATGTGTTGATAAATAATGCTAAGTCTCTAAAATTTAATGAAAACCAATTGCTTGAATTCAATCAAGATGGCGAAGGTTTTTCAATTAAAGGTAATGAAAAAAGTAAACTATTATTTCTTTCTGGTGTGCCCATTGCAGAGCCAGTTAAAACTTATGGGCCATACGTAATGAATACCCAAACTGAAATTATGGAAGCCATGCGCGATTATCAAATGGGTAAAATGGGTTTTTTACCCGCTAATTAATCTTATAAAAAAGCAAAGAATATTGCATGTTAAGTTTAATGCAACAAAGTGTTTTGTTAAGCTTTTTTAAACGATAATTTTGCTTTTAGGGTTAAATTGAAACCTTTTATAACATAGGATGGATATAGAGATTAAGTATGCTATACTTGTAATTCGAATACTAATACCTTTATAAACAATTTGTTTTATTGGTATATGGATTAAAAAGCCTAAAAAAAAATAAGTATTTATTATTAAAATCAACGATATTTGTGGCTTGACTAATCAATAAAATTAAAGGATTATGGCAATGAATAAAAATGCGGTTTTAGGATGGGCAACTATGTTAATGCTTTTTATGGGTGTATTATTAATTTTAATGGGCGCTTATCGTTACAATGATGTTGCAGGTTGGGGTTTTGCTACCGTAGGTATAGGTTTTTTTGCTATTGCATGGGTGTTTAACGCTTTAAAAGGGCGTGTTTAATTAAGCACTATAAATTAATACAATACAATTAAACGACGTTTAAAGACAAAAACAATAAAGATTAAAATGAGTGACGATAAAAAAGTAATTTTCTCAATGTCTGGTTTAACCAAGACATTTCCAGGCGCTAATACACCTGTTTTAAAAAACATATATTTAAGTTTCTTTTATGGCGCCAAAATTGGAATTTTGGGTCTAAATGGTTCTGGTAAATCAACATTACTTAAAATTATAGCCGGTACAGATAAAAATTTCCAAGGCGATGTAACATTTTTACAAGATTATTCAGTAGGTTATTTAGAGCAAGAACCAAAGTTGGACGACGATAAAACTGTTATGGAAGTGGTTCGTGAAGGTGCGGCAGAAACCGTTGCTATTCTAGATGAATACAATAAGATAAACGATCAATTTGGATTGGAAGAAGTGTATTCCGATGCAGATAAAATGGAAAAGTTAATGAATCGCCAAGCGGAATTACAGGATCAAATTGATGCTTCTAATGCTTGGGAATTGGATACTAAATTGGAAATTGCCATGGATGCGTTACGTACGCCAGATGGTGATAAAAAAATTGGCGTGCTTTCTGGTGGTGAAAAACGACGTGTAGCTTTATGCCGTTTATTATTAAAAGAGCCAGATGTACTATTATTAGATGAGCCAACCAACCATTTAGATGCCGAATCTGTACACTGGTTGGAGCAACACTTAGCACAATACAAAGGCACTGTAATAGCTGTAACGCACGATAGATACTTTTTAGATAACGTGGCAGGATGGATTTTAGAGCTGGATAGAGGAGAAGGCATCCCGTGGAAAGGGAATTATTCCTCTTGGTTGGATCAAAAATCTCAGCGCATGGCTAAGGAAAGTAAAACAGCATCGAAACGCCAAAAAACGCTAGAACGTGAGTTGGAGTGGGTAAGGCAAGGAGCTAAGGGGCGCCAAACAAAACAAAAGGCGCGTTTAAAAAATTATGATAAGTTAATGAGTCAGGACCAAAAACAGCTTGATGAAAAACTTGAAATATACATTCCTAACGGACCTCGTTTGGGAACTAATGTTATAGATGCCAAACAAGTAGCAAAAGGTTATGGCGATAAATTATTGTACGACGATTTAAATTTTAGTTTACCACAGGCTGGAATTGTAGGTGTTATAGGGCCCAATGGCGCTGGTAAGACTACAATTTTTAGAATGATTATGGGCGAAGAAACTTCAGATAAGGGCGAGTTTGTTGTAGGCGATACAGCGCAGTTGGCTTATGTTGATCAAAAACACTCCAATATCGATCCCGAAAAAACCATCTGGCAAAACTTTAGCGATGAGCAGGAGTTGATTTTAATGGGGGGAAAGGAAGTAAATTCGAGAGCGTATTTAAGTCGATTTAATTTTTCTGGTGGCGAACAAAACAAGAAGGTGAAATTACTTTCTGGTGGCGAGCGTAATCGCTTGCATTTAGCGATGACGCTTAAGGAAGAAGGTAATGTGTTATTACTAGATGAGCCTACTAATGATCTTGATGTAAATACATTAAGAGCTTTGGAGGAGGGTTTAGAAAATTTCGCAGGTTGCGCCGTTGTAATTAGTCACGACCGTTGGTTTTTAGATAGAATTTGCACGCATATATTAGCTTTTGAAGGTGACTCTCAGGTATATTTCTTTGAAGGTGGTTTTTCTGAATATGAAGAAAACAAAAAGAAGCGACTTGGTGGCGATTTAATGCCAAAACGTATTAAATACAGAAAACTAGTTAGATAATTCAGGCTTTAATTTATATAAAAAAACGCTCACTTTTTAGTGCGCGTTTTTTTTTTTTTTTAGTTAATAGTTTTAAAAATTGACAATATAAGCTTGCAAATTGTTTATAAATACTATTTCTTATTGGAAATTTAATCTATCCAAATGGATTTAGTATTGGTGAATTCCCGAATTCCGTAGCTTGATAGTTCTCTGCCGTAACCACTTGTTTTAATGCCTCCAAACGGTAATCTTGGGTCTGAGGCTACTAATTTATTAACAAAACTACTACCAGCTTCCAACTGTAAGGCAACTTTTTCACCCCGGTTCTTATTTTCTGTAATAACCCCAGAACCTAAACCAAATTTGGAGTTGTTGGCTAATGCAATTGCGTGTTTTTCATCTTTAGCTCTTATAACAGAGGCAACAGGTCCAAATAGTTCCTCATCAAAAGCCTCCATGCCTGGTTTTAAATCTGCCAAAATAGTTGCAGGATAATAAGCGCCCTTTTGTTTTGGTATTTTGCCACCAGTAACTAATATTCCGCCTTGGCTAATGGTTTTTTCCACTTGTTTGTGCAACTCATCTCTTAAATCTACCCGAGCTAACGGGCCATAATATGTGTCTTCATTTGTAGGGTCTCCCATTTTTGCTTTTTTCATTTTCTGAGTGAAAAGCTCTAAGAAATTGTTGTAAATACTATCTAAAACTATAAAGCGTTTAGCAGCAATACAGGTTTGCCCATTATTTTGTAAACGGCCATAGGTTGCTAAATCTGTTGCTTTTTCTAAATTAGCATCGTCCAAAATTATATAAGCGTCGCTACCGCCCAATTCTAAAACTGTTTTTTTTAAATTTTTACCGGCTATAGCAGCAACAGATTGGCCTGCAGGTGCACTTCCTGTTAGGGTAACGGCCACAACGTGTTCGTTTTCTATAATAGCTTCCACAGTATTAGAACTTACGTTTAAATTAGTAAAAATACCACAGGGGAAACCTGCGTCTAGCAGTGCTTTTTCTAGGGCAAAAGCACAACCTTGTACGTTGGAGGCATGCTTTAAAATACCCGTGTTGCCTGCCATTATTGCAGGTACAATGAAACGTATAACTTGGTAGAATGGGAAATTCCATGGCATGATAGCTAAAATAACGCCTAAGGGCTGAAATGTTATGTAACTCTTATGAGCTTCAGTCGCTACAGTTTCGTTAGCTAATAATTCTGCTGTGTGTTCTGCATAATAGTAACAAATTTTAGCACATTTTTCAATTTCTTTTCTAGCTTGTACTATAGTTTTACCCATTTCTTGGGTTGCCAATTGCGCATATTCTTCATTTCTATCCTCAAAAATTTCAGCCAAGGCTAGCATGAGTTTTTTGCGATGGTCAAAGCTTGTTAGTTTCCAATCGGTGTACGTTTTATTAGCCTGCTCTATACAGGAAACAACTTCGTTTTCTGTGAGTCTATTATAGCTTTTTATTTGTGTTTCGTTTGCAGGGTTTATGGTAGTAATTATACTCATTATTTTATATTTTCTGGAAATTCTTTAATTTTTATATTTAATATGTCGGGGTTTAGGGAGTAATTTACCGCTAAATCGATAATTTGAACGCCTTTAGCGTTTAAAGCAGTCTCTAAATGTTTTTTAAATTCTACAATAGATTTTGGTTTGTAACCGGTAGCTCCAAAACTTTTAGCATAAGTTACAAAGTTTGGGTTTTTGTAATCTAGCCCATATTTAGGTAAGTCTTCACCTTCTTGTTTCCATACCCTAGGCATAGCTCCTAGTTGTGTCAGAGCCCAAAGTGGACATGAAAACCGCAGGTTTTCCTGTTGTAAATGTATCGCTTTTTACTTAATTTTATTGTAAACATGGTTTTTGCTAAAATCTACGTATTGTTTTTAGGTGTCATCTTTATCTTGTTCAAATATAGTTTCCATGTATTTGTTTTTTTTGTTTAATTCGTAATATTTCAATGTGCATGGTACAAATAAAAAGGTGAAAAATAAAATTACAATAGCAAATGTATAGTTATACCTGATATAGATGATAATAGGTTTACATCAGATGGCTATATTCCTATTTCAAATGACTTGTATGTTGATGAAGACGCAACTATAAAATTAGGAATATATGCTGCAAATTATTACGAACAATAAGATAAGTATACCGCTATTGCTCTAGATTTAAAATAAATTATTATTATCAGGCATTGGGCTTTTAGCCAAGTGCATTTTTAATTTTATTCAAATGAAAAAAATATTGATTACATTAATCTTCGGAATTACAGTAATGCTTTTGTTTCCAAGTTGTTCTGTTTTATTATCCAAAATATACGGTGTGGAGGAACTTAAAAGTTTTAATGAAAAAGAATACAATAACTTCGTCACACATTTAGTTGAAAAATATGACTTGTCTAGTATTATTAGCGATACAATTCAATATAAAAATATTATAAAACAAGGTCGTAGCTCTAAAGAAAAGAATAATTTGGGGCAACCTGTACAAATTTTATATTTCGATGATAATATGATAAAATCATATCACGCAAATTGTTATGCTAAAGGTAGTTTAAGTAACTTAAACTGGAATACTGAAGATCGATTTTCAGTTTTTCCACCAAAATCCGCCATTCTTTCAGATAGTTTAGCAATTAATTTGGAAGATTATATCGATATATATCCAAATATCACAATACAAAAAGATAAAAAATACACTATAGTAATATTTTGGACTCAAATGTTAAGTAAAGTTTCAAAAGCTGCAATTGAAACTGTTTTTTTTAACATTAAAAAATTTAAGAAAGAAAAAGAAACATTAGTAACTCTGATAAATATTTCTCGACAAATGAATAAAAGCGCATAACAATTGCTATAAGTAATTGCTTGTTATCGCCAACTTCTGAAAGTTCTTGAGGATTTTTAGTTTGGTGTGTACTTGCAAAGTTTTGTGCTAATCCACGCAACTACTAATAACCCAACCGTAACAAATGTATTATATATAGTTTAAATGTTAATTATTTTTTTTATTCGACCAATACATTTCTATCTGAGCTTTATTTTTTGTAATTAACTAATTCATAAGAATTAATTGTTGCTTTAAGACTAAATATTAATATTTTTTAGCGAAATTGCTTACAGCTTTAAAAATTTAATTAAAATACGGAGTAAACTATGGCAGAAGATTTTGATTTATTAGAAACTGGTTCCAATGAAAAAACTGAAAAAATAGACGTTAACTGGGGTAAGGCTATTGATACTATGAAATCTAAATTGTCTCAAGAAGATGATCTAGAGTCGCGCCAAAAAATATTAAATGCTACATTGGATGATGTAGTGCATATGGCAGAAAAAGATAGAACAACACTTTTGGATGCCATAAAAGATTTAACAGATTACCAAGATGAGGTTGGTATTATTTTTGAGAAATTTTCTGCATTAAACCCAGATGAGCAAAAGGTAATTGATGATGCGCAGAAAGCTTTAGAGCGTGCAAGAATAGAATTGGAAGACGCTAACAATAAACCCGATACGTGGTGGAATAACCTTTGGGGGCGTAAAAGTAAAATAGCGAAAGAAGAGGCAGAATTTGCGGTTGCAGAAAAAACTAGAGCAGGTGCAGATAATAAGGCAAAAGCGTTGTTTCAACAGCGTATAGAAAGTGCCGATGTACAAACTTTATTAAGTGAACTTTCTTATAAGTCTCAGGCAGCAGTTACGCGTTTAAAAAATCGTGAAGTTGAAATTAAAGAAGTTGAAGAAAAGCTTAAAGACGCTATTGTAGAAGCATCTAAAAACCATACTAAAGCTTTAGAGAAAAAGAAAGAAGTGGAGGCTAAGTTGGAAGAAAACTATGCGCTTTTAAAGCAATCGCGCCAAACTTTAGAGGATATTGCAGATAAACAATCTACCGAATATTCTGAGGCTATTGGTAAGATGACAACTTTAGAGCAAAAGGTAGAGGAGCTTGAAGGTTTAAAAAACGCTTACACAACTTTAGCGGCTAGTAAAGATAGTTTTGTACACAAGCATAATTTAACTATAAAAGTTTTAACATCGTTACGTAGTAATTTACAAACGCACCGTGCTAAATTAAAATCGGATACTGAAGAACGTCTTAAGTATTATGATGGTTATGTGGTGGCTTTAAAAGCGAGGACAGACCAAGAATTTGCTGCTATTTTGGAGCACTTAGGAGTAAAAACCGATGAGCATATTGGAGAGACTTTAGCTTCTATGCATACAGCTAGTGCTAAGGCGCGCCAAGATATGATGGATAATATACCGGTACACGAAAAAGTTATGCAGGGTGTTTATAGTAGTTACGCAGAGGCGCTGCAGGAAATTCGTGCAAAGGATGGAAAAATACAAAAGAATTTTGCAGAGCGTTACGGTATCGATATGAAAGCAATTTTTGAGGATTACTATAATGCAGATGCTAATACACCAACTAATAATGATGGTAACGTTGTTAGTGAGCCAAAAATAAAACCAGAAACAACAGAGGACGATTTGTTAAGCTAGCATTATTATACGGCATACAATTTACAACACTTATAATGTAATTAAACTATTAAAGTTTAGCTTTTTTTTGCGTTAGGGATTGCAGAGGAAAGCCCACAGCCCGACTTTTGGAGGTGCGCGGACTTGTAACGAAAAGCCCGACCCTTTTTGGGTAACGCCCAAATTGTTTTTTCAAATAAAATTGGTGTTTAAATTCTCCTAAATAGCATTTATAAGTGGTAGATTATATTCCTTTTATTTTAAAATATATTATATTCAGTACGCTTTTTTTTAAGTGTTTGTTGATGATTAAATAGTAATATATTGAAAGTAAGTTTTTTAAATTTCGCTCGGTTTATGTTCTGTGATTACCTTAAAAATAGCGTTTTTTAAATGGAAATAGTTATTGTGTGAGTCGCTTTAAATACAGTTTTTAGATTTTAATTTTTAGTAAAAAAAAATGATTGTAACACCATTAGATTCGGCAGTACTAGACTCGAAAGCCCACTATGTTTTTTACCATAAAATGGTCGATTTTGCTTTTAAAGAGTTAATAGTTGCCGTGAAAAGAGAAAATATTTGTAGCGCGCAGGAGGTGGAATTGTTTAAACAGTATTGTGATTTATTATTGTATTCTATAGAGGCTATGCGCATTAAATACATGTATGATGATGCGGATAATATGAAGGTGGATTTAACAGATTCTGGATTTCCTAATTATTTGGAGTTTCGTTATTTGTTTAATGATTTGGAATTGCGGGAGGAATATTTAAATAAACTAACACCTATTGCAACACTTAAAGGTGAATTTTTAGATACGTTAATGCGGAAAAAAGAACCTGTTAGTAAACGTAAGCTTTATCAGGCGTCATCTATTATTTACTATACGTCTGTAAATAAGCAATATATTTTTAATCGTTTTGTGCAGGGAAAAATTATTAAGGCGCCCAATGCCAATATAGCGGCTTATATGACGAGTTGGAGCTTTTACGACGTGTCGCATAACAGGCCTTTTATTTGTTATTTGTATTTTAATTACGATGGTAAGGATGTAAACGAGGAGCGCGATGCTATTTATAATGTTTTGAAAACAGTAGCGGATAGGGATATGGCGTTGGATACTTTGGCATATTCCATAGATAAGAAGTTGCCAAAAGTGGCTCCAAAATTAATAAAACGAATAGATTTAGGGCCTTTACATAATGTGTTTGCTAAGGATGCCCATGCGGTTACACATACTATTTTAGAGAGTATTGGTAAAAAGGAAATTCCTTTGGAGTCTTATGCGTTTTCTTTAGGTGTTCACAAAGTGACTTCGGAAAGCGAATTTAAAGCGGGATCGTTTTTTAGTAAACAAACATTGCAAAAATGGGATGCGGTACTAAAACATAACTATATTTTAGCGCCACATCGTATTATTCAACTTTTGTATAATAAAACTCCCGATTTGATGCGTACTTTGGAAAAACCACCCATCGAGGTAAGTGGGCTTATTTAGGAAGTGTATAGATAATGGCTTACTAAAAACTTTAATTAATTCTAATAGCTAATAGCACCGGGTGGGTTGTAAGATTACCTGTTAAAAGTGCTAATGATACGTTAAATTATGGATCAGAACTCAATATTTCCTATAAAACTAACTGCGCTTGGTATGCTTCGCGATGAAGCATCATCATACTTAAAAAGTGTACAATGGGAGCAGGGCTCTCGAGCAAAACATAGAGATAAAGATGTTAAGGATACGTCTATACTATTGTATTTGTCGCGTGCTAATAGTGGTAGTGCTTTGGCTGTAACATCAGTATCAAAAACCATATTGGGTTTAAAAAAGCGTTTATTACCAGATTCTGTAGCGTTACCGATGTGTTTAAATCAAGCTTTGTATGCTGTTCAAGAGGGTATTACGTTAGGTGTTTGGGTTAAGGATAGTTATTATGATGCTTCTGGTTTATCTCGGTTAATTGAAAATAAATCGGGCTTAGATGCTAATGGGAAACGCGAGTTTGAAAGTAAAATGCATACAGCAACTGCATTTATGTTGTTTGCATTAGCTTATAAAATAGTGCACGACTTAAAGTCGCAGGCATCTGATGATTTGAGTGTGATGAAACAAAAATTTGCGGGTATACCTGAGGTGTCGTTTATGTCTCCAATAAAAGGGGTTTCTTGTTGTTTGTTTTATTACGATAAGTATTTAAGCCACCCTGAGATTATAAAATCGGATAAGGATGTTGTTGATTTTACAGTGGTTTATTTTGAAGCTGTAATTGCAGAAATTCAGCTTAGAAAAAGTACATTGGAATATACCGAAACTATTGAGGATAGAACGTATAAACTAGAAAAATCTGAATTTGCAATATCGGGTTGGGGTACTACATTTGAGGGTACAGCAAAACATATTACGTTTAATAAAATTAAATTTGAACAAATAGTAGGAAATCGCGATGCTAAACATTTTGCGCGGCGTTTAACGGAGCGTATGCTAAGTTATGATTTTACAGCTAAGAAAAATCCGTTTCAGGAATTAGGCGGTTTTATGCCTGTTTTTATGGGTTATGGGATTCCGGGTACAGGAAAAAGTATGCTAATTGCAGCCATTGCAACTCGCTTAAAAGAATATGCGGATATTCTTGATATTCCTTTTTTATTTCATCCCATGCCAGATACCTTAATTTCGACATTTCAAGGTGGCTCTGCAGAAAAAATGGTAGCTTGGATGAAGCCTATGCAAGATCCTACAAAGTTAATTTTTGCACCTATTGATGATGCTGAAAATAATTTACAAGAACGAACTGAACAAGGCGTTTCTGCAGGTGTTAAAGAGGTTGTAGGGGTGTTTTTAAGATATACAGAAGGTGCTTACGCTGTAAATTACGGGAATAGTTCCATTGGATTGTTTACTAATTTACCAGAAATGCTTGATAAAGCTGTTATTTCTCGTGTACAAGGCCGATTTAAAATTGATGGCGCCAGAACGGCGCATGATTTTCTAGACCAAGACTATATTTGGTGGCGTAAATTAGATAAAACTATGCCCGATTTTGTAAATATGAAAAATCCAGAACAGTATGCTTACTTGCAAGATCAAGGTTTAGCAAAAAATATGGGTGCTATTTTAAGTCATATTGATAAGCCAACCGAAGCTCGCGTGCATGATGTTTACGACCGTGTGGAAAAGAAATTTAAAACCAATACGCATTTGTTTTATGCCAACTTGTATAAAGAAATACAAGCTGTGTTTCCATTTTTTTCGTCTCGTGATGTGCGAAATATTCAATCTGCCATATCGTTACGTTTATCAGATTTTGATTTGGAAGGCGCTTGGTTTGAAAACCCCGAAACATATTTTAAAAAGGATTATAATACTAAATTTAGTATGTTACAAGAGTTAATGCGTGAAAATATGAAAGGTTTGAATTTTTCTGAAATACGGCGTCAAGAAGTTGTTCGTTATCTAGATAATGTGGCAACCATTGCCGATACCGATTTTAAGCGTAAGGTAGATGCTAGAGTAAATCAATTAAATGTAGAAACAAAAGCAAGAAAAACTTTTGAGAATGAAGTATAAGCACATAAAAAATATTAATAGTACTGTACTTTCAGATAACTTTTATACGCTTAATAAAGTCACTTTCGATTATTTAATGTCGAATGGCGATTGGGTAAATAAAATGCGTGAAGTTTTTGATAGAGGCGATGGTGCGGGTATTTTATTATATAATAAAGTAAAGCAAACCGTTATTTTAACCAAACAGTTTAGAATGCCTACTTATTTAAGTGGTAATAATGATGGCTTTTTAGTTGAGGTTGCGGCAGGTATGTTGGATAAAGATACTCCAGAACAGTGTATTATAAGAGAAACTGAAGAAGAAGTTGGTTACCGTTTAAAATCTGTAAAAAAGGTATATGAAGCCTATTTATCGCCAGGTATTATGACTGAGAAAATGCATTTTTTTATAGGAGAGTACACCGATGCTATGAAGGTAAATGCAGGCGGTGGTGTAAAAACCGAACATGAAGATATTGAAGTGCTTGAAATTTCTTTTAAAAGTGCAATACAAATGTTAAATAACGGAGAGATAGCAGATACAAGAACTATTGTTTTATTACAATACGCAATTATTCACAAGCTATTAAATTAAATGGATAAATTAAAACAAGCCAATTTATACCGCAGTGAGCTTATTCCTATAAGTGGAAAGCTGGTAGCACGTTATAATAAATGCTTAATAGCACTAGGATTTACAGAAACTAATTTGAATAGCTTCCATATTGATGGCATAGGTTGGAGCCCAGAAGTAGCAGAAGAGAAAGAAACATTACACTATTTAAATAATGGCGAAGCAAATTTACACGGTATAATTATATCGCCTTTACAAAATGCCAAGCCTATATATTTGCCATTTCATACCTTTGATAGGGATATTATGAAACTTGTATTTAAAACCTATGGCAATAAAATTAAGGATATTACCCGAGATTGTGCCATTTGTTTAGACTTTGATCAAGGAATTGATGCTTTTTATGAGCCATTAGATGTTTTAAAGTATAATAAGGTTTCGGTAAAATTTCATTTAATAAATAATTTAAAAAGTGTTCAAAAACAACAACTAGATCTTGTTGAAACGTTTAATAAAGCCAATAATTTTATAGATGAAAGTTTACACGAACAGCTTTTAATTTCGGCTAAAACCCATGGGGATTTAAGAACAAGGGATTTGGAATTACCGGCATTGCAATACACTACAAGCTCGTTTTATACCAATGCTTTTGGTGGTGTTTATGTATTACGAGATTTTATAAAAACAATGGTAATTTTTAAGGATGAGACATGGCATAGAGAAGCCATTAAAAATACTAGCCATGATGTGTTAATTTATCATATAGAACAACCAGAACTCATGGATAAGTTGCGTAATCACATGATTATTGAGTACGATTTAGAAAAAATAGTAAACACAAAACGCTACGATCGTATTAAGAAATTTGAAATGTCTAAATACCTTAGAAATACACTACACCCAATAAAAGATATTTTAAATGATCCAATTTTGTTTAAAAGTTATTTAAATAAATTAGATATTCCAGTAAGAAAAAAGATAATGAGTGTGGAGCGTTATCTGGACAAAATGGAGACCAGTAATCAATATAAAATTAAAGATATTATTCCGAGTGATTTGTTCCATGGTTTGCATGAACCGCACTCATCCTTAGAGGCAAAACATCAAGACTTAATATGGAAGTTGTTAATTAGTATTTCCTCAAAAGATATTTTATTTTGGTATTGGTACGATAAAGAAGGCTTTTATAAAAGTTTTAAAACTTGGAACGATTCTTTTAAAGATTGGGTAGTTGAAACCATTACAAATAATATTTAAACTAGTTACTCTATATTATTTAAGTTTAAAAAATAAAAATTATGACTTTAGAACTTATTGTATTTATTGCAGCTATATTATTCGGAATCGTGCTGTATTGGAGAGAATCCAAGGGGAATAATCTCTATCGTTTTTTTAATAAAATAATTAACACAAAAGCACTTCAAATAGGACCTCATGATAAAATAGGGTTTGTGTATCAGCAAACGTTTTTATTGCGTTTGGTTTTTATAGGTTTGCTATTTTTACTCTGTATTGTAATTACGCAGTTTTTAATTCCTATTAATATGGCATCTGTTTCTATATTTGCATCCTTAGTTGTAGGGACTTTATTAGGTACCTATTTCGCAAATTTCATAATTAAATCAACCGAAGTTATTGAAGCGCAAACGAACGAGATAGAGGATATTGTAGGTGATACTTTTGAAAAAGGAAGAGGTTTTATCGAAGATTTAAAATCTGTAAATCCAAAACCTACAAAAGGTGTTAATAAAGAGGTTAATAGCACATCTAAAAAAGAACAAAAAAGTGCAAGAGAACGGTTGAAAGATAAAGGATTACTTTAATTTTTTTTACAAGACAAATTTAGGTGAGAATCACCTTTTTGTTATTAAAAAACAGTTAGCATTAATTAATAAATATAAAATGATAAAACGGTATTGGAGTAAAGGAAAAAAACAAAAAGCGATAATTCTTGTTTTTATCTTAATAATTTTTACGGTGTTGTTTGTTTTACGCGACGATTATCAGCCGGCATTGTTATTTGTTAGAAAATTTATTTTTGTTATTTTATTAAGTGGTATTACATTATTACTTGGTTTACGAAAGTTTAGAAAATCTTCAAGCACTGCAGGCCGATTAGGCATTTTAACATTGCTAGTTATTTTTTATAGCATTTTATATGCAGTAGGTTGGCATTTTAAAATGTATGATTATTTAAAAACTTATAATGTGTTTAATCAATTAAATAAAATAGAGATTAATGCATTACCATTAACACAAAATGAACGTATTCAGCCATTAAGAAACGTGTTTTCTATGGCTAATGAAAGTGTTGGAGAAACTAAAGATGTGTCGCTACCTCATTTAGTACGTGTTGGTAACGAAAATAAGTGGACTATGGCTATTCAGCCCACAGAGAAATATATGTGGCAGGGTATTACAGATAACACAGAAGAAGTTTTTGCAGTGTCTAGTACCACGCCATTCCCAAGATTTTCTAGTGAAAATAGAATTCCCGTAACGTTCTCGATAGGCGAATCATTAAAATTTAGCAGAAATACATACAATGCAGTGGTGCAGCGTTTTAACCCTTGGATGCTGTTTAATTACGAACCTAGCGATACCTATTATATGAAAAACGATGCCGATAAATGGGTGCAAGTTGTTAGTTTAATTAAATGGACAGGTTTTTTATTCCCATATCCCACTTTTGGAGGTGTTATGGTTATTGATAGTGGTGAACACGATTTTAAAGATTATATAGAACGCATTCTAATTGGTAAAGGGAAGTTTATAAGTCCTGAAAACATGAAAAATTTTCCTTATTTGATAAGGCAAAATACACTTGCTGAAAGTGTTTCACGTTTACAAGCCGAATCTTTAAAGTTTTTAGGTGGTTTTAGCGATCCATTACCGTGGAATATGGAAACGGCAGTTAAAATTCCAGAAATGCCAAAAGACCAAAACCAACAACCGTACGTAACAGATTTTAATTTCTCGGATACGGGTTCCACAGCATTTAGTGGTTTGTACCATTGGTTTGGTTTGGAGCCGGTGGGCGCAGAGCGTACAAGTTTAAGTTATAGTGTATTCGTGCCTGCAGATGGGAGCGATGTATTTTATTATTACAATCATGCAGCTAAAAAAGAGGGTTATGCCGGTGTTTCTGCAATGCCTTTAAAAGTACAGGAGTCTCGTAAGGAGTACGATTGGTCTGCCAATACACCAGTTGAATTTAGACCGTATATTAAAGATATTGCAGGTAAAAAGCGTTTGTTTTTTATGGGTACTGTATCTGCCATAAATAAAACAAACGGAAAACAATTTGATGGTGCAGCAACTCCAGATTTGGTTTTGGTTGATAGTGAGTATCGTGATGTTGTTTGGATAGATGTTAAACACCCTAGCCAATGGAACAAAACAGTTTATAACCAATTAAATGAAGCCTGGCGTTCTAGCGAAAAAATAGGATATTATTTTGTTGAAGAGACTAAAGTTATAGATAATGTAGTGAAAATTCCAGATTCTATAAAAGTAATACAACAAGTTAATAAAAAAGCTCAGGAGATTTTAAGGTTGCAACAACGTATTGATTCTTTAAAGGCCGAAAATTAATACAGTCGTTAACGTGGTTTGTCCGTTTAAATTGTTCTTAATTTTGGTAAAATCATTTAATTTGTTTTTTTTACACAAAAAATCGTAATGGTAATCCAAAATTTTATAGTGCTCGTATATAGTAATAATAAAAGCGATTATAAGCTTTAGTTTTGGAAGGTGTCACTTTTGTGATTGTAAAACAAGGAGAAATTAAAATAACCTCAATATATTAAAATAAATTTTATGGAAAATACCAAAAGTAGTATAGGGCTTAAAGTAGCTTTAGGAATTGCGTTAGCTTTATTCGTAGGGACCTGTTTTTATAGCATGAATTTGTATAATGATAGCAAAGAAATAGAGGAAGAATTGATCGCGGAAAAAGAGGCTGTAATAAGCGATTTAAATGCTATGGCCGAGCAATATGATGTGGCTATTGGAGAAAATGAAATAGCCAACAATAGTTTAATTGAGGCTAGAGGACGCATCCAAGGTTTGGTGGATTCTTTACAGATTACCGAAACAAATGTTAAAAGCTTACTACGGTATAAAAGTAAATATGCAAAGCTGCAAAGAGAAATGGATAAAATTTTAGCAGAAAATGATGCATTAAGAGTTGAGAATTCTTTTTTAGCAACTTCTTTAGATAGTACACGTATCCGTTTAGAAGAGCGTACTATGTTTACGGATTCATTATTACTTCAAAATAATGCTTTGGCAGAAGTAGTGTCTAATGCGGCTATTTTAAATGCCGTAGGTTTAAAAGGGTTTGGGGTTATAGAAAGAACATCAGGAAAGCTTATACCTACAGAAAGAGCTAGTAGGGCCGATAAAATTAGAATATGTTTTACCGTTGCAAAAAATACTTTAGTGCAAGCGGGTGAAGAAGAATTGTATGTTCAAGTAATTGATCCTGAAAAGAATACCTTAGGTTTAAATGAACAAGTTACTTTTGGAGAGACAACGCTAAATTATAGTATAATAAGTAAATTTAATTACGAGAATGCGAGTCTTAATATTTGTGAGTTTGTAAAGTCAAAAAACGATTTTGAGAAAGGGCGTTATATTGTTAACGTTTATAACTCGAAAGATTTAGTATCAACCTCAGAATTTACATTAAAATAAACCAAGTTAATGTTGTTGTCAAGTGTTCTATCCCTGTTATATGCAGG
The DNA here is from genome assembly GCA_937958265.1 of uncultured Algibacter sp. Taxonomy (GTDB): domain Bacteria; phylum Bacteroidota; class Bacteroidia; order Flavobacteriales; family Flavobacteriaceae; genus Algibacter_B. The sequence continues at coordinate 35,311 of CALGNX010000003.1, read as the reverse complement.
TATTTAACTTAAAACAGAAATAATAGAATTAAAAAAGGCAGGTAAATATTAATTTACCTGCCTTTTTTAATTCTATTATTCACATTATTAATCTATTATTAATAATTTTGAAAAATTTTATTTTATATTTTTTTGGTTTTTCATTTATAACTTTTAAAGTTATATGAGTATTGAATAATTAAAAAGTGATTATAATATAATTATCAGTAATTTATATTCACCCAAATTTTTAAATTAATACAAGCACCTATAGCCTATTTTAGGCTACCAACCATATCTTCAGGTTTTACCCATGCATCATAATCTGTTGCGTTAACATAGCCCAGGTTTATAGCTTCTTCTTTTAAAGTTGTTCCATTTTCATGTGCTGTATTGGCAATTTCTGCTGCTTTGTAATAACCTATTTTTGTATTTAAAGCGGTTACTAACATTAAAGAGTTATTAACCAGTTTCTTAATAACTTCATGGTTTGGTTCTATACCTACAGCACAATTTAAATTAAAACTAGTACAAGCATCTCCTATTAGCTGTGCAGATTGTAAAACGTTTGCAGCCATAACTGGTTTAAATACGTTAAGCTCGTAATGGCCTTGCATACCTCCAACCGAAATTGCAACATCGTTACCCATAACTTGTGCGCAAACCATAGTTAAAGCTTCACATTGCGTTGGGTTTACTTTTCCAGGCATTATTGAGCTACCAGGTTCGTTTGCCGGAATAATTATTTCGCCTATACCAGAACGTGGGCCAGAAGCCATCATTCTAATATCATTAGCTATTTTGTTTAGCGATACAGCCAGTTGCTTTAAAGCTCCATGAGTTTCTACCAAAGCATCGTGTGCAGCTAAAGCCTCAAATTTATTAGGCGCTGTAACAAAAGGTAAACCAGTAAATTCAGCAATATACTCAGCTACTTTTTTACTGTATCCCTTTGGTGTGTTTAATCCTGTTCCAACAGCAGTTCCGCCAAGTGCTAACTCACTTAAATGTTCCAAGGTTTTTTTTAAGGCTTGTAATCCATAATCTAATTGTGCCACATAGCCAGACAGCTCTTGGCCTAAGGTAAGCGGTGTTGCGTCCATTAGGTGTGTTCTGCCTATTTTTACAACGCTTTTAAAAGCTTTTGATTTGGCGTCTAGCGTGTTACGTAGTTGAGTAACACCGGGTATTGTAGTTTCTACAATTTTTTTGTAAGCAGCAATGTGCATGCCCGTTGGAAAGGTATCGTTTGATGATTGTGATTTATTAACATCATCGTTTGGTTGTATGGTTTTTTCACCCTCGCCAATAATATGTCCTGCTAGTTGATGTGCTCTGTTTGCAACTACTTCATTAACATTCATGTTACTTTGTGTTCCAGAGCCTGTTTGCCAAATAACTAACGGGAATTGATCGTCGTGCTTGCCTTCTAAAATTTCCTCACAAACCTTAGCAATTAAATCGCGTTTCTCTGCAGCTAAAACGCCTAATTCACAGTTTGTAAATGCTGCAGCTTTTTTTAAATAAGCAAAACCATAAATTATTTCTAGGGGCATAGATCCTGCAGAACCAATTTTAAAATTATTCCTAGAGCGCTCTGTTTGTGCTCCCCAAAGCTTATCGGCAGGCACTTTAACTTCGCCCATAGTGTCTTTTTCTATTCTGTGACTCATTTTAATAAAACTTAAATGTTATCTGGCTAAGATAATTCTTTTAGTAGATTTTTTATGATGATTTGTGTTAGTTTTAAGGACTATTTTTTAACATTTAAATAACGCTTAATGTTTTATAAATAGCTCAAATTCTAATAATTTAGTATCATAAATTATGTTTAAATTAAGTAAAATAAAATAATATGGCATCAATTAGATTAGGAGATGAGGCACCAAATTTTATCGCAGAAACATCAGAAGGTAAAATTAATTTTCATGAATGGTTAGGAGATAGTTGGGGTATTTTGTTTTCTCACCCTGGTGATTATACACCTGTTTGTACAACAGAATTAGGCACAGTAGCTAAGTATACGGATGCGTTTAACAAGCGTAATGTGAAAGTGTTGGCATTAAGTGTAGATGGACTTGAAGATCATCACGGATGGATAAAAGATATAAATGAAACACAAAATACTACAGTAAATTTTCCTATAATTGCAGATGAAAACCGTAAGGTGTCTGAATTATATGATATGATTCACCCCAATGCGGATAGTAAGCTTACTGTGCGATCTGTATTTGTAATTGGTTCTGATAAAAAGGTGAAATTAATACTTGTTTATCCAGCATCTACAGGACGTAATTTCGACGAGTTATTACGCGTTATAGATTCTTTGCAACTCACCGCTTACCATAAGGTAGCTACACCTGCTAACTGGAAACATGGAGAGGATGTAGTTGTTAGTCCTGCAATTTCAACCAAAGATGCAGAAGGTATTTTTGTTAAAGGTGTAAAAGAAGTTAAACCTTATTTGCGCATTACGCCTCAACCAAATTTAGATTAGTTAATAAGTCTGTTAATAAATTTTAATTTCATTTTGTTTAAGACGAACCATTGTATTATTTTTGTTTAATATTTTAAAACCAAGAACTATGATTTTTGAATTTGACCAGTATTTAGGCTTTTTAGCATTTTTAAGTATTTTAACCTTAGGTTTTTGGTTAATGATATTTTTAATAACATTTGTTGTTCCTTACTGGATTGGAGGTTCGTTAATTGAGAGATTAAAGGAAATTAGAGAAGAAAGAAAGGCTAAAAGCTAAATCTTTAATAAACTTATTTATATTTTTTAAAGAGCATCTTGTAAAAGGTGTTCTTTTTTTTTGTGCTTTACCAAGCTAGATGTATGGCTTGTTTACTGTGTTGCACAGGGTCTGTTAAGATAGTAGTAAGATATATTGCGTAAAATAGATTTGTAATAGTAGGATTTTAAATGCTAATCCTACCTAATATTTAGCTTATAAATAAAAATTAACAACGGTAATCGTTAGCTGCCTTATTAGCTAAGTTTCAATAATGTATATTAATTGTATAAATATCAAATTAAAACCGCGTAAATAATTAAATGATTTGTAGTAAAGGTTTTATAGTGAGTTTGAGAACTTGTCCCTGCGTGCTGCAAATGCCATAGTTGGAAATTTAAAGCACTTTACAAGTACGTACTACTAAAATTATACGTTACTGTTTTAGTACTAAAGTTTAGTAGGTAGAAATAAAAAATCTCAGGTTAAATATTAACCTGAGATTTAAACGCGTTTAGCGTTATTAACTAGCGCTAAGTATATTTTAATTACTATTTACAGTGGAGTAGCCTCAATAAAATACTCGTAATACTCGTCTGTAATAAGTTCTAAATTTTGTCTTTTATTTCTTGAACGGTCTGTATATTCATAGAAAAACTTTGTAGCAAATGTAGATTCTGTTTTATCTCTAGGTCTTAAGAATCCTTGTAAGGCATATACACCAATAACACGTCCTGAAAATTCCATTCTAGCATCCCAACTACTCACCTGTTGTATTTTTCTTTTTACTAAGCTCCAACGGCCTTCTTGGCCTGGTTTTAAACGTATAGATTGAACTGGTGTGTAGGTAGCACTTTGTGAGGTAGTAGAACCGTTTGATGTTTCTATTGTTGTAGCATGCGTTACCTCTGTAGTAATACCAAATGCATCGTTAACTGTTATATCACCACCTAATTTGTAGCTCCTAGTTTTAGAAATACGGTTAGATTTGGTTGTCGAAGAGCCTATCTTCCAGGTTATTTTAGGGGCGGAAATACTTTTAGTTCTATTATCGTAGTTTTTCCTTATTATAGGGCTAACCTCTTTAACACGAATATACCCGCCTCTCACAGTTTTTGAGTTGCTAATTGGACCTACACTTCTATACTTTACGCTTGGGGTACCTCCACCTGCTTTGCCGGTTTTTCCGTATTTGATATTTCCTATTCGTATAGCCTTTGGGCGTGATCTGTTTCCTGTTACAGACGCAAACCTGTTTTTAAGAAAATCTAAATTACCAAAACTTGTTTTGTTATTCTCGTCTCTTAACCGGTTTATCACGTCTCTATTTAGTTCGTACCAATCGGAATTAACGTTAGTCGCTTTGCCGCTAAAACCATCTTTTAAATTTTGGTCTGGATTTGAAACTACTATTTCTCTTCCAACGTAAATAAGCTTAGATTCGTTAATATCCTCAAGATATTCTACGGTTTCATTATTATTTGTTGCAATAGAATTTTGTTCTAAAGGCATTTCTTCCTTATCGCAAGAAAGAAATAATAAGGTTGCTAGCATGGTGCTAGTAAAAAATAATTTTTTCATTTTAAAATAATTTGGTTGGTTAATTTTTGCAAATGTTATGTTTTTCATCGACAAAAATGTTAATTTATTGTTAATTTTTTTAAAAAAAAATGAATTAAGTTTTTTTTTAAAAAAAAATAATTGTTCAATCTATTAAGATTGAATTTGGTATCTGTTTAATAATTAGTGGAGTATAATCTTAATTTTTGCTAAAATAGTCTCAAAATTTATTAGGCAATATCTTGTGTTTTTTTTAGTGTATTTTATTTTCTTGCAAATAAAAACAGAAAGCAGAGGGAGATGAGCAGGATGTTATCGTTCTAGGAAATTTGGATATTAGTTGGATTTAGCGAAAAACTAATAATGCAAATTAGGGTTCAGGTCGCGTTTGTAACATTTTTATCAGAAGGAAAAAGTTACTTTTGAAAATATTTTAATTCAAAAATAAGTACTTTAATTTAAATGGAAAATGGGTTCAGAAAATAGAGTCGGATACACCAGGGCTTATTAAAAATGGAAAGTTAAAGCCGTTAATGGTTTATGTAAATAATATGCTGTAAGTCAATAATTAGGCACAAGAACCTACATCAAAACATTTAATTTAAGTAAATTATAAGAAGTTATATTTTTTGATTTAGGTGAGGTTGCTAATATTATTAAATTATGGTGTGAGGGTAAGAAAAAAAGCTATTAAATGAGTGCTATAGTTTCTGTTTAACGTCTCACAAAAGCTATTAAGAGTAGCAAGAATAACCTGGGGATTATGGAGATTTATACGTGCATAAATTAACTTATTTTTAATAATTATAGTTAGTAAGAAGAAAGGAAAACAAGAATTACCAAACTTTTAAAAAGGAGATAAATTAGAATTTGAAAATGCAGAATTATTGGGTATATTGTTCTTTATATTGTAAATTAATTAATTAGTTGTGTTCTGACTGTTAAATAGGTTGTTTTGTCGAAAAAAAAGTAAATTTTCAGATATAAGTTAACTTGCTTATTCTTTATGTTGTTTTTTTTTATTAAATTATTAAAGTAATATTAAAAAAAATAGAAAATGCGAAAAAATACGTTTAAATATTTATTGATTTCTGGGTTTATGCTAGTCTCTCTGTTTAGTAAAGCGCAGACAGTGGCAGACGAAGATACAAACCCTGATTTAGGTTGTAGGGATCAATATAGAAATACCACTAGAACATCATCTGACGTGCCTAATGCAGTTAATAAAGGTACTATTGACGATCGGAGTTGTTATTCAGATTATTCTGAAAGTACATTTAATGGTGAAACTTGGGGGGTGTACAATATAACCGATGGTTCTAATCATTTTGGAGGAACTTTACAGCCAAGAATAGAACGCTCATTAAGCAGATCTCAAACTACTGGTACAGGTAGTTTAGTTAGGTTTACAGGAACCTTTAGGATACTCGAAACAGCAGATGCTCCTGGTACAAATAATGATGGTACTTATATTGCACAAGCTAAAGGAAAGCATACTGGTGGTGGTGGTTCTGCAGATCCTGCTATTTGTTTATATTTGGCTAAACCGGTTTTTGGTACTGGAAGTAACTCTGGTAAACAAGTGTCTTTCGATATTTTTGCCGAGCGTATTTTAACACGCGGGGGAGAAGGTATCGGCAGGGAAATAGTGTTTTTAAAGAATGTACTTAAAAATGCGGAAACAAACTTTGAGCTTGAGGTTGGCTTTAAGTGGGATCCAAATGATGTATCAAAAAAAATACATTATTGTAATACCGTAATTGGCAGAGAAACTTTTAACTGGAATATTCCAGAGCCAGAAAGAGGAACACAATCTGGGCTTAGGTATGGTGCTTATCGTGTTAAAGGTGGTAGAGCGCAAATAAGATGGGCGAAAACCACGTACCGTAAAGTTGAAAATATTGAAGATGAAGTTGTTGTGGAGCCGTCGGACAATGTTTATCGATTTAGAAATGTAGCAACAGGGAGATTTTTGACGGATTCAGGTGTAAGTACTGAGCCTGTAACAATGACAAATTCTGGTGAAGCGGAAAACACACACTGGACGCTTGTTAAAACTGGGGACTTTGTTAATATAGCTAGTGAAACTTTTGGCGTATTACGGGCGCCAGGTGGAAATTTTACAGCTGGACCATATCGAATTGTTAGCACGAGTAAAGCGCCACCAACTGCAGATGGCGATAAAATATGGACTGTTAATTATAATGAAGAGGATAAGGTATATAGGTTCCAATCAGGTACTACTGGACGATATTTGTACGAAGAAATAAATGGAACAATAACGCATATTGTAGCTCAAGAAAATGATGATAGGAGTAAATGGGAAGGTATTCCTACCACTCAAACTTTAAGTACTCAAGTTAACAAACAATCGTTAGCATCTGTAAAGATTTTTCCAAATCCTGTAGTCGATGATTTAACTATACAGTTACAGCACTTGGGTACGAATGTAGATATTAAAATATTTAACGTTTTAGGCCATCTTGTTTATAGTGCTTCAACAACAAAATCGATACTTAAATTACAAAACAGATTCACAAATGGGTTGTATCTGGTTAAGGTTACAGACAATAACTTAAAAAAATATTATAGTAAGTTTATTGTAAAATAATATGTGATTTTATTAAGTTTTAAAATACAAGTGTCATATTAATTAATAAAAACATAAGTTTTTAACACAGTAATCTTTAGAATAGTTAAAGGAATTCTATCGTTATTTGTTGTCTAATCAACAAATTGTCTCTGTGTAACAAGCGCCTTAGCAATATGTAAATTATATATTGCTAAGGCGTTGCTTGTTGCGCTTTGTTCACGTTAATTAAATTTAAAAAACTAGATCTTTTAAGCCTGTGCGAAAAGTAAGAGTATTCAATAATTTATAATACTAGCAATAAATTAAAGTTTTGGTTTTTTAAAATAGCATTGTTGTTAATACTAGTATAGTAAACTATTCTGCGTTTTGCTTTCGTGTTTTTTAATGGTATCCTCAATAGTTTTTGTGGCTATTTTATAAGACTATTAGTTTAATTGAATTTATAAACTATTTTAAGGATATGTAACAGGAACCGTGTGGAATATTAATTTAATATTCTATTTATGCACTTTTCAAAACTTAATTTAAAGGTAAAGGGTAGTTTAAATGACGTTTTATAATGCGATATAATTAGATTTTAAAGCATTTGTTTTTACTATTTTACCTGTAATTAAAACGAGTTTTAAAAAGTTTTCTTGTAATTTTACGAAGCTAATAAGGTAAAATGAGAAGACGCAACTTTATACAACTGTCAACACTTGCTGGTGTTGGATTAACATTTCCTATTTCGGGTATTTTGAAATCTTGTTCAAATCATCCAGAACATTCTTTGGAATTTAAAAACTTAATAACGGGGTTATTAAAAGATTGGACCGATGGTTTATTGGCAATGCAAATTAATAATCCATCAAATTTAGATGAACATGGCGCTTTAGGTTGCCCTTCTTGCTCTCATATTCATGGGAGGTGTATGGATGCTGTATATCCGTTTTTATATATGGCAGATGTTACAGGCGATACAAAATACATAGAAGGAGCTAAATTAGTAATGCTTTGGGCAGAAAATAATGTATCCCAAGAAAATGGAGCATGGACTGTAATTCGTAATCCTAAATCTTGGAAGGGGATTACCGTTTTTGGAGCTATAGCTTTAGCAGAGGCACTTTATTATCATGGTCATGTTTTAGATGAGGTAACACGAAATACTTGGACATCCCGTTTAGCCAAAGCCGGACAATATATCTATGATACGTTTACCATAGATTTTACTAATATTAATTATCCCGGTACGGCTGTTTATGGCTTAAATTTAATTGGAGATGTTTTAAAAAGAGATGATTTCAAAACAAAGAGCATAAAACTAGCATCTCAGGTTAAAACTTATTTTACCACCAATGAAGGCTTGTTATATGGCGAGTGTAAAAAAAGCTCTAGTAAGCTAAGCAGTAAGGGTTTACATGGGGTGGATTTAGGTTATAATGTTGAAGAAACTTTAAATAGTTTAGTGATGTATGCACTAAAAATGAAGGACGAAGATCTTTTGCAAATATTAACTAAAACTTTAAATAGTCATTTAGAGTTTATGTTGCCGGACGGAGCATGGGATAATAGTTGGGGAAATAGAATGTATAAATGGAGTTATTGGGGTAGTAGAACATGCGACGGTAGCCAACCTGCTTTTGGTATGATGGCACATATTAATCCGGCTTTTGGAACAGCAGCTTTTAAAAACACAGAATTATTAAAACGTTGCACCAAAAATGGATTAATCCATGGTGGTCCACATTTCATATCCGCAGGAATAAAGCCTTGTGTACATCATACATTTACACACGCAAAACCATTAGCTGCTTTGCTTGACCATTGGGAGCATTTACCCGAAATTAATGTAAAGGCTAATTTGCCTAGAACTAAAGCCGATGGTATAACAAAATTTAAAGATTTAGATGTATCACTTTTTGCCCGAGGTGATTGGAGGGGAACTGTAAGTGTTTATGATGCCGAATACCATTATAAATACGATTATAGGCAAGCATCAGGTGGTGCACTTGGTGTTTTATATCATAATAAAGTTGGCTTGTTATGTACAGCAAGCATGGCTGTTTACCATTTGGTCGAAAAAAATAATCAACAGTTGCAGCCAGGAAAGGATATTTGTTTAACACCACGTATAGAAACCTTTGTAGATGATGTATGGTATACAAATTTATACGATTTGCCAGCAACTTTAAAAGGAACGGACAACAAAGGCATTATAGTTTTAAAGGCTCACGTTAAATTAAAAAATGTAAATAGAAAAGTTGTTTTAGAAACAGCTTCTAAATTTAATATATCCTATAACTGCTCTGTAGATAAAATGGAAATTCGTGTAAAAACAAATGAAAACATACTGCATCCTACCGCATTTGTTTTACCAATTGTTTCTGTAGCTAACGAGAAAGTTAGTATAATTAGTAAGAATAAAATCACTATACAAAAACCAGAGGGATTAGTAGCTATAACAGGAAGTAGCGCGATTCAAATTAAAGCATTATCCAGTTCAAGAACATTTAATATGGTACCTGGAGTAGAAGCTTTGCCTATAGAGGTGTTTTTTACTAGCAATATTAAGGAGGTTTCTTTAACTGTTACAGTAAGTTAATTTTTTTTGTAAACTAAATGTAAAATTATATTTTTATTTTCTTTAGTTATCAAAAGCATTTTAGCAAGATCCTTTAATGTATTAAATTATTTAGCTAAAATTGGCTAGATTAATTTAGCGGCTTTATTTATTTAGTCTAAAAAAACACTATCAGGTATCTAGAGTTTTAAAGAAAAAGATACAGAAGTAAATAGGTAAGCTAGTGAAACTAAAAAAATAATTTTCGGAAGTATAATGGTTAAAGTCTCAAACTTTTACTCAAGCTGTAGTTAGGAGCATGAGGTTGTAAATTTAATTTTTAGAAAATTATTCGTTATACGAAATACTAATAAAATATATCATTTTAAAGTAGATGAGGTATATAAATGCAGTAGCCGTAGGTTTTTGTAAAAAATAAAACTTAATTAAAGTAATAACAGTAAGGAATAAATATATTAACGCATCTGAAATTATCAATTTAAGCACCAAAAGGGATGCTGTTGGTAGGTTAAAAACAACATTACAAAATGGGAATTAGATAGTTTTACCATTTGGATACACAGCTACAGGAGCTTATAATAATCCGAAAACCGATTATGATAGGGGTTTGTAATTTGATAAATTTTAAACTTAAATAAAAGAAACAATATTTTGATTAAACGATATTTAATAATAAATGCGAGAGCAACCAGATGAAATTTCAACTACATTTTCAGAAAAAAATCCTTTTTATTTTAACAGTATGTATAATATTAAGTTGTAGTAAGGTCTCAAAAGTAGAAGTTTTAGAGCTTAAATGCGAGTATCGCGTAAATCCGTTAGAAATAGATAATACAAGCCCAAGATTAAGCTGGAAACTTGTTCAAGATAATTCGCTTCGTGGCCAAAAACAAACGGCTTACTAAGTTATTGTAGCAAGTAGTTTAAAAAATATTATGGCCAATACAGGCGATGCTTGGGACTCTGGAAAAGTAGAAACACATCAGTCTGTTAATAATACGTATGCAGGTAGCGCGTTACAATCTGCGAAGCGGTACTATTGGAAAGTAAAAGTTTGGGATGCGTCTGGAAATTCTTCTATTTGGAGTGATTACAATACATTTTCAATGGGATTGTTAAAGCAAGCAGAATGGAAAGGGGATTGGATTTTAAAATCCGATCAAGAAAAACAGATCATAACTGGTATCGAAAAAACGTAACACTTTCTTATGATGCCTCATCAGGATTTGTTTTTGTTGGTTCTTTTGGCTACCATGAATTGTACGTAAACGGCGAAAAAATTACCGAAAATTATCTTAATCCGGTTTCTTCATACATGAAAAAAAGAATACCGTATCTAACCTACGATGTATCAGATAAATTGAAAAAAGGAACTAATGTAATTGCTCTTTGGCACGCTGCAGGTTGGTCGCGTTGGACACGTATAAGGGAACATAGAAACATACCTTTTGTATTTAAAGCACAAGCGGAAATTATAGCAGGAGGAGAAAATATTACGATAAAAACAGATACAGCCTGGAAAACCAAAAAAAGTTACACAAATTATTATGGCAAATGGGATATTTTAAATTTTGGAGGTGAAACGGTTGATGATAGAAAACGCGAGGATGATTGGAGTGCAGTGGCGTATGATGATAGTAATTGGATGCAAGCTAATGTTTACGATTACAAAGCATTAAATGCTAAAATACCAGAAGGTAATAATATTAGTTTTGCTTTAAATAGTAATAAAAATAGAGAAGTACGCGGTTTGTTTACGCCTATAACAGCAGAGCTAAGTGCACAAATGGTAGAACCTCAAGTGAAATTTAAAGCGTTAAAAGCTATTGCAATTGATAAAAATGAAGATGGTACTTACCGTATTGATATGGGAGAAAACTATACTGGCTTTTTTGAAATGGACTTATATAAAGGTGTAGAAGGCGATTCTATTTTATTCGAGATTAGCGACAGAGAAGAGGTAACAAGCGGTTGGAACCAAAAGAGTAAATACATTTACGGGAAATCTGGTAAAGGAAAATTTGCAAATAGGTTTAATGTTGGAGCCGGAAGATGGATTACCGTTTATGGTTTAAAATACGAGCCTAAACTTGCAGATGCTAAAGGGTACGTAATTACTAGTAACCGTAAACAAATAAGTAAATTTGAATCTTCAAGCACACAATTAAATCAAATTTATCAAGTAAATTTAAATACTTATATAGCGAATACAATGGATGGTATCTTGGTAGATTGTCCTCATCGTGAGCGGCGTGGTTGGGGAGAAGTTACTGTAGCTGCTATGTATGGTGATGCATTACCTAATTTTGAAAGTGGCGCGTATATGGATCAATATTTACAATATACTATAGACGCACAAACTGAAGATGGCAAAACACGTGCTGTAATTAACGAGGAGGATCGTCCGTTTTTAATGTGGAAAGCAAATAACCCTTTAACGGTATGGGAAACCTACCGAATGTTAGGCGATAAAAAAGTGTTGGAAGATAATTATGAGTCCATGCAAAAATGGATGACGTGGATTTTTAAACACTCAAACTACAACACAGGAGGTGCTATAAAAAGCGGGAAGCAAGGGGCAAGAGAATTTCCAGGATTGGGAGATTGGTGCACACCAAGAGGTAACTTTTGGACGAGTAGTAACTCGCCAGAAGCCTTACATTTTAATAACTGTTTATATGCTTATATGCTAGATAATGCCATGCAAATTGCGAATGCTTTAGGAAAAACAAAAGATGCTAAAACGTATAAAGACCGCTTAAAAGTACAGCGCGAAGCAACCCACAAAATGTCTTACAACCCAGAAACGGGTAAATATATAAACGGTTATCAAGTAGGTCAAGCTTTTGCATTATTATCTGGAGTAACTCCAGATGCTGAAAAAGAAAAAGTAGAAGCGCGTTTAGCAGATAATGTTCTGTATAAATTTCCTTATTATGATACCGGAAGTTCAGGACAAGCTTTGTACACACGTTATTTTACAGAATCTGGCGAGCGTATGGATTTAATTTATGAGCTGTTACGCGATAAACATCACCCAAGTTACGGCTATTTTCTAGAGCAGGGTAAAACCGTATGGCCAGAGCGTTGGTCTGCTACAGGAAACAGTCAAATACACACGTGTTACACAGGTATTGGTGGTTATTTTGTAAAAGGTTTTGGTGGTATTCGTCCAAATCCGGAGCAATTAGGGATGCAAAACATAATTGTTAAACCTGCCCCAGTTGGCGATTTAACATATGCAAACACATCCTTTGAATCTATGTACGGAAATGTAGTTGTTAACTGGAAGAGGGAAAACAAGGGCGCAACATTTTATATTGAAGTACCGGTAAATACTACTGCAAAAATTTATCTTCCGGCAATAAATAAAAAAGCTATTACAGAAGGTAGTGTGTTAGCAGAAAATGCTGAGAGCATTAGATATATAGGAACAGAAACAAACAAAGCTGTAGGTAATTATGTTATTTTTAATGTAACGTCTGGCATATATAATTTTAAGGTAGCAGAATTACCTGTAACGCAATTTCCGGAACCTTTAAATAATATAGAAAATTTAGCAAAATTAGGAAGAATGAATGCATCTTCTATGTTTATTCAATCTGAAAAATTACCCGTTTTTGAAGCGTTTAGAGTGAATGATGAGGATAACAAAACACGTTGGTTGGCTACTGAGACTAAAAATCAATATTTAGAAGTAGAATGGGTAAAACAACAAACCTTCAATCAAGTTATTATTGATGAATTTGAGAACAATATTACCTCTTATAAATTGCAATATTGGGCAAATGGTACTTGGGAAGATATTGCAACAGGCAATAACTGCGGTGCAAATAAAATTCATAAATTTAATAGTGTACAAGCTACAAAATGTAGGCTTTTCATAATAGATGCTAAACACGCGCCATCCATTAACGAATTTAAAATTTTACATTCAAAATAATTGTTAAGTATAATTTTAATGCAAATGTTTTGTGTTTTATAAGAGAGGGGAAAAGTACTAATGCATATAATTCTCTTCTTTTTTATATCGTTTTTTCTAGCTTTTAAAATGAAATAGATCGTGTGTTATATAATTGGGTTGCGAAATACTTAAATTATAACTTCATAAGAGCTAAAACATAATATCAAGTCTCAGTAAACAAAACAGAAAATAATAAATTAAATAAAGTAAAAAGGAAACTTCTATTTTTAGTAATTGCCCAACTTCTGTTTTTTTATCTGCATAGAAAAAAAGTAGTTATAATTTAGTAAAACCTTACAGTTTGGCGGTTTCTGAAGGATTTTAAAATCCTTTGGGCTTTCATGATAGTGTACCAAGTTTTTCTTGGAAATTAGATAAAAGTATATCTGCCAAAAAGCCTATACTACACCTTATAATAAAAGAATAGAACACTAACCTACGGTGTAGCAAATATGTTACATAAAAATGAAAATACAGTGGGAGTAATACTTGAAGAAGGGTTGGCATTCTGGTCGTTTTGGTTCTAAAAGAAGGTGGGATACTGTTATAGCGCCACCACAAGTAATAAGAGGCGGGCTATAAAAAAATATTGTTTGCACCTTTGCCCCACAAAAATATATCTGAAACTAAAGGAAGTTATAATTCAAATTATGGTGAAATTAGATCGGAATGGAAATTCACAAAAGAAAATTTTGTTTACAATATTGCTAGCTCATTATTAATTATAATTTGTAATATGGCCTTTAAAAAGACTAGTTAATTTATCTGCAGTAGAATAAAAATTTAAATTTAAGATGGATTTAAAACATTTTAAATCCATCTTTTTTTTGTTCAAACATGATGCAACAGGATGATAGATTATTGAAATCTAATTATTTTAGTGTTTTAAAATTTAAATCCACACGATGTCTAAACTTCAGTACTGTTTTTTAGTTTTCTTTTTATTATTTAGCGTTATTTCATGTAACACCACAACATTATTAGCTAAAGATTCCAGACTTACTTTTGAAGCTCTTACATGTAACGCAAAGGTTAACCCATCAGTTATTGAAAGTAAAGCGCCACTTTTTTCATGGGTTATAAAGGCGGAAGGATTTAATAAATCGCAATCTGCTTACCACGTGTTAATTGCATCTTCAACAGATAAATTAAATGAAGATGATGCGGATTTGTGGAATTCTAGTAACGTAAAAAGTAGTCAATCAAGTTTTGTGAAATATCAAGGTAAAGCCTTAAATGCTTTGGAAACTTACTTTTGGAAAGTTAAAGTTTGGGATGAAGATGGTATCAGTTCAAATTGGTCATCGACCCAATCTTTTCAAATGGGCTTAATGGATGTGGCTAATTGGGGTGGTTCAAAATGGATAACTTTAAGTACGGATACCAGAACTTCAGAACACCGCTTTCGAGAATATAAAACAGGTAAAATGTCAAGTCCAGTTATGGTAGATGGTTTTGCTGCTAGTTATTTTAGAAACGAGGTCGATGTAGCAAAAAAGGTTATTGATGCACAGGTTTTTATTTGCGGATTAGGTTATTACGAGTTGTTTTTAAATGGTAAAAAGGTAGGCGATCATGTGTTAGATCCAGCACCCTCCAATTACGATAAGCAAGCATATTATGTAAATTATAATATTACTAAAAATATTAAATCGGGTAAAAATGCTTTTGGTATTATTTTAGGAAATGGTTTTTACGGACAGAATATCTCTTGGAAACGCGATCCAAAATCTGAAAAAGATTTGGCTTATGGGCCACCAGCAGTAAGGTTATTAGTAAAATTAAAATACGCAGATGGTACCACTAAGGATTTTTATACTAATGAAGATTGGAAAGAATCTACAGGGCCAATTGTATTTAATAATATTTACGGTGGCGATACTTACGATGCACGCTATGAAATTAATGGTTGGAATACTGTTACATATAACGATAACGATTGGCGACATGTAAAAATAGCATCGCCTAAATTAAAAAAAGTAAGTGCACAACAAATTCCTGCAATAAAGAAACTTAAAGAATTTAAGCCGCAAAAGGTTTTTAAAGCGCCAGACGGTAACTGGATTGTAGATTTTGGCCAAAATATTGCTGGTTGGGTTAAACTTAGTGTTAAAGAAAATGAGGGACAACTTATAGAGATAACCACTACAGAAGCTTTATTAACAAATGGAAAAGACGTTTTTGCAGGTTCTACAGGAGGAGGTGCAAATGGTATGGCACAGATATACAAATATATTTGTAAAGGCAGTGAAACGGAATCATGGGAACCAAAATTTAGCTACCATGGTTTCCGTTATGCAAAAATAAAGGGCATATCAAGAAAGCCAGACGCTAATACGATTAAGGCTGTTTTAGTAGCTACAGCAGTTAAAGAAACAGGTAGTTTCGCTTCCTCAGATGCGCTATTAAACAAAATGCATACAATAAGTAAATGGACTATTGTAGACAATTTACACGGTATACCAGAAGACTGCCCACACCGTGAAAAGTGTGGCTGGTTGGGCGATGCCCATGCATTTTGTGAGTATGCTTTATATAATTATGACATGTACGATTTTTATAAGAAGTACATGGAAGATATCCGTACCCAAATGCGACCTACAAAAGGACATAATAACCCTGAAATTAAATTCCAAGTACCCACCATGATAGCTCCAGGCAAGCGCACATCAACTTATGCGAAGTTGGATTGGGGAGTTGCTACCATGTATTTGCCTTGGTATAATTACTTATACTATGGAGATGATACTATAGTAAAAGCATATTATGAAGATATGAAGGAGTTAACCAATTTTTATTTATCTTTTAAAGATGAAAATGGCATAATTCAGGATGGTATGGGAGATTGGTGCCCCCCACGTTGGGACAGAAAAAGAAACCCAAGTGCTATGGAGTGCGATCCAATTATTTCGGCCAACGCTTATTTTTACGATATTATGGGTATTATGGAGACTTTTGCAAAAATGAATAAAGATTCAAATTATGAAGCAAAAATGATAAGGGAAAAGGAAGATTTAAAAGCGGCTTTTAATAGC
This sequence comes from uncultured Algibacter sp., assembly GCA_937958265.1. Lineage (GTDB taxonomy): Bacteria > Bacteroidota > Bacteroidia > Flavobacteriales > Flavobacteriaceae > Algibacter_B. The sequence goes on along the minus strand of CALGNX010000003.1, from coordinate 18,885 downwards.
GCTTTTCTAGTAAGTATTCCTAACACAAAACACAAATGGTACAATAGCCAAACAGCCACCGTACAAGCCTTGCAATTCGATATGGTACCTAAGTCGGAAATTGGAAATGTTGTAAATGGTTTAGCTTATAATATTACCGAAGTTAAGGGCGGCCACCATGCCACGGGTATTCATGGTAATAGATATATTTACACCGTATTATCTAGATACGGAAAAGCAGAATTAGCACATCAAATATTAACAACACCTAACTTTCCAAGTCAAACTTATGTTATGAACTCAGGTTTTACCACATGGCCAGAAAGACAATTTGAGTGGGAAACTTTAGAGGGGCCTTCAAATTCATTAAATCATCCAATGCATAGTGGTTTTGCAGCCTATTTTTATGAGTCTCTAGGTGGTATTAAATCTAGTTACGAAAACCCAGGATTTAAGGTGTTTACTGTTAATCCTAAGGTTCCTATAAGTATTACAAATACCAAAGTTAGCGTACCTACACCTTATGGTAATATAAATAATAACTGGAATGTTGAAGGCTCTAAATTTATAATGAAGCTGGAAGTTCCTTTTAATACAAAAGCACATGTTATTTTACCTCAAGAGGCAGTAAAAGCATTACATATTAATGGTATCGCTTTTAAAGAATTCCAAGATTTAGAGCATGTAAAGATTATAGATAATTCAACTTTAGTTTTAGGATCGGGTAATTACACATTAAAATATAATAAAAACTAAAATTATTATGGGTTAGGCTAATTTTTTAAGGTGTTTGGCTTTATGTGTGCAAAACTTCTTATGTACTTTAATTAATATAGTATTAACCAAAAAAGGGAGATATTATTTTAAATAAAAAAACCTGTTAATAAAATTAACAGGTTTTCGTGTTTTGAACTGTGTTCAAAAAGTGACCGGGCTGGGGCTCGAACCCAGGACCCTCTCCTTAAAAGGGAGATGCTCTGCCAACTGAGCTACCAGGTCAATAATCCAAACTAACTTATTAGTGTTAGTTACTGTAAAAATTTTTTGTTTATAAATATAAACAACTTACATTGCCTTTAATAGGCTTAATAATAGTTGAACTGCGTTCAAAAAGTGACCGGGCTGGGGCTCGAACCCAGGACCCTCTCCTTAAAAGGGAGATGCTCTGCCAACTGAGCTACCAGGTCAGTACTCCAAACTAACTTATTATCGTTAGCGGGTGCAAATATAGTATCTTTTATTAAAAAAACAATACTTTTTTAAATATTTTTTTTGTTTTTTTGTACTTCAATCACCTATGTTTTTAATAATCAATTTATAACAAGAAAAATGATAACTATTTTAATTGGATATATGGCTTCCGGTAAGACCTCAATTGGCAAAAAATTAGCAAAAAAATTAAAATATAATTTTATCGACTTAGACGATTTTATCGAAGAAAAGGAAAATAAATCTGTAAGTAGTATTTTTAAAACAAAAGGCGAAATCTATTTTAGAAAGCAAGAGTCTCTTTATTTAAAAACAATTTTAGAATCTGAAAATAATATACTTCTAGCACTAGGCGGTGGCACACCCTGTTACGGAGGTAATATGGATGTTATTTTAGCAGCCAAAAATGTAAAATGTATTTATTTAAAGGCCACCTTGGAAACATTGGCCAATAAACTCCTGTTAAAACGCGAAAAACGTCCATTAATAGCTCACATTGAAACTATTGAGGATATGACGGAGTTTATTGGTAAACATCTTTTTGAAAGATCTTATTACTATAATAAAGCCGAAATTAAAGTATCTATTGATAATAAAACAAAGGATGATGTTGTGGAAGAAATTAGACAGAAATTATTTTAAAACCACCTGATAAACTGGACCTTCCAAAGTAACATCCACATGTTCCTGCAGTGAAGTAGATAAAGAAATACCCTTAAAATCTGCTTTTACAGGGTATTTTTTATGATTTCTGTTTACTAAAACAGCAGTTTTAAATTTTTTAAGCGGCACATTCAAAAAATGTTTAACCCCATAAATTAAAGTTGTGCCAGAATTTAAAACATCATCCACAAGTACTATTGATTTATTTTTATAAACAGCTTCATCCATGGAGGTTTCAATAGCTTGCCAAGGGCTTTTCTTGTTAACAACCACTCTACAAAGTAAAACATCTATATCTGAAATGTTTTCAAGCACTCTTTTTAATTTTTCAGCAAAAATGTAGCCATTCCTATCTATACCAGCAAGAATTACTTCTTTTTCATCAACATTACTTTCATAAATTTGAAAAGCAATACGTCTTATTTTATGGTTAATCTCGTTATGGTTAAGAATTACGTGATGCTTAGTAATCATAATTATATATGTAAAATTAAAATAATTAGGGCGTTACCCTAAAGGGTCGGGCTATACACTACAAGTCCGCGCTCCCAAAAGGTCGCTGTGGGCTTTCCGTTACTATCCCTAACGCGCTTGTTTATAAACTTAAAAATTTTAAAAAGGCATTTTTTTATTTAATAAGCCATCTAGGCTTATTAAATAGACCATAAAACTAATCATTTTCATCATTAAAATCTTCATTAAAATCATCAATATCACGCCTGTCTTTTTTAGTAGGTCTGCCCACACCTTTTTTACGGTAATAATCTTTTGAGTATTTTAATAGCTCTTTTGCCTCAAATTGCTCCTTAGGTGTGGTATCTGTTCTATACATATCCACTAGTTTAGCGCCAACTCTACTCGCAGGAATATCATTAACCTTTAGTTGGTAATTTATTTGATCTTTCCTCAATTTTATAACATCTAGCGGGTAAACCTCTCTGCTGGGTTTAACCACATCATCATTTATTTTTACTTGGCCTTTTTTACATGCAGTAGTTGCAATAGTTCGGGTCTTGTAATATCTAATACACCATAAAAATTTATCAATACGCATAGCATTATAATTTTACTATTAACTAAATTAGGTTGGCTTTTAAAACGATTGGAATGCCGTTTTTTAAATTTGTTTGCTTAATTCCTATTCTTTTAAAGCGCTTTAATATTTTTGTGCAAGCATTTATTAAAATTGTATCTTGCCCCACCAAAAATAAGGAATAATGAGTTTAAGAAAAATAAGTTTTTTTATATTAAGTGTAATATTAGCATTTACGTCCTGTAATGATGACGATCAATTTAGACGTCCAGAACCATTTGATTTTGAGCAAAACGAAATAGACAACAGCACTGCCATAGTAAATTATTTAAAAACACACTACTATAATTCTAGTGCATTAGAAACTAACCCAAGTCTTAATAAAATAGCAATTACCAAGTTGGATAGCTTAGCAACTGTGCCGCCAGCCGGAAGTACATTATTAATGGATAAAGTGGAAGTAGACTCCCTTGAGTTAAATAATTTAACTTATAAATACTACACACTTAAAATTAGCCAAGGTAAAGGGGTAAATTCACCTACTTTCTCAGATAATATTTTAATAGCCTACGAAGGTAGAAATTTACTAAGTAATTCAGTTTTTGATAGTAGGTTAAACCCAAATCCCGCACAATTAGATTTAACGAGTTTAATAACAGGCTGGCAATTAATTTTACCACAATTTAATGCAGCAGAGAGTGCTGTAAATAACGGAGATGGTACCATAGGTTATAATAATCCTGGTGTTGGCGTTATGTTTTTACCAGCAGGGTTAGGCTACCTATATAGTCAAGCAAATAACAATTTAGATGTAGTACCTTTAATTTTTAAATTTGAAGTATTGCGTACATTTGAGAACGATCATGATAGCGACGGTATACCGTCTTATTTAGAGGATGTTTCTGGTAACCAGTTTTTCAGAATTTCAGAAGATGATACCGATGCTGATGGTTTGGTTGATTATTTGGATAATGATGATGATAACGATGGTATACCAACACAGGAAGAAATTACAATAACTACAGAAAATAGAACATCGCCAGAAATACTAAGAATGCTCCCGTTAGAAAGCAATCAAATACTCTTAAATGAAATTAAGGAAGAGGAGGATGGCACTTTTACAGGAACAGTAATAACATTTATAGATACCGATGGTGATGCCATTCCAGATTATCTAGATGTAGAATAAGTCGTAGTACTTTAGTAATATTATTCTAAAATAAAAAAATCGCGCTATGGTGCGATTTTTTTGTTTTCGGTGTGTGCTCTATAACAAAAGCGATAAGCTTAAAATAAATTGCTCTGGTCTTGTATTTATAGAATCTAGTCTTCCTGCAGAAATCGTGTTTTTGCCTATAAAAGTAGCTTCGTTGTCGCTAAACCCACGTTCGTATCGTAAATCAATACCTATTTTTTTAAAGTTTATTCCAATTCCAAAGTTTAAACCAACGGAGAAATTGTTTTCAATATCCTCTATAGCGATACCTTCAAATTCAGAATCTAAAATATATTGTAAAGTAGGGCCAGCCAATATGCTCACAGGTCCAAAAATGTTACAACCTATTAAAAGCGGCGCATCTAGTTTTTGCATTTCAAAAGTATCACTATTGTAGTCACTTTTTGTATTGGTGAAAATAAGTTCAGGCCTAAAATAAATGTCTTGGCCAATTTTTCCAAATAATCCAACATGGTATCCCGTATTCCTTTCAGGTTTAGTGGTATTCATTTCAACAGTGTTAAAATAATCCCCGTTAGTATTGTAGTTCAATCCTACTTTTAGTCCAAACCCTTGGCTTACTTGTGCATGATTCGCTAGCGGAACAAATATGGCAAAACACAAAATAAAAAATAAATTTCTCATAATTTTAATATTTAAATAGCTTTATAAAGTAAAACGCTAGCTAAATTAAAATATTTCTCTACAGTATATTTATTATATTATTTTAGGGTGAATAAACATAAATCGGGTTTAGGTCGTATTTAGCGTAAAAACTACTTTATATAAGGTTGTAGTAGTATTTTTAATGGTATATACCTCTATAGAATAAAAGCAATGCGATTCTAGATACTTGTATTTTTTTTTTTTTTTAATTTGAAAGTTAAAACTTGTACGTTTAAATTAATAGGCTCGTTTAATTTCGTATTATCTATCTTTACCACTTTATATTGGAGAAAATGAAATTTGAATTACTAGCAAAGGACGCTCAAAGCAAAGCAAGAGCAGGAAAAATAACTACAGATCATGGTGTTATAGAAACGCCTATATTTATGCCTGTAGGTACAGTAGCTACTGTAAAAGGTGTGCATCAACGCGAATTAAAGGAAGATATTAATCCGGATATTATACTTGGTAATACGTATCATTTGTATTTAAGACCACAAACGCATATTATTGAAAAAGCTGGTGGACTTCATAAATTTATGAATTGGGATCGTAATATTTTAACAGATTCTGGAGGTTATCAGGTGTATTCACTATCTGGTAATAACAAAATAAAGGAAGAAGGTGTAAAGTTTAAGTCCCATATCGATGGTAGTTACCATATGTTTACACCAGAAAATGTTATGGAAATTCAACGTAGTATAGGTGCAGATATTATTATGGCTTTTGATGAGTGCACCCCATATCCATGTGATTATAATTACGCAAAACGTTCTATGCACATGACGCACCGTTGGTTAAATAGATGTATTAATCATTTAGAAAAAACACCACTAAAATACGATTATAACCAAGCTTTTTTTCCTATAGTTCAAGGAAGTACATATACAGATTTGCGTAAACAATCTGCCGAGTACATAGCTAACGCTGGCGCCGTTGGTAATGCTATTGGTGGCTTGTCTGTTGGGGAGCCCGCAGAAGAAATGTATGGCATGACCGATGTGGTTTGCTCGATTTTACCAGAAGACAAGCCAAGATATTTGATGGGTGTTGGTACGCCAATAAATATTTTAGAAAATATAGCTTTAGGCGTTGATATGTTTGATTGTGTTATGCCAACTCGTAATGCAAGGAATGGTATGCTGTTTACAGCGTATGGAAAAATGAATATTAAAAATTTAAAATGGGCAGACGATTTTTCTCCAATCGACGAAATGGGTATAACCTTTGTGGATACCGAATACAGTAAAGCCTATTTAAGGCATTTATTTACAGTAAACGAACTATTAGGCAAGCAAATAGCAACCATACATAATTTAGGCTTTTATTTGTGGTTGACTCGTGAGGCTAGAAAACATATATTAGCGGGAGATTTTAGAATCTGGAAAGATAAAATGGTAAAACAAATGAATAATAGGTTGTAATATTACGTAGTTATTTAAAACGATATAATTACTTTTTATATAGGGAGATTAGCAAAGAATGAAAATACTAGATTGGTACATATTAAAACGTTATTTATTAACATTTACAATGTTATTATTATTGTTTATTCCAATAATGATAACAGTGCATCTTGCCGAAAAAATTGGCAAAATACTGGAAAACGATGTGCCTTTTGGAGAGTTAATGCAGTATTTATTGGATTTTACAATTTACTTTAGTTATCTCCTTTTTCCGTTGTTTTTGTTTATTTCTGTAATTTGGTTTACATCAAAATTAGCTAACAATACAGAAGTCATTGCTTTTTTAAGTTCGGGTGTTTCTTTTTCAAGGTTTTTAAGGCCTTACATGATGGGGGCGTTCCTAGTGGCTGTATTTTCAATAATACTTGGTTTATTTTTAGCGCCAAAAGCGAGTAAAGGATTTAACGATTTTACATACAAGTATTTAAAAAAAGGAAGAAAGGTTGTCGATAGTAAAAACGTATTCAGGCAAATAAATGATAATGAAATTATTTATGCTAGTAATTTTAATAATAATTCTGGTAATAATTTTACTTTAGAACATTTTAATGGTAATAAACTTGCCTACAAAATAACAGCAAGTAGTATAAAGTTTATTGAAAAAGATACTATTTATAGATTGCTTAATTATGTTAAAAGAGATATTGGGGAGCATGAGGATAAGTTAGAAATATTAAGAAGAAAGGATACGCTGTTTTCTTTTAAGGTGGATGATTTAATTCCTGTAATATATGCAGCCGAAACTAAAATGTATGGGGATTTAAAAGAATTTATAGCAAAGGAAGAAGCTAGAGGATCTTCTAACGTGGGGCGTTTTAAGCTAGTGTTATACAGAAAATGGAGTTTACCAATATCTATATTTATTTTAACAATTATTGCTGTAGCAGTATCATCTCAAAAACGAAGAGGAGGAATGGGGGTTAATTTAGCAATTGGTATATGTGTTGCTATGGTATTTGTATTTTTCGATAAAATTTTTGGTGTCATGGCAGAGCAATCAGATTTTAACCCTATCATCGCTGTTTGGTTTCCTAATATTCTTTTCGGTATTCTAGCGGCCTATATGCTATATAATGCAAAACGATAAATTTAAAAATTATCTACACCTCCATGTCTTGGTGTTTATTGCTGGTTTTACAGCTATTTTAGGAGCGCTTGTTACAATAAAAGCGATACCATTAGTTTGGTTTAGAATGTGCATTGCAACTGTTCTTATGTTTTTGTACATAAAAATATCAGGTATTTCATTAAAAATAAATTTTATATCTTTTTTAAAGTTAGCTTTTACTGGTATAATAATAGCTTTACATTGGATAACCTTTTTTGGAGCGATCAATGCTTCTAATATTTCTATTACATTAGCCATGCTTTCTACTGGTGCTTTTTTTGCATCATTTTTAGAGCCAATAATATTTAAACGTAAAATTATTGGTTACGAAATTATTTTTGGTGCCATTGTAATTTTGGGAGTAGTTGTAATTACACAAAGTGAAATACAATATTTGGCAGGGATTCTTTTAGGTCTTTCAGCTGCTTTTTTTTCGGCATTATTCGCAGTACTTAATGGTAGCTTTTTAAAAACACATAAGCCTTCCGTTATTTCTTTTTACGAATTTTTAAGTGGTGTTATTTTTGTATCCCTTTATATAATGTGTTTAGGCGAGGGGTTTAATGCAGATTTTTTTACTTTAAGCCAACAAGACTTATTCTGGATTTTTATTTTAGCATCTATTTGTACAGCTTATGCTTTTATAGCATCTGTCTCTATTATGAAAACAATAAGCCCGTACACCGTAATGTTATCCTATAATTTAGAGCCTGTTTATGGTATTTTTATGGCAGTAGTTTTATTTCCTGATAAAGAGAAAATGAGTTTATCATTTTATTACGGGGCAATTATAATAATTAGTGTTGTACTTTTAAATGCATTTATAAAAAACAGGGAAAATTTAAAAAGAAGAGCATCTTAGCCCCCAAACAAAATTAAAGTTTTTATATTTGCCCACTAACAAAAATTATTAGCCTAAACATAAATTCTTATGGAATACTTAGAATTTGAACTTCCAATAAAGGAACTTGAAGACCAGTTACAGAAGTGTAAAATTATTGGTGATGAGAGTGAAGTCGATGTTTCAGAGACCTGTAAACAAATAGAGGCCAAATTATCTGCTACTCAAAAGGAAATATATAAAAACATAACCCCATGGCAGCGTGTTCAATTATCTCGCCATCCAGAACGCCCTTATACATTAGATTATATTAAAGCTATTTGTGGTAACTCTTTTTTAGAGCTACACGGCGATAGAAACTTTAAAGATGATAAGGCCATGATTGGTGGTTTGGGAAAAATTGGCGATCAAAGTTTTATGTTTATTGGCCAACAAAAAGGTATTAATACTAAAATGCGCCAGTATAGAAACTTTGGTATGGCTAATCCTGAAGGTTACAGAAAAGCTTTGCGTTTAATGAAATCGGCAGAGAAATTCGGTATTCCTGTAGTAACATTAGTGGATACACCTGGAGCATATCCAGGACTCGAGGCCGAGGAACGTGGCCAAGGTGAGGCTATTGCTAGAAACCTATTGGAAATGACGCGTTTAAAAGTACCAATTATAACTATCATTATAGGTGAAGGTGCTTCTGGAGGCGCTTTAGGAATAGGTGTTGGCGATCGTGTTTTGATGTTAGAAAACACATGGTATTCTGTAATATCGCCAGAGTCTTGCTCATCTATATTATGGCGCAGTTGGGAATATAAAGAACAAGCCGCAGAAGCCTTAAAACTTACATCTACTGATATGAAAAGGCTTAAATTAGTAGATACAATAATTAAAGAACCACTTGGTGGTGCCCACAGAGATAGAGCAAAAACCTTTAAATCTGTTAGCGATGCTATTGTTAAAAATTTAAAGGCCCTTCAAGATTTATCCACATCAGATTTAGTGTCTCAACGTATGGATAAATACTGCCAAATGGGCGTTTACAAGGATTAAAGCAAATAAAATAAATTTCCATAATATAAGCTGAAGTTTTTACTTCGGCTTTTTTATTCTAATTAATATTTTTTTTAATTTCCTAACAATTAAAGTGTGATAAAATAGTTAATATCCATATTGCACTATGCTACACAACATACTTCTTTTTAATTACTTTTGCATTTATGAAACAACCTAACAAATTACAAGGCTATAAAGTTGATAAAAGTTCAATTATTAATCTTGAAAAAGGAAAAGTACCACCTCAAGCTCTGGATTTAGAAGAGGTTGTGCTTGGCGCTATGATGGTTGATAAAAAAGGTGTAGACGAGGTTATCGATATTTTAAGTGCCGATGCATTCTATAAAGAATCGCACCAGCATATTTTTGAAGCCATTTTTCAACTTTTTGAAAATAGCGAACCTGTCGATTTACTAACCGTTTCAACACAATTAAAAAAGAACTCAAGACTAGAACAATCAGGTGGCGATTTTTATTTAATTTCATTAACCCAAAAGGTATCATCTTCTGCACATATTGAATTTCATGCACGTATAATACTTCAAAAATTTATTCAGCGTAGCTTAATAAAAATTTCAAGCGAAATTATAGAAGATTCTTACGATGAAACTAAAGATGTTTTTGATTTACTGGATACCGCGGAATCCAAATTATATGAAGTCACCCAAGGGAATATTAAAAAATCTAGTGAAACAGCCCAGGAATTAGTTATACAAGCCAAAAAGAAAATTGAAGAAATTTCTAATAAAGAAGGTTTAAGTGGTATTCCTACAGGTTTTACTAAACTAGACAAACTAACTTCTGGTTGGCAGCCTTCAGATTTAATAATTATTGCGGCACGTCCAGGTATGGGTAAAACCGCATTAACACTGTCCATGGCCCGAAATATTGCTGTAGATCAAAACCAGCCAGTAGCATTTTTCTCTTTAGAGATGGCCTCAGTACAATTAATTACACGTTTAATATCTAGCGAAACAGGCCTTTCTTCAGAAAAATTAAGAACAGGTAAATTAGAAAAGCATGAATGGGAACAATTAAATGTTAAAGTTAAAAGTCTAGAAAAAGCACCTTTGTTTATAGATGATACGCCATCACTTTCTATTTTTGATTTGCGAGCCAAAGCACGCCGTTTATCGTCTCAACACGGTATTAAATTAATCATGATAGATTATTTGCAGTTAATGACGGGGGGAAGCAATCATGGAGGAAATAGGGAACAAGAAATATCTATGATTTCAAGAAACTTGAAAGCATTAGCTAAAGAACTTGCCATACCGGTAATAGCATTATCGCAATTATCGAGAGCGGTAGAAACCCGTGGTGGAAGTAAGCGTCCTTTATTATCAGATTTACGTGAATCCGGAGCAATTGAACAAGATGCCGATATTGTAAGTTTTATATTTAGACCAGAATACTATAAAATTGATGAATGGGATGATGAAGAACGTTCGCCTACCGAGGGTCAAGCTGAATTTATAATAGCAAAACACCGTAATGGAGGTTTAGAAAATATTCGCTTAAAGTTTATTGGTAACTTAGGTAAGTTTGATAATCTTGACGATTTTGATTCACCTTTTGAATTTCACTCAAAAATGAATGCTGCTGCTAATGATGATAACTTTAAAGCAGACAATTTTAAAGCAAGTCCAGACCAAGCCTTTGGAAGTTCTTTTAACAACGACGATAGTGAAGTGCCATTTTAAATCTAAAACAGCTATAAAATTGAGTAAATATAAGGGGTTTAAAGAGAATATATGAAACTAAATATATCCTATGTATTAATAGTTTTAACCTGTTTTAATTCATATTGCCAATCTAAATTAACTAGAATTGTTTGGAATGAAGTAGACAATTTACCTGTTAAGTACGCAACTATTTCTAGCGAAGAAAACTATACAATTAGTAATGCAAATGGAATCTTTGAATTTGAAAAAACCTTAAAAAAATTACAATTCAAAATATTGCGTACGAAAAATTAGAACTTGATTACGATTTTTTGGTTAGTAATGACACTATTTATGTTAAACCGAATATCTATGAATTAGATGAAGTTATAATTGAAAAGAATTCTGAATTTAATAATATGGTAAGACCAATTCTTACCGATTATGCTTTAGAACGACACAAAGAACAATATAAAATTAACAAAGACATGTTTGAGTTAAAAGGAAAACATGATTCGAGATATTGGGAAAATAACGAAATTCTGTTATTAACAAACGAAATGCAGCAATTTATTAACAAGGTAAACACTTTAAAAAATAAATCGGATTTTAAAACTCAAACCAATATGAGATAAGATTAAAATGTAAAACAACCAAATACCAACATAGTGCCACAATTAATTACCGGTGTTATGTAATTTATAAAACTCTTTACAGATTTTCTATCTTCAATTTATCTTATTAGTTTTAATGTTTAAATCATGCAATTGCCCACACAAAACCACATTATGCATTAGCCGTTTAATAGTGCTGTACACTATATTATCAGGATACATAAACCTATAGTAAAACTTACAGCACATCATATTATAGCTTGAATAATTAAGTGATAAATATTGCTAGATTCAACTAATAAACGCAACTTCTGGTTTAAGTACTATTTAATCCTTAACTTGGTATTTGTGCTCAAATATTGCTTTCTCAATTCTAAAAGATTGTTAAATAAATATAAGAAAGTCCATATTTTAATTATCTTGAATTTTTAATCCCAAATAAATAACGTGCATTGAATACAAGGAAACTAATATTTATATTTTTATTATTGTTTATCAATTTTAATGCTTTTGCATCTTACATTTTAATTCCAATGGATGCGAACAACCAGAAAAATCATTTAAAAGCCTACGGAATAACATATTGGACTTTAAAAAAACAATTAAAGGTAAAGTGGTTGCTAAATTTTAAGGGCGGCGCTTTCTTATTGCCCGATACAAGCGGCATTCAAAAAGAGTGTCAAATAAGAGGTGTTTCTTTTGATGTTATTTCAAATGATAAAGCACAAGAAATTTTAGAAATAATAGCAAGTCCTAGCCAAAATATGGAAGCTGTTGTATTAGAGAAGGCACCGAAAATTGCAGTTTACACACCAAACGGAAAACAACCATGGGACGATGCCGTTACTATGGTTTTAAAATACGCAGAGATTCCTTATGAGACTATTTATGATGAAGAAGTTTTAAACGACGGACTATTACTTTTTGATTGGCTACATTTACACCACGAAGATTTTACGGGTCAATATGGTAAATTTTACACACAATATCGGGCATCATCATGGTATATCGAACAAAAACAAGCAGCGGAACAGTTTGCTCACAAATTAGGTTACAGTAAAGTTTCAGAAGAGAAATTGGCAGTAGCATTAAAAATTAGAGATTATGTAATTGGTGGTGGTTTTATGTTTGCTATGTGCAGCGCTACAGATAGTTTTGATATTGCTTTATCTGCCGAGGGATTGGATATTTGCGAACCTATGTTTGATGGAGATGGCAGCGAAGCAAACTATCAAAATAAGGTTGATTATAATAAAACATTTGCATTTAAAGATTTTATACTCGAGCGAAATCCTAAAGTTTATGAGTTTTCTTCTATAGATATGACTCGAAAACGAAAAATTCCTAAAACAACCGATTATTTCTCATTAATGGATTTTTCAGCAAAATGGGATGCTATACCAACTATGTTGTGCCAAAACCATACAGCTTTGGTAAAAGGTTTTATGGGGCAAACCACATCATTTAATAGATCGGAAATTAAATCAAATGTTCTAGTATTAGGAGAAACTAAAATTAATGGCGAAGCGAAGTATATTCATGGTATTAAAGGAAAAGGCTTTTTTACATTTTATGGAGGTCACGATCCGGAAGATTATCAACACAGGGTAGGCGATGCTAAAACAGAATTAGATCTGCATCCAACTTCCCCTGGTTATCGTTTAATATTAAATAATGTTTTGTTTCCAGCAGCTAAAAAGAAAAAGCAAAAAACATAAACTGGCGCATATTAAATTTAATACCCTCAAAATATAGCGTATAACTAGCAATTAAAAACTAAAAACAATAGAATTAGAGCTTCTAAAAAAAATAATTATACAATAAGGTAAATTATTTTCATTCATTTTAAGTGGCTTTTAATGTTTTTGATGAAAATAGCGATGTAAAACCATCTAAAAATTTAATTGTGGCGCTATTAGAAGAAGCGGAAATGAATAGGTTTATATATGGTTTAGTCGGTTTTATATTTATTAGGAGTTATGAAGAAGTTGATTTTTAATATATAAATTAGAGAGAATTTAAAAGAGTTGTTACTGAAATGATGAAAAATATATATTAATTGTTTTTATGAAATTTTTTCAAAAAGAGATACATCTTAAACCGTATTCTAGAGGTTTTCATTTAATAACAAAAGATGTTTTAAATGCAATTCCTGAGCTTAGCCAAATTAAAATAGGACAAATCCAGGTTTTTATAAAACACACCTCTGCTAGTTTAACAATTAATGAAAACGCAGATCCAACTGTAAGAATGGATTTTGAGAGTCACTTTAATAAGATGATTCCAGAAAATGCGCCCCATTATAAGCATATTTTTGAAGGTCCAGATGATATGCCTGCCCATATTAAAGCTTCCATATTAGATACTTCTATAAATATACCTATCTCAAATGGTGTTATTAATTTAGGTACATGGCAAGGCATTTATCTTTGTGAGCATCGTAATTGTGGTGGCTCAAGAAAACTTGTAATTACCGCTTTTGGAAATTAGCTTTTGTATCTAGTAATTGTTTTAAAACAACTTCTACTCCAAAATTATCGTTACTTTTAGTTTTATAATTAGCAGCTGCTAGTACATTCTTGTGTGCATTAGCCATGGCAACACTAAATGTGGCTAATTTTAGCATTTCTAAGTCATTATTATAATCACCAAAAACAAGTGTCTGGTCTGGTGTTATGTTATATTTCTGTTGAATTAAATTAAGAGCATGACCCTTATTTGCCAGGGGGTCAGAAATATCTAAAAAATATTTGCCCGATATTTTTACATCATAGTCAGTTTCAAATGTTTTGAATAATGGATAAAGGTAAGTCTCAGAGTCTTTGGCATGGTATAATGCAATTTTTATAATATCCTCTTCAATAGCATCGGTATTTTCAGTAGTGTCAAAATTTGGATAGTATTCTCGTAAGGTGCTAATTACTTGAACACTACTTTTATTACTAAAATATGCTTTGTTTTTAGTGCAATAAACGGGATGAATATTAGGGTTTGCATCTATTATTTTAGTAATATCAACTAATCTAGAGGTGTTTAAAGGTGTCGATAATAGTAACTGTTTTTGCTCCATAGCAATACCGCCATTTTCTGCAATAATTATAATATCATCCTTAATAGTATTTAGTTTCTCTGTAATACTATAATAAGGCCTACCACTTGCTGCAACAAAAAGAATGTCGTGTTTTTTTAAATCTTCAAATAGTTTAAAAAATAAAGAACTTACTTCGTGTTTGGAGTTTAGTAAGGTGCCATCCAAGTCGGACACAACGAGCTTTATTTGAGATAATATCATATGCTTTGTATATTAAGTTTCAATGTAATTGGTTATTAAAACTGCCAACTAATAATATTGGCAATATACTTAAATAAGAAGAGTATTTATTTAGTGTTAGTAATATTGATTATAACCAAATAAAAGTAGGGGGTATAATAAATTAAAGCCCCAAGGGTAATAACCAAAATTTTATTAGAGTAAGTCTATTTATAAATATTGTATAAAATTAATTATAGTATTTTGGTGTTTTTAGGAAATCTCTTGCAGTTTGTTTCCTATTTATTTAGTTAATCACCGCACTAAACATCTACAATAAGTTGTATTAAATCGTCATTGGCTTCGTTTTAGAAATCTATTTTATTTTCAAAAGAAATAAAATAATAAAACAAAAAAATCCGATTCACACGGAATCGGATTTTCTTTTAATTAAGCGAATATTGTGATTTTACAATAGGCAAAGTGCCTTATTTTACTTTTTCAACAACGGCTTTAAAAGCAGTAGGGTTATTCATAGCTAAGTCAGCTAAAACCTTACGGTTTAATTCAATCTCGTTAGATTTTAATTTACCCATAAATTGAGAATAAGATAATCCATGTAAACGGGCTCCTGCGTTAATACGCGTAATCCATAAGGCACGGAATGTTCTCTTTTTTACTCTACGGTCTCTGTACGAATATTGCATCGCTTTATCAACTGCATTTTTTGCTACTGTCCAAACGTTTTTACGTCTTCCAAAGTAACCTTTTGCTTGTTTAAGCACTTTTTTTCTTCTAGCTCTTTTTGCTACAGAATTTACTGATCTTGGCATAATTTTAATGTGTTTTGTAGTAGGCGGTTTCCTTAAAAAACACTTTGGCTAAAAATTTCGAACTAACATTTGCTAATTCCATTTTTAGCGGCCTAACTCCAGGGTTTATAAATAATTTAACCTATTAAAACATACGTTATTTTAAACGCATCATTGTTTTAATATTATTCTCATCTGCTTTGTGTACCAAACCATCATGAGTTAATTTAAGCTTACGCTTTTTAGACTTCTTTGTTAAGATGTGACTCTTAAAAGCGTGCTTTCTTTTAATTTTACCAGTACCTGTAAGCTTAAAACGCTTTTTGGCACTAGATTTTGTTTTCATTTTAGGCATTTTCTTTTCCTAGTTTTAATTATTTCGCTTAATTATTTTATTGCTGTCTCTAATTTTTAATAGTTTCAGCATAGTTTATTACTAAAGGTATGTACCTAATAGTTTTTTATCTACTTTCTTGGAGCTATAAACATCGTCATACGTTTACCTTCTAAACGAGGCATTTGTTCAACTTTTCCAAATTCTTCAAGGTCTTGAGCTAACTTTAATAATAAAATCTGTCCTTTTTCCTTAAAAATTATAGATCGTCCTTTAAAAAACACAAAAGCTTTTAGTTTAGCACCTTCTTTCAAAAACTTTTCAGCATGCTTCTTTTTAAAGTCATAATCATGATCATCCGTATTAGGACCAAAACGAATTTCTTTAATGATAACTTTTGTTGCTTTCGATTTTAAAGCTTTATCTCGTTTCTTCTGCTCATAAAGAAACTTTTTATAATCCATAACCTTACAAACAGGTGGATCTGCATTAGGAGATATTTCTACTAAATCTAACTCTTGTTCGTTTGCTATTCGCATAGCGTCACCTTTGGTATATATACCAATTTCCACATTATCTCCAACAAGACGTAGTTGTTGTGCAGTAATTTTAGAGTTAATCTTATGTTTATCCTCTTGTGAAACCCTTCTCGGTTGATGTCTTCTTCTAATTGCTATGGCCTTATGATTTTAAATTAAACTTATTATTTTCACCTTATTATAGGTGTATATATTTTAATGTTTCTATTTTTAAAACGCTTTTAACGTTTTTTTAATCTCTTCTTTAATTAGTGCTGAGAAATCTTGAATGGATATCATACCTAAATCTTCTCCACCATGTTGTCTCACAGTAATTTTATTTTCTTGCTCTTCTTGTTCGCCAATAATAATCATATAAGGATGTTTTTGCATTTCTGCTTCCCTTATCTTCTTACCAATGGTCTCATTTCTATGATCAACAATTGCGCGAATTTCGTTATTTTCTAGCAAATTTAAAACTTTTTCGGCGTATTTTTCATATTTCTCGCTAATAGATAGAAGTATTGCCTGTGTTGGCATGAGCCAAAGCGGGAAATTACCTCCTGTATGTTCTAATAGTAAAGCTATAAAACGTTCCATACTACCAAACGGTGCACGGTGTATCATAACAGGTCTGTGCGATTCATTGTCACTACCTTTATACGATAGTTCAAAACGCTCAGGCAAGTTATAATCTACCTGAATGGTACCCAATTGCCAGCGTCTGCCTAAGGCATCTTTTACCATAAAGTCTAACTTGGGGCCATAAAAAGCAGCCTCACCTTCTTCAATAATAAAATCTAAACCTTTATCTGTAGCTGCATTAATAATAGCTTGTTCTGCTTTTTCCCAGTTGGATACATCACCAATATATTTGTCAGGGTTTTTAGGGTCTCTAACAGAAACTTGCGCTGTAAAGTTTTCAAATCCTAACGATCCAAATACATATAGTACTAAATCGATAACATTTTTAAACTCCTCGTCCAATTGTTGTGGTGTGCAAAATATATGAGCATCATCTTGGGTAAAACCCCTAACTCGAGTTAGTCCATGTAGTTCACCACTTTGCTCATATCTATAAACAGTACCAAATTCCGCGTAACGAACAGGTAAATCTTTATAACTCCATTGGAAATTATTATAAACCTCACAATGGTGTGGGCAGTTCATAGGTTTTAGTAAAAACTCTTCATTATCCTTAGGTGTTAATATAGGCTGAAAACTATCTTCACCATATTTAGCATAATGCCCAGAGGTAACATAAAGCTCTTTTTGTCCAATATGGGGGGTAATAACCATTTCGTAGCCAGCTTTTTTTTGAGCAGCCTTTAAAAAATTCTCCAATCTTTCACGTAAAGCAGCACCTTTGGGTAGCCATAAAGGAAGACCTTGTCCTACTTTTTGCGAAAACGTAAAAAGCTCTAATTCTTTACCAAGTTTTCTATGGTCACGTTTTTTAGCTTCTTCAAGTAGTGCTAAATACGCGGTTAGCTCTTTTTGCTTAGGGAACGATATGCCATAAACACGAGTTAGTTGCTGGTTTTTTTCATCGCCTCTCCAGTAGGCACCCGCAACACTTAATAATTTAACAGCTTTAATAATACCTGTATTCGGGATATGTCCACCACGGCATAAATCTGTAAAAGAGGAATGATCACAAAACGTTATTGTACCATCTTCCAAATTCTCAATTAGCTCCGTTTTAAAACTATTACCTTCATAAAACGATAGGGCATCAGCTTTAGAAACAGCCCGTAGATTGAAATCATGTTTGCCTCTAGCAATGTCTAGCATTTTCACCTCAATAGCCTTAAAGTCTTTTTCAGATATGGAATGAGACCCAAAATCAACATCATAATAAAAACCATTTTCAATAGCTGGCCCAATAGTTAATTTAGCATTAGGATAAAGCTCCTCTATAGCTTGCGCTAAAACATGTGCCGAACTATGCCAAAAAGCAGTTTTTCCGTTATCATCTTTCCAAGTATATAAAACTAACGTCCCATCGGTTGTTAAAGGCGTTACTGTTTCCACTGTAGTACCATTATAATTTGCAGAAATAACGTTTCTAGCAAAGCCTTCACTAATGCTTTTAGCAACATCCATAGGTGTAACGCCTGCATCAAACGTTTTTATACTGCCATCTGGTAAGGTAATATGTATCATAAATAAAATTCAAATTCAAACACAAATATAATGAGTTCAAGGGTATAAACAAACCAACATAATGGATATATAATTTTAAATGTTATTATGGCGTTACCACAAGGGTCAGGCTATACGTTCCAAGTCCTCGCATTTGTCGCTAAGGCGTCAATGCTGTGGGCTATCCACTGCTATCCTTAACGCTAAAAGTGCGTCGTTTAAATTATAGTAGTAGTAGTAGTAGTAGTAGTAGTAGTAGTAGTAGTAGTAGTAGTAGTAGTAGTAGTAGTAGTAGTAGTAGTAGTAGTAGTAGTAGTAGT
>CALGNX010000002.1 GCA_937958265.1 uncultured Algibacter sp. | reverse complement strand
AAAATATTTCAGTAATTTTAGAGTAGATTAACATAGATAGATTTTTAGATTAATAAATTGAAATTCAGCACTTTAATTTACTGAAAATCTATCTTTTTTACTAATATAATCTACTCAAATATTAATCGAACTCAGGTTATTTAGCCTAATTTTAAATCCTATTTGGTATTAGACAAGAAATTGATTGGAGTGTAAAAAAACTATTAACAATCAAAAAAACCATTTAAAAATAGAATAACAATTATGTAGCTTTTCTATTTAAACCAGTGCTAACAAATAGTAATTCGTTTTAAAATAATTTAGTCTGTCCTTCATCCTCATCATCTTCATCATCTTCTATCCTTGAATTATTATTTAAAGATTTATTATTATCAGAGGGTTTTACTGGCTCTTCCTTAGTTACAGTAACCTCTTGTTTGTTTTGGTTTTCATCTTGAAGGGCTACGTGCTCTTTATTTTCAGGCTCTTCCTCATAAGGCAATGGCTCCAAAAGATTTACTTCATTTACTTTATCTTTAGTTAATTGATTCCCTTGTGCACTAAAGCCTTTAACATCAATAAATTCTTCAATATTAATTTCTAAATTATCTTTTCGATCCTTGCCACGCTCTTTTGCAAAAACAATTTCAGCCATAGGTTTCCAATCGGTAGATACAATTTCTAATTTAGAGTTGGCGTGTTCAGAAATAAAAGACTCTTCTTTCCCTTCATGTTCGACTAAGAAACGCTTTACATAATACATCTCTTTTTCTCCATTAAAGTAAACTGCTGATATGGGCTTTTTGGGAATCCATTTTTCCATCACAATCATATCATCATCAAAATGCATAGTAACTTCTGGTGTTGCTGTTTTTATAATACCAGATTGATTAATTATAAGTAGCTTATCTTCACCTTTAAATTCGCCAATAAGCTCACCTCTACCATCTACATTTATACGTTGGATGGTATCGTCGAACCAAATTTTTCTTGGCTTTAACGTGGATACACCTTTCTCCTTCAACTCAACGCGTTTAACAGGGTACTTGGTAACTAGATTACCTTTTGATGTGCGACTTTTAATTAAAATATCTGCAAAATCGACATCCCATTTCATTTTTTTTATACTGCCTGCCTGCCTTAAGTTAATTGCAACTACTTCAGCTTCACCATTAGGATTAGCAGAAAAATACAAACTAGCAGAGCCTTTCGTGCCGTTAGTTAAATCGTATTCTCTATCGCGCGTCATACTAGTTACAGCAAAACGTTTTATATAAGACGGGCCTTTTGTGCCATCTTTATAAATCATGTTATATATGGTACGTTTATCTTTCTTTTTAAAAATAGCGACATGAATAATATCCTTACCAATAAAAGTCTTAGAACCTACTTTAGTAATCATCATTTTACCTGCTTTGGTAAAAACAATAATATCATCAATATCACTACAGTCGGCTATATATTCGTCGCGTTTAAGTGCTGTACCAATAAAGCCCTCTGCTCTATTTACATATAACTTTGTATTCCTTATTACTACCTTTGTAGCATCTACGTCTCCAAAAGTTCGTATCTCTGTTTTACGCTCACGCCCTTCGCCGTATTCCTTTTTTAGTCTTGTAAAATAGGCAATTGCATAATTAATTAAGTTCGCTAAATGATGCTTAATTTCGGCAATTTGCGCTTCTAAAGCGTCAATTTTCTGTTGTGCTTTATCAATATCAAATTTTGAAATACGTTTAATTCGAATTTCCGTTAAACGTGTAATATCTTCTGTGGTTACAGATCGCTTTAAGTGTTTTGTATGTGGTTTAAGTCCTTTATCGATAGCACTTATTACACCATCCCAGGTTTCTTCATCTTCTATATCCCGATAAATTCTATTTTCAATAAATATACGCTCTAAAGAGGCAAAATGCCATTGCTCTTCAAACTCACCTAAACGAATTTCTAGTTCTTGCTTTAAAAGCTGTACGGTATTATCTGTAGAACGCTTAAGCATTTCTTTAACACCCACAAAAAGTGGTTTATTATCTTCAATAACACAACCTAATGGGGAGATTGACGACTCGCAACTTGTAAATGCATATAAAGCATCGATAGTTTTATCGGGAGATAAGCCTGAGGGCAGATGTACTAAAATCTCTACCTCTGCTGCAGTATTATCTTCTATTTTTTTTATTTTTATTTTACCTTTTTCATTGGCCTTTAAAATAGAATCTATTAAAGTTGATGTAGTTGTCCCAAAAGGCAACTCTGTAATTACTAAAGTATTTTTATCTAATTGGGAAATTTTAGCGCGCACACGTACTTTACCTCCACGTAAACCATCGTTATAATTGGAAAAATCTGCTATTCCTGCAGTTGGAAAGTCTGGAAGAATAGTAAACCGCTTACCTTGTAGATGTTTAATAGAGGCTTCTATTAATTCGATAAAGTTATGTGGTAATATTTTAGTGGATAAACCTACAGCAATACCTTCGCCGCCTTGTGCTAATAACAAAGGAAACATTACAGGTAAGTTTACAGGCTCTTTTCTACGGCCATCGTAACTAGCCTGCCATTCTGTAATTTTAGGATTAAAAACAACATCTAGCCCAAATTTAGAAATTCGAGCTTCAATGTAACGCGATGCTGCAGCACGATCTCCAGTTAATATGTTTCCCCAGTTTCCCTGGGTATCAATTAATAAATCTTTCTGCCCAATTTGCACCATGGCGTCTGCGATACTGGCGTCTCCATGGGGGTGGTATTGCATGGTATGACCTACGATGTTTGCGACTTTATTATAGCGTCCATCATCTAAATCTTTCATGGAATGCATTATACGACGCTGTACAGGTTTAAAACCATCTTCAATAGCTGGTACGGCGCGCTCTAAAATAACATAAGATGCATAATCTAAAAACCAATCTTTATACATACCAGTAATTCTGGTAATAGTTTCCTGAGATTCTTGATTTTCTTGATTATCGTTATAGTGGTTTTCGTTTTGGTCTTCTGTCATATTACTTATTCCTATAAATATAGAAATCTCATTATTTTATGTTATGTTATGAAATTTACAAAATCTTTATTTAAAACTAAAAACCTTAGACTTAAGGCTATTGCTAATATATTTTATTTGCCCTGCTAGTCGCTTTATATCAAATTGTATTTCGATTTTTGAATGTGAAAATTTATTTTTCACACTATTTTTAATGGTATTCATAAATACATGGATAAGCTTAACATAAATATTAAAATACAATTAAACTAAATAAAACTTACTATGCACTTTCTGTTTTTGCAGTAATTTCATCTTCAATTAAATCCATTTCAACTTTTAAATTATCAATAATAAATTCCTGTCTAGTTGGCGTATTTTTCCCCATGTAAAACGCTAATAATTCCTCTATAGAAAGGTTTTCATCTAACATAATGGGGTCCAATCGAATATCTTCTCCTATAAAATGTTTAAACTCGTCTGGAGATATTTCTCCTAACCCCTTAAATCGGGTTATTTCAGGTTTTGGTTTTAATTTTTCTAGAGCATTTTGTCGTTCTTTTTCAGAATAGCAATAAATAGTTTCTTTTTTATTTCGTACTCTAAAAAGTGGTGTTTGCAAAATATATAGATGTCCCTCCTTAATAACTTCAGGGAAAAACTGTAAAAAAAAGGTTATTAATAACAAGCGAATATGCATGCCATCCACATCGGCATCGGTAGCAATTACTACATTATTATAACGCAAATCTTCAAGAGATTCCTCTATGTTTAAGGCAGCTTGTAATAAATTAAACTCTTCATTTTCGTAAACAATTTTTTTAGTTAGGCCATAGCTATTTAATGGTTTTCCTTTTAAACTAAAAACGGCTTGTGTATTAACATCTCTAGATTTTGTTATACTTCCCGATGCAGAATCTCCTTCTGTTATAAAAAGTGTAGACTCTAAATTACGTGCGTTTTTAGTATCGCCAAAATGCACACGACAATCGCGTAATTTTTTGTTGTGCAAACTGGCTTTTTTAGCACGATCTTTAGCGAGTTTTCTAATACCCGACAATTCTTTTCGTTCGCGCTCGGCTTGTAAAATTTTACGCTGAATTTTCTCGGCCGTATCTTGATTTTTATGCAAATAATTATCAAGCTTTGTTTTAAGAAAATCGTTAATATAGGTTCTTACTGTAGGCAAATCACCCCCCATGTCTGTAGAGCCTAATTTTGTTTTAGTCTGGCTTTCAAAAACAGGCTCCATAACTTTTATAGCAATGGCACTTACTACGGATTTACGAATATCCGAGGCATCGTAATTTTTGCCATAATACTCTCGAATTGTTTTTACTAAAGCCTCCCTAAATGCAGCAAGGTGTGTGCCTCCCTGTGTTGTATTTTGGCCATTAACAAAACTATTATACTCTTCGCTATACTGTGTTTTACTGTGTGTTAAGGCTACTTCAATATCATCGCCGCGCAAATGGATAATAGGGTATAGTAGATCGGTTTCTGCTATTTTTTCAGCTAGCAAGTCTTTTAATCCGTTTTCACTATAATACTTTTCACCATTAAAAACTATGGTTAAACCTGGGTTTAAGTACACATAATTTTTTAGCATTTTTACAACATACTCACTCCTGTATTTGTAATTTTTAAAAATAATTTCATCGGGTATAAAAGAAACTTTTGTGCCTTTTCTTCGGCTAGTTTCTTCTAAAAAATCCTGATTAATCAAGTTTCCTTGTTCAAAATCTGCAGAAGCACTTTTACCATCTCGCGAAGATTCTACTCGAAAATAAGAGGATAAGGCGTTAACCGCTTTAGTACCAACACCGTTTAACCCTACAGATTTTTTAAACGCTTTGGAATCGTATTTTCCACCAGTATTCATTTTGGAAACCACATCGACCACCTTTCCTAATGGAATGCCTCGACCATAATCGCGCACAATAACTTTTGAGCCTTGAATGGAGATTTTAATAGTTTTGCCTGCCCCCATGACAAACTCATCAATGGAGTTGTCTAAAACTTCTTTTAACAATATATAGATACCATCGTCTGGAGAAGACCCATCGCCGAGTTTTCCAATATACATCCCTGGGCGCATACGTATATGCTCTTTCCAATCCAATGAACGTATATTGTCTTCGGTATATTTGGTTTGTTCTGCCATAAAAAAGTTTGTTTTGGTCTTTAGTATTAAAATCTTCGAGCGCTTGTCTGCTAATATAGCATAACATACTAAAAAATAAAATAGCTAAACAACAAATTAATTAACAAAAGGTATTAAATTTTAATAGGATCTGTTTTTAGTAGAAATTATCGATTTGTTAAAACACTTATTTACCTTTTTTATACTATTTTTTTAAAGCTACTATTACAATACCTATAATAACAACCAAGGCTCCAAATAACTGTGCTAATGTTAAGCTTTCATTTAAAAAAACAGAAGCTAAAACTATGGTAGAAATTGGCCCTAAACCAGCTACAATAGAAAAATTGGATGAGCTAATCATTTTTATAGATGTAGATACTAAAAACGACGGGATAACTGTAGCAAAAATTGCAATTAGAAACCCTAAAAAATAGACTTCCCATACAAAGCTAAATATATTGGTTTCACTTATTATTAAGTAATGAAGAAACACACAACAGCAAGAAACAAGCATAGCATACGCTGTAAATTTTATAACACCAAATTTAGGTATTAACCAGCCACTACCCACTAAATAGGAGGCGTAAGTTATTGCACTTAACATAATAAAAAAACCACCCAAATAGGTATTTGATCCTGAAATAGCAACTTCATCTGAAAATGCAATTACAATACCTAGATATGTTAAACCTATAGCTAAACCTTGAATTTTAGTAATAGGCTCTTTTAAAAAAAATCTGTTTAATAAAAGTACTATGGTTGGGTATAAGAATAGTATAATACGCTCCAAACTTGCTTTAATATAAAAGAGCCCTACAAAATCAAAATAACTTGCTAAATAATAACCTACTATACCAAAAAACACAAGCCAGGCATAATCCGTAGAACGCAAATTTACTGCAGCATTATTATTTCTATTAATAAAAATGATAAGCGCGTAAAACGGAAAAGAAAATAGCATCCGTAATAATAAAATACTAATAGAATCGACACCATAATTATAAGCCAATTTTACCATTACTGCTTTTGAAGAAAACATAATAACACCTAATGCGCCTAAAGCTATACCATACCAAAGTTGTTTTGTTGCCAGCATAAAAAAAAATATAAAAAAGACTATTACAAATTGCTTTTATAGCGGCTATTTATATCGCTTACCGTTGATTTGCATGATTTCGTTGCGTGGTTTAAGCACCTAATTTAGTAAATAATTACTCATAAAGAAAATACAAAAGTATTTTCGTATTTTCGCTAAAATAAAACTATAATATATACAATTTGTTGTGGGTAGTTTTTTATCAGAAGTAATTCCTTTATTAGATTTAATACGTAAAGTCTACTCCATTTATATTTTATTACCCATAAAAAAAGGAACTAGGAACAAAATCCTCTAATTATTGCTCCAACATTTACTTCCTCGTCTTTAGCAAATATAGCATTATATGTTTTGTAACCTTCAACTCTTACTGTATTTGAATATCTATATTCGAATGAAAAAAAAACCACTATGTTTTTTAAATAGTTTTATACAGCGTTTTTGTTACTATAATTCTTTTTTTAATTTCTTTAGGTTTTGCCGTGTATCAAATAACGTAACAATAGTAATTTCATGATCATCGTATCCAAAATACAAAATCGTTTGTTTTGTTATCACACATTTGTGTAATCCAACTTTATTTTGAGCTTCGGGGAAACTTTCAGGATTACTTTTAATTAAGTCTATTATTTCTATCTAACTTTTTAATAAACTCTGATTTCACTTTAACACTCCATTATTCAAATAGAAATTGAAACAGTTTTTCAAACTTTTTCTTATTTGTTCTCGAAATTATTACTATTCTACTCATTACCTATGGGAAGCCATAAAAGTATCATAATTTAACTTTTGACCTTTAGAAATTGCTGTATCAGCATTATTAATTTCTTGCTTTTGTCCAATATTAAGTTTGTCCCAAAAATCAGAGGTCTTATCTTTTTTTAGAATGTTTTTTATAGATTCTAGTATTGAAGGGTTATTTAGTGTTTAACAGCTATTTCATCAATTCTAATTTTTCAGCCTGTATATCCATGAATAAAATACTTTTAACAAAAGTAAGATAATTTAAATTGTGTTGAGTTTTATACGTTGCTAATTAATGATAAACAACGTTGATGTATATGTTTGCCTAATGAATGTGTTTTTATGTAAATTAAGAGGTAATATTTACTTAAGCTATCAATACTTATTACATTTAAATTATTAATTTATTGATATTTTTCTGGATACATATAATTTATTATCCAAGCTTCTAAGCTTGCAATAATTTTATAATAAAAAAAATCTTCAAAAGTATTTTTATAAAAATCACTTTCTTTTTATAAATTACCCCACAGCAACCGGTGTTTTAAAGATACGAAGCAACACCTATTTACAGATTATAGCGTTTATTTCTAGATGACAATAAACAACTTTCTTATAATGTTTTTTTGCAGTTATTGAAACTCAACAACTGCAAAAAAAAAATCAATATCTTAAAAAAACAACAAATCAGCCTCTAAATTACACGTTAAACAGAAAATGCATAACATCACCATCTTTAACAACATAATTTTTACCTTCAACACGCATTTTACCAGCTTCTTTTACTTTAGCTTCACTACCAAAGGTTACATAATCACTATAAGCAATAACTTCTGCACGAATAAAACCTTTCTCAAAATCGGTATGGATTACACCTGCCGCTTGCGGTCCTGTTGCTCCTACACCAACTGTCCAAGCCCGCACCTCCTTAACACCTGCTGTGAAATACGTTTGCTGGTTTAATAGTTTATATGCAGAACGTATTAATTTAGCAGCTCCAGGCTCCTCTAAGCCTATATCTTGCAGAAACATTTGGCGCTCTTCGTAATCTTCTAACTCGTTAATATCTGCCTCTGTCCCCACGGCTAAAACTAAAACTTCTGCATTTTCGTTTTTAACGGCATCCTTAACCAAATCTACATAAGCGTTTCCAGAAACTGCTGCACCTTCATCCACATTACAAACATACATCACAGGCTTATCCGTAATAAACTGAGATGGTTTTACAAAATCCTCATAATCTTCTTCACTAAACTCAAGAGCTCTAACAGATATTCCTGCTTCTAAGTTCTCTTTTATTTTAAGTAAAACTGTTTCTTCTTTTTGCGCTTCTTTATTTCCTGTTTTAGCGGCACGCTTTACTTTTTCTAATTTCTTTTCTGCAGTTTCTAAGTCTTTAAGCTGCAATTCCATATCGATAGTTTCCTTATCCCGCATAGGATCTACATTACCATCAACATGTATAATGTTATCATTATCAAAACAACGTAAAACATGCAGTATCGCATCTGTCTCACGTATATTTGCTAAAAACTGATTTCCTAAACCTTCACCTTTACTAGCGCCTTTTACTAAACCGGCAATATCTACAATTTCAACTGTTGCAGGTATAACACGCTCTGGACTAACTAGAGTCTCTAATTTCTCTAATCTTGGATCTGGAACATTTACAACACCTATATTAGGCTCGATAGTACAAAACGGAAAATTTGCACTTTGCGCTTTAGCATTGGACAAACAATTAAATAATGTTGACTTTCCTACGTTTGGCAACCCTACAATACCTGCTTTCATGTAAAATATATTTTTTAATTTCCGTTTAACGGAAACACTTTTGATGAATTATTTATTTTTTCAAAGAAGACTATCTCTTAGACCTTATCTTACTTTTTTAAGTATGCAAATGTAATTAATAAAAAGGAATTTTACTTTTAAAAACACGTATTACATCTTAATAATTTTATTGTATTATTGGTACTAAAAATTTTAAAGTTTTACTACATAAAACTTTAAATTAAAAACTAATAAACTTAATTTAAAGTTAAATAACAAAATAACAACATAGCCCAATTGTAAAATATTTTACTTTCGTTTACACAAATAATCACACCTATAAATAGCTATGTTTTATAAATTAACCTGCATTTTATTACTAATTAGCCTCCCTAATTTTTCGCAAAACATAACAGGATTAGTGGTAGATGACGTTACCGGCGAACCCATTCCGTTTGTAACTATTAAAACAGGTACTTATACAGGCGAAATCTCAAATAACAATGGTAATTTTTCTATAAATTTAGAGACAGTTACAGATAATATTACTTTCTCTTGCGTAGGGTACGAAAATAAAACGATAACTTTTAAAAACTTAAAAGTATCAGATTTTATTGTAAAATTAACCCCGGACATTACACAACTAGACGATGTGTATATAAGCAATAAAAGGCCTAATGCTAATAAAATTATTGCAGCGGTTAGGAAAAACTTATCTCATAACTACGACAACACACTTAAAACACACGAGTTTTTTACAAGAAACACTAACATTACTAATTTTAAAAAATTAACGTTTAAAATTGAAAAAGCATCCCAAATTAAAAGTAAAAATATTGCTGCTGCTAACACTAATTTGAACGCCTTGGCTAAATCGGTTAAAAGCCGAAACATTATTCAGTTTGAGGATTTTCAAGTTAAATTACATGTTTTAGATAAGGATAGCACAAAACTTCAAATACTAAAAGGTACTATTTTTTTTGAAGCGGATAATGCATTTTCTATAGATCAAATTCAAGACAAAGCGCAAAATATTATCCTAAAATACTTAGACACTACTAAGACTTATAAATTAAAATCGGGGTTATTTAAAATTGAAGACTCTTTATCTCTAAAAAGCAAAAAAAATAACAAAAGAAAAGCCGATGAATTAACAAACATAAACAGAGAAATACGAAATAATTTTTCACATTCTTCATTTTACGAGAACTCCTTTTTAAATAATTTTTTAAACACTAAATCATACACATATACTTACAATGATGCATTTTACAAAACTAATGATTTAATACACGCAATTAAATTTGCACCTAAAAGTAGAAAAGCAAAATACACCGGTACACTTTATATTAATGATGCCACATACGCCGTTACTCGGGTAGATTATAGTTTTGACGAAAACCAACACGGGCAAAAATTAAATTTCAAACTCCTTTTAGGCTTTAAATACTCTGAAGATGCTAGCTATGGTACCATAATATTTGAAAAAGATAGTAGCGCAATTTACCAACCTAAATATTTAAACCACAGTTCAGGAAACTATTTTTATATAAAGCGAGATATTAAAGTTATAGAAAATAGTGAAAGCAAAAATAAAGTAAATTTTAGTTTTAAGCTGGAAGGCACTAACACAAACAAGACCGAGCTTTTATTTACCAAAAATTCCAATCTAAATTTACAAAAGTTTGAAAACGTTAGCCCAGATAAAATAATACCCTCAAAAAGGGTTTTTAAACGTGAAAACACGGTATGGGATAGTAAGCAAAATGCCACACCTAATTTGCTTTTAAAAACATTGGAAAATTAATAATTACTTTTATAATGTAGAACTGTTATTTCTTATCGTTTACAAAAACAAATAAATCTCCTGTTTTAATAAACACTGTAATAACATCTTCAAGCGCTACATTCCTTGTACCTATACGTCCATTTAAAGTTAAAGTTTCATTATTCAGAGGGTATTTCAAACCTTTAGTAATAATTCCTGCTGCTTCAGGAAAAGGATATAAAGAAACGTATTTTCCTTTACACCCAGTAATATTCACTTTTTTATCTGCAAGAAAGTAAAAACTATGGTTATCAAAAAAAGTAATTTTAAGTTTGTTTTTCCATTGCAGGGCGGTATGCAAGTTGCCTAAAAAATGATCTTGCTCTTTTCCACTGCCTCCAAATACATGAATATTTACGTAGCCACGTGAGCTTAGAATGTCTAAAATTTTATGAAAATCTGTAAAATCCTGATTTTGTGTATTAATTACTTCTAAATCTTTAGGCAAATCGCCTAAAGAATCGAAATCACCACTTATAAAATCTGGCTTTATATTAAATTTATGTAGCGTGTTGTATGCACCATCTGTTGCGCAAACCAAGCTATAAGCAGAAATATCTGGTTTTTTAGTAGGTGCTTCTCCATTTAAAAGTAAAAAAACTTTTTTTAATTCCATGCTACAAAAATAAATGACAAATAAAAAAAACCATAATCAATTTAAATACAAATTAATAACAAAAATTAAAAGTCCTTTTTAGTGCCAAACTCTAAATTTAGTTTATATAAAAAAAACCCAAGCCAAGAAGCTTAGGTTTATATATATTAAATTAATAAATTTTAACACACTACCCTTCTGGATGCATAAAGGCTTGTTTTGCTAACAGCTCATCTTCCGTTTCAACAACGTTTTCATCTGGAACGCAACAATCTACAGGGCATACCGCTGCACATTGAGGCTCGTCATGAAAGCCTTTGCATTCTGTACATTTATCTGGAACTATATAATACAATTCATCGCTTATGGGCTCTTGAGTTTCATCTGCATCAGCCACAGTCCCGTTAGTTAAGACAATTTGCCCCTCTAAACTTGTCCCGTCTTTATAGCGCCAATCATCTGCACCTTCGTAAATTGCTGTATTTGGGCACTCGGGTTCACAAGCACCACAATTTATACACTCGTCTGTTATTATTATTGCCATAGTAATATTTTATCTTTTAAAACCTAAGATCTCTATTTGAGTTTCATTAAATTTGCAGTAGCAAAAATAAAGCCAAAACCATTCATAACCAAATTAAGCATGTTATTAGTAGAAAGAATTAACGCTTTTGTAAAATTAGGAGATTTTTTAAGGCAATTTTCTAGTGAAAATATTGAAAAGATCGAAAACATTGAACATAATGAACTCTTTTTTGAAGGTTTTAAACACCAAATTACATTAGCAAAAGAGCATAACGGCTGGTTTACGGCCGAAAACATAAAATATGCACTAAAATCATGGTCCAATGCTTTGCGTTTAAACAATTTAGAGTTTTGGTTAAAACCTTACACTTTTAAAAACACACCCCAAAAAACTGTTGCCATAATTATGGCCGGAAACATCCCTTTAGTGGGCTTTCATGATTTTTTGTCCGTCCTTATTTCTGGCCATAGCGTACTAGTTAAACAATCCTCAAACGATAAACACCTACTACCCTACTTATCAAAATATTTAGAATACGTAGAACCGAAATTTAAAGGGAATATTGAATTTACCGAAGGAAAAATTGAAAATTTCGATGCTGTAATAGCTACAGGAAGTGATAATACTGCGCGCTATTTTGAGCATTATTTTAAAGGTAAAAAATCAATTATAAGGAACAATAGAAATTCAATTGGTGTTTTAAACGGTAAAGAAACAGAAGCAGATTTTAAAAATCTATCTGAAGACATTTTTAGATACTACGGTTTAGGCTGCAGAAACGTATCCAAACTATACGTGCCAAAAGGTTATAAATTTGATACTTTTTTTAAAGGCATTTATCATTGGCACACCATTATAAATAAGGCAAAATATGCCAACAATTACGACTATAATAAAGCCGTTTATTTAATGAGTGAATTTGACATGCTTGAAAATGGTTTTTTCATGATTAAAGAAGACGATAGTTTTAGCTCTCCAATAGCAACACTATTTTACGAATTTTATGAAGACCCATTAGCCTTAAAAGAAATTTTAGAAACTAAAAAACATAAAATTCAATGTATTGTTGCAAAAGGTTTTTCAGAACGTGAAATAGGCTTTGGCGAAACACAAAAACCACAGCTTTGGGATTATGCCGATGATGTTAATACTATTGAGTTTTTATTATCAGTTTAATCAAAAAATTATTAAATTCTTAACACTAAATTCTTAATTTATTAAGAACTTTGCAATTAAACGTACTTTATCAAATCGTTATTCGTTAACGAATAATTATGGTAAAAAAACTAAACTAATAATTTTAAACACCCAAAAACGGTTTCAATTTTAAAACCTTAGGGATAGGAAAAAATGAAGAAACATAACTTTAGTGCAGGACCATCAATTTTACCACCAGAAGTCTTAATTAAAGCTTCACAAGCGGTTATTGATTTAGACAACAGTGGCTTATCTTTAATCGAAATATCTCATAGAAGTAAGGCTTTTGTTGATATTATGGAAAACGCTAGAGCATTAGCTCTAGAATTACTAGGCCTTGAAGGTAAAGGTTATAAAGCTTTATTTTTACAAGGAGGAGCAAGTACACAGTTTTTAATGGTAGCATTAAACCTTTTGGAAAAAAGAGCAGGATACTTAAACACAGGATCATGGTCTGATAAAGCAATAAAAGAAGCAAAAATCTATAACGATATTTACGAGGTAGCCTCTTCAAAAGAAGCTAATTTTAATTATATACCTAAAGGCTACGACATACCTTCAGATTATGATTACTTGCACTGCACATCAAACAATACAATTTACGGAACCCAAATAAAAGATTTCCCAAAAAGTGATATTCCTCTAGTTTGTGATATGAGTAGTGATATTTTTTCACGCACCTTGGACTTCTCTAAATTTGGATTAATATACGCCGGCGCACAAAAAAACATGGGTCCTGCAGGAACAACTTTAGTAGTTGTAAGAGAGGATATTTTAGGTAAAGTATCGCGCCAAATACCTTCCATGATGGATTATAAAACACATATAAGCAAAGGGAGTATGTTTAATACACCGCCTGTTTTTGCTGTATACACATCTATGTTAACCATGGAATGGCTAAAAAATTTAGGAGGCATTAAAGCTATTGAAATCGAAAACGAAAAGAAAGCCCGTTTAATGTATTCTGAAATAGATTTAAACCCTTTATTCAAAGGTTTTGCGGCTAAGGAAGATCGTTCTGAAATGAATGCAACTTTTACACTAGAAAACGAAAATCTAAAAGATACCTTCGAGGCTATGTTGAAAGAAGGCGGTATTAGTGGTGTAAATGGTCATCGCAGTGTTGGTGGTTATAGAGCCTCTATGTATAATGCCATGCCTTTGGATAGCGTAAAAATTCTAGTTGAAATTATGAGCGAACTTGAAACTAAGGCCTAATCGTTTTTAATGATTAAAATTTCTAGATAATATAACTAGCTAAAAATACACCTTGCATTTAGTTGATGAAAAGAAATATTAAGGTTTCCGCTTTTGCGGAAACAAAAAAATAAATTTGAGTTGTGTTTTTCTGTTCTTATAACGTTAAACCTCCAACTTTTAAACTTGTAAACATTTAGTATGAAAGTATTAGCAAACGACGGAATTTCTCAAAGTGGTATCGATGCCTTAGAAAAAGGAGGCTACGAGGTAAGCACTACAACTGTAGCACAAGAACAGTTAATTAATTATATTAACGAAAATAAAATTGATGTACTTTTGGTACGAAGCGCAACTACTGTGCGTAAAAATTTAATAGATGCTTGTCCAACATTAAAAGTTATCGGTCGCGGTGGTGTAGGCATGGATAATATTGATGTGGAATACGCCAAAGAGCAAGGTAAAAAGGTAATTAACACACCCGCAGCATCTTCCCACTCTGTCGCAGAATTAGTTTTTGGCCATTTTTATGGAATAGCACGTTTTTTACATAATTCCAATAGAGAAATGCCTCTTGAAGGCGATAAAAACTTTAAAGGCTTAAAGAAAGCTTACGCAAAAGGTATTGAGCTTAAAGGAAAAACATTAGGAGTTTTAGGTTTTGGTCGTATTGGCCAAGCCACAGCAAAAGTAGCGCTTGGAGCAGGCATGAAAGTTGTTGCGTTTGATCCATTTTTGGAAAACGCAAACTTGGCATTAGAATTTTTCGATGGTCAAAAAGTGAATTTTGAAATTAAAACAATGTCTAAAGAAGACGTGTTAAAGCAAGCCGATTTTGTAACACTACACGTACCAGCCCAAAAAGACTATGTAATTGATGAGGCAGAATTTAACATGATGAAAAATGGTGTTATTTTGGCAAACGCTGCCCGTGGTGGTGTTTTAAATGAAGTCGCTTTAGTTAAAGCTATTGAAAGTGGAAAAGTAGCAGGCGCTGCTTTAGATGTTTTTGAGAAAGAACCAAAACCCGAGATTCAATTACTAATGAATTCAGGTTTGTCCCTAACACCCCATATTGGCGCAGCAACTAATGAAGCACAAGATAGAATTGGAGCCGAACTAGCCGCACAAATTATTAGCATTTTAGGATAACTAAAATACATAAAGCATATTATTCGCTACTATTGCATTACTCCTCTCAAATAGTAACGCCAAGTGACAGATTAAGATTTTTAAGTCCTAACGATATTAAGTTAGGACTTTTTTTGTACTTTCACAATCCAAGTTTATTAATTAACCAGATAAAAAACAGATATGGCAGGTATTTTAGATTTATTAAACAGCGATTTAGGAAAGAATATTATTAGCGGTGTGGCAGGTTCAACAGGAACCAATACAGCTCAAACCAGTAGTGTGTTAACTATGGCTTTACCCGTTTTAATGAAAGCCATGCAACGTAACGCAGCTACACCAGAAGGCGCCGCAGGACTTATGAGTGCCATACAAGGCAAACACAGCGGCGGTATTTTAGATAATTTAAGTGGCTTATTTGATGGCGGTGTAGATGATAGTGTAAAACAAGATGGCCAAAACATACTAGGCCATGTTCTTGGTGCTAAACAAGAAGGTGTTGAGAAAATTTTAGGGCAAAAAGCAGGTTTAGACGCAGGGGCGGTTTCTAACATTATGAAAGTTGCAGCACCTATTTTAATGGGTGTTTTAGGAAATCAAGCCAAACAACAAAACATAAGTGCCACCAATGGTATAGGCGATTTATTAGGCGGTATGCTTGGTGGAAGTTCAGATGACAAGGAACAAAGCTTTTTATCCTCTATTTTAGATGCCGATGGCGATGGTAGTATTGTTGATGACGTTGCCGGTATGGTTTTAGGCCAAGCAAAAGGAAAAGGTGGTATTGGCGGTTTAATAGGCGGTCTTTTTGGAGGGAAATAATATTATCTAAAGCAATCACAAAAATAAAAAAGGGATAAATATGATATTTATCCCTTTTTTATTTTATCCATTTACCCTTGTAATAAAATGGTTGCTAACTAACACCAGTTAAAATATAAAAGAAGGCTAATAACGCGTTTCTATCGCACCTCTATTTCAAAATAAAACCGTAGCTAAGGCAATGCTTTAATTTTCTTTCTCATATAGGCACGATATAATTCAAGTTTTTTGCCTAATTTTAAATCATGTTTGGTATAAATATCTTATATCAACCAAGCACAGTACGTAAAGATTAATTTGTTTTTAAAAATGTAACATATCTACTACTTTTAATAAAATAATGACACTTTATATTTATGAAAAAACTGCTTTTTATTAGTCTTATTTTAGCGAGTTTTTGCAGCTGTAAAACAACAAAAAAAAATACTTCAAAGCAGCATGAAAGCTACGAAAAATTAAAACAGAACGACACTGTACGTATTGCTAATGACGATCTGGAATACGAAATTTATGTTATTGAGCCAGGTTTTAATTTCTGGTTAGCTAGTAGAGCACAACCTCGAGGCTTTTATACACAGCAATACATGGAAAATAGAAACATGATATTCGTTACGGAATGGAACCAACGTGTAATGCAACCACAGCAATTTAATAATAATTTATATGAGCTTCAAATAGATTACCAAACGGGAATAGATTATGGTTATGAAGTAAATTATGTACTTTATAATTATTTTATTTATTTCCAATTAACATTTAACCAAAAATTAGGTCCTTTTGTTCCTCGAATTTAATTCTGTTTCAGTATTTTTGCATAAAATTAGAAATTTGGAAAAATTAAAGGCGCGTTGGGGCATAAAGCATAATTGGCAAATTATTGTAATTTGTATTGTTTTTGCTATAACTGGTTCCACCGCTTCTTACATAGGAAAGCCTATATTAAGTTATTTTAATATTACAACAGAAAGTTTTGGGGTAATTGGCTATTGGGTAATTCGAATTATTATCCTATTTATTATGTACCAATTTTTATTAGTCTGTTTTGGCTGGTTGTTTGGCCAACATAAGTTCTTCTGGAAATTTGAAAAACGAATGTTACGCAGGATTGGTTTAAAGCGTTTTGTAGATTAATGAGCTTAAAAAAAGAACATACTATTTTTAAAATACTAACATTCTTGTTAGTGCTAACGCTATTAGTTCCAGCTGCAGCTAAATTAGGCCATGTTTTTGAGCACCATAAACACGAAGTTTGTAAAGGCGGAGATACTACACATATCCATAAAGTGGACCTAGATTGTGATTTTCAAAAATTTAACTTAAATACAAATTTTCTTTTTACTTCTAATTATATTCAATTAGTTAAGTTAACTTCAAAAAACAGCATACCTTCTTTAACTTACGAAGTCCCCACTAATCATCAGCAATTACCTTTATTTTTAAGAGGCCCACCTATTTTAGTTTAAGTACGACCTATTTGAATTTTAATTAGTTTAACTCCAATTGTTTTTTTTCTAAAAAAAACAATTGTGTGTCTATTCTTTTTATTTCCTCAAATTCATGTATGTATCCATATTTAAACAATAAATAGTAATGAAATATTACCTCTTGGCCATTTTGTATTGTGTAATCAATATAGCAAATAGCCAACAAAATTGCACACATATATTATCTGGCAATGTTCATGATTTTCATGATGGA
This sequence comes from uncultured Algibacter sp., assembly GCA_937958265.1. Lineage (GTDB taxonomy): Bacteria > Bacteroidota > Bacteroidia > Flavobacteriales > Flavobacteriaceae > Algibacter_B. The sequence goes on along the minus strand of CALGNX010000002.1, from coordinate 201,978 downwards.
TCTCCTATGTCTGGAGCTACCATTTATATTGAAACATTTAACACTTACACTACAACTAGTATTAATGGAGACTTTACTATTAATAATCTATGTAATGGTACGGTTACACTAGTAGTTTCTCATATTGGATGCAAAACAAAAAGAGTAGATATACAGGTTAATAGCAATACGTCTTATGAAATTAACATGGAGCACCATACGGAAGCACTTAACGAGGTACAAATTAACAGCAATGGTACTACCCGATTAACCAGAACAGCCCAAGAAACCCAATTAAAAACTAAAGCACTAGAACGTTTTAGCGCTTTTAGTTTGGGTGATGCTTTAAATCAAATAAGCGGTGTATCTTCAATAAATACTGGTAGCACTATTATAAAACCTATTATTAATGGTTTGCACAGTAGCCGAATTACAACGATTACTAACGGTGTACGTTTGCAAGACCAAGAATGGGGAATTGAACACGCTCCTAGTGTGGATATAAATGCAGCCGATCAAATTTCGGTAGTAAAAGGCTCCGCAAGTCTAGCTTATGGCGGAGATGCTATTGGTGGTATTATTATTACAAGACCTGCCAACCCTGTTTTAAAAGATACACTTTACGGAAAAACAATTTTTGGTGGTAGTAGTAACGGTAAAGGTTTTAATGTAAACACAAGAATTAATAAAAATTATGAGTCGGGGTGGTTTAGCCAACTACAGGCGTCTTACAAAAAAAACGGCGACTTTAAAGCTCCAGATTATAATTTGACTAATACAGGTTTAAATGCAAAAGCATTATCCGCGCGTTTTGGTAAAAAGTTATTTGAGTCTGGTTTTGAAGTTTATTATAGTTTTTTGGATAACGAAATTGGAATATTAGGAGCCTCGCACGTGGGTAGCGCATTTGATTTAGAACGGGCTATTAATTCTGGAACACCTGTTCTTGTTAAAGATTTTAGCTATAAAATTAATGAACCCAAGCAAGATATTACCCATCATTTATTAAAAGGAAGTTATTTTAAGCGTTTTAAAAAATTTGGTAAAGTAAACTTACAATACGATTACCAAAATAACCAGCGCTTTGAATTTGATGTTAGAATTGGAGATAGAAGGCTAATTCCAGCCGTAGATTTAAAACTACAAACGCATAGTTTATTAGCCGATGTAAAATTAGATGCTAATTTAAACCGAAAAATAAATTTTGGTATTATGACTCGTTATCAAAATAATTTTGCAAATCCAAATACTGGGGTAAGGCGTTTAATTCCTGATTATGATAAATATGATTTTGGTACTTACTCTACAATACAAATGCGACTACATAGCGATTTAATTGTTGATGCTGGCTTACGATACGATTTTAACCGTATAGATGCTAAAAAATTTTACAGAAAATCCCGTTGGAGAGAGCGTGGCTATAATACAGATTTTTCAAATATTATTATTAAGGAAACACCAACACAATTTTTAACAAACCCAATATTTAATTATCACAATATATCTGTATCTACTGGTTTAAATTATAGTTTTTATAAAAACCACAAAATTATAGTTAATTACAGTTTAACAAGCAGACCGCCTAACGCATCGGAATTATTTAGCGATGGCTTACACCATTCTGCTTCACGGTTTGAAATAGGAGACATAAGGTTTAATAAAGAGGTTTCCAATAGAGCATCCTTATCTTATGCTTATAGCCAATCTAAATTTAATTTTTTAGTTGAAACCTTTTATAATAGGCTAAATAATTTTATTTACTTACGCCCTTTAGATTTTATAAAAACAATTAGAGGCCCTTTTGCCTTATGGGAATACCAGCAAACTAATGCTGAACTATTTGGTTTGGATTTTACAAGTACTTACCATTTTAACGATAGTCTATTGTGGCAAAACAAAACAGCCTTTATTAAGGGTTACGACCTTAACACAAATTTACCGCTTATTGATATACCAGCTTTTAATACCGAAAATGAAATTGTATATAATAACGCGGCTTGGTTTGATTTTTCTGCGAGCTTAAAATCGGATTGGATTTTTGAACAAAACGAATATCCTAATTTTAATTTTGACATTGAAAATAGATTGAATGGTGAGATGATAACTATTGATATTAGCTCGCCCCCTCCAGCCTACCACGTACTACACTTTTATAGTGAAGCAACTTTTGGCTTAGGCAAACACACGCACTTAAACGTTGGCCTTGGCGTTAATAATATTTTTAACACGAGTTATAGAAATTATTTAAACCGTCTTAGATTTTTTGCTGATGATTTAGGACGAAATATAACGTTACAATTAACACTTAACTACTAAAAACAATGAACACACAAAAACAAAATTTTAAAACAATGAAAACTAATTATTTAAATTTAAATTTTATGAAAACTACAAAAGTTTTTGCTAGTGCACTTTTATGTTTAACACTTTTCACTTCATGTTCTGATGATGATGATAACCCAACAGAAGTTCTTGAAGAAGAATTAATTACAAATGTTACATTAACGTTTACCAACAATGCTAATGCCGAAGATGTTGTTGTATTATCTAGTGTTGCTCCAGATGGTCAAGATGGCGAATCGACAGAAAATGTTACGGGAAGCTTTACTACAGGAGCAACTTATGCTTTAACTCTTGGATTAGCTGCTGAAGATGAAGATGTTTTAAATGAAGACATTATCCCTGAGGCTGATGAGCACTTTTTTGTTTATGCTGTAAATGGTATAAACTTAACTATGACGCGCGATAATGATGATGAAATGGGACCTGATGAAAATAAATTAGGCGTAAAAACAACATGGATAGCTGGTGAATCTAGTACTGGAAACCTACAAATATCTTTAATACATGAGCCAGAAACTGTGGATGACTCTAATGGATTTGGCTCTGCTACAGGTGGTTCTGAAGATATTAATATTACCTTTACTGGTGTAACTATTAACTAGAATATAGTTAAAGCTTAATTGGCATATTAAAAGTCGTCTATTTTAAAAATAGACGACTTTTTTTATACCTTATACTAATTAAGGTTTAAAAGAAGGCTAATAAGTTGTTTCTATCGCACCTCTATTTCAAAATAAAACCGTAGCTAAGGCTATGGTTTTATTTTTTAAATCACATTAACGAAGAATAATTGAAAGTATTTAGAAATTAACATACGCTTATTATAAACATGTATGTTATTTGTTGCTCGCGTTAAGAATTGCAGAGAAAAGCCCACAGCCCGACGCAGGAGGAGCGCGGACTTGTAACGTAAAGCCTGACCCTTTTTAGGGTAACGCCAAAATAAACACAAAAAAAACTACATTGGTTAAATGTAGTTTTTTATTGCTGAATATTAATGGGTATGTTTACCTAGAATAATTAGGAGACTCGTTAGTTATTGTTACATCATGCGGATGACTTTCGTTAATACCACTGGAAGTTATTTTAACAAACTGTCCAATTTCCTTTAAAGTGGTAACATCTTTTGCGCCACAATAGCCCATTCCTGCACGTAAACCACCTATAAATTGGTGTATGCTTTCAAACAAATCACCTTTATATGGTACACGCCCTACAATACCTTCTGGTACAAGTTTTTTAATATCATCTTCTACATCTTGAAAATAGCGGTCCTTGCTTCCTTCTTTCATAGCCTCGACAGATCCCATACCGCGGTACGATTTAAATTTTCTGCCTTCGTATATAATAGTGTCTCCTGGAGATTCTTTAGTTCCTGCTAAAAGTGAGCCTAACATAACTGTATCTGCACCTGCTGCTATGGCTTTTGGGATATCACCAGTGTAACGAATACCGCCATCTGCAATTACAGGAACACCGCTGCCTTTAATGGCTGCTGCTACCTCTAGTACTGCAGAAAACTGAGGAAAACCTACGCCTGCTACTACACGTGTAGTACAGATTGATCCTGGACCAATACCTACTTTAACGGCATCTGCACCTGCTTCAACTAAATATTTTGCGGCTGCGCCTGTTGCTATATTTCCAACAATAACATCTAAATTTGGAAATTTTGCTTTAATATCTTTAAGTACTGCTACTACGCCTTTAGTATGCCCATGGGCTGTATCGATAACCACGGCATCTACACCTTCTTTTACCAAGGCCGCTGCGCGATTAACCGCATCTGCTGTTACACCAATGGCCGCGGCTACGCGTAAACGACCAAATTCATCTTTATTAGCGTTTGGTTTTTGAGTAACCTTTGTAATATCTCTAAAGGTTATTAATCCTGATAATTTAAAATTATCATCTACTATTAATAGTTTCTCAATTTTATGTTGTTGCAATATTTTTTCTGCATCTTGTAAGGACGTTCCAACGGCTGCTGTAACCAAGTTTTCACTTGTCATCACTTCTGTTATTGCTAACTTGTTATCGTGCTCAAATCTTAAATCTCGATTGGTAACTATGCCTTTTAAAACGCCTGCTTCATCAACAATAGGAATACCACCAATGCCGTATTCTGCCATGTACTTTTTTGCATGCTTTACTTTGGCTGTTAATGGTAGGGTTACCGGATCGATTATCATACCGCTTTCGGCTCGTTTTACACGCTTTACCTTTTGTGCTTGAGCCTCGATAGACATGTTTTTGTGCAGTACACCAATACCGCCTTCTTGCGCCATGGCTATAGCCATTTTACTTTCTGTAACCGTGTCCATAGCAGCCGAAATAATAGGCACATTTATGGTTATGTTACGTGTAAATTTTGTTTGAATATTTACCTCTCTTGGAAGTACATCAGAAAAAGCTGGAACCAATAAAACATCGTCGTAAGTAAGTCCTTCTCCGAGTATTTTGTTTTCGTGTGCGGTCATGTTGCAATTAGTTTTTAATTGCAAGCGAATGTACGATTTTTATATGATATAGAAGTGTAATTTAATGTTAAGATATGAATAATATTAAATTACATTTTAAAATTATTTCCTCTTATTTATAGTTTTGTCTTGCTGTTTTTGCCCAATTTAATAAGGCTTCTTTTTCTTTTTTTGTTAGTGCGCCATGAATTATTGTGTAAGACTTTAAAGGCATTTCACCTTCTTCTACTTCTTCAATAAGCTCATCTAGCTTATGGTCTTTCTTTTTATTAGAGTACGATTCCCATTTAGAGACATTAAAATGCCGATTGCCATCATTAACATGTGAACTTAAAAAAAATGAGACTGGTGCAATCTCTGCATACCACGGGTATGTGGTTTTATTACTATGGCAATTGTAGCAGTTATTTTTTAAAACAACTGCTATTTCATCATCTACATTAGTTTCCTTTTCAAAAGCCAAAACATCCCTGTACTCTGCATTATTTTTTTCTGGTCTATAAAACTGGATACCTACTAATGCTATTAATAATACAATAGCTATTTTTTTTATTATTTTCATGGTGGTATTTTTTAAAATTGAATTTGTAGTGTGGCATACCAATTTCTTGGCGCAGATGGTATTATTCCTGGTCCTGGGTAACCTGTTGCTCTTCTTGTAAAATAACTATTATCTAACGCGTTATTTAATCCGGTTTCTAGTTTAAAATTTTTAGAGAACGTGTAAGATAAGGATGCATCTAGAATGTCGTAGTTTGGTATGGCCCCTATAACATCGGTAGCGTTACTGGGATTATATGGTGAGTTTGTTACGTCTGTAAATTGCTCGCCAATGGCAGTGTATTGCATGCCGAAAAGTAAATTTTTCCAGCCTATATTAATGCCTGTTCTTAAATTTATAGAAGGGATATATTCTACCTGATTACCTTCTACATTATTTTCATCAGAATCTGTATATTCAGATTCTGTTAAGGATAAATTACTAAAAACATCGCATGTTAATTGCTCGTTTTGTTTAAAAAAGGTTTCTTTTATATTCCATTGCACTAAAGATTCTAGGCCGTAAATAAAAGCAGTACCTATGTTTTTACGTACCCATTGTGCACGGTTATTTAAAACCTGCCCAATGCGATTATCGTATAAAATTGAAAACACGTTCACATCGTAAGCAATATGTTTTTTGTATTTTCCGCGAACACCAAAATCGAAAGTATAACCTTCCTCATCCGTAATATCCGGATCAATAATAAATGAAGGATTTACAGTTCTTATGTTAGAAAATGTTACCGATCTATAATTTTGCGAAGCATTACTGTATAACTCGAAATACGTTTTAGGTTTATAACTTAAGCCTACGCCTAACAGGATGAAGTTTCTTATAAATGCATTATTATCTGGTATAAAAGCATCTGTGTTAGCTACGTAAAATTGCCCCTTCGATTGTGTATTTATATGCTCGAACCTAAAACCTGGTGTAATACTTAAATCGCTGCTTAGATTAAATATGTGCTCGCCAAATAGCGAGGTATTAAAATTTGGGAAATCAAAATTATTTTGATTTGGATATTGTGCTGCTTCTATAAAATTAAAATCTGCATCTGTGTTTTTGCTTCCTGCACCTTGCCTTGCACTATTATCTGCATTATAAACCTTTGCCCCTAATAGCAAGTAAGCGTCTTGATTTCCAATTTTATAGTTTGATAAAAACCGTGCTTCTGCACCCCAATTACTAAATGTATCGACTAATAAATCTCTCTGAAATTCAAACTCACCAAATTCGTTTATAGCATCGCCGTTTACATTAAAAATTCTCGGGTTATCGGCTCCAGGAACACCTCTATAACCTACAGCCTTTCTTGCGGCTTCCAACGCGAAAACACTTAGTGTTATTTTATTTTTATTATTAAATTCATGGTTTAGCTTTAGGTTGAACAAATTCCAATTAACATCAAACCAATTTCTTGAAAAGTAGCTTTGTTTGGGGTCTTCTAAAAATTGAACGTCTGATAAACCACCTGGTTGATGCGCCAAATAATCAAAATACGTATACTCAAAAGCAAGATTTGTTTTTTGATTAAATTGATAATTTAAATGTGTGAATATATTATCGGAATCGTATTCTGAATTTGGCCTAAAACCGTCGCCTGTTTTACCGTTGTAATAAGTATAGTAAGAAAACTTACCTAAAGTCCCGCCAATGGATGTGAAGTTTGAGTAACTGTTAAAAGAGGATACCGTGTTTCTGGTAGTAAACTCAATTGGTTCGCTACTTGGTTTTCTGGTAACAAAATTAATTAAACCGCCAAATTGCGTACCATATTGTAAAGATGCAGCACCTCTTATTACCTGTATTTGAGATAACCCCTCGGTTGCTGGTGTGTAATAACTTTCTGGATATCCCAAAACATCGGCACTAATATCATAATCGTTTTGGCGTGTATTAAAATTTGCTGTACGGTTTGGATCCAAACCACGCCCACCAATATTAAGTTGCAAACCACCATCGTTAGCTTCATAAATATTTAATCCAACAACTTTTGAAAAAATTTGACGCGCATTATTGGATGCTTTATTACCATCGATCAAATCTAAATTTACAACTTCAGATTTTTTTCCGGCATAAATATGTGTGCCTTTAACGGGTTCTAATACAGTAACCGCATAATTTTGTTTTTTTATAGCTCTAATAACTACCTCGGAAATTACCTCTCCTAAAGATTCGAGATAGACAGCTACAACAGGTTTTATTTTTGTATCAACATCGATTTCTAAAATTTTATAATTTTCGTTTAAAAAAATTATTTGTGATTTACTATTCTTTAAAGTAACACTTAATACACCCTTGCTATTTGTGAAACCTAATACGTCACTTTTAGAGGTTATTACCTTAACATTTGCTATTGGTAGCTGATTTTTAAAGCTATATACCTTAAATGTAATGTCTTGGGCAACACCCTTAGTTAGTACAAATAAAAATAAAATGATACTATAAACCTTTAATTTCATCCTTTAAGGGAAGTACCCATGTTTTATGCTTAAACCCTTTTTTCTCTTTATATAAATCGACAGCGGGGTTTATAAACTGCTGATTTAAACGACCATTTAAAGCCACATAACTCTCTGTGAATACTTGTACGTTTTTATGCCCTTGGCTTTTAAAATGATCACCTAATTTATGTGCATATTCCAAAATAAAATCTGGTTGAAAACTCATTTGCTTAATTTGAAATGGCGTTAAAAAATCTTCATTTTTCACATAAAAATATGAACCTGAAACACCATTTTTAATTATAAAATTTGTGTACCCTGATTTTTCCATTAGCATAACACGCCAAGAAAACCTGTAACCTTGCTCGTGCCAAAATAATTCTCCAGGATAAAGCCAATTTCTAAAGGGCAAAAATAGCTGAACTATGAAAAAAAGGCAAATTATAAAACCTTTAAATTTAAGGCTATTGCTATTGTAGTTTTCCTGAACATTACTAAGCGATACCATTTTTAATTTAAATACCTTTTTAATAAAACTTAAAATTTTATTATGTAGGGTAGCATCGAAAAATATAAGTGTTGCCACAATCATGATATATGGAAACATACCTATATTAAAAAGTACCCTTGTTAGAATATGAAAAACAACAACGAATATAAATGCAAACGACCTTGTTTTTTTAAACAATAATAGAAAAGGGATAGTTAAATCGTATAAAGCACCGCTCCAACTCATGGCATAATGAAACCAATTTTGGTTCATTAAAGGTCCTAGTAATAATAATTCGGTTTTAGCCGAAAGCCATATTTTTAGAGGCATAGCTCTAAGCAACCAGTCTGAATTTAACTTGGCTAACCCTGCATATACGTAAACAATACCTAAAACTAGTTTTATACTATCTACCGTCCATGCGGGAACGTAACTATAACTTTTCTTTTTTAAATAACTATCCAACGAAAAAGTAGCATGTAACGGTAAAAAATAAAGTAACAAACTAAGAATACTTACAAAGTAATAATGGTTTAAATACGTTGTTTTATCAATAAGTTCAATGTATGTAAAGCTTAAAAAAAAAAGGAGCATAGCTAACTTATATTTATACCCCAAAATAATACCTATGCATGCTACAAGTGCAAGTGCAAATAATATATATGTGTATATCCCTAAAGTTTTAATCCACTCGAAGCCGTAATATTTAAAATGAAATTTTGGGGTAATATAAAATTCTTCAACCCAACCCATGCTTATAAAGCGAATTAGACTTATTAACATTAATATACCAAATAGAATACGAAAAGAAGCTAGTGTACTAGCTTCTTTTTTATTATCCCTTATGTAATATTTAATAGCTTTAATCATTCAAATACCTACTAGTTAATCGCCATCACTATCTGCAAAGTCTATTCTAACATCCAAGGCAGAAATAATATTTGTTTTGTAAAGTGTTACAAACTGTTGTATTTTATTAAATGTTTCCAACAAATCTAAATTATTGGTTTCTATTTGTATAGTAAAATCGCTATTTAACGATGCGACAATAGCATCAATAGCAGCAAATCGTTCGGCAACAAAAACATTCATAGGTTTTGTTTGCCTCGCTTCTGTATCAAAAACTGTAGTTTCAAGAAAATTCAAATAATCATCAATGCCCTGTCCTTCATTGTTACCGTTATATGATTTCCCATAATACATTGCTTTAATGCTTTTATAAGCCTCTAAAAAAAGCGTTTTAGAATTTTCTGAACTGTAAAAAGACTCTACATTCTCAGGTTTTTTAACACCATTTCGCTTACCCGAAGGTGTTGCTATTTTGTTTTCTCTAAATGCACGTTCTGTATAGTTAACAAAATCGTTAGCTAGCTTATCAAACGAAGCCGCATCAGACGAGCCATCATTATTAATAACAGCATCGCCATTGGTTTCCCAATCTGCTACCACTGCATTTGTTAAACTTACCATTCTATCTACTATTCTACCTAAATAGTCTTTATAATTTTGTTGTAAGTTATATGTGGTGTAAAATGCAACAATCTCTGTATTGGTAGTAGCTAAGCCATTAACCATATAATCTACAGTTGGAAAACCTTGCTCGTTATTTCTTTTATCTAAATTAAAGTTAATATCGGCAATTGGTAACGTTTTAGCTTCTAAATTTTTAGAAATCGTGTTATCATCTTCTTGAGAATCATCTGCTGTAGTCTTAAAATCTACAGGGTACGAGTTCATAAAAGACCTATAATTTAATTCTTCTGCTTTGCCAAACTCAAACATAGCAACATGCTGCCATGCTTTTTGAGCTTCAAATAAGTCATTTTGAAGTATTTCTAAGTTACTAACTGTTGGTGTTGTAGTAAACTGAATTTGACTTGTTTTTAATGCTGCTAACTTAGCATCAAAATTACTAAAAGCTGGTTTTATATAATTGTTTACCCAATTGGATAATAATGCTTTTCTATTAAAAGCATTTTCTGCTCCGGCACCGCCTCCGGTAATTTCACCTGAATCATCGCTCTCGCTACATGAAATTATTAATGCAAATAAGCAAAATATAAATACTATCTTTTTCATAAATTGTTTTTATTTGTTATTGATTTCCGCTAAAGGAAGAATCTCTTTTAGCAACATTTATTTAGTAATTATTTTTAAACGCCATCTAAAGTGGCCGCCTGTGCGACACTAAAACTAAATTTAGCTGCAATAGCGTTAGACATATCATCTAATTTTTCTGGTGTAATATCCCAAAAACCATCTCCTACCTCTAAATCGTTTATAAAACTTGCAACCTCTGTTTGATTGAATAGTGGTGTTTTACCATCGGAAGTTACAAACTGTAAAGAATAAATAAAGCCATATCCCTCACCTAAATCATGAAATGCTTTTTCCCTTTCCGCTAGCTTAAATTTTGCTTGTTGTAAATAATATACAGCTCTTATACCTATTATTTTACCCAACTCTGCTCTTATAACAGCAATTGCCGCATCCCTAACGTCATATTTTTTAGCAACAATAGCAGCTCTACCTATAATAAAAGCATCTACAATGGTTTGCGCGGTGCCCTTAAAATCATCATCAAGTTCTACTCTATTAATATATTTTTGTAATAATTCATCATCACTTGCTGCAACACCATAAACATAACCATAAGCTTCATCCCAGTGGTGTTCCATAACTGTATAATTATCAGAATCATCTAAAATACCGTCATTATTTTCTAAACGAAAACTATTACTACCATCAAAATTATCATCATCTAACCGATTAAAATAATGGTTAGAAACTTGATCAATAACTAAAGCCCCGATTAATGATTTTAATAATGCTTGATTATATTGTAAACCTTTACTATTTACATTTCTTTTACCATCTGCTATTCCAGGATTACCTTTTGTAGCAATTACACCGTTACTTATAGGTTCTTGCACATCATTTATAAAGTTTGTAATATAACTATCAAAAACCATTTTTATAGCATCGGCATTATTTGATGTACCCTTACTAAATAACCCTAGCGAATTGGCTACTTTATTTCTAATTTGTTTTCCTGTACCGTTTAAAGATGCGTTTGAAAAACCTTCTCCATTTTTAAAATTATTCTCTAAAACCATTAATGTAGAAGTTTCGGAGTTTATAATCTTACCAAGTTCTGCTACCTGATTTAAACGTGTTGTTTGGCCAGAAAAACTTACCGATGATGTTCCATTTCTCATAAAACTGTAAGAGTTAGGCACATCAACTCCCGTAATATCAATACCTGTAGTTTCTGAAATTATTTGGTTTGCAATATCATCTGCCACATCGTCATTAGAACATGATGTTACAAGCGCGCCTAAGGTGAAAATACTAAAAGCTAATTTTTTCATTTTTAAATTTAATTTAGACTTAATATAAATAATATTCAATTCCAGGTACAAATATAAAACGTAATGTTTATTTACACAAAGTTTATTTAGATTAAATTTAAATAAAGAATCCCCAGATAACTTAAATCACTAAATTTCAAATATTTAATTTTATTTTTTTTGATTACAATTTATATGAAATTACAAACTAATGGAAATTTTTAAAAATTTTAGAAGCTTCGTTATAAGCACTCTCAAAACTCATTGCATTCAAATTATTTCTTTTTTGTGAGGTTATATAAGATAATAATTTTTCGGTAGGCATGTTTCCTATAAGCTCGTCGTGTGCCATTGGGCAACCTCCAAAGCCTTGTATAGCACCATCAAAACGATTACAACCCGCTTTGTAAGCTGCGTCTATTTTTTCAAACCATGTGTTTGCTGTGGTATGTAAATGTGCTCCAAATTCAATAGTTGGATATAGTGGTATTAAATTTGAGAACAAATAATCTATAGTTTCCGGGTTGGAAGTTCCCACAGTATCACTTATTGATAAAATTTCAACACCCATATTAGCCAATTTTTCTGTCCACTCGCTTACAATATCTACATTCCAAGGATCGCCATAAGGGTTTCCAAAACCCATGGATATATAAACTACAACTTGCTTATTTGTTTTAAAAGCAATCTCTAAAATTTCCGAAAGTGTAACTACAGATTCCGCTATAGTTTTATGGGTGTTACGCATTTGAAAATTTTCTGAAATTGAAAAAGGATAACCCAAATAATCAATCTCGGCATACTTAGAAGCTTCTTTAGCGCCTCTTGTGTTTGCTATTATAGATAAAAGTTTGCTTTTACTTTTACTTAAATCCAACTGTGCTAAAACTTCGGCAGTATCAATCATTTGAGGAATAGCCGATGGCGACACAAAGCTACCAAAGTCAATAGTATCAAAATCAACCCGTAATAGAGACTGAATATATTGTACTTTTTGTGCTGTAGGAATAAATTGCTTTATGCCCTGCATCGCATCTCTTGGACATTCAATAATTTTAACGGGTTTCTGCATTACTAAATAAAGTTAAACGTATAAAAAACACAATAATTTTAATAATGTAAGATACATAAATATTAAACCCAAAAATCTACTCAAAATTTCAGAATTTAAATCTAGTATGTAAAATAACACATACACTAATTAGCTAATAGGCAAACTAAAAAAAACTTAACAAGCCAAATTTAATTATTGGTGTTTGTAAATAAAAAACAGACTAACAATTAAATAGACATTCGTTTAAGAATTGCCTTATTTATAGTTTTTATAAGACCTGGGCCTTCATAAACAAACCCTGTATAAATTTGAATTAAATCTGCTCCAGCATCCAATTTATCAAGAGCATCTTTAGCTGAATGTACGCCCCCTACTCCAATGATAGGAAACGTTTTATTGCTCTTATCTGCTAGATATTTTATGGCCTGTGTACTTTTATCTTTTACCGGCTGCCCACTTAAACCACCATTACCAATAGCTTTTAACACTTCTTTTGATGTTTTTAAACCACTTCTATCTGTAGAGGTGTTACTTGCAATTACACCATCAAGATTAGTACCTTGTACAATTTGAATAATTTCATCTAATTGATTCGTATTTAAATCTGGTGCAATTTTTAACAGAATAGGTTTCTGTTTTTCAAAATTAGTATTGGCTTTTTGTACAGCACCTATCAATTCCTCAAGATAATCCTTATCATTTAATTTAGCATGACTTCCTACATTTGGACAACTTACATTTAAAACAAAATAATCTACATGAGGGTGCAGCGCATTAAAACAAGCCAAATAATCTTTAGTATAATCCTCTGGTTTTGTGTCTGTATTTTTTCCAATATTACCGCCAATAATTAATTTTCGTTTATTAGTTTTTAGTTTTTCAATGGCACTCTGTAAACCTGCGTTGTTAAAACCCATACGGTTTATTATACCTTGGTCTTCTTTTAACCTAAACAAACGCTTTTTAGGGTTTCCCTCCTGCCCCTTTGGTGTTACCGTTCCTATTTCTATAAAACCAAAACCAAAATTTGCCAACTCGTTAAATAGCACTGCATTTTTATCAAACCCAGCAGCTAACCCCACAGGGTTTTTAAAAGTAAGCCCAAATAATTGACGCTCTAATTTTTCGTTTTCTAAAACATATAAACTTCTATACAAACGTTTAAAACCAGGTATTTTGGATGTGAATTTTATTAAGGAAAATGTAAAATAGTGTACTTTTTCAGGATCAAAAATAAAAAACAATGGGCGAAGTAAGGATTTATACATCAAAAAAATTTTTGTAAAAATAAACTGAAATGTTGTAAATAAAAAATAGATAAGCATTTACCTATTCACACTTAATAGTAGTAAATTAGTAACTTTATTATAAAGTAGTAGTATTACCTATCAAAATTTCATTCAATTATGATTTCAAAAGCAGACATTATAAAGCGTTTTATAAGTTACGTTACCATAGATACAGAATCCGATGCGACATCGAACACCACTCCAAGCACAGCAAAACAGTGGGATTTAGCAAACAAACTTGTAGAAGAACTTAAAACTATAGGATTACAAAACGTAAGTATTGATGCCAATGCTTATATTATGGCAACCCTACCCAGTAATGTAACACACGAAGTACCAACTATTGGTTTTATTTCTCATTTTGATACATCACCAGATTTTACAGGCGCCAATGTAAAACCTCAAATTATTGAAAGTTATAATGGCGAAGATATTATTTTAAATGCTGAAAAAAACATCGTTTTATCTCCTAGTTATTTTGATGATTTGTTACTTTACAAAGGACAAACCCTTATTACAACAGATGGAACTACATTACTAGGAGCTGATGATAAAGCAGGAATTTGCGAAATAATATCGGCCATGGAGCACTTAATTAAACACCCAGAAATTAAACATGGGGAAATTAAGTTAGGTTTTACCCCAGACGAGGAAATTGGAAGAGGCGCGCATAAGTTTGATGTTAAAACGTTTGGAGCAGAATGGGCGTACACTATGGATGGTAGCCAAATTGGAGAATTAGAATACGAAAATTTTAATGCCGCTGGTGCTGTTGTTAAAATTAAAGGAAAAATCGTGCATCCTGGTTATGCTAAGGGTAAAATGATTAACTCTATGTACATTGCACAAGAATTTATAAACTCGTTACCACGCATGGAAACACCAGAACACACCCAGGACTACGAGGGCTTTTTCCATTTGCATGATATGCACGGTAATGTTGAAGAAACTACATTACAATATATTATTCGCGACCATGATATAAAGCATTTTGAGGCACGTAAGGCGGTTATGTTAAAGCTTACAAATGCACTAAATGAGCAGTATGGCGATACCGTAATTACAACCAGCATAAATAATCAATATTTTAATATGCGCGAGAAAGTAGAGCCTGTAATGCATATTGTAGATATTGCAGAAGAAGCAATGAAAAACGTTAATATTACACCTTTAATTAAACCCATTCGCGGCGGTACCGATGGATCTCAACTTAGCTACATGGGCTTGCCATGCCCCAATATTTTCGCAGGAGGACACAACTTTCATGGCCCTTACGAATATATTCCTGTAGAAAGCATGATTAAAGCCACTGAAGTTATTTGCAAAATTGCTGAATTAACAGCCAGTAAAGCTAAAAATAAATAGTAGTAAAATTTAACTAAAAGATAATTAATTTATGAAATTAAACCTATTATCCTGCAATAACCAAAGACCCGATAAACGAGCTATTAGCAAGTATATCATGGAAATTTCAGTTAACATGAATGCATCTTTAGCCAACGAGATTACTGATATACTACTGGATGGCGATGCGGTGGATATAGAAGTTACAGATAAAAACTCAGGATCGGCATTAAGAGGGTTACGTAAGTTAGATGTAGCTTACGAAATTGTAGAATAACTACTGTTTTTAAATTTTATTTAATCTCAATTATTTTAACGTTTAATGTTACTGCTGCAATACTGCTTATGTTTTTATCAAAATTTGTAGATAGCAATACCAAGCATTTAAATTACCTTTGACATTTTAATTTTTTATCATGCGTATAGATATTATTACCGTTTTACCAGAATTACTTAAAAGTCCGTTTGAAGCTTCCATATTAAAGCGTGCTATTGATGCTGGTTTAGTAGAAGTACATTTCCATAATTTACGAGATTACACCTCGGATAAATACAAATCTATAGACGACACTCAGTTTGGCGGTGGTGCTGGTATGGTTATGATGGTGGAACCTATTGATAAATGCATTTCTGCATTAAAAGAACAACGGGATTATGATGAGATTATTTATATGACACCAGATGGCGAAACTTTAAAACAAGGTATAGCCAACCAAATCTCCCTTCAAGAAAACCTAATTATTTTATGTGGGCATTATAAGGGTGTAGACCAACGTGTTCGCGACCAGTTTATAACTCGAGAAATTTCTATTGGAGATTACGTTTTATCTGGTGGCGAATTAGGTGCTGCTGTGCTTTGCGATTCTATTATAAGGCTAATACCAGGTGTTTTAGGAAATGAAACCTCTGCTTTAACAGATTCCTTTCAAGACGACCTATTGGCACCGCCAATTTACACGAAACCTAGAGAATATAAAGGTTGGAAAGTACCTGAGTTATTATTTGGTGGAAATTTACCAAAAATTGAAAAATGGCGCGAAGAGCAAGCTTATTTAAGAACTAAAGAACGCCGACCTGATTTGTTGGATGATTAGTGGTACAATAATTAACCTTTTTTTTTAAGTTTTAATTATCTTCATCAATATTAGACATCGAATTATTTCTAAAAGTTAAAAAATTATACATTTACGTTTAATAGTTAGAAACAACCTCTAAATGTATAATTTGTAATTGTACCTAAGTAACAAAATTATTTTTTTAAGTGATTCCATACATTTAAATACGTTGTGTTTTTATTCACAGCCATTTATAGAAAATACTTTTAAGATTAAGACCGAAATTTTATTTATACAAGATTTAATCGTTAAAAATAACTTTAAGCCTTTTTTTTCTTAAAATATATTGAAGATAAAAAGTTAATTACACCTTAAAAACAAACCTTACTGCTTTAAAACACAATTAAATATTTTTGTAATAAATTAAAAGATTTTAATTTTTCTACATAAAAAAAAACACTTGTACTAATTAGTTTGTTTTTAGTTATTTTAGGTTGTAGTACAGACGATGAACTAAAAGTATTGGAGATTGACAAAAATACGGAACCTATTGAAACTCCAAATACAACAAACCCCGACATTATATTTCCAGAAGGAAGTTTAAATAGTTATTTCTCAAACGTATTAATCTCAGATAATTTTGACAACATAAACAGACAAAGTGCTATAAAAATTATAGCATATGATGTTCTTAAAATCGTATAAAAACGAACTATTTAAAAATTGAAAACTTATTAAACCCAGCTTATAATAATACTAGTTGGTTTGTAATACAAGGTAGTGAAGTGTATTCTGTAATTGAAATAGAGGACGTAGACTTAGAAAGTGCTTGGATTACTTTAGGAAAATCGTTTTCAGGTAATGATAAACCCTGTACAAATTCATCGTAAATATCCTATTTATAATTGGGCCTGGGATCATTTAGGTGGTTTTGTATCGCCTATTATAAAAGATAACACCTTGTTTATTTATATGGCCTTTGGCACCGATAATCCAGATTATTTTATTTCGGGAGTTAAAATTCCTTTACAATAAATATTGTAATAGTAACTGTACTCACAAAATACGCTTAACTCGTGTTGGCTGCAATAACAGGACAACAAAATATTAATAAACTAATATAAAAAACCGTACTGCGTAAAAGTTTTTAGAATTTAAAGCATAGCTAAAAATACATTAACGCTGCTTTTATGAATTTATATATGAATTACGAGTTTTGTATTTACCTGTTGCTACAGCGTTAGCGATTGCAGTGTAAAGCCCACAGCCCGACCTTTTGGGAGGTGCGCGGACTTGCAACGTAAAGCGCGACCCTTTTCGGGTAACGCCCAAATTATTTAGTACGCCAGTTCTATAATATTTTAAATTATATACGACAAATACCGTTTGTTTATTTCAAACTATGTTAGTTCCATTAATAAGTACAACAGATAAAATTAAAATACTTGAGACAAATATCAAGTATTTAAGGTTAAAACATTAAATTCGTATTGTGTGAAAAATTATACAAAATAAGTCTTAAAACAAAAGTAACAAACAGAAGCTTTATTACAAGATGGGTTTTCATAGAAGCGCAATAAGTAGAGAACTCAAGAGGTCTATAGTACTTAGAGGAATAACTTCGGGTTTTTATACTAGCATTAAATGGAAAATGAAAACCCCAAAAAAGACATTAAGACAAGCCAAAGAAAACAGTCTTAACTGCTGCTATAAAACATATTAATTCAGTAAATCAGTGTAAAATAGATAAATAAGTTTTAAAAAATACAATTCACTAAAAACTATAATTTATGAAAAATGTAAAAAAATGGTTATTTTATGTGTGCTTTTTAGCGGTAACAACTGTATTAGCGCAACAACAGTCGCCCAATATATTGTTAATTATAGCAGACGATTTAGGAATAGATGCTGTTGCTGGTTTTGGTGTAGATACAGACTTACCTGCCACACCTACTTTAGATGTATTTAGAGCAGAAGGTTTAACCTATACAAATTGTTGGGCGGCGCCACAATGCACACCAACCAGGGCCTCTATTATGAGTGGTAAATACGGAATTAAAACCGGAGTTCTAAGACCTCCTATTGTTTTAGAAACCAGTCATAAATCACTATTTACAAAAATAAAAGAAGAAAGCCCTACCGATTATAGTATGGGAGTAATTGGAAAATGGCATCTTGGAGGGAGTAATAGTAGTAACTCTAGTCACCCAACAGATTCTGGAATTCCTTTTTATGAAGGGGTGTTTACATCTCAGGTTGATGATTATTATAATTGGACAAAAACAAATTCTTCGGGAAATAGCGAACAGATAACAGAATATACTACAGCACATTTTACAAATAGTGCTATTTCGTGGGTTGCCAATCAAACAAAACCTTGGTTTTTATGGTTAGCACATGTAGCGCCACATGCTCCTTTTCAAATACCGCCCTCAGGAACTTTTACATCAAACACAACTAATACCAAAGGTATTTACAACGCTATGGTAGAAAATATGGATTATGAAATAAACCGATTATTAGAAAGCATGGATGCTGTAACAAGAGAAAACACTGTAATTATTTTTATTGGAGATAATGGAACACCAGGAAAAGCCAATACTCATTTTCCTAATAGACGTGTAAAATCTTCTTTATATAGTGGTGGTGTAACCGTACCAATGATAATTACAGGTAAATCTGTACAAAGGGTAAATGAAGTAGAAGAAGGTTTAGTGCATGCAGCAGATTTACATGCAACAATTTTAGAATTGGCAGGTGTACAATTATTAGGAGGTACAGAAAATAGCTTGAGCTTAAAACCCTCATTATCTTCTAAAAGCCAAGTAAATAGAGTGATTAATTATGTTGATTATGAAAGTGATGGCGTGCAGTCTTGGGCAACTAGAACTCAAAAATATAAGTTCATAGAAGATGCAAATGGTAGAGCAGAGTTTTATGATTTAGAGAATGATTTTTTAGAGTCAAATAATTTAATTGATAATTTAACTAGCGAGCAGCAAACGATAAAAACCATGTTGCAACAAGAAGCGCAAACAATAAGAACAAGTTGGTCTTGTAACGATGGCATACAAAACGGTAATGAAACTACTATTGATGATTGTGATAGTACCTGTGGTGTTACAGATGTGTTAAGTTTTGATAATATTGCTTGTTGCGATACTACTACGAGTCCAAGTGTGTATTATGAGTTTACTGAAGATAACCAAAGAGTTGTGTATGCGAATAATTACCCTGATCATGATTTTTGTGCTAGAGCAGATAGAAAACCAGAACCTAATTATAGACTTTATAAATTTGATATGAACCCAGAATTGTCTGAAACGCTTACAAGTGTGACTAGAGATAATGGTAGACCCGCAAATTATTTTGGAATTGCATTAAACGGAGTCGCTATGATGCCTGCACCTGCAGCTCCTTTTATTTTTGAAAACACAAGTACAGGAGAATATAATTGGGACTGGGTTTTTGAGCCTACCACAAATATTGGTAACGGAAGAGAATTTGTTGGTTTAGATTGTGCATCGGCACATGTTAACACTAATATAGGCTACCATTATCATGGTAATATGTATGAATATGTAGAGGGATTGAGAGCTGGTATCTCTACAACAGAAAATGTCCCTACAGAGATGTTACAAGTAGGATGGGCTGGAGACGGTTTTCCTATTTTGTATAAATTTGGGCCAGATAAAGAAGGTAATTTAAAACAACTACAACCTAGTTTTCAGTTAAAAAGCGGTTTACGTCCTGGAGACGGAATTAGTGCGCCTTGTGGACCTTATTCTGGAAAATATACAAATGATTTTGAATATATTGTTGGTAAAGGAGATTTGGATGAGTGTAACGGAATTTCAGCTTCTGTAACTTTAACAACTGCTCAAGGCGAAGAAACTTTTGACTATTATTATGTGGTTACCGCTACTTTCCCTCAGATACCTAGATGTATGAAGGGGAATTTTAGTGATGATTTTGCCAATAGTTCTCCTGATTTAAATGATGTCGATAAAGATTCAGATGGTTTTGTAAGCGCTTTTGATTGTGATGATAACAATGCCAATATAAATCCTTTTGCAACAGACAATCCTGCGACTTCTATAGATGAAAGTTGTGGAGCAACTTTAAGTACACCTAATTTTAGTTTAGAAGAATCTGGTTTTTATGTAACTGCTAATAAAGGAGGCTTGTCTGTAATTTCTACAAATTTGGAAGAATATCAGGTAGGTCTATTTTCTGTAACAGGACAATTAATTAGTAGAAAAAAAGGAGTAGGTGTTTTAGAATTTAGCAATATAGCTAGTGGTGGTTTGTATATTGTACGAATTGTAAAAGGTGGGAAATTTTTAGGAACTAATAAAGTAATTGTAAAATGAAAACATTAATAACTATACTATTTACTTTTGTAATGATGAGTAATACCATTACAATGCATGATGCTGTTACAGCAACTTTTAACGTTGTTGATAAAGGGCACGTGTTACTATTAGAAATTGATTTTGATTTGCATGATTATGCTAAGTTTAACACCGTTCATAACAATCAGGTAAGCAAGACTAGTTTTAGTAACTATCTTAACAAAACAACAAGTTGGAGTTTTAATGGAGAGCCAATACTACCTAAAGTTTTAAGTATAAAGCCAAACGGGCATCAGGCAAAGGCTGTTTGTTTTTTATCAACATCTAGAACAGATATTAAGACGGTAACTATAAAAAATAAATTCTTACTGGGTGTAGAAGGTCATTCTAATATTATTAAATTAGACATTAATAATACGTTTAAAGATTTTAGATTACATGAAAAACGAAAGCAAATTACAGTAAATTATTAGAAGTAAAACAAATAAACACTTTACTTTAATTAGAACATAGCAGGGTTTAAAATCCTGCTATGTTGTTTTTATGAGTAGGTATGGTATTATTAGATAAGTAATATCTAGGCACCTCTGGACAATTACATTCAAAATAATTTATTATGTAGTTATTTAGATTTTTTTTATTTGACCTTTACAAAAGCGCTCCATAGAATTTAACTCTGGCTTACCACCTCTATTGCCACTTCCTGCTGCGATGTATATGCACTTTTTATATACAAGCGCCTGTGTACCGTGCCTACCTGTATTTAAATTTTTAATTTTTACCCATGATTTTTTTACAGTATTATAGGCATTTACTTCGTGGTGTGCTTTTTTCTGTAAGACACTCTCTCCACCTATTAAAATTAAATTATTTCCTAAAAATACAGATGATGTGCCTGCTCGCGGGGTATGAATATTATTGTGTTCGGGTAAAGTTGACCATGTATTTGTTTTTAGGTTATACACATCAACTTCGGGAATGGTTAAATTAAAAGTTTGCTTGGTAGCATACGACGAATTTCGACCGCCTACTGCATAAATTTTGTGTTGCTTAATTACAGCATGAAAATGATCTCTTGGTCTTGGTGCATCTGGTAAAATAGTCCATTTTTTAGTTTTAAAATTATAACTATCTAACCACGGTACGTGTGTACCGTTATGCCCATCTACAATACCACTAACTAGGTAAGCTTTATTTTTTTTTATGACAACACCTACAGATCCGCGCCGCCTTGATTTTGGTATCCTTGATCCTGTATGCCATGTATTAGTTTTAGGATTGTAAATCAAAATATTTGTAAGCGGTGTTTCATAAGGGTATTTACCCGTCATGGCTCCAAAAATATAAATATTGCCATGATAAGCTACTGCTTGAAAATGATGAATTTCCAAAGGTGGTTTAGCGCCTTGGCTCCACATACCTGTTTTGGTGTTATATATTGAAATTGGTTTTATACCGCGACCACCAATTAAGTAAAATTTATTTTTAAAATGCACAAAACTATTTTCGTGTCTTGCTAGGGGTTTACTTGTGTTTTGTACAACTTCCCATTTAGCTGATAATATTTTACTTTGCGCTATTGTTACTTGGGAAACTACAAATGCACTTAGTCCAATTAATATGTTGTAAATACCTTTTGCAGTCATATTATACTGTTAGTTATATACCACAAAAGGCATCCATAATTTCTGTTATAATAAGTCCATCGGTTACCGAACAGGGGTTTGTGCGAGTTTCTAAAAAATAATTAACAACTTCCTGTATCATAGGTTGCTGTACATGCTTTGGTGTTTCAAATTGAAACTGAGATTCCTTTCCTGAAGCTAAAACTTTAATATTGGCATTATAAAATGAAAATGAAATAGTTCCATTTTCGCCTTTAATTATACAACTGTCTTTATCTTTCTTCGCGTTAAAATCCCAATTTCCTTTAAAGGTTACTCCATTTTTAAATTGAATTGAACCTTGTACTAAAGTGTTTGATTTTTTGTTTTCTTGGACATTAATGCCTTTTGAAAATTCTATTTCTCCAAAATAATAGTACATCAAATCGATTTGATGCGGCGCAATGTCATGAAAATACCCACCTCCAGAAATTTCGGGATTTGTTCTCCAATTATCGTCGGTTTTTACGATTAATGCGGCTTGCTTTGATTGTGCAATTTCTATGTTTGCTTGTGTTATTTTACCAATGGCATTGCTCTCTATAAGCTGCTTTACTTTTTTATAAACAGGTAAATACCTGCGGTAATGTGCTACAGTTAATTTGCCATTATTCGATTTTACAGCTTCAGCAAGTACCTTAGCCTCATTTGTATTTAATACCATTGGCTTTTCTAGATACACGTGTTTGCCTAGTTTTAGGGCTTGGAGAGCATAACCTAAATGGGATGATGGTGGTGTTGCTATATAAATGGCATTTATTGCATTATTATTTAAAACTTCTGGGGCATTGGTGGTCCAAAGTGGTACTTTATGGCGTTTTGCAAAGTCTTTAACCTTAAGTTCGTTTCTGCGCATTACACAAAGTAAATTAGAATTTTTAGCATTTTGAAACCCGGGACCACTTTTTATTTCTGCTACATCACCACATCCTATTATGCCCCAATTAATTTTCCTTTTATGCATACTTAGTGTACTTTTTTATTTTTA
Source organism: uncultured Algibacter sp. (assembly GCA_937958265.1). Taxonomy (GTDB): domain Bacteria; phylum Bacteroidota; class Bacteroidia; order Flavobacteriales; family Flavobacteriaceae; genus Algibacter_B. The sequence goes on along the minus strand of CALGNX010000002.1, from coordinate 178,599 downwards.
AACTTTATTAGTATTTAGTTTGCTTAAAACTTAAGTTAATTCCCAATAAACAATGTCCTTATATTAAATGAATAAATTTGGATGAGTTACTTACTCGTAAATTGTTTTTTTACAGCGCTTCTAATTAATAATTCATGTTTTTTTATTAAAATTTAAAATCCCAACCTGGCTCATACGTTCGGGACCATAGTGCCATAGCATCTCTATCGAACATCATACCGGTTTTATCATCAATATCAAACCCTTTGTTAATACGATATGCTATGTTAGCATAATGTACCATAGCCATACTTTTGCTAGCATCATCAATTGGTGCTGTTAACTTAGCTTTACCACGTATGGTATCAAAAAGATTTTGCACGTGTTTTGTTGAGGTATCTCCACCTCCACCAAGTGCGGTACCAGCCTCTTGAGATTCTGAATCGTATGCCATAACAACCTTACCTTTGCGGTCGTAAAGTATGTATTTATTTCTATTTACAAATACAGAACCTTCTGTACCATAAATTATGGTACCACGACCAGAACCGTAGGTACTATAGTTGTTTCTAGATTTACCTTCCCATTTAATAACTTTATTATTTGAGAATTTAAATGTGGCCTCCATGTCATCGTACATTTCCCAGCCATCTGTTTTAAAGTGCCGTTTTTCTGCTTCGACGTAAACATATTGCGGAATATCAACCTGCAATGCCCAACGCGCCACATCCATTTCGTGTGTTCCGTTGTTTCCTGCTTCTGCAGTTCCATATGCCCAACCATACCAATGCCAATTATAATTCCAAGTTTCCGATGTGTATGCGCGTCTTGGTGCTGGACCCTGCCACAAATCCCAATCTAAACCTTTTGGAATTGCAGCACTTTTTTGTTTAGGCACTTCGCCTCTTCCATTATTATAAAATGCAACCGCTTTATATGGTTTCCCAATAACACCATTATGAATTTTACTAATTATTTCAATAGTATGACCTGAGGAGCGCTGCTGGTTCCCCATTTGTACTATCTTATTAAAATGCCGAGAAGCTTTTACTAATTGCTCGTTCTCATACATATTGTGGCTACATGGTTTTTCTACATAAACATGTTTTCCAGCATCCATAGCCATTATGGAACCCGGTGTGTGCCAATGGTCTGGCGTTGCGTTAATTAAAACATCGACTGTTTTATCTGATAAAACGTTTCTAATATCATTCTCCAATTTTGGAGTATAATCGATATGCTTACTAAACGCTTTTAATCCTTTTTGGCGTTGGCTTTCCATTACATCGCACAAATAAAGCAACTTAGCATTACTTTCCTTTAAAGCTATTGGACTTATAAACGCATTCATTCGGCGACCTAATCCTGCAATAGCTACATTAACCCTAGTGTTAGCGCCTATTATATTGTTATAACTTTTTGCAGACATAGCCATGGCGGAATTGCCAATGGTTACTGCTGCTCCTGCTAGAGTTGCTTTTTTTAAAAAATGTCTTCTTGTTGTCATAAAGCCTAAAGAGATTTAATTTTAATATTTTTAAAGGATACGTAATCGCCATGATCCTGTAATAAGATTTGCCCTTTATTTAACAAACCAAAACCTGGCCATTTTTCATACTTACTTTCCGAAACTAGTTTTAAAAATGCAGCACTACCACGTTCGTATTCCAAAACCTTCATACCGTTTAACCAATGCTCTACATGGTTATTTTTAGAAACTATATATGCTGTATTCCATTCACCCATCTTATTAATTGGTTTTTTAGGGTTAGCCTCTATTAAATCGTACAAGGAAGACAATGTTCTACTACCTTTATGACTCCCTAGTTTTGCATCTGGGTGTAAAGCATCATCCAAAATTTGATATTCTAAACCAATGGAAGATCCTGGCCCCTTATTTAAATTCGTATCTACATAATATTTTATACCACTGTTTGCTCCTTCGGTTAATTTAAAATCGACACGTAATTCAAAATCGCCATATAGTGCCTCCGTTACAATGTCTCCACCTGCTGCAGACTCGGCACCACCGGATGATAATACTATTAATTCACCATTTTTAATCTCCCATCCTTTTTCTGGGAATTTATCTAATTTTGCGCCTCTCCAACCTTTTGTTGTTTTACCATCCCAAAGCATTTTCCATCCTTTTTTAGCTTCGTCGATGGTTAGTTTATTTTTGGTTATTATTGGTTTTAATGGTGTGTGTTTTTTATATTTTTCTAAATTTTCTGTTAGAATCTTTATGTTTTTCCATGAAATTGTAGTGCCTTCCTTTTTGTTACCATGAATACTGTGCACTTGTAACCCTATAAAACCAGAAGCTGTTTTACCATCAATTAAATAGGCGGCTGGCACATTGTTTATCCATGTTTTTAAAGTATCGCCTATCGCTTCAATTCTGTAATGGTTCCAATCATTTTGCTTAAATGCCTTTTGGGCTTCTAAATTATTTGTAAGTGGGTTTAACCATTTACGTCGTTTTTCATCATAAATACCACCACTCCAAGCGCGATTAGATGGGTCGATTTCAACCTGATAACCATGTACAATACCATCTCTATAATGCGGTAAACTGTTTGACCGTATCTGTATACCAGAATTCATGGTAGAATCCACCTTGTAGTCCAGCTCCAATATAAAATCGTTGTAATGTGTATTTGTTGTTAAAAATGTGTTGGGTGTGTTTTTTATAGTTGTTCCTGTAATAACCCCATCTTTAACACTATATGTAGCCTTTCCGCCTTTTATATTCCAACCATTTAAAGTGTTACCTTCTATTAATGATACCCAAGGTGTATTGTCCTTTTTTACCTGCCCACACCCTAAAAAACAAACCACTGTAAAAATAATTACAGCGCATTGCATAATTTTAACCATATACATTTTATTAATTTGTTTAATTACAGAATTAAAGTAACCTTTTTACAAACAAAATACTATCCTGTACTATTAGGGTTTTTACAAAAAAGTTCCACAAAAAATATTTTAGAACTTTATAATATGAGTTTAATTGATGCTATGTTGGCTCTGCAATTTTCTAATAGGTAATAGCTTAAAATAATTTATAAATCTATAGTCATGTAGAGAATTTCTAACTTTATTAAATCCGATAATAATTCTATTTATTTTAATCCCATTAGCCATTTCTAGTACCAATTACTATTTAAAATGAGCTATAAATAGTTTGAATTATATTGTGTTTATATGAAATAGGAAATCAAAATATAGCCTTAGTTACGGTTTTATTTTGTATCGAAATATGGACGCAGTGGAAACTAATTATATGGCTTATTTTAAGTAATAGTTGGTATAATTGATTTAAGTTTAATACTTCAACTAAAAAATACATTCTGTATTATTTAAATATGAAACAAAAAAAAGCCTTAAAAATAAATTTTTTTAAGGCTAAAATATACATTATTAAGGTTACACTACAAAAATACGTGTAAACATTAAAGCGTAAACTTTATTAATCGAGACGCATTTCCTAAATTTATGTTTCTAACAAATTAAATGTTACTAAAGAGGTTCTCTATTACTCTTGTTCTTTCATCCAGAATGGTGTAGTTACAAACCAAAGGAGAGTACCTATTAGCATAAGCATTTTCATGGTAGTTACCTCTATTTTACCGAGAAATGAAAATATACCCACTAAAAGTATCAAAACAACTATTGATAAGCCACTTACTAATTTTAATATTTTCATAATTTAAGATTTTTTAAATTTCATAATTACCACATATAATACACAAGAAGCCAGCCAAGAAGGAATTACAGCATAAGCAGGGAATAAACCTTGTGCAAAGATAAAATACAATCCTAGTGCTACAGGAATTAACCAAGCTAATAGAACAGTTGTGTTAAAACCAGTCTCTTTTTTATCTGCATAATCTTGTGTGAAGTTCATTTTCTTTGCTAAGTAATGATTTACAAAAATCACCCCACCCATAGGTCCTAATATTGCACCATATAAGCCTACAAAATCGAGTAGTTTACCCGAAAGTGAGGGGAATATGCCTGCTGCTGTAGCTACTATACCTGCTAAAATTACGCCAGAATATGCTTTTGATTTTACAGGAAATAAACTTTGAAAAGCTAAACCAGCTCTATATATAGTAGGGTTTGCAGTTGTCCAGCCTGCTACAATAACGCAAATAATACCCGTCCAGCCTACAACACTCCAAGCCATAGCCCCAGGATTAGCCGAGATATCTCCTGTTAATTTAATTTGTGCAGCTAGCATAAATGAAGCACAAATCCAAGCCATATAATGGCCTAAAAACATACCTATAGATGGCCCCCAACCTGCACGTGTATCCTTAGCAAAACGCATAATGGTTAGATCTGCCATTCCAAAATGCATTGCTGCATTACATAACCAAGAAAAAATTACAATTTTCCAGAAACCAAAATCTACCTTACCATTAATAGATTGTACTACGTTTATACCTTTATCCCACTCCGTTAATAAGCTGTTCCATGAATCTACTTCCATTTGTGATAAAGCGGATATTCCACAAACAGCGAAAACAATTATCATCCAAGGAGCAGCAATATTAGCAAATTTAGAAACCGTGTTATAACCAGCGGCTGCAACTGCGGTCATTACTAAGCCTACTACAACTACAATCATGGAGAAAGCACCACTACTTAAACCAAAAATACTATCAGGAACAGAAAAACTAACATTAAAAGGAATACCAACAGCTGTTGCCGAAACCGTAATCATGGCACCAGCTAAGAAACAAAAAAGTATACCGTTAACAACGTTATATATTTTGACTAGATTTTTTCCTGCAATTTTTTCCAATTGGTAGTATAAAGTTAGTTTACTAGACACAGCTATAGGTGCTACTATATAGCGCCATGTAAGAATGGCTAGTATATTACCTAGTAATAAACCAAAAATTAAATCCTGTAAACTAGCACCTGCTGCTAAAAACAGAGGACCAATCATAAATTCAGTACCAGCAGCATGTTCACCAGCGTACATACCTAAAAAAGATTTCCATCCTTTTAATTTAGATTTTGGTACTGGTGTTCTTTCATATTCTCCTCCAGAAGCATCATCTATAGCTCCTAAATTTTCTTGGTATTCTGCCATAATTATAGTTTAGTTAGTTTTAAGCTTTAAAATTTATAGTTAGTATAGTTTTATATTGTTTCAACGAAAATATATCGATATAAATGTAATTGTATCCTGTACTATATGGTTTTACTGGTTAACAATAAAAAACTCAACTATTAGCTATAGATGAGTTTTAGTAGTATTTTTATAATTACTTAATTGTAAATTAAGTAACAAACTTATTACAAAATTGCATTTTATTATAAAGTAAAACTGTGCGCCAACGCCACAAATTTGTATTTTAAAAACTATAACTTCAATACATATTTTATAGATAAATTAACTATTTCAAGTCTTAATTTAATAAATCCTGAGATAGTTAATTTAAATGTAGTTATTATTGTTAATGTACTTTAATTAGATATAACAATTCTCTTTTACCGCTAATTAACTGCAATAAAAAGAAATTATCGTATTAAATGGTTTTTAAAATCTGATGTTTTTTCGCAATTTAATTGCTCCATTACCTGTTGTAATTCTGTTTTTAGCAAAGAGATTGTATGATTGCCACCATTTTTACCTAAAGCAGAAACACCATACATAAAAGAGCGCCCCATAAAAGTAAATTTTGCTCCACTAGCCATTGCCCTTGCTACATCTGGTCCAGAGCGCACTCCACTATCCATCATAACTTCAATTTGATCGCCATATTTTTCAGCAATAGTAGCTAATGGTTTTATTGAGGATTGGCCTGCATCTAATTGGCGTCCACCATGATTAGAAACAATAATACCATCAATTCCTAAACGAATAGCCTCTTCCGCATCATAATCTGAAGCTACACCTTTAAGTACCAATTTGCCCTTCCACATATCGCGAATAGGCTTTATTTTTTCTTCATTCAATCTACCACTAAAAGTATCATTCATGAATTTACCAAGTTGATTTAAATCGAGTCCCTTTGGCATGTAAGGCTCCAAAACCTTAAAGGCAGGAATGCCGTGTTTTAATGTTTGTAACCCCCAATGTGGCCTGCCAAATACTTGTAAGACATTACTAAGATTAAGCTTTGGCGGCATAGCTAATCCATTTCTAACATCACGTGGTCTGAACCCAAATGTTGGCACGTCGCAAAGAATAACTAATACAGGACATTCCGCAGCTTCAGCTCGTTTTATAATATCGTCTCGGAGTCTGTTTTCTGTTGGATGATATAACTGAAACCAGGATTTACCTTCTGTTATTTCTGCAGCACGCTCAATACTGGTTGTTGTAACTGTACTAAGTATAAAAGGCACATTATGGTCGAAGGCTGCCTTTGCTAGTATTTCTGGTGAATTAGGCCACATTAAACCTTGTAAGCCTACGGGCGAAATACCAAAAGGCGCATCATACTCTACACCAAATAATTTTGTTTTAAGTGAAGAGCCGTGGTGATCTCTTAAGTAATTTGGCTTTAATTGAACCTCTCTTAGTTCCGATGTATTTCTATGCAAATTTACATCTTCATTACAACCTCCATCTAAATACTCAAAAGCAAATTTAGGTATTTTTTGTTGTGCTCTTGTTCGTAAATCGTCTATGGACGGATAACGTGTATCAATTTTTATTTCCATAATTATTTTTCTTTAATAAAAATTTTTTTTCTTAATTACGCATAGTCTTTACTAAAGTTCTACACATATAAAACACTAGATTTTAATACAAACCTTACTTGTTTTAGTTTACTAAAAATTTGCCGCCAATTCTAGTAAAAATAGCTACATATCTATTTTTAATTAGTAGCGCATAGAATGTTTTTTATACTATTGGTAAATTATCATTTTTGACTAAAATAACTCTCATACCCAATAAAAGATATCCTATTTAGGTTTACTTTTTGCAATAAATATTATATCTATATTTTACAAATATTAAAAACTATCCGCTAATAATAAAAGGAACGTGTTTTTTAAGTGCATAATTCCGTTTTAAGAATTTAGAGTTAAGTTTTGAATCTGATATTGAAATTGCTGCTCCTAAAGCAGAACCTAAGGATGCATTGGTTGTTCTTAATTTTTTACCTCTAAAGTAATGTGATAATAGTTTAATGTATAAATCATTATCACTAAAACCACCATCGACATATAATCTTGAAATGGTATCGTTCCCTATGGCTTTATTAATACACTTTATTTGAAGTAACACAAGCTCTGTCATTAATTGATGGTACGCATGCTCGTATTTATCATATCCTATTTTTGTTTGTTTAGGCATATCAACATCCTCAATACCTTCCCAATTATAAAAATACTCAAAATCTTTATTAATTTCGAGATACGTATCGTAGTCGAATTTTACATTTCGGTGGTAGTCTTCATCTACACCAAAATGTTCGTTCAATTTTGCTACTTGAACTTTATATTCATTACCTAAGAATAGTCTTGAAGCCTTAACTGGTTTTCCGTTTATACGCATATAATTAATAGCGTCCTTATCTTCTGTATCTTCTGAAATGGGCTTTTCTGTGAATGGATTAAAAGCAATACTCCAAGTTCCTGTTGATATGAGTATAAATTTTTTCCTGATACTTCTTACGTAAGGTAATAAAGCCGCAGAACTATCGTGAATACCAACACCTATTTTAATACGATTACCATTGTAATTCATATTAATACTTGTTTCTGTTGAAACTATTGGCGGTAATATTTTATCGATTTCCTCGTTGTAAACCCAACTATGGTAGTCTTTTTTATCATAATCCCATAAAGCAGTATGGCAGCCAATACTGGTGTACTCACTTAGCGGAACACCAGTAAAAACATAACTTAAATATTGTGGTAAATGCAGAGAATATTTAATTTTTTTAAATATCTCTGGCCTCTCCTGTTTTAACCAATATAACTGCAAACCTGAGTTTAACATACTTAAATCTGCACATCCTGTGTTTTTTAAAAACGCCGATCTGGGACCATGTTTTTCGAAAAACTGATTAACAATGTGCTTGGGTAATGGTTTGGTGTAGTTATAAAGTGGTGTTAATGGTTTACCATCTTCCCCAATATGAACAAAGCTAGCCCCATAAGTTGAAAAATTGATGGCCTTTACATTAAACTCTTTAGCCTTAAGAATACGATTAAAAACTTTTTTTAACCATTTCTGTAATGCATCAAGATTTTCTGTTGGATGTCCATTTTCATCCTCAATTTCATCAAAAGAAATATACTCTTTATGTACTTCTTTAAAATCTTTATCGAATAGGAAAAACTTCTTATTTGTTTTTCCTATATCGAAAACTGCGGTAACTTTTTTCATGTTAAAAAATTAAAGTCCTGTGGCTACTGTATTTTTACCTCTTTCTTTGATAAGCGCATCTCTAACACCTAAATTTCTGTATGCATTTATTGGGCTTATAACACCACCACTATTTAAACGTGCTTTTTCAATTAATGGTCTCACATCTGTTCTGTAAGCCTCCTGCAAAATTTCTTGACATTTTACAACATCATTATTTGCTTGAGCCGCCTTCAGTTCAGCTTGATCAATTAATAAAGCTTTAGCATAGGCTTCTTGTATAGCTTCAAGCGATTGTATTAAATCTTCTAATGGATCTTTAACGTTATGGCTCGCATCAATCATCCAAGCTAAGTCTGGATTCTGAGGATTGTTTTCCATGCCATAAACCAACTCATTGAAAATAAGGAATAAAGCGTAAGGTTTTATACTCCCAACGGTTAAATCATCATCCCCATATTTACTATCATTAAAATGAAAACCACCTAGTTTACCTTTTAATTGTAAAATGGAAACAATTTGTTCAATATTACTATTTGGTAAATGGTGACCTAAATCAACTAAAGTAAACGCTTTATCTCCACAGCCATTAGCTAACATTAAAGAAGCACCCCAATCTTGAATTACAGTACTGTAAAAATTTGGCTCGTAAGGCTTGTACTCGATAAGTAGTTTCCAATCATCCGGAATTCCCTTATAAATATCTATTAAGCTATCTTGTGTATTTTGAAATGCTGTTTGGAAATTATTCTGCCCCGGAAAGCAAGACCCGTCTGCCAACCAAACGGTTAAACTTTTAGATCCTAATTTATTTCCAATATTTATAACATCTAAATTATGTTGTATGGCTTGATCTCTTACCGCCTTGTTTATGTTACTTAAAGAACCGTATTTATAAGTCTCCTTAGCATCTTTTTGGTCTTGAAACGTATTCGAGTTTACAGAATCAAATTTTATATTTAAACTGTCTGCCTGTTCTTTAATAGCACTATAATCAGAAGGGATATCCCAAGGGATATGTAAAGATACAGCTCCGGCAGTTTGTGTTAAGCTATGTAAAACACCAACATCATCTAACTTTTGCTCTAAATTTGAAGGCTCTCCATAAAAAGAAAAACGTCCAAAACGAGTACCTCCAGCGCCTAAAGCCCAACTTGGAATTGCGACCTGAAATTTCGCTAATTTAGACACTATAGTTGGTACATCATGCCCGTTTTTGCTTAATTTATCTGCTAAAAATTCAAAATTATTATTGTGATTTTCTAAACCTTTTTTATTGTAATCTAATATCTGTTCTTTTTGTATTTTCATGTCTCACACTTCTTTTTAAAAAGAAGCTTCCACAACTTCATTACAGAAGTCATGGAAGGTTTCTTATTAAACAATTATTGAAATATTTCTACTTTTCTATCTTACAAATGCATTTGCCATACCACCATCAACATTAATTATGTTTCCTGTAGATTTATCTAGTATTCCCACTAAAGAGAATACACCATTTGCGATATCGTTTGGAGTAATAATTTCATTTAACAAGTTTCTTTTAGCATAAAACGCTGGTAATTCTTCTACGGTAATTCCGTTAGCTTTTGCACGACCTTCTGCCCAAGCGCCTTCCCATATTTTACTACCTACAATAACACCATCTGGATTTACTGTATTTACCCTCACTTTATCTTGTGCTAATTCAGCAGCCAATAAGCGCACCATGTGTTGCTGTGCAGCTTTTGCTGTACCATATGCTACGTTGTTTGGACCTGCTACTAAACCATTTTTACTTGCAATGGCAATGTAATCTCCACCTAAGCCTTGTTGTTTTGTAATTGCAGAGAATTGTTTTGCTAAATCAAACTGGCCTTTAACCAAAATGCTTTGCAATATATTCCAATCTTTATCTGTAGTATCCAATAGTGGTTTAGAAATTGCTAATCCTGCACTATGAACTACAATATCAACACCTCCAAATTCAATACAAGCTTTTTTGTAAGCTGTTGCAATAGAATCCGTACTGGTAACATCGCATATTGCGTAAGTTGAAACATCGCGCTTATAAGTAGCGTGTGCTTCCTTTAAGCTGTCTTCATTGATATCGGTTAAAACAACATTAGCACCTTCGGCAGCTAATTTATCTGCTATAGCTTTACCAATGCCACCACCTGCACCGGTAACAAAAGCTACTTTACGCGATAATGGTTGTTCTTTTGGCATTCTAGAAAGTTTAGCTTCCTCTAATAGCCAGTACTCAATATCAAAAGCTTCTTGCCTTGGTAATGATGTATATGCTGTAATCGCCTCCGCACCACGCATTACATTAATTGCATTGGTATAGAACTCATTTGCAACACGTGTTGTTTGCTTGTTTTTCGCAAAACTAAACATACCAACACCTGGATATATGATAATTACAGGATTTGCATCGCGCATTGCAGGACTATTAGCCTTTTTACACGTGTTATAATAATCTGCATATTCCTTTCTGTAAGCCTCAAATGCAGGTTCTAGCTTTTTTAGTATGGCTTCTGAATCGGATAAATCTTCATTTTTATCTAATTTTAATACTAAAGGTTGAATTTTTGTTCTTAAAAAATGATCAGGGCAAGATGTTCCCATAGGAGCTAATCTTTCTAAATCGTTGCTATTAATGAATTCCATAACAACATCAGTATCAGAAAAATGACCAATCATTCTGTTTTCAGAAGAACACAAACCTCTTAATAAAGGCATTATTTGTGCTGCTTTTTCCAAACGTTCAGGCTTAGCTAATGACTCTAATTTCTGTCCACCAAAAACACTTCCTTTTTCTTTAATTTTTTTCTCAATATATTCAGAGGCTGTTTCAATAACTTCTAAACTATTAATATAACAATCATAAGATGTGTCTCCCCATGTAAATAAACCGTGACTGCCTAATACAATGCCACGAATTCCGGGGTTATCTGCTAAACACTTTTCAATTTGAAGACCTAAATCAAACCCTGGGCGTTGCCAAGGCACCCAACCCATTGTGTCGCCCCAAATTTCTTTAGTAACTTGTTCGCTATCTTTAGCTGCTGCTACTGCTATTAAAGCGTCTGGGTGTAAATGATCGATATGTGCAAAAGGTAATAAACCATGCAAAGGTGTATCGATTGATGGTGCTTTACTATCCAAATCATAAATACAATGGTTAAAAAGTCCTACCATTCTATCCTCATCTTCTAAACCGCCATAAACGCTTTTTAAATCACGTAATCTTTTAGTGTAGATTCCTGCGATTCCCGCTCTGTTTAAAGTACCAATGTCTCCACCTGATCCTTTTATCCACATAACCTCAACATCCTCGTTGGTAAGCGGGTCTTTTTCTATTGTTCTACAACTTGTATTTCCGCCACCATAGTTTGTTATTCTTAAATCTGCACCAAGAATATTAGAGCGGTATAAAAATAAATCCACTTGATTATCGCCAAATGACGCAGCCTTTTTATCGTCCCATAAATAATCGACGTAATTAAAAGTTTTTGTTGTTTCCTTCATAGTATTGGTTAAAAATATTTATTAAATCAAATATAAATTTATAGTACAACTATCGTGTCCTGTACTGTACCGTAATTATACTTATAAACTACTAAAACATCTATTTCTCTAAACTATAATTAACAATGTAATCAATTCCAACCCCTTAACAATAAAGCTATTAATTTATTTTAACGCATGCTTAATGAAATATTAATAATTTTTATTTTTTTAAAAAATTGAACAATTATTTTGTCGAAAGCAGGATAATGGAAACTAAAGATTATAAATAAATTATATGTTTGGTTGTTAATAAAAGAAAAAAAAGTAATTACTTAAATATATTTTACAGCTCGTATTTTATTTATTGAATGCAACAAAACACACGACCATTGGGCTTTATGGTAATTTATTTTAAGTAATACTCATTATATTTAAAAAAAAATGCTAACTTAACACATATTACCCATTTTATTTGAAAAGTATTGATATCTTTACGACTAATACTTCTTTTATCAAAAATAAAAAAACTTAGCCCTCTAATGATAATTTTATTTTAAAGTATGGATTTGATAAAGCACATAAAAATTGATGAAGAATCTAGAATACCAAAGTACCAGCAAATTATAGATTCCATTATTCATAATATTTCTGTTGGAAATTTAACTATGGATAAAAAAATACCTTCAATAAATAAATTTAGTGAAGAATTTTATTTATCCAGAGATACCGTAGAAAAAGCATATAGTGTTTTAAAAGATCGCAATATTATTACCTCCATTCGCGGAAAGGGTTATTATATATGCAGAACGAAACTAATATCAAAAGTAAATATCCTGTTTTTAATTAATAAACTAAGTTCTCATAAACTAAGAACTTATAATCATTTTATTGATGCAATTGGAGTTAATTCTTATACAGATTTACACATTTACCATTGCGATGAGAGCTTATTTTTAAATTTACTGGAAAAAAACAAATCTTCTTATGATTATTTTGTAATCATGCCTCACTTTAAAACAGAGCGGTTAAAACATGTTAGTTTTACAACTAACGTATTACAAGCCATATCTAAGATACCACAGGAAAAACTTGTTATTTTAGATAACAGCAAACCTAATATGCGCAGAGGTATTATTGAAGTTTATCAAGATTTTGAAAATGATATATATTCAGCTTTAAATGAGGGATTACAAAAAATAAAAAAGTATAAAAAAATTATGCTTATATACCCAAAAAAAACTGTTTATCCATATCCTAGAAGAATACTACATGGCTTTAAAAAGTTTTGTTTAGAGAATTGTTTAGACTTTGAAGTTTTAGATCACATTTATGATGATATGATTTTAAAACAAGGTGATTTATTTATTACGATTGAAGAATCTGACCTTGTAAGCCTTGTAAAACAAGCTAGAGAAGATGGGCACAAGCTAGGTTCTGATATTGGGATTATTTCATACAACGATACACCTCTTAAAGAATTACTAGGCATTACCGTAATGTCTACAGATTTTAAAATAATGGGAGAAACAACAGCTGAAATGATTTTAAACAAGAAGAAAGGCACTTTTAAGGTACCTTTTAACTTTATTGATAGAGAGTCTCTTTAAGTTATTTACTATATTACTTTTTAATCACTTCCTTAATTTAAACTAGCCCTTTTTATTTTTTGCTTTTTGATTTACAAAATAAGGTTGAAATGTGTATTTAGATTTTTCATCCCAATCTGCATTAACTTTAGGTAAAAATTGTTTTATTTCTTCAATCTCACTCTTGTATTTTGGGTTATTTACTTCATTAGTCCATTCATTAGGATCTAAGTGGTGGTCGTAAAATTCCTGAGTACCATCTTCATATTGTATATATCTAAAACCATCTTTTTTAATAGCATGATTGTTTTTCCCAAAAGTAGTTAATGCAAAAGGTGCCTTTCTAGACTTCCCAGTTTTCATTAAGGAAACTAAACTAATCCCTTCATTCTTACTATAGGGTTTTAAACCACATAATTCTAATAACGTTGGGTACATAGAAAGCATTTCTACTGGTGCTTCAATTTTCTTTCCTTTTGGTAAATTAGGTCCTGAAAATAGCAATGGTGCTTTTGTAGCTGTTTCCCAAAGGGCGTGTTTAGCAAAGGTTCCCTTTTCTCCCAAACGATATCCGTGGTCCGACCATAAAACAACAACAGTATTACTGGCATATTTACTACTTTCTAAAGCATCTAAAACTCTACCTAACTCATAATCCACATAACTGATACAGGCTAAATAAGCTTGCACAATTTTTTTCCATTCGCCACTCTCTTTTGCCCATTCTGTAGTTGGCATCATTGGTAAATCGTTAATTTTCAAACCAATATCCGGAATATCATTTAAATCATCTGCTTTATATGGCGGTGTTTCAATTTCAGCTAAAGGATACAAATCGAACCATTTTTGAGGCACATATAAAGGCACATGAACACGTAAAAAACCAAGCCCCATAAAAAAGGGTTTCTCATAATTTCTTTGTAACCTTTCTATTGCCCAATTTACAGATTGATGATCTGGCATTAACGTATCATTTTCTGGAAAAGCACCCCAATCTGTACTTGTTCTGCCATATTTCCCTTTATTTTCTTTTATTTTTGAGACTCCAAAGCCGTCCCAAACAAAGCGTTCTTTAGGGTATGGGCCAAAACCTTTAACACGGCCTCCAGATTCTTCAAAAACATTTTCTGGAGCATGGGTATGAAATAATTTCCCGATTCCCATAGTATGATACCCATTTTCTTTAAAATATTCTGGCAAAAAAGTAATATCCTTTGTAGCAGGGTTTCCTTCTCTTCTAATTTCATCATCAGGTATCATGCCATAAATACCAGTGGTTGAGGGGCGTAAACCAGTCATTACAGAAGCTCTGGACGGCCCACATAATGGTGCCTGTACATGTGCATTTGTAAACGTTACTCCCATTTTTGCCAATCTATTGAAATTAGGCGTTTTTACATTCGAAAAATGATGAATTGGGCTTATCCAAGTATTTAAATCATCAATAGAAATAAATAACACATTAGGTTTTAAATTTTCTCTTGAAGCTACTGTTTGCTTAAATAAATTAGATGTACAAGCACCAAATACTAAGCCAATAACAACAACAACAACTATTTTACGCATTATAATCTATTTTATTATCACTTGTTTTATATATTAAAATCTATTTAAACCAACTGTTTTAACAAGCTACTTTAAAGAAACGAAACGTTTAAAAAACCTGTATCCTCCTCTTGTTTTATCATACCAATTACCACTTAAAATAAGCTATAAATAATTGGTGCTATTTAGTTTACATTTATCTAATTTTTAGAAAATGATGTTTTAACCATTTAAAATTTCACACTACTATTATCCAAAATAATAATATTTTTATAGCACAACATAATTTTAGTTACAAAATAACACTATGTTCTCCTGTGGCTTACAGAGTTCGGGTTTCGTTTATTTTTTTAATACTTTAGTTTCTTTTTCAGAACGCTTAATAGGCCCACTATCGCCCAAAAGATACATTTTTCTGTAATCTGTTTCCATTTGTCTTTCGGCTACAATAATTCTCGCATCTGGATGTGCATTATCAATTAAAGATGATATAGCAAAGCTTACATTTTCCCGACGCAAAAACACCGCTTCTTTTTTAAACGTTTCTCCTGCATTAAAACTATCCCATCTGCTAACCTCTCCTACACCATTAGCATCCCTTTCTGTTAAATACAAGCTTACATGCTTAGCAGATACTACTTTCAAATTGCCATTTCCCTTAGGGAATTTAGTCTTTTTATTTTCTATCCAATTTTCACCATTCCATTTAAAATAATGCATTTGTTTTGGTGCGCTTCTTTTCTCACCTATATCTGCACCAACTGTTATAGCAACATGCGGGTTTCCATTTGGGTCTACGTCTGTAATAGCTTGAAATGTCCAATTAGTACCTGTGTTTGTAATCAGGGCTTTTTCATCTGCCACTTCTTTTGTAAGCGGCATTTGCAACGTTTCATTTTTAACATTTTTCCACTCATTATTTTTTGTATTGAAAACCATATAATACAAATTATGTCGTTCTGGAATATGACCACGTTTGTCCTGGCTATTTTTGTTATTTCTACAAATATGATAATCGAAAGCTACAACTAGATTATCTCCTTTTCCTTTAGTAATTAAAGGATACCACGAATCCTCAGCTTCAATATCCATTCTCTTTTTGTGCTTTAAAAACGAGACTGGCGCTTCAAAAGTAATACCATTATCTACCGATTTTTGATACACCCAATTACTTCTATGCGCACCATGCCTGTAAAACAAATAAATATCGCCATTATCCATTTTCACAAACTGATTATAAGTGCCAAATGGTGAAATGGTACTTTTTGTTTCCCAACTAGAAATATCTAAAGGTTTTTTTGAAACCGCGTGTAAATTTTTCCCGTAATGATGGTTTCCCAAAAGGTTTTTACCATGTTTAGGCATACCGCCATGACCACCAAACGCAATATGAATGTATCCTGCATTATCAATAATCATTGAGGGCTTTCCATGATTATCTATTTTTTTCTTACGACTTGGATCTTTACCCATTTCACTAATACCTGCTTTAAAAGGGCCTTTCCATTCTTTTGTTTTGTGATTATAAGAAGCTACATAAGGATCTTCTAATGGCCCTTGATAACAAACATACGTTATGCCTTTATGATGGATTCCTGCAGGATGCTGAACAACAGCAACAGCGTTACCAAAACCATTATCTGCAAAATATTCAACTAACGAATCTGTTTTTATACTTTTTGATAACGCTTTTTTATTGGAATTACATCCTACCAACAAAAGGCAAATACATAATTTGAGTATTAACTGTGTTTTATTCATCTATTTTTAGATTTACGATTTTATGAATATTAATTTTTACAGGACCTAACAAACCAGACGTTAGCAATTCTGAATCTTTACTCCAATGTTTCCAAGAAGCAAATGTTTGTCTTTTAGATGCACGAGATTCAGGATTATTTAACCAATTTGGCAACGACTTAATTTTTTCTCCTTTGCGCTCATAATCCAAAGATAGTTTTTCGTCGCCAATTAAACGATTTACCCACAAATTAGTCACTTTAATTTGCAATGTATTTTCGCCTTGTTTTACAAAGTCACTAATAAGAACTCGAAAAGGCCTTTTCCAAAGTGTTGCCACTTTTTTATTATTCAAAATAACTTCTGCAATTATACTAACACTACCTAAATCTAATTCTAACGCGTTTTCTTGAGAAATTTGGTTTTTAGATAAATTAAACGTTTTTTCATAAATAGCTGTTCCAGAAAAATGCTGAATTGCTTCTTCCGAATCTTCAGACCAAGATACTAATGTTTTATAGGTTTTGTTTTTTGATGTTCCGTTTTGTAACGGAAACGCTACTTTCCAATTTCCTGAAATCCCTATTGGTTCAGGAACTTTTATTTTTACAACTTTAGATTCTCCTGATGTTGCTTGATAAGTTAAAGATCCTGAAAAAGGCGTTTTCCAAAGGGTATTTCCATCTTTTTGATAAATTTCTGATTTTGATAATGATGTACCTAGATTTAAAACTTCACCTTCAGGAATAATTTCAGTTCTTGTATTCCCATCGGTTTCAAAAGTAATTTTTAGAAAATTAGCTTCGTTTTTTAGTGTTTTTCCATCCACTAAATCATCTGAAATAGTAATGTTATAGCGTTCAGAAGATACCTGTTCATTTATTTTTTCAGTAACATTATAGGCTTGAAAATTTTTAGGCACACCAGTGGTTTCAGCTTTAAATTTGCCAAATACTGCCGAAATAATTTTGAGTCCTTTTCCTTCTGAATCAATCGTCATAAACTCGCGTTCCTCAGCGTGAATATGTTTTACTTCCTCCCCTATTTGATATGCCATTCGAAACTCTTTTACATAACCCATAGCTGGATCACAATCGCAGAAAGCCCTCGTCATTTGAAACGTTAGTTTGCCGTTTTTTACTTTTTTGGCTACTTTATCAGTAATATCAACCAAACCTTCTTGTAAAAAGTTCCCATATTCTGCTTTTACAATTTTTAAGTTTGATAAAGGCGTTGCTTTTCGTAGCTCTAAATTAGTAGTTGCTTTTACAATATGATTTTGATTTCCTGTAGTTTCTCTAAAAATCACAAATATAGATTGCTCGCTATTTAAAGTTATGGGAATGTTTGTGCTATTATTTTCATTAGCCTCCCAAACTGCTAATTTTGTAATTTCACCTGTTTGTGTATTCCAAAGTTCGGGTTTCTTGTTTGCTACCCTAAAATCGGCATCAAAAGTTACGGGTTCTTTTTTTGCGTTCGCGATAAAATAAATATCAACATCTGGGGTTTTTCTATGGATAAAAGTAATGTCGGCACTCTTACCTGCATTTGAAGAAAAATCTGGAGTAATCCTGTTTTTTTCTAAAAATTCTTCAACCGAAATATCTTGTATTGTATTACTATCCCAAAGTGTATTTGCTGTTTTTTTAATGTACACATCACTTTCAGGGTAATTCGTTAAACTTGGCGATTGCTTTGGTTTCGCTCCAATTACTTTGGCGCCTTTACTAACCAAAGCAGCTATTATTTCTAAACTTTTTGGCGTTATCCAATCGCTTTCTGGCAACAATAACGCTTCATAAGCAACTCCAAATTTCGTGACAATTTTTCCGTTTTTCACATCTAAATCCCCTAATTTGTTAGCGCCAATCATATCATAATCATACCCCATTTTTTTAAGCTCAGGCAATAAAAAAGCGGTGTTTGGCGAAGAATCTCCTGTAAAAAACAACACATCTGCTACGTTTGTACCCTGTTGTAATAAAAATTGAGATTTTGCAATATAATCTAGATAAGATTTACCTTGTTGAAACCACGTATTTAAACGGTTTAAATCATAACCATGGTAACTTAAAGCCATGCCTGGTGCAACATCCCAAGGTTGATGCACGTAGGTATGAAAAATAAAACGCGTAATGCCTTCTGCCCAAGCTCTATCTCCAATCGCTTTTATGGTTGCAGGGTGTTTATCCCAGCCACCAATGCCCGTAAATGCCTCTGCACCCACAATACTACTACCGTTTAAATGCGCTATAGAAGAGACAAATTTGGAAGAATCGAAAAACGGATACCCACCACTCCAAAACTCGCACATTACAATATCGCCTTTGGCACCAACTTGCATATTATCAAAAGGTCCCCAATACGGTTCTACTGAAAAATTTAGGTTACTGTTATGACATAATGCTGCAAAGTGCCCATAATAATTTTCAGCAATTAAATCGCCAATGGTTCTTCTAAAATCCCATTGAAAACGCTCTGTTAGTTCGCCACTTTCTACATAATACCCTGCTAAAGTTGGCAAATAATCTATTAAACTATAGCCGCGTAACGCTTCAAATTCATTTTGAAAACCTGAGGTCCAGTTTTGCGAACCTACTTCATAACTATCAATTAAAATATTGTTAACTGTCGTGCCTACTAAATCCCCTACTTTGTTTAAAATAGGCTCAACACCATCTTTCCAATAATTATCCAAAGCTTTTTTAGACATTTTATCGACCTCTAAACCTCTGCCGCCTTTTGGTGCTGGTCTATTTCTTGAACCGTTTGCAGTATGTCCAATTCGTAAAATAACCCAGTCGCCCTTGGGTACATTCCATTCCAAAATGCCGTCTTTATTTAGTTTTGAAGTAATATCAATAATGCTTTCTTTTTTGATGATGCTAGCTTCAGGAATTTCTTTGGTATCTGGTAATAAATGATTACGAATTCTATCTGATAATATCTTATAATCTAAACCATCAATTTTTGCAGCTAACCTTGGTTTTGGAAATGCTAAAACAGCAATATCTTTGTAATAATCAATTTTTGTTTCTGGTTTTGGGATGTCACTTTTAAAAAGTTTCCCACCTCCAATATTCAATTCATTAAAAACGACCGTTTGCATGGCGTTTTCTGGAGTTACCCAAGGCCCACCAGAAGAAGACCAACCAGGACCGTTATGAAATGTCAATTCTAAACCCAAACGTTTGGCTTCTGTGGCTGAAAAATAGAACAAATCCAACCACTCATCACTTAAATATGTAATATTTCCTTCGGGAAACCCCAAATGCACATTAAATAATTGTGCTTCTTGTATGCCCACTGCCTTCATAGCTTCTAAATCCTTTGTAATTCCAGATTTAGAGATATTTCCGCTAATCCAATGCCACCACGTTCTTGCTTTTGCTTGGTTTGGTGGGTTTTTAAAACCTTGTTCAAGAGAAATCTCTAGACTGTATTGCGCCTTTGGTTGTGCACACCCCAAAATTAATAACCCCAACAAGACACTAAACAATGTGTTTTTTTTCATTATTATTTTTCTCTCTTTTAAGTAACAAATACGGCATCAATAATAGCCCCACTTTCTGTCGTTATTTTAAACTTAGTAGTATTGAGCGCGTTTAAACTTTCCTTTCAATAGTAGGCACAAATTTTTATTCTTTTTCCCAACCATATTTACAGTTAAATTCCATGAGCCTAAAGTATACAACACAAGCATATAAACTATCCTGAACCATCCTGCGAGATTAAGTAATAATAGCTAAGAAATGAAACATACAAGATAGCACAGAATAGTATTAACAGGTAAAATACGTTTTATTTCGTTGAAAACAGTCGTAAAATTGCTCTTAACGGAGACAGAATAGAGCATATTGAGACTTCAATTAGAACGGTTACTGAAGTACTTAAAAGCATTTCAGGAAAAGATTGAGAATACTACAAAATAATATTTATATATTAAATTTATTATTATTCTTGGAATTTTAATTGATATTAGAACAACGTTATCCTTGTTTTCAACTTTACAGAAATACATAAGTATAAAAAATAAAGATTATAGTTGGAAGTTTTATATACATTTAACAATTTTTTAAATCTTCTTTTTTAGCTCTATATTTTTAATTTATTTAGGATTATACTTATAGTTTTAAAAAAAGTATTTCTTTGAATAATTATGAAATTTCTTGATTTTTCACAAATAGAGATCTGCAAAAGGTCTCTACTAATTTCTATATATTAAATAAATTGCGGTGTTAATTATGAAAAATTCCTTCAAAAATTATACTTTTTGGCAACCCGATGTTAGGAACACCATTAATGCAAACCAGTGCAACAACAGTACTTGATTTACCTCAAAAAATTATTGTTTATAAAGAAAACAACAAAGTACATTTAGCTTATAACGATCCTTTTTATTTAAAAGAAAGACATATTATAGAAAATGCAGAAGTACTTAATACAATTACCAATAAAGTAACAGGTAATTAAAGCTTGGTTCTTAAAATTAACGGCTAGTCCTACCCACTAGTTTATAAGTAGTGGATAAAACTTACTTTTATAGAAAAAAAGATTAAATATAAATACTTGCTAAAATCTAAATTAAAGGCGACCAAAGCCTACAAAACGATTCTTTAAACTTCTCTAATTTCGACCTATGCGCCCATTGTTTATCTATTATCATTTCAGAATCATCAAGATCTTCTAAAAAATGCTGTTTTAATAATTTACTAGTTTCAACATCATAAATAAAGGCATTTACTTCAAAATTAATATTAAAACTCCGATAATCCATATTGGTGGTACCTACGGTTGAAAACACATCATCTACAACCATGGTTTTTGCATGGATAAAACTTTTTGTATATCTATATACTTTAATATTAGCGTCAAACAATTTTTCTAAATACGAGTTAGTAGCGTGTTTAACAACCCAAGAGTCCGATTCTTTTGGTATAATTAAACGCACATCTACCCCACTTTTTGATGCTACCTGCAAAACTGTAATTATTTCGTCGTTTGGCACAAAATAGGGTGTCGTTATATACACGTATTCTCTAGCTGTTGCTATAGCTGTAAAAATAGCTTCCATAATATTAGCCCAATCGGTATCTGGCCCACTAGCTGCTATTTGAATACCTATATTATTTTTTTGAGATAATTTTGGAAAATAATCTAAACTGGTTTTAAACTTTTGCTTGGTTACAAAATCCCAAGTTGTAAAAAAGTGAATTTGCAATGTCTTTATAGCCTCTCCTGCTATGCGTAAATGCGTGTCGCGCCACAAATGGTTGGATGCTTCATCATTTAAATAAATATCCGCGATATTAATACCTCCAACATAGCCAATTGCACCGTCTATAATTGCAATTTTTCTATGATTTCTGTAATTCATTTTACCTGTAAACTTTGTAAAAACAACAGGCATAAAGGCATGGTGCTCCACACCGCATTTAGTAAGTCTATTTTTAGTTTTAGAGGTAAGTTTACTTCCAACATCATCGTAAACCAAACGTACTTCCACACCTTTCAACGCTTTACCGCATAAGGTGTCTATTATTTTTGTACCTATTTTATCATCATTTAAAACATAATATTCCAAATGTATGTGATGCTTAGCCGCATTAAGATCTTCTAATAACTTATCAAATTTAGTGTTTCCATCCTTAAAAACAGTAATATCGTTACTAAGCGTAAGTGGTGCATTTTTATTAGAATACAAAAGTTTTACTAGCTTTACTTTATTATCTAGATAATCTGCAACACGTTTTGTTTCTTGTTTATTAAATTCAAATTCGTTATTAATTGATTGAATAACATTGTGATTAAGGACATTTTTCCTATTAAAAATTTTATTTTTTCGGTACTCCTGCCCAAATAAATAGTATACAAGAATACCTAAAAACGGAAACACTATCAATATAATAATATATGATAGCGTTTTAGTAGGGTTAACGTTTTTAAGTAAAATAGTAATAACTGCAGAAACAGCTAAAAAATAATTTAATATAAGTAGTAAGACCCAATAATCATTCTGTAAAAAGCCTGTCATTTAATTTAATGAATAATACCCCGCTTTAGGTATATTTAAATAATACTGTTTTCTTGATTTGTTATTGAGGTGAGATTCTCGTAACCAAGGGTTGTGCAATTTTAATAATTTATAGTTAATTCCAAACTGTTGGGCAAACTTAGAGAAATTTGCTATTGCCGTATCTACCTCTACTTTATAAACTGGAGCATTTGTATACAAGTCTTTATCTCTAAAATTAAAGCCATACTTTTTAGGATGCGATAAAATTTCTTTCAAAGCAACAATTCTAAACATGTATCGCCCTGTTTCTTCAGGCAACAATAAATCATAATAACTAGAAACAGACTGCTTCTTTAAGCGTCTTGAAATACCAGCATTTCCTGCGTTATAAGCTGCTGCTGCTAAAGTCCAGGATCCTAAATTTTCTTTGGCGGCTAATAAATATTTACAAGCCACAGTTGTAGCTAATTCCAGATTATAACGTTCATCTACGTTTTTATTAACCTCCAAGCCGTGTTCGCGACCCGTAACGGGCATTATTTGCCAAAAGCCTCTGGCTCCCGCTGGAGATACTGCGTTTGATAGGCCACTCTCTATTACAGATAAATATTTAAAATCGTCTGGCACACCATGTCTTGCTAAAATAGGCTCAATAACTGGAAAATACTTTTTAGCACGTTTAAACATTAATAAACCGTTGGATTGCCAATATGTATTAACCAGCAACTCCCTATCCATACGCTCTAAAATATCTGGATTATTAAGCGGTAGTACTTCGCCTGCAAAGTTTAAATCACTAGGCACTTGTAAGGCGTAAATATTATAATCGTTTATTAATTTTGTTTCGAAATTCTCATCGGTAGGAGCGTCTTGTAAGGCATAAATAAATACTGTGCAGAGGCTTAAAAGCCCTAAAAACATAAATCCCTTTTGTATAATTTTCATTTAATGATAGGTTTTATTTAAATGTAATAAAAATTGCCTAGTTAGCTAAAATTAGTTTAGGTAAATTTTCATTAAACCACTTATATTTATTAATTATAGCAATATGCGTACCGTTTTTAATAACAATACACTTTTTAATGTTCTTTATAGGAAAGACAGCATCTTTATCACCATGAATATGTATAATATCCGCCCTGAAATCCTCTTGACTCCAACACACCATTTCCCTTATAGCCCAATTTAAGTAAGAACTATCGGTTACCGATAAGTAACGTTTATAAAGTTCTAAACGCTTTTTTACAGTGTTGCCAAAAGCATATTTCTCCAACACATCCAATTTGCTAGCAAGTTGTGTTGGCAAAATACCGTAAAGCTTTGTTGTTTTCGCTAAAATCATTTTTGTAGGTAACTCATGCATCGATTTTACACTCGAAACAATAATTAATTTTAAAACATTTATGTGCTTGCTCATTTCTTGAACGACAACACCACCAAACGAAACACCTAACAAAATAATTTGATCGTGTTTTATTTTTTTTGATAACCGTAACGCATATGCGCTAACCGGCTCGTTATCCAAGGGCATAATCCATTCTAATACATGAGTCTTAAATTGATTTGTAGGTAATTTTATATATTCAAATATTTTTGAACTTGCCGCCATTCCTGGCATCAAATAAACATGTATTAATTCCTGACTCATAAGCTTCTAACCATTTATTTGCTTTATACTATCAATTATTTTTTGTAAATTTACACAAAGTGGAAGGAATAGCTTACGCTATTTTAGATCTCAAAGGAATATAAATTATGACGGAAACATCAGAGTTAGTAAATAATGTTTTTCAACGACAATTTGAATTAAAGCATGATGAGCATCTAGCAATAATTGAATACGCTCTACAGGAAAGAAAAATATTTTTAACTAAACTAATAGTTCCCGAGGGCATTAAAAAAGAATCCTTTCAGAATGATTTTTTAACACTTGTTTTTGAGGATATTGGATCTAGTAACCTAAGTGTTATGCCTACCTGCCCTATTATAGCAAAATTTGTACGTGGTAATAGAAAATACAAGCGCATGTTACCCGTAGGCGTAAGAATATAGTAGCGTCTATAATTTTGTAAAAACTTCAAGTAAACTTAAAGCCGTTTTCGCTAAATTTTGTATTTATAAATTTTGCAACAAGCCAAATTATTTTTAATGCAACATACTTATTCCCCCAATTATTTATAATAATTAATTTTTTAAAGGAGCTGTGTTAAAATAAATTTTTAATTAATACTTAAAACTACTCGAAAATATAAATATATTTCTGGTATTTGTCTGCTTAGCCTAAATGTAGATGAACACTACGCTAAACAAGCTAATTATTTAATAGCACTATACAAAACTAGTTGGACAACAATTCTAAAAACTTAAATCTTACTAACCCATCATCATCAATTTTAGTAAGTCTAACATTATGGATTGTATTAATTAACTCAGGATTCCATGGTGCTTTTACTTTTACATAATTCTCTGTAAAACCGTGGATATAACCTGCTTTATTTTCACTTTCAAACAGTACACTACGTGCGGAGTCCAATTGGCTCTCGTAAAATGCTCGGCGCTTTTTTACAGATAAGCCGCGTAACATCTTACTGCGTTTACTCCTAACACTTTTACTAACTTTACCGCTCATTGTTGCGGCTTCTGTATTATCACGCTCGGAATACGTAAACACGTGTAAATAAGATATATCTAGAGTAGTTAAAAAGTTATAGGTTTCCAAAAAATGGTCATCGGTTTCACCAGGAAAACCAACAATAACATCAACACCAATACAAGCCTGGGGCATAACCTCTTTTATTCTAGCTACACGATCCACATATAATTCTCGCATGTATCGACGCTTCATCAATTTAAGAATGGCATTACTTCCAGATTGTAACGGTATATGAAAATGAGGTACAAAAGCTCTTGATTTTGAAACCAAATCAATAGTTTCATTTTTTAACAAATTAGGTTCAATGGATGAGATTCTTAAACGCTCAATACCTTTTACCTTATCTAACTCGGTAACTAAATCTAAAAAAGTATGTTCGTGTTTTTTATTACCAAACTCACCTTTTCCATAGTCACCAATATTTACACCTGTTAAAACAATTTCTTTAATATCTTGCTTTGCTATGGTTATTGCATTTTGTAAAACATTTGTCATAGTATCGCTTCTAGAAATACCGCGAGCTAATGGAATGGTGCAATAAGTACATTTGTAATCGCAGCCGTCCTGAACCTTCAAAAAGGCTCGTGTTCTATCTCCTATGGAGTAACTGCCTACATAAAAGTCTGCGTCTTCAATTTCACATGCATGTATGGCGCCAAAATCATTTTTAGAAAGGTCGCGAATATAGTCTTGAATCTTAAATTTTTCGGTTGCACCAAGTACTAAATCAACACCGTGCACATCGGCTAATTCTTGTGGTTTTAATTGTGCATAACAACCTACTGCTGCCACAAAAGCGTCTGGATTTACTTTTTGAGCTTGCTTAACAATTGTTTTAAAACGCTTATCAGCATTTTCGGTTACAGAACAGGTATTGATAACATATATATCTGCTTTTTCAGAAAAATCTACCCGATCAAAACCCTCTTCATCAAAGTTTCTAGCAATTGTGGATGTTTCTGAAAAATTGAGCTTACAACCTAAAGTATAAAATGCGACTTTTTTATTCATTTAATGTGTTTCATTTCTAATTAAATAGAAAATCTTTTATATTAATCTTTTATCTTATTTAAAAGCTTGCAAAGTTACATAATTGAAAGAAGTCTTGCAATTTATACCATTTACCAATATCTATGGCGCATTTCTTCATTTTGTTTCCAACTATGAAGACTTTTATAATTTAAGAAGCAGCCTTAATTAAAATTGGATTTGCATTTTATTTAATATTGGAATTGTATTTAATTACTTTTACGCCGGTATAACAAAAAAATAATGTTATATAAATTAATACAAAGTTTTTAGTAAAACAATTTAAGTTATGGTACACCCTTATAATTTAAGAAATTATAGAATAGCATTTATAATTGTTTTATTTTTTAATAGAATATTAAACAAAAGACAAGCGCTATGCGTATTGATAAATCAAATTACAAATAATTTATGAGGATTATAAAGCTCAAAACAATATTTTCAACATATTATGTTTTCACATGCAGTTTTATTTTATTGCTTTTTTCCTGCGGAAATAATTCAGGTGTAAATAAAGATCATTTAGTTTTTAGATATAATGAGTTTGCTAACATAAACACCTTAGATCCTGCTTTTTCTAGAACTTTGCAAGATAATTCCGTTTGTAATCAATTATTTAACGGCTTAGTACAACTGGATAGCGAATTAAACATTTTACCTGCTATTGCAAAAAGCTGGACAATTTCAGAAAGCGGTAAAATATACACCTTTAATTTACGTAATGATGTTTACTTTCATAAACACCATTTGTTTGGGAAAGACTCCACCCGACATGTTGTTGCTAACGACTTTACATTTAGCTTAAATCGCCTAAAAGACAAATCTATTGCAGCACCAGGTAGTTGGGTTTTAAATAAGGTTGAGAACTTCAAAGCCATAAACGATACAATTTTTCAAATTACTTTAAAGCAACCTTTCCCTGCCTTTATTGGCTTATTAAGCATGAAATACTGCTCTGTAATTCCTAAAGAAATTGCAACCTTTTATGGCACTAACTTTAGAACGAACCCCATTGGTACAGGTCCTTTTAAATTTAAACGTTGGGAAGAAAACATAAAACTGGTTTTACGACGAAATAACCGTTATTTTGAAAAAGATGAAACAGGAAAATCATTACCTTACTTAGAGGCTATAGCTTTAACATTTTTACCGGATAAGCAAAGTGAGTTTTTACAATTTGCACAAGGCAATATTGATTATTTATCTGGGCTAGATGCTTCTTATAAAGATGAATTATTAACTGCTAATGGAAAACTTAAAGCGAAATACACTAAAACTGTAGATATGATTCGTGGCCCGTACTTAAATACGGAGTATCTAGGGTTTTATTTAGATTCTGAAACTCCAGAAGCACAATCCGTACTAATACGAAAAGCTATTAATTATGGTTTTGATAGAAATAAAATGATAACTCACCTAAGAAATGGCATTGGAAATCCTGCAAACGGCGGCTTTATACCAAAGGGGCTTCCTGGACATAACGCATCTGCAGGTTTTACCTATCAACCCGAAAAAGCAAAAAA
The DNA here is from genome assembly GCA_937958265.1 of uncultured Algibacter sp. Taxonomy (GTDB): domain Bacteria; phylum Bacteroidota; class Bacteroidia; order Flavobacteriales; family Flavobacteriaceae; genus Algibacter_B. Next base: position 150,686 of record CALGNX010000002.1, on the reverse strand, counting down.
ATTAGTGGCACAATTTAAAACTGAAAGTGGTATTACTAGCCCAGAAATTACCTTAGTAACCTCTAGTAATTATTTAAGTTTTTGCGAATTTATACAGCGTGAGCTTGAAAAAACCGGGTTAAATATTAAAGTTGATGTTATGCCTGAGGCAACCTTAAGAGCTGCAAGATCTAATGGAAAAGTCGATATGTTTAGAAGCTCTTGGATTGCCGATTACTTAGATGCCGAAAATTATTTATCCATTTTTTACAGTAAAAATTTCGCGCCTAAGGGATCAAATTATTTTCATTTTAAAAATAAAACTGCGGATAGTTTATACAATAAAGCCTTTGATATTTCAGATATTAAAGAAAGAAAAAAGCTTTATATGCATATAGACTCTTTAGCTATGGACAACGCCATAATGGTTCCTCTTTTTTATGATGAAGTGGTTCGTTTCACAAAAAAAAATATAAAAGGCCTAGGTACAAACCCTATAAATTTGTTGGATTTAAAATATGTAAGAAAAGAATAATACTAGGTTGAAGGCTTGCCTATTTCGTTTATTTCATCTTTAACAACTACTGTTAATTTTTGCCAGCTATTTTTCAAAATGGTATAAAGACCTAGTGCGCCTAATAAACCAGAAGGTATTACTAATAAATTCATGCCAAAAGAACTATCCCAATTAAAAATATAAATATCCAATAGCGCAACACTAAAAATAAAAACTGCACCACTAGCATAATAAGCAATAACTCCTAAAGTAGCATAAAGCCATTTGTTGGTTTTATAATCGCTAGCTAAATTATAAAATCGTTTTGCTATAAAATAAATAAAACTCCTAACATGTGTTTTCTTCTTATTTTACACTCTACTGGCTATTACTTACAGGGATTTATATTTGAATTCCGCTTTTAATAAATTGGATTATTTAAGGTTTAATTGAGGTTAAAAACAATTAAGACAAGCTTAATTGTGCATTAATTCAAATAATAAATTAGTAAAAAAACAACAATTAATTAAGATAATACAACACTAAATTTATAATTACATTCATGCTTACATAGCACGCGTTAGGGATTGCAGTGAAAAGCCCACAGCCCGACCTTAGGAGGTGCGAGGACTTGAAGCGTAAAGCCCGACCCTTGTGGTAACGCCCAAATTTTAACCTCTTCTATATTGTTTTGTTTCTTCAAAAATATGCTCTAAAATAGCTTTGTCTTGTTCCGAGAGTTCTATTTTACGCCTAGACATAACTACTTTAGCTACCTCAAAAGCCTTTTTAGTTAAATATGTTGTAAAACCACTGTTACCGCCCCAACTAAAACTAGGTACAAAATTGCGAGGAAAACCACTACCAAAAATATTAGTACTTACACCAATTACTGTACCGGTATTAAACATGGTGTTTATACCACATTTACTATGGTCGCCCATCATGAGGCCACAAAATTGCAATCCTGTTTTGGCAAAATTACTTGTTTGATAATCCCACAAACGCACTTCGGCATAGTTATTTTTTAAATTAGAGTTGTTGGTATCGGCTCCTAAATTACACCACTCGCCTAAGACGGAGTTACCTAAAAAACCATCGTGCCCTTTATTCGAAAAATCGAAAATCACAGAATTATTTACCTCGCCCCCTACTTTACTATGGCGTCCCACTGTGGTTGGGCCATAAATTTTTGCACCTAACTTTATGGTGGCATTTTCGCATAATGCTAATGGACCACGAGCTATGGCGCCTTCCATAACTTCGGCATTTTTACCTATATAAATTGGCCCAGTACTAGCATTAAGAGTTGTAAACTCTAATTTTGCTCCTGCTTCTAAAAAAATGTTTTCGGGTGCTATAACGTTATTACTAACAGGTATGGGTTGCGATGTTTTGTCTTTTGTTAGTAGCGTAAAATCTTCTTGTATGGCTACACCATTTTTTGTGAAGATATCCCACGTGTGTTGAATTGTTATAATATCTTGCGTATACTCAATAGCTTCGTAGTTATTAAAATCAATATCTTCTTGACCTTCTCTTGTAAAAAAAGCAATAATATCTTCCCCGCTAAATATGGCTTGATTTTCTTTTAGGTTTATAATTAGCGTTGCCAAGTCTAAATTGGGAAGGCAAGATGCATTAATCATAATATTTTCATCCATTTCAACCATAGGATATTTCTCTGAGAGATAATCCTCTGTTACTGTTGTGGTGGTGGTTTGCAAAAATAATTCCCACTTTTCTCTAATGGTTAAAATTCCAACACGAATATCGGCAACCGGTCTGGTAAAAGTAAAGGGTAGTAAATTATTGCGCGACGGGCCATCAAATAGAATGTAATTCATAAAAAAAGCGGTGGTTATGGTTAAAATTTAAGAACAAAAAAGCCTCTCTATTTTTAGAAAGGCTTTTAAATTGTATATAAATAAGCTAAACTATTTTTTAAATTTAGCGTATTTTGTTTTGAATTTATCAATACGACCAGCAGTATCTACTAATTTAGATTTACCTGTATAAAACGGGTGAGATGTTCTTGAAATTTCCATTTTAATTAATGGATACTCAACACCATCAACCTCAAGAGTTTCGTTTGTATTTGCTGTAGATTTTGTTAAAAACACGTCTTCGTTTGACATGTCTTTGAAAGCTACTAATCTATAATTTTCTGGGTGTATACCTTTTCTCATCGCTAAATGCTTTTTATTCTGTGTAATTTTGAAAGTGCGAATTTAATTATTTTTTACAAATACACAATGCTTTTTTTATTTTTATTTTAAGTATTTTATATTTTATTTTAAATTTATTTATGATAGAGCAAAAAACAGATAAAATTAGGAATAAACCAGTAATATGCAATCGTCAAATATAAGGTTTTACTATCTTTGGGTTCTTAAAAAACTAACTCATTTAAAAAACCTACAAAAGTTATGCAAAAATCACTTAAATCTATTGCTTCTAATTTTGGTCTGTACTTAGGTACTGCTCTTGCTTTAACCACTATTATTGCCTATGCTGTTAAACTAGATTTATTTGTAAATATGTGGTTTGGCATGAGCCTTGTTATTCTTATGATAATAGTAGGTATTTTAGCTGTTGTAAAGGTTAAACAATCTCAAAACGGATTTGCTTCTTTTAAAGAAGTGTTTACAGCTTTTTTTATTACTATTTTAGTTGCTGTTTGTATAAATACTTTTGTTTCGTTTGTTCTTTTTAATTTTATTGATACCGATGCCGCCTTAACTTTAAAGCAGATTACCATTGAAAAAAGTCTAGTGATGTTAGAAGGACTTAATTTACCTGCAGAGGCTATAGATAAAACCATAACAGAATTAGAATCTCAAAACCAATATTCCGCAGGAAACGTACTAAAAAGCCTTGCGGGAAATTTAGTAATAATGAGTATTATTGGGCTAATAGTAGCCGCAGCAATGAAAAATAACAACCCAAGCGCAGAATAACTTCAATTTTATTATTTAATATTTTGAAACTATTTTAGATGCAAATATCCGTAGTTATACCATTATTAAACGAGGAAGATTCTTTAACCGAATTGCATGATTGGATTGCAAAGGTTATGCAGGACAACCAATTATCTTATGAAATTATTTTTATAGATGATGGTAGCACTGATAAGTCCTGGGAAATTATTTCAAAATTATTCAATAAAAATAAAGCCGTTAAAGGTATTCGTTTTCTAAAGAATTTTGGAAAATCGCAAGCTTTACATGCTGGTTTTGCAAAAGCACAAGGAAGTGTAGTTATAACCATGGATGCTGATTTACAAGACAGTCCAGATGAAATCCCCGAGCTATACAGCATGATTATAAATGATGGTTATGAGTTAGTATCCGGTTGGAAAAAAAAGCGTTACGACTCAGTAATTTCTAAAAACATACCATCAAAATTATTTAATTGGGCGGCTAGAAAAACATCTGGAGTAAAACTTCATGATTTTAATTGCGGGCTAAAGGCATACAAAAAAGTAGTGATTAAAAACATATCTGTTCATGGGGAAATGCATCGATATATTCCCTTATTGTGCAAAAATGCAGGCTTCTCAAAAATTGGAGAAAAAGTAGTACAACACCAAGCTAGAAAATATGGTGTTACTAAATTTGGTATAGATCGCTTTATTCATGGTTTTTTAGACTTAATTACCATTTGGTTTTTATCGCGTTTTGGTAAACAACCCATGCATTTATTTGGAGCTTTAGGCTTTATAATGTTTGCCATTGGGTTTACTTTTGCTATTTATTTAGGAGTCGATAAATTATTTATTGATCGTACTGGTAGGCTTATTACACAGCGTCCGCAATTTTATATCTCACTAGTTACCATGATTATTGGTACGCAATTTTTTGTTGCAGGATTTTTAGGAGAACTTATTTTAAGAAACAAACCAGATAAAAAGCGATATTTAATTAATAAGGAGTTAAATTTTTAAATTTACAACACATGCTTTGTTGTATATAAATACATATTAAATAATATTTTAAGCAAATACTTATTTTTGCTAATTACCCTAATACATAACGAAACCCATGATACAAATTGAACCTAAAATCTTAAAAAGAATTAACACATGGCTAACACCTACTTTTGATAACGAAACACAGCAAACTATTAAAAATAGTATAGCTAACAATCCAAAAGATATTCAGGAAAGTTTTTATAAAGATTTGGAATTTGGTACAGGTGGCATGCGGGGTATTATGGGTGTTGGGACCAACCGTATTAATAAATACACACTAGGTAAAAGCACACAGGGTTTAAGCGATTATTTAAATAAACAATTTCCTAACGAAACACCAAAAGCCGTTATTGCTTTTGATTGTAGACATAATAGTAAATCCCTTGCTAAGTTAGTCGCAGATGTGTTTTCTGCAAACGGTATAAAAGTATACTTATTTGAAGATTTACGTGCTACTCCAGAATTATCCTTTGCTGTAAAACATTTAAATTGCCACTGTGGTATTGTTTTAACAGCCTCGCACAACCCGCCAGAATACAATGGTTACAAGGTGTATTGGCAAGATGGTGGCCAATTAGTACCTCCACATGATAACACAGTAATTACGCATATTAATAATATAGATTATGCTAAAATAAAATTTGAAGCAAACAGTAAACTCATCCATTACATAGGAAAAGATGTTGATGATGTTTTTATTAATGCAGCAGTTAAAAATGGCTGTGTTGGCGCAACACAAGAAGCTAAAGACGATTTAAAGATTGTTTTTACCTCCCTTCATGGAACATCTATTACCACAGTACCCGAAACTTTAAAACGCGCAGGTTACAAAAATGTATCTATTGTAAAAGAACAAGAAATACCAGATGGTAATTTCCCAACCGTAAAATCGCCAAACCCAGAAGAACCAGCCGCCTTAAAAATGGCTCTAGAACTAGCAGAGCAAGAAAACGCAGATATTGTTATTGGTACAGATCCAGATTGCGACAGATTAGGTGTTGCGGTTCGAAATTCCGATGGCAACCTACAACTCCTTAACGGCAACCAAACTATGGTTATGATGGTCGATTTTTTGTTGAAAAAATGGCAATCTGAAGGAAAAATAAAAGGAAAGGAATTTATAGCAACAACTATTGTTTCTACGCCAATGCTAAACAAACTTGCAGCAAGCTACGAGGTTGAAAATAAAATTGTTTTAACTGGCTTTAAATGGATTGCCAAACTAATTGTTGATTTTCCAGAACTTGATTTTGTTGGTGGTGGCGAAGAAAGTTTTGGCTTTATGGTTGGCGATTTTGTAAGAGATAAAGATGCTGTTACCGCTACCCTATTAGCCTGTGAAATTGCTGCTATAGCAAAATCCAATGGTAGCTCTTTCTTTAATGAGTTAGTTAAACTTTATGTTGAGCACGGATGCTTTAAAGAAAAACTAGTTTCACTAACCAAAAAAGGTATTGAAGGCGCTCAAGAAATTAAACAAATGATGACCGATGCCCGCGAAAACCCTGTAACGGTAATTAATAATTCGAAAGTTTTAAAAATTGAAGATTACGATTCTTCTACTTCAAAAAACATGGAAACCGGCGCTGTAACAGCGCTTGATGTACCAAAATCGAATGTAATAATTTATTATACAGAAGATGGTAGCCAAATAGCTTTAAGACCCAGTGGTACAGAACCTAAAATAAAGTTTTATGTAAGCGTTAACACAAAATTGAATACTATAGATAACTTTAAAACAGTTGAAGCTACTCTAGATGCCAAAGCTGAAACTATTTTAAAAGACATGAAACTTATTTAATGGGACATTTTATTACAATACTTAAGTATACCAAACCTTATAAAAAATACGCTTTAGGGCACATTCTTGCAAATGTATTTTATGCCTTATTTAGCACCCTTTCGTTTATAGCTTTAAAGCCAATGCTTGATGTTATATTCGCAAAAAGCGTAGATGGTTCCGGTAAAGAAATATTGACTGAAATTATTAAGAAACCAGAATATTCCGGCATTAAAAACTTAAAAGATTATGGCGAGGATTTTTTAATTTATTACATGAATGCATTTACCGGAGGCAATAAAGAAAATGCGTTAATATTTGTAATTACACTTATAATCTCCATGTTTATACTAAAAAACTTAGCAGGCTATTTGGCTAACTATTTTATGGTATTTTTAAGAAATGGCGTTATACGAGACATCAGAAATCAAGTTTATAAAAAAACAGTAGAACTACCATTATCCTTTTTCTCCGAACAAAGAAAAGGCGATATTATAGCACGTGTAACTGGTGATGTTAATGATTTGCAGTACTCCTTTTTACCTGTTCTGGAACTTATTATAAGGGAACCACTTACTATTATATTTACTATCATTGCAATGCTAGCCATAAGTCCGCAACTTACCCTATTTGTTTTTATATTTATACCAATAATGAGCTTTATTATTTCTAGAATTGGTAAAAGTTTAAAACGAAAATCTGGACGCGTACAAAAAGAACAAGGCCTATTTCTTTCTACTCTAGAAGAAACCTTAACAGGTTTACGTATTATAAAAGGTTTTAATGCAGAAGGCATTTTCAATAAACGTTTTAAAGAATCAACCGAAAGGTTTTATAACTTCTCTAATAAATTATTAAACAGACAAAATTTAGCCTCTCCCGCAAGTGAAATACTTGGCATTTTCATGATATCGGGAATACTTTGGTACGGTGGGCGTTTAATATTAACAGGAGACCCCAGCTCATCTTTAGATGGTAGTACGTTTTTAGTTTACTTAGGTTTATCTTACAATATACTAACACCAGCTAAGGCTATTACTCGCGGAATTTATAACGTAAAAAAAGGCGCTGCAGCCGCAGACCGTATACAAGAAATTATAGACGCTCCTAACCCTATAAAAGATAAGCCAAACGCAAAAGATAAAAACGGATTTGAAAACCAAATAGAATTTAAAAATATAGCATTTAAATACCAAGATGAATATGTTTTAAAAAATTTCTCCTTAACTATTACAAAAGGCAAAACAGTAGCACTAGTTGGGCAATCTGGTAGTGGAAAATCCACTATTGCTAACCTTATAACACGGTTTTATCATGTAAACAAAGGCGAAATATTAATTGATGGAATAAACATTAATAACATTACAACAAGCTCTTTAAGGAAGCAACTTGGTATTGTAACCCAAGATGCTATTTTATTTAACGCTAGTATTGCTAACAATATAAAACTTGGTAAACCAAACGCTACAGATTCCGAAATTATTGAGGCCCTAAAAATAGCCAATGCTTGGGAGTTTGTTAAAGCTCTACCCGAAGGCATAAACACCAACATTGGAGACGCAGGCGGAAAATTATCTGGTGGCCAAAAACAACGTTTAAGTATCGCACGAGCCGTATTAAAAAGCCCTCCTATTATGGTTTTAGATGAAGCCACTTCTGCCTTGGATACCGAAAGCGAACGCATTGTACAAGTAGCTTTGGAAAACATGATGAAAAACAGAACATCTATTGTTATTGCCCATAGGCTATCTACCATACAAAATGCAGATATTATTGTAGTACTTAATAAAGGGGAAATTGTAGAACAGGGTAAGCACGAAGCACTTATTAAAAAAGCAGGCGTTTATAAAAAACTAGTGGACATGCAAAGCTTTGAGTAATTTCCTAAACACAAATAGAAAGGTAACATCAATCTCAATTTATAGCAACATGTTACCTTTTTAAGTTATTTTTTATTTAATTCAAATTAAACAACCTTTATATAACATACAAACAATAGCCATTTAGCATAACAGTTGTTTCGGGTTTAAATCCAAAGATTTCACATAGGGAAATAAGATAAAACCAAGCCAAAAATACTTTGGAGTAAGCAAAAATCCACAATTATTTTAAATGGTATTAGCTAATCGTTTTTCATTTACTCAGCACTTTTCAATTCCTATGCGTTTAAGCATTTTTTTTGTTTTTGTTATATCAGATTCATTTCTCATTTCCATTAAGTCTCTCAACTTTCCATTTGTTAATTTTAAGCTTAACATTTTCCGACCAAAAACTTGCTTTTCCGTTAGTGAACTAATGTCATGTATTCTTATTTTTTCAGCAGCCGATTTTTTTATTATTTGGTAAGCCAACATGGATAGGGATACTAAACCAAGAATTAGCCAAATAAATCCCATCCATGCTAACTGCTTTTTGTCTAAAATAAAAACAGGAAAAAGAATAGCATTAATTAGAGTGAAAATCAGCATTACTTTTATCATTAAACACTGTATTTTCAATCCATCTTTAATTTCAATTGATTTTTCTTTTTCATTAAAATTTATTTCCATGGTTATATTTTTTTTAATGATTGCCAACAATTACTAAATAGTAGTGTTGAAACGCCAACTCATTTAATTAGCATATAAACTTAAAACAAAAAAAAGGATAACAATTTAATTTGCTACCCTTTTTTATTCATAATGCTAGATTTGGGGCAATTAACATTACAAAAACTTAGACTCAAAAATAGAAAAAACAAACTTATATTACAAAATATAATACGTTTTATCGAATTAAAATACTTTATATCGATTTTTTAAATAAATAACACAAATAATTTAGTGCTTCAAATAAACATAATAACAATTAAACCTTTAGCAAATTCATAAGTCTAAACATTAAATAACGACCTGTGATTACAGAAACCGAGCTCTTAAAACAACTAAAATCCGAAACCAAAAAAAACAAGGCCTTTAAAATCTTGTTAGAGCTTTACAAAAAGCGTTTGTATTGGCACATACGTAATATTGTAAAATCGCATAACGATGCCGACGATGTGCTGCAAAATACTTTTATAAAAGTTTTTAAAAATATCGACAACTTTAAAGGGGATAGTAAATTATTTTCTTGGATCTATCGCATAGCCACTAATGAAGCCATAACATTTATAAATAAAAAAGCAAAGCGACTAAAAGTAACTAACCAAGAAGTACAAAAATTAGCATTAAATAATTTAACATCCGATGTTTATTTTGAAGGCGATGCCATACAGCTAAAATTACAAAATGCAATTGCCACATTACCCGAAAAACAACAATTAGTATTTAACATGAGATATTTTCAAGATATAAAATATAAACATCTATCCGAAATATTAGAAACTAGCGAAGGTGCCTTAAAAGCATCCTATCATATTGCAGTAAAAAAAATTGAAGCATTTTTAACTCATAATTAAACCTTATGCATTTCATTAAGTCAAAAGATTAGGACAAATAAAAAATGAAAAATAAAAAACTACATAACATAAAGTCTACAGGTTTTAAAACGCCCAACGACTATTTTAAATCCTTCGAAGATAATTTTTTCACAAAATTAGATACTGAAAGCAATTTAAATTCCGCAAAAAAAACAGGTTTTAAAGTACCCGATAATTATTTTGAAAATATAAATATCGATATCCCTTCGCAAGATTCAAAAAAGCAACTATCAAAAGTAATTCCATTAGTTAATAAAAGAAACCTCATTTATATTTCTAGTATAGCTGCAACTATTTTATTACTATTTAATCTTTCAGTATTTAAAAATGCACCCACGTTTAGTGATTTAGATATAGAAACAGTTACCAATTACGTTGAAAATGAAGATTATAATGCTTACGAGCTTGCCGCGATATTAACAGACGAATATATTAAAGAAAATATAATAATTAATCACGCTATTAACCAAAATATTATTGAGCAATACCTTTTAGATAATGGCGATATTGAAGCCCTACTCATAGAATAAAAAACATAAAATGAAAACACTACTTAAAATTATCTTACTCTTGCTATCCTTCAATATAGCAGCACAAAAAGGCGAGCATAGAAACCGTATAAAAGCACTAAAAATTTCTTATTTAACCGAAAAATTAAATTTATCATCAAAAGAAGCTCAAAAATTTTGGCCCATTTATAATACTTACGAACAAACACGCAATAAAATAAGGTTTGAGGAAATTAGAACCATTAGGAAGGAAATTAGAGAAAAAATAAACCGGATGACGGATGAGCGCGCAAATGTACTTTTAACAAAAATTAATCATGCAGAAAATAAAATGCATATATCAAACATGGAATTTACTAGAAAGCTTTTAGAATTTTTAAGCCCAAAAAAAATAATTCTTCTCAAAATAGCAGAAGAAGATTTTAAAAGAAAAATATTAGACGAATTAAAAAAACGAAGAAACTTAAAAAATTAATTAGGTTAACATCAGGTTATTTAATCTCTAATCACAATTAACACCAATAAATTAATTAAAATATAAAAGTTAGAATTTAAACAAAAATAACCTTGTTTAAAAATTTATTTCACTTTTTAGGGCGTTACCACAAGGGTCAGGCTTTCCGTTTCAAGTCCGCGCACCTCCAAAAAGTCGGGCTGTGGGCTTTCCTCTACAATCCTTAACGCAAAATAAGCAACCTACCAATAAGTTTAAAACCAAGTTATAAGCAAAATTAATACAGAAAACACAATAACATATAAACTCCAAAACAAAACAACAATTAAACATTAAAAAACGTAACTTTGCAACCTTATAATTTTAAAAAATTTAGATTCAGAATGCATAAATAGTGCAAAACGGATACTAAATTATAGAATACTTAAAAAAATGCGATTACACAGAAATTTATGCTTTGCGGTTATTGATGGTTTAACTCTAATATTTAACGAAGGTAAATATGCCGATAAAGTAATACAACAACTCCTAAAACGCGACAAACGTTGGGGAGCCCGAGACCGTGGTTTTGTAGCCGAAACAACCTACGATATGGTACGTTGGAAAAGATTATATGCCGAAATAGCAGAAGTAAAAGAACCCTTTGATCGCGACAACCTATGGCGCATGTTCGCCGTTTGGGCAACTCTAAAAGGCATTAAATTACCCGATTGGAAATATTTTGAAAACACACCTTTAAGAAAAATAAAAGGACGTTACGACGAGCTTTCAAAAAACCGAAAGTTTAAAGAATCTATCCCAGACTGGATGGACCAACTAGGCGTAAAAGAATTAGGAAAAGAAGTTTGGAGCAAAGAAATTACAGCACTAAACGAGCAAGCCGATGTTATTTTAAGAGTAAATACTTTAAATACAACCAGAAAAAAATTACAGACCGAACTATTCGATCAAGATATTGAAACTGATTTTGTAGAAAATCACCCTAATGCATTAAAATTAAGAGAACGTGCTAATGTATTTCAAACCGAAAATTTTAAAAAAGGACATTTTGAGGTACAAGACGCAAACTCGCAAGCTGTAGCAGAATTTTTAAATGTAAAACCTGGCATGCGCGTAGTAGATACTTGCGCTGGTGCCGGAGGAAAAACATTGCACCTAGCTGCGTTAATGGAAAATAAAGGCCAAATTATTGCTATGGATATTTATAGCAACAAATTGAACGAACTTAAACGTCGTGCTAAACGAAATGGTGCTCATAATATAGAAAACCGCGTTATAGAATCCACTAAAGTCATTAAAAAACTTTACGATAAAGCAGACCGTGTTTTAATAGATGCGCCATGCTCTGGATTAGGTGTTTTAAGACGTAACCCAGACGCTAAATGGAAATTACAACCTGAGTTTTTAGATAAAATAAGACAAACACAGCAAGAGATTTTACAACAATATTCAAGAATGGTAAAACCCAATGGGCAATTAGTATACGCTACATGCTCTGTTTTACCATCGGAAAACCAAAATCAAGTAAAAACCTTTTTAGCATCTGAGGCAGGCACTAATTTTGAGCTTTTAAAGGATAAAAAACTATTATCTCACAAATCTGGTTTTGATGGGTTTTATATGGCTTTATTACAACGAAAAGCTTAAAATTTAAATAATGAACTAAAAGTGACTTTTACGAGTCGCTTTTTTTTATTTAAATTATACATTTAAAATCACAATTAAGTTACTAAGGCAAAATAAAAAAAACGATTTATACCAAATATGATTTAAAATTAGGCTAAAGAACTTGAATTATATCGTGCCTATATGAGAAAGAAATTAAAGCATAGCATTAGCTACGGTTTTATTTTATTTTGAAATAGAAGCGCGATAGAAACGCATTATTAGCCTTCTTTTAGATTTTAATTGGTATTAACCTTAAACTTGAATACATAATCGATTTGCAAGAAAGCATAAAAACACCTAGAACAAACTGCTATAACTGCATGCGACCTTCAAATTCCTGCGTTTGCCAGCACATAAAGCCTATACAAACTAAAACACGTTTTATAATTCTTATGCACCCCATGGAGTATAAAAAAGAAAAAAACGGAACGGGACGTATAACTAGCCTACAACTTGAAAATTCAGAAATTATTGTTGGTGTAGACTTTACTCAAAACAAACGTGTTAATACCTTATTAACTAAAAAAAATGCAACATCGTATTTACTTTACCCAGGAAAAGAAAACTTAAACTTATCAACAACTAAAAAAACAGAAATCATATCTTTTATGGGTGATAATCCCCATATTTTTATTTTGGACGGTACTTGGCCCTGCGCTCGTAAAATGCTTAAATTAAGTAAGAACCTGCAAAATTTAAAAAGAATCAGTTTTGATAATAACATAAAATCCAAATTTATTATTAAACAACAACCAAACCCATTATGTTTAAGCACCATAGAGTCTGTTAACACCGTATTACATTTATTAAAACAAGCCAAACTAGAAAATTGTGAAATAACTGGTTTTCTCCTACCCTTCCAAAAAATGGTAGACTATCAAGTTTCGTGTATTTTAAATACACACAGCAATAATTCCTCTACGGATAATGAAATTCTTCAAAAAAATTTTTATAAAAAAAAGACTCAAAGAAATATTATTTTCGAAAAATAAACTTAAGCCAAGAAACATTCTGCCTTAAAAATTTTAAAATAAAACCAAGCTTCATTTTAAGCGTATAAAGTTAAAAAAACACAACGTTAATTTGATAATTTGTTAACATTGGGGGACTTAAATGATTTTAATTTTGCAAAAAATTAAGATGTAAAGTACATTTAGTTTTTAATTAATCAAAAAAAACACTTTTAATCCGTATTCCCATGAAACATTTTTACGTATTATTTTCCCTCATTACAAGCTTAAGTTTTGCGCAGCTAACACCTCCTGCAGCACAGCAAAACTATTATCAAAATATCGATTTTTCGCAATCCGGCATGCCCTTATTTAACAATTTGGCAACAGAAACAGCAGTAAAACACACAAATTACTTAAGTTATACACCCGGTATATGGGAAGCTAGTAAAATTACAGATCAAGACCCTGCAAACCCAAATAACGTTTTGTTAATTTATGGTTTTAACGATGTTGATAATAATTACATTACAGACCGTACGCGAAGTAACACAAGAAGCGGCGGTAATACAGGTACAGATTGGAATAGAGAACACACCTTCCCTAACTCGTTAGCCAATCCAAAATTATCAAGTACAGGCAGAAACGTACCACCTTATGCAGATGCACATAACCTGAGGCCATCTGATGTAAAAATGAACTCCAATCGCGGAAATTTAAAGTATATAACAAACATAAAAAATGGTGTTACTCTTACAAATACAGCAAAAAAACTAGAGGGCAGTTGGTACCCTGGTGATGAATGGAAAGGTGATGCTGCTAGAATAATTATGTATATGTATTTAAGATATGGTACACAATGTAAACCAAGTTACGTAGCGGTTGGCGAAAAAAACGTTGTAGATCCTAACATGATTAATCTGCTTTTAGAATGGAATGCTCAAGACCCTGTATCTATTATTGAAGACCAAAGAAACACTTACCACAGCGACGCTACCAACGCATATGGACAAGGAAATAGAAACCCATTTATAGATAACCCATATTTAGCAACTATAATTTGGGGAGGTGCACCAGCAACAAATCGTTGGGGAGATGATCAACCTAGCGACATGGAAGCGCCTACTTCACCAACCTACCTTACAGCTACCAACTCTACAAGCACCACTGTAGATTTAAACTGGGAACCTTCAACCGATAATACAGGTGTGACCGCTTATCAAATTCATGTCGATGATGCTTTTTTCGTTTCAACCAATGGTTCAACAACATCTTTAACAGTTACAGACCTAGCACCAGAAACCACTTATCAGTTTTCCGTTTTAGCCAGTGATTTCGCAAATAACAAATCAACACTAAGCAATACTACAGCCGCAACAACATTAGAAAGTACCGTTAGCCTAGAAGACAATTGTGTTTTAGAAACCTTTGATAACTTAACATCTACAGAAGGTATTAACGATAACCAATATGGAGATAGAACATGGACAGATACTAATGGCTTAAATTGGAAAGCCACAGGAGCTAGAATAGACCAAACGGTAAATAATAGCAAAGCAATTATTATACGTCAAGGCACAATAACCGCTCCAACTTTCTCTAATGGTATTGGGCAATTAACGCTAACTACCCAACGTGTTTTTAGTGGCGGTTCAGGAACGTTCGATCTTAGCGTTAACGGCCTTACAATTGAGCAATTGCCATACACCGATATATTAGAAACCATAACAATAGAAAACATTAATATTGCTGGTGATATTGATGTTGTTTTAAATAATTTTTCGTCTAGCCGAGATCGTGTTATTATTGAAAATTTATCATGGACCTGCTATAAAGAGGCTGCGGCAGCCCCATGCACTACAGAAACATTTAGCAATCTAGAATCAAGCAGTGATCGTGATAGCCAATACACTAACAGAACATGGACAGGCGATAATGCTTTGGTGTGGAATGCAACAGGAGCACGTATAGATCAAACTGTAAATAATAGCAAAGTTATCGCAATTAGAAATGGCGCATTAACGGCACCTGCAACTCCATATGGTATAAGCGATCTAACCGTAACTACACAGCGTATTTTTAGCGGTGGTTCAGGTACTTTCGATGTTGTTGTAAATAACACCGTAGTAGGTAAGATTCCTTATAGCGATGAAGTACAAACTACAACCATTCCAAACATTAACATGTTAGGAGATGTTACAGTAATTCTGAATAACCCTTCTTCAACTTCAGATCGTGTTATTTTTGAAGATCTATCATGGACCTGCCTACAAACTACTTTAAATCAAGAAAGTTTTTATTTAAAAGAACTAAAAATATACCCAAACCCTATAAGAGGTAATTATTTTAAGGTAAGCACCAATACAAATTTGAATTTTGAAATTTACAATCTTTTAGGTGAGAGCGTACAAAAAGGCCATATTTCCTCAACTAATCAAACAATAAACACGTCTAGAATTGAAAGCGGTGTTTATCTTCTACAATTGTCATCAGAATTTAAAACTATTACCAAGAAAATAATAAAACAATAAAACCAATTTCAATTATAACATAAAGCGGCTTTTCAAGCCGCTTTTTTTTGTTTAAAATTATTTTTTATGTGAAATAAAAAAATACAAGGGACTACGAATTACCTATTTGTATTTTTAATCAAAATTTCACCAAAAAAACCTAAATTTGAGCTTTCTATTAATTCACACAAATCAAGAGCTAATGATTCATTTCTTTGGAGACGTAACAAATAAGATATTTGCTGTTCAAACAACAAAAGAATTATCAACCGAAACTATTTCGAAACTAACATGGTTATTTGGGGAACAACCTAAAATAGAACAAAACACTATTAGTGGTATTTTAGTTGGCCCAAGAGCTGCCATGATTACACCTTGGAGTACTAATGCTGTTGAAATTACCCAAAACATGGGGATTAAAGATATTATTAGAATTGAAGAATTTAAAGTGGTTACAGAGAGTTTTAATGATTTTGACCCTATGATTTCTGAAAAATTTAATGGTTTAAATCAAACTGTATTTACTATAGATATTAAACCAGAAGCGATATTAAACATTAAAAATATTGCCGCTTATAACCAAGAGGAAGGCCTATCTTTAAGCGATGAAGAAGTTACTTATTTAGAGAGCGTGGCTACTAAAATAGGCAGACCATTAACCGATTCTGAAGTTTTTGGATTTTCACAAGTAAATTCAGAACATTGTCGCCATAAAATTTTTAATGGCACGTTTGTAATTGACGGCGAAGAAAAACCAGTATCACTTTTTAAAATGATTCGAAAAACGTCTGAGGAACACCCAAACGATATTGTTTCTGCTTATAAAGATAATGTGGCTTTTGTTAAAGGACCAACCGTTGAGCAATTCGCACCTACACGTGCTGATATTCCTGATTATTACACAACTAAAGATTTTGATTCCGTTATTTCGCTTAAAGCGGAAACTCATAATTTCCCAACCACAGTTGAGCCTTTTAACGGTGCAGCAACTGGTGCTGGTGGCGAAATTAGAGACCGACTTGCCGGCGGAAAAGGCTCCTTGCCATTAGCGGGTACTGCGGTTTACATGACCTCTTATTCACGATTAGAAGAGAACAGACATTGGGAACAAAAATTTAAAGCTAGACCATGGCTTTACCAAACACCAATGGATATTTTAATAAAAGCATCAAATGGTGCATCAGATTTTGGAAACAAATTTGGACAACCACTAATTGTTGGTTCAGTTTTAACTTTTGAGCATAACGAAAACGCTTCTTCTAGCGATGCTAAACCTAGACGTTTAGGTTTTGATAAAGTTATTATGCAAGCCGGTGGTATTGGCTACGGCAAAGCAGACCAGGCTTTAAAGGACACGCCAAAAAAAGATGACAAAATAGTAATTCTTGGTGGCGAAAATTACAGAATTGGTATGGGTGGTGCTGCAGTTTCTTCTGCCGATACTGGAGCCTTTGCTTCTGGAATTGAGCTAAACGCCGTACAACGCTCCAATCCTGAAATGCAAAAGCGTGCCGCAAATGCAGTTCGTGGTATGGTAGAGAGTGATGAAAATTTTATAGTATCTATTCACGATCATGGTGCAGGCGGCCATTTAAATTGTCTTTCGGAATTGGTTGAGGATACCGGCGGAAAAATAGATCTAGACGCACTTCCTGTTGGCGACCCTACGCTATCTGATAAGGAAATAATTGGTAATGAATCGCAAGAGCGTATGGGCTTAGTAATTGCCAAAAAACATATTGAAACGTTGCAAAATATAGCAAGCCGTGAGCGTTCACCAATGTACACTGTGGGTGATGTTACTAGCGATAATCGTTTTACTTTCGAATCTAAAACCAACGGCCACAAACCTATGGATTTAGCTATGGAAGACATGTTTGGAAGTTCCCCTAAAACCGTTTTAAAAGATAAAACAATTACTAGAAATTATAAGAACCCAAGGTATAAAACAAAAAATTTAAAAATATATTTAGAGCAAGTATTACAGTTAGAAGCTGTTGCTTGTAAAGATTGGTTAACTAATAAAGTGGACCGTTGTGTGGGTGGTAAAGTAGCAAAACAACAATGCGTTGGACCTTTACAAATTCCTTTAAATAATCTAGGTGTAATGGCTCTGGATTTTAAAGGTAAAGAAGGTGTGGCAACCTCTATTGGGCACTCGCCTATTTCCGGTTTAATTAATCCGGTTGCAGGAAGTAGAAACTCAATAACCGAGGCACTTACAAACTTGGTTTGGGCGCCTTTAAAAGATGGCCTGAATGCAGTTTCATTATCTGCCAATTGGATGTGGCCATGTAAAAATGAAGGCGAAGATGCCCGTTTATACGAAGCTGTTAAAGCCGTTTCTGAATTTGCCATTAATTTAGGCATAAATGTCCCTACAGGAAAGGATTCATTATCCATGAAACAAAAATATCCTGATGGCGATGTGATTTCTCCTGGTACAGTTATTATTTCTGCAGGTGCTAATTGTAACGACATCACAAAGGTTGTTGAGCCTGTTTTTAAACAAAACGGAGGTAATATTTACTATATTAATGTATCTCAAGACGATTTTAAACTTGGCGGAAGTTCTTTTAATCAAGTTTTAAATACTATTGGAAACGATGCTCCTAATGTAAAAGATGCCCAATATGTTAAAAACGTATTTAATACAATACAAAATTTAATTGTAGATAATAAAATTACTGCAGGGCACGATGTAGCTTCGGGCGGCTTAATTACAACGTTATTAGAATTATGTTTTGCTGATGTAGATTTAGGTGCTAATTTGGATATTTCTAAACTAAATGAAGAAGATTCTATAAAAGTTTTATTTTCTGAAAATTCAGGTCTTGTTTTTCAAGCAGAAACATCTGTTGAAGCTATTTTAGCTAAAAACAATATTACTTTTGTTAACATAGGAACTGTAAATAATTCTGGCCAAGTAACTATTAAAAATAACAACGATAGTTTCGAATTTAATATATCCGAAACTAGAGATGTTTGGTATAAAACATCATTCTTACTAGACCAAAAACAAACCGCAAACGGATTAGCTGAAAAACGATTTAATAATTATAAAAATCAACCTTTAAAATATATTTTCCCAAAACATTTTACAGGAAAATTAGAAACTTTTAAAGGTAAACGACCAAAAGCAGCGATTTTACGTGAAAAAGGAAGTAACTCAGAACGTGAAATGGCAAACGCTATGTACTTAGCTGGTTTTGATGTGAAAGATGTACACATGACAGATTTAATTTCTGGTCGTGAAACACTTGAAGACATTCAATTTTTAGGTGCTGTTGGAGGTTTCTCAAACTCAGATGTTTTAGGATCTGCAAAAGGTTGGGCAGGCGCTATAAAGTATAACAAAAAAGCAAATAAATTAATTAAAAACTTTTTTGAGAGAGAAGACACCCTATCTGTAGGGATTTGTAATGGTTGCCAATTAATGATGGAGCTAGATTTGATTAATCCAGACCATGAGATTCATGGAAAAATGCACCATAATGATTCGCATAAACACGAGAGCTCTTTTACATCTGTTAAAATACAGGAAAACAATTCTGTAATGCTCTCCACATTAGCAGGCAGTACTTTAGGCGTTTGGATTTCTCATGGCGAAGGAAAATTTAACTTACCATACACTGAGGATAAATATCAAATTGTTGCAAAATATGGTTATGAAAGTTACCCAAACAATCCAAATGGATCAGATTTTAATACCGCTATGTTAAGCGACAAAACGGGGCGCCATTTAGTAACTATGCCACATATAGAACGTTCCACATTTCAATGGAACTGGGCAAACTACCCAAATGAACGTAAGGATAGTGTTTCACCTTGGCTAGAAGCCTTTATTAACGCTAGGTTATGGATTGAAAACAAATAAATTTATACTTTTAATAAAATAACAAGGAGCTAACTAATAATTAGCTCCTTTTTTTGTTGATTATTTGAAAATTCTATTTATTTTCATACTTTACAAATTATATATTAAAGATAAATTTATTATGCTCACTTACAGTACTAATAAGGGACTAGAAATATATATACTTTAACTAAAAGCTATGAAAAAAATAACGCGACTTTTTGATTTCCCTTATTACCAACTAGAAAACAAACCTAATGCTGCTGCTTTGGTAACCAAATACAATGGTGAATGGGTTAAAACATCGACACAAGAATACATGGACAAAGCCAATGCAATAAGCCGTGCTCTATTAAAACTAGGCGTTAAAAAAGACGATAAAATTGCTATAATTTCCACAAATAATAGAACAGAATGGAATATTATGGATATTGGTATTCTTCAAACTGGAGCACAAAATATTCCAATTTACCCGACTATTAGTGCCGAGGATTACGAATATGTATTAAACCATAGCGAATCTACCTACTGTTTTGTTTCCGATATAGAGGTTTTAAAAAAGCTAAATAAAATAAAATCGAATACAAAACTCAAGGAAGTCTATACATTCGATCATATTGAGGGATGCAAACACTATTCCGAATTATTAGAATTAGGCGAAGACCAAGCAAACCAAAACGATGTTGAGCAAAGGAAGAATAACGTAAAACCATCTGATTTAGCTACCATAATTTACACTTCTGGTACTACAGGAAAACCTAAGGGCGTAATGCTTTCTCATTGGAATATTACAAGTAATGTTTTAAATAGTATACCTAGAGTACCCTTAAAAGAAAAAGAAACTAGAATTTTAAGTTTTTTACCTATATGCCATGTTTTCGAGCGCGTTCTTATTTACGTTTATCAACACGCAGGCACTTCCATTTACTACGCCGAGGCACTTGATAAAATTGGAGACAACGCCAAAGAAATCAAACCTAACATGATGAGTGTAGTACCTAGGTTATTAGAAAAAGTTTATGATAAGATTATTGCAAAAGGCGAAGATTTATCAGGCATAAAAAAAGCGCTGTTTTTCTGGGCTGTTAATCTTGCGGAAGTCTGGGAGCCTTATAAAAGAAATGGCCTTTGGTACGAACTTAAGCTAAGTATTGCTAATAAACTTATTTTTAACAAATGGCGAGAAGCATTAGGAGGCGAACTATATACCATGGTTTCAGGAAGCGCAGCACTTCAGCCACGATTAACTAGAATATTTTCAGCCGCCGGCATGCAAATCATGGAGGGCTATGGCCTAACAGAAACATCACCAGTAGTATCCGTTGGAAAATATGCAGATAACATGTTTAAAGTTGGCTGCGTAGGAATACCTATTAATAATGTTGACGTAAAAATTGCAGACGATGGAGAAATTTTAATAAAAGGCCCAAATATAATGATGGGCTATTATAAAGACCCTGAAAAAACAGCTAGCGTAATGACGGGAGATTATTTTCATTCTGGTGACAAGGGAGAAATTGACTCTGAAGGCTTTTTAAAAATTACTGGGCGCAAAAAGGAAATGTTTAAAACCTCTGGCGGAAAATACATTATCCCACCGCTGTTAGAAAATGAAATGAAACAGTCTCTATTTATAGAACAAATTATAGTGATTGGTGAAGGCGAAAAAATGCCTGCTGCATTAATTCAACCTAATTTCAATTTTATTAGAGATTGGATTGACCTAAAACAGAATGGTGTTGGAAAAACAGACACTGAAATAGTCAATTCAAAAATTGTAAAAGATCGAATACAAAAAGAGATTAATAAATACAACACTAAATTTGGTAAATGGGAACAAATTAAAAAATTTGAGCTTACACCAGATATTTGGTCTATTGAAGGCGGCCAGCTTACCCCTACCATGAAAATGAAAAGAGACATTATAACAAAAATGTACGCAAATTTAATTGAAAATATTTATAGACCGTAAACACATCTATAAACCATAATTTAAAAAATAAAAAATATTTTAACTAAATATGCCTAATTTATTATGCGTGCATAGTATTTTTATTTATATTTGGGTACAGTTCCATTAAAAATGAAAGACAAAACTATCGATTATGCGCTTAGAACAACATGGCTAGCGGTTCAAAAAATGTATAACGAACAAGCAGCAAAGTTTGAAAGCACAATGGCCACGGGATTTACTTTACTAAGTATTGATCCAGAAAAAGGCACACCATCAACAGCTTTAGGCCCAAAAATGGGTATGGAAGCAACTAGTTTATCTAGAATACTAAAAACAATGGAAAAAAAGGGCTTAATAGCCAGAAAACCAAACCCTAAGGATGGTCGTGGTGTTATAATTAGTCTCACTGAATTTGGTAGAGAAAAAAGAGTATACTCAAAAGAAAAGGTTTTAACCTTTAATAATAGTATCAAAAACCAAATCTCAGAAGAAAAATTAAAGCATTTTCATGAGGTAGCAGAATTAATAACCGACATGGTTTGCAATAAAAAAATATATAATAAATCTGATAGTTAAAATAATATGAACAAACGAATAATTAAAAAAATAGCTATTGTAGGTTCCGGAATTATGGGAAGTGGCATTGCATGTCATTTTGCTAATATTGGTGTAGAAGTTCTTTTATTAGATATAGTACCACAAGAACTAAACAATAAAGAAAAAGCAAAGGGGCTTACTTTAAGCGACCAAGTTGTACGAAATAGATTAGTAAATGACGCTTTAACCGCATCATTAAAATCTAAACCAGCGCCCATTTATCACCAAGATTTTGCACATCGAATAACCATTGGTAACCTTGAGGATGATATTGCTAAAGTAGCAAACGTGGATTGGATAATGGAGGTTGTTGTTGAGCGTTTAGATATTAAACAACAGGTTTTTGAAAAACTTGAAAAATACAGAACACCAGGCACTTTAATAACTAGTAACACATCGGGTATTCCTATAAAATTTATGAGTAAAGGAAGATCTGAAGATTTTCAGAAAAATTTCTGTGGTACTCACTTTTTTAACCCTGCACGTTATTTAAAGTTATTCGAAATTATTCCTGGTCCAAAAACAAACCCTGATGTTTTAGAATTTTTAAACAGTTATGGGGAACAATTTCTTGGAAAAACCTCTGTAATTGCCAAAGATACACCTGCATTTATTGGCAACCGAATTGGTATTTTTAGTATCCAAAGCTTATTCCACACGGTTAAAGATTTAGATCTTACGATAGAAGAAGTTGATAAATTAACTGGCCCTGTAATAGGCCGGCCAAAATCGGCCACATTCAGAACAGTGGATGTTGTTGGCTTAGATACTTTAGTACATGTTGCTAACGGTATTGGAGAAAACTGCCCAAATGACGAGCGTTTAGAACTGTTCAAACTGCCAGATTTTATCAATACCATGATGAAAAACAAATGGTTAGGAAGCAAAACAGGTCAAGGCTTTTACAAAAAAACAGTTTCGGATGAAGGACAAAAAGAAATTTTAACACTAGATTTAAATACGCTTGAGTATCGTTCTGCTAAACGTGCTAAATTTGCCACTTTAGAGTTAACAAAGTCTATCGATCGTGTTGCAGACCGCTTTAAAGTTCTTGTAAAAGGGAAAGATAAAGCAGGGGAATTTTACAGAAAAAGTTTTTCTGCCTTATTCGCTTATGTTTCAAATCGAGTTCCTGAAATCACAGACGAATTATATAAAATTGACGATGCCATGAAAGCCGGTTTTGGTTGGGAACATGGCCCATTTCAAATTTGGGATGCCATTGGCGTTGAAAAAGGTATTGAAATAATGCAAGCAGAAGGCTTGCAACCTGCAGACTGGGTACATGATATGATTGCTTCTGGCTCCGATAGCTTCTACTCTATTCAAGATGGTGCATCATATTTTTATGATATTCCTAAAAAATTACAGGAAAAAATTCCTGGACAAGACAGCTTTATTATCTTGGATAATATTAGAAAAACATCTGAAGTTTTTAAAAACTCGGGAGTTTCTGTTCAAGATTTAGGTGATGGTATTTTAAATGTAGAATTCCAATCCAAAATGAATACCATTGGTGGCGATGTTTTAGCAGGTTTAAACAAAGCTATTGATTTGGCTGAAAAAGATTTTGCCGGATTAATTGTTGGAAACCAAGGTCCAAACTTCTCTGTAGGCGCAAATATTGGTATGATTTTTATGATGGCTGCAGAGCAAGAGTATGACGAGCTTAACGCTGCTATTAAATATTTTCAAGATTCAATGATGCGCATGCGCTATTCGTCAATACCAACAATTTCCGCACCACATGGTATGGCACTGGGTGGTGGTTGCGAAATCTCTCTACATGCCGATAAAATTGTTGCAGCAGCAGAAACATACATGGGCCTAGTAGAGTTTGGTGTTGGTGTTATTCCTGGTGGCGGTGGCTCAAAAGAAATGGCATTGCGCGCATCTGATACATTTAGAAAAGGTGATGTGCAACTAAATACCTTACAAGAATATTTCTTAACCATTGGTATGGCAAAGGTATCAACTTCAGCCTATGAAGCTTTTGATTTAGGATTGCTTCAAAAAGGGAAAGATGTTGTAGTTGTTAATAAAGATAGACAAATAGCTACAGCAAAAGCACATGCCAAACTTATGGCCGATGCTGGATACACGCAACCTGTAAAACGTAAAGATGTTATGGTGTTAGGTAAACAGGCCCTAGGCATGTTTATGGTAGGAACAGATTCTATGAAAGACTCTAACTACATAAGCGCACATGATATGAAAATTGCAAATAAACTAGCCTATGTTATGGCTGGTGGGGATTTATCTGAACCTACTCTAGTTACAGAACAATACCTGTTGGATCTTGAACGCGAAGCATTCCTTTCTTTATGTACAGAACGTAAAACATTAGAACGTATTCAGCATATGCTAACTAAAGGAAAACCACTTAGAAATTAAGAACAACTAACGTGGCTAAAGTCGTGTATCGATAAAAGCCTCTTTATTTTATCAATCTTAAAGAAAACCAAATGAAAACAGCATATATAGTTAAAGCTTACAGAACTGCAGTTGGTAAAGCACCAAAGGGTGTTTTCCGCTTTAAAAGAACAGATGAATTAGCAGCAGAAACCATCAAACACATGATGAAGGAACTACCAGGTTTAGATCCGAAACGTATTGATGATGTTATTGTTGGTAACGCTATGCCAGAAGGTGCACAGGGTTTAAATATGGCACGTTTAATATCCTTAATGGGACTAGACGTAGTTGATGTTCCTGGCGTTACTGTAAACCGTTTTTGCTCTTCTGGTGTAGAAACTATAGGTATGGCAACGGCAAAAATACAAGCAGGCATGGCAGATTGTATTATCGCAGGTGGTGCCGAAAGTATGAGTAGCGTTCCTATGACGGGGTTTAAACCCGAATTAAATTACGACGCTATTGTTAAAGCGGGACATGAAGACTATTATTGGGGTATGGGAAATACCGCTGAAGCTGTAGCAAAACAATTTAAAATATCTCGTGAGGATCAAGATGAGTTTGCTTTTAACTCGCATATGAAAGCTTTAAAAGCACAGGCAGAAAATCGCTTTCAAGAACAAATTGTTCCTATAGATGTAGAACAAACCTATATTGATGTTAACGGAAAAAAAGCTACAAAAAAGTATACCGTTACAAAAGATGAAGGTCCTCGTGCTGGAACAAGTAAAGAAGTTTTAGCAAAATTACGTGCCGTTTTTGCAGCAGGTGGAAGTGTAACTGCAGGAAACTCATCTCAAATGAGCGACGGTGCAGCTTTTGTAATGGTCATGAGCGAAGCCATGGTTAAAGAACTAAACCTTGAGCCTATTGCAAGAATGGTTAATTATGCAGCTGCAGGCGTAGAACCTCGCATTATGGGTATTGGCCCCGTAAAAGCCATCCCAAAAGCACTTAAACAAGCAGGGTTAAAACAAAATGATTTATCGTTAATTGAATTGAATGAAGCATTTGCATCACAATCCTTAGCTGTAATTCAAGAACTAAATTTAAACCCAGATATAATAAATGTAAATGGTGGTGCCATTGCATTAGGGCATCCTTTAGGTTGTACAGGTGCAAAACTATCAGTACAATTGTTTGATGAAATGCGTAAACAAAACATGCAAGGTAAATATGGTGCCGTTACTATGTGCGTAGGTACAGGTCAAGGTGCATGCGGTGTATTTGAATTTCTTAATTAAGAAACTAGATAATACTTATGTAGAATTAAAATATTTATTGCTGTAAACATGTTAAATGAACAACACTCAATAAATTACATAAACAATCTCTAGCTACTTAGTAAAAAAAGAAAATAATATACAACCAAGACTAGAACAATTAAAATACAATAACTATACAAAACATAATTTAAGCTTTAAATGTTAACGTAAACCGATTTAAGGCTTAATCGTTAAAATCTACAAAATATGGCAGACGAAAAAGAATTATTAAGAGGCGGACAGTTTCTGGTGAAGGAAACAAAATGTGAAGATATATTTACTCCTGAAGATTTTTCAGAAGAGCAGCGTATGATGAAAGAGGCAGTTTCAGAATTTAACGATCGTGAAATTATTGCACATCGAGCTCGTTTTGAAGCTAAAGATTATGCGTTAACAGAAAGCGTTATGCGCAAAGCTGGCGAACTAGGCTTTTTAGGTGTTGCCGTACCTGAAGCTTATGGTGGTTTGGCTATGGGTTTTGTATCAACAGTTTTAACATGCGACTATATTTCTAGTGGTACAGGATCTTTTAGCACGGCATTTGGAGCTCACACAGGTATTGGTACTATGCCAATAACTTTATACGGTACAGAAGCGCAAAAACAAAAATATGTACCCAAATTAGCAACAGGCGAATGGTTTGGAGCCTACTGTTTAACCGAACCGGGAGCAGGTTCTGATGCTAATTCAGGAAAAACAACTGCTGAATTATCGGAAGATGGCAAATCATACAAAATTAATGGTCAAAAAATGTGGATTTCAAACGCTGGCTTTTGTAGCGTTATGATCGTTTTTGCCCGAATTGAAGATGATAAAAATATAACAGGTTTTATTGTCGAAAATGATGCTAAAAATGGCATTACCATGGGCGAAGAAGAGCATAAATTAGGTATTCGTGCTTCATCTACCCGACAAGTATTTTTTAACGACACTGTTGTACCAATAGAAAATATGCTAGCTGGGCGTGGCGAAGGTTTTAAAATTGCTATGAATGCACTTAATGTTGGTCGTATTAAACTAGCTGCAGCTTGTTTGGATTCGCAACGTAGAATTCTAAACTATGGTGTTAAATATGCTATGGAGCGTAAACAATTTAAAACTCCCATTGCAGATTTTGGAGCTATTAAAATGAAATTAGCAGAAATGGCTACTAATGCTTACGCTGGTGAATCTGCAACTTACAGGGCTTCAAAAAATATTGAAGATCGTATTGCACTTCGTCACGCAGCAGGCAATACGCACCAAGAAGCAGAACTTAAAGGTGTTGAGGAGTATGCTATTGAATGTTCTATACTAAAAGTTGCAGTATCGGAAGATGTACAAAACTGTGCTGATGAAGGTATTCAGATTTTTGGTGGCATGGGATTTTCGGAAGAAACGCCAATGGAATCTGCTTGGAGAGATGCTCGTATTGCTAGAATATATGAAGGTACCAACGAAATTAATCGCATGTTATCTGTAGGTATGCTTGTTAAAAAGGCCATGAAAGGTCATGTAGATTTATTAGGGCCTGCAACAGAAGTAGCAAACGAACTAATGGGGATTCCTTCATTTGAAACACCCGATTATTCAGAGTTGTTTTCAGAAGAAAAAGCTATTATTGGTAGACTTAAAAAAGTATTCTTAATGGTTGCAGGAGCTGCAGTACAAAAATATGGTACTGAATTAGACCAACATCAACAATTATTAATTGCTGCTTCAGATATTTTAATTGAAATTTATATGGCAGAATCCACTATCCTTAGAACTGAAAAAAACGCAAAACGTACTAGCGAAAAAGAACAAGCCGTACAAATTGCCATGTCTAAATTATACTTATATAATGCGGTAAGTATTGTTGAAGGAAAAGGAAAAGAAAGTATTATTTCGTTTGCTGAAGGAGACGAACAGAGAATGATGTTAATGGGACTTAAGCGTTTTACTAAATATACAAACTTCCCGGATATTGTTGATTTGCGAAATGAAATAGCAGAAAAAGTAAAAAAAGAAAATAAATATTGCTTTTAATACAAAACTGAAATTATTAAGTAAAAAAAATAATTACTAAAAAAACGCCTCGCATTAATTTTCGAGGCGTTTTTTATTTCAGTATTTTTAAATAAAATTTTTTAATATGCATAAAACACTCATTTTAATCTTTTGTCTTTTAATACAAATAGTAGTCGCACAAAATAATACCAAACTTTATGATATTATTTCAGAGGTTTCAGCTCAGAGAATTGAAAAAGATATTCAAACACTAGTTAATTTTGGTACAAGAAATACATTTAGCGATACCATTTCATCCACACGTGGTATTGGTGCTGCAAGACGTTGGATAAAATCTGAATTTAAAAGTATTTCTCGAAACTGTGATAATTGCTTAGAGGTATTTTACCAAAAGGATTTTGTAGCGAAAAAAGAAAATAACCGTGTACCACATGATGCATGGGTTGTTAATGTTGTGGCTATACAGAAAGGAACAAAATACCCTAACCGTTATGTTATAATGAGTGGCGATATTGATTCCCGAGCTAGTGATACTATGGATTTTACAACAGATGCACCAGGAGCTAACGATAATGCTTCAGGAATGGCAGGCACCCTCGAAGCAGCACGTGTACTATCAAAATATAGCTTCGAAAACAGTATTATTTATGTAGGATTATCTGGGGAAGAACAAGGCTTATTTGGTGGTGCGGGTTTAGCTGCTTTTGCTAAAAAGAAAAACTGGAATATTATTGGAGTTTTTAATAATGATATGATTGGTAATATTAAAGGGGTTGATGGTGTTATTGATAATAGAACTTTTAGAATTTTTTCTGAAGGTGTACCAGCTAATGAAATTGAACAAGACCGCAAAAAAAGACGCTTTTATGGAGGCGAAGTAGATGGAATATCAAGACAATTAGCAAGATATATTTATAAAACCACAAAAGCATATATGCCAGAAATGAATCCTATGATGGTTTACAGATTAGACCGTTTTGGAAGAGGTGGACACCATAGGCCTTTTAACGATTTAGGTTTTGCCGGAATACGTATTATGGAAGCTCATGAAAACTACACACAACAACATCAAGATATTAGAGAAGAAAACGGTATAAAATATGGCGATGTTATTGAACATGTTAATTTTGAATATGCCAAAAAACTCACGGCAGTTAACGCCATAAACCTAGCCAGCTTAGCTTGGGCACCTCCAGGGCCTAAAAATGTTGCTATTGGAGGTATTGTTGAACCCGCCGTAAAACTTAAATGGAATAAAGTAAATGGTGCCATAGGCTACAAAATATACTGGCGCGATACAACCTCCCCTACTTGGGATCACTCTAGAGTTGTTGGTAATGTTTCAGAATTCACGTTAAATGGAATTGTTATTGATAATTCTTTTTTTGGTATAGCATCCATTAGCAAAAATGGTTTTGAAAGTGCCGTAGTTTTCCCTAATCAAATCATGCGATAAAATAATCTTTAAATGAAACATATTAGAACAACTATTTACCTATTAATTAGCTGTTTATCATTACAATCGTTTTCACAAAACCTTCTTAACGATAAACAAAATTTCACAAGACAAGACACCCTAAGAGGTAGTATTACCCCCGAACGCGAGTGGTGGGATTTAACATATTACCATTTAGATATAAAGGTGGATCCGGAAACCAAGTTTATTTCAGGGAAAAACACCATTCAATATAACGTTTTAAAACAGGACTCTGTAATGCAAATTGATTTACAGTCGCCCATGAAATTATTAAAAGCAATACAAAATGGAAAAGAATTAAATATTAAGCACGACGGTAATGCACATTTTATAACATTAGCTAATAAACAAAATATAAAAACTTCAAATACAGTCGAAGTATATTACGAGGGCTACCCAAAAGAAGCCGTAAAAGCACCTTGGGATGGCGGCATCTCCTGGAAAAAAGACAAAAATAACAATCATTTTATTGCATCTTCATGCCAAGGTCTTGGTGCAAGTGTATGGTGGCCGTGTAAAGACCATATGTATGATGAGGTAGATAGCATGAAAATAAGTGTTAATGTACCTAGTAAACTCATAAATGTATCCAATGGTAAATTACGATTAATTGAGCGTATTGGAGATACCAAAACATATCACTGGGTTGTAAAAAACCCAATAAACAACTATGGGGTAAATATTAATATTGGCGATTATGTTAATTTCTCTGAGGTTTATGATGGCCAAGGTGGAAATCTAGATATGGATTATTATGTATTAAGATACAACCTTGATAAAGCCAAAGTACAATTTAAACAGGCCCCAATGATGATGAAAGCTTTTGAGCATTGGTTTGGTCAATACCCCTTCTACAAGGATGGTTTTAAATTAGTTGAGGTTCCTTACTTGGGTATGGAGCACCAAAGCTCTGTGACTTACGGAAATGGTTTTAAAAATGGTTATTTGGGAAGTGATTTGTCGGGTACCGGATGGGGGTTAAAATTCGATTTTATAATTATTCATGAGTCTGGGCATGAATGGTTCGCTAATAACATTACAAATAAAGATGCAGCAGACATGTGGATTCATGAAGCCTTCACAGCCTATTCCGAAAGTTTATATTTGGATTATTACTATGGCGAAAATGCAGCCTCTGAATATGTAATAGGTACGCGAAAAAACATTCTGAATGATAGACCTTTAATAGGTTTTTATAACGTAAATAAAGAAGGATCCTCAGATATGTATTACAAAGGCGCAAATATGTTACACACACTAAGACAGCTTATTAAAAATGATGAAAAATGGCGCAAAATTTTACGCAAAATGAATGTCGTATATTACCATAAAACCGTTACTACAAAACAAATTGAAAACTTTTTAAACCAAGAAACAGAGATTGATTTAACCATATTTTTTGAGCAATACCTTAGAACCACAAAAATCCCAACACTTGAATATAAAATTAATAAGACTACCCTAGAATATAGATATACTAACGTTGTAAAAGGGTTTAATATGCCATTAAAAATAAATTTAAATGGCGAAAATATTTGGTTATTCCCAAATGAGCAATGGAAAAATTTGGAAAACACTAAAAAAACACCTAACTTACTGATTGATAATAGGTTTTATATAAACACAGTAGATAAAAGCTCATAATTTATTAATATTTTTTTAGCTTAATTAAAAGTATTTTGTAGGCATATTATCAATACGATTATAACTCTATAACCACAAAATACAGAAATATGAAAAAAATTATTTTTACGGGTATTGTTTTTTTAACCTTAACATCCCTTGCTTTATTCTTTTCTACTAGACAAGATGTTATAGCTATTGAAAGTAATAGCGAAATGCATGAAGAAGGTTTTGAAGAAGAAAGTGAGGAAGAAATAGCATACGAAAGGGCTATGGACGAAACTTCATTTCCTAAAGAACTAGAATTTAAACCTAATAATCTTAAAGGCGAAGCGCTTAAAAATTATAAGGTTTCGCAAAAAAATCTTGAAGAAAACGGTAATAAGTTTTCCTCAAAAGAAGCTCTAGCCAAATACATAAAAAACGCTTCAAGTAATATGGAGCGCGGCAATAATCCAAAGGAATATAGTTATGCCAATAGTAGTCTTTCCGGTTTTTGGAGCCAAAAACATTTTGATATGAATTCCAATAACGGTGTGCAATATACTGAAGGTGGTTTTCGGTCAGATGGCTCTGTTTACGACCCTGTAAATGAAGAGCTTTACGTCGTTTCTCACGCCGGACATTTGTATAAAATTGATGAAAGTCAAAATATAAAATGGTCGCTTCGCAATCAAAAGAAAAATTTACGCGGTGATGATTTAAACGGTGTTAACCTTCCTAATGGAGCTTTTAGATTATTGCACCAAAAAACGAACGGAGCAATGGAATTTTCAGACGATGAAGGACGCACGTGGGCAAATGCCAATGGAGCGCTTTTTCAAAACTCCTGGAATTTTAAAACAGTCGTTACAAAAAAAGGTGCAGGAAGACGTATTGTAGCTCACGGAGGAAGATATGTTGGTACAAACAATACGGCATTCCATAGAATATACATATCTAACGATAATGGTTTAAGTTACACGACCTCACAATCAACAAGTCATTTAACAATTAATGAATTTGATGTAATTATAAATAAACCCCATAATAGTAAAACCGTTTTTTGTTTTGCACGACGAAAAAGTAATAATAAAGTTTTTATGTATCGCATGGCAGAAAACAATAATGATTTAGTTTATATGGGACAACCTGTTGATTTAAATGGTTTACAAAGCGTAGTAGCTACAGAAGTTAATAATAAAGTACACTTTTATATAAGTTTTAATAATACAGATATTTATTATTCTAACGATGAGGGTGCAACTTGGACTCAAACATCTAGTACGAATACCGAAAGAAATGTTTTAGATATCCACCCTACCCAACCAAATATTATTTTTAGAGGCTTTTTAGACTTAAATATGTCTACGGATAATGGACGAACTTGGACTACAAACAGGCACAGAATTGGGCCATCATCAGCTTCTAAAACGCATTATGTTTGGGATTTACAACACTTAAAAACATTTGATAAGGAAAACGGTGGAAACTTTACATTTGTTGGGTTTGATTTCGGTTCTTACTATACCTCAACACCAAATGTTTGGACCTCATGGAAAAGTATTAATAAAGGTAACCCAAGTATGCTATGTTATGACGCTGCAACTAGCGAGAAATATAATAGAGTGTTCACAGCAAACCAAGATAGAGGATCACAAAGTTTTATTGCAGATGACGGCACTAATACAGATTATATTTCACCTACTTTAAGAGAGGCCAATACAGATATATTAAGGGTTGCTGTTGCTAAAGGAGGAGAGTCTTCGTGGTATTGGTACTATTATGGAACCATAGGAAGAGCTAGTGTAGTTGGAGGAGGAAACTATACAACAGTTGTAAAAAAGGACTTTTATGGAAATTTCGCTGCAACAAGTATGATAGCTTCACCCAATCCTAATGAGGATGCCGTTTATATTCCATGGGGAACTCAGTTACAAAAAATAGCTTATGTAAATAACAACATAGTTCAAACACTTCATCCTTATGTTTTCTCTGAGCCAGCGCACAGTTTTGGTTATTCTAAATTAAATACTAATAGATGGTATGCTGGTTTGAAGTCTGGCCCTTTCATGTACTCTACTAACGGTGGTACTTCGTTTAAAAAATCATCTTATTCTGGAGCATGGCCGCAAAGTGAAGGTTCTCATAGAAAAACCAGAGCTGTTATAGCTACTAGCCCAATAGACGAAGCAACTGTATATTATGCAGGTAAAGGAAATATATTTTTAATTTCTAATGATGGAGGAGCATCTTTCACTAAGCATAGTAATGGACTTAATGTTAAAAAAATTATAGATATGGACGCTTCTCAAGACGGGCAATTTATTTTTGCTGCCTGTGACTTCGATGGTGCTTGGGTATTTTCTGTAGCAAATAACAAATGGTTTAAAATGAATGGCGCAGACGTACCTTCTTTATTATCTTTTACTGATGTACAGTTTATAGAAGCTACTAATACTGCACGTTTTGCCACCTATGGTAGCGGTATTATAGATTTTAATATAACTAACGGAATTACCCTCTCTACTAATAATACAGACCAACAGATAAATTCAATAAAAGTTTATACTAGCCCTAATTCTGATGTTGTTAACATTTCATTACTAGGTATTACAAGCTCTAAAATTTTAATAACCGATGTACTGGGCAAAACAATACACACCCAGATAACTAGTAGCAAT
Source organism: uncultured Algibacter sp. (assembly GCA_937958265.1). GTDB lineage: Bacteria > Bacteroidota > Bacteroidia > Flavobacteriales > Flavobacteriaceae > Algibacter_B. The sequence goes on along the minus strand of CALGNX010000002.1, from coordinate 117,071 downwards.
AGTATTACTTTATCTAAAAACAAGAGCTTCTCTCCAGGTGTCTATTTTATTAAAGTAACCGACAATACGGGAAAAACTTACAACAAAAAATTTATAATCAAATAACTTATTTAAATTTAAAAAGATGAAAAATCATTGAGAGCAAATGTTCTCAATGATTTTTTTTTGCGTTTATACTTGTAAAAATATAATGTATAAACTTAATAAAAATATTATTTTAAATATATGTTGAAAATTACGTATCCAATTTGCACTAAATAAAAGCGCTAATTAGCAAAAAAAAGCTTGTGAAATTTATTAAATACACAAGCAGTATACCTTAAGACAGCCGTCACAAAAAAATAAAAGATTAGATTTCCCATTTTTTAAATAGATCTAACACTAAACACTATAAGATAATACAAGAATAAAATAATTTAAAGATATTAAAAGCATCCAATGGAAAAATAATGCCTCAGCATACTTATGGCACTTGTAATGCATAAATTACTTTGGGTTAATTAAATTATTTATTACTAAACTAGATAGTTTTGGATTAGCCCCTTCCTTTTGTGCAACTAGCGCTCCTACAGCACATGCAAAATTAATAGCTTTTTGAGGATCTATGTTTAGCAATAACTGGCTAATTAAAGACCCTAAAAATGAATCACCTGCCCCAACTGTATCAATAACTTTAATTTGATATCCACTATTATAATATAAAACACCATCATACAATAAAACAGCACCATGCTCACCTTTAGTAACACAAATGTGATTAGTATTAGTTTTATGTGCGATAAATTTCAGATTTTGTTCTAATGATTTATATTTTGAATTAAACAAAGCGCAAACCTCGTATAGCTCGTCATCATTCATTTTTATAAAATCTGCTTTTTCCATAAGCTGAAAAAGTACAGATGAAGAATAATGCGGAGGTCTTAAATTAACATCGAAAATTTTGTATTTTGAATATTCTATTAAACTACACAGTGTATTTTTTGAAACAGTATCCCTGGCAGCTAAACTTCCAAAGACTAATGCATCAGATTTTGTTACGCTATTAATTATTTTTTGATTTAGTACTATATTGTCCCAAGCTCTTGGATAATTAATTTTGTAGCTCGCAGACCCTTTTGAATTTAGACTAACAGCAACTTCTCCTGTTTTTAAAGTATCATTTATTTGAATTTGAGATATATCAATGTTTTTATCCTTCAAATAATTTAAAATATTCATTCCCAAAGCATCTTTTCCAACAGCACTAATCATAACAATGCTGTGTCCAAAACTATGTAACCGCAAAGCAACATTTAATGGTGCTCCTCCTATTATTTTTTTATCGGGAAAAATATCAAAAAGGACTTCTCCAAAGCAAACAATTTTTGGCATAATATTCTATTTTTTTTTAGCGCTTTAAAGGCTATAAAATTTTCTTCCTAGTTTCAATCCTGTGAAATTTAAAAAACCATTCAAATCTAATTTGATTTAGTTTAGTTTAGTTTAGCAATCTATTGATATACCCAAAATATAGGTTAATACCTAGAATAAAGTTAAAACGTTAAGTTTATCAAATAACATTATTATATTAGTAAATATTAGATTCCATAGTGCGCTGATTAATAGAGTTTCTAAATTTTTCAAGAATACGTTTTGCAATACCTGTCCACCCAAAGTTACGACGTGCGAAACGTGCACCTTCTACTGAAATTTCATTTCTTAAAGTAGGATACTGTAAGGGCATTGCCATCATAGCCCCAAACTCGACAGAACGATGCGGATCTGCAAATAATGCTTGATTACCAAAATCAATTAAATCGTTTAAACCGCCATGCACTGTTACCACTGCTGGTGTTCCGCAAGCCATAGCTTCTATAGCTACCATACCAAAAGGCTCGTATCTAGATGGCATAGCAAAAATATTTGCAGAACGATATACATTAGCTAAATCTTCGTCTGCAATATAATTTTTCCATGTAATTTTATCTTGAACACCAAGCTCATTAGCCAAAGTCTTTAATTTTTTTATACCAAGTTTATCCTGGGTAGAATCGCCGCCTACAGCAGCTACTAATCGTGCTTCAGGGCACAAATCGAAAACGGTTGGTAAAGCTTTAATCAACAAGTCGTAGCCCTTATTATGTGCCATTCTTCCTAAAGCTAAAACATCTGTGGGGTGTATATCGTACTTTGCTCTAATTTTATCGTTTTCTTTAGAGGGTACAGGAAAAAATCTATTTTCATCGATACCGGGAGGTACCATGCTACAATTTCTTGGCAAAACATCATATTGTTGCACTAACAAATCTACTTGTGGTAGGGTTGTTGCAATAACGTGATTACACATTTGATAAACAAAATATTCTTTTCTTATACGCTCCTTAAAGCGGTAGTCCTTTTCCATTACTTTCTCATCCATATCACTACCCATAGAATGCTGTTTCCACCAACCTAAAGAATGTGGTGTATGCACATGAGAAATACCCAGTTCTTCTGCTATTTTTTGCCCAGCCCAACCGGCATCCCAATAGTGGGAATATACAATATCATATTTTTTACGGTCCTTTTTTATGGCTGCCAACGTATTGGTAACAAACTTTTTAAGATGATCGTGCATGTCTTCTTTTCGAATAAACTCTTTACCACCAAAGGGTACCCGCCAAATACTATAATTTTCATCGACCACATCATACTCCGGCTGATCTTCAAATTGTCGTGTTAACAAATCTACTTTTTTTCCTAACCTGCTAAAACGCTCGGCTAATTCTAAAACATAAACTACTTGCCCTCCTGTATCTGGTTTTCCAAACTCCACATTTGCACCTACATACCCATGTAACGAGATCATTAATATTGATTTCATAGTTTCTATTTTTAGTTTTTATTTAATTATTTTTAAATCATGACATGCTGAAATATATTGCGCTGCAGACCATGCTTGATAGGCTTTCCCCATTGCCTTGCCTGTAATACCGTGCGCCCATTCATTAAACTCCCATTCTTCTGTTAAACCTTCTTTGTTAATTAATGCTAGTTTATAAAGCTCTGAAATAGCAACATCCTTAAATCCGAGTTTTGTAATATATTTAACCCAAAAACCACCAACAAAGGGCCATATTCCGCCATTGTGATAATGATTAGGCAAATTCAACAAATTAACTGTATAATAAGGTTTCCAGTCTGGGTCCCCTGGTGTTACAACAGGATATACATTGGAAACAGGGTAAGGATCGTTTACGCCAACACCTAACATAAATTTAAATGTTTGGTGCGCTTTTTCCGCATCAATGGTGCCGTGTAAAAAGGCTAATACATTTCCAAAAACATCACAACGCCAACTAAAATCGAAAGGTGTTGTTTGTTGAATTAAATAAGGTGTGTCACCTAGTGTGAATTGACGCTCTGCAAAGGATACCGACTGAAATAGCTTTTGCTGTGTTGAGGGCCAAAAGTTTTGAACAATTTCCTTTTTAATTACTTGTGACCACCTAATATATTCTCCAGCCTCATCATAATCACCTAACATTTCCAACATTCTACCAAAGCATACGTTGGAACGGTACCACAAAATTTCGTCGTATAAGATGTTATAACTTCCACCAAACAAATCTGTCCAATCGCCAGCTTCTGGTATTTCTAAAAGCGCATCATTATTACTGTCGTGCGCACCTAACCAAGCCATAGTGGCTTTAATACTACTTATATATTTTCGTAAAAAACCAATATCATTAGTAACTTTTACATATTCGTAAAAAGCAATAACTACCCAAATACCACTATCAATAGAACAAATGCCTCCAACTCCAGAATAATCTGGTGCATTATCTTTTAAACGCACGTTGGAGGGGATTTGGCCGTTGCGTGAACTATTCTCAATGAGTGTAATTAAGGTTTGCCTCTGGCATTGATGAATTTCTTTATCGTTAATTAAAGATAAAGAACCAATAACTGTAATTGCACCATCTCTAGCCCAAACACTGTGGTAATTTTCGTCTGTACCATGGGTTATATTATCTTTTATAGAACATGCCGAAAAACCCAATGGCGTAATATTTTTTTTAAGTGCTACTATCGCTTTATCATACCCCTCACGAATTAATTTAAGTTTTTCATCGTCATCTTCTTCGGCAATTGTATTTAATTTTTGCTGAATAATATAATCCTCTTTATGGCTACCGTTATTGGTAATTTTAGCATCTTCGGGTAAAACACCATAATAAATAAGACCTTCAATAACGCCGTTGCCATTTTCGGCTTCAGCATGGTACACCTCTTTATGTTTTGTGAATTTATAAAGCTCTTCGTGCGCATTGGCAACCACGATGCCTTTAACCCCCTTAACATTAAACATTGCTGTATCGTTACCACTATCTCCTGCTACTAATACATTATCTGCTGTTAAACTCAACTTCCTTAAAAGCCAAATTAGCGCATTTCCTTTATTTGCCCATTTTGGCAGGATATCTAAAAATTTATTTCCAGAATAAACTACATTTATAAACATTTCAGATTTAGCAAATACTTGCTCTACGGCCTGTATGGATTCCTCGCTAGCATCTTGAAAGAAGTAGCTTCTTTTATAGGCGTGTTGAAACCTTGCAGGTTGGTCGCTAATTGGGTGTTTTAAACTTTGTACAATATCCTCTACCGCTGCTAAGTCCCAACCGTCGTCTAACACATCATTAAACTCTCTAACAACCTCCTTTTTATTAAAATTATAAATATGAGTTCCAACACCAGAAATTATATAATCTGGTTTTGGTAAAACGCCCTTTTCTATTAAATTTAGTACATCGTCAATTAAACGCCCTGTATTAAAAGTTAATATTACATCCTTATTCTTGTACCTTTTCCATATTTCAGGAAAATTACTTTTAAGGGTGTGAAAGTCAATTAATGTATTATCAATATCAAATGAAAGAAAGGTTATTTTAGATTGATTATTTTGTTCAATTTTATTCATATAAAAAAATCTATTTTATAATTTTTAATGATTTTTACTTCATTTCAGCTTAAAATAAGGATTTTTTCATTGAAAAACAGACAAAACACCCTCGTTTTAAATGGTTTTAAAATATTAATAAATTGAGGTGTGTAGACTACGAATTTAAAAACTAAGATCTTACATACTAAATATTTGATAATTTAAGTTTACAATATACTTAGTACATATTTATAATAATTTAAACCTGTTATTTCTTATTCAATTTACAATTGCATAGCGTACATGATATTAATTTATTTTTCAACTATTTGTGATTTTTTAAAACCCTATTAGCAAAAATTAATTTAACATTAGTTACAAAACATGTATTGACAAATAGTATGTTATAATAGGTTGTTTTATAGGGAAGGAAGCGTATGAATTTACTATAAAAAAAAGCGTTGAAAGAAAACTTGAGTTTCTTGCAACGCTTAAAATATAAACAAGTTATTTTTAATATCATCTTAATATTTAATTAAGATGATATTAAAAGCAATTTTAGATACCGCTTATAAAACTGCCATAAGGATCTCTAAATTGAATACCTTCTGTAAATCGATGTTTACTTAATTGCTTGTATTCTACCAAAGCCCACAGCACAAATTCTTTAAGGAAATAACTATCCTCTTTGGATACGTTAGGCTGGTGCTTCGCTAATAGATCATCCAGTGGAGAAACTGCGTTTAACATGGATTTATATTCTTTATCTCTTAAATCGTCTAGCAATTCAAAGCCATCTTTTTGATTGAAAAACCAAGACACAACGTCATCATAGGGTCCTTCCTCTTCTTGTTTTTGCAACTTCCCTATTTTCGGAAAAAACTCTTCAAACAAACTTTTAACGGCTTCGCCAATTAAAGTGTAAGCAACAGAGGCAGCCCCCTCTTGTTCCCCTTCATAAACAAGCTCTACTTTACCTGTAATTGCTGGAATAATGCCCACAAAATCTGACAACCTTAACAAAGTTTGGGCATCGCCACTTATTAATGCACGACGTTCTGCAGTGCTTAATAAGTTCTCTAAAGCCGATATGCTTAAACGTGCACTTACGCCACTTTTAGCATCTATAAACTCACTATCGCGCGCTTCAAACACTATTTGTTCTAGTAAGTCTCTTGCTAAGTCTGGAACAATAACAGAAGATTTTTGACTTTCAACTAATTTAGCTTCCTGCTCTGTAATTTTTCTAGCCGTTTCAATATCTGCAGGATAGTGGGTTAATATTTGCGATCCAATTCTATCCTTTAATGGTGTAACTATACTGCCTCTATTAGTATAATCCTCTGGATTTGCGGTAAATAAAAATTGGATATCTAGGGGTAACCTTAGCTTAAAACCTCGTATTTGAATATCGCCCTCCTGCAGAATGTTAAATAATGCAACTTGAATTCTCGCTTGTAAATCTGGTAATTCGTTTATTACAAAAATGCAACGGTTAGCACGCGGTATCATACCGTAATGTATAACACGATCGTCTGCATAGCTTAGTTTTAAGTTTGCTGCTTTTATAGGGTCAACATCTCCAATAAGGTCTGCAACAGTAACATCTGGCGTCGCTAATTTTTCTGCAAAACGCTCGCTTCTATGTAACCATAAAATAGGTGTATTATCGCCTTTTTCTTTTATTAACTCAATTGCAAATCTTGAGATAGGTTGCAAAGGATCATCGTTAATTTCCGAACCTTTAACAAAAGGGATATATTCATCTAACAAGTTTAACATTAAACGTGCTAAACGCGTTTTTGCTTGCCCACGTAAACCCAGTAAATTAATGTTATGTTTGGATAAAATGGCACGCTCTAATTCTGGTATTACTGTGTTTTCGTAACCATGTACCCCCTCAAAGGTGGTTTCTTTATTTTTAATTTTTCTAATCAAATTATCTCGCAACTCATTTTTTATAGATTTGCTTTTATAATTTGCTTTTTTTAATTCACCTAATGTTCTTATACTTTCTATTTTCATATTCTTTTTTTAAACCAAATAAAATGAGCCTAGCGTTGGAATTTAAACACCAATTATACCGGACTCTTAAATACTTTTTATTGTTTATTTTATCCTCTAATTCTTTTTTTCCTATTTGTTTCGTAATCCTCAAAAATCATTTCACCCAATCCTTTTAGACCTGTATAAAAAGCTTTGCCTTGGTTTGCGCGTGTAAATTCTTCAACAAATTGCATAAGGTAATTATCTTGTGCAATCATAAACGTAGTGATGGGAATGTGCAATCGTCTGGCCTGTTGTGCCATGGCATAACATTTATTCACAATATGAGAGTCTAAACCGTTACTATTTTTATAGTATTGACCGTCTGGTAAACGCAAACAACTTGGCTTACCATCGGTAATCATGAAAATTTGCTTGTTTGTATTTCGTTTTCTTCTAAGTAAATCCATTGCCAAATCCAAACCTGCTACTGTATTGGTATGGTATGGGCCTACCTTTAAATAGGGTAAATCTTGAATTTCAATTTGCCAAGCATCGTTACCAAATACCAAAATATCTAAAGTGTCTTTTGGGTATCTTGTGGTAATTAATTCGGCCAGTGCCATGGCTACCTTTTTGGCAGGTGTAATCCTGTCCTCCCCATACAATATCATACTATGGCTAATGTCTATCATTAAAACCGTACTCATTTGAGATTTGTGCATAGTTTCTTCAACCACCAAATCATCTTCAGATAATTTAAAATCTCCTATACCGTTATTAATTTGAGCATTTCTTAAACTCTCTGTCATAGAAACTTTATCCAAACTATCTCCAAATTGATAATTTCTAAAATCTCCAGTGTGCTCGTCTCCTATTCCCGGACTTTTACTTTTATGATTTCCTTGGCCACTTCGCTTTATATTTCCAAAAATATTTTCTAGTGCTTGTTGGCGTATAGCGCGCTCTGTTTTTGCTGTAATAGCCAAACCACCATTGCCATCCGGATCAATTTCTTCCTTTAAATATCCTTTTTGTTTTAAATCCTCAATAAAATCTTCAATAGAATATTCTGGTGTTGTTAAACTATATTCTTTATCTAGTTCTCGCAACCAGTTTATAGCTTCATCAAAATCTCCGGAAGTGTGAGTTATAAGTTCTTTAAAAACTTCAAAAAGCTTATCGAAAGGAGACTTGAAAGGCGCTTCATATTTCTTAAAGATAAAACCCTTTTTAAAATTTGTATTGTTCTTCATAGCTGTATAAATATACTACAATTTAGAATAAAAAAGCATGACTTAACAATTAGATTTATTTATGGGAGCAAAGTAATTTCATATCGCTTTTAACCAATTTATTTTAAAACTTTAATATTCTGCATTTTTATAATAACAGCTTATAAATATTAAATAATGGCTACTGAGTTTAGCTTATATTACAACCAACGTACGCAATAATGATTTGGTATGGTATAAAATTCTGTTATAATTACTATTAGTAAAACTAATAGTAATTATAACAGAATATAATAGTAACACTATTATATTTGCGTGAATTTAAATAACCTATGGATTTAATACTATCAAACTTAAAAATTGCAGTTCCAGAAAAGATTTATTTAAAAGACCCAGAATCGTCTGATTTAGGCAAGCGTATTATAAAACACAGTATAATTTTAATTAATGATATTGGTTTTGATTCTTTTACATTTAAAAAACTAGGAACTCAAATAGGGTCCAACGAAAGCTCTATTTATCGCTATTTTGAAAGTAAACATAAACTCCTACTTTACTTATCCTCTTGGTACTGGGCGTGGATTGAATACCAATTGGTTATTGAAACGCACACCCTAGATAAAGCAACAAAACTGCAAAGAGCCATTGAAATTGTTACCAGAACAATTGAAGAAGATTCTAGCTTCTCACACATTAATGAAGTTTTATTAAACAAAATTATAGTTAAAGAAAATTCTAAATCTTTTTTAACTAACGAGGTAGACCAAGAAAATAAGGATGGTTATTTTGTTATTTACAAACGCCTTGTATACAGACTTCGTGATATGATTATTAACTTTAATCCTAATTATAAATTCCCTTCAAGTTTGGCAAGTACAATTATTGAAGGTGGCTTACACCAACATTTTTTAAAGAACCACTTTATATCTATAACAGATTGTAAAGATGGGCTATCCCCTACTAATTTCATGAAAAACTTAGTAGCTAATACTTTGAAATCCTAAAATATGGAAAACAAACAAATGACACCATGGCAGCGTTTAGTAGGCTTGCTACAATTAGAAAAGAAAGACATTATCCAAATTTTTTACTACTCTGTATTTACAGGTATTGTTGCTTTATCACTTCCGCTAGGTATACAAGGCATTATAAATTTAATACAGGGTGCACAAATATCTACCTCTTGGGTAATTTTAGTTATTATAGTAACACTAGGTGTCGGGTTTTCGGGAGGTTTACAACTTATGCAATTACGAATTATAGAAACTATCCAACAGCGTATTTTTATGCGATCCTCTTTCGAGTTGGCTTATCGTTTTCCTAAAATTAAAATGTCGGAATTAAGGAATTACTACCCGCCAGAACTAGCTAATCGTTTTTTTGATACAATAACCATTCAAAAAAGTTTATCGAAAATTTTAATTGATGTACCTACTGCAGTTTTACAAATTTTATTTGCATTAATACTGCTATCGTTTTATCATCCGTTTTTTATTATTTTTGGCTTACTGCTATTAATACTTATTTTTGTTGTATTTAAATTTACAGCAAAAAAGGGTTTAGAAACTAGTTTGTACGAATCTAAAAACAAGTACAAAGTAGCCCATTGGATACAGGAGGTTGCACGTACCATAATAAGTTTTAAATTATCTGGCAGTACGAACTTAGCTTTAACCAAAAATGATGATTTAGTAAGCGGTTATTTAAAAGCCCGAGAAAGCCACTTTAAGATTTTAATGCTCCAATTTATTCAAATGGTGAGCTTTAAGGTAATAGTAACAGTAAGTTTACTATCTATTGGTGGAGCTTTAGTGTTAAATCAAGAAATGAATATTGGTCAATTTGTTGCCGCAGAAATTATAATTTTACTCGTTATTGGATCTGTTGAAAAATTAATACTTGGCTTAGAATCCTTTTACGACACCCTAACATCCTTAGAAAAAATAGGTCAAATTGCAGATAAGGAGCTAGAAAGTCAAACCGGTGAAACTCCAAAATTTGCAAAAGGAATTGCTATTGAATTAGAGAATGTATCTTATGGCGTAGCTAATAAAGAAAAGCATATATTAAAGGATATTTCTTTAGAAATAAACTCAAAAAGTAGACTTTTAATAACAGGAGAAAGTGGTTCTGGAAAATCCACATTACTACGGCTTATTGCTGGTGTTATAGAATCCACTTCGGGGCACATTTACGTTAACGACATGTCCATAAACAGCCTACAATTAAATTTTTACAGATCGCAATTGGGTTTATCCTTGTCAGACGAGAATCCTTTTGAAGGTTCTATTCGTAATAACCTAACATTTGGTAATACTAAAATTACAGACGAATATATTTATGAAATTCTTGAGGTAGTAGGCCTTAAAAATTTTATAAAAGAACAAACCGATGGACTTAATACATTATTGGATCCCGATGGTAAACAAATGTCTTATACGCTATCTAAAAAAATTATACTTGCTCGCGCCATTTTAAAAACGCCCAAAATATTAATTCTTGAAGATGCTCTAGATCGCTTTAATAGAACAGAAACAAAGGCAATTGTCGATTATTTATCGCATCCAGATAGACCTTGGGGCCTTGTAGTTGTAAGTTTTAGTGCTATCTGGGAAGACCGATGTAACCAAAAAATAACCTTAGATAAAGGCCAAATAAAAATTAAAAAGTAATTAAGTTATGTTAAATATATCTAATAACGACCCCAATAAAGACATAGACTTAAAACAATACAAGTCCGCCGAAAAAATAATGCATGTTAAGTATTATAAATACTTTAATAGGTTTTTGCTAACCGCTGCTATTATTTTAATAATTGTGTTGTTTTTACCTTGGACGCAAAATATTACTGGCCAAGGTTTAGTAACCACGTTAAAACCCGACCAAAGACCACAAGCAATCCAATCGCAAATACCAGGACGGATTGAAGAATGGTTTGTACAAGAAGGCGATTTTGTAAAAAAAGGAGATACAATTTTAAGAATATCTGAAGTGAAAAGTGATTATTTTGATGATCAATTGGTACAACGAACTAATGAGCAAATTGTAGCTAAAACATCATCTGTAAGCGCATACCAAGGCAAAGTAAGTGCCTTAAACAGACAAATTTCTGCTTTAAAGAACGAGCAAGAATTAAAAATGGAGCAAACCCGTAATAAGTTGCTACAATCCAAACTAAAGGTTAAAAGTGATAGTATTGATTTACAGGCATCCAAAACTAATTTAAACATTGCCGAAACACAATTTACACGAATTCAAACCCTACAAGAAGAAGGTTTAAAAGCGTTAAAAGACGTAGAAGAAAAACGTTTAAAACTACAAGAAACACAAGCCAAATTAATTTCGCAAGAAAATAAATACTTGGCTAGCAAAAATGAAGTACTTAATGCAAAACTAGAACTATCAAGAACAAATGCCGTTTTTGCAGATAAAATTTCTAAAGCACAAAGTGATATGTTTACGGCACAATCTAGCGGATTTGATACACAAGCCCAAGTATCTAAACTAGAAAATGCATCTACCAATTATAAACGCCGTAGCGATTTGTTATATGTACAAGCAGCACAAGACGGCTACATTTTTAAAGCGTTAACAGGTGGCATTGGTGTTACTTTTAAAGAAGGTGCCGAGTTGGTGGGCATTATGCCTTCAAAATACGATTTAGCGGTAGAAACTTTTGTAAGACCAATAGATTTACCATTAATACATGGCGGTGAAAAAGTGCGCGTACAGTTTGATGGTTGGCCCGCCATTGTATTTAGCGGTTGGCCTAACGTATCCTATGGTACTTATGGAGCAACTGTAGTAGCTATTGAGCGTTTTATTAGCCCAAACGGAAAGTACAGGGTTTTATTAGCCCCAGATGAAAAAGACCACACATGGCCAGATGCTATTCGCGTTGGTTCAGGGGCAAGAACAATTGCATTATTAGAAGATGTACCCATTTGGTTTGAATTATGGCGACAAATAAATAGTTTTCCGCCTAATTATTACCAACCAAAAGATGGAAAATCTGATAAAAAGAGCAAATAACACATCAAACATTACCAACAGTTTAAGTATGGTTTAATTTAAACGTGCTAAAATATTTAGAACTAACAAGTTTTAATTTCACTTAAAAAAAAAGAAAAAAATGAGAATAACCCTATTGAGTATATTACTTTGCTTTAGTGGTTTAGTTTCGGCTCAAGATAGTACATCAATAATTTCATTATCGGAATATTTAGGCTACGTTAAATCCTTTCACCCCATTGTAAAACAAGCCAACTTAGTAATTAGCGAAAGTGAAGCAAAACTTTTAAAAGCCCGAGGCGCATTCGACCCAAAATTAGAGGTAGATTACGATAGAAAGAAATTTAAAAATCTAGAATATTTTGATAGGCTAAATGGTGCTTTTAAAATACCTACTTGGTTTGGCGTAGAATTTAAAGGGAATTTTGAAGATAACTCTGGAGACTTTTTAAACCCACAAGCCTTTGTTCCAGACGAGGGTTTATATAGTGCTGGCGTATCTGTTCCTGTTGCAAGAGGTTTACTTACAAATAATCGTATGGCCATGCTCAAACAATCTAAACTATATGTAAAACAAGCCAAAGCAGATAGACAGTTACTCGTAAATGATATTCTTTACGATGCCACGTTAACTTATTTTAATTGGCTAAAAACCTACAACGAAAAACGTGTATATGAGGATTTTTTAGTTAATGCTGAAACTAGATTTAAAGGTATTAAAAAAAGTTATGAAGTTGGAGATTATCCAGCTATTGATACATTAGAGGCAAGAATAACTTTAAATAACAGAAAACTTAACTTGGAAAAATCTAGAATAAAATTTATAAAATCGTCTTTAGAATTATCAAACTATTTATGGCTAGATAATAACACTCCTATTGAACTACAAGAGGGCATGATTCCAGAAATTAACACTTTTGAAACTATAGATATTACATTAAACACATCTGGTCTAGATATTGAAAATTTTAATATTGAAGCTCATCCAAAATTACAGTCTTTAAATTTTAAATTTAAAAGTTTAACCATTGAAAAACGATTAAAATCCAACAACCTACTTCCTAAAATAAATTTAGAGTATAATTTTTTATCTGAAACACCACTTGTTTCAAGATCCTTTAACACCTCAGCATACAAAAGTGGTGTAAATGTAAGTTTTCCTCTATTTTTAAGAAAAGAACGAGGCGACTTAAAGCTCGCAAAAATAAAACTGCAGGATACGCAATTTGACATTCAAAACACTAAAGTTACTTTGCAAAATAAAATAGATGGTATTAATCAAGAACTCAATTCATTTGTACTACAAAATAATTTAACTAGTACTATTGTTAACGATTATTCCAAAATGCTAATTGCCGAGGAACGTAAATTCTTTTTAGGTGAAAGCTCTCTATTTTTAGTAAACTCTAGAGAATCTAAATTAATTGATGCTAAATTAAAAGCAATTGAAATTGAAAACAGTTTCTTTAAAACTAAGGCAAGTTTATTTAATGTATTAGCACTGTCTGAGGTGCAAATGAATTAGATGAGCAATAAAAAAAATGTAGTTATCTGTTACAACTATTAATTATTGCTTATTTTTTGGCTGACAAATAAAAATAATCTAATATTTTAACAGCCGTTTTTTTGTTTTTTATAATACACAAGACTATGACATTATTTGAATTCAATACAAAAAGTAACATTTCCAACTGGCGCATTGTAGATGATGTAGTTATGGGTGGATGCTCTAATGGAGGCTTTAAAATTAGTAATTGCGGCAACGGCCTATTTTACGGTACGGTTTCTTTAGAGAATAATGGTGGTTTTTCTATGGTACAAAACCACTTTGAAGAAAAAAAAGTAAAAGGTTTCTCCAAAATTAGTTTAAAAATAAAAGGAGATGGCAAGCCCTATCAATTTAGAATTAAAGCCAATACCACTACTAAGCATTCTTACATTGCAAGCTTCCAAACCTCAGGAGATTGGGAAACCATAGAAATTCCATTTAAAACTATGTACCCCGCTTACCGCGGAAAAATTTTAGACATTCCAAATTTTGATGAGCAACACATAGTAATGATGGCCTTTTTAATTGGAAACAAAAAAGCAGAGAACTTTAGTCTTGAGATTGATAGTATAGTTTTAAAATAGAATGTATGATTATTGATGTAAAACATAATCCTACCTAAAAACAGCGGAACCTTTAAATAAAATAAAACTACTTTGAAGCTAAAAAAAAATAATACCAAAATTAAAAAAACAAAAAAAACAGAACGACTTGGCTAATTTTCATTTTACGTAATTAACCATTTATATGCTTGTATGTAAATCTACATACAAGCATGTCTCTAAATCATTTTAGTTAATAACCAATACAGGTTCTAGTCTTTTACTTTAATAGTTTGCCAATAATATACTTCTAATAAAACTACTTACTACGCAACTTTACAAAATTGCCAAACTACCTTTTCCTGCTCTTACTACTACGGGCTCGCCTTGAGACAAATCTATAACAGTGGAAGGTTCGTTATCTCCATAACCGCCGTCAATAACTAAATCCACTAAGCCTCCCCATTTTTCTAAAATTAATTCTGGATCGGTGGTATATTCTAAAACGGCATCATCATCATGAATTGAAGTAGATATAATAGGGTTACCTAACTGCTTTACAAGCTCTAAAACAATTTGATTATCAGGAACACGTATCCCAACAGTCTTCTTTTTTTTAAATGGATTTGGCAATGTTTTTGCGCCAGGTAAAATAAACGTATAAGGCCCTGGTAAGGCGCGTTTCAATATTTTAAATACAGAGGTATCAATTTGTTTCGCATAATCACTTAAATTACTTAGGTCATGACAAATAAATGAGAAATTAGCCTTTTCTAATTTCACACCTTTAATACGCGCCACTTTTTCTAAAGCTTTTGTATTATTAATATCGCACCCTAACCCGTAAACTGTATCTGTAGGGTAAATTATCAATCCGCCATTTTTTAAGATCTTAACTACTTTACTAATTTCCCTTGGGTTCGGGTTTTCTTCGTATATTTTAATAAATTCTGCCATTATCCTATAATCTCTAACTTTGCAAAACGAAGTAATAGTTTTTTCGACCCACCGTGCTGAAAATTAATTTCAGCTTTAACATCTGCACCAGCACCTTCTATTTTCACAACTTCTCCTGTACCAAAGCGTATATGTTTCACCACGTTTCCAACTTCTAGTTTACTATCAAACAAATTTGCATTCCCCGCTGTTTTAGCCATGGGTTTTAAATTTTTAGGTGTTGTAACCTTAAACTTTTCTACTTCTTTAGGGGCAGTTTTTCCTTTTTTAAACACTGGTTTTTTAGCTGGCTTATAGCGAATTTTATTTGGCTCTACATCTCCAAAAATTTCTGCCGAAAGCATAGGGTTAAAACGGCGCTCTTCCAACGGTGTTACATTATCCAAATACTGTTCGTCAATTTCGTCTATAAATCGGCTAGGTTCAGAGTCTACTAATTTCCCCCAGCGGTATCTTGATAGCGCATAAGTTAAATAAGCCTGTTTTTCAGCACGTGTTAGTGCTACATAAAACAAACGTCGCTCCTCCTCCAACTCTGCTCTTGTATTCCCACTCATAGCACTAGGGAATAAATCTTCCTCTAAACCTACAACAAATACATTTGCAAACTCTAAGCCCTTAGCAAGGTGAATAGTCATTAAAGCTACATGGTTTGGGTCGCCTTTATCGCCATCTGCATCTGTAGATAAGGCTACATCTTCAAGAAATTCTGCTAAAGATCCTGTAGTATCGGCAACTTCCTTTTGGCCTTCAACAAAATCCTTCATACCATTTAAAAGTTCTTCAATATTTTCCATTTTAGAAACACCTTCTGGTGTTCCATCTTTATTGAATTCTTTTATAATTCCAGTTGTTTTTGTAACGTGCTCTGCTAACTCAAAAACATCGGCAGTTTGGTTAAGGACTTGATAACTTTCAATTAAAGTTACAAAGTTTTTAAGCTTGGTTTTAGTACCTGCATTAACTTTAACATCGGTTTTATCGATGTTTTTCATCACCTCAAATATGGTCCGGTTGTAACCGTTTGCAGAAACAATAAGTTTATCTACTGTGGTTTGCCCAATGCCTCTTGGCGGAAAATTAATAATACGCTTTAAAGCTTCCTCATCTGCCGGGTTTATTACAAGTCTTAGGTATGCAACTACATCTTTAATTTCCTTACGTTGGTAAAACGATGTGCCACCATAAATAACATAAGGTATATCGCGTTTTCGTAATGCATCTTCAATAGAACGAGATTGCGCATTGGTTCTATAGAGAATTGCAAAGTCACTATTCATTTGTTGGTTTTGTAATTTACTATCCAAAATAGTATTCGCTACAAAACGCCCTTCATCACCATCGGTTAAAGCGCGGTGTACTTTAATTTTTTCACCTTCGTTATTTGCTGTCCAGACCACTTTTTCAAGCTTTGTTTCATTTTTATCTATAATGGAATTTGCAGCATTTACAATATTTTTTGTAGAACGGTAATTTTGTTCTAATCGAAATTCTTTAACATTATCATAATCCTTCTGAAAATTTAAAATATTACTAATATTCGCACCACGGAATGCATAGATACTTTGTGCATCATCTCCAACAACACATATATTTTGAAATTTATCTGATAAAGCTCTAACAATTAAATATTGTGAGTGGTTTGTATCTTGGTACTCATCTACCATGATATATCTAAACCGGTTTTGATACTTTCCTAAGACTTCCGGAAAACGCGTAAGCAACTCGTTTGTTTTTAATAATAAATCGTCAAAATCCATGGCACCTGCTTTAAAACAGCGCTCTACATAAGCTTTGTAAATATCGCCCATTCTTGGTCGCCTTGCCATAGCATCTGCCTCCTTAAGTTCCGGGTTTTGAAAATAGGCACGCACAGTTATTAAACTATTTTTATAGGATGATATACGCGATCTTACCTGTTTGTATTTATATACATCCTTATCAAGATTCATTTCCTTAATAATAGAAGCAATCAACTTGCTTGAATCTTGCGTGTCATAAATAGTAAAGTTACTAGGGTAACCTATTTTTTCAGCTTCAATGCGCAAAATTTTAGCAAAAACAGAGTGAAAGGTTCCCATCCACAAATTTTTAGCTTCGCTAGAACCAACAATAGTAGCAATACGCTCTTTCATCTCTTTCGCTGCTTTATTAGTAAACGTAAGCGATAAAATATTAAAAGGATCAATTCCCTTACTCATCATATAAGCGATGCGAAATGTGAGCACACGTGTTTTACCCGAACCTGCTCCAGCAACAATAATCATTGGCCCATCAATTTGAATTGTTGGCTCTAATTGTGCTTCGTTTAATTGGCTTAAATACTTTTCCAAATCATCAAAAATTTAATAGCGTGAAATTAATCATTGTTACGCTTTTTTAAGGTCTGAATTATTAATAATTATAAACAATACCAATTGCTTTTTCCACCATCTTGTATTCCTTGTTATAAATAATATTTTATTTACACTTTATTAAACAGATTAATATGCTAATTATAACAGAAACATTTTTTTATCAGGTAATAAAGACATAAAATCAATTTAGTTTTAATAATTATTTTAAATACCTTTAGACCAAAAGGATATTTTAATAAATACAATAACTTTTAACTATAAAACATGGAGACTATTTTATTTTTTTTATCAAGTATATCTTGGTGGGGCTGGGTTTTAATTACCGTTACAATTATTGGTCTTCGGGATATTATACAACGGCACCACACCATAAGCCACAACTATCCTATTGTTGGGCATTTTCGTTTTTGGTTAGAAAGTATTGGCCCAGAAATAAGACAGTATTTTGTAGCTAACAATAGAGAGGAGTTACCTTTTAACAGAATAGAACGTGGTTGGGTTTACGCCTCGGCAAAGAATGAAAATAATTATGAAGGTTTTGGAACCGATCGCGATATTTATGCCCCTCAACATATTTTTATTAACAATGCCATGTTTCCCTTTAAGGTTGATAAAAACCATGTTAATACTAAGGAAAAAGATTTTTTACCCTGTGCCAAGGTTATAGGTTTACATAACAACCGAAAAAGGCCTTACCGACCAAAATCTGTTATTAATGTTTCTGCAATGAGCTATGGATCTTTGTCTGCACGCGCCATAGACTCTTTAAATAAAGGTTGTAAAATAGCTGGAGCTTACCACAATACTGGTGAAGGTGGTCTATCTCCTTACCACAAAAATGGCGCTGATGTTGTTTTTCATTTTGGAACTGGTTATTTTGGAGTACGTACAGAAGATGGGAATTTTTCTATGGAAAAAATGAAAAAACTTGTTGAAGATAATCCGTTTATTCGCGCCATAGAAATCAAACTATCACAAGGTGCAAAACCCGGAAAAGGCGGTGTTCTCCCAGGCGAAAAAATTGATAAAGAAATTGCAGAAATTAGAGGTGTTGAAGTTGGTAAAACAGTTTTATCGCCACCAAACCACAAGGCTTTTACAAATGTACAAGAAATGGTTGATTTTATTGAAGCTATTGCTTTACAGACCGGATTACCTGTGGGTATTAAAGCGGCTATTGGCAAATTAGAACAATGGGAAGAACTTACAGATATTATGAAAGCAACAGGTAAGGGACCAGATTTTATTACCATTGATGGTGGCGAAGGCGGCACCGGTGCAGCGCCTCCAAGTTTTGCTGATCACGTAAGTTTACCGTGGGTATTCGCTTTTGGAGATTTATATAAACTATTTAAAAAGCAAGGTTTAGAAAAACAAGTTGTATTTATAGGGAGTGGTAAATTAGGGTTTCCAGGTAAGGCCGCTATGGCTTTTTCTATGGGTGTTGATGTTATAAATGTGGCACGAGAAGCCATGTTAAGTATTGGTTGCATACAGGCTAAAGTTTGCCACACAAACCGTTGCCCTAGTGGTATAGCAACACAAAGTAAATGGTTACAGCGTGGTATTGATGTGCCACTAAAATCTGAACGTGCTGGACAGTATTTTAAGACCTTTAGAAAAGAATTTTTAGAAATTACGCATGCTGCAGGCTACGAACACCCTTGCCAGTTTAAGATGAGTGATATCGAGGTTAATACAGAAGACCATAATCTATCTAAAGAAATTAGCAAAACATATCAATATAACAAAACTGTTGTTCCGTTTAAAAACATGCAAGCCTTAAAAAACTGCATACATTTAGGTGGCTAATTGTTAAATGCAACTTAAGATTTGTGAATTATTATCTGTTACGCCTACGGTTAGAGTACTATAAAAGTACTACCTGGTTTAGTCGTGTAAAACACTTCCACTGCTGGTTTACCTAATCCATCGTTATTTGAAAAGTAATCGGTTTTTAATTCTGGCTCAGGAATTAAGGTTATTGTTCCATTTATATCTGCAGTTAAGTCTTCAAAATTGCACGTATTTTCATTCGGAGCGTTACCATCATCATTGTTGCAATTAAATAGTATAAACATAATGGTTAGTAGAAAAACGTTTTTTAAAATTGTTTTCATAATTTAAGAGTTTTAGAATTAATTAAAGCCACTTGTAAAAGCCTAAATTCACGCAATACAAATACTAGATCTTATAAATAACATAGCCAAAATACTATTTTTCACCACTCAAATACATTGCCAATTACTGAGATACGCTTTTGACTCATTAAACCGTCGTTTTCATACATTTAACCGATTCCTTGCTCTATAACTAAAAACACCTTATGTTTGTATTTAAACTATAAAAGATGGAAGTCAATCGAATTTTAGATCTATTTTTGTTTATTATTCCTTCATTAATAACAGGATTAATAGCTTATTATTTTTTTAAAGAGCACACA
This sequence comes from uncultured Algibacter sp., assembly GCA_937958265.1. GTDB lineage: Bacteria > Bacteroidota > Bacteroidia > Flavobacteriales > Flavobacteriaceae > Algibacter_B. The sequence continues at coordinate 97,088 of CALGNX010000002.1, read as the reverse complement.
AAGAATGAAGATGGCCGCAGACGCTATTTATTGCAAAAAGACATGCAAATAAACACATTACCAATACGACTTCAAGCTTATGAGCGTATGTCCTTGTTTTTGGAACGTATATCGCCCTCAAAATTACTAATTAGAATGGCACCAACGTCGGATGATAAATCTGATTATGAAGCATTACTAATACAAAGTATTGAGCAAGAATTTGAGCATAACTTATCACAGCAAATTTACGTTAGCGACAAATGTTGGAGTATTGTTACAACTGCAAAAAACTCCACTATTCAGCTTATAAGAAAGGCAAATATGCTTGAAAAAACAGATACTGCTAATAAATTAAGAGAGGTAATTTTAAATGAAATGATGGAACGCCGCTCACCAAGTGATGCAGCACTTTCTTTTATAAAAGACGAGGTATCAAATTTGTGGTAAGTCGCTAACTCTTAACTCATTTGATTGCGCCTCCTCAAATTTACACTTTGCATAATGGTAACCTTGTTCCCACCAAGAAGTCATTAATTTTTTATTAAATACTAAAGAGTTTTCGGTAAGCTTAGAAGGGGTGTAATATAAATTAAGCTTTACGTTTCTATTTTTGGCAGCTAACTTTCCTATTAAAATATCACTACGCTCTACTTGGTCTAGTAAATGCCCAAAAAGATTCATCATTAATGAAAAAGGGTTTTTACCAAGCACCTTATTGTATTGCATACTTTCAGATTCTAAAATTATAGCATCAATTTCTGTGGCGCCACGCAATATAGCTTCCCGTATTGGTACAACACAACCAAACGCACCATCGGCATACTCAAAACCATCTTTTTTTACTAAAGACATGAATGGAATGTAATTGCAAGAAATCCAAATCCAATCGCAAAACTCATCGTAACTAAAGTCTTTAATAGATTTATATTCCACAACATTTTTGGATAAGTTTGAAACCGTTACAACCACATCCTCTTTATGTTCCCTTAAAGAAAGGTACTCTTCGTAAGTAAAATTTTTTCTTAAATAGCGGCGTAATGCTTTACTCTCTCCAAAAGTGCGCTTCTTTTTTATAAATTGCCACAAAGAGTTTAAAAAATCGATAGTCACATACTCTCTATCACCCTTTTTACGCACTACAAAAGGATTAAGGCTAAAAATATTACTTTGGTTAACATTGGTAAAAACTTTATGTATTTTATCAATTTTACCAGCCGCCAAATGAGGTATTAATAAACTACCTGTAGAGGTGCCTAAAAACATATCATAATTCCTACCTTGTTCTTTTATTAAATATTCTGCAACACCACCTGCGTAAGCGCCTTTACTACCGCCTCCTGAAATTACTAATGCTTTCATGTATTTTTATTAATGTGGTAAACACAATATTAAGTAAAAATTTTTAGCTATCTAACTAAAACCAAAAGAATAAGCAGCATTACCGTCAATTTTTAATTTTACTTATAATTAAAATGTAAAAAAAATCAACGCAATACATCCATTATTAACTTCAATAAACGCTTTTGTTGGTTTAGAATTTGAAAAGTCACGATTCGGGTTTTCGTATGATTTAAACACTACTAATATTGATAAAACCAATGGTGTTTATTAATTATCTATAACCTATTTAGCAGGTTGTTTAATTTGCCAAAACCCCGCAAATTTGGAACGTAGAAAATAAACTATTCACTTTCAAAACGCTTAAACAACGCTCTTGCAAATTTTGCAAATCGCCAATTATGATGTTTAGTTGCTTGTTTTAAATTTTGCTTACAGGTTATATTGCAGCCCTGTATTTCGTATAAATACTTAAATGCATTTTGGCGTATATCAAATCCATATCTAGAACTTGTATAAGCTACCAATTCTTTGTAGTAAAATTTCTTTTTATCAGCTTCAACATTAGGCGTTAGTAACTGTAATGCTAACCACAAGACTCTTATATTTTTATCATTAAAACCCTGTAAATATTTAGTTTTACTTAAATATGCTTCACGCTCCCACGGGAAGTTCTTCCATAAATTAAATAAAGCAACTTCTCTAGTTACGTAAGATGCATCACCTAATAAGGTCTCGTAATCAGCTTTAAATTTCAAGGGGATACTGGTCATAGCTTGCGCTATAGCTTGCCGCTCTTTAATTGCACTAAAGTTAAAAATAGTTGGTGGTAAATTACCTTCAAGTCGTTTAATAATATTTGCTCTCATATACGGGTTATCAGAAAGTAATAAAAAATCCAAACATTTACTTGAGTCTTTTTTACAATCCTCTAAACTTAAAAAATCGCTATACGTTTTAGATAATGAAAGAAAAACATTTTTAAATGCCTGGTAATTAAATTCTGAAGATTCTAACCAAAGTTTAACAAAAACACTTAAATCTTTACCGCTAGATAATTCCAACTCGTTTATAAAATCCTTGGTTTGCACATTTTTAAAGCTGTATTTTACCAAATAATTTTTAACTCCACTCTTAAAGGCTTTGGCGCCTATCTGTTCTCTTAAAATATGCAATACCCAAGCGCCTTTTTTATAAAAAGTAGCACTACTCGATTTTGGATTTAATAACGAGGTGCTTCCACCCATGCTATCTTGTTCTAGTAATTCTTGGGCGTATTTGTATAATTGCCAATAGTAATAATCCTTACCAAATATATCGCGTTCGGCCAATAAAGCATAATAAGTTGCAAAGCCCTCCTGTAGCCAGTGGTGGTCTCCTGTAGTTTCGGTTACTAAATTACCAAACCACTGGTGTGCAAGCTCATGCGCATTAACATTAACATAATTTTTATCTACAAATGCTATGGAGTCTATTACAAAACCATCTGCAAAAATAGTTGTACTTGTATTTTCCATTCCTGCGTACAAAAAATCTTTTACAGGTACTTGTTTGTAGTTTTGCCAAGGATAAGGAACGCCTATCTCCTCTTCCAAAAAATCGAACATTTGTTTTGAATACCGATAGGTTGGCTCGTACTTTGAAGAGTCTTGCGGGTAATAATACATTTCTAAAGGTATACCACTTTTAGAATTTAGCGTTTTTTTATGGTATTTGCCAATAGCTAAGGCCACAAGATAACTAGACATAGGCTTTTCCATGTTGAAAGTCCATTTTGTTTTACCAAAATAATCTTCCTTTTTAATCAGCTTGCCATTGGCCACAACTTGGTAATTACTATCGAAAACCACAGATAAATCAAATTCAATTTTATCGTTAATATCATCTATAGAGGGTAACCAATTACTAGTGTTTTTCCCTTGGCCTTGTGTCCATATTTGTTTGTTCCCTTGCACCTCATCCCAATCAATAAAATAAAGTGCTTTTTTAGGATTTACTTTAGAAAAAGAAAAACTTGCGTTGTATTCTTCTCCTTTTTTAAAACTATATTTTAACCAAATTTTATTTTTTCTGTAATACCCATCAATTCCTGTACGCTTTACTAATTTTCCTTTTTTACCTGCCTTAAATATTTGAAAGTTTTTAACCCCTATAGCAACAGCGTCTAAGTAAATAGAATCTACGTTTTTCAATATTTTAAAAGAACATTTAAAAACACCGTAAACTTTTTTTTGGGATAAATCGAAATTCACATCGGCCTTAATCCTTTTAAAATCAACACTATTAATTTGGCTACCATAAGTTAGCACTGTGTAAAAGAAGAAAAAAACAAAGGCGTATTTCATTTAGTAAAATTATATTAAAAGCTTAAGTTTATATAATACAAGTACAACGTAAATCTTAATTTATTACAACTACTTTTTGTTTTTAATGTATGCTCTCAAAATTAAACATGGTATGATTAGTAAAATATATTTTTTTTTACTTGAGAATATTATGAAATGCATAAACCGCAATTGTTATAAAAATTAAAATAGCCACCATATTTATAAGCACTTGTAACTGTGTATATGGTGGCTTTTAAAAAAAAGAGGTGGTTTATAAAGTTTATAAACCGAAAACTAAATACTTTAAATTTATTAACAAATATTTAGTTAAACCCTATTTAGTTACTATCTGCTATTAAAAACTAAAAAACTCAATTAAGTTAGCCTCGTAATATTGATTCCCCAGCTTGGTTAACAACGCCCTAATAACATTACTATCGCCATTTACGGCTAAGGCAGAATACCCCACCTTATTTAGGTTGCCTAATCGCAAATCGATAATATTAATATTTTTTGAAGACAATGCCGAAAGCAGTATAAGTAAAACACCAGCAGCATTTTCATGTTTTGTTAAAATAACTTTTTCGCTTAAAGCTAAATTTAATTTAACACCATCCATTTCTAATAGATATACGCCTTTACCATAATAATTTGGCATAATAGCGTTTTCTTCGTAAGTTAAATTTTTAAACAAACCAGTATCTGTACCTTTTATAAAATCAATAGCACTTTGCACTTTTGCGTCTGAATTTACTATGGACAAAAAGGCTACCGCAGTGCCATCTTTATTAGATTTCAAGCGGGCTGTTTCCACATTAATACCCTCAGAGGCTAAGGTGTTAAATAACGACGAAATAACCCCAGGCGCATCCAAATGTTCGGAAAATAAACCATTAACTATTGTTTGTGTATTTTTAGGGATTTCATTGGTTACAGTAATAGACTTTCCCCATTTACGAATGCGTATAGCGTTATAATTACCCATTCCTGTAGCACTTCGATACAAATCTACAAATTCGGAAAATGAACCACCAAATGAGAAATCTGGAATAATCCGGCGTTGTGTTTCATCCAATCGCTGGTTTAACAGCTCAATACCTTTATTTAAAACGGTATATTTTACTTTTAAGTCATGGTCATCATAAATCGTACGATTCTCTGGAATTAATTTGGAGTAACTTACATAATTCTCATAACCTGCTTCTTGAATGTACTCTAAACTTTCTTTATAATTTAAACCATAATAGCGCACATGATGTGTATCTGTACCCACACAAACAGGAATTTGTAGTTGGTTAGCACGACGCAGAATATTTTGTACTGGATATACTCCAACACCTTTAAACTTACCTGCCATATTAACGTCTAAAGATAAATTACGATCTGCAATAAGTTCCAAAAGAGTTCTAAACTTATTCGCTAGCGGGTGTGCACTTGTTTCAAAATTTATTAGAGCTTCTGGCATATCAACATTTAGTTTTGGCAAATCAATATGTCCAATTATTTGAATCATATCACCAAAACATTCTATCATTTGAGTCATTTCATCAAAATAACCGCCCCAATATGCCTCGAGGCTTCCTCTCATTTTAAGTAATTCTTGCGCTTCTTCCTTAGATCCATCATAGGGTAATCCTTCTGGCGCAAAATGTACAGAACCAATAACATAATCAGAATCTTCAGCTTGAAATATTTTAGATCGACTCCACTGTAATCCTAATTCTGGCCCCATCCATTCCAACTCAACACCATACTTAATATTAATTTGGCCTTCATATTTTACACGAAGGTCTGCAATGCGCTTTGGATAGTTTAAGTACGATTTGTTTCCCCTTATAAACTTCACATTAGTATCTCTTTCCGCAGTGTACCTAAAGTTTGTTAATCGTGGCGAATGAATTATAAACGTAATACTAGGGTTACCGGCCTCAATAGCTTTATCCACTATATCTTCTAACTTATCAATGCCATGTTTTACATGGTCTTGCTCGGTTCCTGCATGAATCCCATGTGTTTCCCAAATAAATTCGTTCAGTTTTCTCATCAATACTTATTAGTTAAATTAACTTTTAATAGTTTCAAATTTAACGATTGAAAATGTAATATTGAGTCTAATAGCTTATTTTTTAAATACAATGCAATTAATAAACTCGTATTTGTTGTGAAGAGTTTTAGCTTCTACATGACTTTAGAAATTTAATACTTCTGTGTTTTATAAGAAATTCTTAATTTCGCTATTATGTCTGTTAACTTACAAACCTCCATAGATTACTTAAAAGGCGTTGGCCCAAATAGAGCAGAATTATTTCGAAAGGAATTAGGTATTCATACCTACCAAGATTTAATTAATTTATTCCCAAACAGGTATATTGATAGAACGCAATTTTATAAAATTAATGATCTAGAACGCAATAATGCCGATGTACAAATTATTGGTAAATTAAAAAGCCTTAAAGAAGTCGCACAAAAACGTGGTAAACGCTTAGTTGCTACTTTTCAAGACGAAACAGGCATGATGGAATTGGTATGGTTTCGCGGACAAAAATGGATAAAAGAAGGTTTAGAACTGAATAAAATATATGTTGCCTTTGGAAAAACCAATTGGTTTAGCGGAAAATTTAATATGGCACATCCAGAAATGGAATTGTTAGAAGAACACAAAGCTAACATGCGCACTGCTATGCAACCCGTTTACCCATCTACCGAAAAATTAACTAATAGAGGTATTACCAATAGGTTAATTAATAAAATAATGCAACAATTGTTTTTAGAAACGAAAGGTAAATTCACTGAAACTCTATCTGATAATTTACGTACCGAACTAAAATTAATTGACAAACAAACTGCCCTTTTCAACATCCATTTTCCGCGTAACCAAGAGCTACTAGCAAAAGCGGAATTCCGGTTAAAATTTGAAGAGTTATTTTATATTCAACTACAACTCATAATAAAAAATTTAATACATAAATCGAAAATTAAAGGCTTCCCTTTTAACCAGGTAGGCAAATACTTTAATGCCTTTTTTAAAAACCACTTACCCTTTAATTTAACCAATGCACAAAAACGCGTTTTAAAAGAAATAAGAGCAGATTTAGGTAGTAATGCACAAATGAACAGACTACTACAAGGCGATGTAGGATCTGGCAAAACTATTGTAGCCTTCATGTCTATGCTTATGGCACTTGATAATGGTTTTCAAGCTTGCCTAATGGCGCCTACTGAAATTTTAGCAGCACAACACTACAACGGTTTACTTGAGTGGTGCAACAAACTTGAAATCCAAATTAAACTGCTAACAGGATCTACTAAAACTTCAAGCAGACGTATTATTCATGAGGCTTTAGAGAATGGCGAATTGCACATTTTAATTGGCACTCATGCTTTATTAGAAGACAAGGTAAAGTTTAAAAATTTAGGGCTTGCAGTAATCGACGAGCAGCATAGGTTTGGCGTAAAACAAAGAAGTAAATTATGGCAAAAAAACGCACTACCGCCCCACATTTTAGTGATGACGGCTACACCCATTCCTAGAACTTTAGCTATGTCGGTTTATGGCGACTTAGATATATCTGTTATCGACGAGTTACCACCAGGAAGAAAATCTATAAAAACGGTACATCGATTTGATAAAAATCGCTTAGACGTGTTTAGATTTATTCGTGATGAAATAGATAAAGGCCGACAAATTTATATTGTTTATCCATTAATTCAGGAAAATGAACATATGGATTATAAGGATTTAATGGATGGCTATGAAAGTATTTCTAGAGATTTCCCTATGCCAAAATACCAAATATCCATTGTACACGGAAAAATGAAAGCCGCTGATAAAGATTACGAAATGCAACGTTTTATAAAAGGCGAAACCCAAATTATGGTTGCTACTACAGTAATTGAAGTTGGTGTAAATGTTCCAAATGCATCTGTAATGATTGTTGAAAGCGCAGAACGTTTTGGTTTATCGCAATTGCACCAATTAAGAGGCCGTGTAGGGCGTGGTGCAGAACAAAGTTTTTGTATTTTAATGACGAGCCAAAAACTTAGCGCCAATAGCAAAACACGCCTAGAAACCATGGTAAAAACTAACGACGGGTTTCAAATTGCCGAAGTCGATTTACACCTTCGAGGCCCAGGAGATATTATGGGTACGCAACAAAGTGGTGTTTTAAATTTAAAAATCGCAGATATTATTAAAGATAATGATGTTTTACAATTGGCTAGATACCACGCTAAAACAATTTTAAAAAACGATCCCGCTATGGCACAGCCAGAAAATCAAGTATTTCTAAATACCTATAAGTCTATGGCTAAATACAAAAACATCTGGAACTACATTAGTTAATCCCAACCCATATCACAGCTTTTCTTTCAAAAAAAACTTCGTAATCAATTCCTTTTTTAAAAGTAAAATTATTGGTAAATTAAAATGCACAAATAACTCTTTAGACCATATGAAAATAAAATATTTTAAACACATACTTTGGGCGTTTCTAACTTTATTATTCATACAATGCAAAACAAAACCCCATGTTATAACAGGAGACCTAAAACAATACCATAAAACAACTATTACCTTTGAGGGACCAAACTTAAATGAATCTCCAGAAACATATTTAAATTACAGAATGTCTGTAACCCTTACTAGCCCAAATAACGAAACTTATGTGGTACCTGGATATTTTGCTGCCGATGGTAATGCAGCCGAAACATCGGCCACCAAAGGCAATAAATGGCGCATTCACTTTACACCAAACCAAACTGGTGTTTGGAAATATAAAGTAGCGTTTAAAACCGGTAAAAACATTGCTGTGAGTAGAAATACAAATACAGGCAAAGAAACCTCCATACATGGCGAATCGGGACAAATAAAAATTACCCCAACAGATAAAACAGGTAATGATTTTAGAGCAAAGGGAAAACTGCAATACGTTAATAAAGATTTTGCCCAATTTGATAATGGCTCTTACTATTTTGAAGTTGGCACAGACAGCCCTGAAACCTTTTTAGAATATAACGATTTTGATAATACAAAGGCGCGACACGATTTTAGGGAAATCGCCTTAAACTATACAGAAGGAGACCCTAGTTGGAAAATTAATAAAGGAAAAGGAATAATAGGCGCCATAAATTACCTTGCTAAACAAGGTATGAATGTACATTATTTTTTAACCATGAATATTACAGGCGATGGTAAAAACGCTTACCCCTTCCCTAACACAACCAATTATACAACGTACGACGTATCCAAATTAGACCAATGGCAAATTGTTTTCGACCACATGTACAATAAAGGCATGGTAGCTGAATTTGTTTTAAGTGAAACCGAAAATAGCAATTGGTTTGAAGATATGGAAAAAACCGAAAGAACTAATTTTGCAAACAGCCGAAAATTATACTATCGTGAAATGGTAGCAAGATTTGGATACTTAAATATTATTTATAACATTGGCGAAGAAGCAAACTGGGCAAGTGGCGACGACCAATTTTCGGCTCAGCAAGTTGAAGAAGCTGCCCATTATATTGATGCTATAAGCCCGTATAACGATTTAATAAGTATTCATAATGGCCCGTCCAAAGATTTTTCACTTTACCCCGCTTTAACGGCCTTACCAAAAAAATCTGCATTAACCACCATATCACTACAAGCTAATTACCAAACATTTGCGCATGGTTATGGTGAAACAAAAAAAATAAAAGATTTAAGTACAGCCAATGGAAAAGCCTGGGTTGTACGCTATTCCGAACCTTACAGCAACCATTTACCAAATGTAGATCTTTGGACTAAAAATGCCTTATGGGCAAGTATTATCGCAGGTGCTGCAGGCGTACATTATTACTCCCATAATGGCGATATAAAGGTAGACGATTACACCCTGTATGCTCCATATTACAAACGGATGAACTACGCTAAAAACTTTTTTTTAAATAATAAAGTACCTTTTTGGGACTTAGAAAACAACAATTTAGCATTAAGTAATGGCTACTTATTAACAAATTATAAGGACTACTACATTCTTTTTTTACCCGAGGGCGGCACAAGTACTATTTCTATTCCAGGTTCTAATGTTTTTAGTGTTACATGGTTTGACCCGCGAAATGGTGGCGATTTACAAAATGGATCAATCACAAGAATAACTTCTGGCAATACCATCTCCATTGGTAACGCACCCAATAATAAAACCTCTAGCTGGGTTGTATTAATAAAAAAGAGCAAGTAATTTCTTAATATAAAAAGTAAAACTAAAGTAATTCTCAAATAGATTACATCGTTTAAAAGGATTAAAAAATAAAATAAGTATTTTTACAAAAAAAACTATGCTTGGTTTAAAATTAGCAACAGATCCGCGTTGGGTAAATATCGTAGAATCGAATATTGAAGAAATATTAACCGATCATGCTTGGTGCGAACAAAAAGCAGCCACTAATGCTATTACCATTATTACCCACAATTCTGAACATGAGGAATTGGTTACCGAATTAATTAAACTTGCACAAGAGGAATTAGAGCATTTCCAAATGGTGCACGATATTATTAAACAACGTGGTTATACCTTGGGCAGAGAACGTAAAGATAGTTATGTTAACGAGCTTTACAAATTTATGAATAAAGGCGGTAGCAGATTACAATCCATGGTAGATCGCTTATTATTTTCTGCTATGATTGAAGCTAGAAGTTGCGAGCGTTTTAAATTACTTTCAAAAGAAATAAAAGACCCAGAACTATCTAAATTTTATCATGATTTAATGATTAGTGAAGCCGGACACTATACCACCTTCATTAAATTTGCGCGTCAATACGGGCAAGATATAGATGTGGATAAACGCTGGCAAGAACTTATAGATTTTGAAGCTGAAGTCATTCAAAAATACGGCAAATCGGAAACTATACATGGCTAAATAGCTTTTATATTTTTGTAATTTGGTAAATATATGTTTAAATATAAAATGGTTTTATTTTGAATTTTAAATATGTACCAACACAAAATACGCTAAAACACTATTAACACTTCTTATTAGAATTTATAATACTCGCTCTGGCCTGCATAATTAGTGTTAAAATCATAATGCAGAATTAATGCCTTTTATTTGCGTAAAAGCTATTAATAACAATTTAACTTAGGCAATAATTTTTACCTTTTAAGTATGCATCTTCACTAAAAAATCAAAGACATATTGCTTAACTTTGTAGTTCGCCATTATACGCAGACACAAAGGAATGATACACATCCACGAAAAAACATTACAAGATTTAGAGTTTCAAACCGTTTTACACCAAGTAAGCACACTTTGCGTTACACCACTTGGTAAACAAGAAGCTTTAAAAATTTCACCTTACAGTACACAAGAGAAGTTACAAACCGCGTTATACTTAACTAACGAGTATGTCTCGTCCTTAATAAACGACAATCGTATACCAAACCATGGCTTTGATGCTATTGATAAGGAATTACAGCTTCTTAATATTGAAAACACGTATTTAGAAGTTCACGGATTAAAAAAAATAGTAGCAATGTCCATTAGCGTAAATGCTATTGTTGTTTTTCTTAAAAAATTCAAAGAATATTACATTCATTTAAACCGCTTTGCCTCTCATATTGAAGTAACCAAAGTAATTATTGAGAAAGTAGATGGCATTGTAGACCGGTTTGGAGACATTAAAGATAATGCCTCCAATTTATTATTTGATTTACGACAATCCATTAATAAGGTTAAAGGTAAAATAAATTCTAGTTTTAGCAGCGCATTAAACATGTACCACAACCTCGAATATTTGGATGATATTAGAGAATCGGTAGTAGAAAACAAACGTGTATTAGCTGTTAAAGCAATGTATAGACGCAAAGTAAAAGGCTCTATTATGGGCGGTAGTAAAACAGGAAGCATTGTTTATATTGAGCCAGAAACCACTTTACAATATACTAGAGAACTTAATAATTTAGAATACGAAGAGGGCGAAGAAGTTACACGGATACTTAAAGAAGTAACCAATTTTATGCGCCCATTTTTACCTCTATTAAAAGATTACCAGGACTTTTTAATTCAAATTGATGTTATTTCAGCGAAAGCTAAATATGCAAAATCTATGAATGGTATTCTCCCTGAATTTTCAACAGACAAAAGCATGCTACTCCGCGATGCCTACCACCCACTGCTATACTTAAATAATTTAGAAAAAAAACAAAAAACGTTTCCGCAAAGTATCGAATTAAAAAAAGACAGTAGAATTATTGTAATTTCTGGACCTAACGCCGGCGGAAAAAGTATTACTCTAAAAACCGTTGGCTTATTGCAGGTTATGATACAAAGCGGCATGTTAATTCCTGTACACGAACGTAGTACGGTTTGTTTATTTGATAGAATTTTAAGTGATATTGGCGACAACCAATCTATCGAGAACCATTTAAGCACATACAGTTACCGCTTAAAACAAATGAACTATTTCTTGAAGAAGTGTAATAAAAATACACTTTTTTTAATTGATGAGTTTGGAACAGGAAGCGACCCTGAACTTGGGGGTGCTTTGGCTGAAACATTTTTAGAGGAATTTTACCACCGTGAAGCATTTGGTATTATTACCACACATTATTCCAATTTAAAAATATTGGCTAACGAGCTACCAAATATGCTTAATGCCAACATGCTTTTTGATGAAAAAACCCTTGAACCCTTATTTAAACTAGTTATTGGGCAAGCAGGAAGTAGCTTTACCTTTGAAGTAGCACAAAAAAATGGCATTCCGTACAGTTTAATAAATCGTGCAAAAAAGAAAATTGAGCGCAGTAAAGTACGTTTTGATGCCACTATTGCAAAGCTTCAAAAGGAACGCTCTAGACTTGAAAAAACAGGTCAATCGTTAAAAGAAAACGAAAAGAAGAAACTTGAAGAAGCAGATAAACTTGAAGAAATAAATATTAAAATTCAGAAAAAATTAGAAAGTTATCAAGAATTATATGATAGTAATCAACGCTTAATTTACTTAGGGCAAAAAGTTAATGATATCGCTGAAAAGTTTTTTAATAACAAGCAGAAAAAAGAACTTATGGGCGAACTTTTCAAAGTTGTACAAATAGAGAACTCTAAACGTAAAAAAGTTTCAGCCAAACAGAAAAAAATTATAAAAGCTAAAGAAACACAAGTAAAACAAGAAGCCGAAAAGAAAGTTAATGTTATTAGAAAAAAGAAAAAGCTAGCTAAAGCAAAAGCTATTGAAGCACCAAAACCCAAACCAACATTAAAAATTAACGACCGCGTGCGTATGCAAGATGGCAGAGCCATAGGGACTATAGATAAAATTGAAAAAAATAAAGCCGTTGTTAATTATGGTGTATTTACTACCAATGTAAGTATTGATCAATTAGAGCTGGTTGAAGCTGCTAAGTAATAATGTGTGGCAGTTAGCCTGCTAGAGGAAATAAAAAAAAATGATGCTAATGCTTTTTATTTGGCAACTTAGGCCTTAAACACCACCACTAAGCCTTAAACAACCGAATAATTTTGATATTACAATACCAAATATGATTTAAAATTAGGCTTAAGAACTTAAATTATATTGTGCCTATATGAGAAAGAAAATCAAAACATAGCATTAGCTACGGTTTTATTTTATTTTGAAATATAGGTGCGGTAAAAACGAGTTATTAGCCTTCTCTTATATTTTACTTGGTATAAGAAGTAATAAATAAGCAACTTAATATGGTAACGTATTTTGGTAATGCATTAAGCGATTAATAAAAAAACTTTACAAGGTGAATTTTAAACTCCCAGAAGATAAAAAAATAGTAATTTTTGATGGTGTTTGTAACCTGTGTAACAGCGCTGTTTTGTATGTAATTAAAAGAGATAAAAGCGACCAGTTTTTATTCGCACCTTTACAAGGTGAACTTGGGAAACATCTTATTAAAAAATTTAACATTGATACTAACTTAATGGATTCTATAATTCTATATTATCCAAAAAATGAAACAATTCATTTTAAGGCTAAAGCTGCTTTAAAAGTGGCTTGGCATTTAACGTTTCCAACAAAACTACTTGCCATATTTATAATAGTACCAAGTTTTATTAGCAACTGGGCTTACGAGTTTGTAGCAAAAAATCGTTATAAATGGTTTGGTAAAAAGGCGTCTTGTATGGTGCCTACCCCTGAGTTAAAAAGTAGATTTTTAAATTAAATACAAGTTAAAATTCCTAACGTGGTTTTATTATAATATTAGTAAATTATAACATAAACCTTGCTATTTTTTTTATGTTTTAGCGAAGATTTAATTACAAACTTGACTAATTATCAAGTTTTATTGCATGGCGCTCTATTCTTTTTTTAACCGCTATAAAAATTAACAAAATATTAAAACCATTAGTTAAAACATTACTTGTTTTAAAAACAACACCTATCAAAATACAGCCATCGTGTTTGCCTATTTAAATTTAGGTTTAAAGTTAATATAATTTCATGCGATATTAGATTGTCGCCAAAATCTCTTAATCGATAATCGTAAGCATAACCTATTCGTACTTTTTTGTTCAAAATAACAGCGAATAGTGCACTTATAGATTCTTTATATCTATACGAAAAACCTGCTTCAAGGGTTTCTCTGTATAACATATTTGAATTAATATCAAAAGCTAAAGGAAGTGTAGGTGTATATTTTAAAATGGCCGATGGCTTAAATTTCAAACTTTCGGTAAGATCAAAAACAACTTCACCTGTTAAGAAATAATTGGTATTACTTATGGTATTATTTCTAAAAGTTGTTTCAGAAATTTCAAATAAATTTGAGCTTAAAACATTAGGTATAGAAAGTCCAATCATGAAACGGTCTGTATAATACAAACCTCCAAACCCTATATTTGCAAATCTGCCATTAGTAGACTCATAAATATCGTTATCCGGTGTTAAACCTTGAGATAAGTTATTAGAAAAATAGGTTAAACCACCTTTTAACCCAACAGCAAGTCTTCCAAACTGCGATGTTTGTATGGTGTAAGACGCATCTGCACTAACATTAGTGCTTTCTGCTAAGCCAATTTTATCGTTTATAACAGTTATCCCTGCACCTAAACCACTACGTATTCTTCCATTTAAAGAAAAGGTTTTAGTTTCTGGGGCGCCTTCAACCCCCACCCATTGTTGTCGTGATAGTATGGATGCAGATAAATCGGCCTTTACACCCACATAAGCAGGGTTTAAAACCTGCATATTATAAATATACTGCGTATAATGTGGTACTTGCTGTGCATGTATTACCCCACTAAAAAAGACTATTAATAGAAGGTTTAGAAAAAACAGACTTATTTTTTTATTTATCATCTTACTAATTGAATAAAATTAGTTAAAGGTTTTGTTACACCATCATTATAATCTATGGTATAAAAATAAACACCTTCAATTACAGGGTTTCCTTTATAAGTACCATCCCACCATGTTGGATTTATGCGTCCATTGTTGCTATAATTAAAAACCTCACTACCCCAACGGTCCATAATTACCATTTTAAAATTAGGAAAACCATCTAAACGCTTTATTACAAATGTATCACTTAAACCATCTGAATTTGGAGAAAACAAGTTAGGAATATCATTATCATCAATAACACCATCTCCTAAAACAAAAGATGTTGTGTTTGCTACACCAACGGATAAGATATCTACTTGCAGTTGCATTGTTTCCTGGGTTTCTACTAAATCATCATCAAAGGTTTCAATGGTTTGAGTAAGCGAAAAAGTATTTGCTGGTATAGACGTGTTTATTAAAAGACTAGAGTAATCTAAATTCCCAGTCGTTGTACCATCAATAGTTTCTAAATTAATATTTATTGGCAGATAATTCTGTACAGGTTCATTATTTGCATTTAAAAGAGATATGGTAAATATTAAGGGCTCACCCTCTGTAACTTGCGCATTATTTATTACTACTAATGGATTTGGGTCTATATCGATAATAGTTCCTGTTTTTGTTAAATCTTGAATACCAACATTTGAGCTAACTACTGTGCCTACTACATTTAAAAACTCTTCATCTGGCTCATTTAAATTATCTATTTTGGTAGGAATACTAAATGATGAATCAATATTTGAATTTGCCGGATCGACAGTACCATTAATAATTAGGTTGGTTGAAAGTGTGTCGTAATCGTTCGGACTTAAGGCTGTATTATCACTTGTTAATATATTAACAGAAATTGGCCTAGAGCTGGGGCGACTTAAGGTGATTGTGTACTCTAGATTGTCACCTTCAATAGCGGTTGCGTTATTTAGGCTAATATTTGGTTCTAACTCATCGTTCAAAATAGTGCCTATTCCAGTTATTTGGGTATTAATAGTGTTGTTAGATGTTATAATTCCGTTAAGTGTAAATAATTCATCCAACTCGTAAATATCATCATCTAAAGACGTTATAATAACTTGAATGGTTTCTGAAAAAGCAGGAATAATTAATTCTGTGTTTGATATCGGGTTATAATCGAATGGTGCTGTAGCAACCTCAAACATGCTTGTGGTACTTGTACCATTTTGTGTTGTCAAATCTAAAGTAATGTTTGATGCGCTTTGAATTAAAACTGACCTATTATTTTTTGTAACTAAAGAAATTGTAAATACTAAATCGCCCCCTTCGGTTACAGAAATATTATCAATAGTTACAACAATAGCAATAATTTCTCTCCAATCTCTTTCAGGTGTATCAAAATCATCCAAATTAGGAAAACTAGTAGGTGTTTGTCCATTCGTAGGGTTTAATGAAGTATCATCGTTATCAAAGGCATCATCTAAACCATCATTATCAACATCACTATTAGAGCGCACTGTTTCGGGAATACCATCATTATTAAAATCCCAGCCCTCAATTATATCTGTACGAATATCATTATCAGAGTTTAAATCGACATAATCAAATACTAAATCATTGTCTGTATCAACAAGACGTATCCCATTAAGATAATTAGTATCTACTCCATTTTCATTTATGCTACCGCTTGGCGCTGTGTAGTTTGCTGTTGTTTGGGCCTCTATATTATCTACAATACCATCATTATCGCTATCAATATCCAAATAGTCAGGATTGCCTGAACTATCTGTATTAGGTATTAAAAAAGTAATATTGGCAGAGAGATCATCGGTATTTTCCACTGTATTGTCTAAGCCATTAAATCCTGTAGGATTGTTGGTAAATCCATTTCTAGCTGGGTCCAAATCGATATTTCCTGCTTCAACAATATCAAAAATGCCATCGTTATCACTATCTAGATCAAAATGATTAGGAATTCCGTCATTATCAAAATCAAAAACATCAATAATACCATCATTATTTATATCTGGCCCAAAATTAAGATCTCTATAATTTGGAATTAAATCACCGTCATCATCTGCAAAAGGGTCTAAACCATTATACTCTAATATGTCTGGTACGGTATCATTATCGTTATCAATATCAACAAAATTTGTTACGCCATCACCATCTGTATCTGTAGAAACATTAACCGATGTTACACCAGACGATTGAATATTGTTGTTTAAAGGGTCTATGGCCGAAAAAGTAGCAGAATTTACACCAATACAATCTTCATAAAAACGCACTGTAAATTGTACCGTAACAAATTCGTTAGCATTTAACAAACCACTTGTACCATTAAAAATATTAATATCTGTTGTACCATTAAAACCAGCATTAATAATAGGGTTTACAGAAGCCGTAGATGTGCTTAAAATAATTGGTTGCGTTATTGAAATAATGCGGTCGCTACAAATAGCATTTAAATTATCTTGTAATTGTAAATTTACTAGCTCTATTACATTACTTGTATTCGAAGCTGTTATATTAAAAGTTAGGTCTCGATGTTCCAAAATACCATTAGGTGCCTCATTAATTTCAGAAATAATTTTATTAACCGAAGTCCTTGTCGTAAAAGAGAATGCCATATCTAAATTTTGGCATACACATAGCTTATTCGAATTAATATCTTGATCTACACTTCCTATTGGATAATACCTATCTAAATGATCCCCTAAACTATCAGACCAGGTAACGAAAGAGAAGGTCCTTCTATTTTCAAGGGTATTTTCATTAAATCCATCTGCCCCGCCTTGAGTTTGTGATACATTCATTTGATTAAATAAGATATTTGAAGCAGGAAAAACAAGATCTGTTAAACTAAATATTTCTAAAACAACAACCTCATTTGGGGCTAAAGAATTATTAGCTAATAAAAGCGTAGTATTGGTATCGCCATCGTAATTAGTGTTAATTGCTAATGGTGGTCCAGAAATTTGTCTTACAACTAATTGATCGAACGTAATACGGTTATCTAGAAAATCGCGTAAACCTAAATTAAAATTAATGTTATTAGCCGTTACATTACCCTTATTAGATAGTGTTACTGTGTTTGTATAATCGTAAGTACCATCTGCATTAACAATAGGTTCCTTTTCTGGCACAAGTAAACCAGCAACCACAACTGCATTTGTAGAATGAAAATCTGTTAGTAAAACATTTGCGGTACTAACATCTGTAGTAGAAGTAATATTAAATATGGCGTCAAAATCTATACCAGACCCCGATGGTGTTGGGTTTGGCCTGCCATTACAAAACGGGTTTACAGTAACACAAAATAGAATAGAAACGGATTGCCTTGGATAGAGCGTTAAATTATTTGTCCCATTGGTATTAAAAAATGAACTAGACGTTGCATTTACAAAATTTGGGTTTAAAATATTATTGTTAAACTCCCGAGGGTAAGGGTCGTTAATAAAGTCTTGAACATTACTTGTAATTATGCTAACATTATCTACATCATTGACACATGAATTACCAAAAATAGCATTTAAATTAGCCGTTAAATCTATATTCTCGATTAAACTACTTTCATGAAAATCTCTTGCATTACTTAAATTTGTAAATTTTAAATTGTAAGTAATTTTATAATTTCCATTTTCAGTATAGCCTTGGTTACAACTTCCAGCCGATATTTCAAGCAAGTTAGAGACAGGCTCTACTGTTAGAAATAAACTAGCGGAGGCAAAATCATTACCATTAGTAATGTTATAGGTTATTGTTGGAACATTGCCAATATAACCTGGAGCTGGATTAAAAGTAAAACTTCCATCGGCAAACATGGTTATACTTCCTTGTACTGATATACCTGTTGCGCCTACTGTGTAAGTTGTACCAGCATAAGAAAACTCTGTAACAGTTAAAGCTAAATCATCAGTGCTACTACTATCGTTAAATAAAACACCTGGAGCAGGCACATCCAATGTGGTATTAATATCTACTGTATCATAATTATTTTGGGCTGTAACTGTTTGTGCTTTTAAACTTTCGCAAGCAAACAATAGTGTAATTGCTGTAATATATATGATTTTCCTCATCGATTTACAATCCTTTTTTTTAATACAGAGAATAGAATTTTACTAATTTGTGAAAAAAGTATAATCCTTAACTTTTAGAGTAACTTATATCCATAACAAGTTGTTGTGTGTATAACTGTTAAATTTGATTTTTAAAATAAGAAAAAAAACAAACAACGCTGCCTATGCCATTGCAATATACCTGAATTATAAATTTGTATCAAATTTTTTTAAAATAATAGCAAGAATAAAACTACTTAAAACATCAATACGAAGTAAATAATTACACTTAAACGATTTTTTTCAAACTTAGTTAAGCTTTTTACAAGACAACCTGTATTATTTCAATCATATAAAAACAGGATTAATCATTTAAGTGTTTACAAAAATTGCAGGCTTTAAATAAAGACTTAATGATATTTGCACTATTAAATAATGATAAAATTAAGTAGCTTAAAAAACAAATTATTAATCTATTATGAATTTATTTTAAAATTTTCTTTAAATTGTTATAAATCATTTTTTCCATAGTGTCATAACGACCATCAGCAAAAGCCATTAATTTAATATCGGCAAACAAATCGGCTAAATCATTACGGTAGTAATCGTGCTTGTTTACACCTTTAATTATATTTTGAACAATTTGGTAATCACTATCATTTTCAAATTGCGCACTAACACGCTTAAAAACATTCGCATCCACACGAGTTAAAATATAGTTAGTTTCTTTTACAGACTCATTACTATTTGAGTTTGAAACATACATTAAAATATAAGCCAATAATTCATCTTTAGTCCACGTACTTGGTTTTTGCATAGCGCTAGATGTTAAAGTGCCATACTCGGTCCAAGAGCCATCATAAACTGAAATATTATCAATACTACAAAGCGATGCACCCAAAGCTAAAACACAAGCTGTAAGGCCAGATCCGCATGAAAAAACAATAAGATCGTCCTGTTCTACTACACGATTAAATAATAATTTTAAATCTTTTTTAGGTTTTAAAAGCCCATCCTTTAAAAGGTCTGTAAAAGGTAAATTAACAGAGTTTGGAATTGTACCCATACGTAAACCCGCTTTAGGTTCTGGCACCTCACAGTTAAATCTGGTAGCAGCCCGAGCATCAATTATTTTATGCGACTCGTTTTTCACAACCTTTTCAATATCGCTAAAAAACACCATATAATTAGGTTGTAGTTCTGCTTTAAAATCACCTTGCTTACCACTATAATGCATCATTAATTCCGTGGTGTAATTTGCTTTTTTCCATGCAGGAAAACCACCATTTAAAACTGCTACATTACTAAAACCAAAAGCTTTAAATAACCACCATACGCGCGCACTCGAATATATGCCTTTATCATCATAAACTACTACAGCACTATTTTTATTAATACCTAAAATTCGAGCTTCTTTTTCAAATTGCTCTAAAGCAGGAAAGGCGCTAGGAAATGGGTTAGACACATCACTAAATTTCTTTTTAATATCAAAAAGTCGGGCTTTTGGAATTTGTTTTAAACTACCATTAAAAACTTTATTAATAGTCCCATCTAAAACAATAAGATTTTTAGCATTTTTATTTTCATAAAGCCATTGAACAGATAGTAAATCCGATGGTAATTTTATATTTGAACTCATAATAAAAAAACAATTCAGGTTAAAATTAATAAGTATGATACTCTAGAAACTAAAATTCACTGTTATAAAGGTTTAAATTACTTATTTTAAGTTTTATTTTACCACAAAGAAGTAAATTTTATTTAGTCCATTTAAAACATCTTTTAATAATAAATATCGTGTTTACATTTGATTAATTTTACTTAATATTTATAAGTAAGCTATATTAGTTTTATATCAATTTGGTATTACTATTAAAATAGAGCTTTGCGTTACAAGTCTTTTAAATTGGACTAAAAACACAATTTACGTGGGTTTTTTACAACAATTTCTTATACCTAAAGCAATTATTTGGTTTACTAATAAGGCGTCTGTTTTTTTATCTTTTCAGCTTAGAAAATATAATTCAAATTACCACCATTATTACTTAAAACCTAAATTAATACAAGTACGCTACTTTACATCATTATAATTATCATCCCAGTTTTTAGGTTTAGGATCGTGTAATTTACCTAAAGACTTTGCAACCATCATTGAAACTGTAGCATCGCCTGTAACATTAACAACAGTTCTACACATATCCAAAGGTCTATCTACAGCAAAAATAAGTGCTAAACCAATAGGTAATAATTCCGCAGGAAACCCAATAGACTCTAAAACAATAACTAACATAACCATACCGGCACTTGGTACTGCTGCACTACCAATAGATGCTAACAAGGCGGTAAGTACAATTACCAATTGGTTAGTAAACGTTAAACCTTCTGGCCAAATAACTTGCATAATAAAAACAGCCGCAATACCTTGATATAAACTTGTACCATCCATATTAACAGTAGCACCAACCGGTAATACAAAACCAGACACCTCTTTATCCACCCCTAAATGTTCTTCCACACGCTCCATCGTAACGGGTAATGTTGCCGCACTACTACTAGTAGAAAATGCTAAAAGCTGCGCGGGGCTTATTTGTTTTAAAAACCACATAGGCGACTTTTTAGTATATACACTAACTAGAATAAGGTAAAAGCCAATCATTAAAATGAGTCCAAAAACGACACAAAATGCATAGTAAAGTAATTTTATTAAAATCTCCACATCATCAAAAGCAATAATCACATTGGCCAATAAAGCAAATACCGCATAGGGCGCATAAAGCATTATTAAATCTACCATTTTCATAACGACCTCATTTACCGAGTCAAAAAAATCGATTAATGGTTTTGCTTTTTTCTCTCCAATAAGCAATAAACAAATACCTACAAAAATGGCAAAAAATATAACTTGAAGCATGGAAGCATTTGCAAAGGATTGAAATATATTACTAGGAAATATATCTACTAAGGCCTGCAAGGGCCCTGCTTCTTTCTGCGCAGATGCTTTCATTAATTTATCGGTAACGCCAGCATCATTTTCGTATTTAAGTTTAATTTTTTCAATTGTATCCGCTGGCATACCATTTCCAGGTTTTACAACATTTACAATACTTAAACCAATTATAATAGCTACTACTGTGGTTGAAACGTAAATACCTATAGTCCTTAAACCCATAGATTTTATTTTAGAAATATCTTTTAAATCGGAAATACCCTTAATTAACGATGCTAAAATTAAAGGTACAGCAATAAGTTTTAAAAGGTTAATAAAAATAGTTCCAAAAGGCGAAATCCAATCTGTTACAAGCGCTTTTCCTCCTGCAACAGTATTCATGATAAAACCAAAAATGATTCCGAGAACCATACCAATAATAATCTTCCAGTGCAATGCTAATTTTTTCATATTAATTTTATCCTTCTCTTTTTATAAATTTAAAGTACACGATAGCTATTATCAATACATATCGTGGTCATTTTTTTATTAAAACTCTTAAGTTCTACTATTTCAATTTTGTTTTTTCTTTAGTGTATTATTGAATTAAAAACTTGAGTTTAACTACATCCTTTTAATATTACTATATCATTATTTTTTTTTGAAAGCTTTTAATAAAGACTAAACGCTTATACAGCCAAAACAATTAGAGTATTACTTAAAAAATACTGGTTTTTATAAAACCAAACATTTACTATAAGTTTGCAATTTCTCCAATTTCAGCAATAAATTTATCGCCTAAAGTATCTGCTTCCTCTTGGGTCTTCGCCTCCGTATAAATTCTAATAATTGGTTCGGTATTACTTTTTCTTAAATGAACCCAACTTTCAGAAAAATCAATCTTAACTCCATCAATTGTAGTTAACCTTTCATTTTGGTAACGATTTTGCATAGCTTTTAAAACCCCATCAACATCTAAATCTGGTGTTAATTCAATTTTCTTTTTACCCATATAATAACTTGGGTACGTTTTACGTAACGCACTTACACTAATTTTTCTTTCGGCAAGTAAACTTAAAAACAAGGCTACGCCAACTAAAGCATCACGGCCATAATGCGCATCTGGCAAAATAATACCACCGTTACCTTCGCCTCCTATAACCACTTTATTTTTTTTCATTAAGGTTACAACATTAACTTCACCTACCGCACTTGCCTCATACATCCCACCATGTTTTTCGGTAATATCGCGTAATGCTCTGGTGGAGCTCATATTACTTACGGTATTTCCAGGCGTAATTCCTAAAACATAATCGGCACAAGCTACAAGTGTATATTCTTCGCCAAACATATTGCCATTTTCATCTACAAACGCTAAACGATCCACATCAGGATCTACCACAATACCAAAATCGGCATGGTGCTTAACAACCTCAGCAGACAAATCTGTTAAATGTTCTTTTAATGGCTCTGGGTTATGCGGAAAATACCCTGTTGGTT
Source organism: uncultured Algibacter sp. (assembly GCA_937958265.1). Taxonomy (GTDB): domain Bacteria; phylum Bacteroidota; class Bacteroidia; order Flavobacteriales; family Flavobacteriaceae; genus Algibacter_B. The sequence continues at coordinate 73,676 of CALGNX010000002.1, read as the reverse complement.
CGCAATACAATTTTACAACATCAACACCTAAATGCTCTAACAATAAAGGTATGGCAATACCGCCTGTAGAGTTTACACCATCTACCACGACTTTAAAACGGGCCTCTTTAATTGCTTTTACATTTACCAAATCTAAATCCAAAACTTCTTTAATATGCAAATCTATGTAAGCCTCATTTTTATTTATAGTACCAAGGCTATCAACATCAGAAAAAACGATGTTATTACCCTCGGCAATATCTAAAATTTTAGCACCTTCAATAGCATTTAAAAATTCGCCCTTTTCATTTAGCAACTTTAAAGCATTCCATTGTTTTGGGTTATGGCTTGCTGTTAAAATTATACCACCATCTGCATGCTCTAAGGGTACTGCAATTTCAACAGTTGGTGTTGTGGATAGTCCAACATTTACAACATCTATGCCTAAACCAATTAATGTATTCATAACTAAGTTTTGAATCATTTTTCCAGAAATACGCGCATCTCTACCAACTACTACTTTATATTTTTTCTTGTTGCGCTGTTGCTTTAACCAAGCACCATAAGCCGAGGCAAATTTTACAGCATCAATAGGTGTAAGATTCTCTCCTACCTGTCCGCCAATGGTACCTCTTATTCCTGAAATTGATTTTATAAGTGTCATAATTATATTTAAATTGAGCAACAAATATAGTATTTCAAAATCAGTTTTCGTAAATTTAACGTATGAACTACTTAGCGCATATTTATCTATCTGGCACAAACGAAATGGTAACTATAGGAAATTTTATTGCCGATGGTATAAAAGGGAAACAATACACAAAATACCCCAAAAACATTCAAATTGGCATTTTACTACACCGCCATATTGACACCTATACAGATGCCCACAAAACGGTAAGAATAAGCACCAAAAGACTACACGAAAAGTACAGCCATTATGCCGGAGTAATTGTAGATATATTATACGATCACTTTTTAGCAAAAAACTGGGCCACATATAGTACGGTACCACTAGAAACCTACACGAACACCTTTTACGAGTCTTTAAAAACAAATTACGATTTACTACCCTTACGCATACAAAAAATAATGCCTTACATGATTACCGATAACTGGTTACTAAGTTATGCCTCAATAAACGGAATATCTAGAATTTTAGAAGGCATGAATAAACGCACCAAAAATCGCTCTGGCATGAACGAAGCCATTGTTGAGCTTGAATTGTTTTATGAAGAATTTGAAAGTGAGTTTTCAGATTTTTTTAATGAATTAATGGCATCGTGCCAAGAAAAACTAAAGGCTTTACAAAAGGAATTTAATAATTAACCGCTTTTTTAATTATTGCTATTTTAATTTATTTGGTACAAATAAAAAAAGCAACAGCACTAATTGCGAAACCAGAAGATCGTATTAACAAAAAAATAAGGCAGTTTTTACAACCCAAACAAACAGCAATAGCTTAAGTAAACCAAATACAAATTCTTATTTATTAATATGCCTAACAGTTACTCCCATTACCAATAGCTATACTACGACCATAGTATTTTATAGGTTTTTATAATTTTAACCAACAATGTTTAGTAATTTAGCGCTAACAAAACTAAACTTTATTTTTATGGCATTTAACATAAAAAAAACACTCAAAATAATAGCAGGATTAATCACTTTTGTAACACTTCCTAGCCTCATACTTTTTGGCATACTGTATTTTAAATACAATGAAGAATTACCAACAGGGCAGCAAGGCGAACAGGCCGATGCCTTGGCACATAAAATGTTAAATGCACTTAACCACAAAGCATACCAAGACACTAATTATTTGGAGTGGACCTTTAAAAAAAGACACCATTTCAAGTGGGACAAAAAAAACAATATTTGTACCGTTTATTGGAAAAAAAACAAGGTAACACTACACTTAAATAACACCACCAAAAGTGAAGCTTTTATACAAAATACCAAAATTAAAAACGATCGTTCCAAACAGCTAATTGCTAAAGCCTTAACTTATTTTAATAACGATTCCTTTTGGCTAGTTGCACCGTACAAGGTTTTTGATGCTGGGGTTGAACGCCGTCTCGTAAAAACGGAAAATAATAAAAACGCACTACTTGTAACCTATAAATCTGGCGGCTCTACTCCTGGCGATTCGTATTTATGGCTGTTAGACGATTCTGGCAAACCAAACGCCTTTAAAATGTGGACATCCATTTTACCAATAAATGGCTTAGAAGCCTCATGGCGTGTATGGACAACCACCAAAAGTGGCGCACAATTACCAACATTCCATAAATTACTGGTTTTAGGTATCGAGATAGACAATATCAAAGCAACACTGTAAGCAAAACCAAAACGCCTTATAATTAGGCTTACTTTCAATACCACTTATCAAAATTTTAGGGCGTAACCCAAAAGGGTCGGGCTATACGTTACAAGTACGCGCACCTCCTTCGTCGGGCTGTGGGCTATCCACTACTATCCCTTACGCAAAAACATATTAACACAATGTATTACTTACAAACAAGCCTAATCAATACTTTCTTTTAATTAAACATAATTAATAACCATTTGCCTAACGCAAAAAACAAATTACCAAAAAAAATATTGATACCTCTACAACTAAAACCCCTTTAAACTAGAATAAACTCACCTTCTATTTACGAGCCCGTTGCCCAACAAAATTATGAGAATTCGATTTAAATAAAATATTAAAACTAGTTAAACTCCCATAAATTCTGGTAATATATTGCTGTAAATCAACCTTACCCTGTGCATCTAAATCGCTAGAATTTATGCGTTGCTCCATAACTCTTAAACGATCCCTTACCATAATAATTTTCTGAAAAAATTTATCAATTGGTAACTCATAAGCTTTTAATGCCGTATCGGCAGGCTTTAAAATTATAGTCCCACCTTTATATTTATCGGCAATAGGTACTACCTCACTTATATCGCTCCACTTTTTCAACATATAAACTAAACTTTTTTCTACCTCATAAAAACTAACCGTATCAACAGCTTCAGTAACTGCTTCAATTACTTCAAAAGCACTATCCAAAGTAATAGTTTCTAACCCTTTATCCATAAAAGTTACCCAATAAAGGTCGCTTGTTACATTAGTAATAACACCTTTCCCATATGTTTCATGATTAATCCTAGAGCCTATTCCTAATAATTTCATAAATCTTAATGTTTTATATGAAGCTAATATAAGAAACATTCAAAAAAAATAAACGAATTAAAACTTACAGAGTTTAAAAAAACAAACATTTTTATCTCGTATAAATTGCTAAAAGAAACTGAATAAACAACACATAAACCTTAGCAACAATTTAACAAAGTACAACCAAAGCCACTTCCTAGTTAAACTCAAAACACGTAACTTTGTAACTTTCCATATTTTATGAGCCAATTCACAGATTTTATAGAAGTAAAAGGAGCCCGAGTACACAATCTTAAAAATATAGATGTATCCATTCCACGCGAAAAACTTGTAGTTATCACAGGATTATCAGGCAGCGGAAAATCCTCATTAGCCTTCGATACAATTTATGCAGAAGGACAACGTAGGTATATAGAAACATTTTCTGCTTATGCCAGACAATTTTTAGGAGGCTTAGAGCGGCCAGATGTAGACAAAATAGATGGTTTATCGCCAGTAATTGCTATTGAACAAAAAACGACCAGCAAATCGCCAAGATCAACAGTAGGTACAATAACCGAAATTTACGATTTTTTACGCTTACTCTTTGCACGTGCTAGCGATGCTTATAGTTATAATACTGGCCATAAAATGGTAAGTTATACTGACGAGCAAATTAAAACACTTATTACCAAAGATTTTAGCGGTAAACGTATAAACATATTAGCACCCGTAATTCGCTCCCGTAAAGGACATTACCGCGAACTATTTGAACAAATAGGAAAACAAGGGTTTGTAAAAGTAAGAACCGATGGTAAAATACGTGATATTGTAAAAGGCATGAAATTGGACCGTTACAAAATGCACGATATTGAAATTGTTATTGATAGATTGGTTATTAATGATGATGTTGATAATGATAAGCGCCTTAGCGAAACCATAAATACCGCCATGTATCATGGCGAAGATGTGCTATTAGTAATTGACCAAGACACTAACGAGGCGCGTTATTTTAGTAGAAGTTTAATGTGTCCAACCTCAGGAATTTCCTACCCCAACCCAGAACCTAATAATTTTTCGTTTAACTCCCCAAAAGGAGCTTGCTCCAAATGCAACGGCATTGGAACCTTATATCAAATTAACGAAGCTAAAATTATTCCAGACGATACCCTATCCATAAAAACTGGAGCTTTGGCACCGCACGGCCCTCAAAAAAACAGTTGGATTTTTAAACAGTTTGAAACCATTGCCCAACGCTTCAACTTTAAATTAACAGATGCTTATAAAAGTATTCCAAAAGAAGCAAAACAGGTTATTATGTACGGTGGTAACGATAAATTTTCGGTTGAAAGTAAAACACTAGGTGTTACGCGAGATTACAATATAGACTTTGAAGGTGTTGCTAACTTTATAGAAAACCAATACCAAAATGCAGAATCAAGATCCTTAAAGCGCTGGGCTAAAGATTACATGGATAAAGTAACTTGCCCTGCCTGCAAAGGATCTCGTTTAAAAAAAGAATCGCTTTACTTTAAAATAAACGATAAAAATATTGCTGAATTAGCCAACACAGATATTATTCAATTGTCCGAATGGTTTAGTACATTAAACGACCACCTAACAGAAAAACAATTAAAAATTGGCGAAGAAGTTGTTAAAGAAATAAAATCCAGACTTCAGTTTTTATTAGATGTCGGTTTAGATTACTTAGCATTAAATAGAAGTTCAAAATCATTATCTGGTGGAGAAGCGCAGCGTATCCGTTTAGCCACACAAATTGGTTCTCAACTCGTTGGTGTTTTATATATTTTAGACGAGCCTAGTATTGGTTTACATCAACGCGACAATGAAAAATTAATAAAATCGTTAGTTGCGTTACGAGATATTGGAAACTCCGTTATTGTAGTAGAACATGATAAAGACATGATTGAACGTGCAGATTACGTAATAGATATTGGGCCAAAAGCAGGTAAGTTTGGTGGCAATATTATTAGTAAAGGAAACCCTAACGAGCTAAAAACACACAACACACTTACTGCAGATTACCTTAATGGTAAAAAAGAAATTACAATACCTAAAGTGCGTAGAAAGGGAAATGGTAAATTTATGGAACTTAAAGGTTGTACAGGAAACAACCTAAAAAATGTTTCTGTTAAATTTCCTTTAGGAAAAATGATAGGTGTTACAGGTGTTTCTGGTAGCGGTAAATCGACCTTAATTAACGAAACCCTATACCCTATTTTAAATGCCTACTACTTTAACGGTGTAAAAAAACCAATGCCTTACAAAAGCATAAAAGGTTTAGAGCATATTGATAAAGTGATTGATATTAACCAATCGCCAATTGGCAGAACCCCTAGAAGCAACCCAGCAACCTATACGGGAACTTTTAATGAAATTCGCGCATTATTCGCAAAAATACCCGAAGCTATGATTCGGGGTTACAAAGCAGGCCGCTTCAGCTTTAATGTAAAAGGTGGCCGCTGCGAAACTTGTCGTGGTGGAGGTTTACGTGTTATTGAAATGAATTTTCTACCCGATGTTTACGTAGAGTGTGAAACCTGCCAAGGAAAACGCTTTAACCGTGAAACTTTGGAGATTCGATATAAAGGTAAAAACATTAGTGATGTGTTAAATATGACCATTACAGATGCCGTTACTTTTTTTGAACACATACCAAAAATACACAATAAGTTAAAAACTATTAACAATGTTGGATTAGGTTATATAACTCTAGGACAACAAAGTACCACACTATCTGGAGGCGAAGCCCAACGTATAAAATTAGCAACAGAACTTTCAAAAAGAGATACTGGAAACACCTTTTATATTCTTGACGAACCTACTACAGGTTTGCATTTTGAAGACATAAGAGTTTTAATGATTGTGCTTAATAAATTAGCAGATAAAGGTAACACCGTACTCATTATAGAGCATAATCTAGATGTTATTAAAACGGTAGACCATATTATCGATGTTGGCTACGAAGGCGGCAGAGGTGGTGGCCAAATTGTTGTGGAAGGCACTCCTGAACAAATTATAAAACATAAAAAAAGCTATACCGCTAAGTTTCTTAAAAAAGAACTTAACAATTAGCCAAATAACACTGCAATATATATTCAGCTTTTAGTTTTGATGAAAAAAATTTCACAATGCAGCAAACAAAACTAAAACGCAATAGAAATTAAAGCAACAAGAAATATTTACCAAAAATCAATAGGTTACCAAATAAGTACAACATACACTTAAAAAAACATCCTTATTATTACACACAAAATATTTTGTCAATAATATTAACTTTTATTTTTAATTAATCTAAAAATATTAATACTATTTTGCAGCAAGAAATTCTAATTATTTAAAGTTATGAGACAAGAAAAACACCATAAAGGCTGGAATGAAATAAAAACAAACGACTCTTGGGCCATTTTTAAAATTATGGGCGAGTTTGTTAATGGCTATGAGAAATTAAGTAAAATTGGCCCCTGCGTTTCCATTTTTGGATCTGCCCGAACAAAACCCGATAATAAGTACTATAAACTATCCGAAAGTATTGCAAGTAAAATTGTAGAAGCAGGTTATGGTGTTATTACAGGTGGTGGTCCAGGTATTATGGAAGCTGGTAATAAGGGCGCACATTTGGCAGGTGGCACCTCAGTTGGTTTAAATATTGATTTACCATTCGAACAACACGATAATCCCTATATAGATAATGACAAAAGCCTAGATTTTGATTACTTTTTTGTTAGAAAAGTAATGTTTGTTAAATATTCTCAAGGCTTTGTTGTAATGCCTGGAGGCTTTGGCACTTTAGATGAACTTTTTGAAGCTATAACGCTTATACAAACTCATAAAATTGAAAAATTCCCAATTATTTTAGTTGGAAGGGATTTTTGGGCCGGTTTAATGGATTGGATAGAAAAAACACTATTAGAAGGTTTTGGAAACATTAGTGAAAAAGATTTAAGTCTTATTCATATGGTAGACACCGAAGATGAAGTAATTACAATACTAGATGACTTTTATAAAAACTTAGGTTTAAGTCCTAATTTTTAATTACAAATTCCTAAACTTTCCTTAAAATATAATAATATACATACTTAACAGTTATAAAAACATATTAAATGTCGTTTTAGTTTTATCCATTTCGGCTTATGTTCCAATTCTAGTTTAAAACAACCTATTTAAGCTAGAATTGGTTTAAAAATAAAATATTAACCCTCAACGCTATTTAAATTTGAAAATTCGTTTTTTTTATGGTCTTATTTTTATTTTAATATCCTTTACATGTAATAGTCAAAACACAATTAATGTTAAAGCTGTTTTTGATGTAGAAAACAAACAAATTAAAATATCACAAACTATTAGTTACAAAAACACCTCAAATGATATTTTAAAAACCATATACTTAAACGATTGGAACAATAGTTACGCCACAAAAAAAACACCTTTAGCCATACGAATTGCAGATGAATATATTAACGATTTTCATCTAGCGAAAAATAAGGATCGAGGTTTTTCTGTAATTACTTCAATACAACAAAACAATAAAAATTTAAAATTTGAACAATTAAAAAATCAAATTGATGTTATTAAAGTTCAACTTAATGAGGCTTTAAAACCAAATGACACCTATGTTATTAATTTAGAATATTTAGTAAAAATTCCAAATTCTAAATTCACTAAATATGGTATCGATAATAACGGAGAGATAAATCTACGATACTGGTACATAACACCCGCGGTATACAATGGTGCATGGCAATATTTTAGTAATAAAAACCTAGACGATTTATTTATTCCTAAATCTGATATAACCTTAGAAATAGAGTACCCAAACAATTATTTTTTAACCTCAGAACTAGATATAGAAAGTACTAATAAACAAAACAGCACTCAAACAATAAAACTAAAGGGTAAAGACCGAATAAATAACAAGTTATATTTACATAAAAAAAATCGTTTCCAGTCGGTTAAAAGCGATCATTTCACTTTACTATCTGATATAAATAACAAAAACCTTGAAACTAATGATCAACTTCTTATAACAGAAAAAATTACAGGTTTTATATTTAATAAATTTGGGAATTACCCACACCAAAAACTACTAATTTCACAGCTTGATTCTGATAAAGACCCTATTTACGGTCTTAATTTTTTGCCCAGTTTTGTAAAACCTTATCCTAAAAACTTTCTCTACGAACTTCAATTCTTAAAAACTACATTACAAAATTATTTAGAAAATACGCTTTTATTAAACCCAAGAAAAGAACAATGGCTAATAGATGGTATTCAAATTTACTATTTAATGGCTTATGTTGATGAGTTTTACCCTAATATGAAATTTCTTGGCAAGATTTCAAATTTTTGGGGTGCACGGGCTTTTCATGCTGCAGACATGAAGTTTAACGATAAATACGTTTTAGCTTACATGCTAATGGCAAGAACCAATAGAGACCAACCATTAAGCATGGCCAAAGACTCCTTGTTAAAATTTAATAAAAATATTGCCAATAAATATAAAGCAGGTGTTGGTCTTAAATACCTCGACGATTTTGTTAATAATAACATTGTATCTACTAGTATTGAATCGTTTATAAAAGAAAATAAACTACAAGAAACTACTATTTTTGCTTTTGAAGAATTTATTAAATCGAAAACTAAAAAAGATATTGATTGGTTTTTTGAAGATTACTTAAAATCTAGAAAAAAAATAGACTTTAAAATTAAAAAAGTAAAACATTCGAAGGACTCTATTACGCTTACCGTAAAAAATAAAAGTGAAAACAATATGCCTGTTTCACTTTACACCTTAGAAAACGATAGTATTATTTCAAAAATCTGGGTAGAAAATATTGATGCACAAAAAACAATAACTATACCTCGTTTAAACGCCAATAAATTAGTTTTAAATTACAATAATACCATACCCGAATTTAACTTAAGAGACAATTGGCAATCTTTAAAGGGTTTCTTTTTTAATAATAAACCATTTCAGTTTCGTGTTTTTCAAGATATTGAAGACCCCTATTACAATCAAGTTTTTTTTATGCCAATTGCAGAATTCAATAATATTTATGACGGCCTAACGCTTGGTGCTAAAATATATAATAAAACCGTTTTAAGAAAACTACTAAATTACAAAATTGCACCACGTTATGCATTTGAATCTAAATCCCTCACAGGTTCAGCATCTATATTTAAAACACATTACATTCAAAATAAAAATTTATTTGCAGTTAGGTATGGTATTGCAGGGGGTTACAGTTCGTACGCCGAAAATTTATTTGTTAGGCAAATTACACCATCGCTTCAGTTTTCCTTTAGAGAAAACACAGATTTTAGATCAAACAAAAGGCAATGGTTAAATATAAGGCATGTAAATATAAACAGAGATAGAGATATTTCAGAGGCATCATCTGTGCCAAATTACAGTGTATTTAATGTTAGATATGTTAATTCTAATGATAATCTAATCAATTATAATAAATGGTCTACCGATTTTCAAATTGGAGATAAGTTTAGTAAAATCGCATTGAATTATGAGTTTAGAAAACTTTTTGAAAGCAACAGACAAATTAACATCCGTGCCTTTATTGGTACATTTTTGAACAATAATACAAACCCTGAATCAGATTTTTTCAGTTTTGCATTAGATAGACCAACCGATTACTTGTTCGATTACAATTATTTAGGCCGATCTGAAGATACAGGTATATTTAGTCAGCAATTTATTGAAGCAGAGGGCGGATTTAAATCAAAACTAAATCCTCAATTTTCTAATCAATGGATTACAACTGTAAACGCGAGTACTTCCATATGGCAATACATATTAGCTTACGGCGATATTGGCTTGGTAAAAAACAAATTTAGTAGTCCAAAATTTGTTTATGACTCAGGGGTACGTATTAATTTAGTTACTGATTATTTTGAAGTTTACTTCCCTATCTACTCCAATTTAGGTTGGGAAATTGCACAACCGGGCTACGACCAAAAAATCAGATTCAAATTTACAGCAGATCCACAAACGCTTTTAGGCCTATTTAGAAGGCGTTGGTACTAAAAGACTAGAAAAACTCCATTTTAGTGTATTAGTACTGTGTTACAATACACTCTAAATTTACATTAGTTAAAATAAAATTAACAAGCCTTATTCTATTCAATACAATTTATTGACGCTAATTTAAATTGCAAAAAAGCGAGAGTTTAATTACTTTTGTACACCGTAAAGACAGTATTTATGCAACCGCAAACCTTACCGAAAGTGAAAAACGCCTTATCATTTGAAGACTTCAAAACCGAGGTTATAGCAGACTTCAAAATAGCTGTAACAAGTAGAGAATGTAGTTTGTTAGGGCGTAGAGAAGTATTAACAGGAAAAGCTAAATTTGGTATTTTTGGCGATGGCAAAGAAATTCCGCAAATAGCGATGGCCAAAGCCTTTTTAAAAGGAGATTGGAGGTCTGGTTATTATAGAGATCAAACCTTTATGATGGCTATTGGCGAACTAACCCCCGAACAATTTTTCGCAGGTTTATATGCGAATACAAATATTGCGTTAGAACCTATGTCTGCCGGGCGCCAAATGGGTGGGCATTTTGTAACTCACAGTTTAAACGATAATGGTAGCTGGAAAAATTTAACTCAGCAGTACAACTCCAGCTCAGACATCTCCCCCACTGCCGGACAAATGCCACGCTTACTTGGGTTGGCACAAGCATCGAAAATATATCGAAATATAAAAAACATTAATGCAACCAAATTTTCAAATAAAGGAAATGAAGTTGCCTGGGGCACTATTGGTAACGCAAGTACTAGTGAAGGCCTATTTTTTGAAACTATTAATGCCGCAGGAGTATTACAAGTTCCAATGGTTATAAGTATTTGGGACGATGAATACGGTATTTCCGTGCACGCAAAACACCATACCACTAAAGAAAATATTTCTGAAGTTTTAAAAGGCTTCCAAAGAAACAAAAACGAAAAAGGTTTTGAAATTTTAAGAGTAAAAGGATGGGATTATGCAAACCTTGTTCAAGTGTACCAAGAAGCATCATTAATTGCAAGAGAACAGCATGTACCTGTTTTAATACATGTACAAGAGTTAACGCAACCACAGGGCCACTCAACCTCGGGATCTCATGAGCGTTATAAATCGACCGAACGCCTAAGTTGGGAAACACAAAACGATTGTAATACTAAATTTAGAAATTGGATAATAGAAAGTGGTATAGCTACCAATGAGGTACTCATAGAGATTGAAAGAATTATAAAAAGAACTGTTAAAGAAGCTAAAAATAATGCTTGGCGAACCTTTCTAAATCCCATAAAAAAAGAACAACAAGAACTAATTTCTGTTTTAAATCAAGTTGAGGCGCAAAGTGTAAACAGCGTTTTTATATCAAAATTAAAAGATGACTTAGTTAAAATAAATGAGCCTACACGAAAAGATATACTATCAATTGCGCGAAAATCTCTTAGGTATACGGTTAAAGAGAATTTTCAAGAAAAAATAGTATTAAATAAGTGGATTAATTCTTATTTCGAAGACATTCAACCCAAATTTAGTTCACACCTATATTCCGAAACCCAACGTTCAAATACTAAAATTAACGAAATTAAAGCAACTTATAGTGATGATGCAGAGCAAGTAGACGGCCGTGTTATACTACGCGATAATTTTGATATTATCTTCCAAAATAACCCCCAAGTACTAATATTTGGAGAAGACACTGGTAAAATTGGAGATGTAAACCAGGGTTTAGAAGGTTTACAAGAAAAACATAGCGAACTTCGTATTGCCGATACCGGTATTAGGGAAGCTACTATTATTGGCCAAGGTATTGGTATGGCGTTACGCGGTTTACGTCCCATTGCAGAGATACAATATTTAGATTACATACTTTATTGTATTCAAATTATTAGTGATGATTTAGCCTCCTTACATTACAGAACAAAAGGTAAGCAAAAAGTGCCACTAATTATTAGAACTCGAGGTCATAGACTAGAAGGTATTTGGCATTCTGGTTCTCAAATGGGTGGTATACTTAGTCTTGCTAAAGGCGTTAATTTATTGGTACCTAGAAACATGACAAAGGCTGCTGGATTTTACAATACACTTTTACTAGGAGACGATCCGGCTATTGTTGTAGAATGCTTAAATGGATACAGACTTAAAGAAAAAATGCCGAACAACCTTGGTACACTTAAAACGCCTATTGGTTTAGTAGAAACTATAAAAGAAGGTACAGATATAACAGTAGTTTCATACGGATCTACACTTCGAATTGTTGAGCAAACTGCAAAAGAACTTTTAGCTATAGGTATTGATATTGAAATTATTGATGTACAATCCTTAATGCCTTTTGATTTAAACCATGATATTACTAAAAGTATAGCTAAAACAAATAGTGTGGTTATTATAGACGAAGATGTACCTGGCGGTGCATCTGCATATATATTAGATGAAATATTAAATACTCAAAATGCATTTAAATATTTAGATAGTAGTCCTAAAACATTAACTGCAAAACCACACAGACCGGCCTATGGTAACGATGGAGACTATTTTTCCAAGCCATCCGCAGAAGATATTTATGAAACTATTTACGAGGTTATGCATGAATTAGACCCAATGCAATTCCCTAAATTAAGGTGAAAAAAAACCAAAACATTTGTAACTACGTATTTTTAATAAAAAAAATCATTAAAAATCAGATAGTTAAATTTATGGTAAGACTATTTTGTTATGGTTTGAGCTATATTCGGATATTAGGTATTAATTACCACACATAAAAATTGGATAAATCCAAATTACTAGAATAAGTGTGGGCTAATTATTTTTCCCTTAGCTGTGTGTGTTTCAAACTAACAACATAGCTTTATAAGGCAAAATTAGTATTTAAACACGCACTTTATTTTATACTTAATTAAACCGAATAGCTTTTACAGGAGATATTTTAGTTATAATATAAGATGGTATTAATAACATAAGTAAACAAAGAAAAAGCGTCCCTACATTTAATGCGAAAATATAATTAAAACTTATATAAACAGGAGCCTCGGAAACGTAGTATACTTTAGGATCCAACGGGAAAATTTTAAAATATTTCTGAACAAATAACAAACCTAATCCTAAAATATTACCCCACAATAAACCTAAAAGAATAAGGTAAGAAGCTTTGTACAAAAAAAGTTTACGAATACTCCAATTACTACAGCCTAAAGTTTTTAAAACTCCAATCATTGTAGTGCGTTCTAAAATTAATACAAGTAATGCTGTAATCATATTAATACCCGCCACAAGAATCATAATTCCAATAATACCATAAATATTTTTATCGAAAATTTTAATCCATTCAAATATGGAATAGTACCTATCAGTTATTGTTTTCGCATCTAATAAAGATGAAATATTCTCATGAATTTCAATACCTTTTTCTTGAAGTTTACTATAATCATTAATAAAAACTTCAAAATTTCCTACTTGGTCGGGTTTCCACTTATTAATACGTTGTAAATGCCTAATATCTCCAATAAGGTATTGCGCATCTAATTCTTGAAAACCAGAATTATAAATACCAACTATAGTATAAGTAATAATATTAGGGATTTTCTCAGGATCGTTTTTTGCGAATACCATTTGTAACGAACTACCAACCTTAAAATTTAAACGATTTGCTAAATGTTTAGATATTAAGACCTCTTCACTCCATTTATCTTCGTTCTTAAAATTTGGTAACCTACCTGCAATTAAAAATTCTTCAAAATAATTCCATTTATAATCTGTACCTACACCTTTTAAATAAACACCCTCAAAATCGGTTTCCGTTCTTATAACACCAAATTTTGAAGCAACACCCTGTACATGACTTACGCCATTTACGGCTTTAAAATCTGGATAAAAATCTTCAGTTTTCGATATTGGTGTTACACTTTCTTGCGAATTATTGGTATCATAACTTGTTATAGTAACATGCCCATTAAAAGCCACTACTTTATCGCGTATTTTTTGTTGTAAGCCAATACCTGTGGCAATAGCAACCATCATAACAATAATGCCAATGGCAATTGCCGCAATACCAATTTTTATTATTGGCGCCGATACGCTACTTTTATACGCTTTACTACCAATAATACGCTTAGCTAAAAAAAACTCGTAATTCAAAGTATAAAATCATGTTTAATATTTTCAAAAATACAGTATTCTCAATAATTATAGGAATAGTTTTAATAATGATTTCCTGTGGGAATAAATTAAAGGAAGACATTAAGGATTTAAGTTTTGTAGCAACCCAAACATCACTTATCCCTAAAAACACTAAACCGGTTGTTGGCGCCAACCAAACCAATAAATATATACCGCTTTTACAAGGTAAACGTGTTGCCATTGTTGCGAATCAAACCTCTGTAATTTTTAATAAAAATAGCAAAGGTTATACACACCTTGTGGATTCTTTAATAACTTTAGGTGTCGATATTAAAAAAGTTTTTGCTCCCGAACATGGTTTCCGCGGAAGTGTTGATGCAGGTGAGCATGTAAAAGATGGCATAGACACCAAAACTAACTTACCCTTAATATCATTATACGGAAAAAACAAAAAACCAACGGCGAACCAACTTAAAAATCTGGATATTGTTATTTTTGATATTCAAGATGTTGGCGTTCGATTTTATACCTATATTTCCACATTACACTATATTATGGAAGCATGCGCCGAACAAAATATTCCTGTTTTAATATTGGACAGACCTAACCCAAACGGCCATTATATTGATGGCCCTACCCTAGAAATAAAACACAAAAGTTTCCTAGGTATGCACCCTATACCTTTGGTGCACGGCATGACTATTGCAGAATATGCCACTATGATTAACGGGGAAAAATGGCTAAAAAATGGAATTAAAAGTAGCATTACTATTATTCCTGTAAAAAATTACACGCACAAAACCACGTATAACTTAACTATTAGACCATCTCCTAACTTACCTAACGACCAATCTATAAAACTATACCCAAGCCTAGGCCTTTTTGAAGGTACAAATATTAATGCAGGTCGTGGTACCGAGTATCAATTTCAAAGATTTGGAGCGCCTTTTTTAAACCAAAATATTTTTGATTTCACATATACCCCAAAAGCTAATTTTGGTGCCAAATACCCAAAACATTTAAACAAGACTTGTTATGGTAAAGATTTAAAAAATGTTGTATTAAAACCATCTATTAACCTTCATTGGCTAATAGAAGCTTATAACAGTACAACCGATAAAACCTTATTTTTTAATACTGCCAACTTCACAAAACACGCCGGAACTAATAAATTACAGAAACAAATTGAAGCTGGTTTAAACGAAAAAGATATTAAATCCTCTTGGGTTACAGATTTAGCATTGTTCAAAAAAACAAGAAAAAAATATTTAATATATCCATGAAAATTTTACTCACATTTTTAATTATAATTTTATCTTCTTCGGGTTTTAAAATTGGAAAATCCAACCGCTACAAAATTAAAATAGCAAATAAAGTAGCCAAAAAATTTTTAAGGCAACAAAGTATTCCTGGTATGGCAATTTCTGTTTCCCAAAATGGTAAGCTTATTTGGTCTGAAGGTTTTGGTTATGCTAAAAAAAAACCAAAAACTAAAATAGAACCAAATAAAACACTTTTTAGAATTGCCAGTATTTCCAAATCTATAACCGCCTTAACACTTGCCACGTTGGTAGATGATACTATTATTGATTTAAATAAAAGTATTTACACCTATTTGCCAAATTACCCAAAAAAGAAGTATGATTTTAATGTTAGAGAACTAGGTGGGCACCTCGCAGGTATTAGGCATTATAAAGGCAATGAATTTTTATTAAACAAAAAGCTTTCAATAACAGAAGGCTTAAACTTATTTAAAAATGACTCTTTATTGTTCGAACCATCCACAGCCTTTTCATATAACACATTTGGGTATGTTTTACTTAGCGAAATAATGCAAAAAGCATCAAAAACAGACTTTAATCATTTAGTAAAAACTAAAATTTTTGACCCTTTGAGTATGCAGCATACCTTTATAGAGGATTCAGAAAAAATTATAGTTAATAAAACTAATTTTTTCAGAAATAAAGGTAAGCTTGCATCTACCGTAGCAAATGAATATAAAGTCGCCGGCGGTGGGTTTTTATCAACATCTGAAGATTTAATAAAATTTGGAGAAGAAATAATTTCTCCCACAATAGTATCGCAAAAGGCTTTAAATAAAATACTAACATCACAAAAATTAAAATCAAAAAAAAATACAGGTTACGGTATTGGCTTTTCTATAGCATTCACAGAAAATAAAACAGCCAAATATTATCATACAGGTGGTGGTGTTGGCGCATCAACCGTACTTTTAATTTACCCTAAGGAAGGTATTGTCATTTCAGTATTAACCAACAAAACAGGTATTAATATGGATACTTTTTCAAAAGCACTTGAGCATATTTTTATAAACTAAAACAAACCATTGTATTTTTTATTTTTTTGTTAAGATCTTCAATAATAATAATAATAATAATAATTGACAAAAAAAGCGATTAATTAAATTTCGATAACTAGACTATTCCAAAGAAATACATTTTACCACCTCTAGGAATAGCCTGTATTACTAAATCTTCAATATTATCATTATCGGTATCAATATTAAATTCCACTAATACATTTTCATCAAATGTAACACCGCCAGTTGCTACAGGACTTAATAAACCTTGTAAATTAGCTACAAAAACTAAATTGTTTGTAGCATCACCTTAAAAGGCATAAAAATCGGTAATATCACTATTACCAGCGGGCTACTTCTGGCGCATCAATATGATTGGCCGCAATAATGAAGCAAGTAGCTACTGCCAAGGCTTCAATTCCTAATACTGTTTTTAAATTTTTCATGTTTTAAATTTTCTAAGTTTTGTTATAAGATTACACTCTGCCATACCTACATAAAAAAGATTATTATTTTTGTTAAAATTTTGTTAACACAAAAAGGGATTAAATAATAAGTTAATAGTTTACTTTTATATTTTTTACAACATAGGTATGAACCCATCATCATCCGGCTGGATAAAAAAGCTATTAAAAGAAGTTGAGACTAATAATGCCTTTTTCAAATTTACTGAAGATGTATTTTATCATGAATTAAGGTCCTCGGGTTTTATTTACGGAAGTAGCTTAGATATTATTAACAAAGTACTACCAAAAGCAGACCTTACAGAAGAGGAGCTTAGCAAAGTTAACCTATGCTTGGCAATGCGCTATATACATAGCAATTCGAGTAGTACATTAACGTTTACAGATAGTGTTAATAATTTTTACACCAGCATTCAAAATAATAAAACCTCTATCCTAAAAGATTTATTAGGTAAAAAAAAAGCCGATGATTTGTTAGAGTCCATTATACATAAGCGCATTCAAATAGATCCCAATATACTTACCAAAAACTTTAATTATTTTATAATTAATGCCCTCTTGTTTATTGATGTACTTTCTTATAAAAAATATTTAGAACAAAACGAGATAACTTTAAATTATCTCGAGAATTTAGAAGCCTGTATTACATGCATAGCTTTAGATGTTTTAAAATCAAAAGAAATAAAACACCCATACGACCAAAGCCTAATAAAATTATTTGCAGTATCGCTGCGCTACCAAAAAAGTTTTAATTTAGACTACCAAAAAGCTATAAAACATATAAACACCCCCCTAGAAAAACTTTATATTCTAGATTTAGCCTGTATGGCAACTTGGAGCGACCACATGGTAGATGCAAAAGAACAGCTCTTTTTAAAAAAATTAGGGCAAGATTTAACATTAAACCTAGCCATACCCCAACACGCTATAAAGGTAATAAACCATTTTTTCATAATTAATAAAAACCGTTTAGCACTATTAAGTTCAAAAAATAGCGTGCAAACTTTTTACAATAACTCCAGCAAAATGGTAATTAAATTAATAACCAGAAACAGTAAACGATTGTACCAAGAATTACTGGATAGTAAGGAACTTGTAGTTCTGCTTGGTCAATCAACCATAAGAGATTTAAATAAGGACGAGCAAAAAAAAGTACAAGAACAACTGCTAGATATTTTTAAATCCATACCAAGTCTAGCTATATTTTTACTACCAGGAGGCGCTTTATTACTACCTTTAGTAGTCAAATTTATACCCAAACTATTACCATCTGCTTTTGATGAAAATAGAATTAACGACTAGCACAATCGCATACTGCACAAAACCTACAACCCATAAACCAAAACACTATAGTATCCTTTTTACAAACAAGGCACATAAAAAAATTTGGGCGTTACCCGAAAAGGGTCGGGCTTTACGTTACAAGTCCGCGCACCTCCAAAAGTCGGGCTGTGGGCTTTCCTCTGCAATCCCTAACGCAAAAACATAAAAAACAACAAACTTCATCCAAAGAAACAACAGAGTATGTTTTATTGTTTTTACTTGTAACAAAGTAAATATGGATGTAATAAAACAACTTGTTTTAAAATTAATTTTTTTTCATGTAGCTTTACCCATACACTAATTAAAATAAAACACATGGCATCTTAAACCATACGAGAAATAAATAATCTTTTAAAAGGCGAATTAATTGGCAAGACCACAAATACATTTAAAGGGCCAGAACCGCTTCAAATCACTAAAAACCATAACATTATTTTTACAAGGAAGCAGTAAATATTAAAAACATTGGGATGTATCGCAAGCATCAACAGTTTTAGTAAACGATAACTTACAACTAGAATCAGGAAGCAATCGTGCTATAATAAAAATTAAAAACACCGATTTAGCTATGGCTAAAATATTAGAGTTATTTAATCCTCCAGCCCCTGTATTTGAAACCGACATGCACCCAACCGCTGTAATACACCAAACAGCAAAAGGATGCTAAAACAATGGCTAGCCATGCGCAGAATGGTAAAAAAATAAGATTTAAGCTAGAAATTATTTAGAATTACATGTACTTGTATAATTAAACTATTAAAAAAATGAAAAATCTATTAACACTAATTGGTATAATTTCATCATTTATAATGGCATGTAATTCTAACGAATCTGATAACAAGATTAATAGTAATAACGAAACAATTATTACTAATTCTGAAATGGCCAGTATTGTAAGCGTTTCAGTAAATGGAAAAGCAAGCAATTATACTTTTAATGTAGGTGTTTCAAGCCCAGATATGGGTTGCAATCAATATGCAGACTGGTGGGAAGTATTAACGGAAGATGAAACCCTTTTATACCGAAGAATTTTAAGCCATAGCCATGTTAACGAACAACCATTTATACGGTCTGGAGGGCCCATAGCTATAAATGCTAATCAAATAGTTATTGTAAGAGCGCACATGAACACTTTTGGATATGGTGTTAAAACCTTTAAAGGCTCTGTTAACAGTGGTTTTATACCTAAAACACAAAATGCTGATTTTGCAAAAAGCCTAGCTTTTCAAGCACCTACACCTAGCGATTGTGATTTTTAACGGTCTAGTACATTAGCATACTCTGAAAAAAATGATAGAAAACGACCTGTAACATTTCGTAAACAATAATACATCCCCATTAAATTAAACAAATTAGACTATTTATAAAATATGAAAATTATAACATCTGATATAGTTATACTAGGTGGCGGATTAACAGGCTTAACTTTAGCTTATCTTTTAAGACACAGCGCTTTTAAAGTTCATATTATTGAAGCTAGACCACGACTGGTGGTAGAATTTTAACACGTAGCAAAAATGAAGCCGCACCTATAAAAATGGGAGCAACTTGGTTATCAAAACAGCATACCTATTTATTAGATTTATTAAACACCCGTGAACTTAATGTTTTTAAACAAAAAATGGGATCCAGAGCCATTTACGAGCCCTCTTCCTTAGCACCACACCAATTAGTAAGTTTAGCTTTTGCCCTTATCGGAGTAGCTGAATAGTATAAACTAGTAATCAAAAATAGTAACAAAACCAGTACTATATGTATATTTACTATAAAAAATAGCGGTATAAAAGGCAATAAAACGAGCGCTATAATAATTGTTAACGGCTTATGTTTTTCTGGAAGTAACACACTTTCGTATTACACTTTTATATCATTATAAATATCATTAACACCATAAATAAATAGATTGGCTGGTAAGGTAAAAAACACACCAAAAACCACTAACAATAATATAGTTGTATAGTCATGTAAAAAGAGATTCCCAGATGCAACAACCCCAACAAGAAAAGTACCAAGTACATACATCCAAAACCTAGGCCTAGATATAATTAAAATCTCTTTAAATGTTATTTTCATCTGTTACAAAAACACATTGATAGTACGACTATACCCAAATAATTTTGTTATTATGGCTAGCTATTTTGCAGGTATTATTAACGAAATACTTTTTTAAATATAGAACCTACTAAGTAAAAAAAATAAAAATGTTAACCCTAGATATATTAATGGGGAACACTTAATTTTAAAATCAAATTAGGGTCTGGACAATTTTTTGAATAATAATCTAAATTTGTTTTAGAACAAACCCCAGGATAATCGCCAACAAAGTCTTGAATATCTTTTATAATTTGAAAATGTAAATGTGGTGGATAATCACCATTTACAGACGAATCTCCTAAAGTTGCTATTTTCTTACCTCGCTTAAAAAACTTACCAACTTCTAGATTTTTAAAAGAAGCTAAACTTAAATGTCCATAAAGCGTATAGAATTCTACTCCAGATATTATATGTTTTAAAATAATGGTGGGACCATAATCGCCATGATTTTTATTATCTTTAAAACTATGTACAATACCATCCAAAGGCGCATAGATAGATGTTCCAGAGTTACACCACAAATCGATACCTAAATGAATATTTCGTTCCGCTTCAGATAAACTATTAAAATAATCACTCCGCTTATAAATATTACGAACTTCCAAATAGCCACCATAAGCTACTTTTGCTTGATTCCCTGTAATATGATTATTAACAAATTTATCTAATTTTAAACAAGACGCTACATCGACTTTATTTAGTGTATTGTTAGTTACAGATAAATCTATAGGCACATAATCGTTACGGCGTATAGAGCTATCTAAAACTGTTAAAGCTTCTAGACTTAAATTACTTAAAAAAAATGAAAATTTAATAGCATTCATTGTTTCGAATGAAATCTAGTTAACGACTTCTCCATACAAATCAAAATCTTCTGCTTCTGTAATTTTTACAGTAGTGTACTCTCCTGTTTTCAAATATGTTTTAGAAGCATCAATAAGCACTTCATTATCAACATCTGGGGAATCATATTCAGTTCTTCCTATAAAATAGTTTCCTTCCTTCCTGTCTACAACTACTTTAAATTCCTTCCCTATTTTATGTTGGTTTAGTTCCCATGAAATCTGAGACTGAATTTCCATAATTTGGTTTGCTCTATCTATTTTAACTTCCTCTGGTACATCATCTTCAAGATTATAAGCATGTGTATTTTCTTCGTGAGAATAGGTAAAGCATCCTAAACGCTCAAAACGCATATCTGAAACCCATTGCTTTAATTCTTGAAAATTCTCCTCTGTTTCACCAGGGTAACCTACAATAAGTGTTGTTCTGATAGTCATTTCTGGTACAGCCGCTCTAAACTGAGAAATTAACTTTGTAGTTTTTTCTTTGGTAGTACCACGTCGCATACTTTTAAGTATAGCATCGGAAATGTGTTGTAATGGGATATCTATATAATTACAAATTTTTGGTTCGCGATTCATAACTTCCAAAACATCTAGAGGAAAACCTGTAGGAAATGCGTAATGTAGTCGAATCCACTCCACTCCTTCTACTTTAACCAAAGCTTCAAGTAATTCCGCTAAGTTTCTTTTTTTGTATAAATCGAGTCCGTAATATGTAAGATCTTGCGCAATTAAAATTAATTCTTTTACACCACTTGCTGCTAATTTTTCTGCTTCAATTACTAATGCCTCAATTGGTGTACTTTTGTGTTTACCTCTCATTATTGGAATGGCACAAAATGAACATGGCCTATCGCAGCCTTCGGCAATTTTCAAGTAAGCGTAATTTTTAGGTGTTGTTGTTAAACGCTCACCAATCAACTCATGCTTATAGTCTGCGCCTAAAGCTTTTAGCAAACTAGGTAATTCGGTAGTTCCAAAGTATTCATCTACACTTGGTATCTCTTTTAACAAATCTGGCTTGTAGCGCTCGCTTAAACAGCCTGTAACAAACACTTTATCTACTTCACCTTCCTCTTTTTTTTGAACGTATTCAAGTATTGTATTAACGCTCTCTTCCTTGGCATTTTTAATAAAACCACAAGTATTGATAACAACAATATTACCTTCTTCTTCATGAACAACCTCTTTGCCATTGGCCTTGAGCTGTCCCATAAGCACCTCACTGTCGTAAACATTTTTACTACAACCTAGAGTTACTACATTAATTTTGTTTTTCTTAAGAGTTTTTGTGCGCATACCATTTATAAATAAGTATGCAAATATACGTAATGATTTATGATTAAAGACTTTTCAATATTTAGAAAATATCAAAATTAAATCAAGTATGATTTTAAACTTCTAGATTTTATACATTGACTTGCAAAAAAGATAAATAAGAGACTGCTATTTTAGCAGTCTACCTAAGTTTATTTATACAATTTTAGAACAAATTAAACACTTATTTTATTATAAATATATGCGTTCTGCTAGAGGTATCTCCAAAACAGAACTTATACGACAGGATCCATACTATTTAAAGGTCTGCCAATATTAGATATGCCTTACTTAAAAAAAGAATCTACAAACTCATGTTTATTAAAAACTTGTAAATCTTCAATACCTTCACCTACGCCAATATATTTAACAGGAATTTTAAATTGATCTGAAATACCAATAACAACACCACCCTTTGCAGTTCCGTCTAGTTTAGTTACAGCTAAAGAAGTAACCTCTGTAGCCGCTGTAAATTGTTTAGCTTGCTCGAATGCATTTTGTCCTGTTGAGCCATCTAAAACTAATAACACATCGTGGGGCGCCTCACCTACAACTTTTTGCATAACACGTTTTACTTTTGTTAACTCATTCATTAAGTTCACTTTATTATGCAAACGCCCAGCAGTATCTATAATAATAACGTCGGCACCTTGTTTAACACCCGATTCTAAAGCATCAAAGGCTACAGATGCAGGGTCACTCCCCATGTCTTGTCTTACCATTGGAATATCAACACGGTCTGCCCAAACCTGAAGTTGATCGATAGCAGCAGCGCGAAAAGTATCTGCTGCCCCAAGTACAACCTTTAATCCTTGTTTCTTAAATTGGTAAGCAAGTTTACCTATGGTTGTTGTTTTACCCACTCCGTTTACGCCAACTACCATTAACACATACGGTGCTTTAGTACCATCGCTTTGTTTTGGTATTTCCGGAATGGTGTATTCTGTATCCTCTCCGGCATGTGTTTCACTTAATAAACCAGCAATTTCTTCGCGTAAAATTCTGTTTAATTCATCAGTTCCTAAATACTTGTCTTTTGATACACGCTTTTCAATTCTAGTAATAATCTTTAAAGTTGTATTTACTCCAACATCACTTGATACTAAAACATCTTCAAGATTATCCAAAACATCATCATCCACCTTGGATTTTCCGGCAACAGCTTTACTCAATTTACCTAAAAAACTAGATTTACTTTTTTCTAATCCTTTATCTAGTGTTTCTTTTTTTTCCGAAGAAAATATTTTTTTAAAAAAGCTCATTTAAAAAATGTTTAATCGTTTAGTCTTAGTTTCGTAGTTATTACTATGATTTACTTTAATTTGTTTCTCCCTTATAATATTCATAAAATTATACAGCAAAGCATTATTTTATTATAAAACTACACAATAACTGCCATTGTGCCATATTGGTATTATTTAAATACGTATAAACTTTATACGTATTATTAATCAATTACCCTACCAATTATATTAACTGCTATAATGGCATAATTTGGCAGATTAATATCGTATAATGAAAATTAATTTAGGTAGTGCGTCAAATATTTTTAGCACAACCGGACAATATTGAGTTCACAAATAAATATAACCTATATTTCATTTATTTTTCTCCTACAATTTCAATAAAAAACAATTATTTGGAATTGGTTTATATTTTTTAGAAAATTGTTTTAGTAAAAAATTATTTATACTATTTTATAATCCAGCCTCGCTAATTCCTTTCAATTAAAAAAACAGAAAACTGTAATCGACTTAACTCAAATTAAAAAAATAAAAAAGCTGCTTTCTTTTGGAAAGCAGCTTGAAATATATTTAAAATAATTGTATTACTTTTTAGCTATAAAATCATTAACTTCTTCTGGATTCATAATAGATTCCACAAACATGTAAGCTCCGGTCTTTGGAGACTTTACCATTTTTATTGCTTTTGTTAATCTTTTCGAAGATGTCTGTAAGGATGCTACTGTTTTCTTTGCCATGACCTTTAATGGTTTAATTTGAAGCTTTAAAGCTTCTAATGCTTATTATTTGAGATGAGAATATGTAATTACTTAATCTCTTTATGAACTGTCATACGTTTAAGAATAGGATTAAATTTCTTAATCTCCATTCTGTCTGGCGTATTCTTTTTATTTTTTGTTGTAATATATCTTGAAGTTCCTGCTTGTCCAGATTCTTTGTGCTCTGTGCACTCTAATATTACCTGTATTCTATTGCCTTTTTTTGCCATGTCTTTTATACTTATTAAATACAGCTATTATTTTAAAAACCCTTTAGATTTCGCATCTTTAATCGCCGCAGATATTCCTATTTTATTGATAGTTTTTAATGCAGATGTAGAAATTTTTAAAGATACCCAGCTATCTTGTTCTGGAATATAAAAACGCTTCTTAACTAAATTTGCTTGAAATTTACGTTTAGTTCTATTCTTTGCATGAGACACGTTGTTTCCAACCATCGCCTTCTTTCCTGTAAGTTCACAAACTCTTGACATTTTATATAACTTTAAATTCTTTATTGCTTAAAAATCGAGGTGCAAATATAATAAATCTTATTATACAACAAGCTTTTTTTTTATTAATTTTTAAAAATTTCTTTTAATAACATCTCCAAAGCCTTATTAATTGCTTTAGTAATAACCTTTAATCTGGAATTCCCAAAATTAAACTCTTGAGAATAAACCTTTGTTTTTGTTGCAATAGCAATAACAACAGTACCAACTTCTGCATTGGAATCTCCTTTTTCTGGACCAGCATTACCCGTTGTAGCAATAGCATAATCTGTTTTAAACATACGCCGTGTTTGGGCTGCCATAGCTTCTGCAACTGAAGAACTTACCACGGAATACTTCTCGATATCTAATTTCGACACCTTTAAAATGTCAATTTTTGACTGTGTTGCATAAGTCACTAAACCGCCTTTAAAAATTGCAGAGGCACCACTGTGCTGTGTAAAACACTGTGCTAGTGCACCACCTGTACAACTTTCTGCAACGGCCAAAGTGCAACCTAATTGTAAAAGTTGCTTCGCTATAATTACCTCAACAGCACCATCTTCATCCTCTACACCTGCATACTCCTCCTTAATTAAAGGAATTAATTTATTAATCTGTTCCGCTACTTCCCTCTTAATTAACGCCTCGCTATTCCCTTTTGCTGATAAACGTAAACGCATTTTCCCTAAATTAGGTAAATAAGCTAGTTTTATATGTTTAGGCAAATTATTTTCCCAATCTTCAATTTTAGCTGCCAAGGCACTCTCACCTATACCATAAACCAGCATAGTTTTATGTAAAATGAAGGGACACTTATATTTTGTTTTTAATTTAGGAATAACCTCATCATCAATTAAGGCCTTCATTTCGTAAGGCACACCTGGAAGAGAAATAAAAACTTTTTCAGATTTTTCAATCCAAATGCCTGGAGCGGTCCCTAATTTATTTCTTAAAGGATGAGATTTAGAAGGTATTAAAGCCTGATCTTTATTTACTTGAAGTAATTTTGTGCCTACGTGCTGTTTCCAAATATCTTCAATATTTTTAAGCACTACATCACTTTTAACTAGTATATCGTTAAAATATTCTGCTATAGTTTTTTTAGTAATATCGTCCTTTGTTGGCCCTAAACCACCAGTACAAATAATAATATCCACTCGACGCTCTGCCGCTTTTAAAGCTTCGAGTATCTGCTGTTTATCATCCTGAATAGATGTGATTTGATAAACAGAAACGCCAATTTTATTTAGTTGCTTTGCTATAAATGCAGAATTAGTATCTATAACCTGACCAATAAGAAGTTCGTCTCCTATGGTAATAATCTCCGCAAGCACTATAAATTGAAATCAGATTTAATTTCAGAAGTCGCTTTTTCTACAGCTAACAAAACAGTGTTTAACTGAGCTGAGACATCTACCTCTGTCTTTTTAAATTTCCCCCAGTCTTGCACCTCTATTAAGGTACTTAAAACACCTAGCTCAAATAAATCTATTGTAGGCTTCATTTTATGAGCTGCCTGATAGGCTTCCTCATAGTCTTTTTCAATTACTGCCTTTTTTAAACGTTTTGCATCTTGTGGTACCTCCTCTAAAAAAGCTTGTGCCAAGGCCCCAATAAATTCGTTATCATTATCTGCCAACTCCCTTACTCTAAATAACTTATAATGTACTTCCATTCTATTTTACTGTAATTGAGAACATTTCCCTTTGTTCTATTAAACCCGTTAACTTATCGTTTGGAAAAACTCTTCCAACACCTGCTGGCGTACCTGTAAAGATAATATCTCCAATCTTTAACGTGAAATATTTAGACACATATTCAATTAATTCATCGATTTTCCAAAGCATAAGGCTTGTATCTCCTTTTTGCACAACAGAATCGTTTCTTTTTAAAGAAAACTTTAAAGCATCTAAGTTTTCAATTTCATTTTTAGGTATCCAATTACCTATAACTGCAGCTCCATCAAAAGATTTGGCTTTTTCCCAAGGTAACCCTTTTGCTTTTAAAGCACTTTGTACATCGCGCGCAGTAAAATCTATGCCTAAACCAATTTCGTTGTAATATTTATGAGCAAATTTTTTATCAATGTGCTTCCCTACTCTATTAATTTTCACCAAAACCTCTACCTCATAATGCACATCATTAGAAAAATCTGGAATAAAAAACGGTTGCTTTTTTAATAAAACAGCTGTATCGGGTTTTAAAAACACCACAGGATCTGCGGGTTTTTCATTTTTTAACTCCTTAATATGTTCTGTATAATTTCTACCTATACAAATTAGCTTCATGTTTTTATTATTTAATTCGCATACGTAATGCTAAACAAAGATATTATTTTAACAGAATTATTATGATAACTTATAGATTTTATAGTAAAATTTTATTAATTTAACTAAACTGCAATTGTATAATATAATGTAAAACTGAACGCTTGTTTTTTTATTTTACCTAACTCACTATTAGCATGCACAAAGTTAAGCTTTACACTTTACGCTAATACTACATAATATTTAAATATAAAGTACAACAATAATTAAGCAAACCAATACTTAGTTTTTTTCGACTTTAAATAATTCTTATTAAAACCGCTACTATTATTTAATTCACTTATTTTAAGCTCTTCTTATCCTAATTTATTATTAAAACTCCGTAACTTAATAGCTGTTAGCACTTTTTTAGTGTAAAGAGGAAAATCTGCATTTAATAACCAGCCAAAGTAACCTGGCTCTTTTTCCAAAACTTCTGTTACTAATTTACCTTTATGCTTTCCAAAGGAAAAGCACTCTACACCTTCCTTGTTATACGATATAAAACCTGCAAAATCGGCAAATTTTCTGCGCGAACTAAATTCGGCTAAAAATTTAGTATCATTTTCTAAATCTTCATATTTATCCAACTGCGCTTTTAAAACTTGATAAGTTGCATTGGTATCTGCTTCTGCACTATGGGCATTGTCTAAATTTTTATCACAATAGAATTTATAAGCAGCACTTAATGTGCGCTGTTCCATTTTATGAAATATGGTTTGCACATCCACCGCTAAAGTATTTTTCATGTCGAAATCAATATCTGCTCGTAGCATTTCTTCTGCTAATAGCGGGATATCAAAACGGTTGGAATTAAAACCACCGAGGTCTGAGTCCTTTATCATGTTATAAATATCCTTTGCTAAGGTTTTAAAGGTTGGCTCGTTAGCCACTCGCTCATTACTTACACCATGAATTGCTATAACCTCGTCTGGTATTACCATTTCGGGGTTTACCAACCAGGTTTTACTTTCTTCTGTTCCATTAGGAAATACTTTTAGAATAGAAATTTCAACAATACGATCTTTGGTTATACTTATTCCTGTAGTTTCTAAATCGAAAAAACAGATAGGTTTTTTTAGGTTTAATTGCATTACTTTCGTTAGGTTTATTGCAAATATACTTTTTAAATTTGTTTAAATTTATAATGGGATGACTTCTAAAATTAAAATTTTATTTTTTTTATTTCTACTACTAGCAAACTTCATAGTTTGTTTTTCCCAAAACACACAAAATAAAAAAGTAACACTTATTGAGAAACAAAATGGAAAACGGCTAGAGCTTTTTGCAAAAAATACAGACACTATAAGTTATGTTGTATTTTTAAGAGTAACCACAACAGATTTTAGGCGCTCAGCTAAAAGACCTATTTTAAAACCTATAGCCCCAAACAGCGAAACACATTTACTTACTCTAATTAAATTAGCAGGGTCTGAAGGTATGTATACTCCACATTTTATAGTTAATGAAACAAGTACAAATATTAAATATAGAAAAGATGATGATGGTATACAACGCAATTTCGACAAGGCGCTAAGCACTACAAGTATAATTATTTACGAGGCTGAAAATTGTAATTTTTGCCAAGAAACCAAAGATTTTTTTACCGCTAATAAAATTAATTTTGAAGCCATGTCGGTTTTGGATAATAAGTTATATTTAATTAAAAAGTTAAAGAAACAAGGCCTTGCTGTAGAGCACTTAAACAATACTGCATTTATACTTGAAATTGAATCGAATTTATATAGTAACATTAACAATAAGGAGGCACTTATAGATGTTTTAAGAAAACATATTGACTAAACATTTATAACGGTTAATGCAATAACATTTACCAATACTATGGAGTATATAATACCAATTAAATTTTAAAAGA
The DNA here is from genome assembly GCA_937958265.1 of uncultured Algibacter sp. Lineage (GTDB taxonomy): Bacteria > Bacteroidota > Bacteroidia > Flavobacteriales > Flavobacteriaceae > Algibacter_B. The sequence goes on along the minus strand of CALGNX010000002.1, from coordinate 44,365 downwards.
AGGCTAATAACGCGTTTCTATCGTACCTCTATTTCAAAATAAAACCGTAGCTAAGCTATGCTTTAATTTTCTTTCGCATATAGGCACGATATAATTCAAGTTCGTTAGCCTAATTTTAAATCATATTTGGTATGAGAGCAAATATTTTGTAGGTTTTTAAATAATCATCTCATATCATTTAGCACTAAACATAGTGCTTGCCTTTAGTTTGTTTTTCACACATTATTCTTTAAATACTATTTAATAAAGAAGAACTCGAGGTGTTTTGCGGAGTTTTTTTTGCGTTAGGGATTGAAACGGCATCCTTTTTAAAATAAAAGTACACCACTAATTAAGCACATACAAAAGAAAAAAATATGATATTAATGACTTTTGAATGTGCTATTGCCCTTTAAAAAGATATAGTGTAAAGCCCGACCCTTTTTCGGGTAACGCCCAAATTAAATATATCTGGTTGTTGTAATTAAATTTCTCTGTTAATATCCCATGCTTCTAGGTAATCTGTTACCGCTTTTACAAACATACCGCCTAATGCACCGTTAACAACTCTATGATCGTAAGAGTGTGACAAGAACATTTTATACCTGATACCTATAAAATCGCCTTCTGGTGTTTCGATTACAGCTGGTACTTTTCGTATTGCGCCTATGGCTAAAATACCTACTTGGGGCTGATTTATTATTGGTGTTCCCATAATACTACCAAAGGTACCTATATTGGTTACTGTGTAAGTTCCACCTTGTGTATCGTCGGGTTTTAATTTACCTGTTCTAGCACGGTTAGCTAAATCGTTAACCTGTTTTGTCATGCCTACCAAATTTAATTGATCTGCATTTTTTATTACTGGTACTATAAGATTACCGTCGGGTAGTGCCGCAGCCATACCTAAGTTTATGTTTTTCTTTTTAACTATTGTGGTGCCTTTTAAAGAAATATTCATTAACGGATAATCGCGTAACGCTTTGGCTATAGCTTCCATAAATATTGGCGTAAAGGTTAAATTTTCACCTTCGCGTTTTTTAAAATTATCTTTAACTTTTTTTCTCCAATTCCAAATATTGGTAACATCAGCCTCAATAAAACTCTGTACATGCGCAGATGTTTGTAACGAATCCGTCATGTGATTAGCAACTAGTTTACCCATTCTAGTCATTTCAATAATATCATCTTCTCCTGTTGAAGCTGTTACGGGTTTTGTTACTATTGCTCTTTCAATTTTGGTTATTTTTCCGTTTTTTGTTTCCGGATTTGAGACTTCTATTTTTTGCGCTGTGTTTTTCTGGGTATTGCCTCTATTCTCTAAGTATTTAAAGATATCGTTTTTGGTAACGCGTCGATCTTTACCTGTACCACTAATACTGCTTAATTCTTCAGTACTTATACCTTCGGCTTTTGCTATATTTTTAACTAAAGGTGAATAAAAACGATCGCCTGCAGATAATACTGTGGATGCCGTATCTTGCGCTTTTGTTATATTTTGTTGTATCTGTTGGACTGCCTGAGCGCTTTCTGCTTCTGCTATTTTGGCTATGTTAGGTGATTCTAAACTTTCTTCGGTCGGGGTGTTCGTTGCATGATCTTCCGATTCTGTTTCAATAATTGCTAAAACATCACCAACTTGCACGACATCGTCCACATTAAAAAAACGTTCTACTAATATGCCATCTACTTCACTAGGCACTTCACTATCGACCTTATCTGTTGCTATTTCTAGCACAGGATCGTCCATTTCAATGGCATCGCCAACTTCTTTTATCCAAGATGTAATGGTTGCTTCTGCAACACTTTCTCCCATTTTTGGTAATCTAAGTTCAACTTTTGCCATATTCGTTTTATAATCTTTTTTTGCGTTATTTTTAGTAGACTACAAAAATATTACTTTTATGTTTTACTTTGTATTAAATAATCCTTAAAAAAAAGTGTCTCACCTTGGTTGAATCCATTATTACTGCCTATTATAAAATTGGATTTATTGGGTAAAATTTTAAAAGTAACATCTTTATTAGCATTCTTGATAAATGCTATAATCTCTTTATAGCTGTATACATTGGCATCGAATATAACTTCGGAATGTTTTATTACCGAACTTATATCTTTTTTTAAAATTAATTTGCCCGGTAGTGCAGCTTCTATTTTTTTATTTTCCTTATCGGATAGCAATACATATTGGGTAATATCGTTAGATTTTACTTTTCTTGTTTTTCTGAATGCAAAAGCAACCTTTATTCCTAACCAAACAACGGCATCAAAAATTAAATTATGTTTAAAATGTTTTTTGTAAAATATTTGCATAGCGCCAAAAAAACGTTCTGCATATTTTTTATCTTTTAATGTGCTTTCGCCCTTGTAGTGAATAACTGTGGTGGCTCCGTAATAGTAATTACTATAGCCTGCTTTTAGTATTTTATACGATAAATCGATATCTTCCCCATACATAAAATAATCCTCATCAAAACCGCCAACCGCATTATAAACCTGTTTATTTATAAGCATAAATGCACCTACTAAAATACTTACTTTACCTATACCTGATTGCGATAAATTATTAGCATAATAGCTTTTAGATAAACCTATCATTTTTTTTAAGGATACTTTTACAGTAGGTATATTCCTTTTGCTTTCGGGCAAAAACAAACCTTTTCCGTTAATTAATTGACAACCAACAATACCTAGTTGTTTTTTATTTTCGGAGAAATCTAATAATTTTATAAATGTATCTTCTGCAACTACCGTATCTGGGTTGAGTATACATAAATATTCACCTTTTGCTTTAGAAACACCTATGTTATTCCCCTTGGAAAACCCTAAATTTTTTTTATTAGAAATAAGAATAACATCAGGAAATAAGCGCTTAACCATTTCGCAGCTACCATCTTTCGAGTTATTATCTACAACAATAATTTCTGCTTTTAAATTTATAGTAGCAGCAACAACACTTCTTAAACATAACTCCAAAAAATATTCGACATTATAATTTAATATAATTACTGATAGTTTCAAATTTTTATTGCTTTATAGTTTTATAGACGACTCAAAAGGGACGCGATTAATAATGCTTCTACCTAAGGTAATTTCATCTGCATATTCAAGCTCGTCGCCTACAGAAATACCTCTTGCAATGGTTGATGTGGTTACTTTAAAATCTTTTATTTGTTTAAAAATATAAAAATTTGTGGTGTCACCTTCCATAGTGGAGCTTAAAGCAAAAATAAGCTCAGAAACCTCTCCTTCCGACACTTTATTTACTAAAGTTTGTATATTTAAATCGTGCGGACCAATACCATCCATAGGCGAAATTTTACCTCCTAAAACATGGTATAAGCCCTTAAAAGAGCTGGTATTCTCGATAGCCATAACATCCCTAATATCTTCCACAACACATATTATCGCTTTGTTACGACTAGGGTTAGAGCAGATTTCGCACAATGTAACATCGCTAATATTATGGCAAGATTTACAAAACTTAACATCGTTACGCATGCTTTGTAACGCTTCTACCAAGCCTAAGGTTTGCTCTTTGGGCTGGCGTAACATATGCAACACTAAACGTAAAGCCGTACGCTTGCCAATACCTGGTAACTGAGACATTTCATTAACGGCACGCTCCAATAATTTTGAAGAAAATTCCATAGTGAGCTAAATTACTATTTAGCCACGAATTTCGCTAATTTAAAGCTGTACTTTTAAAATGTATTTCTACATTTTTTTAAGCCAATATACTAAGTGGTAAACATACCAAAACAATTTAATATTCGAAACACCTGTAACAAGACAAAATTTTACGTCTTATACTTTTTACAAAAAATATAACCTAGAATAAAATTAAATTTTATTTTCCCGTAACGACAAGTCTATTAAAATTAATAGGTTGATATTAAAAAGACAAATTGGTATATCCATCCTTTTTCATTTTATATTTGCACTTTAACTTCTGATATTTTTTTTTATGACTGCCCTACAAATCATACTACTAATAATAGCCTATTTTGTTGTTTTAATACTAATTTCTTACTTAACAAGTAAAGAAGATAGTAATGATGCGTTTTTTAAAGCTAATAAATCTGCACCATGGTATCTAGTTGCTTTTGGTATGATTGGGGCATCGCTTTCTGGTGTTACCTTTATTTCTGTACCCGGCATGATTGAGGGCCAAGAATTTGCATACATGCAAGGCGTTTTTGGTTTTTTTGTGGGTTATATTTTTATTGCTACAACACTATTACCCTTGTATTACAAATTAAACGTAACCTCAATATACGAGTATTTGGAGCAACGTTTTGGAACAGTAAGTTACAAAACTGGAGCATTTTTCTTTCTATTATCTCGAGTTACAGGAGCAGCCTTTAGGCTTTTTCTAGTAGCTTTAGCCATGCTGTATGTCGTTTTTGAAAGAATTGGCATACCCTTTTGGGCTACGGTTGTTATTTCTATTTTGCTTATTTGGCTATACACTAATAAAGGTGGTATAAAAACTATTATCTGGACAGATACTATACAAACTCTCGCCATGCTTACTGCAGTTTTATCGGCTATTTATTTAATTAACGATAAATTGGATTGGACGTTTATTGAAGCCTTAAAATCTGAACCATTTTCTGAAAAAAGTAGAATATTCTTTTTTAACGACCCAAGTAGCAAAACCTATTTTTGGAAATATTTTATTGGCGGCATATTTATTGCAATAGCCATGACTGGGTTAGACCAAGATATGATGCAAAAAAACCTAACGTGCAAGAACCAAAAAGAAGCACAAAAAAACATGCTTTCCATGGCAACACTTCTTGTTTTTGTTAATTTTATATTTTTGTCTCTTGGTGCATTATTATTTATTTACGCCTATAAATTTAATTTAGATATACCTATTGTAGATGGCAGAAGGAGAACAGATTTACTTTTTCCTGAAATTGCTATGAATCAAGGTTTAGGTAAACCTTTAGCTATAACTTTTATAATCGGGTTAATTGCTGCAGCCTATTCTAGTGCAGATAGTGCTTTAACATCTCTTACCACATCGTTTTCTGTAGATTTTTTAAACATACAAAACAAGCCGTTAGAAACACAAAGGCCGTTGCGTAAAAAAGTACACATAGCGGTTTCTATTTTATTGGTACTAATCGTTATTCTTTTTAATTATTTAGAAGGTAACGTGGTAAGTAACTTATTTAAATTTGCAACCTTTACCTACGGGCCTTTACTTGGTCTATTTGCCTTCGGTATTCTTACTAATTATAAAATTAAAGATAAATTTGCATGGGTAATTGCTTTGCTGTCTATTATTGTTAGCTATTTTATAACCGCTCTCCCAGAATCTATTATTGGAGCATATAAATTCCATTGGGAAATTTTACCATTAAATGGCCTTATAACTTTTTTAGGTTTAATATTGATTCGTAGAAAGTAAAACCAATGTACAAGCAACTTCAAAATCTATATTATTTGCCTTTAAAACATGGTATAAATCTGGGTTTTCTGTACCGGGATTAAAAATTACACGTTCTGGCTTTAACGCAACAATATAGTTGTAATACGCTTTTTGCCTTTCTGGATTTAGGTATAAAGTAACAGTATTTACATTTTTATAAGGCACCAAATCTGTATCTATTTCAACACCAGAAACTATACCTTTACTTAACCCAAAGGCTACCACATTAATTTTACTTAAAACCAATCGCTGTATAGCGTAATTTGAATATCTATTTGGTTTTAAAGAAGCGCCAAAGACTAAGGTTTTTTTATTCATATTTCACATATTAAGGGATATACAGTATTTACTAAATACTTGTGTAACTTAAAAAAAATAATAGTTTAATTGAAATCCAGTATTTTTTTGAGTTCGCAGTAATTAATAGCATCCAATTTATTGATCAAGTTTATTGTAATTTACTGTTTTTATTTCAAAAACAAGAACACGCCCCGAGAACCTTTCATAAGTAAACCGAAAGCCCACAACAAATCACACATATTATACTATACAAACCTTAATTTGTTAGTTTACTAGGTTTTTACACTAAAAAAGCTTGTATACCATTTCCCTATTTATGGACAAGTAGTTCTCTAAAAATTAAGAAATTTCAATACTAATATGTTTTACATGAAATTTTTAGAGATATTTTTCTAATTTCAATTTTTAAAACAGTTTTTTTATCCAACATATTCGTTCCTAACTTAGGAAAAAACAACTTTAATCCATTATACTTTTAAAAAAGTAAGAAAAATATTATTTTTACATAGGAAATTAAAAAAAAATAACTACATTCACATTATAAAATCATAACATACGAAAAGGTAATTATTTAGAGTTAGTCATCTACAAAACAACAAATTCGTAAAACGATTTTAATAAAAAAGCCTAAAATATTAATTTTAGGCTTTTTACTTAATACATTAAAATTTTAAAATAATAATTTACTTACATCTCAAAACAATAGTAATTATTAGGCTCACATAATAGTATCGCATGTTTAAGCCCATTTTATAATAGCGCTTCCCCAAGTAAAACCACTACCAAAAGCAGCTAAAACTACATTATCACCAGATTTTATTTTGCCTTCTTCCCAAGCCTCGGTTAAAGCAATAATTACAGATGCTGCTGTAGTGTTACCATACTTCATAATATTATTAAATACCTGGTCGTCCTGCAATCCAAATTTATTCTGGATAAATTGTGCAATTCTTAAATTAGCTTGATGTGGTATTAACAGGTCTATATTTTCTTTTTGCATGTTATTTTTAGCTAAACCTTCCATAATTACTTCGCTAAAACGTACTACAGCATGTTTAAAAACAAAAGTTCCATCCATATAAGGAAAGTAACTTAAATCCTCCCCTTTAGATTCCAAAAGTTCTGGAACCCAATTCCCAATATTCGGGCTTGCAACAATTAACTTATCGGCATATTTACCCTCACTATGCAAATGCGTAGATAATATTCCTTTTGTATTGTCTGTCTCTCTAGAAAGTACACAGGCACCAGCACCATCTCCAAAAATAACAGTAACACCTCTACCTCGTGTAGATTTATCCAAACCATTACTATGGTATTCTGCTCCAATTACCAATATGTTTTTATACATGCCAGTTTTTATAAATTGATCTGCTACCGAAAGTGCATAAATAAAACCAGAACATTGGTTTCTAATATCCAAAGCACCAATAGTAGGCATATCTAGCATATCTTGTATTTGCACACCACAACCAGGGAAAAAATAATCTGGACTTAGTGTAGCGAATACAATAAAATCAATATCGTCTTTGGTTAAGCCTGAGCGTTCAATAGCTATTTTTGCAGCTTTAGCCCCCATAACTGCCGATGTATCATTAGATCCTTCTGCAATCCAACGGCGCTCTTTTATACCCGTACGTTCCTGAATCCAGGCATCACTGGTATCCATTATTTTAGACAAATCGTCATTGGTTACCACATTATCAGGCACATATTTACCTAAACCAGTTATTTTTGAATTGTACATTATATTTTCTTTTAGTGCGCAAAATTAATAAAATAAAAACTGTAAACACCAACAGGAACAGGAATTATTACGAATCTTAGTCTGTTATATTTAAAGGTTTGTATATATTAAAATAGATTATAATACCAATATATTTATAAGTGCATACATTTTAATACGAGATCGTTTATAATACAAAATCACGTGCCACTTTGTCATATTTTATTACTTGGCATTTTTGTTGTGTTAAAGCACTTCATAAATAAATATTAAGTTGAACCATTTTTCGCTTCTGCGGAAAATAAAATAAGATAATTAATCATGACAAAAGGAAACATTAATGTATCGGTAGAAAACATCTTCCCACTCATTAAAAAATTCTTGTATAGCGATCACGAAATATTTTTACGTGAGTTAATAAGTAATGGAACAGATGCTACTTTAAAATTAAAGCACTTAACAAGTATTGGCGAATCTAAAGCTGAATACGGAAACCCTGTAATAGAAGTTAAAATAGATAAGGAAGGTAAAAAACTTCATATTATTGACCAAGGTTTGGGTATGACGGCTGATGAAGTTGAAAAGTATATAAATCAAGTTGCTTTTTCTGGAGCAGAAGAGTTTTTAGATAAATATAAAGATTCTGCCAAGGATTCTGGAATTATTGGGCACTTTGGCCTTGGTTTCTATTCTGCATTTATGGTTGCCGAAAAAGTAGAAATCATTACTAAATCTCATAAAGAAGGTACAGAGGCTGCACATTGGACTTGCGATGGCTCTCCTAAGTTCACATTGGAAGCCGCTGACAAAACGGATAGAGGAACAGAAATTATTCTTCATATTGCAGAAGATTCTACAGAATTTTTAGAAGAAGCGCGTATTAGTACCCTGTTAAACAAGTACAACAAATTTATGCCGGTTTCCATTAAATTTGGAACCAAAGAAATTAACGATCCTGAGCATACTCCAGCAACTATTAAAGATGAAGAGGGTAAAGAAACGACTGAACCTCAGAAAAAAATAACAGTAGATAATATTATAAATAATCCAAACCCAGCTTGGACAAAACAACCTGCTGATTTAAAGGATGAAGATTATAGTGGTTTTTACAGAGAATTATACCCATCTCAATTTGAAGAGCCTTTATTCAACATTCATTTAAATGTGGATTATCCTTTTAATTTAACAGGTATTTTATACTTCCCTAAAATGTCTAACGACATTCAAATACAAAAGGATAAAATTCAACTTTATCAAAATCAGGTATATGTAACGGATAATGTTGAAGGTATTGTACCCGAATTTTTAACCATGCTTCGTGGTGTTATTGATTCTCCTGATATTCCATTAAACGTATCGCGATCTTACTTACAAGCAGACGGCGCTGTAAAAAAGATTTCATCTTACATTACTAGAAAAGTAGCCGATAAACTAAAATCGTTATTTAATGCAAACCGCGAAGACTTTGAAACGAAGTGGAATGATATTAAAATTGTAATTGAATACGGTATGCTTTCTGAAGAAAAATTCTTCGAAAAATCTGAAGCCTTTACACTTTACCCTACTGTTGACGGGAAATACTTTACCTACGATGAGTTATTCAATAAAATAAAAGCAAACCAAACAGACAAAGACGGTAAACTTGTTATTTTATACGCATCAGATAAAGACGCGCAACACAGTTATATCGAATCTGCAAAAGCCAAAGACTACGAGGTTTTATTATTAGATTCTCCTATTGTATCGCACTTAATTCAAAAATTAGAAAGCACTAAAGAAAACATAACATTTGCTCGTGTTGATGGCGACCATATTAATAATTTAATTAAGAAAGACGAAACAACGATTTCAAAATTAAACGAAGACCAAACTAAGGCTTTAGATGAATTATTAAAGGGTATAATTCCTTCTGAAAAATTCACAGTTCAATTAGAAGCTATGGATAGTAACGAATCGCCATTTACGATTACTCAACCAGAATTCATGCGTCGTATGAAAGAGATGCAAGCTTCTGGTGGTGGCGGAGGTATGAACATGTTTGGTAATATGCCAGAAATGTACAACCTAGTTATTAATACCAATTCGAAACTAGTTGGTGAAATTCTTGATACAGAAACAGCCGAAAAACAAGAATTATTAATAACACAAGGTTTAGATTTAGCACGTTTATCCCAAGGCCTATTAAAAGGTGAAGAGTTAACTAATTTTATTAAACGTAGTTACGAAATGATAAAGTAAGATTTACTGAAATCTTCAAAACTAAAAAAACCACTTTATTAATACAAAGTGGTTTTTTTTATGAGAAATTTAAATATAACATCTAGTTTATAAATATATGTTGCTGCATTTACAGAGCCAAATATTATAAACTCAAACATAATCTCAAAAAAATAAACTAATTTATAATACTACAACAAAAAAAGGTTTAAGCGCTTTATAAAAACACTCAAACCTTTTAAAACTATGTCATATTTTTAAATATTAAGTACGCGTTATAGAAATTAATTTGCAATTTCACTTATAAACTTAATACGGTATAAACGAAGTTCTTCATCGTCGTAATCGCCATCAAATTCATCAATAGCAGCGTCTATATTATCTGTTTCAGACTCCATAAAATAATCATGAATTTCCTCCTGTTGGTCTTCATCTAAAATATCATTAATCCAATAATCAATATTCAATTTAGTACCCGAATACACAATAACTTCCATTTCCTTAATAAAATCGGCCATAGTCATCCCCTTTGATGATGAAATATCATCTAACGGTAATTTTCTATCTACATTCTGAATGATATATAGTTTGTTAGCAGAATTAGAGCCTGTGGATTTAACAACCAAATCGTCTGGACGTATGATGTTATTTTCTTCAACATACTTTTCTATAAAAGCAACAAAATCTTTACCGTATTTTTTAGCTTTTCCCTCACCTACTCCATGTACATTTGCTAATTCGCCTAACTTTATAGGGTATTTTAAAGCCATATCTTCTAACGAAGGGTCTTGAAAAATAACAAATGGAGGTACTCCTAATTTTTTCGCACTTTTTTTACGTAGGTCTTTTAACATTTTCATAAGTACTGGATCGGCTACTGCTCCTGTACCTTTTTCTGCAATAACAATAGACCCATCTTCTTGTGCACCTTCAAAAATATGATCTTCCGTCATCATAAAAGATACCGGATTTTTTATAAATGCCTTACCTTCATCTAGTAACTTAATAACACCATAGGTTTCAATATCCTTCTTTAAAAAAGGCGCCACTAAAGCTTGGCGAAGTAAAGCCATCCAATATTTATTGTCTTTATGTTTTCCGTTACCAAAAAAGGGCTGTGTATTTGTTTTATGCGAATTTATTAACGCATTTTCTTTACCTATTAAAACATTTACTAAATCTTTTGATTTATACTTTTGCTTCGTACTTTTTATAGTTTCTAATAAAATTTTAACATCACCCTTGGCTTCCACTTGCTTTTTTGGATGCCTAACATTATCATCCATATTACCGCCTTCGCCAGTAGCATTATCAAACTCTTCCCCAAAATAATGCAGTATAAATTTTCGTCTAGAAATAGATGTTTCTGCAAAAGCAACCACTTCCTGTAATAAAGCTTGGCCTATTTCCTGCTCTGCAACAGGCTTACCAGACATAAATTTTTCTAGCTTTTCAATATCCTTATAAGCATAATAGGCTAAACAGTGCCCTTCGCCTCCATCTCGACCTGCGCGACCTGTTTCTTGGTAATAACTCTCTATACTTTTTGGTATATCATGATGTATAACGAAACGAACATCGGGTTTATCAATACCCATACCAAAAGCTATAGTAGCAACAACAACATCAACATCTTCCATTAGAAATTTGTCTTGATGACTAGAGCGGGTTTTCGCATCTAAACCAGCATGATAAGGCACAGCATTTACACCATTTACTTGTAGTACTTGGGCCAATTCCTCGACACGCTTACGGCTTAAACAATATACAATACCAGATTTACCATCGTTTTGTTTTATAAAACGAATAATATCAACATCTACATTTTTGGTTTTTGGACGCACCTCGTAATACAAGTTAGGCCTATTAAAAGAAGCCTTAAATGTTTTAGCATCACCAATGCCTAAGTTTTTTATTATATCTTCTTGTACTTTAGGGGTTGCAGTAGCTGTTAAACCTATTATAGGTATATTATCGCCAATGCGTTTTATTATATGTCGCAAATTTCTATATTCAGGTCTAAAATCGTGTCCCCATTCACTTATACAATGTGCCTCATCAATAGCTAAAAAAGATATTTTTACAGTTCTTAAAAACTCGACATTCTCTTCTTTAGTAAGCGACTCGGGTGCTACGTATAGTAGTTTTGTAACGCCACTTACAATATCTTCCTTTACTTGTTTTACCTCTGTTTTATTTAATGATGAGTTTAGCACGTGAGCCACCCCATGATCTTTAGAAATACCTCTAATAGCATCTACCTGATTTTTCATTAGGGCTATTAATGGAGAAACCACAATAGCTGTACCTTCTTGCATTAAAGCAGGTAATTGATAACACAAAGATTTACCTCCACCAGTGGGCATAATAACAAATGTGTGCCGGCCATCTAATAAGCTTTCTATAACACCTTCTTGAAGTCCTTTAAACTTACTAAATCCAAAATGTTTTTTTAGGGCACTATGCAAGTCATTTTTTGATATTGACATGAATTTTTTAATATTATTTTTTGATTAAACCCCTAAATATACAGAAATTTTCATTATTAATTTCACTATACATTTAGAGAACGCTCATTTTTTTTTCGTTAGTTTTGTAACAGATTATCAAATTACGAAAAATTTGATTAATTAAATAAAATTAAAGCTAATAAATTATTTAAAACCATCTAAAATAATAATAAATTTTGAAAGAAAAAAAATCTATTATTGAAATTGCCAAGCAAACCATTGCTATTGAAAGTACGGCTATTTTAAATTTATCTAATTTAATTACAGACGATTTCACGAGTGCTACACAACTTATATACAATTCGACCGGGCGTGTTATCATAACAGGTATTGGTAAAAGTGCTATTATTGCAAAAAAAATTGTGGCTACCTTAAATTCTACCGGTACACCAGCTATTTTTATGCACGCTGCAGATGCTATACATGGTGATTTAGGCTTAATTCTTAAAAAAGATATTGTTATTTGTATATCTAAAAGCGGTAATACTCCAGAAATTAAAGCACTTATTCCTTTAATAAAAAGCTCTAAAAACAAAATAATTGCCATAACAGGTAACAAACAATCTTTTTTAGGGCAGCAAGCAGATTTTATAATAAACACCTTTGTTAACAAAGAAGCTTGCCCAAATAATTTAGCACCAACAACTAGCACCACAGCTCAACTTGTTATGGGGGATGCACTTGCTATATGCCTTTTAAATTTACGCGGGTTTTCTAGTAGCGATTTTGCAAAATACCATCCTGGTGGTGCGTTAGGTAAAAAACTGTATTTACGTGTTGAAAATATTTCTTCGGTTAATAAAAAACCCTTGGTTGCGTCTACAACTAGTATACGGCATGTTATTGTGGAAATAACTGAAAAAATGTTGGGTGTAACAGCTGTTGTAGAAAACAACAAAATTATTGGAATTATTACAGATGGTGATTTGCGTAGAATGTTAAGTAAAGTTGATAATTTCTCCAATCTTACTGCCAAAGATATAATGAGTAAAAACCCAAAACGTATTCAGGCTAACGCTATGGCTGTTGAAGCTTTAGAAGTTATGGAAACGCATGAAATATCGCAACTATTAGTTGAAAAAAACGGAAACTATGCTGGCATTGTTCATTTGCATGATCTAATTAAAGAAGGTATTATATAATGGCAAAAAAAGATATAAACGAGATGTCGTTTTTAGATCATCTTGAAGATTTACGTTGGCACTTAATTAGAATTTGTTTAGCAGTTATTATAGTTGCTACTTTAGCTTTCATATTTAGCAGATTCATTTTTGAGGCTATTATATTCGCCCCCTTAGACATGACTTTCCCTACCTATAATTTGCTGTGCCAAACCGCAAAATTATTTGGCATGGATACTAGTTTTTGCGCAAAAGAAATGCCTATGATACTGCAAAACAGAACTATGGCAGGACAATTTTCAGCAGATATCTGGACAGCTGTATTAGCTGGTTTTATTATCTCGTTTCCTTATATTATTTACCAACTTTGGAAATTTATAAGCCCTGGATTGCACAGTAGTGAGCGTAAATATTCTCGTGGATTTATAACCATATCCTCCATGTTATTTTTCATCGGTGCTTTATTCGGATATTATATTGTAACCCCTTTATCGTTAAACTTTTTAGCAAATTATAGTATTTCTGCAAGAGTGGACAACCAAATAGATATTAGCTCCTATATAACTTTAGTGAGTAAAGCTGTATTGGTGGCTGGCTTAACTTTTGAATTGCCTATTATTATATATTTTCTGACTAAAGTTGGATTAGTTACGCCCGAAATTTTAAGAAAATACAGGAAATATGCATTAGTAGTTGTTTTAATCCTTTCGGCAATAATAACACCACCTGATGTGGTGAGTCAAATTATTGTAGCCATACCGATTTTAATTTTGTACCAAGTAAGTATTTACATATCAAAATTAGTGGTTAAAAGCCAATTAAAACAAGAGCGAAAACTTAAAAACAAATTAAAGTTATAAAAGCTACATTGGTTAATTAAAGCATCATTTTTAACTCATATTTAGTCGCTATAGTTTTTATTGTAAATACTTACCATAAGCTTATAAAAATTCATTAAAATCTGTATTTTTAAAATTACTTTGGGTTAACTTTTTAGTATTTCAATTTGCTTTAAATTCTAATAATTTAGTTAAGTTTAAATAATTTAAAACCAAGTTATTTTCGTAAAAATAAACTGTATTGAAATGGTTTAATATTTTAAATTCGTTTTTAATTATATAACGAATTTAAAATGATTATTATCTTTAATTAAAAGCAAGCATTATAAACTATCAAGAGATAATTTAGTAGAAAAATTACAATATCTAAAATTCCTTTACCTTACCTATGGTTAGTTTTAGTACTTTTAACGCTTAGTATATAAATTATGATTTTAAGAGCAGAAAACTTAATGAAGTCCTATAGCGGACGAAAAGTAGTTAAAGATGTTTCTCTAGAGGTTAAACAAGGAGAAATCGTTGGTCTTTTGGGCCCAAATGGTGCTGGAAAAACAACTTCTTTTTATATGATAGTTGGTTTAATAAAACCCAATGGCGGCCATATTTACTTGGATAATACTGATATTACAAAATACCCTATGTACAAGCGTGCCCAAAATGGTATTGGCTATTTGGCACAAGAGGCTTCTGTTTTTAGAAAACTAAGTATTGAAGATAACATTTTAAGTGTACTACAACTTACTAAACTTAGTAAAAAAGAACAATTACATAAAATGGAATCTCTAATTGAAGAATTTGGATTAGGACATATAAGAAAGAGTCGTGGTGATTTACTTTCTGGTGGTGAGCGTCGTCGTACTGAAATTGCACGCGCATTAGCCACAGATCCCAATTTTATTCTTTTAGATGAGCCATTCGCTGGCGTTGACCCTGTGGCCGTTGAAGATATACAACGTATTGTTTCTCAACTTACTAAAAAAAATATTGGTATACTTATTACCGATCACAACGTGCAAGAAACTCTTGCCATTACAGATAGAACGTACTTAATGTTTGAAGGTAGCATTCTTAAAGCTGGAAAACCAGAAGAACTTGTTAATGATGAAATGGTACGAAAGGTATATTTAGGTCAAAATTTCGAACTACGTAAAAAGAAAGTCAGAGAATAGTTTTTATCTACAAAACTCCGACTTTATAAATTAAATTTTAATTTTTATTTGCTGCTGCATCTGCAATAGTTGGGAAATCCCAAACAAAATTTCTTCTATTTATTAATCCGAAATCACCACCATCATCCCAAACCACAGGAACAATACCTTTTTGAATACAAGCCTGCGTAAAATACTGCGCATGTTTAAATCTTTCAATCTCAGTTGAAAGAATTCCAATACTACCCCACTCACCCATAATAACAGGCATGCCTTTAGCTATAAAATTAGCTTCTATTCGATTCATCAACGCATCTACATCGCCCTTATCTTGGACCGACCCCCAGTTTGGATCTGTGCCCTCCAATGCAAATTTGAACGGAAAATAGGCATGTAATGAAATAATAACATCCGCATCATTATTAGGTATAACTAAATCGTTCCAGATGGCTTGCACTACAGAAGCCCCGTAAGGGGTAATCATAATTTTACGTTTACTATTATTACCTCCTGTAGCTCTAATTGCATTTAATATAATCGTGTAAAATTCGTTTAATACAGCTCTTCCTTCTGGTGTACCACCCGTCCACTCCTCTGGGGAATTTTTAAGCCTAGGTTCGTTTAACATCTCAAAAATTAAATAGTCACTATAATCTTTGTAATGCGTTGCTATTTGTGTCCATACCTTATCCAACTGCGTTTTTGAAGCTTCTGCATTACCAAAGGTAGGTACAATCCATTTATCATCATGGTGTATATTTACAATCACATACATATCTTTTGCTAACGCATGATCTATTATATTGGTAACTCTAGTAAAATAACCTGATTCTATTTTAAAATTAGGGGCTTCACCCATGTTATAACCCCATGTAACAGGTAATCTTAAGGTTCTATAACCTCTTTCATAAATCTCGTCAATCAAAGTAGTTGTTGGTAAAGGGTTGCCCCAAACTGTTTTATCGTTATCACGTACATCAAAAGCATTACCCAAATTCCAACCAGGCCCCATGTCTGCGACTAACTGAGAAGCTGTTATATCTCTAATAATACCAATTTCTACCCCTTCCTGCTCTGGCTGTTGTTGCTCACCTTGCTGAAAACTAGCATTATCAGAAGATGAACAAGAAAAGTTTAAAAAGAATAAGCTCAATATTATTTTTAAAATATTCATAAATTTCAATTTTATAACCTACAAATTAGATAAAAAATCAATTTACAGACTAAAAAATAACATTTTTAACAAATATTTATTAAAACAGCTAAATTTATTACAACTTTGTTATGTAATGTTTATATAAATTGATTAATGTATATTTTTCAACTCAGTCAACGTTTTTTTTAAACTCTATTCCATTACAGTTCTTTATAATCATCCAATTTTTTTTTCAAGTACAGTTAAATTTAAAAAAAATTATTGCCTTATTTTCATAAATTGAAATATTCTCTTATCGTTTATTTAATTACAGCGCTCCAATTCTGGCATTGCCATATTTCTAACAAATTAATTAAGTTCGTTACTTTTTCAGTAGTTTGGTTATTCAGATTAAGAAATGTGCTTATTATAAATCTTTTAGATTTGATTTACTTGGATTAACAAAGATTCAGAAAAAAAATAAAAATATAGCTTTTGCTAGATATTTAAGTTGGAAAACCATATCAGATAAAAACGACTTAGCTTACATTTAAAAAATAAAAGTACGATACTAAGACACACATATGAAACGATGAATCAATATTTAATTTTGTTCTTTTAATTAATATTACTCATTCGAAAACCTGAAACATATTCCTAATGCAATAAACAAAAGTATTTCCTAGAGTATGGTGGCTAAGCATATTTCTTATTACAGCCTTTGTTATAAAATGTCTAACTCCCTTTTAGACATTTATAAACTTAAATACTGTTAGTTCTTTTTTTGACTTTCCGATTCCTTTAATAGTTTTTTTTGATAGCGCCCTTGTACAATGTCTACCACTATTAAGATTACTAAAACAAAATAAAACGTTGTTTTACTCATAGGCTCAATAACATTTCCAAAAAACTTTAAATGCGCTAAATGGCCACCCTCTGTAACCAGCATAATACCTACAATAAATAAAATAAACAAACCTAAAACTTCATACATTCGGTTTTTCGCTAAAAACACAGAAATTCTATCGGCTAAAACAAGCATTAATAAACCACTAAAAACTATAGCAATAGCCATAATAATAAATGCTGTTGTTGTATTTTCAATAGTACTGGTTAGCCCTATGGCAGCTAAAATAGAATCGAAAGAAAAAACAAGATTCATAATAACTATACTGGTAATTGCAGCCGTAGCAGATTTTGTACGTTTTGTGTCAACAAGATCAGAATCTTCAAAATCCTGTATCGAAATCATGTGCCAAATCTCTTTAATAGCAGTATAAATTATAAATCCACCTCCGGCTAACACTATTAAGCTATGCCCATTAAAAGCAAAATTCACAACATCTTCGATATTCCCTGTTAAAAAAGCAAAAGGTTCTTGAAAAAAATCGATGATAGATACCAAAACAAATAGCAAAACAATACGCAGCCCTATAGCTATTAAAATACCTACTTTTCTAACTCTTTTTTGTTCGGCAACAGGTGCTTTTTTACTTTCTAAGGAGATATACAATAAGTTATCAAAACCTAAAACAGCTTGTAATAATACTAACATTAATAGTGTGAAAACATTTTCTAACATGAATAATTAGTTATTTTGAGGTTAAATTATCCAAAACGGACATTAAAATGTAAAGTAAAATAATAACAGGTATTGCAACAAATTTTAAAATCACTAAAAAAACAATACACAAAATAATAAAAACATAGCGCGTAATATTATCTTTAAACTTATAATTTTTAAATTTTAAGGCAAACAATTTAATACCAGAATTTAATAAATATGAGCTTAGTAGCGTAAAAAGAATTAAAAACCATTTATTTAGAATAATAGTATTTAATACATCGCTATTTTGAAATTCAATTATTAATGGAAGAGACAAAATTAAAATAGCATTAGCGGGGGTTGGCAAGCCCTTAAAATAGGTTTGTTGGTCTTCATCAATATTAAATTGTGCCAATCTGTAAGCAGAAGCTAAAGTAATTAATAAACCAAATAACGGAATTAAGGGTATATTAAAATCTATACTACTTGTGCCAGAAGACCAACTATTGTTTTGAGTAGTTTTAGTTAGCATTGTTAAATTTAAAAGCTTATAAACTATAATACCAGGCACTAAACCACTGGTTACCATATCTGCTAGAGAATCCAACTGTAAACCTAACGCACTTTGTACGTTTAGCTTTCTTGCTACTAAACCATCAAAAAAATCGAAAAATATACCACAAAACACAAATAATGCAGCAGTTGTAAAATTATTATTAAATGCCAAAATAACAGCAATACAACCACACAATAGGTTTAAAAGCGTAAGTGCATTTGGTATCTGTTTTTTCATGTAAACAAGTTTTCTATTTTCTGTAAAAATAACAAACAATTTCCGTCTAATATAAAATAAGATTCAAAATGAATAATCGATTAACACAGAAAATGCTAACATAAAAAAACCAAAAGCCTATTATTAGGTTTAAATGGGTTTTTAAAGTGGCAAAATTGTTTTTAAACACACAAAATAATTAATAGTTTAAATAAAAAATAACATGTGTAAAACAATATCTAAACTTATTTGAAGTTTTATATATCATAAATTTATGTGCATCTTTGTGAAAAAATCGCGTTTGAGACTTTACATAACCACTGCAATGTGTTTAATATATGTATCCCTATTCAGTCAAACTGTTAGAAAATATTCTAATGAGTTTATGAATATTGGGGTGGATGCTGCTGCATTGGGTATGAGTAGCGCTGTTACATCCCACTCTGCTGATGTAAATTCGGGCTATTGGAATCCTGCAGGACTCTTAAAACTTGAGGATAGCCAATTATCTTTAATGCATTCGAGCTACTTTGCAAACATTGCAAATTATGATTACGCAGCTTATGCTATGCCTCTAGATAATGAAAGTGCAATTGGTATTTCCGTTATTCGTTTTGCTGTAGACGACATATTAAACACCACACAACTAATCGATGCTGAAGGCAATATAAACTACGATAGAATAAGCCTATTTTCCACGGCAGACTACGGCTTAACGTTTTCTTACGCCAGAGCATTACCTGTACAAGGATTAAATTATGGCGTTAATGCAAAAGTTATTAGACGTATTATAGGTGATTTCGCATCCTCTTGGGGTTTTGGATTAGATGTTGGCGCTCAATTTGAAACCAACAACAATTGGAAATTTGGAATTATGGCTAGAGATATTACTACAACATTTAACTCTTGGGCTATTGATGAAGCAAAATTCGCTACCATAAGTGATGCTGTTGCAGGACAAAACCAAGAGTTGCCAGAAACTACAGAAATTACAATTCCTAAACTACAAATTGGAATTTCTAAACTTATTGATTTTAATCATGATTACACGCTTCTTACTGCTATTAATTTAAATATGAGGTTTGCTGAAAATAACGATGTATTTACTACATCTTTTGCAAGCATAAATCCTGCCTTAGGTTTTGAGTTTGGTTATATTGATATGGTTTATTTACGCGGAGGAATGGGTAATTTTCAAAACGAATTACAGCTTGATAATACCGAGCAACTAAGTTTTCAACCAAGTTTTGGTCTAGGTTTTAAATACAGTGGTATTCAAGTTGATTATGCTTTTACAGATATTGGCGACCAAAGTGTAGCTTTATACTCTAATGTATTCTCACTTAAAATAGATTTAGGAATTTTTCGTTAAAAAATAAAACCTCTAGGTAAATACAATACTAGATGTTAACTTTGGTAAACATTTCAATTACCAAAACTATTTTACAAATATTTTAACGTTATAATGAAGTTTTATTTACACCTTGCCATACTCTTTTTTTTAAGCAATCAAATTACCTATTCGCAACAAAATAAGTTATCCTTAAAAGCTGAAATTAGTGTTTTAACCGTTGGCCCAGGAAATAGCTTAAACGACGCCTTTGGCCATAGTGGCTTTAGAGTTAAAGACACTTCAAACCAAATAGATGTTGTTTATGGCTATGGCGCATATGATTTTGACGCACCAAATTTCTATTTAAAATTTATACAAGGACAACTTAATTATTTAATTAGCAAAACAGATTTCTCAAGATTTGAAAAGGTTTACACCTACTACAATAGAAGTATAAAGGAGCAAGTTTTAAATCTTACAGAAACCGAAAAACAGAAACTTTATAACTATTTAATTAACAACTACAAACCAGAAAATAGGCGTTATTTATATGAGTTTTTTTATGATAATTGCGCCACCAAAATTAAAGATGTTACTAATCGAACTCTAAACAATGCTATAAACTATAATACGCCTAAAGTTTTTAAAGAAGCGTCCTTTAGAACACTAATTCAAGATAACCTAAATAAAAACTCTTGGGGTAGCCTAGGTATCGATTTAGCACTAGGTGCTGTTATAGACAAAAAAGCAACACCAGAAGAGCATATGTTTTTACCAAAAAACGTATTTACTTTTTTTAACAATGCGACCATTAAAAATAATAATAAACCTTTAGTAAAAAGTAGTAGTATACTATTTATTCCAAAAAAAACAGAACATCCAAACCTGTTTTTTACAACCCCATTTTTTGTATTAACAATTGTTTCGTTATGCATATTTTATATTACATATAGGGATTATAAACAAAACAAGCGCACCAAATGGCTTGATATAAGCCTTTTTACTTTTACAGGATTAATTGGTGTATTTATTTTATTTTTATGGTTTGCTACAAACCATTCTGGAACTAAACAAAATTATAATATTCTTTGGGGTTTTGCGCTTAACATTTTGTTTGTTGGTCAACTTTTTAAAAAAACATGGAGCCTTTGGTTTACTAAATACATAAAGTTTTTAATAATATTATTAGTCCTTTTAACAATGCATTGGATTTTTGGAGTTCAAGCTTTTGCCCTTGGCCTACTACCCATATTACTAGCCTTATTGGTACGCTATATCTTTTTAGTATCGTATAGCAGTAAACAATAATTACATACCGTAATGTTTACAAAGGCATATTAAAATACAAATTAAAAAGATAATAGTTTATTTATTACAAAATATAAAAATAGGCTTCCTAATTAAAATAAAACTATATTGTTTAGAACATAATTAAAAACCACCTTACAGCTATTTTAAATTATAATATGACTTAAGTGTATTAAAACAATCAAAAAGAATAATACCTACTGCCCTCTATAAAAAATAACGGTACTCATGGTTTTAATTAAGATATTAACATCTAAAAAAAGATTTCTGTGTTTAATGTAATACAAATCATATTGTAATTTAAGTAAGCTATCGTTTATTGATGACCCATATCTTGTTTTAACTTGAGCCCAACCAGTAAGGCCAGGTTTAACAATATGTCTTGTCTCATAAAAAGGTAAAACCTGAGATAACTCTCTTACAAAAAAAGGACGCTCTGGTCTTGGGCCAATTAAAGACATATCACCTTTAATAATATTTATAAATTGAGGTATTTCATCTAATCTAGAATACCTAAGAAATTTCCCAAAAGGCGTAATTCTTTTATCACCTTTTTTTGCCCAAACCGCGCCAGATTTTTCCGCATCCATTATCATAGTTCGAAACTTAATAATTTTAAAAACCTTACCGTTTTTACCTATTCTATCTTGGGTATAAAAAAGGCTTCCTTGGTTAACAAAAAAATTAATAATAAATATTATTGGAATTATGGCACATCCAAAAACAAGCCCAATTAAAGCAAATAAAAATTCAACAATCCGATGAAAAAACAAGTATAATCTATTTTGACCGCTTTTACTAAAGGGAAAATACCTGTAAAAATCCTGCCCCACAAACTGCACAGGAAAACGCTGAGTTAACTCCTCATAAGTCTTTATATATTCATTTATAGGGAAACCATTTTCCAGTAATTTAACTAATGCATAATAAACCTCTGTTATTATGTTTTCTGTATTATAGCTGGCCACCAATATTTCAGATACACCTTCTTTATTAATAACATGTGGTATCGCTGTTGGCTTATACTCCGGAATTGCATTAAATTTCACAGGTTGCGCATTGTGTGCTTCACTATCAATAAAACCAACTATATGATAGTTAGGATCTGCAATTTTAAATGTTTCAATAATTCTCTCGATATTTGATGTTTCACCAATAATTAAAACCTTTTTATAAAACCTAGGCGCAACTATAAATAAACTATAAATTGATCGCCACAAAAACAAACCTATTAATATAGCAAAATAAAAGAGCAAAATTTGATGCCTATTATCAGGTAATTCGGGTGTAAAATAAGGTGTAAACAAATAAAACAAAACCGTAACAGAAGTTGTTAGAACTATTCCTGAGGCTATTTTTTCAATTTTACTAGATTTTTCAAGATCATATAACTCAAAAATAGTCCCAAATATGGATAAGTAAAACATAAGAACGGCCACCCAAGACCAATGCTCTTTTATTATTTTAAAATAATCAAAATACGTACTACGACTTAACAAATAAAGTACAAGTAATGTAAAAAGCATATCAAAAACCCTCAAGAGTATTTTTCGCTCTGATAAATTGAAATGTATGCCACTTTTGCCCATATTTAAAATTAAAATAAGTTTGGTAATATAATACGTATGTTTAATAAAACTTAATTATCTCAATACTTTTGCCCATTGTTTTTGTATAAAATCCCAATTAAAATGCTCGACCTGTCTGCGAGCCGTTTTTACCATACTTTTTGTATTATCAGAATCACTAGTAATATTTTTTATAGCCAAAACAAATGGCGTTACCAATTTTGGAACCACCAAAAAACCATTTTTATTATGCTCTATTAAAAAGGGCATTCCACCTACATTTGTAGATATTATAGGTAACCCCAAAGCCATTGCCTCTATTACACTTACAGGCATATTATCAAAATTTGTTGTATTTATAAAAATATTATAATCTTTAGATAGTGCTACCCATTCTGGCTTTGATAGCTTTCCTGTAAATAAAACTTTAACCCCTAACTGGTTGGCGTACTTTTTTGCTTCCTGTAAACTGCCATCACTATCTGGCCCAACCATACAAAGCTTAGCTTGTATATTATCATTTTTAAATGCCTTTAAGATATCAATAGCTAGCAAGGGATTATATATTTTAGAAAAAGAGCGCACCCATAATAAATTTATACTTTCAAAAACGCGGTCTTTAAACTCATAGTTATCTAACACTATTGAGTTAGGTATACATACTATATTATGAAAACCATAATTTTCAAAATTCGATTTCATATACAATGATGGTGCTACATTTACAAAAGCATTTTTAAAAATAGCTTTTGATAATTTTGGAAACATTTTAAGACGTCTGGGCAAATTTCCACCACGCAATAACGGGATGTATTTTAATTTTAAGATAACACAGAGTAAACTTACTAAATAAGCATAGTAAAAATTTCGCGTACTATAAGTATCTATTAACACATAATCTACTTGCTTACGGTACTTAAAACAAGTCCATAACATATGTAGCAAACGCAATATTATATTTTTTATGCTAGAGGCTGAATACACTTTATAACCACACTTTGTAAATAATGGGCAAAGTACATCTATGGAAGACACATTTGCACCCTTACTCGCCGCAGATTTATTACCAATATATATTAATGTTTTCAATAAAATGAATTTATACTAGTTACTCTATTTTAATTTTTACTTGTTTTAGCCTTACAGGGCGCTTGGTTTTATATTGAATATCCAACAAACATAAACCGTATAAAAATGCAGGAGCTGCAATACGCATAGAAGAATGATTAATAGTTAAAAACCAAAATAAATAAAACGAATAAAAGAAAATATTGGATGTATTTCTTAACCGAAACAGTAAAGGTGTTAATAAAACTATTAAAATTGCTAACACGCCAAACAAACCGTGTTCTGATAATATTCTACTTATTTCATTATGCGATGTTACTAACAACCCTTCACGCTCTGCCCTAAGAGCCTTTACCTGCCCTACACCAACTCCAATTATTGGATTATTAAAAAATGCTTCAAGCTCAAATGCTATTAAATCTGACCTCCCGGTCGTTATATCCATTTTTTCCCGCCCTATAGCATCTTTATTCGCATACCTATTTTCAATAAGTCCACCCGTTTGCACGGAAGAAAACAACCAAATTAACAAACCCAAAAATATAAATACTATAATTGTACGACCCTTTTGATACTTTATTTTTTTATTAACTTTTTTGAAATAAAAATATATAAATGAGGCTATCATAAACAATGCTGTAATAATGCCACCTCTACTAAACGTTACTATACCTCTAAAACTTAAAACAGCCAGTAAAACACCATTTAACACTTTAAGAAATAATGTTGGGGAAAGCATAAAAAAACGTACTGAGAAAATAAACATACCTAAACCTAAAACCGTAGACACCTGATTAGGACCAAAACCGCCCGATGCCGCAAAATTAGATCCGGTACCTGTAATTACTTCTTGAATATTTGGAGTATAAAAAAACAAATAAAACGCCGTTACTATTAATGGGAGTGCCATATGCAATAATATCTTTTGCATACTTTGGTAACTAAGCTTTAATTTATAACAAAAAAGAGATACAATACCTAAACATACAGGACCACTTAAATTAAAAGATAAATCTGTTCTTAAAGAAGTGTTTTGGCTAGCATTAAGCCCTGCAACAAGAATCCCTGGAATAAGTAAGAATAAATACATTAGGTAAGGTAAAGGCGTTTTACTTGCTCTAAAAATAAAAACACCTACAAGAATAAAGAAAATTACTAAGTATTTTGAGGTCTCGTAAACAATATTACCTCCCGTCATTCTTAAAAACACCTCGGCTCCTACTACATAAGCACAAGCACTTAGAACATTTACAGGAATTTGAGAGCACTTAGATTTAAGTATTTTTACAGAAAAATATATAAATATTGCCAACAAGTATAATTTTGAAAGCCCTTTTACACTAAAAACAGCAAAGCCTATTACAACGTGTAAGATAATGCCTTTTATATATTTAATATTTTTCAAATTTAAGCAGTATAAGTTTTGTACACTTTCAAAATAGTATCAATTTGACTACTTTGTGTGTAGTTTTTTTGTATGTATGCAGAATAATTTTGCCCAAATAAATGTCTTATTTTTTTATTTTCGATTAAATAAATTAATGCATTAGCAAGCTCTAATGGCTTTGAAGCCTCCACGAGTAACCCGTGAGATTTATGCATAATTACATTTTCAATTTCACCTACTTTAGTAGCAACAACAGGTAAGCCTGCAAAACCGTATTCCAATAAGGCTAACGGCAAACCTTCAGATTTAGATGATAAAACACCAATTTCAGATTGTTTTAAAATATCGAACACATCTGGTTTACTTCCGTAAAGGTAAACCGCGTATTCTAAACTGTGTAATTCTATTTTAGTTTCTAGTTGCTTTGCATAGCTATCCCTAAAATTTTGGCCAACACAGTGCAAACTCCAGTCTGGGTGCTTTTTTAACACTTCTTTAAAAGCCAAAATTAAATTAATATGATCTTTTTGAGCTCGTAAATTAGCTAAGCATACAATACGTTTACCTGCAACGCCTTTTAAACAAGAAAAACCCTTCGTTTTATTAATAACCGCAATATTTGCCAAATATGTGGTG
Organism: uncultured Algibacter sp.; assembly: GCA_937958265.1. GTDB lineage: Bacteria > Bacteroidota > Bacteroidia > Flavobacteriales > Flavobacteriaceae > Algibacter_B. The sequence continues at coordinate 18,329 of CALGNX010000002.1, read as the reverse complement.
TTTTTAAACTTTAAAACCTGCTTAGCCCACAATACTAAAGCCCTATTAACACTAAATATATGCGAAAAATATTTGGAACATACCTTTAAAGGCAAATATTTCCTATTACCTAAAAACTCGCTGTTACCGTAATGGTCGTGCCATACTACAACTAATTTAGGGTTAAAAATTTTAATTATAGCTGCTAAAAAAAAAGATGTAGAATGCGCATGTACCACATTAATATCATGTTTAGTAATATATCTATGCAACTTTACAATGGCTTTAAAATCGATTGTTCGCTGTTTATTTAAAAACAAATAACCAACATTTTTTGAAAGCGCCGCTTTTAAAAGACCTTCTTTTCTAGTTGCACATAAATAAGAACCATTAATTTCTTTACACAAAGCATTTGCTATATTTATAGCTACACGCTCTGCCCCTCCTGCTTCTAAAGAATCTATTAATTGTAATACGCGCATTTAAGTTTGAAATAATTTAGCAAGTTCTGTTTCAAAAACATCTAAAGTATAATTTTGCGACCACGCGCTGGCATGATTTGCCATAAAAATTAAATTCTTATTACGTTTTAAATGCCCACTAATTATTTGTAACGCGACTTCTAAATTAAATGGAATTAAAATACCCCTGGTACCATTACCAACCATATATGGCACACAAGAAATAGATGTACTAATTGGTATTGTTCCAAAAAACATAGCCTCTGCAATAGCTTTAGGCCAACCTTCAGACCTGGATGCTAAAATTAAAAAATGTGCTTCTTGCAATGCCTTTTTTATAATTTCGCTTTTTTTATTTCCAAATATTTTAACCACCCCACCAAGCTGTTGTGCTTTTATATACTTAGCTAATTCTGGTTTTAAAATACCATCTCCATAAACATTTAAAGTGGCATTATACCCCTGTTCATTTAAACGTTCTATAATTTTAATAGCAAATAAAGGCCGTTTTCCCTTTACCAAACTACCAACAAAAACAAACTTTAATTGTTTTTTATAATTTCTAATTTTTGGAGCTTGCCTTTCGCTATTCTTATAAGTTGCCGTAAAAAACGATTTTATATTTTTTGTTTGATGTTCCCAATTACCATAAACTAATACCGTGGTATTTTTTGTTAAATACGTATTTGATAATATCCATTTTTGAATATTATAACTTAACGGCTGCTTTGCCTCTGGATCCCAATTACCCGCATATTTAACGGTTTTTATTTTACTAGAAAAAAATATTTGAACAAAACACCCCAACAACCCCATATTACCAGGACATCTTAAATGTATATGATCTGCCTTTTTACACGATTTAAAAAGGGCTATAAATATAAATGGCAAATTGACTAACGCATTAAATATTTTTTTTAACGAGGTAAACTCAATAGCTGCAACAGGATTAAAGCTTAGGTTACTGTGCTTATAAGACGCCTCAATATTTGTTATAGTTTTTTTAACCTGCGGCGCTAAAACCTCAACCTCATTAACATATTTTAACCATAAATTAATTTCGTTAACATAGGGCGCATAGCCAAAGAGCAAACCGTTTTCATGCTTATGCTTTGATTGTGAAACAATTAAAAACCTCATCTTTTTACGTTAGGTTTATTATAAACTAAAGAGATTAACCCTACTAACCTACCTATGCTTTCTGTAAAAGCCGCTCTCTTTTTTAATACCGTTAGAGTGTTACCAAGCCTAATTAATATAAGTAAAAGAGCTGTAGCATGCCATTTTGTACGTGCTTTAAAATTAGGTTTCAAATATTTTACACGCCACACATACCAACTATTTCTAATAACCATTTTACCATAATTATATTTATTTGGTCTTCCAGAATCATCATGATAATGTCTTAATTGGGCAGCCGTATTTATATATAATTTACCTAATTTAGCTATACGCAAACTAAAATCGGTATCCTCATATAATCCATACCCCTCAAAGTAAGTGGAAAAATTTAAGGTTTCAAAAACTTCTTTTCTATAAGAAGCCACCCCTCCCATAATTTGCTCCACATTATATATTTTACCAGATGGTGGCAAAAAACCAATGCTTCTGCCATGTGCAAACGTTGGTAAAAAACCTGGTGGTGTATCGGGTAATAAACCAAACCTTTTTCTCATTATAAATCGAGAAGGCTCATTACGCATCCATCCATCAAAATAATACTTATTCTTTATGTTTGTTTTTGTTTTCTTTTCCCATCCCACATCATTTAAAATATAACCACCTACTGCTAAAGCATCTTTTTGGGTTTTATAAGTACCTATAAGATTCTCAAAATAATCTGGATTCAAAACAGTATCATCATCCAAAAAACAAATAATTACTGTGCTTTTATTTACTATTCGCGCACCAAAATTACGCTGTTTTGTTAACCCCCTATCTTGTGCTTTAACTTTAAAATATTTTAAGTTTTTAAATGTATTATTGCTTAAAATGATTTTTGTTTCATTGTTTAAAGAAGCATCAACTATTAAAATCTCGGTAGGATATAAGGACTGCTTTTTTACTGAATTTAATAAATCCAATAACGGCTTAGCCCGCATATATGTGCAAATTATTAACGAAAATTGCATTATTTATTTTGTACTTTTAAATGGTTTGCCCAAAATTGGCTAGCCTGCCATTGTTTGTTAAACGCATTGTAATATTTAAACGGATTTTTAATAGGCTGTAATTTATAAAATTTAATAAAAAGGGTTGTTTTGTATCCTAAAAGTTGGGTATGTGTATTGTAAAGCATTCTACTTAGCATAACAGTGGGCGCCGGTTTAGGCTGTATATTCTCGTTTCTCCAAGCCTGTTTAAATGAAGACCTAAAACCGCCTATTGGCGCCTTAAGATGTTTAATTCTTATCTCTGGGAAATAAATAATATCTGCGCCTAACCATCTTAATTGCATCCCAAAATCCACATCCTCACCGTACCCAAATTCTAAAGCTGTATTAAATGCTACATTACTAAGATATTTTGAGTGTATTACGCTACTTCCTGCCCCAAAAGTACCCCATTGCAATGGTTTTTTTCGTGTTTCAAGTTCATTTTCTTGAAGATAACTCATACTTACAACATCTAGCTTATAGCTTTGCATAGTTTTAATAATGGTTTCTAGTAACGTATTAACAAACCTATTATCATCATCGGCTAAGTACACATAATTTGAGGTAACCTGTTGCAAAGCTAAATTACGCGCATTACAAGCTCCCGTTTTATTTATAAATTTGTGAATAATTTTAAAAGGCCATGGCTTATTAAAAATATAATCTAGTTCAGAGTTGCTATTAACATCTTCATTTTGCTCTACAATAATAACATTTTCTGGACGCTTTGTTTGATGTGATAAATCCTCCAAAACATCGTACAAATAAAGTTTACGCCCCATGGTTGGTATAATAACATCAATGGTTACGTTCTCATCAACATTAATATGCTGTATTAACTCTAAATCAAACGTACTTTTTAATTCTAATGTCTGGTGCTTATAAAATAAGGTTTGTAAAAATGCTAGAAAAGGAAATTTACGTTCATAAATAATTATATTTATTAATAACAACGCATGCCAAACCCTTTTGTAATGTGATTTTACAAATTTAAATAACTCTAAGGTTGAAACCTGCTTAGGTGTTTTCAAATTAATAGGTTTGGTTAATAAGTCTGGTGCAGAGTAACAAAGTAAACCGTTAGGCATACCTAATTTAGCGATAGCATTTAGCGCATAATCAAAAGATCTATTTAAATCGATTTCACTTTCAAATTTCAATAAATTAGTACTAAAAATAGCACCAACATTACTGCTCATTAACCAAGTAGGATATTTTAATTTCTTATTTACATTTAAAAAGGGACTGTCTTCAATATAACCTATTCGGTTTGAAAAATAGTGGTTTGAAGCATAAGAGACCATCATATTTTTAAGATAGAACGCAGACTTAATATAGGCTACATTTAAGTACGGTTTTAATAGCGTATCACACCAAACTAAAATGCAATTAGGTCTATTTTTTGCCAAATGAAACAAAACCTTTAATGGCATTTTTTCAGCTACTGAAATAACTTGATTATTTTCCAAATCTATCACTTCTACCACTGTATGATTATTATGTACTAATAAAACCATTTATTCCGCTTACTGTTTTAAATTTGGTTATTCTCCCCAATCACGGCTTTGTATAAATTTATATTATTTTGAAGCATTAAAGTTGCTGAAAAGTTAGAAACCACATGCATTCTTCCATTTTTTCCAAAACGCTTATTTTTTTCTTTATTGTTAAGTAATTCTACTATTTTATTTGCAAACATTTTATGATTATACGGACTTTCTAAATAACCCGTTTTTCCATGCGCCATGAGTTCTTTTGCCCAACCAATATTTGAGGCTACTAAAGCTTTTTCCATGGCTAAAGTTTCGAGCCACGTCATAGGAAACGCTTCAGCAAAACTTGGTAAAACAACGACTTGGGCTCTCTCAATATAGTTTTTTATTTCTTTATAAGGGACTTCGTTTATATGTACAAATTTACACCTTGCCTTTTCTGTTAATAGTTTTTTAAACATTTGTAGAGTCGATTTATTTTCAAAAACATCTTTCACATCCTTTCCTATTAAAAGTAAATTTGCGTTTTCGTTATACCTTACAACATGATTAAAAATATGAGCGAGTTCCAACACCCCTTTTTTCCTAATAATGGTTCCAAAATATAAAATTTGACTCGTATTTTCTATTAAATTCGCAGGTTTAAATTTATTAACATTTACACCATTATAAACAGTATCAATACCAGCTTGAACACGAAATAATGCCTTTGTTATTTTGGCTGTATAATTACTAACAGATACTATTTTAGTTGCTTTTTTTAGTGCGTACCATTCAAAAAGATAATTTTTAAATTTTTGCTTTCTTCCTTCAAGCTTACAAAAATAAGCATCACTGCCATGCAAGCGAATTATTAGCGGGATTTTAAAATTCATAAATGCCGTAATACCGGTCCAATCTGGAGCTTCTAATAATTGAATGCGTTTTTGTGACACTATCGTATTCACATAATTCTGTATGTGTTTTCTATAAAAATACCAGGTTGCAAATTTATATCGCTTGGATTTTATTAAGTGTATTTCAACACCTTCATCCATAAAAACGTTATTGGTGTTTTGGTGATAAACAAAAACAGACACCTGTACATTTTTAAGAACCAATGCAGTACATAAATTTTTTATACTTGTACCTATACCCGCAGCTTGTTTAATTTTAGGGTGTGGATATTCTGGTGTGATATAAGCTATTTTCATTTATACCATTTTATTGTAAACCCTGAAACTTCCGTAAACTATTAAAGCAATAAAAACCATATAATTACTTGCCATTAATTGAGTTGATAAATTACTGTTTTTTTCTTCATTAAAATACCAAACCAATGCCATAACAAAAACTGGAGCTAACCACCTTAACTCTACATTTGAAATAATTATGAATGAAAAAAAAAATAACATAACACCATAAGAGACAGGTACAAACATATTATAAGTAATCTGCTTATTTTTATACCATGTAAATAAGGGCATAAAAATTATAAGAATAGAAACTAAACCTATTTGCCTAATGGACGCTATAAATGCATAAAACAAATCTTTAAAAAACTCTTTTATAGTAAGCGATACATCAAAAAAAACACTTTCTAAAATACCTTTTGGTAAAGATTCTAAACCGTTACTATTAACATAATGCTGTGTAGCTTCCCAACTTGGGTGTTTTCCTTTTTGTAATTTGCCTTTATTAACAAGCGTTTGAGCTAAATATTGCCTTTGCACCCAAGTTACACTAACAGCCTTTGGCGGTACTTTAAAATCGTAAGACAAGCTGCCATTCGCTTTTAATGCAGGTATATTAATTATTAATAAAGCCAATGTAAATAATAATGGTAATAAAAATTTGAATTTAATATTTTTCCGGTGCTTATATATAATAACAAAAGCCAACATAATAATTGGCAAATACATTAATGTTAGGACTCTGGTAAATAGAGCGCATATTAAAGCTGTAAAAGCTAGACTGCTTTTAAAAGAATGGTTTTCGTAAATATTAAAAACTTCATTAAAAAAAACAATTAATGTTATTGTAAAAAGCGCATCGTTAGTGCCATAAAAAAAGAAAATAACGGTACTTATATAAAATACAAACGCTGCAAAAAAAGATACCGTTGGTTTATTCCGTTTCCAAAAGTATAAACATAAACCAATAACTAAAAACAAGTTAACAAGTCTTAAAGCTATATAGTTTTTAATTATTAGCGATAATGGATAAGCTAAAAGTAGATAGGGTATAGAAATACTTTTTTCTATAGCAACTAACCAACCTTCAGTTTTAATTAAAACTAAATCGTTAATAAATAATTGCTCATCGCCTCGCCCCTCAGGAATATTAATGATATATAAAATAGAAAGCAAAGCGTATATAACAACACCTAAAATAAAAAATCGTTTTAAAAACAAGGTTAATTTATCCATTAAATTCGCTTATTTTTTCAACAACATTTTTTACAACTAACTCGTAAAACATAGGTAGTCTTAACAGTCTGCTGGTAAATTTATCGCTATTTGGCAAATTTCTACCATCGTGCTTTTGCTTATAATACGCACTGCTATGTAAACTTACATAATGAAATACGGCAAGAATGTTATTAGTATTTAAGTGGTTTATAATAGCGCTACGTTGCGCTTCAGATTTACATACTAAATAAAACATGTGGGCATTATTGGTTTCTTTTTTGGGCAAAGGCATAATTTCAATACTATTCTTTTTTGCCCAATCCTTTAAGTTGGTATAATAAAAATGCCAATGCTCTAATCTTTTTGTTTGAATTTGATTAATGTTTTCCAACTGCGACCAAAGAAAAGCTGCAATAATTTCCGATGGTAAAAAAGAGGATCCTGTATCTACCCATTCATATTTATTAATTTCATCTCTAAAAAAAGCTGCTCTATTGGTTCCTTTTTCCCAAATAATCTCAGATCTTTCTATAAATTTATCGTCGTTTATAGCCAACAAACCACCTTCACCTGAAATAATATTTTTTGTTTCATGAAACGAGAAAGCTGCCATGTGACCTATTGAACCTAGTGGCTTACCTTTGTATTTTGAACAAATGGCTTGGGCTGCATCTTCTATTACCAATAAATTATAATTGTTAGCAATAGACATAATAACATCCATATTACAAGCCATTCCTGCATAATGTACCACAACTATAGCTTTTGTTTTTGAAGTAATTAGGTCTTCTATTTTAGTTTCATCTATATTAGGGTTGTTTTTATGCGAATCTGCAAAAACTACATGTGCACCTTGGCGTATAAAAGCTAAGGCGGTTGAAACAAACGTGAAACTAGGCATAATTACCTCATCTCCTGGTTTTATATTTGCCAAAATGGCGCACATTTCTAAGGCATCTGTGCAAGACGTAGTGAGTAAAGCTTTTTTAAACCCAAAACGCTCTTCAAAAAATAATTGACACTTTTTTGTGTAATCGCCATTACCAGATATTTTCCCGCGTTTTACAGCATCTTCAATATAGGCGGTTTCTTTTCCTGTTAGGTATGGTTTGTTAAATGGGATCACAGATTTTTTTTAGTGAGGTGTAAACTTTGCTTTGTCTGGTAATAAAAATTTCATAAAACTTACTTCGGCTTGTGTTCCTCTTTTGGTATAAGTTCGATTTGTAACATTAAAAAACGTAACATCTGTATTCTCAATTTCTTCTTGTGAAATGTGGTCCACTATTTTTAAGTTAGATTTTTCTACAGAGTTCCATTGGTTTAGATAATTTTCCATTTTTATTAACTTATCGGGTATGGCAACGTCTAAAAATTGGAAACCTACTTTTTCTGATATTGATTTAGCGGGAGATCCTGCATAAATTTCATTATAATTCATGTTTTTTGTTACCACAGACCCTGCTAATGCCATAGACTTGTCTTTAGCTATAATTGGAGAAACAATGCAATGTCCTACAAACCAAACATCGTTACCAATACTCATTTCTTTTTCAGAAAGAAACCTGCACCCCTCCAAAGTATCTCCAAATTTAACATGGCTCCAAATTTGAGAGTGTGCGCCAATACCACAATTATTGCCTATTGTTGTGCCTCCAATAGAATCTATTATACTATACTGCCCTATCCATGCATTATGACCAATGTGGCAGGGTAAATAACCATGAACATTTGTATGATGTTGTATTTTTGAATAATCGCCTAAAGAAAAATCATCGCAAATTATTTGTACATTTTCACCAATATAGCAATTATCCCCAATTATTATTTGTTTAGCTTTTCCGTTAATGCCAGTTATTTTAGCAGAAGGTTCTATAATGGTATTATTGCCTATTATTATATGTTGTGCGTTTATATTTTTATAATGCATCTTTTGTACTTTTATCTATAATGTAAGAATCTCTATTTTTAGATTGATCAAATATTTTTCCTATGTAAATTCCAATAACCCCCATAATTGTAATAATTACACCAGATAAAAACCAAATAGATATAATTAAAGAACTATAACCTAGCACAGTTATTTCTCCTTTTAAATATTTATATAATGTATAAATACCAAACAAAAAGGATAATAAAGAAATTAGCAAACCAAATTTCACAAATAATTTTAATGGTTTGTTTGAAAATGAAATAATAGTATTAAAAGCTAAACGTAACAGCTTGGAATAGGTATAACTTGATTTCCCTGAATGCCTTGGAGCATGTTCCACCGCAATAGAAGTCGTATTAAAACCAACCCAATTTATAAAAAGCGGAAAAGATTTAATATAATCGTCCATGCTTAAAACTGCATTTATAACCTTTGCGTTGTAGATGCCAAAATTAGCTATGGTATTATCAAAATTAGTATCTGTTAAATAAATATAAATTTTTGAAAATAATTTTGAACAAGTTTTTTTAAAGAAAGAATCGCGCCGCTGAAACCTTTTAGCCAAAACAATATCAAAACCTTCTTTCGTTTTATTAAATAACTTTTCAACTTCTTTAGGCTGATCTTGCAAATCACAATCTAAAACAACCACCCAATCGCCTTTTGACTGCGACAAACCAGCCATAATAGCAGGGTGCTGCCCGAAATTACGGCTTAATCTAATACTCGTTATATGTTTATTCTTTTTTGCCAAGTCTTTCATAACTTCCCAACTAGCATCGGAACTTCTGTCGTCCACCAAAACAATCTCGTAAGACACCGCTAATTTTTCAGTTACTAAAACAATTTCATCTACCAATTTAACTATTATGCGCTCTGCATTATAAACAGGACTCACAAAGGATATTTTAGGTGATGTTTTCATTATAATGAGTGATTATGTTTATTTTAAAATAGTGTGCATAGCTTTCCAAATATTCTCCGAAGCCTGAGTAGGTGCTTTTCCTGCAACAATTTGAAACCATGCTTTGCCCTCCCCTACATTTGAAAGTTTACCATCTAAAATTTGTTTTACCAAACCTTCCAATTCATTCTTATCAGTGCAGAATATGGCTGCATTTTTGCTTGGCATACTACGAAAATGAACGTATTTATAATTCTGCCCAATATCGCGAATGCCCTTTTTTAGTTGCGGTTGTTCGTAATTAAAATAAATACAAGGTTTACCGTGCGCTACAAAATCGAAAACTGTGGAAGAACAAACATTAGTAACAAATTCGCTATGTTCACAAACATTATAAAGCATTTTAAAATCCTCGGGAGTTGGCAAAACTTGATTCCATTGACTACCTATTTGCTTCCAAATAGGGTTTAAAACTTCAATAACATCTTTATTTGCTTCTATAACAGCATTATATCTAGATGTAAAATCTACGGGACATTTTCTATAAATAATTCCTAAATTTTCGCCTTTTTCATTTAAACTTCTAACGGCCTTAGCTAAATCTTCTAAGTAATATTGATCTAGTGGCGATGTAGTTTCATCATCTCCAGAATAGCAGATGTATTTTTTATTGATGTCTAAATTATTCTCTTTAAAAAAATCTTCTCTTGTTTGCTTTAAAGCGGTATTATAATGTGGCTCAAATTGAGGTGTTCCTGTAACAAAAATTTGATTTTCTTTTACAAATGGATAATATTGCAACACTTCTTGCTTCATTAAATCGCTCCAAACAAAATAATAATCGGTTTCTACAACTTGCATGGCTTTAGGCACATTATCCCAAGAATACACAAAGGCTACCGTTGGTATTCCTAAATCTTGAGCTGCCAATAAAGCACTTATAGATTGTGTTGCACGTTGGGTGGTGCAAAAAATTATATCTGGTTTGTGTGCTTCTAATTGTGCTTTACAGTATTTATATTTTGAGGTTGACCGTTCTAGCTTATTTATTTTATTTCTTAGTTTAATAATGCCCTTTTCAGATGAGTACAAACCAATTAAAAATTTAGTAACCAAGCTCTTTACACAATTTTTTAAGCCTTTGCTGTTAAAAGGAAACTTGTAGGTTGGGTATACGCTATCTTTAAATTTATCTTTAGAAACATTGAGTTCTGCTCGTTTTCTAGCTCTAGAATATATGGCTAACAATGGATGAGTGCAATGGTTTTCAATCTTCACTTCATTAAAACCTAAATTATCTTTAAGTGAAAAAACTGTATTGTTCCAATACGTAATATCAAAACCCTGCTGTTCTCCAATATTTTTAAAATTAGTAAAAGCGAAGTTTCTTAAACCTACACCATCGGGAAAAAAAACGAATACTTTTTTCTTCATTTTTAACTAGCCTTTTTGGTTTTTTAATTTATCCCGTTGCTCTTGTTCAATAGGTAAGATATCTTGATTTTTAAATTGAAGTGCCTTGTAAACCGCATTCACATCGCGACTTAACTTACGTAAACCCATAGGCTCTAGTGAAGCAGCATGATCTGTACCCTTCCATGTTCTATCCAAAGTGTAATGGCGCTCAATAATATTAGCGCCTAAGGTAAAGGCAGCAACATCTACAGCGATGCCTAAGTGATGCCCCGAAAAACCAATATGTTTCACAGTATTTCCATAGTGCTTGTTAAGGATATTAATATCTAAAAGGCAAACATCATCAAACGGAACAGGATAACCAGAGGTACAATTGTAAAGTACTAAATCTTTATTTCTATTTTTTTGTTTAAAGCGTTTTACTAAGCTTTCAATTTCAGGCTTTGTAGTCATACCTGTTGAAATATGTAATTCCCCATTGTAGTTATCACACAACCATGCCAACATTTTACTATTGTTATTGCATGCCGATGGAATTTTAATAAATTCGGGATTAAGTGAAGTGATTTCCTTAGCCGAAGTGAGATCCCAAACCGATGTTGCATAGGTAATCCCTATATCTTCACAATAGGTTTTTAATTCCTGGTGTTGTTTTATATCAAATTCCAAGTATTCTCTGTGCGCACCATAGGTCTCACCATAAGCATTAATAGGATTGGGGTGGGGTTTATTGTATTGATAATTAGTTAAAAGTTCTTTATTATTTCGTTTTTGAAATTTTACAGCATCTACATTACAAAAAATCTTAGCGACCTTTATAAGTTCTTTAGCAATACCCATATCGCCTTTATGGTTGCAACCTATTTCCGCAATTATATAAGGTTTTTTATAACTATCCATAAACTTAAAAGAGTATTAAAATCGTTTATTATAATTTATTAAAAATTCACATGCCTCTCTAATGGCTCCCGCTCCAGAATTTTTTGAAAGTATAATATCTGCATGTGTTTTTACAATATCTGTGGCATTATTGGGCGTTAACGACCAACCTACACTGCATATATTTGCTAAATCGTTAACATCATCACCAACATAAGCCACTTGACTTAAAGCAATACCTTGTTGGGTAATTAGATTGTTTAGCAAGCTAAATTTATCCTTAACCCCTAAATACACCTCTTCTAACTGTAGCTTTTGCATGCGTTTTGCTACTAACGGAGAATTTTCGGATGTCATAATTACAATAGTAACACCATACTGCCTTAAAATTTCAAGTCCCATACCATCGCGCATATCAAAGTTTTTGGTGTGCTCGCCATCTTTGGTATAGGTAATTGTACCATCGGTAAAAACACCATCAACATCCAAAACAAGATGTGTTATTTTACGAGATTGCTTTTCCCGTTTTTGTCTTTCAATTAATAATTGCTCTACAATTATCCAATCTGTTTCTGTGTCTATTTCGTATAAGGCCTCTTCCTGCATTTCTACAACCTTTGTATTATCTCCTATTCTATTTTTTGTATTTATTAGGCTTTCTTTATTTGTTGCATAAACAGCACCATTTTCAATTAATAAACCATCGAAATCTTGACGCCTTTGCCGTTGCTGCGGATTGTAATTTAAAGGGTTCCCTCTTTTATCCCATAAAAAACGATGGGTATTCACTACCGTTAAAGCAGAATCAAAACCATTATTTAAAGCCTCTATGCAATTATTTATATCTGTTCTTTTTGTGAAAGGCGAGGTGGCCTGTAGTAAACAAAAAACATGAAACTCATAATTAATGGACTCACAAAATTCTATTATAGCTATTTCTGTTGATGCCGTATCACTAGCACTAACTTTGCTTCGTTTTAAAGCTTTAACTTTATCTGTCCAATGGTATTCCTTTTTAATAAAATTGATAATAACATCATCATCTGTGTAAACGATAACCTCATCCAAATTAGAAAAAATAGCCTCGCCTAAAACCCAAGTAAACAAAGGTCTGCCAACCATTTTACGCTTATTTTTGTTAGCAATACCCTTAGAGCCTTTTCTAAGTGGTATAAACCCTATTTTTTTCATAGACAAAACACCTTTATTAATCGCTAAAATACACTTTTTTTTAAGATGGAAAGCGACCAAAAAAAATGAAAAGCAAAAATTAGTTAGCTCATTAAAATGTATTTGGGTAAAGTATTACATATCCCTTTTTTAGGGCTCTACAATACGATTTCGCAATAATATGAGACTCAAATAGTGATAAAGTATCGCGTTTTATTTGTGCAGAAATGATAAAAAACACAGGCGAATTATCTTTAGAAATCATGGATAAGGCCTTACGCGTTTCAAACTCATCATCTAAATCCATTCTATACGTGTTAAACAGTATATTATCGGTACCTAACGTATAATTATACATATAGCTGTTAAGACCATAAAAAACAATGTTGTTGCTATGGCTTTTATACGCCCTATAATCTTGCGCTATGGAATCTGCTAAGGCTACTCTTTTTTTAGTGGTAAACACACCGTTAACGTGCTGTAAATTATAATAGCTAGTAAGTTTATTATGGTTACTATCCATATATTTACTACCAAAACGCTCCTTTACAGCAAAGGGTATTAAAATAAATAGTAATATTATAAAGAATGGTTTTAACTTAAAAGTAGCATAACTATACACAAAAGGTAAAAAAACAATAAAAATACCGCTATATTTTAAGCCTGATTTCGACCCCATGGCTGGAACAAATAAAAATAACATTAAAAGACTTATAAGAAATGTGTTACTATTTAACTTCTTGTATTTGCTATAGGAATGAAAAACCTGTAGTAAAATAGCTGAAAAAATTATAGCCCCCAAAAACATTGATGCTCTCGCATTATATCCCGAACCATAAATAAAGTTATAGTATAAAAATGAACCTGCTACTATAGGGATAACATAAAGATAATTAGGCACTTTTTTATGCATAAAATAAACACATAGCCTGTAAAAAAAAATGAGTACTATGCTGTACTTTAAAATTTCTAAAAAATGAGTAAAATACGTATTAATTAGTTTTGAAAGCCCATGTTGCGCTTTAGTACCTGATAATGCCACTAAAAAATCCTGTTTAAAAACAGAAAAGGAATTAAAAAACAAACCTATTAACAAACTATATACAAGTATTATGCTAGCTATTAAAATTAGAAGATACTTTAAAAATTTTGTTTGATAATAGATATATTGCAACACTAACACAACTACAAAAACCGGTACTAAAACAATATTAGGAAAGCGGCATGCTATACTAAAAGCAATGGCTATACCAACAAAAATTAAATTTTTATAATTGCTTTTTCGAATAAATTTTACAGATAAAATAGTAGTTATTATTATCGATAAAAATGAAAAAGAATCATAACCTAAAATGTTCCAATTCATTAAAGTAAAAAATATATTTACTAAAAATAATAACCCACAAAAAAGATATTTTTGTTGCAGGTTTTTTATTAAACAAAGCGGACTTAAGAGCATAACCATATGCAACACAACATTCAACAGTCTAAAACCTAATATGTGTTTACCAAATATTAAACACCATAAATACCCCGCTTTATAAGATAGAAACGTTAAAGTATAACTATCATTGAATGCCATTTTAGTAGCGTGGAAAAAAGAATCTTGAAGATCTAGACCAAAAAAAATAAAATAAATTTGATATACAACTGCAGCTAAAACAGTAAAACCAAATGCCTTTGTTGTAAATACAGTATCTTTAATTTTTAAGTAGGTAGCTAGCATTTAGTAATTACTCAAATTTATTGGGTTTATTAAATACAAATTTTAAAGTAAACAGAAACCTTTTTAAAATATACCAAAAATCGATAATCGTATTTTTCACTAATTTAAGGGTAGCCATAATTAATCCGTTAACGGCATTAATAGCATTTAAATCCCGATGCCATAATTGATAATTGCCTACCATATCATTTTTAAACCTAAAAAAAAGTTGCTTTTTATTTCGCTTTATTTCGTAATTAAAAATGGAAGGTACAAATTCAATTTTATAACCAGCCTTTATAACACGTTTGGACCACTCTTTATCTTCAAATGTAGCTACATCTTCCCGAAAAGGGTGTTTTTCCCATACCTGCTTATTAAAAACTGAACCTGAAAATATTAAGCCCGACTTATCGGGGTCTGTTTCTGCTGTAATTTTATTTATATAATTCCTATAATCGTTTGTTCCATGTAGGCACCTTAAACCCGCTAAATCGTCTCTGCCTTTAAACTTTTTTAGTATTAGTTTAAAAAAATCGTGACTTACAGGATACGCATGCGCACTAAAAATAACTACAATATCATATTTTGCTTGCTGTGCTGCAAAATTAGCACTACCGCCATAACTAAACGTTTTAATGGTTACAAATTTAGCTCCATATTGTTTTGATACTAATGCACTACCGTCTGTAGATAAATTATCTATTACAATAATTTCACCTATATCTGCCTTATAACGTTCTGTTAAGTTTTTTAATAAAAACGAAAGCGCTTTATCTTGATTTTTATTTCTTATGACTACGGATAACATTAGGGCTTTAATTTTTAAATATTGTGAAATTAATAGACTTTAAATCATGGGAAATTTCATAATTATAAGGGCAGTTTCTATAAAAATTTATAATGTGAAATAATAGTTTATCGTTTACTTCTTTAAGCGTATAATAAGCTATTTTGTTTTTCTTAATTCTTTTTTTAATAGCTTTTTTAAACGACTCAAAACCGTTATTTTCTGTTATTTTAAATGTGTGAAAACCTGTTTTTAAATGGGGTAATTCTTGAAACAAAAAATAATCTATAACCCTACATTCATTACTAATAGGAACTGCTATTTTATTTGCACATGCTATAAGGTTGCTATAATCTTCTCGGTTTTGTATTTGTCCCCAATTTTCGGAATTTGCAAGGGTACTTTTTTTCTCAATAACCCTTTTTAAATAATGATGATTAAATTGTATAATATTGGAGATTTGAAGCTGCTTGGTTAATCTTAACTTTTCTTTATGCCTGTAGGTTTCGTGCCATTGATGCAATAGTAAAATAGCTTCCTTATAAAAATGCACTTTATATCCTGCCTGGCGTAACCGCACATGAAAATCTGTATCCTCAGAGCCCCAGAAATGGTAAAACTCATCGAAACCCTGTACTGCTTTAGCCGCTTTTACGGGGCTAAGTGTTAGTCCTGTTGCTTCGGGATTACTCTTAAATTTTATACTATATTCATTAAATTTCTTGTTTAATTTTGTTTCCTGTTCGCTTAAAAAACCCACTTGAAAATACCAAACTTCATCTTTTGGTAACCGCGATGCTAATGCTATAAAATCTGGTCGGAATATCATATCCACATCTGCTACAAAAAAACGTTCTGTTTTTAGTGTTTTTAAAACACTATTAAGCGCTTTCGATTTGTTCCAAGGTTGCTGCTGTGTGTATACAAAACTATAATTTACAAAACTAAATTCTTTAAGCACCCCTTTAATAGCAGCCGTAAAACTTTTGTTAGACCCATAATTAACAACATAAACCTCAAACGTATTATTCGTTTGTAAGCTTAACGATTCCAAAGATTTTTTAACGCTTTGGGGGTTTCTATTTCGGTATGGATAAATTATAGAAATCATTGGTTTATAATCTTATCAAAAACATAAATACTTTGATTTCGCCAAACAGCTGTAGCTACAATGTTATAAATCCTCATCGCCTTTTAATTTTTTAAATAAAATCATTAATTTTATTTACATCTAAACCTTTACTTAAATAAAAAGATTTTCTAATTTTTTTCTTAGCTATTAACTTTTTAAAAATTACATGTTTTAAAAAATATTTAAACTTCGATTTTTTTAAAACTGCACTATTAAAAGCTACTATATTTTTATTGCTTTCTTTTAGCTTACTGTAGGTTTCCAACATCCATGGTTCTATTGTATTACCTAAGTGGTAGGCATAATTATTATAAGTGGATAGCCTATACCCATCATAATACATCGATGGCTTATCTAGATAAACACCTTCACTGTTTCCACCTAATTTATATCTGGAGTTGTAGCTTGGTAAGCTTTTAAAAACCTCTTTTTTATACGTTACAATGCAGTGGTTACAACCAACTATCGCTTTTTGTTTGCTATTAGGTGCATTAATAGTCATAATAACATCTTTCCATTTTTCATCCAACCACTCCCAACCTATACTTTTTGCGAACTTAGTTAGCGCATCTGGATTTTTCACTTTGGAAAATTTAATTTTATTTGAAAAAAAATAATCGAAAATAATATTGGATGTATAATGGTTTTGGGTTCTAAAAACAGGCATTGGGCTAACAGCTGATGCTTTAGGAAAGGCTTTAAACACCTTCATAATTTCGTATTCCCAATTATTTAAAAACAACACATCGGCGTCTGTTATGGTTACATAACGTTCCTCACAGGTTCTTAAAGTTTTTAGAATACTATTTACCTTTCCTATATTATCTGTTTCACAAATAAGTTCATTTATTAAACCCTCTTGGTAAAAACCTAAAAGCTTGTTTACAATACTTTTACTACTTCCGTTACTTATAACAGAAATCGCTATATTGGAATTTGCTGTTTTATAAATAGATTTTAAACACATTTCGAAAATTGAAAACGCATCTTTATAATAGCCTTTTTCTTCAGGTATAAACAACGGAATAATTACCCTGTGGTTATAGCAAGGCTTATCCAATAGTTTATCTCTTGATATGTTTTCACCTATTCTCATTATTTGGTTATAACATCTAGTAAAGAAAGGTTAAACTTCCCTATTCTAAACCAATAAAAAAGCATTCTTTTTCTTTTAATAAAATTATATTTTTCTAGTTCGGAGTTAAATTTAAAATTAAAATATTTTTGAGTTCTCAAAATATTAGCTTTGTTATACATTTTAGCACTCAAATAAAAACTGTAAACAAAATTCAAATTTAAATTTTTCGAATAATCGTCTAAAAATTCTTCATATAATTCACTATGCTTATTATAAATATACGCTAACAGTTTATACCTTTTTTTTAAATTGATTTTAGTTGCTCTAGATTCTTGTTTACTTCTGTAGTATAAACATGCAGTATCCACTTGTTTTCCTATGCCCCCTTTTTTTAAAAGATTAATCCAAAACTCCCAATCCTCATAACCTTCTTTCATCCCCTTATCGTAACCACCTGTTAATTTAAAATCTTCAATTCTATATAAGCCAGAACAATGAATCATATTACTAAAAATAAGGTATTGAAAATTAAAATTAGATAATTGGCAAATACCATTATGCAAACCAAACTTCCTAAGTAATCCATATGCAACCTTTATATTTCTATTATTTTCAATAACACTTAGCAATTCACTAATGTAGTTAGTACTCATTATATCATCGCTATCTAGTGGTAAAATATAACTTCCTTTAGATAAACTTACGCCAACATTTCTAGCATTGCTTACACCATTATTTTTAATTTTTTTATATTTAAAACGGCAGTCCTTTTTAAGCCATTTTTTTGCAACGCTCTCGGTTTCATCAAGTGACCCATCGTTAATTATGATGCACTCCCAATTT
>CALGNX010000001.1 GCA_937958265.1 uncultured Algibacter sp. | reverse complement strand
TGTATTGACCCCTATAAAACAAGAGAAATCTTTTAAATTTCGATTAATAATTAAGCGGTTAATTTTCTCCTAAAAATTAGATGTTTATCCGCATTCCATTTTTCCATAGGAAGTAATGCGTCCCAATAAGCCGTGAAGCCTTCTATTGTTATAAAATTTCACGTATCGTTTTAGTATTTGTTCTATTTCTCCAAAATATTGATAATCGAACCTGTTAAAGACTTCTTTTTTTAATATGCCGTGATAGGCTTCTATGTGTGCATTTTCTTCTGGTGTAGCGATGTGTGTAAACTCTTGTTGCACTCCTATTAGACCTAAATACTCACGGACTTTTTTGGCAATAAATTGGCTTCCATTATCACTTCTAATAACCACATTTTCAGGATACTCATAATTCTTGAATAACTCAGAGAGTAGGTCTATAACGTGATTTTGTTTAATATTAAAAGAAAAATAGTCTTTTAATATTCTACGTGTATGAACGTCTATAACAGAGAGTAAATAGGCGTTTTTACCCATACTTGGTATCCAAACCATCTTTATGTCCATTTCCAGACATTCTAAAGATCTAGAGGTGTAAACCTTTCTAAATTTTACAAACTTTCGTCCAGAACCGCTTCTGTCTATCCTGTGGTCAAGCTTCAATAGGCCTTCTTCCTTCATAATTCTGTATAATTTTTTATGGTTGATGGTATAGCCTTCTCTAGTCAAATAACTGGTCATCAGTCGATAACCACAATCTATAAATTCATCCTTTAAAATCTCTTTTACAGCATCGACCACAGCGTCTTGTAATACCAAACCTTTAGTTTTGTGGAAAGTCTTTGTAGAGGGCTTATTTCCTTTTTTACCATCACTAGGCTCTCGGTAATAACTACTTGACACGATACCAACCATACTTATAATCTTGGTCTTACTGATTTTATGTTTGTTATACATGGTATCTACTGAATCTTTCTTGGATCGCACGTCCCAAACTTTTTTTTTAAAAGCTCACGTTGTACTTCAAGTTCGATCTCTCTGTCACTTAGCAGTTTTCTTAACACTCGATTCTCATCTTCAGCTGCTTTAAGTTCTTTACTTTTGGTCTCATAGGTAACTTTTAAACCTGCTTCACCTTGGTGCTCAAACTTCTTTTTCCAACTGTAGAAAGTACCTGTACTGACACTATATTTGCGGCAAGTTTCAACAATCCCTATTTCTTCGGATACAGATAGTATTTCTAGCTTCTGGTCTAATGTCCATTTCTTGTATTTCATATCTCAAATATATTGGTTTTGAAATTTAAAATATCACTCCGAACTTTTAAGGGGCTAAATTAAGTGCTTTTATTCAGACATTACTTATTTTAATCACACTCAGTTCATTTTCTGAAGCTAAATTACATAAATTTCTTTTTGTTTTAACATAAGCTTTATAATATTCAGTTTTAAATTCCGATACGCAGTTACAGAAATCAAAAGCGAGTATTAATCATATTTAGTTTGGTTTTAATTCAGATTGTCATTTATTTTTTGTCAGTTCTAAAGTCCGAAAATTTGCTAAAAAATCAACCGCGATTTTTATTGAATATTTATCTATCATTCAAAGTGTCATTTTTCACGAGTTCAAATCTCAAAAAGTCATTTTCCAGGATATCATTTATTTTAGGCTATTTGCGTTCTGTTATTGATTCGAAATACCACGCTCGCATTAAAGCTAACGTGATTGTGTATGATTAGTTGCGTGGTTTAAGCACTAAAGTTAGCAAATAAAAACCGAATAGAAAGTCCGCGAGGACTTTCGTAAGTAGGCGATAACCAGTAATTAATTATACACGGTGTTAGCCACTGACATTATTTCTTTATTAATTTATGTATTTCTACTTTCGTACTTATTTTATCTTCTATTTTAACATAATAAATTCCAGTTTGGAAAGTAGAAATGTCAACTGTGTAGTTAATATTATCTGGTTTGATTGATTTGCAAATTTGCCCTAGAGAATTGATTATTTGAATTTCATTTAGGTTTAAATTACCACTTACAGTAAACTTAGTTGAAACAGGGTTAGGGTAAATTTTAATCTTTTTATCATTTAATTCATTGTCAAAAGTAGAAAGTGTTCCTCCAATTATAGTAATATTTCCATTCTGGTCAAATGGGTCTGACCATTTTGGATTAGTATAAACATCATTTCCTGACAAAGTTTTTAAGAATGCAATCAATTGATTTTTTTCTTGATTTGTAATATTAAGATATAATGGATAACCCTCAGGTGCTAAACGTGGGTCTAAATTATTATTGTCTGAATGAATTTTTTTGAAATTATAATTTGCCATAATTCCTCCACCAAGGTCATTTGTAGTTCCTGCGTGAAACATTGGACTATTAATCAAACCATTTGGGTTCGTCAAATCCCTAAGTGTTGAAGAACGAGTATTTGTAAATTCTCTCTGTGATATTGGATTACCATTTAAAGGTCTGTCAAAACCGTTGTTAAGTGATTGTGGGTCAATATCAAATTCTGGTGGACGATGACAACTTGCACAATTTAATCCACCACTTATCCTCTGAGCAACCGTTGTTGTAATGTCATCTCCAAATTGAGGAATTGTTGCAGTTTGTATGACATAGGAAAAATTATCCGTAAATAGTGTTTTTCCAGCATTTTCATCAACTGTATAGTTTGGGAAATTAGTCGAATGATTAGCAACTTGAGCACGACCTACATCGTATTTCGAGTCGAATGACTGAATACTTCTTACGAATTGAGCTAAGGCTTTGGAAATTTTTTCTTCGGTAATTGTAACGTCTCCAAAAGCACTATTAAATAAAGTTGGATAATAGGTAGTTGCAGATAATTCATTAATCAAACCCTGAAAATTAGGGTCGCCATTTGCACCACTATATCCCATTTCTCTATGGTCTTTAATTGGCTCAGTAGTTTGATTCTCTAAACTTGTCGCTCGTTCGTCCCAAAAGAACTTTGTTTCGTCTGCAAATCTGGTATTAATTAAACGCATTGAATGCCTTAACGTTTGGTCGTTGACACCTTGACTGAACTGAGCTGAATCTGAAAAAGCAAACTCTTGTTTATGGCAAGAAGCACAGGAAATAGTATTATTTGAGGATAATTTTTTGTCATAAAACAAAACTCTACCTAAAGTAGCTCCTTCATCAGTTACAGGATTTGTTGAAGGTGTATTGTCTTTTGTGATATAAGATGGAATTGATTGATTAGCATAATTAAAAAGATTATTCAAATCAATTGTCCCAGAAATTAGAAGGAATGCTACCACAACTAATAACGTTATTTGTACTGTTTTTTTCATTTAGTTATTCTTTAAGCATTAGACCTCCGAAAATCAAAATAGTTTAATTAAATTTTCGTTTTGTTTGTGGCTAACGTTTAGTACAAAACACGTAGGGCAGAGGATAAGCACTGTACTTCGGGTTTGACAATTAGCCAAATATAATATTTTACTTTTATCTTTTGTTATTGAAAACGTTAAATTTTATATTTGGCAGACTTTGTAAATAAACACAGAACTTTGGAGTTAACACAAAAGCCCTATGTTTTTTATACATTGTTGTATGTAGTTTTAGTAACTTATTCTATTTTTATCATCGCTTGACAATATGTTGTTCTTATTGTTCCTTCTTCACTTTCTATAGGGTGAGAATAAGCAGATACTCCTCCTTGAAGTGACCATCCATCTTTTAGAGATTTCATTACTCCTTCTTCAAATATTGTTGGGATGTGGTGTGAAATTATTTTATACATTTTATCAATTTTAATTTGAATATTCAATTTTTATACCATTTTGTAAAACTGACAACTTGTTTATATTTAACTTGTTTTAAGTGTCTTATATTTTTTTTAATTCTTTTATATATTTAAATTGAGGGTAAAAATCTATTAGGAGTTAACATCCAAGCTTTATACATTCTTGTAAGTAGTTTTCTTTATTTGTTTTTTTTAATACTCAGTGTCAATAAAAAGTAAGTAAATGAAAACAATTTAAATATTTTTATAAATGGTTTACTCCTTTTTAATATTGTCAACCTTTTAAATATACCGTACTTATTCGATTTGTATAAATATATATAATTGTGACAGTTTGAATTTAAAGTTAGTAAATTCGAATTAAAAACTGTCCTATTTTTAGGGAAGCCTACAAAAAAGGGAAGTCTACATATGCTTTATACGCGTTGTTGTGCATGGTGCTTTTCAAGTTCTGCTTGGTTTTCCGATCTTTGTTATTTACTTCGGATTGAGCTTTGGTGAGACATGCTCTTTTACAGTTTTGGCGATGCTTGGATGATGCGACTGTAAATGTGTATGGCTTTTAGCGTTGGCTATCTGTTTCTATATAATACTCTTGGTCTAGACCTTTTTTTTCTGTTTTGATTATCTCAATCAAGTTTAAAATTTTTGATTCCTGTATGCTGTCAATTTGAAAATTTATTTTTTGGTTGTTAAACCGTTCTCTATTTCCACTTTTTCTTAAAGTACTTTTAATATTTTCAGGAATAAAAAATGTTGATTTTCCCGATAAATGCTTTTTATATTCATTTAAGTAAATTCCAATTCCTGCAATATCAAAATCACCAAAATGCAAATAATTATTTGGAATAGAACTCATCCATTTTATAAAATCTTTATTTTGATTTTGTGGATAACGGGAAACAAACAAAGGATTAAGGTTTTTAAATAAGTATTTCTGTTCTTGAATTTGACTAAAATTTTTAGCATTCTCAACTCCAATAATGGTTATTTCTTTTGGGATTTTAAACGATTCGTAATCATGTATAAAAATAAAACTCCCTTTAATCGGATTAATAATTATGCTTTTATTATTCAGTTCAGCCTTTATGCAATTATAGCTATTTACTAAGAAACCTTTAAAAGCTCTCTCTTTTGATTTTTTAGAATCTGTTGTAATTTTTACAAATTCTGCACGACTTGAATTTTTATCTTCTAAAGCCAAAATATACTTGTTCAAATCATTAATTTGTAATTGGTTTGCTAAATAGGTTTGTAACGCCTTTTTGTTTACTAATTCTAATTTTTTTTTGTGCTTTCCTTTTCTGTAAATAATACGCTCAACAACAAGCTCGTCTATTACTTTGTTTTTAGCTAAGCTATTTGCAATAGAAGCGCCATTGATTAATTGGACTAATATTTTTGCTATTTTTAATGGTAATGTCATTAATTAAAAACGGGATTATTTATTTTAACTAGGCGATTTATTTTCGTGATGTACTTTTTCGGGTTACTAGTAGATTGTTCTTTAGCCAATTTATAAGTGTATTTATAATCTGTAGCATTTTGGCTTGTTGGTGAACCATTAATTAGTAAAATATTTCTTTCGTTCGCAAATCTTAAAATCCCTTTAACATTATTTGGGTGAAGTCTTCCTATTTCATCCATCATACAATGTAATTTAAAATCTTTGAATTTTTTAGAAGCACTATCTTTAAAAACGTTTAGAAGTAAAATGTTTATCATAGCCTTTACTAAAACATCGGTTCCCTCACTACCAACATTAGACAGTTTTTCAACCCAACCAGAATCATTATCATTCTCTATTATTCTAAATTGTAAATCAAAAGACTCTGAGAGTGTTAACATTGTTCTTTTTGACTTTATTAATTCTTTGACAAGTTGTTTTAATAACTCAACAGCTTTTTGATTTTTTGAATTACTTTCTGACGAAGTAAAAAGATTTGATTCTCCTAAAGCAATACTGTTTTCATCGTTAAAATCTTTTATCTGAATCAACAACTTCACTATTGGATTAGAGCTTTCTAAAGTTTTTATTTCCATTCCTTTGATGGCTTGAACAAAGTTTTTACCAATAAAATCATCGTTAATTTTTTTAATGATTTTCTCAATTTCTCCTTTTTTAGAGTTTAGTTCAGTTGTTTCTCTCCCGATTAAGCGAATGATATGTGCAAATCTATTATTTACACGTTTTTCATATTCGTTAATTTTATCCAATTCGATAAACTCTTTAAGTTCATTTGCAAAGTTTAAATATTCAATATCATCATTTAATTTTACCTTAAAACTAAATATACTCTGTTCGCTAAAATTACCTGTAAATGCATTTGTAGATTGTTGTAACTCCTTAAAAGTCTCGATACCTTTATAGTGTTTGTTATTTATTTCCGCAATACTTGAGATAGCAGTTTTTGTCTCAATAATTGCTCTAATTGGCTCAGAAAAATACATATGAACGCTTTTATAGGTTTCTGATTTTTCTTTAAATTCAATAAACTTCTTTTCGTCATTATCAAATTCATCAATTTTAGATTGTATTGATTTCACAAAATCTTCTTGTTTAGAATATTTTGAATTGATTTTATTCAACTCAATTTTATGTTCATTAACTATTGAAGCTTGTTTTTTTTCTAAACTAGTTTTCTCAACTTTTAGTTGAGGCACTTTGTCAAAGAGTTCTCTTTTGTCTTTGTTGTACTCAATAACAATGGTTTCGTGCTCTTTTATAAAATCTAAATCCTTTTCTATATCGTTTAATCTATCATCAATTTCATTGAGTCTATTTGTGTCAGCTCCTTTGTTGTCTAATTCTGAATTTTGTTCTTTTTTAAGCTGCTGAAGACGTGTATCTGATGCTTCTTTATCATTTGAGATAGCAATTTTTATGTCGGAAATGGTATTGTTTCTGATTTCCTCTAAAGATTTAATTTCAGAATCCCGTTCCTTTTCTTTTAAGCTTGTTTTACGTCTTATTCCTTTCTTAATAAGTTCAAGGTTGTCTTCAGCTTTTAATTTCTTTGATGCAACCTCGTCTAAATCATTTTCTAATTTTTGTAAAACAGCTTCTTTTTCCGATTTAGCTTTTGAAATCCATTCATCTAAATCAATCTTATTTTTCTTTAACTTTTCTTCGTTTTGTGATATTGTATATTCATTTTCTGCGATAACTTCTTTAAGACTATTTAGTTTTTTCTTAAATTTAGTTTTCAACTTTTTTAAACTATCGGCTGCATTTGCATTAAGTTGCTTAATAGTATTTTGAACTTCAATAATCTTACCTTTATATTCTTCAATTTCTTGATTATATTCTTTAACAGTCTTAATACTATTTTTTAAGGTGTTTAAGTTTAACTCTACACCAAATAAAGTAGCCGAATTACTATCAATTAATTTAGGATTTAGTTCTGTGTTGAATAGTACCTTATCTTCATCAATTACTTTACCTATGGTGTTTTGCCAATTAGAAATATTATTGTCATTTAGCCAACCGTAAAGAGAAGATTTACTCTGCTGAATTTTATTTTCAATTTTCTCGATATTTAAAGTTAGTTTTTGACTTTTTTCTGTCTCTTTTTCAATGGATATATTATTGATTCTTTCAACTTCTTTTGTCTCTAATTCCCATTCTTTATGAATTATAGTGGTTTGATTTGTTGAATTTAGAATTATACTCTTTGAACTAGATATTTTTTCATTAAGTACTTTTTTCTTGTCTTTACATTTAGTGATTTCTGTTAAGAAAAATGTTTTGTGTTTTAATTCTGATTTGCTTCTCTTTAGGCTATTTTCGTTTTCTTTTATTTTATCTACATCATTATACCCTTTGTCTACTTCATCTTTGTTTTCTTCTTTAATTTGATTTATTAACTTTTGGTAGTTATCAAATATTGAAGTTTTATTTTCTCCAAAATTACCCTGTATTTTATTGATTTCTGCGTTTTGCGTATTGGTAAACTCCTGTTGTTGATTTTGAATTTGGGAAATTAGAGCTTGATATTTTTGACTGATTTCCGAGAACTTAGAGGTGAGTAAATTCTTTTCGTCTCCTAAAGTTTTTTGCTCAATAATTAAAGTGTCTTTCTTGGTAACTTTTGAAATTATTAGATTGATGTTTTGATTATTGTATTCCGTTTGTTTTTGTTTTGCTTTTGCTAATTCTGTGGTGATTAATTTTATATCTGAAACAATATCTTGCTCTCTTCTTCGATGTGTTTTTGCTAAGTTTTCTCTTTTCTTAGATAGCTCATTTAATTCATTATTCTCTTTAGAATAACTAGAATGTAAAATTGGCTTTTCGTTTTCTATGAAATCCATTCTAGATGCCAATTCATAAGCTAGTTCTTTTTTTTCTCTTTTAAGAAAATTGTAAATCCTGAACCTGTCAATAATTTTGTCGGCTTGTTTTCTAACTACAATTTGTCCTTTTCTATTTTCTTTAAACCATATTTTAATATCATTAATTTGAGTTTCAAAATCACGTAAATGATTTTTAGAATAATTCTCTATATCTATAACGAACTCCTCTTCATTAAGGGATTTTATAATGGTGTCTTTAATGAATTTTGCTTCTAAATTAGTATTAAGAAGTACATTTTGAATAGTTCTAGGTATATTTTGGTATTGCTTACTTTCTATTAACGCATACTTTTTGAGTTCGGGCTTTAAACCATTATTATCTCCATAAATGATTCTACGAAAATCTTCATAACTCTTTATTAAATTTGTGTAATAAATGGCTGTACCAAAAGCATTTCTAATTTTATCCCAACTTTCAAAAGCTCTATTATCTTTATCAATAAATAATTCTCGCTTATACTCAGAATTAAAAAATCGGAATGCAACTTTTCCATTTACTCTGTAAGCTAAGACACAAAAAGGAATGTTGTCTTTTATAATTTCGTAAATAATATAGGAGTTTTGATATTGAAAATAATAATCATCAAAGCCCTTTTTTTGTTTTGGTATTCCAAGCTTTGTTTTATTTGCATTGTAGAAAAATAGAATAGCACGAAGTAAGGTGCTTTTTCCGACGCCTTGTGTTCCAATTAAGTGAACATTTCCGTCTAATTCAATTTCTGCATATTGTACAGATGCACTATTTATAAAAACTATTTTATTCAGGTATCTCATTTTCTATTGCTTCAGGAATATTAATAGTTGTTATAATGTCTTTCAAATAATTTAATGAGGTAAGTACTTTGTAAGTTTCAGAAATCTCATTTTCTAATGTTATAAAATTATCTTTTTCTAGTTTCTCAATTATTTTTTTTATTCTATCTGAGTAACTTTTTTTGTCAACACCTATTTTTTTTAATTGTTCTAGTTTGGTTTTTAAATCTGCATTGTTTTTAAGTTGATTTACAATATCTGATGGGGAAAACCTAAAGCCTACATCAAAAGAAGAATCAAAAGTTTTAAAAAAGTCTAGCATGTCAATCCAATTAAATGCTTTCTCTAGTTTCCTATCTAAGTCTGCATTATTTTCTATTCGACTGAAATAGAAATATTCATTGCCTTGTTCTAATATGTAATTGATTTGATAAAAGTATTTCTGTAAATACTCAAAAATTTCGTCATCTTCTAAAATCCTATAGAGTTTTTGAATGTCATCATCTGGACTGTTAGAGCAGATGAATTGTCCTTTGCGTAGCACGTCAAATATTTCTGATGTATATTTTGTAGCCATTAAATTTTATTTTGAAAATACCATAGCATATTCAATGTTATTGGTGATTTGGTAATTGTCTTCTATTTGTAGCTCTTGTTCATATTGAGAAATGATTTGACAGAAGGTTGTTACTCGTTCATTAAAATCTACATCTTTTAAAAAATCATAATTTAAGATAAAATTGAATAAATTATCACTAGTAGCAATAAATCGATTTCGTACTTCCTCTAAATTTATCATTACTTCTTCCTCAATACTATTTTCAAGATATTCATTAGATATACTTTCTGCTACTGCTGGTTTAAAGAGTAATCTATCTTTATGATTTTTAGCGATTCTTTTAATTACTTCAAAAGCTTTCTCACTTTCTCTAAGAAAATCAATAGATAAATTTAAAGGCTGATTTGTCCTGCTTTCATAAATTACTTCATTTTTATTTGACAGTATTTGTTTAATATCTGTTTCTGCTACGATAGTAAAATTGTCTTTTAAATATTTTAATTTTCGCAATTTTTCTAAAAATTTGCCTTGCTGTTTTATTTGATTCAGATAATCAATTATCTGCTTTTCTACTTCAATTAGGTTGTGTGAGCATTCTCCTAACTGATGTTTTAATTCAATAATAATTCTATTCAATTCTTCATCTAAGGCTCTATTAAAGAAAGTTGTTTCTTCTTTGTTAATAAGAGTAAATGTTTGTTGTATCAAGTTTATTACTATTGTTCTTTTCTCATCAAGGTGTTCTAACTTTAATTGTTTGTTCTTGTAATTAGATTCGTTTTTAAAGGTGTTTTCTATATTTCTTCTTAGATCGATTACACTTCGAAGTGTAACAAGTCCCATATTTCTAAACGTTTTTTTTATGAGTCTTAAATATGAATATCTGCGATTTTCATTAGGCTCATTTAAAAAATAAAGGATATGTTCTTTTATAGTTTGGATATTATCATCAATGTAAGACAAGTTGATTTCTTCACTAACATAAAGTACTTGTTCAAAGAATTCTAAAAATTGACTATCTAGTTCTAATAAGCCACCATTTTCTCTTATTACAGATTTTTCTATCAACTTATCAATACGACTTTCTTCGTAATCAACGAGTTCTAATGCGTCACTTAATTTGTAGTCTATGGATTTTCTTTTACTAAACATTTCAGATATTAGTTTTTCCTCCCTTTTTAAAGCGGTAACTAATTCTTTTATGTCATTAAAAGTGTTCATCGTTTAGTTTCGTTTGTAGGCAAAAAATAGCTCTTTTATTTTTTTGAGTTTTGGCATTGCGTGTAAGGGAAAAAATAAATGTACTGTTTGCGCGTTGGTTTTTTTAGTTCAAAAGTACAATTTTAGCAGGATTTTTAAATTAAGCATATTATTTATTAAATACTTTACTTAAATTTAAATATCTTGTTAAATCAAGTAAATGAATATTAATTATAATTTATTGTGTGCACGTAAGCAACGCGTAAAGCTCCATTTTAGAATGTAGCTAAATCTAACACCAAAGTGGGGCAATGCGCTATTAATATTATAAAAACAAAGTGTCTTTTTTGTTGTTAGTGTAGTTTCTTTTTATTTTTTTTTGTTGGGGTTACGTCTGTTGTAGTTTTTGTCGCCACGTGTTTTATTCTTTTTATATTTAGCAGCAATTTTAAATTTGTACGAACCGCCTAAATTTTCTTTTGAATTTTTTTCAGATTTTTCATGAAACGCAGGGCCTGGTGCATCCTCATCTTTACGTTTTATAGGATTGTTGTGTTCCTTTATTTGTGGCCGTTCTTCCTCTATAAGATCTGTAGATATAGTAACAGGGTCAGGAATTTCTGCTACAGGAATAGTCATTTTCATTAATAACTCAATATTTTTAATAGCGTCTAATTCCTTTTTAGTGGAAAAAACAAGTGCTTCTCCTTCGCGTTCTGCTCGGCCTGTTCTACCAATACGGTGCATATAATTTTCAGGGAAATCTGGAGTGTCAAAATTAATAACATGCGATACATTATCAATATCCAATCCACGTGCCATAACATCGGTAGCTATTAAAATACGATTTTCACCACTTCTAAATTGTTCTATACTTCGTAATCTATAATTTTGTGTTTTGTTTGAGTGAATAACACAAAGTTCTTCTTTAAAAAATTCATCTAACTGTTCAAACAAACGATCGGCCATACGTTTGTAGGCCACAAATATTAATACACGGTTAAAATGCTCTGTATTATTTAATAAATGCACTAATAAATTTACTTTGGTGTAAAAGTTAGGCACATTATAGCGCTGTTGCGCAATATTTTCTAGTGGCGTTCCAGAAACGGCAATTGAAACACGCTCCGGACTTTTAAAAAAATCGTTAATAAGTAAATCTACATCTTGCGTCATGGTAGCAGAAAACATAATGTTTTGTCTGCGTTGTGGCAGGATATCAAAAATATTAATTAGCTGGTGCCTAAACCCTAAATCCAGCATAACATCTACCTCATCAATAACTAATTTCTGTATGGATTTTAGTTGTAAAACACGGCTTAAAGCCAAATCGTATAAGCGACCTGGTGTGGCAACTAAAATATCTATACCTTGAGCTATGGCTTGCTTTTGTGTGTTAATGTTGGTGCCCCCGTACACGCCTAAAACACGATTATTTATGTATTTGGATAGTTTTTCAATTTCATCTACTACCTGTACAACTAGCTCGCGTGTGGGTACCAACACTAAAACTCGCGGTGTTTCTTGCTTAGAGTATTTAAGGCTTTTTAAAATAGGCAACATGTAGGCAAAAGTTTTACCTGTACCAGTTTGTGCAATACCAACTACGTCTTTACCAGAGGCTACTACATTAAAAGATTGCTCTTGTATAGGTGTTGGGTTTGTAAAGCCTAAATCGTTTAGGGCATTAAAAAGTGGGGTATTAATGTTTAGATCGTGAAAAGTCAAAATACGTTTGTTTAGTTAGCAAAGTTAAGCTTATTATTCAGTTTTAGGCTAAGTGGTTGTTGTGTATTTTAATACTGTAGGAAGCTTCAAACGTTTTTCCAGAGTTTAGGCTTAAAATCCCTTCTTTACTTATAAGGTTTTGTGTTGTATTTTCACTGTCTGCAATACCTAGCCAAGGTTCAATACAAACGTAGTTGCCGTTTGTTTTTGCCCAAATACCTAAAAAAGGGAAATCACTATAATCTACAGAAAGTATTTCTCCATTTTTGCGACTTTTTAAGGCCACTTTTCTAGATTTTAAATCTTTAAAAACAAGAGCGTCTTCCTTAAACATATCGTGTGTTAAGGGTAGTATTTTTGCGTTATTAAGCACGGGTTCTGTTTTAGGTGTAATAAGGCCATTATCCATATTTAAAATATGTTTTTTAGCATTTTCTAAATGTTCAAATTCAAGAAAATAATCATTGTAAGCCTCGTTTTTATAAACAGGACATTTAAAAGCAGGGTGGCCACCAACCGAAAAATATAAGGTTTTATTATCTGTGTTTTTAACCGTGTGTTTTATTTCTAATATATTGTCTGTAAGTATATAAGTAATAAAAAATTCAAATTTAAAAGGGTAAATTTTAATTAAATCTGCATTAGAAGCCAATTTAAAGCATAAGCTATTATCTGTTTTTTTGTGTAATTCAATACCCTCATGGTGTCTAAAAAAGCCATGTTTTGGTATTTGGTATGCCTTATCCTCAAAAAAATAAGTATTATCTTTTAAAGCCCCAATAATAGGGAAAAGGTTAGGGGCGTGGCTAGCCCAAACATTTGGGTCTGCGTGCCACAAAAAATTTAAGTTATTTTTAGTCGCTGCTATCTTACATAGTTCAGCACCTCTTTTTTTAACTGTAATTTCAAGCTTTTTATTCTTTAATGTGTACATGCTACAGGGTTTAAAATCTGTTACAAAAATCGTAAAATTTATGCGCCTATTTCATTATTATAACGTAAAATTTCTAGTTAATAGCCTATTTATCCTCAAAAAATTATATAAAAATTTTTAAACACACTTCGGGCATTCTAACTAACTTTGCTCTAAACTATTTTTTTTGAGGACAAAGCAGATTCATACTTTCGAGGCTATCGAAAATTTTAAAAGTCAATTATTAAATTGGTCGCAGCAGTTTGAAGACGTAGTTTGGTTGGATTCCAACAACTACAAGCAACATTATTCTAGCTACGATGCTATTTTGGCAGTAGATGGTATTACGGCAATACAAACAGATTATCATAAAGGCTTCGAGAAGCTTAAGGAATATTATACCACCACAAACGATTGGGTTTTTGGGTACATAGCCTACGATTTAAAAAACGATGTAGAGGCCTTAACCTCCAAAAATTACGACGCTTTAGGTTTTTCAGATTTATATTTTTTTCAGCCAAAAAAAATATTCTTAATAAAAGGAAATCAAGTAGAAACACTTTACTTAAACGGTGTATGTAACCAACTAGATCAAGATTTAGAAAGCATTAAAAAAAGTAAGGAAGTTACACAAAGTAAGAGTAATAATGCTATTAAAATTAAATTACGCACACCTAAAGCGTCTTATTTTAAAAAAGTAAAAGATATATTAACACGCATTAAACGTGGCGCTATTTACGAAACTAATTTTTGTCAAGAATTTTATGCCGAAAATACTAGCATAAACCCGTTGGAAACCTATAAAAAGTTAAACACAATTTCCAAACCACCTTTTGCGTCGTTTTTTAAAGCTGACGATAAATACATATTATGTGCCTCGCCAGAGCGTTACATTAAAAAGGAAGCCAACCGTATTATTTCGCAGCCCATAAAAGGCACGGCAAAACGCTCGCAAAATAAAGTTTTAGACAATGAGCTAAAAAACAATTTATTACAAGATGAAAAAGAGCGTAGCGAAAACATCATGATTGTAGATTTAGTACGTAACGATTTATCCAAAACCGCCTTAAAGGGAAGCGTTAAAGTTAACGAATTATGCAAAATTTACACCTTCGATCAAGTACATCAAATGATTTCTACGGTAACATCTCAAGTAGCAAGTAGTACGCACCCTATTGATATTATAAAAAGCACATTTCCCATGGGAAGCATGACAGGGGCTCCAAAAATAGCAGCCATGACAATAATGGAAGATTTGGAAGATGCCAAACGTGGCGTATATTCTGGAGCTATAGGTTACATAAAACCCAATAGCGATTTCGATTTTAATGTGGTTATAAGAAGTATTCTGTACAACGCCACCACAAATTACGTTTCCTATTCCGTAGGTGGTGCCATAACCGCCAAAAGCGACCCCCTAATGGAATACGAAGAGTGCCTTATAAAAGCTAAAGCCATGCGCACCGTTTTAGAGGGGTAAAGGGTTTATGGCGCATCCCAAAAGGGTCGGGCTTTCACTACGCGCTCCTCCCAAAAGGTCGGGAGCTTAAACATGCCGTTCAATCCCTTGCGCAAATCCTAAATGCAATTGTTTTATAGTTAAGTAAAATATTTAATTCAAGTTTATCTTTTTGCATCTTTGGGTGTTTAAAATAATACTTAACTTTGGTATAGGCTTAATGGTTTTAAAATAGCTTTGGTTACAAATATCACATTTAATGCTATCGTATTAATTAAAATTTCAAATCAAAAAAAAACCAAACTAGTTATAAAAATAAATATAGCGCTATGTTTAACAATTCAAAAACACAATTATTCCATCAAAAATTTTGAAACCCACATAAATCAAAAACTCGCTTTTTTAAAAAAAAGTAAAATTCTTATAGCCCTTTCTGGCGGTATAGATAGTGTTGTTTTAACACATTTATGCCATCGCTTAAAACTTAATGTGGCATTAGCACATTGTAATTTTAGTTTACGAGCAAACGAGAGCGACGCAGATGAAGCATTCGTTTTACAATTAGCAAAAAAATTAAATTTAGAAATTTTCACCCAAAATTTCAATACAACAGCATACGCAAAGGACAACAAATGCTCCATACAAATGGCGGCGCGAGAATTGCGATATGCTTGGTTTGAAGAATTAGCGAACGCATTACATTTCGATTATATTTTAACTGCACACCATGCCGACGATAACTTAGAAACCTTTTTAATAAATTTTACAAGAGGCACAGGCCTTGAAGGTTTAACAGGAATACCCGAAGTTAACGATAAAATTGTGCGTCCATTACTACCTTTTTCTAGCGATGCTATTGAAGCTTATGCTAAACAAGAAAACATAAATTGGCGAGAAGATAGTAGTAATAAATCCGTTAAATATTTACGCAATAAATTACGACATCAGGTTATTCCAATTCTTAAAGAAATAAATCCAAGCTTATTGCAGAGCTTTCAAACAACACTAAATAACTTAAAAGATACCGCAGATATTGTAGTAGAAAGTACAAATGCTGTTTTAAAACGTGCTATTGTGACTATGGATAGTAGCCATGTGACTTTCAAAATATCAGAATTTAAAAAAGTAAATAACCCTAAAGCTTATTTATATGAAGTATTCCATAGTTTTGGATTCACACAATGGGATGATGTTTTGGGTTTATTAAATGCCGAAACAGGAAAGCAAATATTTTCCGCAACACACCGTTTAATTAAAAATAGGGAACACTTATTACTAAGTGAAATACAGCATGAAGTGGACAAAACGCTACTTGTTTCAGAAAAGGATAAACAAGTTGAAATACCAAATGGCACCTTGTGTTTTGAAGAAGTGAATGCGATATCAGGTGTAAATCTCAACACTATTTTTGTAGATAAAAGTATTTTAAAATTTCCGTTAACCGTTAGAAAGTATAAGCAAGGCGATGTGTTTTACCCCTTAGGTATGGCAGGTAAAAAAAAGGTAAGCAAATATTTTAAAGACGAAAAATTATCTCTTTTAGATAAAGAAAACACATATTTACTTTGCTCGGCAGACCATATTGTATGGATTATTGGCCGAAGAGCAGACCACCGTTTTAGAGTAACCAATAACACAAAACAGCATCTTAAAATAGTGCTGAAAACCTAAAAATATTTAAATTTAAATTAAAGAACCAGCAATTTGAAAATACAAGGCAAAATAGTAGATATACTAAATAAACGAATTTATAGTGGAGAACTTACTGTTTTAAACGGTAAAATAACGGCTATTAAAGAGAAAGATCATAAAGTAAATCAATATATACTACCTGGCTTTATTGATGCGCATATACATATAGAAAGCTCGATGTTAGTTCCTTCGGAGTTTGCAAGGCTAGCTGTAAATCATGGTACGGTTGCAACGGTCTCAGATCCACACGAAATTGCTAATGTGCTAGGTGTTGCAGGTGTAGAGTTTATGATTGAAAATGGCAAAAAGGTGCCTTTTAAATTTAATTTTGGTGCGCCTTCATGTGTTCCTGCTACAGATTTTGAATCTGCAGGTGCCGTTATCGATTCAAACGGAATAAAACAACTTCTTGAGAATCCAGATATAAAGTATCTAGCAGAAATGATGAATTACCCGGGGGTACTTTTTGATGATGAAGAGGTGCTTAAAAAAATTGCATGGGCAAAGCATTATAACAAACCGGTGGATGGGCATGCTCCAGGGCTTCGAGGGGAAGATGCGTTAAAATATATAAATGCAGGAATTTCTACAGACCATGAATGTTTCACCTTTGATGAAGCCTTAGATAAACTTCAAAAAGGTATGAAAATATTAATTAGAGAGGGAAGCGCTGCCAAGAACTTCGAAGCTTTAATTGATTTGTTACCAGAACATTTTGAAAACATGATGTTTTGTAGTGACGATAAGCATCCCGACGATTTAATTATTGGCCATATTAATACACTTTGTAAACGCGCTGTAAATAAAGGCATAAACGTGTTTAAGGTTTTACAAGCAGCTTGTATAAATCCTGTTAAGCATTACAATTTGGATGTTGGCTTATTAGAAGTAGGGCATAATGCAGATTTTATAGTGGTTGAGGATTTAAAAAACTTTAAAACTTTAAGTACTTTTATTAATGGCGTTTTAGTTTTTAATAATGGTATATCCTTAATAAAGGAAGTAGTGTTTGAAAATTTAAATAACTTTAAATGCGATAAAAAGGAAATTACAGATTTTAAAATAGCTTCAACAGCAAATAAAATTCGAGTTATAGAGGCTTTAGAAGGGCAACTAGTTACCAATGAGCTTATAGAAGAATCAAAAAATGAAAACGGTAATTTAGTTTCAGATATTGAAAAAGATATATTAAAAATTACGGTTGTAAACCGCTATCAAAACCAAAAACCAGCCCTCGCATTTATAAAGAATTTTGGCTTAAAAGAAGGCGCTATCGCGTCCTCCGTTGGTCACGATTCACATAACATAATTGCTATAGGAGTATCAGACGAAGCTATTTGTAAGGCTGTTAATTTAATCATTAAAAATAAAGGTGGTATTTGTGTAGTGTCTAATAACTTTGAAAAAATCTTACCACTTCCTGTAGCAGGAATAATGAGCGATAAAAATGGAGAAACCATAGGTGTAAAGTATGCAGAACTCGATAAATTAGCAAAACAAATAGGAAGTAAACTCCATGCACCTTTTATGACGCTTTCGTTTATGGCTTTATTGGTAATTCCATCTTTAAAACTAAGTGATAAAGGATTATTTAGTGGATCTAGTTTTACCTTTACAAATTTAGAAATTAATTAAGATATGCCTTTTTTAGAGTCTCATTATAAACCACCATTTTTATTGCGGAATGGCTTTGTAGCTACAGTCTATTCTGGTTTAGTACGTCGCGTATCGTTAAAGCAAGAGCGCGAACGCATTATATTAACCGATAATGATTTTTTAGATTTAGATTGGAGTTATGCAATAAAAAAAACAAATAAACTTATTGTTTTATTACATGGTTTAGAGGGGCATGGGCAAAGACCTTACGTAACAGGGGCAGCCAAGTTATTTAATGCAAATGGTGCAGACGCGGTATGTGTTAATTTTCGAGGTTGTAGTGGTCATAATAATTTAAAATATTACAGTTACCACTCTGGAGCTACAAAGGATTTAGAGGAGGTTTTAAATCATGTTATTGAAAATAAACATTATAAAATAGTGTTTTTAAAAGGTATTAGTCTAGGGGCTAATGTTATTCTAAAGTATTTAGGAGAGCGTAAACAAGTGCCACAAGAGGTAAAGGCAGCCATCGCTGTTTCAGTACCCTGTAATTTAGCGGGATCGGCAAAAGTATTGCATACATTTAAAAATATATTGTACCACAACCGGTTTTTAAAACATTTAGTAAAACGTTTAAAGGATAAACAAAAGCGTTTTCCAAATAAATTATCTAAAAAGGAAGTGCTATCAATAAAAACACTTTATGATTTTGATACAGTGTATACAGCAAAAGCGCATGGTTTTAAAAACGGACAAGATTATTATGCCAAATGTGCAAGCTTACAATTTTTAAAACACATTAAAACACCAACATTAATTATTAATGCTTTAAACGATTCTTTTCTATCTTCTGGCTGTTTTCCTGTTTGTGATGCAAAAAATAGCGACTTTTTATTTTTAGAGACCCCAAAATATGGTGGTCATTCTGGTTTCGTAGCAAAAAACAATGTATATTATAATGAAAAACGCGCATTAGAGTTTTGTTATAATCGTTTTTAATAGCTAAACTTAACTAAAAATAAAAGCCCAAGTTATTATAAATTTACTTGGGCTTTTTTTTACGTTTACAGTGTTTAATATTTTATAAAACGTTTGGTAACGGTATTGCTCTTGTAATTAAACCTTATAAAATATATGCCGGGCGTTAATTTAGTAATATCAATTACATTTTCGCTAAGTATCATTTGTTTAACAACAGCACCTAGTACATCAATTATTTCTAAACTATAGTGTGTATTTTTATTTGGTTTTATTACATTCAGTTTGTTTTTAGCAGGAATAGGAAAAATAGTAAAAATAGTTTTTGCATCTATATTAGCATTGCTAAGCGTTGTACAATCATCAGGGCCTTGCCAAATACCATTACAGTCTATTAAATTTTCTTGCTCAAAAGCAATTAAATCTACATTACCGGTACTCCCTACAGGAAATTGAAAATCGATACGGGCTCTAGCAGATATACCGTTCCAATTAGTGTTTTCAAACAAAGGAATTATAACCTCTTGAAAATCTGAACTTCCTGTTATAGTCGTATTTATTAGCCTTTGTCCACTAATATTACCGCGAGCATTTCCCCAATAAAATTGTAAAGTACCATTAACTTCAGTTTTTAGGCGTACTCTAAGGTATTTGTATATAGAGGTGTCTATAAAAAGATTTGTAGAGCTAAATATTGGATCGCCACCGTTGCTTGCATAGTTAAAGTTTCCGTTTTCTACATTTCCATTTAAATTTGAGTTTTTAGACCATCCTTCAAAATCTCCTGCTGTATTAAACTCCCAAAATAAGCACGAATTAGAGTTAGGGGTCACCATATCTTGGCGGTATACTTCGACACCACAAGATACGCTTGCCCATTTTGCAAATACAGAAAGTGGTGCATTGGGTATGTCTATGTAGGTTGTTGAGGTATTGTCATTTACAGTTTTTATATAATTTTCACCACCATCTACACTAAATTGTAATTGCTCGTAGTTAGGGTTGTCGGCATAATTAATTTTAATTTTACTGCTTTCGCCTTCTAAACATGATACTAAAACAGATACTTCTGCATTTATAATATTAGTGGTTTCTGTTTCAACTTCGGGAATGCTGTAGGTTTGGGTGTTCCATGTTGCTTTGTATTTATCTCTATTTAAAGATGTTATAAACCTAATAATTAAATCTCCCTCGGTTACTAAATGCGAAGTAGCTGTAGCCTGCATTAATTCGGTTATGTTATTAGACGCGCTACTATTGGTAATTTGGATATTAGGTAGACTACCTAGGCCGGGTAGCCTTATTAACAATACCTCGCCTTCGCTAACAGCATTTTCTATGCGCATACTTAGCTCATTCATAGTTTCATTTTCTAAAAAAATAGTATGCTCGTAATTAGCCCCTGTAGGTAAATGTAATTGATTAATACCTCCTAATGCACAGGCTTTGGTAGTAAAAATACTTTCGCTGTTACAGTTTATATTTTTTCTAACTATTTTTAGTTCTTGGTTATTTATATTAAAAAATATAAAATTATTATTAGTGCTGGTCATTCCGTTCCAATTTTGTGGTTGGGTTGCATTTTCTAAAACCATAAAAGGAGTAGAGGATACTATGGATGATGGTATGCCTGTATTGGTAACACTACCATCAATATCTCTAATTACATTACTCCAAACTTGAGGGCAACTTGTAGCTTCATTGTTTCTTGGGAAGTATGATTGTATGTTCACCCTAGGCGCACCTTGGTGGTTGTATGTAAAGCCTTTAAATAGATGGTTAATTCGTTTTTCAGCAGCGCCACTATTTTTTAAAAGTGTGGTATATGGCCTATTCCAGTTTACAAAATAAGAGTCGTAAATTCTACCGGGGCCATCATACATAAAATACATGCCTAATTCATTGTTTTTATCTTCGTCTGTAATTAGCCCTTCATCGGTGTCGGCAATAAATATTGAATTTTTAATAATATGTTTTGTAGCCAACATAACATGCAACTTAGAGTTTGCAGAAACTAAATTATTATACATTACATCTTCACTTACATCTCCAATACCTGCGTATATATTTAGTGCATTATTAAAAGTGGTAAAATTATCTATTTGTGCTACTCCTGGAGCACTCCAGGCACCATTTTTAATTAAATTGTGGTTGTTATCTAACCGGTCGTTAATATCAATGGCATTCTTGCAACTATGCGCTGTGTTATTTATAAATAACTTTAATGGTGTTTGGTGTGGTTTCATGTTTTTAAACCTATCATCTGACGCAGAATCGCCGGTTGGGCTGGTAGGAAATGCAAACCAATACGCAGTACCTTCGGAGCCAGCAACAATATTTCCGTTAAATGTATTATTAGCATTTGTGATCCAAAAACTTGAAGGGGCAGCGTTTTGAAGTGTGTTAGCAGGTTCAAAATCAGTATCTAATAAAGCTTCAGCTCTTGTAGCAGCTTTTTTTGTAAGTACTACTAAATTATTAGATATGGTATTATTTATCTCAGACCCGTCTTCAAGAAAAATACCATGTCCAATATGGTCGTAAGCCACATTATTATCTACAAGGGTACCCCATGTACCATGTATAGTTATTGCTCTATTGTAAGATGTATGCACACTACTATTGGTTAAATATTGACCATTTCCTGACTCGCCAAGTAAATGCCAATGCCAAGGGTATCGTCCTTTTTCAGATTTTTGTCCCATTTGATATAACTCTATGTTGCTGGCATTCCCTATAGAATTATTCATTATCATGATATGGCCTCCAAACCCATTAGTAATAGAACTCTCGTCCCCTTTAATGGTAATATTTCTACTTAGCAATCCTACTTCGGCTCTAGTGTCTACTTCCCATGATTTATTGGCGCTATTTGTATAGGTTTTTAAGGTTCCTGTTCTAGGGTAAACTAAAGGCTCTGTAAAAAAAAACGTTTTGAGATCTTGAGAAAGAGCGGTAATGATTCGCTTTTCAGCTTCGTAAGGGTTGTTTCTGTTTGAAGTAATAATTATTTCATCGCCCACATTCCAATCTATAGAATTGTTTAAGGTTATAGATGTGCTACCAATTTCTGCCTTAGCATCAATTTTAGCCCATGAAACTTTAGGTTTACCGTGTAAAGATAAGGTAGCTCCTCCCATTACCATAATAGATTTAGAACTTACATTGGTATTAGGTATCAGGGCATTTGGTTTGTTACCTGTAAGCGTTAAATTAAACCCTCTACCACTTGTATAGGGCTGATTTTTGGTGCCTATTTCAAAAACAGCATTACTACCCATAACCATAATGTAGTTTGTGGTAAGGTTAGCCCAAGCTCCTCCCTCTTGCCAATTAACCGCA
Source organism: uncultured Algibacter sp. (assembly GCA_937958265.1). Lineage (GTDB taxonomy): Bacteria > Bacteroidota > Bacteroidia > Flavobacteriales > Flavobacteriaceae > Algibacter_B. The sequence goes on along the minus strand of CALGNX010000001.1, from coordinate 394,875 downwards.
CTAAGTTTTCCTTGTATTGTAATACTTTTTGCGTTACAAGTACCTAGTGCAGTTAGATTAATACCTTCTGGCACAACAACATCATCATTAATAGTTGGTTTTATACCGTTAGGCCAGGTACTATTTTGATTCCAAAAGCCAGAATTTACAGGCGTTATTACTGTTTTTAAGGCTGTACTTGCAGCACAATTTTTACTTGAGGAAATTTTTTTTAGCTTATTACTATAACTGTATGTCGTATTTATGTTAAATATAAAAAACACAAAATAGAATAGTAATGTTTTGTAATTATTTGTCATAAAGATTTGTTTATTAGTTAGTTGTATAGTTGTAAGGTAACAAGAAAAATGTTAATTATTTAGGTTTATGTCTTTTTTCGATTAAAAGCGTGTAAGTGAAGTTAATGCCAAATAATTTTTATAGCTTTATCAAAATCTAACTATCATTAGTATTTAAATGCATAAAACAGCACAGCAAAAGGCTTCGACACCCCAAGAATTTAAAGATTTAAGAACAACAAAACCACCAACAAATAGTGTGGGGTTAGGTGCTGTTAAAGCGGCCATAAAACATGCTAAAACATATATGAATACTAGTGATGCTGTTAAATTATCATTAAAAATAAATCAAAAAGGAGGGTTTGATTGTCCAGGATGTGCATGGCCAGATCCAGACGACGAGCGTTCTTCTTTAGGAGAGTATTGCGAAAATGGCATGAAAGCTATTGCCGAAGAGGCGCAAAATAAAACTATTGGTGTAGATTTTTTTAAGCAATTTAGTGTAGATCAATTATCAAAAATGTCAGATTTTGAATTGGGTAAATCGGGGCGTCTTGCAAAGCCCATGCACTTACCTAAAGGAGCATCTCATTACCAACCCATTTCTTGGAGCGATGCATTTAAAAAAGTAGCACAACATTTAAATGCTTTACAAAGTCCAGACGAGGCTACATTTTACACTTCTGGACGAACAACAAACGAAGCCGCTTTTTTATATCAATTATTTGTTCGCGAGTTTGGTACAACCAATCTGCCAGACTGTTCAAACATGTGCCATGAAGCTAGTGGAAATGCACTTTCTGAAACTTTAGGAATAGGAAAAGGATCGGTTACTTTAGATGATTTATATAAAGCAGAATTAGTTATAGTTGTGGGGCAAAACCCAGCAACTAATCATCCTAGAATGTTATCAGCTCTAGAAAAAACCAAACAAAATGGCGGTAAAATATTAGCTATAAACCCCTTGCCAGAAGCAGGCTTAATTAAATTTACAAATCCGCAAAAACCTCTAAAACTAATAACTGGCGGTACAAAACTTTCAGATGTTTTTGTTCCCGTAACTATTAATGGAGATGTTGCATTTTTTAAGGCTGTATTATTAAAATTACTAGAAAAAGAAGAGTCTACTGGTCGTGTTTTCGACAAAGCCTTTATAAATGAATATACAAACGGCTACAGTACTTTTATTTCAGATTTGAAAACATACAATTTTAATGACTGTTTAGAAGCTTCTGGAGTCTCAAAAGCTATTTTCGATCAGGCTTTCAAATTAATATTGAACAACAACAAAATAATAGTTTGTTGGGCTATGGGTTTAACACAGCATGAAAATGCTATAGATAATATTCGAGAAATAGTAAACCTCTTACTTGTAAAGGGAAGTATTGGTAAACCAGGTGCTGGCACGTGCCCAGTTAGAGGGCATTCTAATGTACAAGGCGATAGAACGGTTGGTATTTGGGAAGCAGCACCAAAAGCGTTTTTAAACAAAATAGAGGCTAAATATGGCTTTAAACCTAAAATAGAACATGGTCTTACTGTTATAGAGTCTATTAAAGCTATGTATGAAGGCAAGATAAAAGTGTTTTTTGGATTAGGTGGTAATTTTATTTCAGCGGTTCCAGATACAGCTTATTCTGCCCAAGCAATGGCTAATTGCGATTTAACAGTACATGTAAGTACAAAACTTAATAGATCCCATTTAGTAACGGGAAAAGAAGCTTTAATTTTTCCGTGTTTAGGGCGTTCGGAAAAAGATTACCAAAAAACAGGGATACAAACACAAAGTGTTGAAAATTCTATGGGTGTTGTATCCTCTACAAAAGGAATTTTAGAGCCTTGTTCAGAGCATTTGTTAAGTGAGGTCGCAGTGGTTTGTGGTATTGCACATGCCACGTTAAAAGAGCGTACAAAAATTAATTGGTTAGCATATAAAGATGATTATGCTTTGGTACGCGATGATATTGCTGAGGTTGTAAATGGTTTTAAAGACTACAATAGTAAATTAAAACAACCAGCAGGCTTTTACTTACCTAATGGACCACGCGAAAGAAAATTTAAGACAAAAACAGGGAAAGCTAACTTTACAAAAAACAAACTCCCTAAATGGAAACTTAAGAAAGGGGAACTTGTAATGATGACGATTCGCAGTCACGATCAATTCAATACCACAATATACGGTTTAGACGATCGTTATCGTGGTGTATTTAATGAAAGACGTGTAATTTTTATGAATCGTGAGGATATGAAATTACGGGGTTTAAAGGAAAGACAAGTTGTTAATTTAAAATCTGAATTTAATAGTACTATACGAAAAGCTAATAATTTTAAAGTTATAGGCTATGATATTCCAAAAAATTGTTGTGCCACATATTTCCCAGAAACTAACGTTTTAGTGCCTTTAGGTAGTTTTGCGCATACAGCTAAAACTCCAGCTTCCAAAAGTGTACGAATAACAGTTGAAACAATTTAAAATTATTTTAAAAATTAGTATTAAATAAATTTGATGATTCAAAACGTAATTTATATTGCAAACCCGACACGTTAAGGTATTAATTGTTTAACTTTTAACATTTGATTCTTTTTAAATTTCTTGATAGCCAATAATGACTATTACAATTTGTTAAATCGATAATAATTAAGATTTTGCACAATTTATTTTCTTAAAATAAGTATAATTACGTATAAATACTTAGTTTTGTATTTCAAATACGTAATTATGAAGCATATTATTGTTGTTGGAAATGGCATGGTAGGTTATAAGTTTTGTGAAAAACTTGTAGCCCAAGAAGCTGGTAAAGATTTTAAAATTACAGTTTTTGGTGAAGAGCCAAGGCCGGCTTACGATCGTGTTCATTTAAGTGAGTTTTTTGAAAACCAAGATGCTAAAGCGTTGGAAATGGCGCCTCTAGAATGGTATATGGAACACGGAATAAAATTAATTACAGGGGAGCGCGTTGCGGATATAAATAGGCGTTCCAAGATAATTACTACGGCTAAAGATGAGGCGTTTAGTTACGATTATTTAGTTTTAGCAACAGGATCTACACCTTTTGTACCACCAATAAAAGGTGTGGAAAAAAACGGTGTATTTGTATACAGGACTATTGAAGATTTAGAAGATATGTTAGCTTATGCCGCTAAGCTTAAAGCCGAAAAACCTAACGCTAGGGCAGCAGTACTTGGTGGAGGTTTACTTGGCTTAGAAGCAGGAAAGGCAGTTATGGATATGGGTTTAGAGCCTCATATTGTTGAGTTTGCAAGTAAATTAATGCCTAGGCAATTAGACTCTAGAAGTTCGCAAGTTTTAAAACTTAAATTAGAATCCATAGGGTTAAATATACATTTAGGAAAAGCAACAAATCAAATTTTAGGAGATGGGGCTATTACTGGTATGGAGTTTGGCGAGGATGACATGTTAGAGGTGGATATGCTAGTAATTTCTGCAGGAATTCGTCCTAGAGACGAACTTGGTAAAAACTCCGGTTTAGAGGTTGGTGTTCGTGGAGGTATTGTGGTTAACAATAAAATGCAAACATCCGACGAAAATATTTATGCCATAGGAGAAATCGCTTTATATAATCAAATGATATATGGTTTGGTGGCTCCTGGTTACGATATGGCAGGTATTGCAGTTGAACAGATTTTAGGGCAATCCGGATCCCTAATGCCTTCAGAAATCGATATGTCTACTAAATTAAAATTAATAGGGGTAGATGTGGCAAGTTTTGGTGATCCTTTTATGCCTGCATCAAAAGGACATTCTATTATTTTCGAAAATAAAACACAGAATTTATACAAAAGAATAAACGTAAGCCTTGATGGTAAATCACTTTTAGGCGGTATTTTAGTTGGCGATGCTTCAGATTATAATATGTTACATCAAGTGTATTTAAACGGTATGGCAATTCCAGAGGATCCATCTCAATTAATTTTACCAGTAAGCGAGGGTGGTTCATCTTTTGGTAGCGTTCTAGATTTACCAGATACCGCACAGGTTTGCTCTTGCGAAAGTGTTTCTAAAGGCGATATTTGTTGCTCTATAACAGATGGAGAAAGTACTAATTTCGCAGATGTTGTTACAAAAACTAAAGCAACATCAGGCTGTGGTGGTTGTAAGCCTATGGTAACCGATCTAGTCAACGAGACCTTAAAATCGCTTGGTAAAGAGGTTAAAGAAACTATTTGTGAGCATTTTGATTTTAGCAGACAAGAACTGTATGATCTTATTAAAATTAATAAAGTACCAGATTACCAAGAGGCATTAAACTTATTTGGAGAGGGGCATGGCTGTGAAACTTGTAAGCCCTTAGTAGCTTCTATTTTTGCTACAATTACTATGGAGACAGCAAACCGACAGCCAGCAATACAAGATACTAATGACAGGTTTTTGGCTAATATTCAACGTAATGGCACCTATTCTGTAGTGCCAAGAATTGCAGGAGGAGAAATTACACCAGAGCAATTAATTACTATAGGAACAGTAGCTAAAAAGTACGATTTGTATACAAAAATTACAGGTGGGCAACGTATTGATTTATTTGGCGCACAGGTGCATGAGTTACCTTTAATTTGGAAAGAACTAATCGATGCTGGTTTTGAGAGCGGCCATGCTTACGGTAAATCGTTACGTACTGTAAAAAGTTGTGTAGGCTCTACTTGGTGCCGTTATGGAATGCATGAAAGTGTAACCTTTGCAATAGAAATTGAAAAAAGGTACAGAGGGCTACGGTCTCCACATAAATTTAAAGGTGGTGTTTCTGGATGTATTAGAGAATGCGCCGAGGCCCGAGGTAAAGATTTTGGGTTAATTGCTGTTGAGGGCGGTTGGAACTTATATGTATGTGGTAACGGTGGTGCAACACCAAAACATGCCGTTTTATTAGCAGAACAACTAGATGATAAAACTGTTGTGAAATACTTAGATAGGTTTTTAATGTATTATATAAGAACTGCTGGGCCATTGGTGAGAACGGCGCCATGGTTGGATAAATTAGATGGCGGTTTGGATTATTTAAAACAGGTGGTTATTGAAGATTCTTTAGGTATCGCAGACGATTTAGAAACAGAAATGAAGGGTTTAATTAATAGCTATGAATGCGAGTGGAAACAAGCTGTTGAAAGTCCAGAAATTATGAAACGTTTTAAGCATTTTGTAAACTCAGATGATACAAACGATAATTTAGAATTTGTGCCAATGCGTGAGCAGAAAATGCCGAAGGCTTGGAATTAATTTAAATTCGTTTAAATGTTTACATGCTTAATATGGTCTTACAATAAAAAGTATTAAAGCTTAAGTAAATTAATAAAAAATAAGAAATGCAAGATATTTTAAGTCAATATGAGTCAGTTTTAATAAGTAATGTAAAAAACTGGTTTAAGGTGGGTAAAACTGAAGATTTTCCAGAAAATAGCGGTGCATGTATAAAATATAAAGCAAAGCAAATAGCAGTATATAATTTTACACGTACAGGTAAGTGGTATGCAACTCAAAACCTATGCCCGCATAAAATGGAAATGGTACTATCTTTGGGAATGATAGGGGATAAGGAAGGGATTCCTAAAGTCGCATGTCCATTACATAAAAAGAATTTTTCATTAGAAGATGGAAGTCAAATAGGTGGCGATGAATTAAAAATAGCTACTTATCCTGTGAAAATTGAAAATGGAAATGTGTATATTGGCTTTCTAGATTAAATTCTATTACATTATTATATGAAGCCTACTCGTTTTGAAACAGCTATTGCATTAATTGATAAAGCCAATTCTGAAGATGTGAATTTTTATGAAGTTTCTGGTTTACAGTACGCTAAAGAACTCTTGTACTCACAAAGAATGACAAGGACTTTACTTGAATTTGCCCCTAACGCATCTAAAGCCTTACAAATAGCTGCACGCGCTCAACATATTTGCCGTTGGAAAATAGCCCGAAAAGAATATCCTATGGATCGTGTAGGATATTTAAAATGGAGAGAAACTTTAAAACGCATGCATGCAGATTTAACAGTTGAAATTTTAAAAAAAGTAGGTTACGATGATTTGTTTACAGATCGAGTAAAGGCTATAGTGCTTAAAAAGCTAATAAAAAAAAATGAAGAATCCCAGGCATTAGAAGATACTATTTGCTTGGTCTTTTTAGACTATTATTTCGAGGAATTTGCAGAAAAGCATGCAGATGAAAAAGTTATCGATATTTTACAAAAAACATGGGTTAAAATGTCTAGTGAAGGGCATGCTGCTGCGTTAAAATTACCATTTTCAGAAAAAAGTTTAGCCTTAGTACAAAAGGCTTTAGCATAAATAATTTTTTAAATGGCTAAAACAGGTAACTCGTTAGACCAGAGTACTTTTGATAAATTACGCCGTTTATATATTATTGGCTTTAGTACCATAGCAATATCTGTAATTTTAAGTCAAGTTTTAATTCATACCCACCTTCGGGATCAGGAAAGTGATTCTACTGTTATAAATATAGCTGGTAAGCAACGCATGTTAAGTCAAAAGCTAACAAAAGAAATTGTTTTGCTTTTAGCTGATAATAATACTCCCAATCAAATTATTTTAAAGGATAAAATAAAAAAAACATTACGACTTTGGCAACTTTCCCACAACGCGCTACAAAAAGGGAATGATAGTTTAGGTCTTCCTCGTACCAATAGTTTGGAAATAAGGAAAAAATTTAAAAATTTAAACCCTGTATTCGATACTATTACAGCCGCATCACAAGCCATAATAAATAAAATTGAGAGCAATTCTGCAGTTTCTTTAAAGTTTTATAGTAACGATATTGAAAGGGTAAGAGCTAACGAGGCTAATTTTTTAAAATTAATGGATGCTATAGTTAATCAGTATGATCTTGAAGCTGATGCAAAAGTACTATGGTTAAGAAATTTAGAATTATGGTTAACGGCATTAACCTTATTTATCCTTTTAGGTGAATTTATTTTTATCTTTTGGCCAGCTGCTAAATCTGTAAAGTCCGTTCTAGCCAATTTGTTAATAGCAGAAAAACGAGCTAAAAAAATGGCCTTTGATGCTGATAAGTTGAGTGTATCAAAAGAAAAATCTATAAAAGAATTAAGAGCCTTTAGTAGTGTTATAGATGATACATTACTATTTGCGCGCATAGCACCAAGCGGGAGTGTTATACACATGGGGAATAAGTTTTCTAAATTATTTCAGTTCTCCAATTTTAACAATTTTACTATGTTTTGGACGCTATTATCTGTTAAAGAAAATGAACAGGTGTTAATTGAGAATTTAATTTTTAAATATAAAAAAACAGGTTGGCAAGGCGAGGTACAAACCACTACAAATAGTAATAATACTATTTGGTTGGAAATGTCAATTATACCATATAATCCAACCGATGAAAAATCTGAATTAATTATTATAGCGTCTGAAATTACAGAGCGCAAATTGGCACAGTTAGAAATTGAACGACTTATTAAGGAAAGTTTTGAAGAGAAAATGAGTCAACAAAAAATTATTTCCAGTAAAATTATTGAAAACCAAGAAAAGGAGCAAAATCGTATAGCTAAAGATGTACATGATGGTATTGGTCAAATGCTTACAGGTTTAAAGTATAATTTAGAAAGTATTGATATTAAGAATATAAAAAAGACAACCGAAAAAATTGAACATTTAAAAGTACTTACTACTAATATTATTAAAGGCGTACGAACCGCTACTTTTAACTTAACGCCACCGGAATTATCAGATCATGGCATTGTTCCTGCTATTGTAAAACTCACTTACGAATTAGGAAGATTAACCGATAAGGAAATTGTTTTTGTAAATAGAACGAAATTTAATCAACGCTTAGACGCATTAGCAGAAATTAATATTTATCGTATAACGCAAGAAGCTATAAATAATGCTATAAAATATGCGGAATCTACCCATATATTGGTGTCAATGGCTCATAGTGAAACTATGTTGAGCTTAGTTATTGACGATAATGGTAAAGGTTTCGATCAAAAAAAAATAAGGCACATTAAAACTGGAGATGGCGGAATGGGAATGACATTTATGAAAGAGCGTATAAACTATATAGGTGGTCGTATGTTCTTAACCTCTAAGGAAGGCGAAGGTACTCGGTTAACCCTAAATATTCCTATAAAAACTAGTAAACCCTTATAGTGTTTATAAGTTTTAACTCTATTTATAGCTTAATGGTACTCTTGATTATATAAATGTTTAGTTAAGTAAGCTACTAAAGTTTTGTAACAATAGACAATAATTAAGGGTATCTCATTAGATATTCTTTCTTTTGAAAAACAAAGAATATCTAACAGACTTTTTTCAATTAAATAGCGAGTAACTCTTGAATCCTATTAAAAGCAATGATTACAAATTGTTATATGTTTATTTCCTTTAGTTTGTTAAACGTTATATTATTAAAAATTTAAAAGGTATTTTATTTTGTAATTATATAGAAGTAAGACCTTCTGTTGAGTTGGTGCTCTTCTTTAGAGCAACGAACACCATTGGAACATTTGTTTAACAATTTACTTTCTCCAAATCCAATAGCACTCTGAATACGATCTTTTTCAATTCCCCTGGATATAATATAATCTTTTGTAGCTTTTGCACGTTTGTCAGATAATTTTAAGTTAAACTTATCACGACCACGGCTATCTGTGTGAGATTCGATTTTGATAATCATAGTTGGATTAACTCTTAATACATCTACAATATTTTCTAATTCGTATTCCGCATCGGTTCTAATATCCCATTTTGAAAAATTAAAAAATATAGGATTAATTACTATTTGGTTACCTATTACTAACGGTTCCAAAAATAAATCTTGTTCTGTTATAGTTTCATTAAAAGTGTTAGTGCTTAATTCAAACATATCATTTTTATAAGCCTCCATACTACCTATAATAACATAGTTTTGGTTACAATCTATAGTAAATTCATATGCACCGTCTTCTTTAGTTGTTACTTTGTCTATAATTTTACCTGTCTCATCAATTAACTTTACGGTAGTATTTCCTAAAATTTCATTAGTGTTCTTATCTTTTGTAAAGCCTTTAACTAACTGTTTGCAGACTTTAGAGTATGCTGTATATATGTCATCACTACCTTTTCCATTAGGTCGATTTGAGGATAGAAAACTTCTGTTATTTTTATGAGAGTCATCTTCAAAATAAGCAAAATCATCTGATCTACTATTGTATGGTGCACCTAGATTTTGAGTGACTGACAAACTATCTTTTATAATTCCAGATTTAAAAATATCTAATAAACCAAGATTTAGGTGGCCGTCTGAAGAAAAATATAGTGTACTATCTTTACTTACAAACGGAAACATTTCTCGACCAATAGTGTTAATCTTGGTACCTAAATTTGTTACTGTTCCATATTTTCCGTTCTCAAGTATATCAACTTTATAAATATCAGTTTGTCCTAAACCACCTTTTCTGTCTGATACAAAAAACAATGTTTTATTATCGGCACTTAATGCAGGGTGTCCTGTTGAGTAAACATCATCATTAATAGGGAGTTCTTTAATGTTTTGCCAACTACTATCAATGCGCGTTGCCTTATATATTTTAAGGTGTGTTGTTCCTTTTTTATCAAAATCTAATTTGTTCTTTCTGGTCACATTATCTCTAGTAAAATACATGGTTTTACCATCGTTGGAAATGGCTACAGAGGCCTCATGATATTCTGTATTTACTTTTGAAGCATTTATTAAATCAACAGTTCCTAGTTCTAAATTAAGCATTTTTTCTTCAACAGAAACTTTAAATAAATCTAAGAACGGTTCTTCATTCCAGCCATATTCTTTCGTTTTATGTTCACCTTGAGCTGAAGCAAAGTATAATTCATTATTATGAATAAACGTTCCAAAATCTGAAAATTTAGAGTTAATAGGCAGATTTTCAATAGTTATGGATAAAGATTTATTATTACTCCTTAAGGCTTCAAATTTTGATAAGTTATCCTCATTATATTCATCAAGATTACTGCCATTATTTTGAATTTTATTGAATTTTCTAACCCATTCATTAGCCTCTGAAAATTTACTTAAACTTTTAAGAGATTGAATATACTTAAACATATATTCAGTATTTACCTCATATTTAGTTAATGCCTTTTCGTACCAAAAAGCTGCTTTTTCAGAGTTGGAATTATTATAAAAGCAATCTCCAAGTCGGGTTAAAACATGTTTGCTATTATCACCTTTTTCAAATGCTCTTTCATATAATTCACTAGCTTTAAGGTATGCATAATCATTAAAAAACTTGTCAGCTAGTTTTTTCTGAGCGAATATGTTACTAATTGTTAAACCTAAAAATAGTATAAATAACTTTGTTTTCATAATTATATATTTTAGAAGTATCTAGGAGATTTAATACGTCTACTTTTAAACATTTCAAACATTAGCAAGACTTCATGTGTACCACTAGTGTAAGGTCTTATATCGGAAATAGGGTATTCATAAGCGTAACCAATACGCATCTGCTTAGATATCTGAAAATCTGTTATGGCACCTATTGCTGCTGCAGATTCGTTTATTCTGTAAGAAGCCCCAAGCCAAAACTTTTCGTTAAACAAAAAATTTGCTGTCATATCAAAAGATAGTGGTGCTCCATTAGTTGCTTTTAATAACATTGCTGGTTTAAATTTAGTGGTTTCACCTAGGTTAAATACGTATCCTCCTGTAAAGTAATAACTTACCCGCTCTAAGGCAACATAATCAATTGTACCTCTTCTAGCATTATTGTAATCTGTGTTTAATATTCTAGGAGCAGAGAGACCTAAATACCATTTATTACTGTGATAATAAAGGCCTAAACCTACGTTGGGGCTCCATCTATCCGAAACGTCATTATAAAAAGGATCGTCCACTACGGTTTGGTCATCCAAAAGGGATTGATCAATACTATATTGTGTAAATCCAGCTTTTAATCCAAAGGCTAATTTTGATTTTTGTCCGATAGGTAGAGTATATGAAAAATCGCCATATAGGTAGGAGAAGTTTTCGTATCCTAGTTGGTCATTTATAAAGGAAACACCTGCAGCAATCCTTTCGCTATTAAGCGGAGAATGTACCGAAAGGGTTTGCGTATTTGGCCCGCCTTCTAAGCCAACCCATTGGCTTCTGTGTAACCCCACAACACTTAGTGTTTCTCTACTTCCTGCATACGCTGGATTTATAGAGATAGTATTATACATATATTGAGTAAATTGGGGTAGTTGTTGAGCAACTCCTAAGGAACAATATCCTAAAATAAATATATAGATGCAAAACTTTAATGATTTCATGTGCTTTTAAATTTATTTAGTACCTACGTGAAATGCTCTAGCAAAAGGCTTTAATCCACTATTTTTTAAATTAATAATGTAAAAATAGGTGCCATTTGGAATTTTACCTGCCTTTCCAACAGATGCGTTACTAGTAAATCCATTCCAGTTATTTTGGTAATTAGAATTATTATAAATTTTTGCTCCCCATCGGTTATATATTTGTAATTCTATTATAAAACCGCAAGTTTCCACTCCTGTTACTGTAAAAAATTCATTGTGCATATCTCCATTGGGAGTAATTACTTTTGATATAATAACATCCTCTCTACCGCATGGTAAAACAACACAGTCGTCATGGATTTCCAAACTTAATTCCGTAGTATTTAAACATGTATCCCTTACGCTAGTATAAGAGAAGGTGTAAGTACCCAGTTCGACATTTTCAGGGTTGAAAATGTTGGCATTTAAAGTTGTATTACCTTGAGTAACAACCCAATTTCCTCCGGTTTGATTGTTTTGTAAAAAGCTGTCTAAATTAATTGTACCATCATCTATACAAACCCTATCGCTAATATTAGTAACGAGATCCTCTAAACTTACCGATATGGTCTGCGTAAACGTTTCCTCATTACCACAACTATCATTTACAACCCAGGTTCTTATAATTTCATAATTTGAGGGGTTAGTTTCATCAAGAGAATTTGTTTCTTCAAATACTACGTTTACATCCTCGGAGCAGTTATCTGTAAATATAATTTCTGGAATTTCAGGTATTTCTGCACAACTTACGGTAATATCTGTATTTATCGCTATTGTTGGTTGTGGTGCTGTTGTGTCTTGTACATTTATAGTTTGTATATGTGTGGTGGTTAACCCATTTGAATCTGTAGCAATCCATTCACGTTCTAGGATGTAGTTTGATGCGCAATCGCCATCTATTTTTGTTTCAGTAAAAACAACATCTACGTCTCCACAAGAATCTACTCCTGTTAATACTGCAGCTTCAGGAACGTTGTCACATTCGACAGCATCATCCATAGGAAGCGATTCCACAAATGTTGGGTTTATATTATCGACTACTGTTACTATTTGCTGGCAAGTTGCTGTGTTTCCAGAACCATCTGTTACCGTCCAAGTTACTTCAGTTTCACCTAGCGGAAAAGCGTTAGGTGCATTGTTAGTAATAGTTGTAGTTACACAATTATCATTAGCTGTAGGTGTGCCTAAATTTATATTTTCCAAATCTGTAGAACATGCATCAGCATCAACATTTACTTCTACAGGATCTGCACAGCTTACAAATGTTGGGTTTATATTATCAACTACTGTTACCATTTGCTGGCAAGTTGCTGTGTTTCCAGAACCATCTGTTACTGTCCAAGTTACTTCAGTTTCACCAAGCGGAAAAGTGTTAGGTGCATTGTTAGTAATAGTTGTAGTTACACAATTATCATTAGCTGTAGGTGCGCCTAAATTTATATTTTCTAAATCTGTAGAACATGCATCAGCATCAACATTTACCTCTACAGGATCTGCACAGCTTACAAATGTTGGGTTTATGTTATCGACTACTGTTACTATTTGCTGGCAAGTTGCTGTGTTTCCAGAACCATCTGTTACTGTCCAAGTTACTTCAGTTTCACCTAGCGGAAAAGTGTTAGGGGCATTGTTAGATACTGAAACAACAGAACAATTATCATTAGTTGTAGGTGTTCCTAAATTTATATTAATGGCATCGATAGTGCACTCAGAAGCATTGAATTGCTCTAGAACATTAGGAGGGCATATAATACTTGGGTCTATATCATCAACTACTGTAGCCACATTATAAGTACCCGTTGTGGTACAACCACTATTTGTATCCGTTACTGTTACTGTATAATTACCGGCTATTAAGTTATTTAAATCTTGTGAATCGGTGTCGGGGTTTTGGAGGCCATTATTATCCCAGTCGAAAGTGTAGAATCCAGTGCCTCCAGAAACTGAAATATCAATAGCACCATCATTATCATTAAGACAACTTACATTTGTTATCGATTCTACATTTATAACCAGTGCAGCAGGTAAATTTATTGAGTTTGATGATTCTTGAATATCTGCTAAGCTACAGGTTGCATTACCGTAGGAACCGGAATAAGTTACATTGGCAGTAAATGCACCTTCAAAAGGCGTGTTACCTACATAGTTGAAAGTTCCATTTTGAGAGTTTGAAGTTCCAACTTGCGTACCGTTAAGTCTAAATACCCATAAAAATTCATCTGAGAAAGAGGTACAATCACCTTGATTTAAGGTTGTTCCGAAATCTATAGAATTTGTACAGTCAATACGAGAAATTGTTGGCGTAATTTCAGGGCAAGGTACGCATATTGAAGGATTAGGGAAATTAAATGTCTCGGAATTACATTCTGGGTTTTCATAGGTAATTTCTGTTTCACCAGAAACTTGGTCACCACAAGTTGCTGTTGGACTTGCCTGAATTGTATAATTTAAAGTAATTGTTTCTGTAAACAAATTATCTACAAACCAAGAAATAGAATCACTTGTATTTGTAATTGTACCCTTGTTAACGTTTATACTCCCAGGAACTATGGTAAAGCCTTCTTGCAAACTTTCCACCACTAAAGGGTTTTGATCTATTGGAGTTGCTGCAGGTACTAATTGTCTTAAAATCATATCATAGATAGCCTCTAAATCAGCATTGTTCTCTGTTTGAAAGGCACCTGCATTTTGGATAGCATTTAATGTGTTTAAAGCGATGGTTTGTTGGTTTCCGTTAATTGAACCAACTAGCCCAATAGTAAAAATACTTTGGTCATAAATAGTTCCATTAACATTGGTAGTTTGAGCATTAATTCCCGCGGTTACTGCAACTCTTTGGCAAATGGTATTTGGTGTTTCTGGATCGCAATCTCTACGGCCACTAGTAACGTTTCTTATTGTTGATACACCATCTGATAGTAAAATTATGCTTCTTGAGGAATTACATTCAAATCTTGCGGAAGCTGTTAGTAAATTATCTGCCTCGATAAGCGCGTCTTGGGTATTTGTACCACCTCCTGTAATATCACTATTTATGGCATTAATTATGGCTGCGCGTTGATTTTCTCCAGACAAACCAATATCTACGGTAGCACTGGTGTTAAAACTAATAATGGAAATCCGATTTAAACCTCCAGGATTGTTTTCTCGCGCAAAAAAATTGTTTACAAAGTCAATTGCGGCATTTTGAGCAAACTCAATAGGTTGTGGTATTGGACCTTCACCCATACTACCCGATCGATCTAAAATTAAAACAACATCTTTTGGGGTTAAAGGGGAGTCTCCTGTAATATCTAGTTGTACATCAAATTGCTTACACTCGGTGCTATTTACCGTAATATCTTTAGACATTTGTACTCTATCTTGTGCTAAAACCTGAGCATATCCTTTATTAAAAGTAAATAATAAAATGATAATCGAAATGTAAAAAACGATTGGTTTTTTTATTGAAATTTGAAAAAGTATTATATTTTTCATATTAAATTTAATTTTCAGATGAATCCTTTTAGGTAATTTTCAAAACGATTTGGTTTCCTTACAGTCTAATAATATAAGCTCATTTCTTTTTCGATTTACGAAAAATAGGATTTAAACTTAAATTTAAAAAATTTCGTTTACGATAAAGCTAAAAAGTGTTCTTTTAACATATCTTAAATAAAATTTCATTAATCTTATTGTTTATTGTTTTGTGGTGTTTATAAATTTATTTTTTACGTTAAATTTATAAACAAACACTAATTTTTTATAAAAATATTAGTACGCAATTATTTCGGATAAACTGTAGGTTTTTACCTAAATCGAAATTAATTTATTTTTTAACTTTAGTACAAAATTAATGCCTAGTGGTTAATAATTTCGTTGTAAGGTTGGTTTTCTGTCATATTAGTATTTATGCCTGAGTATAGTTGTAAATAGCTGTATTTAAATTCTTACCATTTGTGAGTAAATTTAGAATATAATTTAGCACAATTTTTAAATAGTGTAATAGTGATTTAGTTCTGATTAAAATTAATTTTCACTTTTCTTAATTTACTCTTTACAATAAGGGTGTGCCTTAAGTGAATTATTTTTATTTCGACGATTTTAAAGCGGCTTTATTTCATACCGTATGAATTCTCAAGAAATTATTTTTTTTAGCTTATGATGCTTTACGATATTTAGCAAATTCGCTGCACGAAACTCGCATGAGTTTCCTTTTTAATGGATACACTAATTAAAAATTAAAGTAAACATTTTAAGAGCTTAAGCGCTTGTGTGGCTATTTTTTTAAACAAATAGAATATATTTGTTTAAGAGAATAAAATATACTTAAATGACTAAATCTGAAATACCAAACAACAATAGCTACATTAATAGAGAAATTAGTTGGCTACAATTTAATGCAAGAGTTTTACAGGAAGCAAAGGACGAGACTGTGCCGTTAATTGAACGTTTACGATTTTTAGGTATTTTTAGTAATAATTTAGATGAGTTTTTTAAAGTAAGATACGCTACTGTAAAGCGCATTGTTGAGGCAGGCAAAGGAGGCAAGAGCGAATTAGGAGGTATAAAGGCTAAGGAATTACTGGAAATTATTACAAAAATTGTTATAAAGCAACAAAGTGAAAGTCTAGATATTTTAAAAACAATTGAGGTAAAATTAAAAAAAGAAAATATTTATATTATTGATGAAACTGAGATTGATGAGTCGCAAAGCATATTTATAAAGGAATATTTTTTTAAAACGGTAAGTCCTGCGCTTGTAACTATTATATTAAATGAATCTGTTGTTTTACCTAATTTAAAGGATAGTGCGGCATATTTAGCTGTAAGAATGTTAATATCCGGTAATACAAAGCAGTTTGCTTTAATTGAAATTCCAAAATCTGTAGATCGTTTTGTAACGCTACCCATACAAAATGGTAAAAGTTACATTATAATGGTCGATGATGTTTTAAGATATTGCTTGGAGGATATTTTTAATATTTTTGATTACCAGTCCATTTCTGCTCATATGATAAAAATTACAAGAGATGGAGAACTAGATTTTGAAAGTGATTTAAGTAAAAGCTTTATGGAAAAAATTTCCGATAGCGTAAAATCACGACAAGTTGGAGAGCCTGTCCGGTTTGTTTACGATAAAACGATAGATAAAGAAACATTACAGTATTTAATGTCTAAAATGGGTATTGATGCAACCGATAGTATTATTCCGGGTGGGCGTTATCATAATAGACGCGACTACATGGGGTTTCCTAGTTTAGGACGGAAAGATTTATTATATGATAAAATAGAAGCTTTACCTATTAAAAACCTAAGCCTTGAAAAAAGTACGTTTAAAGCAATTTCAGAAAAAGACTATTTACTTCATGCGCCATATCAAACCTTCTCTTATGTTGTTAAATTTCTACGAGAAGCCGCTTTAGACCCTGGGGTAAAGACTATAAAAATAACAATTTATCGATTAGCCGAGATTTCTCACGTGGCTAGCTCACTTATAAATGCAGCTATTAATGGTAAATCTGTTACGGTTTCAATAGAGCTTCGCGCTAGGTTTGATGAACAAGCCAATATTAATTACGCTCAGCAAATGCAAGAAGAAGGTGTAAAGTTAATTTTTGGTGTTACAGGCTTAAAAGTGCATAGTAAAATGTGTGTAATAGAACGTGAAGAAGGTAAGAAATTAAAACGATATGGTTTTATAAGTACAGGAAATTTTAACGAATCTACAGCTAAAATATATACAGATTATACCCTTTTTACCGCCAATAAAAAAATATTAAAAGACGTTGATAGGGTATTCAATTTTTTTGAAACAAATTATAGGGTATATAGGTATAAACATATTATAGCGTCTCCGCATTATACAAAAAGAGCTATTTTTAAACTAATTAACAATGAAATTGAAAATGTTAAACAAGGTAAAGAAGGCTTAATTAGGTTAAAAATGAATAGTATATCAAGTTATCCTATGATTGATAAACTCTATGAAGCTAGTAGAGCGGGTGTTAAAATACAAATGATTGTTAGGGGTATTTGCTGCTTAATACCAGGTGTAAAAGGTATGAGCGAAAATATTGAAGTAATTAGTGTTGTCGATAAATTTTTAGAGCACTCCAGAATTTACATGTTTGGGAATAACGGAAACCCAAAATTATATATTTCATCTGCCGATTGGATGACGCGTAATATTGAAAATAGGGTAGAGGTAAGTTGCCCTATTTACGATAATGAAATTAAAAAAGAAATAATAGATACATTTGATATTTGTTGGAGTGATAATGTTAAAGCTAGATTGCTGAATTTTTCGCAAGAAAATGAATATAGAAAAAATAACAAAGACAGGGTGAGGTCACAATTTTCCATTTACGACTATTATTTAAATAAATAAAAATTAAGATGCTTTCAATTAAAAAATACGCAGCTATTGATATTGGTTCAAACGCTGTTCGTTTACTTATTTCGAATATTATTGAACAAAAAGGTAAACCAGTAGAATTTAAAAAAAATTCCCTAGTTCGCGTTCCTATTCGCTTGGGAGCAGATGTTTTTGTGAAAAATAAAATTTCTAAGGAAAATACACAGCGTATTCTAGACACGATGTTAGCCTTTAAATTACTTATGAAGTCTCATAAGGTTGTAAAATATAAGGCATGTGCCACATCGGCAATGCGAGAGTCTACAAATGGTAAAAAAATAGTAGATTTGGTTTTTGAACATGCCGGAATAAGTATAGACATTATTGAAGGTGAAGAAGAGGCAGCAATTATAGCAGCAACAGATTTGAATAAATATATAGATCCTAATAAAACTTATTTATATGTTGATGTAGGTGGAGGAAGTACAGAGTTTACAATAATAGATCATGGTAAGCAAGTAGTTTCAAGATCTTTCAAGATAGGAACTGTTAGGTTGCTAAACGATATGGTTAAAAAAGAAACTTGGCAAGAACTTCAAAATTGGATATCAAGTTACGCTAAAATTTATCAAAAGATTGATGTACTTGGTTCTGGTGGAAATATTAATAAAATATTTAAAGTTTCAGGTAAGGCGCCAGGAAAACCATTGTCTTTTTTTTACATGACTTCATATTATAATATGCTTCAAACATATTCTTATGAAGAGCGTATTACAGAATTATCATTAAATCAAGATAGGGCAGATGTTATTATTCCTGCAATGCGCATTTATCTATCAGCTATGAAATGGAGTGCTGCTAAAAACATATATGTTCCTAAAATAGGACTTGCAGACGGTATTATAAAAAGTGTTTATTATGATAAGGTTTCAAGTAACACGCATTAAGATAAATATAATATAACAATATTTAAAAGTTAAATTATAAATATGTTATTATATCTATTATGGTAAATATTTTATTTGGTAGTTTTTTATGTTTGGGTTTATCTCGTTATGTTTAAATAATTCTAAACGAGTTGTACCGTTAAAAACTTTGCATATTCTGGTGGTATTGATGCTAATTATAAAATGGTAATTTAAGCTTTTTGCCTTACATTGTAATTGTGAGTAAATATGTATTTTAGTAAAGCACATGAATCCTTGGTAAAAATAGAAGGATTCAATTAATAGATTAAACAAATCTTAATAATTTTTTTTGTAACTTTGATTACTTAATCTACTTAAAATCACATTATGAAAAACTATTTACTTTCCCTACTATTTTTATGCACTACGTTTTTTGCATTTTCTCAAAATAACTCGTATGGCGTTAGGGCCGGTGTAAACATGTCCAATCTAGAATTTAATCCAGAGCCTACTTCAGAAAATACAGATAGAAACGGTATGTTTTTTGCTGGTTTTGTGGATTGGAACATATCAGACAAAATTTCTATACTTACAGAGCTACAGTATTCTGCTGAAGGTTCTAAAGAAGATGAATTTAGGGCAGATTACATTCAACTTCCTGTTTTATTGCGATTACATTTAGGGAACAGGCTAACTTTAGGTGTTGGCCCTATGGTAAGTTTAAAAACATGGAGTTTTGAAGATAGTTTCGATGCAATTGTAGCTTCTGGTGTTGGTGGTATTGAATTTATGATAACAAGCGAGTTATTTGTAGATGTAAGAGTGCATTATGGTATAACCGATGTTTTAGACGATAATGCTTTCGAAGCTAAAAATAGAGCTATCCAATTAGGTTTTGGTATGAAAATTTAGAAATTTTTCTAAATATTGAGGTTTTAAGATGTGTTTTGTAAATAAATAAACATCGTACATACTAATCAATATAATCTATTTAAAATCTATCGCTTTTTTTGTTAAAATGCCTCGTAAAATCAATATTGAAATTGTTTTACGAGGCATTTTTATTTTAACTTAAAAACACAGCATTAACTAATGTTTTTTATACTAATAAATACAGGTGGTAAACTAATAATTCATTAACCATGAATAGATTCTTTAGTTCCTAGGTTGCTTATTAGGTTGCCTTCGTATTCTAAAAGTTGTTGCCATTTTGTGTCTACTTCCTCTTTGTTGCCGTATTGTCTTGCAAAACCTAGAAACATGGTGTAGTGATTGGCTTCGCTAACCATTAAATTTCTATAAAAAACTGCTAATTCTTTATCTTGAAGTTCTTCAGAAAGTATTCTGAAGCGTTCGCAACTTCTAGCTTCAATTAACGCTGCACAAAGTAATCTGTGAATAAGCTGGGTAGTTCTGCTTCCACCTTTTGGAAAAAATTTTAAAAGCTGAATTACATAGTCATCTCGTCGGTCTCTACCCAAAGTCCAACCTCGTTTTATAATGATATCATGTACCATCTTAAAATGGCTAATTTCTTCTTTTACTAAAGCAACCATTTCTTGGACTAAATCTGTGTATTCAGGAAAACTTACGATTAGCGATATTGCCGTACTTGTTGCTTTTTGTTCACAAAATGCGTGATCTGTAAGTATTTCTTCAATATTTTTTTCTACAATATTTACCCATCTTGGGTCGGTAGGTAATTTTAGTCCTAGCATAGTTTATGGTTTTAAGCAAGTTTATAATATACTATTATGTAATAACGTATGGGAATTACAACAATGGGTTTTCTTTAATTTTAAATATTTAAACATCTAAATCGAATGTTTTTCTTAACAGATCAAGACTTGGATTTTTATCCATTAATTTGTCAAATTTATCTTGATCTGTGTAAGCGTATTTTTTTTCCATTACTTCATTAACGGTTATAGATAAGCTAATGTCGTAATTACTTAGGGTTTTTCTTATATACGCTAACAAGTCGTATTGTTGGCGTTCTACTTCTACTTTATTGGTAGCATTTGGAAATTCTAAATGAATTGTATTTCCTTTAATTTTAGGAGTGTCAATGGCTAAAATAGATGCCAAATTATGTTTACCGTTTGTTCTTAGCTGTTCGATAAATGTGTGCCAAGCGGTAAAAAAATCTTTATCTAAAAATGGCTCTGATGGTAAATTTTCTTCATCAACAACAACGTCCATTTGCTTAATAATGTGCTCTTTTTTAGTGCGTATGCTAGATAAAGATAGTCCTGATTTACGTTTAGAGTTTTTGTTTAAAACAATTTTCGGTGTTGCATTTGGTTCTTGTTTTTTAACTGCTCCAGATGCGTTTTTTAAATTATTATTTAATTGCTTATCGTTTACCGGCGGGGCTATTGTTGTACTCTTGGGTAAATTTACTGCTGTAGTTGTATTACCTTTATTTTTAAAATATAATGCAGGTATTATATAGTGTTTACTTTTTTTTTTTCTCCATTGTGAGTAATGGACGCAAGTTGCATTAAGGTTAGCTCGATTAGCAGTCGCTGGTTTTTACTCGCTTTATATTTTAAATCACAATCGTTAGCCAGACTAATACCTTCTATTAAAAAATTTTGACTAGCTTTTTGAGATTGCTCTAAATATTTTTCTTTGATTTGGTCGCCAACTTCTAGTAATTTAATGGTGTTAGGAGTTTGGCTAACAAGTAAGTCTCTAAAATGAGATGCTAAGCCAATAATAAAATGATGACCATCAAACCCCTTAGCAATAGTTTGGTTGAATTGTAATAATAATTCTGGAATTTTATTTTCCAATATAAGGTCTGTACTTGTAAAATACGTTTCATAATCAAGTACATTTAAATTTTCGGTAACCGCTTGTCTGGTTAAGTTTTTTCCAGAAAAGCTAACTACACGATCAAAAATGGAAAGCGCATCACGCATTGCTCCATCGGCTTTTTGGGCAATAATATGCAATGCATCATCCTCAGCAATTATTGTCTGTTCTTTTGCTATATATTTTAAATATTCTTTAGCGTCCTTTATTGTAATTCGCTTAAAATCGAATATTTGACATCTAGATAATATAGTTGGTATTATTTTGTGCTTTTCAGTAGTAGCTAAAATAAAGATACAGTGTTTAGGTGGTTCTTCTAATGTTTTTAAAAATGCATTAAAAGCAGACTGTGATAACATGTGTACCTCATCAATAATGTACACTTTATATTTTCCAACCTGCGGAGGAATCCTAACTTGATCTGTAAGATTTCTAATATCGTCTACAGAATTGTTCGATGCAGCATCTAATTCAAAAATATTAAAAGCAAAATCTTCTTCTTCATTTTCAGACCCATTACTATTAATCATTTTAGCTAAAATACGTGCGCATGTTGTTTTGCCAACTCCCCTAGGGCCCGTAAATAATAGTGCTTGTGCTAAATGATTGTTTTTAATAGCATTTATTAAAGTATTGGTAATAGCTTGCTGCCCCACCACATCTTTAAATGTCTGAGGCCTATATTTTCTAGCCGATACTACAAAGTGCTCCAATATCTTTAGTTTTAAAAACACCGTTAGATGTCAGTTCTAATTATGAACAAATTTAAAAAATTGATTTTGAATTATTAATTTTCATTCAATAATGTTAGTAGTAGTTATTAACAAACGGTTAGAGTTATCAAATAAATTAAGTCATATTTTTAAATTTGCTTAAAAAAGTGCTTAAAACCCCTTAAATAAGATATTCTATAAATAGAAGATGTTATAATTAAAATATGTTATTGAATTATTAGTTTTAGTTTGTGTTTATGGAGCAACAAAATCAAACCATGGATTAAAAATTTAAAAAGCATTTTTTCAACTGTTAAAGCGCAGGCTTAAGTACGAATTTGTTGATGTTCTACCTTTAACTAGCTCGTATTATTAGCAGGTATTTTTACATTAATAGTTTGATTATTATTAGGATAATAAATATAAAACGTATCTTTGCGGTATATTAATTCACAAAAAAAGTAGCATATTTTAAACTATGGCAAAATCGCAAGTAACATTTAACAAAATTGAAAAAGAAAAAAAACGCTTAAAGAAGAGAGAGGAAAAGCAAAAAAAGAAAGACGCTCGTAGAGCTGAAGCTAAAGAAAACCCACAAGGAATTCAATTTGCTTATGTAGATTTTAATGGTAATTTGACTGATACGCCCCCGGATCCTGCAATGCGCGAGAAGGTTGAAGCAGAAAGTATTGAGTTAGGCATCCCTAAAAAAGAAGATAGAGAAGAGGAGGAACCAGCTAATAAAGAAGGAAAGGTATCATTCTTTGATCATTCTAAAGGTTTTGGTTTTATAATTGATAGTGTAAATCAAGAAAAATATTTTGTTCATGTTAGCGGAACCCTTGAGGATATTGAGGAAAATGATAAGGTTACTTATGAGCTTGAACGCGGACAGAAAGGAATGAACGCGGTAAGAGTGAAGAAAATCTAAATAACCTTTTTTGGTTAACGAGAATATCATTAAAAATAATATAAAGGCTAAAATATGAGTATATCGCGTAAAACCGTTCTTATTGTTTTAGCCTTTCTTGCTATCTATTTTATTTGGGGGTCAACATACCTTATGAATAAAATTGCTGTTTCTCAATTACAGCCCTTTTTTCTTTCGGCTTTGAGGTTTTCTACTGCAGGCATTGTAATTTTTATAATTGCTAAATTCCTTAAGGTTAAGTTAAGAATTACTAAAAAGCAATTATTAAATTGTACTATTTCGGGTTTCTTTTTTTTAACACTAGGTAATGGTTTAGCAGTTTTAGCACTTCAATACATCGATAGTAGTTTTGCCGCCTTGGAGGTTTCTGCGCAGCCTTTAGTAGTACTAATTTTAATGCGTGTGTTTTTTGGTAAGCCTATTACAGCCATGTCTTACATTGGCGTTATTTTGGGTTTTATTGGCATTTTTATTTTAGTAAGTCAAAAACAAATTACGCGACATGAAGATCAGCTATTAGGCATGTTTCTAATATTCTTATGTATGTTAAGCTGGGCTTATGGAAGTATATTTGTATCTAAAGCAGATTTACCATCTAATATTTTTGTAAACGCAGGTTATCAAATGCTTACAGGCGGGCTAATGTTAAGTGTTATTAGTTTAATTTTAAATGAATCCTGGTTACTACCTAATGTTTGGCAAACTAAAGTACAATGGTCTATGTTAGGTCTTGTTATTTTAGGAAGTATTATAGCGTTTACATCGTTTAATTTTCTTTTAAAGCAGGTGTCTCCTGAAAAAGTAGCTACAAATACATATGTAAACCCTATTGTTGCTTTAATATTAGGTTGGTGGGTGTTGGATGAGCAGATTACAACACAATCTGTTATAGCAGCAGCTGTATTACTTACGGGGGTCTATTTTATAAATACTAAGCGCGTATTAAAAACAAGGCATATTGGACGTTAAGCACGCTATAAAATTTATGCTAATAAGTACTTTAGCTTTTGCTTGTATGAATGCTTTGGTAAAGCATCTAGTACACTTTAGTGCCTTTCAAATCGTCTTTTTTAGGTCTGCAGGTTCTTTAGTTTTTACTTTTAGTTTTTTGTTTAAAAACAAAATACCTGTTTTAGGAAACCAAAAAAAACTATTAATTTTGAGGGGGTTAGTGGGAGCTACTTCAATGATTTTGTTTTTCATGTCCACTAAATACTTGCCTATTGGTACAGCAGTTTCATTACGCTATATGGCTCCTATTTTTGCTGGAGTTTTTGCTGTTTATTTTCTTAAAGAAAAAATAGCTCCCTTACAGTGGTTGTTTTTTATTATGGCATTTATAGGGGTTCTAGTTTTAAAAGGTTTTGATGTAGATTTAAAAGGAATAGGGCTAATTTTAGTTTTTATATCGGCACTATTTAGTGGCTTGGTTTATATTTTAATTAGTAAAATAGGAAAAAATGACCACCCGGTTGTAGTGGTTAATTATTTTATGATTATTGCTACAGTTTTAGGGGCAGTTTTATCTATAAATAATTGGACTAACCCAAAAGGTATTGAGTGGTTACAGTTATCCGGATTAGGTGTTTTTGGTTATTTAGGGCAAGTTTATATGACTAAAGCTTTTCAAATAGCATCAACAAATCAAGTAGCACCTTTAAAATATTTAGAAGTCGTATTTACTTTGTTTTTCGGGGTTTTGTTATTTAGCGAAGTGTACACGCTTATTAGCCTTTTAGGAATCACTTTAATCATTACAGGTTTAACTTTTAACGCTTTGTATAAAAGTAAAAAAATAGATTAAAGCTCTGCTAGAATGTTTATTAAAATTGTAATTTTGCCTTCATTATTTTGAAAATTAAGTTGATGAAATTCAAAAAACGAGTTAATAATTACAGAAGACGTTTTATGCGAAGTATTACCAAAAATATTGGTAACGGTTATACTGAGCCTAAAAAGGGAGAATTAAATATCCATGATATCAAGAAGGTTTTAATAATTAGGCCAAATCACCGTTTAGGAAACCAGTTACTTTTAACCCCTTTAGTTCAGGAAGTAATAAATACGTTTGAAGGTTGTGAAATTGATTTGTTTGTAAAAGGAGGCGTTGCGCATCCTGTTTTCAAGAACTACACAAATGTTAGTAATATTATAAAATTACCTAAAAAACCTTTCAATAATTTATATCAATATACAAAAAGTTGGATATCAATTAAACGAAAAAAATATGATTTAGTAATTAATGGCGACAAAAACTCATCATCAGGCAGACTGTTAACGCAAATGTCTAATGGGAAAATAAAAGTTTTTGGTGATGTGCATGAGGTTATTCGAACCACTTATAAGGATCATAAGCACATATCAAAATATCCCATTTATAATTTAAGGCATTATTTGTTAAGCTTAAATATAACAAGTGAAAACAAAAATATGCCTGTATTAGATATAAAGTTAAGTCATAAAGAAATATCGCAGGGTAATGAGAAACTTAAAACTATTACTAAAAATAAGAAAAATACAATTTGCATTTACACAAATGCAACAGGCAAAAAATGTTATTCTGAAACATGGTGGGAGTTGCTTTACAATAGGTTAAAAAAAGAATATCCAAATTATAATATTATTGAAATGCTACCTATTGAAAATATTTCGAAAATAAATTTTAAAGCACCACATTTTTATAGCCAGGACCTCCGAGAAATGGCAGCTATTATAAGTAACACAAGTATTTTTATAGCCGCTGATAACGGCGTAATGCATTTAGCTAGTGCAGCATTAACACCTTGCATTGGTTTCTTTTCTGTTACTAATCCAGAAATATATGCACCATATGGTAATGGAAGCCTAGCTTATCACACAGATAAAACAACGATAAGTGATTGGATGTCTGGTATAGCCGGTATTTTACAATAATACTGTTAGCTAGGTTTTATAATTTTTAAAGCCATAAAATTAAAATTTTACTATTTCTAGGGCGTAATTCTATTTTAAAAGAGCAAACTATTTAACTTGTAAGCTAAATAATGGTTATGCCTTGTTTTTTATATCATGTACTAAGACATCTTATTAAATTTAAGGTGCGAAAATGTCTGTATCCATTATTGGTATTAAGTTTTAAAATTTATTTAAAGAACTAAGTATTTGTTTTTAAATAATTATTTAGAAACCCAAATAATAAAACTTTATAAACCCAATGAATTTAAGCTATTGCTTGTAGTTTATATAAAGAAAGTTAAGTGTTTTATTTGTAATTTATAAATTTTATGACTTTTGGATTTTATCCACAATTAGGATTGATGCCTTTAAATTGTTATAAATTTTAAAAAAAAGTAGTAAAAAAAAGGGTTAATCTTTATAAGATTAACCCTGTAAATGTAGCGAGAATGGGGCACGATCCCATGACCTCAGCATTATGAATGCTGCGCTCTAACCAGCTGAGCTACCTCGCCATAATTTCCGGTTGCAAATATACAAACTTTTTAAGTTTACGCAAGGATAATATAAAAAAATTATAAATAATATTATTATTTGCAAAACTCATTAATTTATGTATATCTTACAACTTTAAATCCTAATCCCTAAACCAAATTCATGGACGAAAAAATAAAATTTGAAATCGAGTTTCCTATACAAGCCTCACCACAATTATTATATCAATATATAGCTACGCCTTCAGGATTGTCTGAATGGTTTTCAGACAATGTAAACTCAAGAGGCGAGTTGTTCACCTTTATGTGGGACGATAGTGAGGAGCGTGCTAAATTACTCAGCAAGAAAAGTGGAGAACGTGTTAAATTTAGATGGTTAGAGGACGAGGAGGACGATTTAGCGTGTTATTTTGAAATTAAAATACAGGTTGATGATATTACTAAAGATGTCTCTTTAATGATAACGGATTTCGCTGAAGAAGACGAAGTTGACGAGTCTAAAATGCTTTGGTCAAACCAAATATCTAGTTTAAAGCAAGTGCTTGGTTCTGCTTAAATATAAATGCCACACACTATGTGTTGTATTACCTCAAGGTTATTTACTTTGGGGTTTTTTATTGCATTGTTTTTTGGAATTGTTTTATTTCATGGCTTTTCTCAACCTTATGTTTTATCTTTGTGCTGCGTATAAATCACTACACATTACATTTTTTTATGATAAATTTTAATGAAGCACTTTTAGAAAATAGTACAATTTTATCAAACCAAAATAGAGGGTATTCGTATGGTGATGGACTATTTGAAACCTTAAAGGTGGTTAATGGCAAAATATTATTCTGGGAAGATCATTATTTTAGGTTAATGGCGTCTATGCGTATTATGCGTATGGAAATTCCAATGAATTTCACTATGGAGTATTTGGAAAATGAAATTCACAAAACTCTAGAAGCGAACACATTATCTAAAGCGTCTTCGCGAGTGAAATTACAAGTTCACAGGAATGAAGGTGGGCTTTATACGCCAGATACAAACGCTATAAGTTTTGTTATTTCAGTAAAATCAGTTTCTAATGATGTTTATGCCTTAAACACCGATTTTTATGAAGTAGATTTATTTAAAGATTACTACGTCTCACCAAGTTTGCTATCCACCTTAAAAACAAATAACAAAATATTAAATGTAATAGGTAGTATTTATGCAAAAGAAAATGGTTTAAACAATTGTATTATACTAAATACAAACAAAAACGTAATAGAAGCTCTTAATGGTAATCTATTTTTGGTAAAAGGTAAAACCATAAAAACACCCCCAATAAGCGATGGGTGTTTAAAAGGTGTTATGCGTACACAACTTATAAATATTATTAAACAATTACCAGAATACGAATTGGTAGAGGCGTCCATATCTCCTTTTGAAATTCAGAAATCGGACGAAATGTTTATCACCAATGTAATTACAGGCATACAAAGCGTTAGTAAATACCGTAAAAAGGTATATAATACTAGCGTTGCAAAGCTGTTGTTACAAAAAGTTAATGTAAAAATTAGATTAAGTTAAACCAAGTACATTAAATAGCGCATTAAATAAACTATAAACTTTAGTTATAGCTAGGGTCTTCTGGCAAATTAGACCAAATACTATATTGGCCTCCAAGCTCTAACATCTTATCTCTCCAAAAGCTAACATAATCCTTTTCAATAATGCTGTTTTTGTATGTATTCTTACTAATAAGCCATGAATTTGCTTTCAATTCATCGTCTAATTGGTCTGTATTCCAGCCAGAGTATCCTAAGAAAAATTTAATTTCATCCTCCTTAATTTTTTCACTTTTTATAAGTTCGGCAACTTTAGAAAAATCGCCACCCCAATAAATACCTAATGAAATTTCAATACTATGTGGAATTAATTGTGGAATTTTATGAATGAAATATAGGTTATCCTGCTCAACAGGGCCACCATTATAAACTTTAAAAGTGGCATCAATTTCAGGAATTAAATCATTAATATTATATTTAAGAGGCTTATTTAGTATAAAGCCTATTGATCCCTCCGTAGAGTGATCTGCAAGTAGGACTATGGAGCGATTAAAAGAAACATCACCTATAATTGAAGGTTCAGCGATTAATAAATCTCCTTTTTTGGGGTTAGTTGTAACCATGAATATAGTAATTATTAATATCGTAATTATAAATAAATCTAATAATTATTTGTTAAATAAACAACTATTGTAAGAAGATATAAAAAAAGCTTTCATGTAAATGAAAGCTTTAAACTGTATTCGGTACGTAAATAATTAGTTTACTGAATCTGATAAATCAGAACCAGCTTTAAACTTTATAACGTTTTTAGCTTTAATTTTAATAGTAGCTCCAGTCTGAGGGTTTCTTCCATCTCTTGCAGCTCTTTGTGAAACTGACCAAGAACCGAAACCTACTAAAGAAACTCTATTTCCTTTTTTTAAAGCACCTTCAATCTCACCTAAAGCACATTCTAATGCTTTTTTCGATGCTGCCTTAGTAATGCCAGCATGTTCCGCCATTGCATCAATCAAATCTGTTTTGTTCATAATATTTATAAAATTAGTTATTAATTAAATGGTTAAAACATAAAGTTAAAACCTCCACAAATTTATACGGATTAAGTAATCATGCAAGTAATAGCAAGGGAAAAACGTCCTTTTGTTAATAACTTAGGTTTTTTGTTAATAAGTGAAGTTTTTTAATTTACTTTTAGATAAAATCAATGGGAGTAAGGGTTTACAGCATTTTTGCATTTTCATTAAATGAATAACCGTTTAAAAGTGATTTTATGTCCATATTTCGTTTTCCAGGTAGTTTAATCTCCTTAATAATAATGAATCCGGAAGTAACCGCGACTTTTAGTTCTTTTTTGGATGTTACAATCGTGCCAACCTCTAAATTATGGTTTTCAGTCTCCTTTTCTGCTTTATAAATTTTAACATCCAATACATCTTCATTATTCGTTAATGTACACCAAGCCGCAGGATAAGGCGAAAGCCCTCTTATGTGGTTGTAAATTTTATCAATACCATCCTGCCAATTTATTTTACAGTTATCTCTATTTAGTTTATAAGCCGTTTTAACATCAAAATTATCGTCCTGTGGTATTGTTTTAACAGATTCGTTTTTTAAGTTGGTTACGGTTTTTAATACTAAAGCACTACCAAGTGCCATTAATTTATCGTGTAAACTTCCAGCAGTTTCACTTGGGTTAATAGTAGTAGATTCTTGTAGGATTAGGTTTCCTGTATCTATTTTTTCATCTATAAAAAAAGTAGAAACGCCAGTTTCTGTTTCGCCATTTATTATAGCCCAATTTATTGGTGCTGCACCCCGGTAATTTGGTAATAAAGACGCATGCAAATTAAATGTACCATATTTAGGCATTTGCCAAACTACCTTGGGTAGCATTCTAAACGCTACTACAACCTGTAAGTTAGCATTAACAGCTTTTAGGGTATCAATAAATTCAATATTCTTTAAATTGGTAGGCTGAAAAACTCTTAAATCTTGAGATACAGCATATTTCTTTACAGCACTTTCGTTAAGTTTTCTGCCCCGTCCTGCAGGTTTATCTGGTGCTGTAATAACTGCTACAATATTAAAATTATTTTCAACCAGTGTTTTTAAAGTTGCCACTGCAAAATCTGGCGTACCCATAAAAACAATCTTTAAATCTTTCATTTTTTATATTATTTAACATTGGGCGTTACCCGAAAAGGGTCGGGCTTTCACTACGCGCTCCCTCCTAAAAAGTCGGGGAGCTTAAACAAACCGTTCAATCCCTAACGCATGTATTTGCTATTTTTGTTGCTAAACTAAAGTATATTTTCTTCTTTTGGAAATGAAGTCTTTTTTTTAGTTAAGTTTTGCTCGGTAAATTAATTGTACTTTGGTTAATAGCTAATAGTATTTATTAGGCTTAACCGAGTTCAATCTATAATTGCAATACTTTTTTATTAATTTTTATTTCATTTATGTGGTTTCTTGTATCAACACAAGTTTGTAAGCTTTTATAGTTTGGCACTGCTACTAAATTAGTCTTAATGCAAAAAAAAATAGAGTATAGCTATAGCTTTTTTATTTAATATGATCAATTTAACAGGTCTTACCACATTATAATTTGTAAATATAAGTGTAACAAAAAGGCAAGTTTTTAGTTAAGGTTTATAAGTGACTTAATTTATACGTATTATTTGCTGTAAGACATATAATGTTATGTTCTAGAAGTAATTTTAAGATGTTTTTAAGCGCATTTTCGTCACAATTTAAATGCTGTAATAATGCTCTAGAGGGTTGGGCGCCATTTTCTAATAATTCTATAATTTGATTTTTAAGTAATTTAAGATTTTCTGGTTTTTTTGTGTTCTTAATTTGTAAACAAACAGAGCAAAAGCCACAAGGTGCTGTTTCTTTTTCTCCAAAATAGGCGAGTAGTTGTTCACTTTTACAAACCGTATCATTTTTAACATAATCGAGCATAGCCTTTACCTGCGATTGTTTTAGGGCGTTTTGCTGTTTTATTGTTTTTGCAATTCTGTTTATAGTTTTGTCGTCTTCTCGAGGTTCTATAAATGTTATTTGCGCGTCGGTTTTTGCTAAATTTAAAGTGATAATATCATGCTCTTCCAATTGTTTTAAGGCTTGGATTAAAACCACTTCTGTAACACCTGCTTTTTTATGTATTTTATCTAAATCAATTTTAGTAACATGATCAAAAACACCACCATAAAGTCTCAAAATTGATTTTACAATAATATTTTGGTTTTTATGAGTTTCTAAATAATTAAAAAGCGATTTATTAGATATAATGAATTGAACAGTAACATTGTTTTTAAATTGTTTTGAGAGTGTAATAACGCTAGTTCTATCCAGAATGAGTAATGCGTTATAACACAAAATAGAAGGGAAGCTGTAGGTTTTACAAAAGGTATTAAAATCAAAATCAAAGGTTTCATATGCACCTTCGCTGTATGATATTTGAAAGTAGTTGCATAATTTTCTGTATACCTGCTTTACAAGATCTACGGTAGGTAAAACATTAAGAAATTGATTTTTAATTAATGTTTCGTCACTGTTATTCTTTAGTATTACCGCAAAGGCTTTTTCGCCGTTTCTGCCCACTCGACCAGCTTCTTGAAAATAGCTTTCAATACTTTCTGGCAAGGCCATGTGTATAACCGTTTTTACATCGGGTTTATCAATACCCATTCCAAAGGCATTTGTGGCTACCATAACCTGTTTTTGGTTATTTAGCCAAGCTGTCATATTTTTATCTTTGTCAATATTTGGCAGTCCGCCATGGTAATATGTTGCTGTAATTTTTTTAGAGTTTAAAAATGCCGATAATTCTATGGTTAGTTTTCTATTTCTAACATATACTATAGAGGATTTTGGATTTTTTTTTAAAATCATTTCAAGCTTGTAGTATTTGTCATTTTCATGAAATACCATGTAGGCCAAATTGGGCCTTACAAACGATTGCTTAAAAATTTTAGCATCTATAAAATCTAACTCCTTAATAATATCTTGTACCACATCTGGTTTGGCCGAAGCTGTAAGTGCTACAACATTAACAGAAGGGTGTAGTTGCCTTAATAGCGTTATGTTTTTATAAGCCGGACGAAAATCGCTACCCCATTGTGAAATACAGTGAGCTTCATCTACAGCAATAAGGTTTACATGCATTTGTTTAATACGGCTCTGTACTAATTCCTGCTGCAAACGTTCTGGCGAGAGGTATAGAAATTTATAATTTCCATAAATACAATTATCCAATAACGTGTCTAGCTCATTATAGCTTATACCGCTTGTAATAGCCATGGCTTTTATACCTTTATTATTTAAGGCTTGTACCTGGTCTTTCATAAGTGCAATTAGCGGAGATACTACAACGCAAATTCCTTTTTTTGCTAGTGCAGGAATTTGGAAACAGAGCGATTTACCACCCCCAGTGGGTAATAAAACAAAGGTGTCTTCACCTTTAATTACAGCATTAATAATGGTTTCCTGCCCAGGTCTAAAACTAGTGAAATTCCAATAACGTTCTAATATGTTAATGGGATGTTCCATATTAAAGGCTTAGTGTTTTTAAAATAAAATTTGTGCGTTCTTCTACTGTTCCAAAAGGAACGTCTACTAAATTGTAATTATATGCGCTGTAGGTTTTAACCAAGTGATCGTGTATTTTAAGAGCTTGCTCAAAACTTTCGTAACGTTCGTTATCGCTGGTGTAAATAGCTTCCCATGGTTTTAAAATAAATACAAAATTATAAGAAGAATTTTTACAAGCTTCTACAAAATTTTCTGGGTAGTTATCGCCAATATATTCCATGTATGCTAGTACATCGTGTACGCCTCTATCAAAAAAAACAGGTGTATCTTTATAGGCATCTGCTGCTATAAACTGTTGTTGCCTACCTTTTAGAATGAGCTCGCTAAATAGTAAAGGATTTGTTAAAAATAATTGATCGATTCCTTCCTTTTTAGCATTTAAAATAACCTCACGCGAAATTTCCTCTAGGCATATGTGGCCTTTTGTAATAAGATTTTGTATTAGTGTTGATTTTCCTGTACCTGGTCCTCCGGTAATTACTATTTTTTTTGCGCTCACAACTAACTTGTTTTTTGTGTAAAATTCGGTATTTTAGGGCGTAAAAAAAAGTAGATGTCCAACTATTGTAAAAGCATTTTGTTTTTTTTGTATACTTTAAGATAAACTAATTTCGTTTTTAATGTTAGCGGTTAGTATATGAAAAGTAGGGCAGTTGATAAGCACTTACTTTTGGATTTATACTGAGCCATATTTTTTGTTTTATTTTTACCTTTTTTCTAAAATACAAATTAAAAATGTGGCGGACTTTGTAAACAAACACAAACTTTCGATTTAGCAATAATCGCCCTATTTTTATATACATTGTTACCTGCTGGCTTTTCTTTCCGCAAACTTGCTAGCGTTGGCGTGAAAGCTCTTTTAAATTTGTGAGGCACCAGCAAACTTTAAATGTGCTTGAACTTGCGTTGGCTTTATCCAGCTTGTATTAAATTCTGTATTACTGTTTTTCCAATTAAACTTATAATTCCACCTTTCTGTACATACATTGGGTCGTCCAATTTGTCCCACAAATCTCGTTTTATATATTCGTCTTTTACTTCCGATTGTACTCTTGGTTCAGCACTTGTTTTTAAATAAACTTGATTGTTTTTATTCGCAATTACTGTTTCTTTTGTATTTGTCGTTTCAGATACTTCTTCTACTATTTCTTTTATCAAAATTGCATCTTCTTCGCTTATTTGAAATTTTTCTTGAATATCTTTTATTGCAGATTCAATAGTTGTTCTTGGTATTTCGTGTCCACCTTTTCCTATTTTAAGTCCAGTTTTCTTTTTCGGTTTTCCTACTACAGTAAGATTGGTTTTAGTTCCAGTAAATTTTACAGCTCCTTTGCTTAGTTCAACTTTCTTTAGAAACTCTTTCATTTCAGAAGCTTTTCCTTTTTTGATTAAAGTATCACCCATTACTTCTGCAAATACAATAAACTCGTTTAGTTCTGGTGTTAAGTCAAAAAACTGCGCGATAAAATAATATAGCTTGGTGTATCTTCTTAATAAAGAAACATAGCTTTTTTGTGCTTCTAATTCTGGAAGTTTCTTTTTGAAAATTGTTCTGTAATCTTGGTTTAGATTACTTAAAATAGCATCAGCAGTTGAGTCTCTTTCTCTAGCTTCTAGTTCGGCATCAATAAAAGCATTTACATAAAGTTCTATTTCTTCTTCGGTAAACACATTAAGATTTACAATTTCTTCAAACAAGTCTACTAAGACTTGTTTTTCAGGTTGCTTGTCTTTGTATGGACTTCCTTTTCTGTGTTTGTTAAAAGCATCAAATATATTTTGAGCGTTATTGGTAAAATCTACCACCAAAATATCTTCCTGTTCTTTGTCTTTATGCTTTCGGTTTAAACGTGAAACAGTTTGTATCGCATTTACTCCGTTTATAGATTTATCTAAAAACATTGTAGATAATAAAGGTTGGTCAAAACCTGTTTGAAATTTATTAGCAACTACTAAAATTCTATTGCCTTCTTCTGCAAATACATCTTCTATTAATTTTCCGTTTAGTTGATTTACGGTATTTTCTTCTACTTTCTCGTTTGTAATTGGGTGTGTAAAATCACTAAACGCATACAATACTTTCCATTCAGATTCTTTGTCTTCTAAAATGGTTTTTAGTGTATTAAAATATTTTAACCCTGCAATACGAGAAGAAGTAACTACCATTGCTTTTCCTTGTCCCTGAATACTTGGAACTACTTTTTCTTCAAACAGTTTTACTATTACTTCTGCTTTGTATTGAATAATAGCATCATCTTCGTAAGCGATATTTTTTAGTAGTTTGCTTACTATTCCTATTGGAAAGTCTTTTTCGGGAATAGCTTCTTTTAGCTTTAAATTGTATAAAGTTTCGTAAGAAATAATATTATGAGCTACATCTAAAATATAACCTTCTGCAATGGCTTCTTCTTCACTATACACATCAAAAGGTTCTCCAAAGAATGAAACTGTTTTTGGTGTTGTGGTAGCTGTGAACGCTACAAATACTTGATTGCTTATGTTTAGTTTTTGTAATTCTTTTAGAGTTTCATCTTCGTCTGTTTCGGAAGCTTCTGCTTCTTCATCATTAAAGAACTTACGCATTGTTAATGCCATTTTACCATCTTGCGAACGGTGTGCTTCATCTATTAAAAATGCTACATTTCTGTTTTTAAGACTTTTATCATTCTCTAATTTTTCTTGAATGTGAGCAAACTTATGAATGGTTGTAACAATAATATCTCTGTCTTTTTCTAGATATTCTGCTAGGTTTTTAGACCTTTTAGCAAAGTTTATTTTTGTACCCAAATGGGTAAACATTTCTAAATCGTCTTTTACGTTTTTGTCTAAAGCATTTCTATCGGTTAGGATAATAATATTATCAAATACTTTTTTTCCATTACTGGTGTACAAACTATCCAAACGGTCTGCCATCCACGCTATGGTTAAGGTTTTTCCTGCTCCTGCGGAATGATTTATTAAATATTTTTTCCCTAATACCTGTTTGTTTTCTGCAAACTGTTGTACATCTTCTGCTAAACTTTTACTGGCTCTAAATTGGTGGTAACGTGGAAAAATAGTAAACGAAGAAGTCGTTTGCCATTCGCCATCTACTTCTTTTTGTTTGGCTGGTACAAATACCAAATAATGTTCTAAATAATGACAAATATTTTCTGGAGATAAAGCATATCTGTAAACGTGTTCTACAGGATATTCGCCTTTAGTTTCTGCTTTGTTTTGCAAACTAGCGTTAAACCATCTAAAGTTCTTTTCTGAATTTGGATTGGTAGCAATTTTGGCTTCTGTATTGCTTAATGCCACATACAAAAACGGATTTTTGTAGATTGGATTTTTTAAATCTCGTTTCAAAAAACTCTCAAAAATGGCATCATTTACATCTTGTCCTTCGTCTTCGTGCTTTAGTTCTAAAACAATAATTGGTAAACCGTTTAACCAAATAGCAATATCTATTCGCTCTTGATTGTTTGGGTTGTAGTAGTATTCTTTTTTATAAGTAAACGTGTTTTTAGCGTAGTTTTCTGCTTGTGCTGTATTGGTTGCAGACCTTGGTTTTTGAGCGTATAAAAGTACCTTTGTTCCTTTTACAGTTAAACCTTCACGCATTACTAACCATAATTCTTTTTTAAATAGCGTTAGTTCTAAAGCTTTTATAATTTCTCGGTCTGCATCTGTGCCAAAATTTTCTTGTAGTTCTTGGTACTTATTTTCTTGTGTGTTTTTTATAAAAGCAATAAGGTCTTTTTCTATAATATGATTGGCATTGGTAAGGCTTGAAGCTTCAAATGTTTCATACTTGTGTTCTGTACTTAAAAAAGCACACAAATGGTCTTGAAAAAGCGTTTCTTTATTGCTAGGCATAGACTTGATTTTTTATGGCAGACGTTACTTGCTTTTTACCTGTAACACATTCGTGAATTAAATTTTTACGATAGGCTTGTAGCGTTTCGATTTGGGATTTTAAGTTTGCTTTGGTTTTCTCAAGTTTTTCTGTGTAATTGTCTAAATATTCTACAATCTCTTCTTGTTCCTTAACTGTAGGAATAGCAACATATAATTTCTTGACATTATTACCTACTAAAAGCGGTTGTGCAGTTTCACTTGCCAACCTATTTAGCTTAAGAACATTTAGTAAATGATATGTGTAACCATAGTTAATTGAAGACCTAACAGCTATTGCGTTATCACTAACCCATATTTTTTGATTTGTATAGTGTACATTTCCACATTTAGCACCAACTCTTCCGAGTATAATTAATTCATTTTCATAATTATATTTATCAGTATGAGCCATAATCCCATTTCCACCATAAACAGGAAATTCGCCATCATCAACTAATTCATCGTTTTTGATTAGTTTACCATTTTTCAATTTTAATAAATATCTTAATTTCCATTTTTTCCAACTTTTTGGAACCTTCTTTAAAAAATCATCATCATAACTAACAAATTCTGTATGATTTTTCCCTTGGGTTATTAATTTATGTCGAAGAGAAATATATGTTTCTTCGATACTCACCAACTGCTCTTTTTTAATAGCAATAATGCGGTCTATTCTAGCGGTGGCTTTGTCTAAATACTCGGCTATGGCTTTTTGTTCTTTTGGTTTAGGAAGGCTGATGTAAATTGTTTTTAAATCATATACATCAAACCTGAAAACCTTTATGCCAGTAGCAAACTTATTTAGTCCACTACCGAAGACTTTTGAAGCGTAAAATAAATATTTACCGTCTAAAATATTCTTGTTAGGTTTTAATAAAATTTGTTCACCACCTATTAAGCCAATATCATTTCTATTGTAAAAAACGGAATGACCTAAATCTTCCATTGTTTCTGAAGTTGAAACAAATATTACATCTCCATAATTTACTATTTGAGAACTTTTATAAAATTTTTCATTTACGTAATACTGAAATTCCTCATTAACTTCTTCTACTTTATATGTTTTACCATATTGTAAAGCCACATATTTCCCTTCTGATAGTAAATCATTTTTCTCAAAGCCAGAATTTCCTCTAATAAAATCGCATATATTAAATAGCCTTTTAGTTTCCCAATGTTCAGGAATTTCACCTAACCATTCAACTTCGCTCTCTTTATAAGTGTATTTTTTCATCTTATAAAGCTTTTATTTCGTTTAGTAAATTGGTAGCCTCTTCTTCAAGTGTCCAAAATTGGTCTATCAGTATATCACTACTTTCAGGCTCTTGGTATTTATAAAAATACTTGTTTGGCAGTATTTCGTAACCTAGCTCTTTGTACTCGTTCCAATCAATTATTTGGTAATCTATTTCTTTGGCTAGAAAAGCGTTTATATAGGCTTCTTTGTCTTCGGCTGTTCTATCAAAAGGTATGTACTCGTTATCTACTATATAGTGCCTGTGGTGAAACGTAGCGGTTTTATCTTGGTTTTTAAACCATTTTTTAATATCGTTTAGTTTTTCATTTTTTAGTTCTGCTACTTTTTCTTTAAGCAAGTTGGCAACTAAAGTTTCAAAAGCGGTTTCGCCATCATAATGTATTTCAAATTCTAGTTCGTTTACTTTTAAGTTTACCATAAAATCGCCATACAAATCAAACTCCTTTTTCATATTGGCGTTATTGATTTGTTTTGTCCAATCTTCGGTAATCCACATTGGTTCGCCATTCTCATCTTCTTGCCAAAACGTTACTTTCACCTTATGAAAAGCAAAGTCTGTGGTATGGAATTTTTTGCAATCTTCGTTAGCTTTCCAATTGGCAAATTGGTCGTTAATCCATTTGCGGTTGGTATCTGTTATTTGGTTACGCTTGTTACCAAAAGATTTTGGTTCTTTTTCAAACTGATTACGCCCATTAATAATCAATACCGTTTCCTCTTTGTGTTTTGGTTTGTTGTTGTTTAAAATCCAAATGTAGGTGTAAATACCTGTGTTGTAAAACATTTGGTCTGGCATCATTACAATAGAATCTAACAAGTCGTTTTCTAAAATATGACGTCTCATTTCGCTTTCACTTTGGGTTGCATCTCCATTACTAAGCGGAGAACCATTAAACAAAATGGCAATTTTAGAACCGCCTTTGCTTTTTGGTTTCATTTTTTCTAACATAGTTAGTAGAAAAAGTAAGGCACCATCATTCGTTGGCGTAACTGTAAATACACCTTTTTTACTTGATTCTGTTGCACCAGGCTGATATCTGCTACCAATTAGTTTTTCTACGTGAGTTTTGTAATCACTCCAATCTACACCAAAAGGCGGATTGGAAATCATATAGTCAAAACGTTTTCCTGCGTGTTGGTCACCATCATCTTGAATACTTTCTATGTGTGGAATTAAAGAGTTTCCATGCGTAATATTCGCTTTAGTTTCACCTTTAATTAACATATCTGCTTTACAAACCGCATAGTTTTGAGCTAACATTTCTTGACCGTTAAGCAAAATTAAATCCTCAGTATTTGCAATACCTTTGGGCGTTTTGGCTTGGTCAATTAAATGTTCTTTTGCAATAGAAAGCATTCCACCAGTTCCACAAGCTGGGTCGTATAAAGAAATTGCTTTTGTTGCCGTTTCTGGGTCAAAGTCAATTTCCATCAAGTCAACCATTATTCTAATGATTTCTCTAGGTGTAAAGTGCTCACCTGTATCTTTGGCATCATCTTGCGAGAAACGTTGCAACAGGTTTTCGTACACATAACCCATTTCAATATTCGATAATCGTGTTGGGCTAAAATCTTCTTCGGCTACCAATTTGATAATTTGAGACAAACGTTTCTCTTTTACCATTTTGGTAACCATTTGACGATATTCAAATTTGTCTACAATTTCTTCTATATTTTCGCTAAAACCATTTAAAAAACTACGGAAATTACTTTCTACTAAAGTGCTACTGTCGGCAAGAATGCTTTTAAGTGTCCAATTGGTCGTATTGTAGAAGTCTCCGCTTTTTTCTTGAATTTTAATTCTTTTATTTAAGGTTTCTTCTTTCGACTTTCCTTTATCTGTATCTTGTTCGTACAGAGTTTTTATGTTTGCGTCACTAAAGGAATCGTCTTTTTTAATAACTATGGATTTATACTTAGCTCTGTTTTCTTCAAGCACACATTCAATTCTACGAATCATAATCATTGGTAGAATAACCGAAGGGTAATCTTTTGCTTTAAATTTTCCTCTTAATTTAATTGCACCTTTCCAAACTTCGTTAGTTAGGTTTTCTAATCTGCTTTTATGTATCATTCTAGTTATTCTCTTTGTTTGATATGATTAATTCTTTTACGTCTACGTCTAGAATTTCTGCAATTTTGTACAAGTCTTCTAAACTTGGTTGTCGTCTGTTTTGAGCATAAGAGTTTACCATATTGTAACTCTTCTCTAACTTTTCAGCTAACCAGATTTGTTTAATTCCTTTTTGTTCTAAAACCTCTTTTATTCGGTTCATTTTTTGAATTTTAATTCAGTCCACTAATGTAAGAACATTTTTTCAGCATCTCACTAAATGAGTATTAAAATGATTATAAGGTGTGGGTGGTGGTGGTGGTGGGGGAAGGGAAAGCTCTTTTTATTTTGAGAGTTACGAACAAAATGAAAAGAGCTTTCCCGTGCGGTGGGCTTTTTTTTTCAGCTTGCAGGTAACGTACTAATTCGCTTTATTTTTTATTAGTATGAAACTAAAATTTATGCGCTGCGTAAACCGTTATTTTTCGAATTGATAATTTTACCGAAACACATATAAATTAAACACGTATTAAGCTTTTGTAAGGTTAAAAGTGTACTTATTTATATGGCTTTTTGAATTAAGCGTTACAACTAGTAAAATTGAAAACTAAAAAGTAGCATGCGTATTGTTCGTTTTAATAAAATAACTTTAGTAAGCAAACGGCAAATAGGTTTAAAATTTATTGTTCCATTGTACTATATGCGTTTTTGTGCTAGGGATTGTAGAGGAAAGCCCACAGCCCGACTTTTTAGGAGGTGCGCGGACTTGCAACGTAAAGCCCGACCCCTTGTGGGTAGCACCCAAATTTTATTTATTTAGGCTTTTATATCTTTTAATTGTTTTAAAATATGTTAGGCTAATGTATATTTGTACTTAATTTTATAGTACTATGAGCACACCTCCAAACCCTGAAGAATTTTATAAGAAATTAAAATCGCAATTAGAAGATACGGCACTTTGGCCAACGCAATATTTGTATAAATTTATTGTACTTACAGATAAGGATAAGATTGAGAAGATAGCCAATATTTTTAATCATTTAGGTGCTGTTATTAAAAATATACCATCTAAAAAAGGTAAATATACAAGCGTATCTATTCATGTAAAAATGAAAAGCCCTGATGCTGTGATTAATAAATATAAAGAAGTAGCAGAAAAGGTAGAGGGTGTTATAAGCCTTTAATTATTTTTTGTATTTTGCACGCGCATATTTACTACGTGCAACAACAGTTAACACTACACACTTATTTTGACAGATAATTTAGAATACAATACAGAGCGTGAACATTTAATTATTCCGGAGTATGGTCGCCATATGCAAAAAATGATTAATCATGCAAAAACACAAGAAACTAAAGAGGAGCGTAACAAGGTAGCTAAGGCTATAATTTCTGTTATGGGTAATATGCAACCGCATTTAAGAGATGTTCCAGACTT
Source organism: uncultured Algibacter sp. (assembly GCA_937958265.1). Taxonomy (GTDB): domain Bacteria; phylum Bacteroidota; class Bacteroidia; order Flavobacteriales; family Flavobacteriaceae; genus Algibacter_B. The sequence continues at coordinate 353,397 of CALGNX010000001.1, read as the reverse complement.
TCAACATAAGTTGTGGGACCAGTTGTTTATTATGGCTAATTTTGAGTTGGATGTGGACTCACCTTACGAGAAACCAACTAAGGAGGTTTTTGAGGAGCGACCAGCGCCATTGCACTACCCACAGAATTTTCCTAAATATCGTTTTTATGGTAATAATATTAAAACCATGATTGATGTAGCAAACACCTGGGAGGAAGGAGAGCTTAAAGAGGCTTTAAAGTTTACTATTGCAAACCATATGAAAAAGTGTTTTTTAAATTGGAATAAAGACACGGTACAGGATGCTGTAATTTTTAATCATTTATATGAACTCTCTAACGGTAAAATAGATTTAAAGGGTACCGATGAGGATTTATCGAACGCTGCAAGTTTATTGCGTACTAGAGGAAAATATTCTAGTAAAAGTACAGCAAGTAAAAAAACGTACCAGAAAAAGAGCACTAATAATCGTCAACGAAAACGTTACTAAGTTAAAGCATGGGAATATTTAAAATTGAAGGTGGCCACCAATTAAAAGGTAAAATACAACCACAAGGAGCAAAAAATGAAGCATTACAGATTTTATGTGCCGTTTTATTAACTCCAGAATTAGTTACGATAAATAACATACCCGATATAGTTGATGTTAATAAACTTATTAAATTATTAAAAAAACTAGGTGTAAAAGTTGAAAAACTAGATAAAGGTTCCTACAGTTTCAAGGCAGATACTATTGATTTAAAGTACTTGGAGTCTGATGAGTTTAAGATAGATGGTCGCGGTTTGCGTGGTTCAATAATGATTGTTGGGCCTCTATTAGCACGTTTTGGTAAAGGTTATATACCTAAACCGGGAGGCGACAAGATAGGTCGCAGACGTTTAGATACGCATTTTGAGGGGTTAATAAAATTAGGTGCTAAGTTTAGGTATAGTAAGGAGGAACAGTTTTATGGTGTAGAAGCCGAAAAATTGAAAGGAACCTATATGTTACTAGAAGAAGCTTCGGTAACCGGTACAGCAAATATTTTAATGGCCGCGGTTTTAGCTGAAGGTCAAACAACAATTTATAATGCCGCTTGTGAACCATATTTACAACAACTTTGTAAAATGTTAAACAGAATGGGTGCCAAAATAAGTGGTGTGGGATCCAATATGCTTGTAATTAATGGTGTTGATAAATTAGGAGGTACTACCCACAGAATGCTTCCAGACATGATTGAGATTGGAAGTTGGATTGGGCTTGCTGCTATGACTAAAAGTGAATTAACCATAACCAATGTTTCTTGGGACGATTTAGGTGTAATTCCGGCTACCTTTAGGAAATTGGGTATTACTGTTGAAAGACAAGGGGACGATATATATATTCCTGCGCATACAAATGGTTATGAAGTACAAAGCTTTATTGATGGTTCTATTTTAACAATTTCCGATGCGCCATGGCCAGGCTTTACGCCAGATTTACTAAGTATTATTTTAGTGGTTGCTACGCAAGCAAGAGGTAGTGTTTTAATACACCAGAAAATGTTTGAAAGCCGATTATTCTTTGTAGATAAACTTATCGATATGGGAGCTAAAATTATACTTTGCGATCCGCATCGGGCTACGGTTATTGGTCACGATTTTAAATCGACATTAAAAGCCACTACCATGACGTCGCCAGATATTCGAGCGGGTGTATCTTTATTAATTGCATCACTTTCGGCAAAAGGAACATCTACCATACAGAATATAGAGCAGATCGATCGCGGTTACGAGAATATAGACGAGCGCTTGCGTGCTATAGGTGCAAACATTGTACGCCAATAATACGAATATTACTTTTTGTATATAAATTACTAAAGCTTTATGTTATACCTTTTTACGGTAAGTAATGCGTTGGGCTTGTAGCAAGTTGTTAATTTTTATAACTATAAAAAAAGTATCCTTTTTAAATTTTTAAAAAGGATGCTTTTTTTTTGTTTCCAATGCAACATTACGTTGGCTAATAAAATCTGCTTTATAGTACAGTTTTAACTTACCAATATACTGGATGTATTGGTAAGTTTATTTTGTTAATTTGATTTTTTAGCTTTAAAATTATCAAAATTAGATTTTAAAATTGTTTTAGGAAAACTATTATTTTCCATATTAATATCTGCAAATTCAAAATTTGGATCTAGGTTTACTTGGCGTACTGTTTTTTCTTTAACAAATGTTTCTTGTATTTCATATTCGTTTCTTCGCCAAATATCTGCAGGTAATTTATCTATTTCAGAAGTACCATCGTTAAAAATCCACTCAATGTGCAAGGGCATTACTAGACCACCAATATTCTTTACGGTTATCTCATATATGTTTTTACTTAAAATGTTTTTACGTACTTTATCCTCGTCAAGTCTTGAAAGAAATTGGCCGTAAGCACTTTCTGGTGTTGCTAACATGTTAATAAATTTTGGTCCGTTTTTAAACGTTGCTATAGTATTACTACTATTTTTAGTTTTTTTGGAAATGTTTTGTTGTTTACTACTATTTTCATTAATTACTTTAAACCATTTTACATTTGTTAACTCCATGTCTACGTGGTCTGTGGTAAAGAACCATCCACGAAAAAACCAATCTAAATCTGTGGCAGTGGCATCCTCCAAAGTTCTAAATAAATCGGCAGGGTTAGGGTGTTTGTATTTCCATCGGTTGGCATAAGTTATAAATGCCTCGTCGAAAAGTTCTTTACCAATAATGGAGTTTCTTAGCATTTGCAAGCCAACGGTTGGCTTTCTGTAAAAGTTAGCGCCAAATTGTGACATAAGTTCATTGTCTGAATTCGTCATTATAGGACGCAGAATATTTTTATCACCACTCATAAAAGGAACAATGTCCTTTGGTTTAACACTATTAAAAGTAGGGTAGCGCTCGGCAAGTGTTCTATGGTTTAAAAAGGTGTTTAAACCTTCGTCCATCCACATCCATTTGCGCTCGTCTGAGCTTACAATCATAGGAAACCAATTATGTCCTACTTCATGGATTATAGTACTTATCATGCTTTGTTTGGCACGGTCGCTAATTATTCCATTTTTATCTGGCCGGCCACCATTAAAACTAATCATTGGGAATTCCATACCAATATTAGAGGTGTTTACCGAAATGCATACTGGGTATGGGTATTCGAATGTGGATTTAGAATACACTTCCAATGCATTTATAACAGCTTTGGTTGAGGATTCTTGCCAAACAGGTAAGCCTTCTTTTGGGTAGTAGGACATGGCCATAACGGTATGGGTTGGTAATTTAACGGCTTGAGCATCCCACAAAAATTTTCTTGAAGATGCAAAAGCGAAATCTCTAACATTTTTAGCAGAAAATTTCCATGTTTTTTGTTTGTTAGATTTTTGTTTTTCATTGCGTTCAGCTTCATCCTTTGTTATAACCATTACAGGTTTTTTAAAAGATTGTGCGGCTTGTTTTAAACGTTTTATTTGGGTTTTACTTAAAACGGCTTCTTTATTTTTTAGTACACCTGTAGAGGCTATAATATGATTAGTAGGTACGGTTATTTCTACATCATAATCGCCAAACTCTAAAGCAAATTCTCCTAGTTTTTGAAATTGTTGGTTCTGCCATCCCTCAGTATCGTTATACACAGCCATTCTAGGAAACCAATGGGCAATTAAATAAACGGTATTATCATCTTCAGGAAAATACTCATAACCTTCTCTAGATAATAAATACATACTTCTATCTGTAATAGGGTATAACCAATCAATTGCAATTTTAGTAGATGTTCCAGATTTTAAGGTGGTATTTAATTTCACCTTCATCATGGTATTGTTTATAATAGTTTTCATGTTAGTCCCATTACCATCTTTTACAGATTTAATGGTATAACCAGCAGGAAAATTAATAGCTCTGGTTAAAAATTGCATATGTCTGGTAGTCATGGAATCGCGCATTTTATTGCCTAAATCACCAAAATCTTCATTCTCCTTTTTATTTACATTTTGTTCTAGCTGAATCCATATATACTTTAAATCGTCTGGAGAGTTATTAAAATAAGTAATGGTTTCTTCTCCTAAAAGGGTGTTATTTGTTTCATCAATTTTGGCTTTAATTTTGTAATTAGCCCGCTGTTGCCAATATGCTTTACCGGGCGCACCACTAGCTGTTCTGTAAATATTTGGAGGGGCAATCATATTATCAATAGTTTCAAATTTCCCTTGCCATGGTTGGTTCTGTGCTTGGGTAAGCGTTATAAAAAAAAGGCATAAGGTTAATAGAATTTTCATATTCTGTAAGTATTTAAATTAGTCCGCCACAATATAGTAATTATTAGTAAACCTTTATTGTAATGCTTAGGTAAGCTGTTGTTCTTTTCTATTTATGCGAATAAATATGGATGTTAGTATTTAAAGTTGCTTAAATTTAAAGTCTTCAGTACATTTGTGCGTTAGTTAATAAATTAAACCCAACTTAAAAGAAAAAACAAATAAATATATGAGCGCAGAAAAGGACGGATCGGTAACATTTGATGTTTTAATTGAAATACCAAAAGGAAGTAGAAATAAGTATGAATATGATTTTAAATTACATAAAATTAGGTTTGATCGTATGTTGTTTTCTTCCATGATGTACCCAGGGGATTATGGTTTTATTCCAGAGACTTTGGCTTTAGATCATGATCCTTTGGATGTTTTAGTTTTAGGGCACCAGCCAACTTATCCAATGGTAGTTATGGAGGTTAGACCTATTGGCGTTTTTTACATGACAGACGAAAAAGGGCCTGATGAAAAAATAATTTGTGTACCTGTATCAGATCCTATTTGGAGTAATAAAATGGATATTACAGATTTAAATCCACATAGATTAAAGGAAATAGAACATTTTTTTCAAGTATATAAGGATTTAGAAAAGAAAAAAGTAGATACAGGAGGTTGGGGAGATGCTAAAGATGCACTTAAAATTTACAGAGAGTGTGTTGATAGGTATGATAATAGTGAGCATAAAGAGAAACGCACTTTTACAATTTAAATAGAAACCCTATTATTAAACTAAAAGCCATCTTAATTTATTTAAGATGGCTTTTTTTTGTTATAAGAAACTTTAAAGCCACCTTTAAAATAGAAGTTAAAATTAAAACCTTGTTTTAATAATATTCGTTTAATTAATTACTTGTAAAAGGCGTTATTTAGGCTATTTATTTTAAGTTGTATATAGCTATGTTTTATAAGCATTTACAAACAAAAGCAACATAATTTAATAGGTTTTAGCCAGTACACAAGTGCGTTAGGGATTGCAATGGAAAGCCCACAGCCCGACTTTTGGAGGTGCGAGGACTTGTAATGTAAAGCCCGACCCTTTTCGGGTAACGCCCAAATTAATTAAAATTAAGTTTTAAAAGAGTCCGTTTATTTCGGCATCAATCGTGTTTATAACGCTTCCTAAGTCTTCTGGGTTATCAACAAAATTAATGTTATCGACATCTATAATTAATAAGCGACCTTTATAATCGTGAATCCATGCCTCGTAGCGTTCATTTAATCGGCTTAGGTAATCTATACTTATTGAGTTTTCGTAATCTCTGCCGCGCTTATGAATTTGAGATACTAAGTTAGGTATAGAGCTGCGTAAATATATAAGGACGTCTGGTCCTTGTACTAACGATTCCATTAAATCGAATAAGGATTTGTAATTTTCAAAATCGCGATTCGTCATTAAACCCATAGCATGTAAATTGGGTGCGAAAATTTGGGCATCCTCATAAATGGTTCTATCTTGTATAATGTCTTTTCCGCTTTTACGTATTTGTAAAACTTGGCGAAACCTGCTGTTTAAAAAGTACACTTGTAGATTAAAGCTCCAGCGTGCCATCTCGTTATAAAAGTCGTCCAAGTAAGGGTTATCTACAACATCTTCTAATTGGGCTTCCCACTTGTAGTGTTTTGCTAATAATTTTGTGAGCGTAGTTTTTCCTGCACCAATATTTCCGGCAATGGCAATATGCATAGTTATTTAATTTTTAATTGGAACTCCTGTAAAACTTCAGGGTGGTAAAGATACAAGGATTCGTTGGTTACAAAAAAATGATTTATCAATAAATTAGGAGTGGTAATGGGGTGAATATGCTCTTGATTTTTTTTTAGATAAAACAAGGCGTTGTCCTTTTTTAAAACGATGTTTTCGTTGCTTTCGGCAAGGGCTGTATATCCTATGTTTTTTATTTTTTTTCGCAGGCTACCAAAATAATTATAAATGTATAGGTAGTTTTCTGTTAGCAGTAAGCAGGAGTTAAAATTACTAGTTATGCCTAATACGGCACTTTGTACTGGTGCGGTTTGTGCGCGTATGGTTTCGGTTTTATAATCGAATAATTCTAGGCGTTGTAAGTCTTGGTTAAAAATCCAAATTGTATTATCGTGGCCTGTGGTTACGTGCGTTACATTTTTATAATCTGCAAGTGTATTAAAGTCTATTTTAAAAATTTCGGCTAGCCTGTTATCTAGAATAATAACGGTATTAAAATACTTATAAAATAAGTTTATTTTTAATGGGTTAAAAGCATTGGCAGAATGCAAGGTGCCTAATTGTAAATTATTATAAGTTATAGCTTTGTTATTAATAGTTTTATAAAATACATTGTTTTTTGTGTAATAGGACGTTCCAAAATTATCGATAGATATTAGTTTGTCTGCATACAGGTTGGTTTTTTTAATAAATGTTGTTTTAATAGGAGCTTGAGCAACTACAGAGAGGGTAAATAGGAATAGTGTGTAAAATATATTTTTCATTGGCGTTTTAAAAGTACAAAAATCAAACCACTTTTAACGGTGTTTATAAATAATAAGTACGCTAAACTTTAACATTTAAAACCAATTACCCAAGCAATAACCAAGGTGAATAAGGCCACTAGAACCTCTTCGAGATCTAGGAGGCTTCCTTGGTAAACAAAAAAGATAAAGCCACTAATTAATTGGATATCGATTCTAAAATACAAAACAATACCAATAACGTGTCTGTACCTCTTTTCGAAACCTTTATTTAGCCACGTTTCTTTATATTAAGAATACGTTTTTAAATTTAATAGTTGGGCATTCCCCTTTGGGTCGGGCTTTACGTTACAAGTCCTCGCACCTCCCAAATGGTCAGGCTGTGGGCTTTTCACTGCAATCCCTAATGCATGTTTATTTGCTAACATATCTTATTATTTTGGAGGTCATTTATTTTTTATTAAAATAATTTCACAATTCTCTTTGTAGAATTAAGAAACAATAATATATTTGCACTCAGTTTGGGGAGATACTCAAGCGGCCAACGAGGGCAGACTGTAAATCTGCTGACTACGTCTTCATAGGTTCGAATCCTATTCTCCCCACTTTTAAACAAAAAAGCAAGCAAAATATTTTGCTTGCTTTTTTGTTTCTAATTAGTTTGTAATAAAACATTCTTATTTTTCTGCCTTAATACCTCCTTTAACCTTTTGTATTTTAAAAAATATATGTTTTTCCGCATAATTAAAGCGTATTAGTAAAACAGCACTAGGAAAATAAATAAAAAATAGAAACTGTAATTATTAGTAAATTACTTAATAGCTTTTAATAAAGCTTATCGAATATTGTACGATTCGCCTAATTAGCTTTATTTAGTTTAATAATAATAGCTTGTAAATCGTTAAATTCGGCATAACCTTTACCAATTAAATGTAATTGTTCACCTTTTCTATAAATTATAGAAGGAAAACTATTTATACCCAAGTTTCTACTCTTTTTAAATTCGTTGTGCGTAGCTTGTTTCATCTCATCAGAAATAAAAGCAGCAGCAAATAATTCGTAATCCATTTTTAATACATCGCATATTGGGCGGTAAAACTCAACCTGTTTAGGATCTTTGGATTTTACGTAAAAATAATGTTGAACAAGCTCGTAAAATGCCATTGCTTTTTGGGGTGCCATTTGTTTAACTGTTACCACGGCACGGCAAGCAGGCTCTGTATCATAATTAAAATTCTCTTGGTTAAAAAGTTCAAACCCAAAAGGTTGTTTGCTGCGGTTGTTAACCTCGTTCCAGTGGTGCTTTAAATAGTTTTTAAAATCGTTATCCCAAGTATCGCCACCACCAGGTCTTAAACCACCCATAAGCATAGTAAACGGTATGTTTTGAGTATCACAATACCTTTTTAGCGCATTTAAATGTGGCGATATGCCCCAACACCAACTGCACATAGGGTCGCCAATGTAAATCACTTCCGTGTTAGTATTCCAATTTATATTTTCTTTTTTTTCTGAAAATTCAGGAACGGTACATAATCCTGTTTCTGGATCGCAGGATACTTTAATATCTTTATTTTGACTCATAATTAATGGTGCTAAGAATAATAAAATTATTATTTGAAGTAAAACTTTCATTATCAAAGTTTAAAAAACAGGAATTAATAGTTCTTAACTTAAAGTTAAATATTTAAGTTTTTTTATTAGTTGCATCTAGCTATTAAAAAAAGATCGTTAACTCTTATGCCAATCTTTAGTTTTAATAATACTTAAATTAGCAAGCTGAAACACCATGTATGATACAAACTTTAGAAGCCCTAAAATCTGGAGAACTCATAGGGAGTAAAACCTTAAAGTTAGCTTGCGGATTAGAAACATTTCCAAAAGAAATACTAACACTTTCTGAAACATTAGAAGTTTTAGATTTGTCGGACAATCGAATAGCCAAAATACCTCATGATATTGTAAGATTAAAAAAATTAAAAATTCTTTTTTTTGCACGAAACCATTTTACAGAATTTCCCGCTATCTTATCCAAATGTCCAAATTTAAGTATGGTTGGTTTTAAATCAAGCCAAATTACAACTGTACCAGAGCATGCATTCCCCTTAAAATTAAATTGGTTAATTTTAACCGATAATAAAATTACTAAGCTACCAAAAAGTATAGGTAATATGCATTTACTTCAAAAATGTGCATTATCAGGTAACCGTATTAAAATATTGCCACCAGAAATGGCAAATTGTAAAAATTTAGAACTCCTTAGAGTTTCTGCAAATAACTTAGAAGTTATACCAGAATGGCTTTTTAAACTACCTAAACTATCATGGATTGCATTTGGAGGTAATCCAGCGACAGATAAAGTACAATTAAATAATAATTTAGAAGCCTTTGCTTGGAACGATTTTAGTATTAAAAATTTAATAGGTGAGGGTGCTTCAGGGTTTATTTCAAAGGCATTATGGCACTCAAAAAAAACAGATGTTGCTATTAAGGTTTTTAAAGGCGATGTAACCAGTGATGGGTTGCCAGAAGATGAAATGAAAATAGCTATTGCAGCAGGAACACACAAAAATTTAATTCCAATTTTAGGAGAAATTAAGGCGCATCCAGACGCTAAGAAAGCTTTAGTAATGGAGCTTATAACGTCCAATTATAAGAACTTAGGAAACCCACCAAGTTTAGAGTCCTGTACACGCGATACTTTTAGTAAAACACAGGTTTATAATACCAATGCCCTACTAAAAATAGCAGTAAGTATGGCCTCTGTATGTGCGCAGTTACATTTTAAGGGCATTAATCATGGCGATTTTTATGCGCATAACATTTTGGTAAATAAAAATGCAAATTCATTTTTAGGTGATTTTGGTGCAGCTTCACCATATAATATTAATTCTGTATTGGCTAAAAATATAGAACGTGTTGAGGTTAGGGCTTTTGGTTGTTTATTGGAAGACCTTATAAACCAAACAAAAGAAAGTGATGTAAGTTTGAGTTTTTATAAAAAATGGGAAACATTAATTAAAAATTGCACTGAGCCAAATGTTACATTACGTCCTAGTTTTTCCGAAATATTAAGTACGCTTAAAGCTTTTTAAAATTGCTTTTTTAGTTATTATTGATACATCAATAAATGGAGGAACTAATAAAGAGAAATTACATAACCTATATTCTGTATAGCGTTAAACAAATATAAAAAAAACACCTGCAATAGTAAATTACAGGTGTTTTGTTTATGAGCGTGTTTAAACTTTTAGGTTTAATGTGAAGGTTGGATTTGTTTTTTTGTATTATTCACAGTTTTTTACATTGTTTAATACCAGTGGTAGGAAAATAAAAAAGTTTGATTATTTTTTATGGGAAAGTGGATAAAATTATCCCTTTTTTTGTTTGTTAATCTCATCTTGCAATTGGCGTCTTACTTTTTGTTCTCGCTCTAATGCTGTTTTACGATGCTCATCAAATTTTTCTTCAATTTCAATTAAATCTGCGTTTGCTTTTTTAGTAATGGTATTGCTATTTTTAAATTTGAAAATAAATAATAAAAGTAAAGCTAACAACCCCCCAATAATAGACCACATAAGTACGTTATAGTTTGCCTTACTCATTTGCAAACCGAATAAAGCCATGTTGTTTTTTTCAGTATTTGTGCTTTCTAAATTCAGTTTTGTTTTGTCGAGGTTTGCTTTTAAATTCGAAATTTCTATTTCTTGTGTTTTAACTACGGCTTGTGTTTCAACTAAGTTTTTATGTACTGTTTTTAAAGAATCCAAGGTATGTGACTTAAGCGCAAGAAACGTTTTAAGTTTTACAGCTTCGTAAGCCTGGCCATTAGTGCCTTTAAAGTTTCCAGAAGTATTAAGTATATATTCAAATTGATTTTCAATAGTGCTTTTATCTAAAGATAATGTATCATCTTTTGGTGTAGAAGCTTGAGAGAAAGCGGTGCTGCTAATTAAGCACGATAATACTAATACAAATAAATTTTTAATAGCGAACATTCTAAATGTTTTATTGGTTTTACGTGTTGTTTTGGTTTTGGCTAATTTATAAAATATTGTTTGTTTTGTATATCTAAAAAGTAAAAAAGCCTTAATTAAAATAGTGTTGCAGGATATGCGTTAACAAATAAAAGATTTTTAAATTCCTATTGTTATACCAATTTATTTAGGCTAAAAAAAAGTCTTGCCAAAACAATTTAGTTTATAGCAAGACTTTTTATTACTTTATATTAAATATTTACCTGAAATTATAGCGCTCTAAATCACCATAGCTATTAATAATTTCAAGACGTAAGGCCTCGTTATACGATTGGTTTTTTAATGCTCTTTGTACATCCTCAACATCCTTTACTTTTATATCGTTAATAGCTGTAATAATACATCCTTCTTTAATGCCATTTTTACGCCAATACTCCATGTATTGTGGGTTAAGGTCGGTAATTTTTACACCATAAGTAGCATTATATTTTTTCAAATCTGCTGGTTTAGCATTTTTTATATTACCAACTAAAGGCATAACAAAACTTGTATTTTTAGCTAAGGTTACAGCAATTAATTTAATGTCTCCATCTCTAGAGACTTTAAGGTTTACAACATCATCTGGTCTTTTAGAACCCAAATACCCTGTTAAATCGGCAAATTTGGATAATTTAATATCATCAATTTCTTTAATAATATCCCCTCGTAATAGGCCGCCTCTATCTGCGCCAGAATCTTCAACCACACTGCCAATATAAATTCCTTCAGAAATATTTTCAATACTAGAAAATTCAATATCATTAGCTTCAGCAGTTTTTAAATCTACAGGTAGCGGTACGCCAACAATACCTAAAATACCATTTTGTACGTTACCATACTCCATAATATCCTCAATAACTTTTCGTGCAATGTTACTAGGTACTGCAAACGAATAGCCAACGTACGATCCTGTTTGTGAGGTAATAGCAGTATTAATACCTACCAACTGCCCATTTGTATTAACAAGTGCTCCGCCAGAATTACCAGGGTTTACAGCAGCATCGGTTTGTATAAAAGATTGGCTATTAGTACCCGATAAATCTCTAGATTTTGCACTTATAATACCTGCCGTAACTGTAGATGTTAAATTAAAAGGATTACCAACGGCTAAAACCCATTCGCCAATTTTCACACTATCAGAATCTGCAAACGTTACAAAAGGCAAAGCCTCTTCGGCTTCAATTTTTAGTAAGGCTATATCTGTCTTTTCATCTGCACCAATTAATTTAGCTGTATAAGTTTTGTTATTATTTAAAGTAACCGATAATTCATGAGCATTTTTAATAACATGGTTATTGGTTATAATATAACCATCGCTATTAATTATAACACCCGATCCTGTACCTAGCTGAGCGCGCTCAGAACTTCTTCCAGAAAACAAATCACTCATTGTAAATTGTCCCGTACTAAGTGTTACATTTTTAACGTGTACTACTGCATTAACAGTATTTTCAGCCGCTACTGTAAAATCTACCTTTTCTTCGGCGCTAACTAAAGCGTTTGTGTGGCTAGTAGGCAAAAATGATGCGTTACTATTTTGTTGCGCCACTAATACGGGTTTTTCGTCTTCCAAAAAAAGTTTGTAAGAACCTAATGTGAAAATACCACCTAGGGCCGAAACCATTAATAAGGTTAAAATGTTTTTCATAAATGTAAAATTTAAGTTTTTAATTCCGCGAAAGCGATTCCAATCTATAACAAATAAAATTAGATAAATATTGAGTTGGTTTTAATGTTTTAACTTTTTTTAACGCCAACTTTAACGCGTAATTAACAAACTTATTATTTGGGCGTTACCACAAGGGTCGGGCTTTACGTTACAAGTCCGCGCACCTCCAAAAGTCGGGCTGTGGGCTTTTCACTGCAATCCCTAACGCACTTTGCACACATATTTTTAAATTAAATAATAAACCTTTTTTAAGCATTCAAAATTTTATTTAAGCACAAAAAATTTAAATCACTTGTTTATCTTTGCTATACATTATGCAACAGACTTTTTATAAATACCAAGGAACAGGAAACGATTTTGTGATGATAGATAATCGTCAACAAACATTCGATAAAAATAATACAAAACATATTGCATTTTTATGCGATAGGCGCTTTGGAGTAGGAGCAGACGGGCTTATACTTCTAGAAAACCACCCTGAACACGATTTTAAAATGGTGTATTATAATGCCGATGGTAACGAAAGTACCATGTGCGGAAATGGTGGTCGTTGCTTAGTAGCCTTTGCACAACAATTAGGTGTGATTAAAAATAAAGCTATTTTTGAGGCTATTGATGGTTTACACCATGCTACTATAGATAATGGCGTGGTAAAACTTCAAATGCTTAATGTAGATTCTATTGCGCTACATGATAATTATGTTTTTTTAAACACAGGATCGCCACACCATGTGCAGTTTGAAGCAGATATTGAAAATTTTGATATTAAACGTACAGGCGCAAATATTCGTTACGGGGCACCTTATAACGAAGCAGGTACTAATGTTAATTTTGTTAAACAAGAATTAGATACAACATTTCGTGTACGAACCTATGAGCGCGGTGTAGAGGATGAAACACTATCCTGCGGAACAGGCGTTACCGCCGTTGCTATTGCAATGCATCGTTTAGGGAAAACAAATAAAAAACATATTACACTAAATGTTCAAGGTGGTGTTTTAGAGGTAACCTTTAATGTGGAAAATAATAAGTACAATAATGTATGGCTAATTGGTCCAGCCGTGTTTGTATTTAAAGGGACATTATGATTACGCTAAAAGGTCAAAAAATATTTTTAAGAGCCTTGGAGCCCGAAGATTTAGACTTTATTTATACTATTGAGAATGATGAGTCTATTTGGGAAATAAGTAATACACAAACACCCTATTCTAGGTTTTTAATAAAGCAATATTTAGAAAATGCGCATCAAGATATTTTTGAAGTTAAGCAATTACGCCTTGTAATAGCAAATTATAGCGATGTTACATTAGGTTTAATTGATTTGTTTGATTTTGATTTTAAAAATAAAAGAGCGGGTATTGGCATACTTGTAAATAATATAGACGACAGATTGAAAGGTTACGGAGAAGAGGCCTTAAAATTATTGGTTAATTATAGCTTTAAGCATTTAGGACTACACCAGTTGTATTGCAATATTTCCGAAGAGAATTTGGCGAGTATCAAATTGTTTTCCAAACTAGGGTTTAAAGAAGTTGGATTAAAAAAAGATTGGAACTATGTAAACGGTTCTTATAAAAATGAATACATATATCAGCTAATAAAAAATTAAATGTATATAAAAAAAATACTCTTAGCCATTTTAATTATAGGTCTTGTAGTAGCAGCCTTTTTTGCAAATTTTGTTTACAATGCTATGCTTAAGCCAAATACAGCATTTAATAATGAAGCTGCTTATATTTTTGTGCCAACCCATGCCAACTATAAAGTGGTTAGGGAGCAGTTGGAACCTTTACTTAAAAATATAGAATCTTTTGATGATTTGGCAGAGCAAAAAAAATATACAACTAATATTAAAGCAGGACGTTTTGAAATTAGAAAAGATATGACTAATAACGATATAATAAACTCAATAAGAAGTAAAAACTTACCTATAAAAGTATCGTTTAATAACCAAAATACTTTGGAGAAATTAGCTGGTCGTGTTTCAAGAGATATTGAAGCCGATAGTCTGTCACTTTTAAAAGCTATGAGAGATAGCGTTTTTTTAAATAAAAATAATTTTAAAAACAACACAGCTCTTGGCATGTACTTACCTAATAGTTACGAGCTGTTTTGGAATTCGTCTGCAGAAACCTTCAGAGATAAAATGTTAAAAGAGTATAACCGTTTTTGGACAGACGATCGTGTTAGTAAAGCGCAGGCCGCAGGTTTAACACCAGAAGAAGTTATTACTTTAGCATCTATTGTTTATGAGGAATCAAAACAAGCAGCAGAACAACCAAGAATAGCAGGTGTTTATATGAATCGTTTACGAATAGGGATGCCATTGCAAGCAGATCCAACTTTAAAATTTGCCGCATACCAACTTCCAAAATATAAAAATACGATTATAAAAAGAGTATTAAACATTCATAAAGATATCGTTTCACCTTATAATACATACAAAAATAGAGGTTTGCCACCAGGATTAATTGCTATGCCAGATATTTCTGCAATTAAAGCTGTTCTCAATTTTGAAAACCATAACTATATATTTTTCGCTGCCGATGCCAAACGTATTGGCTTTCATAAATTTGCTAAAACACTTTCCCAACATAATAAAAATGCTAGAGAATACCATCGCTATTTATCATCTCAAGGTATAAATAAATAGTGCTTTATACATTAACAAAGCATATCCTGGTTTTTGTTTTATGCTGTGCAACTGGATTTTCACAATCTAAATTTAATCAATTTTTAACAGCTAGTGATACATTAAATAAGCCAAGGCGTAATTTAGTTGTTATCTCAGAGGCTTCAATTGGGGTTACCACGTTGGTTGGGTTAAATCAACTTTGGTATGCAGACTTTAAGCGTTCAAAATTTCAAACAATAAACGATAACGGTGAGTGGTTTCAAATGGACAAACTTGGTCATGCTTTTACAGCTTATCAATTAGGTGAACAAGGTGTACGCCTTTTAAATTGGAGCGGTGTGAATAAACAAGACCAACTAGTATATGGTGCAACTTTAGGTTTTGCGTTTTTATCTGCTGTGGAAGTTCTAGATGGTTACTCCAAAGCATGGGGCTTTTCATGGGGCGATATTTTAGCTAATGGAGCAGGAACATCTTTATATATTGGTCAAGAACTATTATGGAACGAACAGCGTATGGCTTTAAAATATTCATTTCATCAAACGCCATACGCAAAGCTTCGGCCAGATAAATTAGGGCATAATTTACTAGAGCAGCTTTTAAAAGATTATAACGGCCAAACGTATTGGCTTAGCGCTAATTTATATTCGTTTTTTAATAAAAGTAAAATACCTAAATGGTTAAATGTGGCAGTAGGTTATGGGGGAGAGGGTATGTTATCTGGTATTAGCAAAGTAGGCGATATATCATTATTAAAAGATAGGCGATATAGGCAATATTACATAAGTTTAGATCTTAATTTAAATGCTATAAAAACAAATTCAAAATTATTAAAATCTCTTTTTCAGTTGTTTAACATGGTTAAAGTGCCACTTCCTACTTTGGAAGTTAGCCGTAAAAGAGGTGTGTTTCATCTATTCTACCTTTAAAATAAACACATAGTCGATTTATGTTGACGGTACTATTAAAAATAGTACTTTTGCGCTCTCAAATTTCAAAGTGTATTGAATTATAATGATATACTGAAAAAATTTTTTAATCATGAAAAGGAATATTGGAAGATACGTAACTATTACGCTTACAATATTAGTTCTATTGTATGTGTCGTTACAATCTAATGAGACAGCTAGCTTAGGTAGGTATTCTACAGAGGGCTTAAATTTAAATTACACAGTACGAAATAGTGCTCCTGTAAATAAAAATGCATCTGAATTGAATGATTCAGACTTAGAATTTTCATTACAATTAGGTAAATCTTTTGTAGGCTTTAAAGAAGCTTTAGCTTTTAAAGAGTCTGGGGGAAATTACAGTTCGGTTAATACTTATGGGTATTTAGGTAAATATCAGTTTGGCTCAGAGACTTTAAAACTTATTGGAATACACAACCCTACTAAGTTTTTAAAAAATCCAAGATTACAAGAAAAAGCTTTTATAGCGAACTCAGCTCGTAACAAATGGATTTTAAGACGCGATATAAAGAATTTTGTTGGTAAGCGTATTAATGGTATAATAATTACAGAATCTGGCATTATAGCTGCCGCGCATTTAGCGGGTCCCGGTAACGTAAAGAAGTATTTAAGAAGTTATGGTTTAGATAATTTTGCCGATGGATATGGTACTACAGTACATAATTATATGAAACGTTTTTCTGGATATGATACTTCTTTTGTTAAGGCTAATAAAAAGGCAAAGGCTATTTAACTTTTATGAATAATAAATATAGTAGGTCTCTTATGTAAATCTATTTTATTTTTTTTCCAGGCGCTGGCAGATTGTGTTTTAATAAATTCTGTGTTTAATGTAATATCACAAGCAACACAAACATCAGTATTGTTTTCTAAAACGTTAGCTAAATTTTCTAACATCTTATTATTCCGGTAAGGTGTTTCAATAAATATTTGAGATTGGTTGTGTTCAAAAGATAAGCGTTCTAATCGTTTAATTTCATTTTTACGTTCATTTTTATCTATTGGTAAGTAGCCATTAAAGCTAAAACTCTGTCCATTCATACCAGAACTCATTAATGCTAACAAAATAGAAGATGGGCCAACTAATGGCACTACTTTTATATTTTTTTCATGTGCTATTTTAACAATATCGGCTCCAGGATCTGCTACACCTGGGCAACCAGCTTCAGATAATAAACCAATATTTTCGCCTTGTAAACAAGCATTTAAAAATGAGGGTAATTCAGCCTCATCTGTAAATTTATTTAAATGAAACATTTTTAAATCAGGCTGTGATTTTTCTGGACTTATTCGTTTAATAAAGCGTCTTGCTGTTTTATCATTTTCAACAATAAATGTGTTTATTTTATCAATAGTCTCCTTAACAGTAACAGGTAATACCTCTAGAGGATTATTGTTTCCTAGTGTTGTTGGAATAAGAAATAGCTTGCCAATTGTGTCCATTTAATTTAGTTTTATTTTTAATTTAAAATTAGCGCTTTTTTAAAGGTTTGTTTAACTATTAAAAAATATAATTTTTAATTAGGCTTAACTAGCTCTTTTAAGGTGTAATGATTTTGCTATTGTACTTTTATTAGCCTGGTAAAAACAATTTTATTTTGGCAATATATTTTTTATGCCTTTAGTGTTTTTATAGCTTACTCGAAATTAGATTTAAATATAATTTATATTGTATTAAAAATACTAATATTAAACCAATGTACCTTTTAGGCTCTAAATAAGTATGCCGAGTTGTATTGTTGTGTTTACGAAGTGTAATTTATTTTAAACACTGCTTTTTTACATAAAGGCAGTGTTTAAAATAAATTTAAAGTTTTATTAAAAAGTTAAAGCTTTAAAATACCAATAACCATGTTTGTATTATAAATATGGTTCGCGATTAGAACACCAAAATTTTAATAATACGATATATAACTATCTTAAATAGCTAGTTTTTTACTAATATCTTCAACATATTTTCTAAATTGTTTATCTGTTGAAGTTAAATTATCTACTGTTTTGCAAGCATGAAGTACAGTGGCATGATCTCGTTTACCAATTTGAGAACCAATACTAGCTAATGATGCTTTTGTGAATTTTTTCGCAAAAAACATAGCTAATTGACGTGCCTGTACAATATGGCGTTTTCTTGTTTTAGATTGAAGTGTATCAACATCCATTTGAAAATAATCTGAAACTACCTTTTGTATGTAATCTATGGATACTTCGCGTTTTGTATATTTAACAAACTTCTCTACTACAGATCGTGCCAAATCTACTGTAATATCTTTTTTATTAAAGGATGATTGTGCGATTAATGAAATTACTGCACCTTCAAGCTCTCTTACGTTAGATTTAATGTTTTTAGCAACATACTCAATTATATCTTCTGGCATTTCAACACCATCGCGATATAATTTGTTTTTTAAAATTGAAACACGAGTTTCAAAAGCTGGTTTTTGTAACTCT
Organism: uncultured Algibacter sp.; assembly: GCA_937958265.1. Classification (GTDB taxonomy): domain Bacteria; phylum Bacteroidota; class Bacteroidia; order Flavobacteriales; family Flavobacteriaceae; genus Algibacter_B. The sequence continues at coordinate 334,945 of CALGNX010000001.1, read as the reverse complement.
GCTGATAAACCCCATTTAAAACGAGATAATAAGCGCTGTTCAATATCTTGCATATCAACCGGTGCTTTATCACTTGTTAATATAACCTGTTTGCCATTTTGATGTAAGTGATTAAAAATATGAAAAAATACATCTTGAGTTCCTGTTTTACCAGATAGGAACTGAACATCATCAATAATTAAAACATCGATAATTTGATAAAAATGAATAAAATCATTTCTATTATTTTTTTTAACCGCATCTATATACTGCTGAGTAAATTTTTCTGCAGAAATATATAAAACTGTTTTTTCTGGATATTTATCTTTAATATCAACACCAATACCGTGTGCTAAGTGTGTTTTTCCTAAACCAACACCTCCAAATATTAATAAGGGATTAAATGATGTGCCACCAGGTTTATTTGCAACTGCTAAACCAGCACTACGTGCTAGCCTGTTAGAATCGCCCTCTAGGAAATTCTCGAAATTGTAATTTGGATTTAACTGAGATTCAATTTTTACATTTCTAATACCAGGGATTACAAATGGGTTACGTAATTCCGGGCTTTTATTTTTTAATGGAATATCAACATTTTGTGATTTTAAAGAGCCTCTGTTTGAGCTAGGTATTTTTTCTGTAAATGGTTGTTTATTGCCATATGTGTTTTCCATTTTTATAATGTAAACTAGCTTGGCAGTTTCTCCTAACTCTTTAGTAAGGGACACCTTAAGGATTTTAACATAATGCTCTTCTAGCCATTCATAAAAAAACTTGCTTGGTACTTGAACACTTAAAGCCGTTTCAGTAAGCTTTACTGCTTTTATAGGTTCAAACCAAGTTTTATAGGCTTGAGGCTGTATGTTATCCTTTATAAAATTAAGACAGTTGTTCCAGACCGATTCCGCAGTTACATTCATGTTTATAATTTGTAGTATTATTGTTATTTATTCTGTAGAGATTTAAATAACCTCTATGCCGTTTTAAGGAGGGGCAAATATGTGGACAAAATTCTTAAAAAAAAAATCATTTACTATTGAATATATGAAATTTTTTCCCCATGTTGAGCCATCATTTTAAATTACAAAAAACGAATTAGTAAAGCTTATGAAAACCGATGAAATACAAATAAGAGTGAGGTATGGCGAGACTGACCAAATGGGTGTTGTTTACCATGGGAATTACGCACTATATCTAGAAATGGGGCGAATTGAGTGGTTAAGGAAGTTAGGGGTTTCATATAAGTCTATGGAGGAAAATGGTATTATGTTACCTGTGGTTTCTTTACAGGTAAATTACAAAAAACCTATTGGTTATGATGACCTTATTAATGTGAAAACACAACTTAAAAAAAGACCTAGTGCTAAGATTGAATTTGATTATGAAATTACTAATAAAAGTGGGGCTGTTTTAACAACTGCAAGCACTGTTTTAGTGTTTGTTGATAAGGCTACAAAAAGACCTATTAAAGCCCCGCAATATATATTGGATGCGATAGGGATATAAGTTAGAATTTTTCGATTTTTATGTCGTGTAGTCGATTAAAAATTTCAAAAATAAAATTGGATTCATTTTTTCTTACCGAAATTGTTATTTGGCAGTCCATTTCTAGCTTTTGATGCGTAATTTGCAATGCTTTTTCTTTTATTATACGCATAACGGTGTTCATGTGTTTATAATCAAAAGAAATAAGAAAGTTTATGTTAATTGTTTTTTTTGTAATTTTTGCTGCATCAAGACTCATCTTAGCTGTTGTCCTGTAAGCCTTAATTAATCCGCCTACTCCTAATTTTACGCCTCCAAAGTAGCGCACTACAACAATTAATATGTTGGTAACGTTAAAGGATTGTATTTGGCCGTAAATTGGCATGCCTGCAGAGTTACTAGGTTCGCCATCATCATTAGCACGATATGTAAATGTTTGTGTCCCTATTTGGTAAGCATAACACCAATGCCTAGCAGCATAATGCTTCTTTTTTAAGGTAGCAAGGTGTAGTTTAATATCGTCTTCGGTTAAAACAGGGAACGCATAGCCGAAAAATTTACTGTTTTTATCTTTAAATATAACTGGTTCTTCAATAGTAGTAATAGTTTGGTAAGTATCCGGTATATTCAAAATAGTATTTTAAAATAGATTTTTTTTTATTTCAAATAAATTTATTACATCTTCATGCTCTGGGTTTATATGCCAAGTATTAAGTTTTAATTGTTTTGCAGTTTTAATGTTCTCAGTATTATCATCTATAAAAATACATTCCTCTGCTATTATGTTATTTTCATTTAAAACAAATTCGAAAATATTAGAATTGGGTTTCACCAAATTTATTTCATGAGAAAGATAAAAAGCGTCAAAACAGTTTTTAAAAGTTTCATAAAAAGGAACATTTTCTTTTATGTGATTTATATGAAGATCATTAGTGTTACTTAATAATATTAATTTATATTTTGCGGTTGCTTTAAGTTTTTTTAGAAAGTCCAAACGGTATTCTGGGAAATCTTTTAACATGTAGTTCCATGTTTTAACAAGTTCCGCTTCAGATAGTTTAGGGAAATTCTCAGAATAAAATGTAATAAATTCGGTTGTTGAAATTAACCCTTGTTCGTAAAAACTATTAAAACCCTGGATCTCTTTTGAAAGTGACTCTACATTTAAGGTTTTCAATGCGTTTTTGTGCGCAGCTTCTATGTCTAAATTAATAAACACGTTTCCAAAATCGAATATAATTGTTTTAATCATTTTTATATATGTTAAGCGTATCTGTTATAATAGTGTCTTTCGAAGTTAGTGTGCCATTAAAAACGGGAGCTTTAATACCTGTTTGGAATGTGTTGGGTCCTTTAAAAACCCTTGCCTCATCCCATATATCTTCATCTATAAAGGTTTGTAAAGTTTTAGCACCACCTTCAATTATAATAGAGTTTATATTTTGTTTAAACAAATAATCACAGATTTGATGTGCTAAAGGTTTTGATGTATCAATTTGTGTATTTGTAATAATTAATGTTTTCGCATGGTTTTTAAAAATATTCAGATTTGGGTCTAATTTTTTATGTATATCAATTACAACTCGAGTAGGGTTAGGTCCAGTCCAGTTTCTAGTGGTTAGTGTTGGGTTGTCTTCCAAAACGGTATTTGTACCAACAAGAATAGCTTGTTCTTCAGCCCGCCATTTGTGTACCATTTGTCTGGAGATGGAATTGGTAATCCAAACAGGTTTTTTATCTTCCTTTGTAGCAGGGGCTATATAGCCATTATTTGTTTCTGCCCATTTTAATATTACGTACGGACGCTTTTTATTATGATATGTAAAAAATCTTTTATGATGATTTTTACAATCATCCTCCAAAATACCAACGGTTACATTGCACCCCGAATCTCTTAGTTTTTTTATACCTCTACCAGAAACTTTTTCGTTTTCATCAACACATCCAATAACTACATTAGGGATTTTATGTGCTATAATTAAGTTACTACACGGCGGTGTTTTTCCAAAGTGGGAACACGGCTCAAGGGTTACATAAATTGTAGCGTTTTTTAAAAGCGTTTTGTTTAAAACAGAATGTATTGCGTTTACCTCGGCATGGTTTCCCCCATAGGGGCTTGTAAAACCTTCGCCTATTATTTTATTATTATGCACAATTACACTGCCAACCATAGGATTTGGTCTGGTATTACCCAAACCATTTTTAGCGATTTCAAGGCAACGTTTTATATAGATATTATGAATACTCAAAATTAGAATTTTATTTTTACATCTTCAGTTTTGTCCACGCTATAGGTGTGCGAGTAACCTAAAATTTTATACTTTATATCGCCTTTAAATTGAATTTTTACTTTATTACTAAATAAACTCCCTAATAAGCCACTTAAATTTTTATTGCTGAATATACTATCTGTAGGTATTTTTGTTTTTAAAGGTACCGAAAACTCTTTTTTAGCCGGAACATCAAATTTTTCAGCAGAAACGCTTGCCATCTCATTATCATTTACAAAAACCTTTATTTCGTCGGTTTGTAAGTTACCACCAATAATATTAGGATTTATAAATTTAGCATCGGCAATAAAGGTAACGTAGTGGGGTGTTGATTCTAGTAATTGAATGTTAGCTAAACCAACAAATTTTGGTTTTTTATTTACGGAACAACATAGGAAAAGTACCGAAATTGTTGATAAAATTATAAGCTTCTTCATTCTTGTTTTTTTTTAATTACTGTATCTTTCCTAAATTAAATAACCGTTTTTAAAGTTTATAAAGATACTATAGTTATTTTAAAAATTAAATTTAAAAAAAAGCAGATTAATCGTATAAGTATGTGGAATAGGTAAGTAAAAACTACTAAAATTATACGTTTAAAAATAAGACCTAATAATATGAAACTAAAAACGCTTAAAAATACCTTTCATAAAGAATTAAATGATTTGTATATTTTAGAAGAAATAAATAGTTTTTTTTACATTTTAATTAATCATTTTTATAATGTTAAACGGGTTACATTAGTTCTAGAACCAGATTATGCGGTTAGCAATCCTGAATTTATAATAAAAGCTTTAAAACTACTTAAGCAACAAAAACCAATTCAATATATAATTGGAGAAACAGAATTTTATGGACTGCCTTTTAAGGTTAATAAAAATGTTTTAATTCCTAGGCCGGAAACTGAGGAGTTGGTGGAGTATATTATAAAGGCGATAAACCATAATAAACCAATTAAAATTTTAGATATAGGAACTGGTAGTGGTTGTGTAGCAATAGCGTTAGCTAAAAATTTACCTCAGGCTAAGGTTTATGCTTTGGATGTGAGTGATAAAGCTTTAGAGGTTGCAATTAATAATGCGAAGGTAAATGATGTTATTATCGATTTTTTTGAAGCAGATATTTTAAATATTAAGCGTTTAAAGGACTTGAAATTTGATATTATAGTATCCAATCCGCCCTATGTGCGTGAACAAGAAAAACGCTTAATGCAACCCAATGTTTTGGATAATGAGCCGCATCTAGCATTGTTTGTTAAAGATGAGAAACCCTTAGTTTTTTATAATGCTATAACACAATTTGCAGTATCAAATTTGATAAATAAAGGTTTGTTGTATTTTGAAATTAATGAGTTTTTAGGTGATGAAATGGTGGAGCTATTAAAAGCTAGTAATTTTAAAAATATTAAATTAAAACAAGATTTTTTTAAGAAAGATAGAATACTTAAAGCCGAGTTAGTTAATTTTTAAGCATTGAATATTTATTGATTTAAACTCATTAAATTATAAAATTTCCAAAAAAAACATACATATTGAATATTGCATGACTAAAGAAGAAGAAATACAAAACTTACGTAACGAATTAAGAAATCATAATTACAATTATTATGTATTAGATAATGCTATTATTTCAGATTATGATTTTGATATAAAGTTAAAAGCACTTCAAGATTTGGAAGCGAAACATCCTGAATTTTTTGATGCAAGCTCGCCAACACAACGTGTAGGCGGAGAAATTACTAAAAATTTTGAAACTACGGTTCATGATCAACGCATGTACTCTTTAGATAATTCATACTCGAAAGAGGATTTAGAAGATTGGGAAAAACGTATTAAAAAGTTAGTTGATGGCGACATCCAATATACTTGCGAGTTAAAATACGATGGTGCCTCAATAAGTTTAACCTATGAGAATGGTAGCTTAGTGAAAGCGGTTACAAGAGGTGATGGTTTTCAAGGTGATAATGTTACAGCTAACATAAAAACTATTAAGTCTATACCTTTAAAATTAAAGGGTAATTACCCACCTAAGTTCGATATTAGAGGGGAAATTGTGTTGCCTTTTGATGGATTTCATAAGATGAACGAAGCGCGTATTGCTATTGGTGAAGAGCCATATAGAAACCCACGGAATACAGCATCGGGAAGTTTGAAATTACAAGATAGCGCAGAAGTTGCTAAGCGACCATTGGAATGTTTACTTTATAATTTAACGGGTACAAATTTAGGTGTTAAAACACAATTTGAGAGTTTGGAATCGGCTAGAGAATGGGGCTTTAAAGTACCAGAAATTGCAAAATTAACCAATTCTATTAGTGGTGTTTTGGAGTTTATTTCCTACTGGGATGTACACCGGCATAATTTACCTTACGAGACCGATGGTGTAGTTGTTAAAGTGAATAATTTACAACAGCAAGAGGAGTTAGGTTATACGGCCAAGGCACCTCGTTGGGCTATGGCATATAAGTTTAAAGCCGAACAAGTTTCAACAACGCTAAACAGTATTACCTACCAAATAGGAAGAACGGGAGCTATAACACCTGTTGCTAATTTAAAGCCTGTGGAATTAGCAGGAACAACTGTTAAACGCGCATCGTTACATAATGCAGACCAAATTGAAAAATTGGATATTAGAGTAGGGGATGACGTTTATGTTGAAAAAGGTGGTGAAATTATTCCGAAAATATTAGGAGTAAATTTGGCATTACGCCCTTTAAATTCTCAGCCAACGCAATATATTAGCCAATGCCCAGAATGTGAAACAGTATTAGTAAGACAAGAAGGTGAAGCACAGCATTACTGCCCAAACTATAATGGATGTATTCCACAAATTATAGCCAGAATCCAACATTATATATCAAGAAAAGCAATGGATATTGATGGGTTAGGAGGAGAAACTGTTGCACTTTTGGTTAATGAAGGGTTAATAACTAATTATTCAGATTTATATACCTTAACTAAAGCTCAAGTACTTCCTTTAGAGCGTATGGCCGAAAAAAGTGCGGCTAATTTAATAAAAGGTATTGAGCAGTCTAAAAACATTCCGTTTGAGCGTGTTTTATTTGCTTTAGGCATAAGGTATGTAGGGGAAACTGTTGCTAAAAAACTTGTAAAGCATTATAAAAATATTGATGCCATAATAAAGGCTACAGAGGAGGATTTAATTACCGTGGATGAAATAGGAGCTAGAATAGCAGAAAGTGTAAGCGCATTTTTTAAATTGGAAGACAACATAGCGGTTGTTAATAAATTAAAAAGTGTTGGTTTGCAGTTTGAATTATCTGCGGCGCAACTTAGTGACCAAACAGATAAATTAAAAGGCGATGTTATTGTGGTTTCGGGTGTTTTTCATAACGTTTCAAGAACCGAGCTTAAAAAAATAATTGAAAACAATGGGGGGAAAGTTAGTAGTTCTATTTCAAAAAAAACAACATACATTATAGCAGGTGATAGTATGGGACCAAGTAAAAAGGAAAAAGCAGAAAAGCTAGGTGTTAAACTTATTAGTGAAGATGAATTTTTGAATGCTTTAAATTATGAAAAATAGCATTTTATATTAACTTATTTTAAATCTTTATTTTTATAACATACACCTATAGGCGAATTCATTTTTTAGCCGAAATAAAAAAAAACACAACGCAATTCTTTGTTGTGTAACTGCTCTTTTGTTTTCTAGATTTATGTTATAAAAATAAAGGTTTAAATAATTTTATAGAACCTATACAAGCTTCAAATTATGCGCTTAAAGCGCTAAGGTTAGTGGATAGAAACTGACTAGAAATAACGGGATTGCTTTTTTAAATGTCATATAGTCAATCCACTTTTATGAAATAAAAACTTATCCAAAGGAATGCTCAAATTATGAATTCTAAAAAGAAATAAACCTAATTTGGATTACTATACATTCTGTAATGTAAAAACCTCGTAAAAGATTTGAACCAAACCTAATTTTAATAACTCCAGGATATTTTTATTTATTGAATCCTAAAATTTTGTCATCTTGTAGAAAGATCTCGGTGGTTTTTTGTACTTTTTCTAAAATAACTTTTAAATCTCCGTTAACAGCAATAGTTCCGTTTCTAAGTAGCTTTATAATAGCTTTATCTTGTGCGCGACCTTTTAGCATGGCTTCCCGATAACTAATATCTTCGTTAAAAGTGACTAGTGCGTATTTTGAGGAATAGGCGTTGGGGAACGTTTTTTCTAAAGCCATTTCTAATTTACGTTTGTCTTGAAACACGGTTTGGTTAACATGGTCTTTCATTTCATGAAAATTATCAATAGCTAAGTCTGCTATGGCATCCGTATCTTTTTTGCGCTTGGTTTCGTAGGCTTTAAATACAGCTTCCCAATTGTTAAGGTTTAGGTTTAGAATTTTGTCAAATTCAACAACATCCTCAAAAGAAGCATTCATACCTTGTCCGTAAAACGGAACAATAGCATGGGCGGCATCTCCTAATAAAAGGGTGTGTCCTTTGTAATGCCAAGGCGAACATTTTATAGTACCTAAAGGAGCTGTTGGGTTATTAAAAAAGTCTTTAATTAAGTTGGGCATAATTCTTAGGGCATCTGGAAATTCATTTTCAAAAAACTCAAGTACACGTGCTTCTGTATTAAGGTTGTTAAAATTATATTCGCCATCATTATAACTTAAAAAAAGTGTAACTGTAAAACTGCCATCTAAATTGGGTAGTGCAATTAACATAAAATCCCCTCGAGGCCAAATATGAAGTGCATTTTTATGGGTTTTATATTCGCCATTAGGTTTTGGTGAAATACGTAATTCTTTATAGCCATGCGTTAGATACTCTTGTGAAAAACTGAATAAAAACGCTTTGTTTAAGTAGTAGCTTTTACGCATGGCGGAACCAGCGCCATCTGTAGCTATAATAATATTGGCGGTTTTATCACATGTGTTTTTAGTATGGTAATCTTCAAAATATGCTGTAGTATTTTCAAAATCGACAGATGTGCATTTTTTATTAAATGCTATGGTAATATTATCATTTTTTTCGGCTTCATTTAAAAGTAAAACGTTTAAATCTCTGCGCGATATGGAATTTATATACTCGTAATCGCGACCACTATAATTTGATTGAAAGGTGTTGCCATTTTTATCATGTATCATACGGCCATTCATTGGTACGCAAAGTGCGTTCACTTTATCCTCTAGCCCCACTAGTTTTATAGCTTTATTTCCACGGTTTGAAAACGCTAAGTTTATTGAGCGGCCGGCAGAAATGTCAACGTTTCGCAAATCAGGACGCATTTCATAAACAGAAACATTATAGCCTCTTTGTGCTAGCCTCAGAGCTAGTAGTGAGCCACATAAACCGGCACCTATTATTAATATGTCTTGTTTTTGTTCTTTCATATTTTGCTGCTTGCCCAATTAGAGTCTTGATAGCGTGCTATTTGAAAATCAAATTTTATTGGATAACTAATAATTAGTATTAATTATGTTCAATAATTTAACTTTTCAAATAGAAATAGATAAAAGTAAGTATGTTCGATGCGTGAACCCAATTTATGTAATTGCAACATTTTATTTAAACTTTTTATTTAGTTTGTTGCAATTAGTAAAATTTCGGTTAGTATGAAATAATGTTATTGTACCTATTTTTATAATTCGAAACTAAACGATTAAGGAAGTCCCATTTCCAGATATTGCAGTATTATTGCTAAAATGAAAATCTATACGTCCTAGGTTTTCTCCAAAGCATCCTACTTGATTAACTAATACATTTTTGTTATCCAAGTTTTTAACTACGGTAGGCTCAGGTAGAAAAGTGTGCGTATGACCTCCAATAATTAAATCAATGTTTTTGCTGTTTTTAGCTAAAATTAAATCGCTAATTTTTTTTGAATTATCTCCGTAATAGTACCCCAAATGGGATAAACATATAACTAAATCGCAATTTTCTTCAACTTTTAATATTCGGCTCATATCCTGACTAATTTCCACAGGGTCCAAATATTTAGTTTCTTTAAACATATCGCGGGTAACTAGGCCTTCAAGCTCTATACCTAAACCGAAAACACCAATTTTAATACCCGATTTTTTAAAAATCTTGTAAGGTTTTGTATGTGTGTTCATTATGGTATTTGAGAAATCGTAATTAGCCGTAATAAAATCGAAATTAGCGTGTGGTAATTGGGCGTATAGTCCATCAATACCGTTATCAAAATCATGGTTGCCAAGAGTTGCAGCATCATATTTTAATTTACTCATTAATTTAAATTCTAATTCGCCACCGTAATAATTAAAATAAGGTGTACCTTGAAAAATATCTCCAGCATCCAATAATAGTGTATTGGGGTTTTCCTTTCTTATTGACTCAATTAAATTTGCACGTCTGGCGACACCGCCTATGTCTTTGTTTTTGCCCGCTATTTTCCAGGAATCTATATGGCTATGCACATCGTTAGTGTGAAGTACTGTTATTTTAGTTGTTGTTGGTGCGCTAACGAAAGATTGCAGCCCTAAATTGCCTAAGGCAATCAATGTCCCTCCAGCAGATGCTTTTTGAATAAAACGTCTTCGATTCATAATTATTTAATTTGAATAAATCTATTATCAATTACTGCTTTTAGCGTGTCAATTTTATTAAATTTATCTATTAAAACATTTCTTATTTTGTAATTTAAATAATTGAAACCCGCATTAGGTTTAAAAAAAGTCATATTATCCCCACCGTTGTAGAGGTAATCGCTTGTGGCTACGTAATAGGTTTGGTTGGGTTTAATAACTTTACCTTGGATTGCTGCTTTACTCACATTAAAATCTTTATCTAAAATTAGTTGAAGTTTAGACACGGGATGTGCTTTTTTAGATATTGATAGGTATTTTATTAAATTATTAATCTGCTTTCCTTTAAGCGCCACAACTACTACGCTATTTTCAAAAGGCATTAATTCGAAAGCTGTTTGTTTTGAAATGTTCCCTTTATTAATACCGGCTCTTATACCGCCATGGTTAAGTAAAACCATATCAATGTTTTTTCCAGTAATACGTTTAAAAACAGGATTGGATTCGCTGTACACCGCATCCGCAATGAAATTGCCTATTGCAGAATTAAAATTATCAACTTTTTTGGAGTAGGTATTTGGTGTATAAGCTAAAACACTATCTAAATCTTTTTTTATATGCAGTCTAAAAGGTTTAATATAGGCCTCTATTTCGGCATTAACAGATAACGTATCAGACACTTTAAGTACTGTGTTTTCAACTTTTGAAATATGTAATTTTTGTTGTTTACAGTTTGTAAAAACAAAAAAATACAACAAAAAAAAGAAATTTGTAAACCTCATTTATATCTATATAATTTGTTTGTAGTTTTGCTACCTTTGTTGTTAGGCTAAAGGTAAAGGATTTTAAATGGTTTTAAACGGTTTTAAAAGAAAATCTAACAAAAAGTACTTAAACAAATTGTTAGTAAACCGAAAGGTGAACGGTAGTAATAAGACTGTAAGAAGTTTAGGTATTGTTGTTAATAGTAATGAATTTGTTGATTTTGATTTTTTTAAGGATTTATGTAAAGACATTACGGGGCATCCCGATACGTTTAAATTAGTAGCATATAGTGCAAATGAAAATTCAGATGCTTCTGGTGCGTTTTATGGTCCAAATGATTTTGGGTGGAATGGTGTAGTGAAAAACACAGCGCTTAAGGCATTTTTAAATGTAGAGTTTGATTTATTAATTAGTTACTATGAAGAGGAGTTATTAGAACTTAAATTAATTACCGCTAAGTCCAAATCAAAATTTAAAATTGGTATTTTACAAACAGATAATCGCCTAAACGATTTAATAATAAAAACAAACACAAAAGAGTTTACTCTTTTTAAAACTGAACTTAAAAAGTATTTAACTATTTTAAAAAAAAGTAATAAAAAATGAATAGTAAATTTGTAGGAACGGGAGTTGCACTAGTCACTCCATTTAATTCAGATTTAAGTATCGACCATAAGGCCTTAGAAAATATTGTAAATTATAATATTGAAAATGGTACTGACTATTTGGTAATATGTGGTACTACTGGCGAAAGCGTTACGCTTAAAAAGCAGGAAAAACTAGATGTTGTATTAACAATAAAAAAGGCTAATAACAATAGGTTGCCCTTAGTGCTAGGAATTGGTGGTAATAATACAATGGCAGTTTTAGAAGAAATTAAAACTACAGATTTAACGGGTATTGATGCTATTTTATCTGTGTCTCCTTATTACAGCAAGCCTACACAAGAAGGGATTTATCAACACTTTAAAGCTATTGCAGCGGTTTCGCCCGTAGATATAATACTTTACAATGTTCCTGGGCGTACATCTAAAAATGTTGAAGTTGAAACGACCTTAAGGTTGGCCAACGATTTTTCGAATATTGTAGGTGTTAAAGAAGCGGGAAATAGTATGCCTCAATATTTAGAGCTGATTAAAAATAAACCTAAAGATTTTTTAATAATTTCTGGTGACGATGATTTAGCATTACGTGTTATGTTAGCAGGAGGTGCAGGTGTAATATCTGTAATAGGGCAGGCGTTTCCAAAAGAGTTCTCTGAAATGATTCAATTGGGTTTAAAAGGCAATGATGAGGCTGCTTTAAAAATTCACAATAAGATTATAAACGTTATAGAATATATTTTTGAAGAAAATAATCCAGCAGGAATTAAAGCCGTTTTTGAAGCTTTAAACCTTTGTAAGGACTATGTACGCTTACCTTTAGTACCAGCGTCTAATAACTTAAAAGAAAAAATCGGGGATTTTGTAAAAAATTTTTAATTTGTTAAATATAACTTAAACTCGGTATTCATTGGCTTCAACCTAGTAGTTTAGCTTTGAAATTATATTTTTAAAATCCATAATAATACCGTAATTTTGCAGGCTGTACATATAAAATATGAATAAATTCTTTTATACATTAATATTTTTTTTCGCATTAAGTAGTTGTAGCGAATATCAAAAAGCTTTAAAAGCACAAGGTGAAGAAGCTACTGTTACTAAATTTAAAATGGGCGAAGCATTATATGAAGAAGGGAAATTTGCCAAAGCAAATAGGCTTTTCGCACAGATAGTTCCTAATTATAGAGGTAAGCCGCAGGCACAAAAATTAATGTTTTTGTACTCGGATACGTTCTATCAAATGAAGGATTATTACACAGCAGGTTATCAGTTCGAGCGTTTTGTATCTAGCTATCCAAAAAGTGAAAAAGTAGAATACGCTTCTTTTTTAAGTGCTAAAAGCTATTATCAATTATCTCCAGTTTATAGTAAAGACCAAAAGGAAACTAAGGAAGCTATTACTAAATTGCAAAATTTTATAAATCTTTTTCCTAATTCACAGTACGTTCAAGATGCAAATGCACTCATTAAACAGTTAGATTTTAAACTAGAAAAGAAAGCTTACGAAATTGCAAAGCAATACAATCATATTTCAGATTATCCTGCATCTGTAAGATCTTTTGATAATTTTATTTTTGATTTTCCTGGTTCGAAATTGCGAGAAGATGCTTTTTTTTACAGATTGGATTCAGCATTTAAATTAGCAATTAGAAGCGTAGAGGTTAAGCGATCGCTACAAAAAGGCTTAATTTATTTGCGAAAACAACGTTTAGAAACGGCTCAAGAATATGCAGACACATTCAAGAAAAATTTTACCGATTCAAAATATATTGAGGCGGTAAACGAAATGGATTCAACAATAACCGAACAATTAGAAGTTTATAGTACCAAAAGCTAAATTATAATAAGTATGGATTTAAAAAAAACTAGTGCTCCAGTTAATACGGTAACGTATGATAGAAATCAAATAGACGAGCCAACAGAAAATATCTATGAATCAATTTCGATAATATCCAAGCGTGCAGATCAAATTAATACAGAAATAAAAAAAGAACTTATTGATAAGTTAGACGAATTTGCAACTTATAATGATAGTCTTGAGGAGATATTTGAAAATAAGGAGCAAATTGAGGTTTCTAAATTTTACGAAAAATTACCAAAACCCCACGCTTTAGCTGTTCAAGAATGGTTAACCGATAAAATTTATTTTAGAAATGCTGATGATGACGTTCAATAATATTTTCTAAAAAAAAACAATAACTATAATTATTTTTAACTGGAGTAAAAACCAATTAAATTGAAATTTTACTACTGGTTTTATATAATACTATGCATTTATCCATAGTTGATTGCAAGTTGTAGATATAATTTTAGAGAAAGGAACTTATCTTTTAACAAATAAATTTAAAGAAACTCCAATACTGTTACTTAATAGTTTTGGAGTTTTTTTTATTACGCGTTATTTTCAATAAAACACAAAACAAATATTTTGTACATTATACCAATTATTATTTAAAAGGAACTATAAATAATTTGAATTATATTGTGTTTAAATGAAATAGAAAATCAAAGTATAGCCTTAGTTACGGTTTTATTTTATATTGAAATATGGACGCAATAGAAACTAATTATATAGCTTATTTTAAGTGATAATTGGTATTATTGGCATGTTATTTTTATTATTATCAATTAAAGTATATGAGTATATTAAACGGAAAAAAAATACTTTTGGGTGTTACTGGGGGTATTGCTGCTTATAAATCGGCAACCTTAGTTCGATTATTTATTAAATCTGGCGCACAGGTTAAAGTTGTAATAACGCCTTCTGCTAAAGATTTTGTAACCCCTTTAACATTATCCACATTATCAAAACATCCTGTTTATTCTTCTTTTACTAACGAGGAGGACGATAATGCTGTGTGGACTAACCATGTTGATTTAGGGTTATGGGCAGATGTGTTTGTAATTGCGCCTGCAACAGCCAACACCTTGTCTAAAATGGCAAACGGTATTTGCGATAATTTACTAATGGCAACATATTTATCTGCTAAATGTCCAGTTTATTTTGCACCTGCTATGGATTTGGATATGTACAAGCATAAATCTACTTTTAATACTTTTAAAAAGTTAAAAGAATTTGGTAATATTGTAATACCCGCTGCTACAGGTGAGTTAGCAAGTGGTTTAGTAGGAAAGGGGCGTATGGCAGAGCCTGAAGATATTTTGCATTTTGTAGAGCAAGATATGCTTGGTAAATTACCATTACGAGGCAAAAAAATATTGATTACAGCAGGACCTACTCACGAAGCTATAGATCCTGTACGTTTTATTGGTAATCACTCAAGCGGTAAAATGGGGTTTGAAATTGCAAAAGCAGCAGCTAATTTTGGCGCTGAAGTTACTTTAGTTTCGGGACCCACACACCAAAGCGTTGCGCATAGTTTAATACAGGTAAAAGCTGTTGTAAGCGCACAAAATATGTATGATGAGGCCCATAAGCACTTTGAAAGTTCTGATATTGCAATTTTATCTGCCGCTGTGGCAGATTTTAAGCCTAAAGAAATAGCTACACAGAAAATAAAAAAGAAAACAGATACGTTAACTTTAGAGTTAGATAAAACAAAAGATATATTAGCATCTTTAGGGGCTATTAAAAAGAAACAATATCTTGTAGGCTTTGCGTTAGAAACTAATAACGAGTTGGAAAATGCAAAAGGCAAATTAAAAAGAAAGAATTTAAATTTAATTGTTTTAAATTCGTTAAACGATAAAGGTGCTGGATTTAAAACAGACACAAATAAAGTTACTTTTATTGATAATAAAAATACTATTACAGAATTTCAGTTAAAATCTAAAGCTGAGGTAGCTTTGGATTTAATAAACAAAATTATATTGGAAATTGATGCGTAATCTAATAGTTGTATTTGTGGTTTTTTTTAGTACATTGGTTAATAGCCAAGAACTTAATTGTAACGTTGTGGTAAATGCACAGCAAACAGGAAACGAAAATTTCCCCATATTTAAAACGCTAGAAAAACAACTAAACGAGTTTATTAATAATACAAAATGGACTAAAAAAGTATTTAAAGATCAAGAGCGCATTAATTGTAACATGTTTATAAATGTTACTAATTATAGTGGCGAAAATTTTCAAGCTACGTTACAAGTTCAATCTTCACGTCCGGTTTATGGAGCTTCTTTAAGCTCACCCATATATAATTTTAACGATAAAGATTTTAATTTTCAATATCTCGAATTTCAAAATTTAGTGTATAATCAAGCTCAATTTGAATCCAATTTAATATCTGTTTTAGCATTTCATATTAATATGATTTTAGGTGTTGATGCAGATTCTTTTGAAGAAAATGGAGGTGATGATTACTATAAGCAAGCGCAAACTATTACTAATTATTCGCAACAAAGTAACTTTTCAGGTTGGAAGTTGGAAGACGGTTTACAAAGCAGGTTTATCCTTATTGATAATATACTGTCCCCAACTTTTAAAGAATACAGAAGTGTAATATACAACTATCATAGAAATGGGTTGGATGAAATGAGTAATGATGTTAAGGCGGGTAAAGAACAAGTAGCATCTACTTTAATTAGCCTAAAAGCAATGAATAGTCGCAGACCTAATTCTTTCCTATTAAGAACATTTTTTGATGCCAAAGCAGAGGAAATTGAACAGATATTTTCAGATGGGCCTAAGGTTAATATTTCTAGTTTAAAGGAAACCCTAACTCGAATAGCGCCCACGCATAATAGTAAGTGGCAAAATATCAAGTTTTAAAACAAACTATTGTGTATTTAAGCTTATACTAATTAGTATAAATTAATTAATATCTCTTGTAGCTAACCGAATTTAAAAAAATGATAACTTCATTATCTATAAAAAATTACGCTTTAATTGATAATCTTCATGTCAATTTTAATAATGGATTATCCATTATTACGGGAGAAACCGGAGCTGGAAAATCTATTTTACTTGGTGGTTTATCTTTAATTTTAGGCAAACGAGCAGACTTAAACAGTGTGAAAAATGATACTAAAAAATGTATTATCGAAGCTGTTTTTAATATTTCAAGTTATAATTTAGAAGCATTTTTTAAAGCTGAAAATTTTGATTTTGATACCCAAACCATAATACGAAGAGAAATATTACCCTCTGGTAAATCACGTGCATTTGTTAACGACTCACCGGTAAATTTAACAAGTTTACAGTTATTAGGCGAACGTTTAATCGACATTCATTCGCAACACCAAACCATACAACTTACTAGTAATACATTTCAATTTAAAGTAATAGATGCTTTAGCAAAAAATGAAGATGTACTTCAAAATTACAAATTAGAATTAAAGGCATATAAAAACCTTCATAAAGAGTATAATATACTTATACAGTTTCAAGCAGAAGCCATTAAAGAACAAGATTATAATGCCTTTTTATTAAACGAATTACAAGAAGCTAACTTAATAGCTGGCGAAGCTGAAATTCTTGAGGCAGAGTATGAAACACTTAACAATATAGAGGGGATACAAGAAAAATTAGCCGAGGCACACCAACTTTTAAGTGATGAGCAAGTAGGTATTATGGCAGCGCTTACAACGTTAAAAAATACGTTTCAGAAGTTATCCGGGCTTTCATCAAAATATGAAGAGTTATTTAATAGATCGCAAAGTAGCTTAATTGAAATGGACGATTTATTTAATGAGGTAGATGAAATGCAAGATGCACTAAATCCCAATCCGAAAAGGTTGGATATTGTGGATGCTAAACTAAAAACCATTCATAGTTTATTGCAAAAACATAAAGCTTCAAACATATTGGAATTGCTAACGATTTTAAAGTCGCTTGAAGAAAAAGTTTTAGTTACCGAAAATTTAGACGAGACCATTCAAAAAAAAGTATTAGAAATTAAATCGAAGGAAGGTGTGCTAAACCAACTAGCCTCTAAGATTAATAAAAAACGTGTTAAAGTTATTCCTAATTTAAAAAAGCAATTAGAAACAATTTTAATAGATTTAGGTATGCCTAATGCGCAATTTAATATAGATGTGTTGGAAGGAGATACTTATAATAGCAATGGCAAAGATGAATTGTCTTTTTTATTTTCAGCAAATAAAGGTGGTAATTTTAGCGAATTAAAAAAAGCAGCATCGGGTGGCGAACTCTCTAGAATTATGTTGGCCATAAAATCCGTGCTTACAAAGTATATGCAATTACCAACTATTATGTTTGATGAAATTGATACAGGAGTGTCTGGTGAAATTTCAAATAAAATGGGAGATATTATGTTGCAAATGAGTAAAACAATGCAAGTATTTTCTATTACGCATTTACCTCAAGTCGCAGCGAAGGGGCATTCACATTACAAAGTTTATAAAGAGGATGTTAATAATATTACGCAAACTAATTTGATTGAATTAAAGCATGATGAACGTATTGTGGAAATAGCACAAATGCTGGGAGGCTCCGAATTATCAACATCTGCAGTTGCTCATGCCAAGGAATTGCTTAGTTAAAAAAAAGAAAAGTTTAAAGCAAAGCGTTTAAAGTTTTTTATCTTTGATTTTTTTTATTTTAAACGTAGAAAACCGCTTAACAAATAAATTTATGTCATACAATTTACTAAAAGGAAAAAGAGGAATAATTTTTGGAGCATTGGATTCTAATTCAATTGCTTGGAAAACAGCAGAACGTGTTCATGCAGAAGGCGGCACGTTTGTTTTAACCAATGCACCAGTGGCTATGCGCATGGGGCAAATAGAAGAGTTAGCAGAAAAAACAGGTTCTCAGGTTATTCCTGCCGATGCAACATCGGTTGAAGATTTACAGAATTTAATTGATAAAGCTCAAGAAATTCTTGGTGGTAAATTAGATTTTGTATTACATTCCATAGGTATGTCTATAAATGTTCGTAAGGGAAAACATTATACAGATCAAAACTACGCGTGGACTCAAAAAGGAACAGATGTGTCTGCAATGTCTTTTCATAAACTAATGCAGACGCTTTACAAATCGGATGCTATGAATGAGTGGGGAAGTATCGTTGCATTAACCTACATGGCAGCCCAGCGTGTTTTTCCAGATTATAATGATATGGCTGATAATAAGGCCTATTTAGAAAGTGTGGCACGTAGTTTTGGCTACTTTTTTGGTAGAGACAAAAAGGTGCGTGTTAATACTATTTCGCAATCGCCAACTCCAACAACTGCTGGTAGTGGCGTAAAAGGATTTGATGGATTTATTGCTTATGCCGAAAAAATGTCCCCATTAGGTAACGCTACGGCCCAAGATTGTGCAGACTATACGGTATCGTTATTTAGCGATTTAACAAAACGCGTAACACTACAAAACTTGTTTCATGATGGTGGTTTTAGTAATATGGGTGTTAGTGATGAAGTTATGGAAGCCTTTACTAAAAATATGTAAAACTATAAAACGCCTTAAAAATTTTAAAACTCTTAAGGTTTATTAAATTTATAGCCACCGGTAAAGCGGTGGCTTTTTTATTATTTTTGTTATAAGAATAATACATAAACACGCTTTTTTACGTTCTATATTTTTTTAACACCCTAGAGTTTTATAAACTAAAATAAGGTGAAATTTATTAAAATGTTATTTTAAGTTAAAATGCGGTTTTCATTTTATTTGCTTTCCTAATTTTAAATTTAGTGAAGCTAGTAATTAATCTTTTTTTTAGACTATGCAATTACAATATTCATTTATAATTCCTGTATATAACAGGCCAGAGGAAATTCAAGAACTTTTGGAAAGTTTTGAAGCTTTGGAGGGGACAATAAATTTTGAAATTGTAATTGTTGAAGATGGCTCGTCTAGAACCTCAAAAGCAGTGGTCGAAGCATTTAGTAGAAAATTAAATATTTCATACTTTCAAAAAAATAATACAGGACCAGGAGACTCCCGGAACTTTGGTATGAAAAACGCTAAAGGTAATTACTTTATTATTTTAGATTCAGATTGTATTTTACCAAAAACATATTTGATAAACGTTGAAAAAAGTTTAACAGCAGAGTATGTGGACTGTTTTGGAGGGCCAGACGCCGCACACCATTCGTTTTCAAATCTTCAAAAAGCGATAAATTTTTCCATGACAGCTTTTATTACGACAGGAGGTATTCGAGGCCATAAAAAAAGTGTTAACAAATTTCAGCCAAGGAGTTTTAATATGGGGCTTTCAAAAAAAGGTTTTGAAGCGTCTGGTGGGTTTGGGCGCATTCATCCTGGTGAAGATCCAGATTTATCTATCAGACTATGGAATTTAGGTTTTAAAACAAAATTAATAGCAAACGCCCACGTATACCATAAACGCCGTATTTCTTGGAGTAATTTTTATAAACAAGTTAATAAATTTGGCATGGTTAGGCCTATTTTAAACAAATGGCATCCAGAAACAAAAAAAATAACGTATTGGTTTCCTAGTGTGTTTAGTGTAGGTTTATTAATAGCTTTTACAATTTTTACCATGGGTTTTAAATGGCTGCTAATAAGTTATAGTTTTTATTTTTTATTAGCATTTATTTGTGCACTCTTTGCTACTAAAAATTTATTAGTGGCCCTTTTTGTTATACCAGCTATTTTTATACAATTCTTTGGTTATGGTTATGGTTTTTTAAAATCTACAACAGCCATTTTTATATTAAAAAAGAAACCTGAGTTATGTTTTCCTAAATTGTTTTTTAATATTTAATAATGAAAGCACTAAAAACATATGTTGTAGCATGGTTTAAAAACAGAAAAATAAATGTGTTTTTTTTATTTTTACTTTTTTCTTTTATAACGCTAATTTTTACTAAATTATCCAAATCATACACCAGTACTATAGCTTTAAGTGTACAGAAGATTAATGTGCCTCAAGAAAATATAATACTAAATGATTCTGTGAAACTAAATGTTACTTTAAAAACACATGGTTTTAATTGGTTGAAATTTTATATAACTAACCCCAAAATAAAAATTGATTTTAGTAAAGATGTTTATAAAAAAGACGCACTATTTGTTTTTAATAAATCAAAATCCTATTTGAATAATACGCAGTTTAATAATCAAGTTGAGTTGTTAAATATATCGCCAGACACAATAAAATTTAGATATGGTGTAAACAAGGTGAAAAAAGTTCCTGTAATTCTAAATACAGCTATTAATTTTAGTCCAGGTTTTGATATGTCCAACAAATTTATAGTTAAGCCAGATTCTATAACGGTAGTTGGTCCAGATATTTTAGTTTCTAGTATAAATGAGCTTCATGCAGAAACAGTCAGTTTAAATAAGGTAAGAACAGACATAAATGAAACAGTAAAAATAAAGCTGCCAAAAAATGCGCCAAACCTTAAATTTTCTAGTAATGAAATTGTTTTACAAGGCAAGGTAGAAAAGTTTACAGAAGGTATGCTTAAAGTTCCTGTTTTATTAATTAACGCACCAAAAAATGCAAAAGTAAAATACTTTCCTAAGGTTGTTAGTGTTTCATATTACGTTAGCTTAAAGAATTTCAAAAGAATTTTACCTAAAGATTTTAAGGTAGTTGGCGATTTTAGTGAAATTAATGAAAATAGATCGTTCTTTATACCAAAATTGGAGAGCCAGCCTAAATTAGTTAAAAACGTTCGTATAGGGCAAAAACGTATTGAATATATACTTATAAAATGATTATAATAGGATTAACAGGCGGTATAGGAAGCGGGAAAACAACAGTTGCGAAGGCGTTTTCTAAATTGGGCGTACCCGTTTATATAGCAGACGATGAAGCAAAGCATTTAATGCATAAATCAAAAGTCATAAAAAAAAAACTTGTTGACCTTTTTGGTGAAAACGCATATTTTAATGGCGCATTAAACAGACCATTTATAGCAAATATTATTTTTAGTGATAAAGATTATCTTAAAAAAATGAATGCTATAATACATCCTGAAGTTGCTAAGCATTTTGAAAAATGGGTTGCAAAGCAAAACACCGCTTATGTTATAAAAGAAGTTGCCATACTTTTTGAAAACGGTGGAGATAAAACCTGTGATTTTATAATTACAGTAATTGCACCTCTAGATATTAGAATTGAACGTTTACTTAAACGTGATTCCACTTCAAAAGAAAAAATTGAAGCCATTATGAAAAATCAATGGACAGATGAAGAAAAGATAAAAGAATCTCATTTTGTAATTGAAAATATTGATATGGTTAACACTAAAACGCAAGTATTAAACGTATTAAAAGCGATAGATAAGAAAATTCAGAGCCAAAACTAAAAATTTTAACATTTTTGTTAATGTAAGGTTAAAATGATGATTGCTAGATGTTAAAATGTTAATTTTGACCCATGGGTAAGAGATTATTTATATTGCTAATAATATTAATGAGTTTGTCTTTGGTTGGTATAATAGCCATCCAAGCTTACTATATTGGTGATGCAGTAGACAATGAGAAAGCCCGTTTTAAGTTTAATGTTGAGAAAGCGCTTAATTATGTTTCCAACACTATTGAAGAAAATGAAATAGAAAAATACTATGAGGGTGTAAAGGAAATTGTTAATAAAGATGGTGAGATTGATACTGTTGCAGTTTCTCAGTTTTTAATTTACCAAAAAAATCCAAGTACTAAAGAAGCTATTATTTTTAGAAGTGATATTCTGGAAGAGGATTATAAGTTGTCTGCTTCGCTCTTTGATATTGGATTAGATAGCTTAGATTTTGCGAAAATTACAGGTAAATCTACATTACAAGTATACAATACACCGCAAGCATCCAATAAAGATATAAAAAGTCCATTATCAAGTATTATTGAAAGTGGTATTTTAGATGAAGCCCAACGTTTAAGATTTGAAAAAGGATTTAAAAAATTAAGAAAAACGTATCCGATACATAAACGGGTATCAGAAAAAGAAATTAAAAATTTATTATCGGAAAAGCTTAAGAAAGATGCTATAGATATCGATTTTGAGTTTGCTATTTATAGTAATGGATTAGCCACAAAAGTAAGTAGTAATAATTTTGAATTTAATCCTAAATCAAATTTTAAAGTTCCCATTTTTTACGACGTAAATATTAAAACACCTTATAGTCTTATAGTTAATTTCCCAGACGATAGAAAGTTTGTTTTATCTGGTATTATGGGTATGATTTTATTATCCATTGTGTTTACATCTATTATTATTTTAGCTTACGCTAGTGCATTGTTTCAATTAGTAAGACAGCGAAAAATATCTGAGATTAAAACAGACTTTATAAATAATATGACCCATGAGTTTAAAACACCTATAGCTACTATTAATTTAGCAATCGATTCTATTAAGAATCCTAAAATTATTGAAGATAAAGAAAAGGTTTTAAGGTACCTTGGAATGATAAAAGAGGAAAACAAACGCATGCATGCTCAAGTTGAAAATGTATTACGAATTTCTAAATTAGAAAAAAACGAATTAAATATTAGTAAGGATAGAGTAAATTTTCACGACCTAATAGAGGATGCTTTAACACACGTAGAACTTATTGTTGAAGATAGACAGGGCTCCATACAAACATTTTTTAATGCAGGTCAACCTTCGGTATTAGCAAACGAAACACATTTTACCAATGTTGTAGTGAATATTTTAGATAATGCTATTAAATATTCACCAGTAACGCCAAGAATAGAAGTGTATACAGAAAATATTGGAACAAATATTATACTAAAAATTAAAGATTACGGGAGCGGTATGAGTAAAGCTGCTTCAAAAAAAATATTTGAAAAATTTTATAGAGAACATACAGGTAATATTCACAACGTAAAAGGTCAAGGTTTAGGCTTGGCTTACGTTAAAAGAATTGTAGAAGATCATCAAGGTCATGTATCAGTAGAATCAGAAAAAGATAAAGGAAGCACTTTTATTGTGAAGCTTCCGTTAATATCATAAAAAATATGGAAGAGTTTAAAAAAAGAATATTGCTAGTGGAAGACGATCCGAACTTTGGAACGGTTTTGAAGGATTATCTAATGATGAATGATTATGAAGTTACACATGCAAAAAATGGTATGGAGGGCTTTGAAAAATTTAAGAAAGATGATTTTGATTTGTGCATCTTGGATGTTATGATGCCTTATAAGGATGGCTTTACTTTAGCTAAAGAAATTAGAGATAAAAATAAAGATGTACCCATTATATTTTTAACTGCTAAAACGATGAAAGAAGACGTTTTAAAGGGGTACAAAGCAGGAGCAGACGATTATTTGAATAAGCCTTTTGATTCTGAAGTACTTTTAATGAAAATTAAAGCCATTATACAACGTAAGGCTACTGAAACTGTTTCGGATAGTAAGCAATTTGAATTTAAAATAGGGCGTTTCGATTTAAATTCAAAGCTACGTTTTTTAAAGTTTGATGGGGAAAATCCTGTAAAGCTTTCTCCTAAAGAAAATGAATTATTACGTTTATTAGCCTTGCACGAAAACGATCTCATGCCAAGGGAACTAGCTCTAACTAAAATATGGCGTGATGATAATTATTTTACATCTCGTAGTATGGACGTATATATTGCTAAACTTCGTAAATATATGAAGTTAGATCCAAAAGTAGAGATATTAAATATTCATGGTGAAGGGTTTAGGCTAGTTATTAATTCGTAAAAGATATAACTGTTAACCAAAATTTATAAAAAAAATCCAGCATTTTGCTGGATTTTTTTATGTGTATGTGTAAATAAACTAACCTTACTATATTTACTTTTTTTGTTTTAAAAAAATAGAATTAAATACGTTTTGATAACCAATCTTTAAGCTCGTAGAAATTCTGTGGCGCAACGCCGTGTCCTACAGGAAATTCAGAATATTTATGTTTAATATTTAAAGCATTTAAAAACGGAGAGGTTTGTCTAGCCCAATCTATAGGTATTACTTGATCTACACTTCCGTGAGAACAATAAAAATCTAAATCGGAATAATTATTGGTCTTAAGGTCATCAGGAAAAATATCTTTATTAATATAACCGCTAAGTGCCATAATGTTTTTAATTTTTTCGGGATATTTAAGCGCAACAGCATAACTAAGTATAGCGCCTTGGCTA
The DNA here is from genome assembly GCA_937958265.1 of uncultured Algibacter sp. GTDB lineage: Bacteria > Bacteroidota > Bacteroidia > Flavobacteriales > Flavobacteriaceae > Algibacter_B. The sequence goes on along the minus strand of CALGNX010000001.1, from coordinate 310,323 downwards.
AAGCCTAAAAGCGACACGTTAGCTTTGTTTACAGGATATTTAACTGTCGCTTCATCTACAAATTTTGCTATTAAATCGCGTGATTCTATGGCTTGATTATTATCACTCCATTTGCCTTTATCTGCATCAAAATTAATAGCATACCATGCATTGCCATGAGGTTGCATAGGGTAGGGCGCTTTAACCGAAATAATATAAAGTTCCTCAGGTAATTCCGCAGCAAAAGAAAATAAATCGTTCTCATCGCTACCATACCCATGTATTAAAATGAGTAAAGGTGCATTTTCTGTTAAGCTAGATGGACGTGTAATATGTTGTAAAGCTGGTGTAATATTTGCCATATTTTTTCTTTCTTTGGTGATTTAACCTGAGTCGTTTGTTTGCTCGTCTTTTTAGATTGCAGTTTATCTAAAAAGTTTTAGAATTGTTTATTTACCTAAATTTGAAAAAATACGCTGGTAAAAGTTCCCTACAAGTGGTACAGCTCTTGCTTTTTTTCCTATTGCATTTGTAAAACCATAAACAAAAAGTATTACAAAAAATAAGTAAAATGGAAGAGTGATTAACCAACTATCATAAATTCCTATGATATAACCCAAAGCAAAAAAAGTAAGCCATAGGCCTAAAGCCTGTCTAATATGGAAGCTAGCGAATACACTTTTTTTGCTGTCTTCATTATTTAAATAAAAGGCAATAATAACCCCAAAAATAGTGATGTAACTAATAATAGCGTTGGTTCTTCCCTTATCAATGTCTTGTTTTGTCATCTTTATTAATTTAAAACGATTTGGTTGTTTGAAATAATGCCGTAAACTTTTCCTTTTAAGGTTTCATTTTCAAAAATCATATTTTTGGATTTTGAAATGGCATCCGTTTTTGAAAAAATATAAGTTTCATCTGGAGTGTAGAGCGTTAAATTAGCAACGTTTCCAACTGTTATTGGTATTGGTTTTAATCCAAACCTTTCTTTGCCTTTGGTAAGAATATCAATTGTTTTATCTGTTGTAAAAATGGTTTGTAAAGCGCCAAAAGCGCTTTCTAACCCAATAGTACCGTATGCGGCGTGATCAAACTCTATTTTCTTATTCTCAATATCAATAGGGTTGTGATCTGTTGTTACCATATCCACAGTACCATCGTTTATACCAATAATTAATGCGTCTATATCAGTTTGAGTTCTTAATGGAGGTAATACTTTGTAATTAGTATCAAAATCTGTTAAAACAGTGTCTGTAAAGTACAAATTATGAATGGCGACACTACAGGTAACATCTAAGTTTTTCTTTTTGGCTTCTCGAATTAAGTTTACTGATGTTGCTGTTGAAATGGTTGAGATATGCAGTTTTCCACCAGTATATTCCAACAAAAATAAATCTCTAGCCACTTGCAATTCTTCGGCTAGTGCGGGAATCCCTTTTAAACCTAGAGTTGTGCTGGTAATATTTTCGTTCATTACACCATTTCCCGAAATTTTATTTTCTTGAGGAAACACACACACTAAGCCATTAAAATTGCTAGTATATTGTAAAGCAATTTTCATTAAATTAGGGTTGCAAATTGGTTTTTTATAATCGTAAAAAGCAACGGCACCAGCGGTACTCATATCGTAAAGTTCGGCTAAGTCTTGGCCTTTACTATCAACTGTTAAAGCACCAATAGGCAGCAGGTTTACCGCATTGTTATTAGCTTTAGCATTTAAAAATGTAATATTAGCGTTGGAGTCTATTACAGGGTTAGTATTCGCATTTACTGCTACGGCTGTAAAACCGGAGTAAGCGGCAGTTTTAAGTCCGTTAACTATAGTTTCTCGCTCTTCGTATCCGGGTTCGCCTAAACTAACACTACTATCAAACCAACCTTGAGATATATGCAGGTTGTTTCGTTTAATTTCTTCGTAATTTTCCTGATTTTCAATATGTTCAGAGATCTTAGTAATCTTGCCGTTTTCAATTAAAATGTCCTGAGTTGTATTATGAAACTCGCTTTCTGAATCTGTAATAGTAGCCGATTTTATAAGTATGTTCATTTCAAAAATTTTAATATGCACATTTCAATAATCAATAACGCGAGTGCAAAAATAGCAAACCATTTCCATAGCGCATTAATTTTTGTTTCACTTTTTATAATATCAAAAATTTCGGAAATGGAATTACTAACCGTGGCATTTTTTATAGCAGAAAGGTCTTGGTAAATTAAATTACTTTCTTCTCTATTATAATTATAACTTACCTGTTGTATTGTTTTTTTCATATTAACCACAGCATAGATACCTGCAGATGTGGGTGTATTAGAAGTATTAACGACTACTTTGTTATTAAAGTATTGTTGTTTTGGTATCATGTTACTACCTTCTTTTTCTAAATATAATACAGCGTCTTGTTGCATTTTAGTAGCTACGTCAAACACGTTTTCTTTACCAATTGTAAAATATAACTCGGGCAACTTAAAACTTTGCTTGGCTATGTTGTACAGTGTAGGTACAATTAAAGGTGAATTTTTGAAATTTGAATTTTCTTTACTTAAAGATGATGTGAATATATATAGGTTTTTAGATTCACCTAAAAAAAACTTGCCATCTTCTAAAGTAAGCACAGCGGTAATATTTTTAGAGGCTAGGTTATAAAAACTATTTACGTTTGGATATTGAAAGTTTTTTATGCGTTTTTCAAAAACACCATTATTATATATGGGATGAGAATAATTTATGGTTGTAATATTTTTTTTAGATGTAATGATATTACTTAGTGTAACATTATAACTGCTTAAAAACTGATTGTAAGAAGTTGTGTTATTATTTTTAGAGGGTATAAAAATTACAATACCACCTTGGTTTGTAAATGCTTTTAAAGCAGAATTTAAAGCAACCGGAACAGCTTCCAGTTCATTTAAAATAATCAAATTTTGTGTATCTATAATATTGTAATTTAATTGGTTTAAAGGCGAAGCTTTATAATTAAATTCTGTGTTATTGTAAATACGTTTTAAAAACGAATCATCATTACCGTTAATACTTAAAACATTAATTTTATTAGGTTTATTTATGTTGAAATAAAGTGTGTTATCAAATAACAGATTGGAGTCGTTAATGGTTACTTTAGCATTAATAGTTTGGTTTACCGGTAAGCTAAAAGTAGTTTCTGCTTTGCCATTAATAGTAACCGACGTTTTAGCAATAACAATATCATTATTATAAAGTGCTATTGGTAAGTTTTTAACAGGCTTACCACTATTTTTAAGTAAAACTTTAACCTCTATAGCGGTAGGGTTTATGTTAGATATATAAACGCTATCTACAGCAATATTGTTCTTGTTTGTGGGTGTAAGCTTTACTAAACTTAAATTTATAAGAGTATCTTTTTCAATTTTTTCGTTTAGCTTAGGTTCTTGATAATCGGATATAAGTATGATGTTTTTTGATACATTACTATTATCGCTTAAAAGTGTTGTACTTTTTAAAAACGCATTCTCAGATGTTAGTTGGTTTGAGGCGTAGTCAAGTTTTAGCAAGTCATTTTTAATAGCTTTAATAGTGTTGTTTTTAAAAATAGCATTGTTAGTAAAAACAGTAATAACTTCATCTTCCGGAATATTGGTAATAATATCCTGTACTGCACGTTTTAGTAATTCACCTTTATTACCTTTAGCTTGCATACTAAAAGAATTATCTAAATAAATAACGGTTTCTTTTTCTGTTTTAAAAGTGTTATTTTTTGAAGTGAATGGTTGCGCAAAAGCAAAAATTAAAGCGGCTAGAATACCCATTCTAGTAAACAGAATTAACCATTTTTTTATCTGCGAACTTTTTCTTGCTTCGAGTTTGGCTTCTTTAAGAAACGCCACATTAGTAAAAGCTATTTTTTTAAATTTACGTAGCTGAAATAAATGAACTATTATAGGTATAACAAGTAAAAATAATGCGTAAAGAAGTTCGGGGTTTTTAAACTGCATAGTTTTTGGAATTAAACAAATCTATATAATTTTTTCATTTTAGTTATTCATTACAAAGAAAACTTTTAATATAAGCAACTTACCTGTAAACATTACATAAAACACTTTGTGTTATTCTTTGTTAGTTATAGTAGTAAAGTTGCCTTTCTGCCAACATACTATTAAAGTACAAAACGATAAACCTAAAGATAAAGTAAAAAATAAATATAAGTTAAGTTTCTATTTTAAAAACCTTATTAAACTGGGGTAAAAAATAGTCTTTTTAGCTTTATTTGTTTTAACTGAAAAAAGTATGGGTACAAAAACATTAACGCCATTTAAGAAAAGCCAAACCACAAAAACAAACTCAAAAACTGAAACACTAAATACATTAAAATGCATTATTTTTGCTAGAGCAAATAAAATTAAACTACTATAGGTTACAATAGTCCATAAAATCTGAAAATTTAAAATATTTTTACCTAACCTATTTAAATATAGTATTTTATCTTTTTTGGAAAGCCAAAATATTAAAGGTATAATTATATTTCCTAATGGGATTAAAATAAACGAAATTACAGAGAGGTGCATATACATTAAAGCGCTTTTGTCCTCCTGTTTGTTTAAATTTAAAATGTCTTTAATATTTACTTGTAATGCCTCGCAAATTAAATATAAGGTTTTCCCTCTTGGTTCATTTTCGTTGTTCTCAACACGCTGTATAGTTCTTAAACTAACCTTAGCTATTTCTGCCAAACTTTCTTGCGACATGCCTTTGTTTTGTCTAATAGCTTTAATTTTAATTCCCGTAGTGTGCATTATGCTTATTTTTATTTTAGCCAAAATTAATTATTAATTTAAAGTTTTAGTAGCGTCTTTTCTACGACATTTTTACGACATTTTCGCGAAACATATTATTTTATAAGGCTTAACAGGTGTCTCTTGTATAAAATATGTCGCTTTAAATTAATAACGTTTTAGGGTATAAGGGGTTTTATTTTTCAACAAAAGAAAACATAATCTTCAATAGCATTAAAATGTAATGTATGTAAATAGGTTTTAATTTCCATTTGCGCCTCCTTGTTAGCAACGGTAATAATGCTTTGAGGTTTTGTAATAACTTCTAAATCTTTAAAAGGTCTTAATATTTTACCATAAATATCATTCCCAATTTTTTTAGGATTATCACAAACCCATTCAAACTTAATATCCCTTTTTATAAGCGACTTAGCAATAAACTTACCTTTGTTTCCGGCACCCCAAACCACAAGAGTTTTATCAGAGTCCCAATCCAAATCTAGAAAATAATCAAGTTTTAAGGGTATAAAATGGTTTTCGGCATAATGCGCGTCTGTTCTAGAGGTACGGTGGCTGTAATCTCTCCAATCGTGCAAAGTCATAGTGCAAGGCAAGCATTTTAAGTCGTTTTTGTAAAACCGAAATGCTAAATCATAATCTTCCGGGTAGCGGTTAGGGTTAAAAGCATCACAGGCTATTAAATCACTTTTATAAACCATCCAACAAGGTGAGGGTATAACACATTCTTTATAAATTTCAGCGTAGTTGTTTCCCTTTTCTGTTAAAGCGTTTAACCACACTTCGTAACTTTTATAACCCGCTTTAATCCCCTCGGCAGCAAAATAATATACTAAACCAATAGCCAAATGTCCTGTTCCCTTATCCAATAAGCTGCCCGCTAAAATTTCTAATTTTTTAGGGCGCATAATATCATCACTATCCATGCGGGTTATTAAAGTGCCAGCACTCATTTTTAAAGCTAGCTGTAAAGCTGAGATTATACCGCTTCCTGTATTTTTTAAAAGTTTAATTTTAGGGTTATTCTTAGCAAAGTTTTCTACTATGGTATAGCTCGAATCTGTGGAGTGGTCATCCACAATTATTAATTCCCAATTTGTATAGGTTTGCTTGTGTATAGACGCTAAGCAATCGCTTATAAATTCCGCTGTGTTTTTAAACGGAATTAAAATACTAATTAATGGTTTTTGCATTTTGCTAATTTAACAAAACCTTAGTAAAGCAGCTCGTAACAATATGGTAATTTGCCAACCAATTAAACATATAAATATTACATTAATGCATACAAAAAACATATTTGCCTTTTTCGCCGGAGCCATTTTGGTAAGCTGTGGATCAATTAAACCATCGGTTAACGATTTAGCAACCAATACACCTATAGAAACTACTATAAATTTATCTGGTATTACTAACGATAAAGCGCCAGTAACCATAAATCCAGGGCGCTTTACAAAAAATACGGTAACATACAGGTTACCAAGAGTTATACAGGGTACCTATTCGGTAAGCGATTTTGGAAAATATATCGACGATTTTAAAGCTTTTGATTACAAAGGAAACGCGTTAGAAGTTATTAAAGCAGACACAAATACCTGGACCATAAATAAAGCCAAAAAGTTAGATAGAATTACCTACATGGTAAACGATACTTACGATATTGAAACTGATGGTGGTATTGGAAAGGATACACCATTTTCGCCCGCAGGTACTAATTTAGAACCTAATAATTATGTATTAAATTTACATGGGTTTATTGGTTATTTCGATAGCTTAAAAAACAATAAGTACAAGTTGGATGTTACGGCTCCTACAGGTTTTACCCGTACTTCGGCTTTACAAAATCTAAGCTCTAAAGTAAGTGCCGATGGTAAAGCAACCACAACAAGTTATTTTGCACCAAGATATTTCGATATTACAGACAACCCAATGATGTATGGTAATTTGGATGTAGAAGAATTTCAAGTAGGCGATATAAAAATTGTTTTAAGCGTATATTCTCCAAATAACGTGCATACCGCCAAATCATTAAAAAATGTAGTTTTTAAAATGATGGAAGCACAAAAAGCTTATTTAGGCGAAGTAAACGCAACACCGCGTTACGATATTTATTTATATTTATCAGAGGGTAAAGCCAATTCACCTAAAGGCTTTGGCGCTTTAGAGCACCACACATCTACCGTTGTTGTATTACCAGAATCGATGAGCGAGGTGGCAATAGCTTCTAGCATGACAGATGTAGTCTCGCACGAGTTTTTTCATATTATAACGCCATTAAGTGTGCACTCAGAAGATGTGCATTATTTCGATTACAACAACCCAACATTCTCAAAACATTTATGGATGTACGAAGGTGTTACAGAGTATTTTGCAACATTATTTCAAGTAAATCAAGGTTTAGTAGACGAGACGGAATTTTACAACAGTGTAATGGATAAAATGGAACGTTCTAAGCGCTTAAACGACGCTATGAGTTTTACAATTATGAGCGAAAATATTTTAAAAGCACCGTATAAAGATCAATATTTAAACGTGTACCAAAAAGGCGCATTAATAGGCATGTGTATCGATATTTTAATGCGAGAGGCGAGTAATGGTAATAGAGGTATACTTTCTTTAATGAAAGAATTATCTAGTAAATACGGTAAAAATAAACCGTTTGAAGACGATAAGCTTATTGCCGAAATTACAGCAATGACTTACCCGGCCATTGGCGATTTTATTAAAACACATGTCGAGGGCGATATTCCAATTAATTACAATAATTTTTTCGAAAAAGTAGGTTTGGAGATAGGCGAAGCAAACATAAAAACAAATTACATAATAATTAACGGCGCACCAATAGTAAGCGGCGATCCAGATAAAGGCATTTTTTTTACAGATAGTGTGTTGGAAAACAGCTTTTGGAAAGCCCAAGGCGTACTGCCAAACGATATTATAAAAACCATAAATGGTAAAGCTGTAACACTTCAAAATGCTAACACTATTTTAGGCGAAGTTTTTAACTGGGCACCAGGACAAGATATTGAAGTAAAATTAGATAGAGCAGGCACAGAAATACTAATAAAAACAACTACAACCCAGGCATATACAAAAGGCGAAACCCTAAAACGAAAAGAAAATGCCACTAAAACTCAAAATACATTAAGAGAAGCCTGGTTAAAAGGCTAAGCATAGCGTACAATAAATAACAATTATATTTAGCGATTGACGAATTTAATATTTGTCAATCGTTTTTTTTTGTTTAAATGTTCAGATATTCATGGCGTTACCCAAGGGTCGGGCTTTACGCTACAAGTCCGCGCACCTCCCAAAAGGTCGGGCTGTGGGCTTTCCTCTGCAATCCCTAACGCACTTATTTACTAGTTATTTTTTGTTGAATATAGATTTTGCTATCTTACTAAGGTTATGGTGTCTTAATTTAAGTTTTTAAAATAAAATAGCTTATTCACTAAGTATATTCTGTTTTTTATCTTCTAGTAGTGATATTTAAGATTTTTAAACCTTATTTTCTGTTAAATTTAAACTTTAAAAATAAATTAAAATCCTTCAAAAACACCTAGGCCAAACAAAGCAAAATCGTATTTAACAGGGTCGTTAGGATCTAATTTTCTCAGTGCTGTATCTAGCTCTAAAAGTGCTTTGCCATCATTTTGTTTTCTTTTTAATAAGCCTAATTTTCTAGCAACATTTCCAGAATGCACATCTAAAGGGCAGGACAGGGCAGAAGCATTTATGGTTTTCCAGATGCCTAAATCTACCCCAGTATTATCCTTTCTGCAATTCCATCTAAGCCACATATTAATACGTTTAGCAGCAGAGCCTTTTAAGGGGTCGCTAATATGTTTGGTGGTTCTAGCAGGGTGTTCTATTTCGAAAAATATTTTTTTAAACACAGAAATAGCACCTTGGGTAGAGCCGCCCGAAATATTTTGAGAAATAACACTTTCTAGACCATTATGATTGGTATAAATATGCTTTAATCCTTTTATAAAATAGCTCAAATCAACACTATTAAAAGTTCTATGAACAAAGCCTTCAAAACGCTCTAGATCTTCATTTGTATGGCTCATAACGAAGTCGTAAGGTGCGTTACCCATTAAATCTTGCAATTTATTTGCATTATTAATAATGCTTTTTCTGTTGCCCCAAGCAATTGTAGCGGCCAGAAAACCAGAAATTTCCATGTCCTCCTTTAAAGTATATCTGTGAGGTATTTGAAGTGGGTCTGAATTTATAAAGTCTAATTTATTATATTGCTCGACCTTAGCGTCTAAAAATTCTTTAAGTTCCGATTTTTTTATTTTCAAAATAATTCTAACATTTTTGTGTAAAGTTACTTAAAATCAATAAACATAAATATGTAAAGTATAACCGCTAAGGTATAAATTAGGTTTAGCTGTTCGTTTTTTAACTTAATTCTTTTATTGTATTAAACTGTTTAGTATTTATTTGCTTAGTATTTTTATATTTCAATTAAAAAAGTGATGGTTTATTGTAATTAGCTTAACCAAAACTAGACTTATAATGTTAACGTATTAAAATTTTAATGGTTCTAAAAAAAATAATTCTTCCAATTATTGTTTTATCGCAGTTTTGTTGTACCTCGTTATGGTTTGTTGGTAATGCTGTGATTGGCGATTTAATGAGTCGCTTTAATTTAGAGCCATCAGCATTAGGTAATTTAACGTCTGCCGTACAATTCGGTTTTATATTAGGTACATTTTTATTTGCAATTTTAACTATTGCAGATCGCTTTTCACCTTCCAAAGTATTTTTTGTTAGTGCTATAATAGCCTCGTTTTTTAATGTTTTTATAGTGTTTGGTACGCATAGTCTATTTAGTTTGGTTTTACTTCGTTTTTTTACGGGCTTTTTTTTAGCGGGTATTTACCCTGTAGGAATGAAAATAGCATCGGATTATTTTGAACTAGGCTTAGGCAAATCTTTGGGTTTTCTGGTAGGTGCTTTAGTTTTGGGTACTGCTTTTCCGCATTTATTACAAGGGTTTAGTGGTGTGATAAATTGGGAGATTATGATTTATACTACTTCGGTTTTATCCTGTTTAGGCGGTTTACTTATTTTTCTATTTGTGCCCAATGGACCCTATAAAAAAAGTATGCAAAAATTTGATATTACACTATGCTACAAAATTTTTAAGATCCAAGACTTTCGTAAATCCGCTTTTGGCTATTTTGGCCACATGTGGGAGTTGTATACATTTTGGACTTTTGTGCCGCTATTAATTAAAGGATATGCCAATTTTCATAATAATGTAGCGTTAAATATTCCGTTATTAAGTTTTGCTGTTATAGCTATAGGGAGTTTGGGCTGTATTATTTCAGGGTATTTATCGCAAAAAATTGAAACCAAAAGTGTCGCTATAACAGCACTTACGCTCTCCTGTATATGCTGCTTGGTATCGCCATTATTTTTTCTTTTAAACTCAGAAATAATATTTATTCTTTTTTTAATGTTTTGGGGCATGGTTGTTATTGCAGATTCACCTTTATTTTCTACCATGGTAGCACAAAACGTAGCACCAGAGCATAAGGGTACGGCATTAACTATTGTTAATTCCATTGGTTTTTCCATTACTATAGTAAGTATTCAGTTATTTAATTATTTACTTAATACAACCCATGTTAAATTTCTTTTTGTATTACTTGCTCTAGGGCCTTTAGGTGGTTTGTTTGCTTTTTTTAAGTACGCAAAAAAATAGTATTTACTTTACTAAAGTACCTGTTGTTTAAAAAAAGAAGCAGGTAAAGTACTAAATATGTATTGCAAAATTTATAACAATAATTAAAATAGAAGGCGTTTTATAATTTAATACCAAACTTAAAACCTAGAGAATAGTTAAAAAAGGCTTTTCTATTGTAATCTTGAAATCGATTATAATCTCCAAAAATCCATGAATTTTCATCATCAATGGTGTGTATAGATCGATTATATTGTAAATTAAAATGTTTAAAGCTTTTAATTCTTACTCCAAAACCAGAATAAAAATCAAAATACAATTGCTTCCCTAAAGGTACTAGAACACCGTATTTTAAATTAATAATTGATACAGATTTCTTAGTAGCAAAATCATCTATAGTAAAAAAGTTGTTTGAGTTTCTATTATTAGATTCAAAATATCTTATGTTTTGGTTAAACTGACTTTTAAGAAGTCTGTATTCTAAACCCAAATATTCATTTAAGTGCACATTATTTGTTAAATTAATACCATTATACCACTTTGTTTCAACCCTGTATAGCGCAGCTTTGTTTTTCAAAAATGAAACATTAAAATTCCGCCTTGGTAACGCTGTATATTTTCTGCCATATTCAGCACTTATACTTATATTATCTTTAAAAAAATATTCTGTACCAAGCGTTAACATAGGGGTTGAAAAAGCATCTATAGCTTGTAAAGGCGATGTGTATAAAAACCAATTATTTTTTGGTAATAACGTTACTTTTTTACTGCTTAAAACAATTGAGTTGGTTATACTATCGGTTATAAAGTGTAAGTTTTTGTTATATGTAAATCGCTTTGGGTTTGTAAAGTCGACCAGCATACCTAAACCATAAGTGTAATTAAGGTTTAGCCAAAACAAAATAGATGTTTTCCTTTTAAATGAAAAGTTTTGTGTTAAGCTGTCTGTTATAATAGTAAAATCTAATGGTAGTTTTGAGCGGGTTGGGTAAATTTTTGTTTTTTCGATATTTATAGCAATAGTATCTGCTTTGTAAATTAATCGAGATGCCTTATCTGTAGAAATATTTACTGTAGTTTTTTTACTGTTAAAAATAGTAGCGCAAGAAGTTAGTGAAACAAAAAGTAACACTATTAGTACTTTAAAAAGATTATATTTTTTTATTACTGTTTTAAATTTTATTATCTTGAATTTGTACATCTAATTAGTAATTATTTTGCCATCTACCATGGTTAGTTTTCTGTCTGCCATATTGGCTAATTCCTCGTTGTGAGTTACTATAACAAATGTTTGTCCAAATTCATCGCGAAGTTTAAAAAATAAATTATGCAGGTTTTCTGCAGATTCACTATCTAAATTACCAGAAGGTTCATCGGCAAAAATTAAGCTAGGGTTATTAACTAAAGCTCTTGCTACTGCTACCCGTTGTTGTTCTCCGCCAGAAAGCGCATTGGGTTTATGGTTATACCGATCGGATAAACCTAAAAAACTTAAAAGTTCCTTAGCTCGTTTTTCGGCATCTGCTTTTTTTGTTCCTTTAATAAAAGCAGGTAAACAAACATTTTCTATTGCAGTAAATTCTGGTAGTAATTGGTGAAATTGAAATATAAACCCAATATGCTCATTTCTAAATTTGGCTAAAGCGTTATTTTTTAATGTATTAATATTGGTATTGTTTATTAGTAGCTCAATGTTATTACTTTTGTTAATTGTAGATGCTTTATCCAATGTTCCTAAAATATGTAGAAGCGTTGTTTTTCCTGCACCAGAACTACCAACAATAGATACAATTTCCCCTTTTTTAATATGTATGTCAACACCTTTTAAAACTTGTAAATCGCCGTAGTATTTATGTATATTTTTTGCTTTAATCATTTGTGAAATATATAATAAAGGTGAAATTACTATTTTCTCAAGAGATACCAAATGAATTTAGTTTAGGATTGAAAATAATATTACCCTTATATTTAAAATTGAAAATATTTTAATTCATTATTTTTATGAAATAAGAGTAGTCCTTAAAATATTCTAGCTTAATATAAAAGTGATAGTTAAAGTTTTTTGGTATGTTTATTGGTAATATTTATTTAAAAGAGGGAATAAAAATTTGTAATAATGAATAAATATAAAAAATTAGTACTTAGCATTATTTTTGATGCTATAGGTTATGTGTCTTTTTTTATACCTGGAATTGGCGAATTCTCAGATATTGTTTGGGCGCCAGTCTCAGGTTGGTTAATGATGAGGTTGTATAAAGGTAGAGCGGGGAAAATTGCGGGAATTATAGCTTTTGTAGAAGAAGCATTACCAGGGCTAGATGTTATTCCAACGTTTACTTTAATGTGGTTATATACACATGTATTAAAAAAAGAACCAGAACTTGTAAAATAATATTGGGCAGGAATAAAAATGGATGAATGGCTTTATGCTTGTTCAAAACAGAATAAATGTAGCTTTAACTTATAATTTAAAGAATCTATTTTTATTTAAAAAACAACAATTTTAAGAGAACAGAAAAGTAATAATTATAAAATTGTTAACAAGTACAACCTAAATAACTATTTAAATTTTGTAAATTTGCCTGCGTTTATAAGCGCAATATGACAGCAAAAGCAAAATACATTTTCGTAACCGGTGGCGTTACTTCATCTTTAGGTAAAGGAATCATAGCAGCATCTCTTGCTAAATTACTTCAAGCACAAGGCTACAGAGTTACTATTCAAAAATTAGATCCGTATATAAATGTGGATCCTGGTACATTAAACCCGTACGAACACGGTGAGTGTTATGTTACCGAGGATGGTGCAGAAACAGATTTGGATTTAGGACATTACGAGCGTTTTTTAAACCGCCCAACAAGTCAAGCCAATAATGTTACTACAGGGAAAATTTACCAAAGTGTTATCCAAAAAGAACGTCGTGGCGAGTTTCTTGGTAAAACAGTACAAGTTGTACCGCATATTACCAACGAAATAAAGGAGCGTATTCAAATTTTGGGTAAATCTGGAGATTATGATATTGTAATAACAGAAATTGGTGGTACAGTAGGAGATATTGAGTCTTTACCATACATAGAGGCCGTGCGCCAGTTACGATGGGATTTAGGTGAAAATAACGGTATTGTTATTCACTTAACTCTTGTGCCTTATTTATCGGCTGCGGGTGAGTTAAAAACCAAGCCTACACAGCATAGCGTGAAAACACTTATGGAAAGTGGTGTGCAAGCAGATATTTTGGTGTGTAGAACAGAATATGATTTACCAAAGGAATTACGCCGAAAATTAGCATTGTTCTGTAATGTTAAAGAAGAAGCTGTTATTCAATCTATAGATGCATCTACCATTTACGATGTGCCTAATTTAATGTTGGATGAAGGTTTAGATACAGTTGTACTTGCAAAGCTTAATTTAGAAAGCTCTAAGCCAGATATCGAAATATGGAACAAATTTGTGCACCGTCATAAAAATCCCAAAACAGAAATTACTATAGGCTTAATTGGTAAATATGTAGAATTGCAAGATTCTTATAAGTCTATTTTAGAGGCTTTTATACATGCTGGCGCGGAAAATGAAGTTAAGGTAAATGTAGAGTCCATACACTCAGAATATTTGAATTCTGATAATACTAAATTGAAACTAGGACATTTGGATGGTGTGTTAGTAGCCCCTGGTTTTGGCGAACGCGGTATCGATGGAAAAATTGATGCAGTTAAGTACGTGCGCGAAAACAATGTGCCTTTTTTAGGAATTTGTTTAGGCATGCAAATGGCGGTTATCGAATTTTCAAGAAATGTTTTGGGGCTAGTAGATGCAGATTCTACTGAAATGAGTCCTAACACAAAATATCCAGTAATTAATTTAATGGAAGACCAAAAAAGTATTACCGATAAAGGAGGTACTATGCGTTTGGGAGCCTGGGCATGCGATTTAAAATTAGGTAGTAAAATACGCGATATTTATAAAGCAGAAAGTATTTCTGAAAGACACAGGCACCGTTATGAATTTAATAGTGATTTTAAACCTCAAATTGAAGCTGCAGGTTTAAAGGCTACAGGTTTAAACCCTGAAACAGGGCTTGTTGAAATAGTTGAAATTCCAGAACATCCATGGTTTGTTGGTGTACAATATCACCCAGAATATAAAAGTACAGTTGCAAATCCGCATCCACTATTTGTGGCATTTGTAAAAGCAGCTTATAGTTACAAAAAGAAGAAAAAGAGTGCTAGCACAGCACAAAAATAAATATTTTAGAATAGTTTTTTACCACCTCATTATTATTGTTATAACCTGAGAACCTTATTAATTAAAAAGAAAAGTGTGCATTCAAAATATTGAATTTTTGAGTGCCAAAATTATAATATGGAAGAAAAAAAAATAGATATTAATTCGATTATTGGTTTTGTACTTATTTTCGGAATTTTAGCTTATATGCTTTGGCAAAATCAGCCATCGCCAGAAGAATTAGCGGAACAAGAAAAGGCTAAACTAGAACAAATTCAAGCACAAAAAAAAGCTGAAATAGCATCGGAAACTTTAAATACAACAGCTTCAGATTATGGTGTAGGTACAGGATTGGACTCACTTGAAATGGTTCAATTAAAAAGCAAATTAGGTGCATTTGCTTACTCTGCTGCGCAATCTGCAAGTAAAGAAACTGTTGTGGAAAGCGATGTGTTTGCACTTAAATTTAACAACAAGGGAGGGTATCTTTCCGAAGTGCGATTAAAGGCATTTGTAGATTACGATTCGCTTCCCATTTACATGGTTAAGGATAACAATGCATCCTTTAATATTAATTTTGGAACTACAGATAGCCGTATTTTAAATACTAAAGATTTGCCATTTGTACCTCAAGTTACTAAAAACGGCAATGTAACAGTTGTTTCAATGAAGCTTAAAGTATCTGAAAGTAAGTTTTTAGAGTATCGTTATGAGCTGAAAGAAGGCGATTATATGATTGATTTTTCTGTTCGATCACAAGGCTTAAGTAGTATTATAAACAGCTCTCAAACTATAAACTTAGACTGGAAACTTAAAGGTTATCGTCATGCTAAAAGTATTTCTTACGAAAATAGATATACAGATCTTCATTATGATTATGAAGGCGGTAAAGCAGATTTTACAAGAAGTGGGGAAGATGCTGTTGAAGATGTAGCTTGGATTGGTTATAAACAACATTTTTTCTCTTCTGTACTTTTAACCGATACACGTTTTAAAAATGTAAAGGTGAAAATTGAAGATTTAGTAAAAGAAGAAACCATTGATACGGTTTTTACTAAAAGCTTTGCGGCTACACTTCCCTTAGAGTTAAAAGGTGGAGAAATAAATCAATCTATGGATTGGTATTATGGCCCAAGTGATTTTGAAGTACTAAATACATATAACAGAAATTTAGATGAGTTGGTACCTTTTGGTTGGGGACTTTTTGGCTGGATAAACCGTTATATTTTTATGCCGCTATTTGGCTTTTTAGGAAGTTATATGTCTTACGGTATTGCCATTGTTGTAATGACGGTTTTAGTTAAGTTTTTATTATCTTTTGTACAGTATAAGCAGTTTTTATCGCAAGCAAAATTAAAAGTTTTAAAACCAGAGTTAGATGCTATAAGAGCAAAACATAAGGATAATAAAATGAAAGCGCAACAGGAAACCATGGCGTTACAAACTAAGGCAGGCGCTAGCCCTATGGCCGGCTGTTTGCCAGCTCTAATACAATTGCCTGTATTTTATTCGTTATTTCAGTTTTTTCCATCGGCATTTAATTTAAGGCAAGAGCCATTTCTTTGGGTAGATGATTTATCGTCTTATGATGTAATTGCAGATTTACCATTTAATATTCCATTTTATGGTAACCATGTAAGTTTGTTTCCAATATTGGCTTCAATTGCAATTTTCTTTTACATGCGACTAACTACAGGGCAAAATATGCAATCTCAGCCACAACAGGAGGGTATGCCAGATATGGCCAAAATGATGAAGTATATGATGTATTTCTCTCCAATAATGATGTTGTTTTTCTTTAATAATTATGCTTCCGGGTTAAGTTTATACTATTTTATATCGAATGTAATTAGTATTGGAATCATCTTAGTTATCAAGAATTTTATTTTGGATGAGGATAAGATTCATGCACAAATCGAAGAAAAGAAAAAACAACCTAAAAAAGAAAATCGTTTTCAGAAAAAAATGGCTGAAATGATGGAGCAGGCTGAAAAGCAAAAGCAAGCACAACAAAAGCGCAAATAGTATGGATTGGTTATAATTAACTAATTAAAAACTTAGTTTACATTAATTGCGAACTAGGTAAATTAAAAAAAAAGCTGTCAATAATTTATTTTGGCAGCTTTTTTGTTATATTAATTTTAACCTTTAATTGTTAACTTAATTCAATTTCCGCGAAAGCGTATAAACAAATAAAAAAAATGAAAATACCTTATAGTTTTATTTTAATAGTACTATTTAGTAGTTACCTATTTGCGCAAAATATTAATCAGCTAGACGCTAATGGTGCGCGCCATGGTGTTTGGGAGAAGAAATTTAAAAACACAAACCTTATTAGGTACCAAGGGCAATTTAACCATGGTAAGGAAGTAGGGCTATTTAAGTTTTATAAGCGCTACAAAAACAAGTCTGTTTTATCTGCTACAAAATTATTTAATGCTAACGATAACGTTGCAGAAGTGCATTTTTTAGACGTTTATGGTAAAGTAATTAGCGAGGGGCGTATGCACGGTAAAACGTATGTGGGGACGTGGAAATACTATCAAAATAACACAAATTTATTATTAACATTAGAGCGTTATGATGATAATGGCGAGTTAAATGGTGAGCGCGTAGTTTATTACCCAAATGGCACTGTAGTTGCTGAGAAGCAGAATTATAATAATGGAAAGTTACAGGGCAAATCATTTTCATTTGCAAAAAACGGTCAGGTTGTTAAAATTTATAATTATCAAAATGGATTACTTCAAGGTAAGGCACAATTTTTTAATACAAAAGGTGATTTATTATCTGAGGGGCAGTATAAAAATGATAAAAAGGATGGTGTTTGGAAGCATTATGAAGATGGTAAACTTGTAAATGAAAAAGATTATACTTACGTACCAAAATATATAAAAAAGAAATAGTTTTATTGTGGACTATACAAATTGTATAATAAGTTAAATATGGGGTTTGTTACTCTTGTTAGTTATTTGAATAATTGATTTCAGAATATTTAAAAAAAGCGCTTTAAGAAATTAAAGCGCTTTTGGAATAATGATTGTATGTGAGATTATAAAATAAGTACTATGGTTGTGGTATTAGTACAGCATCTATAACATGTACAACGCCATTTGTAGCATGTACGTTTAATAAGCTAGGTACTAAATTAGCTGCAGGCATAGTTCCTGCAGCATCTTGTAGGGTTAAATCTTCTAAATTAATAGTTACGTTTTGGTTGTTTAACATTTCTATCATGCTATTATCAACTAAGTCGGTTGAAAATGCATAGGTTTCGTTAACAACGTGGTGTGTTAAAATAGCTGTTAAAGCATCAATTGGTGCAGCATTAATTGCGGCTTCATCAGGAAAACCAGCGTTATCAAAAGCAGAATCTGTAGGCGCAAATACAGTAAATGCAGCATCAGGGTTGTCTAGCGTATCTAGTAAATTAGTCCTTGTAAGCGCAGCAGTCAAAAGTGTGAACTCTGCAGGCATAGCATTACTAAATTTTACAACAATATCAGTAATAGATTGTGTTGGCGGAACTAATGTTCTATCAATAACATGCACCACACCATTTGATGCTGTAATATCGGTTGCTGTTACGTTTGTTGTTCCATTAATAGTAACATCACCACCGGCATTTGTTAAGTAAAAATTACCTCCAATAGCACCCACTGTAGCAGCAACCCCAGAAGTAACTGGTAAATCAGCAGCTAAAATGGTACCATCAATAACGTGGTAAGCTAATATGGCGTCTGCACCATTAGCATCGGTTATACCTGCAGCAGCGAAAGCATCGTTAGTTGGTGCAAATAAAGTTAAACCACCATCGCTTGGTCCGTTACTTAATAACAAATCCAATATACTTGGGTCGGCAGCCTGTACAGCAGCGATTAATGTTGTAAATTGATTATTAAAAAACGCTGGTGCAACAATTGTCCCAACAATAGGAGCAATAGATGGCGGTACAATAACACTATCAATAATATGTATAACACCATTTGTAGCTGTTCCATTTACTAGAATAGCATTAGCATTTTGGATTGTTATTCCTGAAGCATTTGTAGTAAATTCAGCATCTTCGCCATTGGACATTGTTGTTGTACCGTTGGTTATGGAATTTGCAGTTACAGAACGGTTAGCTATTACATGGTATTCTAAAACGTTTCTCAAAACATCTTCAGGAATATCATCAATAGAATTTTGTCCAATTACAGTTAAAAATGCATCAAATGCTGCATCAGTTGGCGCAAATACGGTGTTTGATCCCGCGGTATTAAACATACTTACTAGGTCTGGATATTTAACAAGAGCTTCAACAAAAAAGGTTAGTTGCGATTCAGATTGTGCGAGCTCTACAATTGTATTTGTTGGTACAAATGGTTGCGATACAGTTTCGTCGTCATTATCACATGACACAAACACAAGTGTAAGCAGAATAACTGCTGCTAGTTTTTGTAATCTTTTAAGGTGTTTCATTTTGTTTTTAGTTTTAGAATAGTGATTTAAAGGTAGTATAATTGTTAATTAGGAGTTATTTTGTTTGCTTTTTTTAACAAAAGTTTAAACAAAAATACAGGCTTAGTGGAATTTTTTGTACATTTTAGTTGTTTTTGAAACCTTGTAATAATGCGTATCTTTGTGTATTAATTTTTAGAAATGAAACGAGTAGTTATAGGACTTTCAGGAGGTGTGGATTCAAGTGTTGCAGCTTATTTGCTAAAGCAGCAGGGTTACGAGGTAATTGGGTTATTTATGAAAAATTGGCATGATGATTCTGTCACAATTTCTGATGAATGCCCCTGGCTAGACGATAGTAATGATGCTATGCTAGTTGCAGAAAAACTAGGTATTCCATTTCAAACAGTCGATTTGAGCGTTCAATATAAAGAGCGTATTGTAGATTATATGTTTGACGAATATAAGAAGGGTAGAACACCAAATCCAGATGTACTTTGTAATCGGGAAATTAAGTTTGATGTCTTTATGCAGTTGGCCCTTGAATTAGGAGCAGATTTTGTAGCTACAGGGCATTATTGCAGGAAAGGTACGATACATAAAAATGGAAAGGATGTTTACCAACTATTAGCGGGTATAGATACTAATAAAGATCAGTCTTATTTTTTATGTCAACTATCCCAACAACAATTATCAAAATCTTTATTCCCAATTGGGGAACTAACGAAACCTGAAGTACGAAGTATTGCAAGTAAATTGGATTTAGTAACAGCTGATAAGAAGGATTCGCAAGGTTTATGTTTTATAGGAAAAGTTAAATTACCAGAATTTTTACAACAGCAATTAAAACCAAAAGCAGGTGTTATTATTGAAATACCTTTTAAGCATCATGTTTTTAACGAGGCAAAAACTATTTTTAATAATGAAGAGCATAAGCTCGCTTATTTATCTCGTAAAACGGAATATAAAGCAGATTATGGAAAAATAGTAGGTAAGCACCAGGGTGCACATTATTTTACTAAAGGGCAGCGTAAAGGTCTTGCGGTTGGTGGTACTGTGGAACCTCTTTTTGTTATTGATACGGATGTAAAGGAAAATATTATATACACAGGCCAAGGTAAAAGTCATCCTGGCTTATATAGAAAAGCTTTATTTGTACCTAATGAAGAATTACATTGGATACGGGAAGATTTGACTTTAAAGGCAGGAGGAAAAATGTCTGTAATGGCACGTATAAGGTATCGACAACGGTTAGAAAGTGCTACTTTACATAAGGTAGATTCTGGGCTGTATGTGGAGTTCGAAAATTTGCAATCGGCTATTACAGAAGGGCAGTTTGTTGCTTGGTACAGTGAAGATGAGCTTATAGGTTCTGGTGTAATTAATTAAATTAAAAAGTATTTTATTATGAAAAAAATTACAATTTTATGTCTAGTTTTACTTAGTTCAATTTTTAATTTGTTTGCGCAAGCAGAGGATGCTTGGGTTTATTTAGCAGATAAAGACAACGTTTCGGGATATTTAAACGCCCCTTTAACTATGCTTACCCAAAAAGCTATTGATAGGAAAAACCTACATAATATTGCTATTGATGCACGTGATGTTCCTGTAGATGAAACCTACATTGCGCAATTAAAAAGCAGTACAGGAATTACAGTTTTAGCAAAATCTAAATGGTTTAATGCTGTGCATGTTAGAGGTACTCAAGCAAATATTCAGTCTTTGGAAAGTTTCTCGTTTGTAAATACTATTGATTTTGCAAATGATAATTTAAATAGTAAAAACCCTATAAAAGAAACTAAAATTACTAAAGTACCACATTCCAAATTAGAAAAAACATTTACTACGTTTGATTATGGGCTAGCGGCTAACCAAATTGAAATGTTTAACGGCGATGCTTTGCATGTTGCAGATTACACTGGTACAGGTATGACGGTTGCTGTTATAGATGCCGGATTTCCTGGTGTAAATACTATGGCATCGTTTAAGAGATTAAGAGATTCTGGAAATTTATTAGGAGGCTATAACTTTGTAAAACGTGATTCAGATGTCTTTACCAGTTCATCAGATAGTCATGGTACATGGGTTTTAAGTACTATGGTAGGTTTTAATCAAAACGAGTTTGTTGGTACAGCACCAGATGCATCGTATTACATATTTATAACTGAAGATGTGGATAATGAAAACCCTGTAGAAGAAAGTTACTGGGTAGAAGCAGTAGAACGTGCAGATAGTTTAGGTGTAAATATTGTTAATACTTCTTTGGGATATATGAATTTTGATAATCCAAATTATAATTACTCACGTGCTGATTTAGATGGCAACACTGCATTTATAACAAGAGGTGCTAATATTGCTTTTGAAAAAGGACTATTATTAGTTAATTCTTCTGGGAATTCGGGGGGGCAAGGGGTAGGAGCACCGGCAGATGCTGAATTTGTTTTTTCTGTAGGTGCTGTAGATGAGGCAGGGAATTATGCTTCATTTAGCTCGGTAGGTAGCAATTTTCAACCCTCACAGAAGCCCGATGTAGTAGCTCAAGGACAATCTAGCGTTGTAATAGATACGGATGATAACCTTCTAGTAATAAACGGCACCTCATTTAGTTCGCCTATTTTAGCTGGTGGTATTACTTGTTTATGGCAAGCATTGCCAAATAAAACAAACGCCGAAATTATGCAATTGGTTAGAGAATCTAGTTCTCAATATACTAATCCAGATTTTTTATTGGGTTATGGTATTCCAAATTTGGAATTGGCTTTAGGTAGTGCTTTATCTTTAAATGCTAATACTTTAAGTACTGGTCTTAGTTTTTACCCTAATCCTTCAACAGATCAATTATTTGTTAAAGGAATTTTTGGAGCCGATTTAGTTTTATTAAGTCTTTATGATATGCTTGGTAAAGAGGTAGCTAGTTTTTCTGTATCAAATAATAAAAATTTTATTAATCTTAGCTCAGTTTCAAAAGGTGTTTATGTTATTAAAGCTAAGACTAATAATGAAGTAGAAACATTTAAGTTGATTAAAGAATAGAGATGTAAAGCATTTGAATTTAATATAACTATTTAAATCCTCATTATTGAAGTTTAAACGCTAACAATAATGAGTTTTTTTGTTAATAATATGATGTCCTAGAAACTTCATTTAGGTATGAATAAGCTAAGTAACTTTAATGTTATGACTTAATTTCGTTAGAAGAAAGTAATCAGACTTATAAAAAAGAATTAACTAAAATTAAAGAAGTATTACGGTTTCAACAAATTATACCAAAAATTAAGTACATGTAGTGGTTATAGAAGTTTTGAGCATTTATGCATTAAATGTTACATAAATTAGTAAGCGTGTTATAATATAAAAACATAAACAAGTTACTTTAGTTTTTTAATTTTTAAAAGGATAATTTTAGTAAAAAAAGGCTAAACCAAAGATTTAAATCTATAAAATTTTTGGTTTTCTGCATAATGATTGATTATCTGCCTTAAAATTTAAAGCATAAAAAAGCGCCTTACTAATTAAGGCGCTTTTTTATATAAACAGTTAAATATTACTTTTTAACAAATTTTTGAGATATAGTATTCGAGTTAGTTGCAAATGATATAATGTATATACCGCTAGCTAATTTACTTACATCTACTCCGGCATTAAGATTAATGTCTTTTGTTCTATACAACTCTTTACCTTGTAATGAATTAATATAAATTTCCTTAATTTTGGATGCGTTTTCTGCCTTAATATAAAGCACATTTAATGCAGGGTTAGGGTACATTGCAAAATCTTGTTGTAACGCTGCGCTAGACACATTTAGCGCAACACAATCTCTAAACTCATTCCATTCCGGACAAAAATTTTGTACAACATTTTCTGATAGTTCATCCATAACTTCTCCTGTTGCTGGATTTCTTGTGTTTTCCCATGCATGCACATTCTCGGAAGCGTTAGGTTGTTTCTCTGGGTCTAATATAATTCTAGCGGTTGGAATATTACTTTTTTCCTCAGATAAATTAATAATATTTTCGAAAATAGCACTATGGCTGCCTGTTTTATAATCATAACTCCCAAACTTTCTATTACTAATATCAATAACACTATTCATAGCTTCTGCATTTCTTAATACATTAAAAGTATTACCATATACATAACCATAAATACCTTTTAAATCTATAAATGAATCTCCAGAATTTGCGCCTGTAATGCCTTCAGCATAAAACGTGTTATTACGTACAATAGTACGTTCTGTACCTTCTTTAATATCTAAGGCTTCAGCAGAAATGTTTGGCCCAAAAACACAATTTTCTATAATATTGTTGTTGCAATTTGGATCATATTTACCATGAGATGTTCTATTCGAACCTACATATACACCTTCGCCAAAAGCTTTGTCATTTTCAGACCTTCTACCAGTTTCTGTTATAACACACCCTTTAATAACATTATTGCTAGAGCCCGTTCTTAAATGTATTGCTTCTTGGCCAATATCAGATAAATCGATATTTGTAAGTTTACAATGGTTTGCTTCATCTAAAACAATACCTTTTAAAACATCTGTTACTTTTATATCTTTTATCTCCCAATAGCTACCAGATAAATTTATACCATACCACGAATGCGTACCTCTACCAGAAGTTATGGTTGGTTTGTTGGTACTATTTTGTCCTCTTAATGTAATTAGCTTACCAGCTTGCCCACTTTTGTTAGACCAAAATGCGGAAAAATTATCTGCTGCACTTCTAGAACCACCTTTAAATGTGGTGCCGGCTTTTAGTATAATTTCGTCTCCTGGTTTAGCGTCTAATAATGCGGCTTCTAAGCAATCGTCATTATCACAATTAATAACACGTTGTGCATGAGATAGATTAAAAAGTAAGGAAAGGCTTAGAAAAAGTATAAATTTACTTTTTGAAAATTGTCTGTTTTTTTTCATAATTAATGTTTTGAATAGGTTCTTTGTGTTGCAAATCGCTATACTCAAAGAAAGCTTTTTTTTGCAACAAAATGTTATTTTAAAATTCTATTTAGATAAAAATACAATAAAATAGCTCAAAACACTAAAAAATGTAAGTTTTTACTTGCAATAATGCGTTAGTTAATGTGAGTGTTTATTGTTTTTTTTCTGTTAATAAAATACACCATTATTAAACAATATCAATTTTTAACTTTGTTTTTTATCGATATAATAATTTATTTTCTTAAAATTTAATAAAATTTATTTGTGTCTAAGTTTTTTTTTAGTTGAGCATCTCTTTTAGGTTGCTAACCCTAAAACATCGCTCTTCACCAATATAATTTGGGTCACCATGTTTTTCAGACCAAAAACCTTCCAATAAATCTTTTGATATACATTTATAAACTACAACACCTTTAAAGGTGGTATTATCGTTTTTGTAGTTAAAATTAATAACAAGAATGTTGTCTTTAAAGAAACCTTGGCCAAATTGTTTTTGCGAATTATTTATTATCCATTTGGCTTCAATTCTATCGTTTTCGTTTACAGATAAATCAAGTATGCCTTTATACGTTTCGGATTCAGCAACTTGGTTATTCCCAATTACAGTATAAGTACCTGTAAGCTCTTGTAGTATCATAATTAAACTTTAGTGACTAATAATAATGTTTTTTGATTGTTTAAATCGGTTGTAAAAAACAAAAAAATATCGCCACCGTCTGTAATATTAAACCGCTTTCGTAGTTCTTTTACTGTTTCAGGAAAGTTACGTGTAGTAATATTAGCTTTTTTTAATTTCAAATTTTTTATAACTTTTTTATTGTATGGAATGCTATTTTTAATTTTAAATACGCGTCCAGGAAATTCTATTAGAGTTTTACTGGTATACAGGTGGGCATGTTTAGATAGTTTATAAATGCCCAATTGTTTAGATATTTGATTAAAAGCGCCAGATTTTAAAATAGCAACATTAGGTTCATACAAATAGGTTAGTGGTAGGCTATAGTCTGCTTCATTTTGCTTTTCTTGATGTAAATGAAATTGAAAATAATCTTTAGATTTTTTTTTAATATTTATAGTTTTAATGGAAATCGGGTTATTAAATCCATCTTGTAAAATCCATAATAACTCTTTAACCTCGTTATTTACGGCTACTATATGTATTGTTTTTACTTGTTTTAATTCTTGTATTCCTGCAGTTATATCTAATAAAGGCGAGGTTTTTATCATAATATTTTTAGAATACTTAAAAAGCGATTCTAAATGCTGCGGAACATTGGGTAAGCAATCTTTTAAAAAGAAAACCTTTCCCTTGTTTTCGTGCCGTCTAGATGGGTCTATATAAATCCAATCGTAGGTATTTTTTTCTGCTAACAGGGTGGCTATCCCATCTGCATTAATTGTGTTAATATTGTTGCATTTTAATTGTGTAAAATTATGTTTAACAATAGTAGAAAGGTCTTTATTTATTTCACAGTGCGTAACTGAGTTAAAAATTTTTGAAAAGTAAAAACAATCGACACCAAAGCCTCCTGTTAAATCAATTATAGTTGTTCCTTCTAATAATTCCGATTTGTATTTTGCTGTAACTTCAGATGATGTTTGCTCAATGTTTAGTTTATTAGGAAAGTAAATATTTTCTGTCTGATACCACAAAGGAAGTTTGTTTTTACTCCTGTTTTTTGCTTCAATTTGTTCAATAATTTCCTGTGTTTTTACACCAGGAAAAGCAGTACCTTTAAGTATTAAATTACTAATTATTGAATTTATATTAGATTTTATGAAGTATTGAATTTCAGTATTTAATAGCGATTTGTTCAAACTAGTATTTAAAGGTTTTTAGTTAATTTTTTTACTATTTGATTTTCTGATAAATATGCTTTTAAAATTACTTTTATGGCGGTATATGCTGGTACAGCTATAATTAAACCAATAACGCCAAATAGAATACCTGTAATTAAAATAATTAAGAATATTTCAAGCGGATGGGATTTTACGCTTTTTGAAAATATAATGGGTTGGCTTCCAAAATTATCAATAAGTTGACCAATTAAAAAAACGATAAATACCCAAAATGTTTTTGGCAGAATAACATCGCTAAAAGATGCGCCAAGGTTACTTGTCATGGTTAATGTTAGCATTAAAAAGGCGCCAACCAATGGGCCAACGTATGGTATTAAATTTAATAGGGCGCACAAAAATGCGATTACAATGGCATTTTCAACACCAATTATTAGTAAGCCAATTGTGTAAATTATGAATAGGATAAGTATTTGAAATATTAACCCAACAAAATACCTTGAGAGTAAATTTTTAATTTGTGTAGAAGATGCTTTCCATCGCGATGCCTTATTGTTAGGAATAAATGTAAGCATCCCGGTTTCAAATAATCTGCTATCTTTTAAAAAGAAAAAGGAAATAAATAAAACGGAAAACAAACCAATACTAAAGCTACCTAGACCACTAATAACAGAATTTAAGAAATCTGGTAATATAGAATAATCAATTTTCGAGATCATGTCCGAGCCTTTTATTGAGGCTTTTAAATCAATTTTTCCAATATCAAAATAGGAAATAATTTCTAGATATAAGTTTTCTATATTAGTTTGTAGGGCTTCAATATCTAATAAAGATAAATTGTGACCCTGCTTAATAATTAACGGAATAAATAACCCAATTAAACCTAGTAATAAGCTTAATAAAAAAAACATAGTAGTAATTGCAGCTATGGTATTTTTAAATTTTAACTTTTGCTCCAAAAGCAGTACAATTGGCCGCCCAATTAAAGAGATTACAGCAGCTATGGCAATATACCCTATTACGGACTGAATTTGATATAAAAAGAAAAGTAGCAATAAAATTCCTGATAGGATGCCAATGGCTTTTAATATACCATTAGTAATCGTGTTTGAATTCATGCGATAAATATAATATTATTTTGTTGGTTTTAAATTTTTGATTTTAGTATAATAGCTATTTATTACTTAAGGAGAAGTTGTTTTGTAATTTCGTACAGCGCAACGTTAGTAGCTTGTACCACATTCATGCTACTGTTTTTACCAAACATAGTAATATGAATAATATCGTTTGAAGTTTTTAAAATAGTATCGGAAATCCCAAAATTTTCGTCGCCAATAATGAGTGCTATTGGACTTTCGGGTAAAAATTTAACCTCGTGAATAGGTTTACTAGTATCTGTAATTTCTAATGAAACGATTTGATAATTTTCAGATTTTAAGGACGCGATAACGTCCAATGCAGATTTATTAATTTCATAATTCACAAATTTTTCAGTAGAACGCGATGTTTTTGTTGTCTTTCGCCCTAATTGAATGTTTTTACCACAAAATATTAGTTTTTCAACACCAAAGGCATCTGCAATCCTAAATAAACTACCAATATTTGGAGCGTTAGTAACATTGTCGCAAATTAAGGTAATAGGAAATCTTTTTTCGTTAAATTTAGTGTTATAGTGCGTGAGTTGCATAAATTATGTGCGCTTACTTATTATACCTAAAATGGCTCTAATTTTCAAAAACATATTTAATAATATTAGCACCCATTTTTAGTGCTTTTTCTCTTATATCTGCAGGATCATTATGCACAGCAGGATCTTCCCAGCCGTCTCCAAGGTCGCTCTCCAGAGTAAAAAAAACGATTAATCTGTTATCATTAAAAAGTCCAAATGCTTGCGGTCGTTTACCATCGTGTTCATGTATTTTAGGTAAACCATTTGGAAATTTATAAACGCTATTAAAAATAGCATGGCTTGCAGGTAGTTCTAATAAATCTTTATTAGGGAATACTTTTTTTAAAGCTTTTATAACATAGGGTTTCATGCCGTAATTGTCATCAATATGTAAAAAACCACCAGAAATTAAGTAATTACGTAAGTTTTCTGTATCAGTTTCATTGAAAAAAACATTTCCGTGCCCTGTCATGTGTATAAAAGGAAACTGATAAATATCAGTGCTTCCTGTTTCAACGGTTACAGGTTTAGTACCTATTTTAGTGTTTATATTGGCGTTGCAAAAACGAATTAGATTGGGCAGGGCGGTAGGGTTTCCATACCAATCGCCTCCGCCTTTATACTTAAGAATTGCTAAATCTTGTGATAAACAAGACGTTGTTAATAATACATTAAGTAAAAACAAGATTATAAGACTCTTCCTTTCTTTTTTTGGACTTAAATACATAGTTATCAAAAATAAAAATAATTACCACGTAAAACATGTTTTTACCGTTATTTTTATTAAATAATATGGCGTATTATTTAGCTTTAAATTTATGCTTGAGGCTGTTGATTTAAAAGAAGTATTTAAAAATTAAATATCAAAATAAAGATGTTTTAAATAATCTTAAAAAAGGGTTTACATGCTATTTATTTAGATATTTCTAGTACTTATAATAAGGCTTTATTATTTATTGCAACTCATTAGTAAAGGCCACAGAATGACACGCAACTAGGGCCGCAGTTTCGGTTCTTAACCTAGTTCTTCCTAGTGCTACCGGAATAAAATTATTTTTAATAGCTTGGGTAATTTCTTTAGTTGAAAAATCGCCTTCCGGACCAATTAAAATAGTTGTATTCTCATTAGGTATTAATTGTTGTTTAAGATATTTTTTGTCGCTGTCTTCGCAATGTGCAATAAATTTTGAGCCTGCGAAATTCTGGTCAATAAAATCTTGAAATAAAGTTGCTTTATTAAGCTTAGGTAAATAGCAACTTAAGGATTGTTTCATTGCAGATTGCAAAATGCGCTCAAAGCGTTCTGGCTTAATCAATTTTCGTTCGCTATGATGGCAAATTATAGGTGTGATGCTGTCAAGACCTATTTCAGTTGCTTTTTCTAAAAACCATTCATAACGATCGTTCATTTTTGTTGGCGCTACAGCTAAATGCAACGTGTAGTTTCGCTTGGGCTGTAGCTTTTTTGAAATAATTGAAACTTTACATTTGTTAATACTTGGCACGGTAATTTCAGCAATAAAAAGCCAACCTAAACCATTTGTAATATGTAATTGGTCGCCAATATTTTTACGTAAAACCTTTATAATATGTTTGCTCTCATCCTTTTTAAAAGTAAATTCGGTTGTGGATTCCGTTACGTCTATGCTGTAAAAAAGTTGCATGTTTCTTTTTTATTAAATTTAAAATTTGGCCTATCGTAAAGGTTCTACTATTTTTAATACATCTATAGCTAAAATTTCTTTGGGTTCGTGAGTTTTTAGTACAACAAAATATTGATTTTTAGATGGTATATCAAGTGTGAAAATATCCTTTACGTCGTGGGAATATCTCATTACTTCTTGCTCAAAATCTGGATGCATTTTACCGTTTGAAAACCAGCCTAAATCGCCTCCCTTATATGCGGTGGCATCCATAGAATATTTTCTTGCTAAAATATCAAATGATGTACCCTCATTATAGCTTTTAATAATTTTAGCCCTAAGTGCATTTAGCTCGTTTAATTTGTACGTAGACCCGTTTAAATAAATATAAGATACCCGGTGGTAAGTATCTCTTGTTTTCTTTATAACTTTATAAAAGGTTTTTTGAAATTCACTTTCTATAATTTTTGTACTTCCTACATTAAGTTTAAAAAGTTTTTTAGCTAATACGGTTTTATGTTTTTCTTCATTAAACGTAACAACTTTGTTTTTTCTTGATTTTTTAGATGCTAAAAAACTTTCAATTTGTTCTGGAGTTTCAATTAGTTTTAGTTCCTTTTCTGTTGAATTCTGTGCAAAAACAATAGTTGTAGAACTAATAAGGAGCAGTAGTATGATTTTTTTTAACATATTTTTTCTTTTTAAGAATAAAGGGTGATTGCAAGTAAAACAAATAAAATGTATCCAAGCTTTTAAAATGGAATTTTTTTAAGAATTAATGAGTCTTAAAAAAAATATAATAAGCCGTTGTAATTAATTAAATCTGAATTCTTTTAAGTTATTGTTAGTGTGTATATAATTGCATAAGGTTAAATGCTAAATTAATGTTTTTTTTGTTTACAGTAACAAGTGTTTGATTTTTAACTGCATATGTGTTTTTTGTGAATATTGAGTTATATATTACTTCTTATTAGACTTCTATTATTACAGTAAAAATAGTTTATTTTAAGAGTAATGTGGTTTCCAAAATAGTGGGATTGTTGTTTTGAATTTCTTGTATATTTTTAATCATAAAATTGTTTTGAATTACAAAATGACATCAAACAAATACATTATTTTTAACGCTTTATTAACAGTATAGTACAGGATAGAGTTTAAAATTAAAGTTTATAATTTTAAAAATTAATTTTTATATCTTGCTTTACCTACTATAGGTAGAGTTAATAAACTGCAATACAATAATTTTTTATGCAAAAAAACATTTATTTATTAGCCTTTTTAATTGTTCTTAATAGTTTTAAGACACTTTTTTCACAAGAAGAAAAACCCAATATTATTTTCATTCTTACCGATGATCAACGTTTTGATGCTATAGGTTATGCAGGAAATAAATATGTAGAAACGCCACAAATGGACGCCTTGGCTAAATCGGGAACTTATTTTAACTCAGCTATTGTTACAACGCCTATTTGTGCAGCTAGTAGAGCTAGCATACTTACTGGTTTACACGAGCGCGCTCACAACTTTAACTTCCAAACGGGTAACATTAGGGGCGAGTATATGGCAAATTCGTACCCAACGTTACTTAAAAATAATGGATACCATACAGGTTTTTTTGGTAAATACGGTGTGCGTTATGATGATTTAGATAAACAATTTGATGAATATGAATCTTATGACAGAAATCATAGATTTAAAGATAGAAGAGGTTATTACTATAAAACAATTGATAATGATACAGTACACTTAACCCGATACACGGGCCAACAAGCTATAGATTTTATAGATAGTAATGCCCAGAATAACAAGCCTTTTTGTTTATCATTAAGTTTTAGTGCACCGCACGCGCATGATGGCGCACCTGATCAATATTTCTGGCAAGATACAACAGATAAATTGTTAGCAGATACAACTATTCCTGGCCCAGAATTGGCAGACGATAAATATTTTGATGCGCAACCAGAAATAGTGAAAAAAGGCTTTAATTGGTTACGTTGGACATGGCGTTACGATACACCTGAAAAATACCAGCATAGCCTAAAAGGTTATTATAGAATGATTGCTGGTGTAGATTTAGAAATAGCTAAAATTCGTAAAAAATTAAAAGAAAAAGGTGTCGATAAAAATACGGTTATTATTGTAATGGGTGATAATGGATATTTCTTAGGCGAACGCAAATTAGCAGGTAAGTGGTTAATGTATGATAACTCGATACGTGTACCTTTAATGATTTTTGATCCACGAGTAAATAAGCATCAAGATGTTAATGATATGGTATTAAATATTGATGTACCACAAACCATAGCAGATTTAGCAGGTGTTAAAGCGCCAGACACATGGCAAGGTAAAAGTTTAATGCCAATTGTTAAAAAAGAAACTAATACAATAGCAAGAGATACTATTTTAATTGAACATATTTGGGATTTTAGTGAAATTCCACCAAGTGAAGGCGTACGTACCGAAGACTGGAAATTTTTTAGATATGTTAATGATAAAAGTATAGAAGAACTTTACAACTTAAAAAAAGATCCTAAAGAGGTTAAAAATCTAATAGGTAAAAAGAAGTACAAAGACATAGCAGATAATTTACGTGCAAAGCTTGAAGAATTAATAAAGAAAAATAGTAATATTTACAGAGCAGCACCAAGCGATTTAACTGTGGAACTTATAAGAGAACCAAGTAGTGAAGTTAAAATTTACGATTTGAAACCCGAGTTTGGTTGGACGGTACCATTAGGAGCAAAGTTTCAAGGTGCTTACCAAATATTAGTCGCTTCTAATAAAAAAGATATAAATAACAATAATGGTAACGTTTGGGATAGTAAACAAATACGTTCCTCAGCATCTACAAATGTAGAATACCAAGGCGCACCGTTACAATCTGGTAAAACATACTTTTGGAAAGTTAGAATTTGGGATGAGGAAAACCGTTTGGTCGATTACTCAGAAGCACAACAATTCACCACAGGAACCAGCGATAGTTATATAATTTCTACTGAGAATAAATTTGAAGTAGATGAAATTAAACCTGTAAAATTTGAGAAGAGAAACGATTTTTATTTTATCGATTTCGGTAAAGCCGCTTTTGCTACTATCAATTTTACTTATAAGGCTAAAACACCACATACATTAACTATTAGAATAGGAGAACAACTAGAAGGAGAAAACTTAAATAGACAGCCTCCTAAAAAAAGTCATATTCGCTACCAAGAAGTTAAGGTTAATGTCGTACCAGGAAAAACAGTATATCAATTAAATATAACACCGGACACTAGAAATACGCTACCTAATAAAGCTATAGCTTTGCCAAAGGGTTTTCCTGTGCTAATGCCTTTTAGATATGCCGAGGTAGAAGGCGCTCAAGAACCACTTAGCAGCAACGATTTTACACAGCTAGCCCACCGTTCGTATTGGGATGATGAGGCCAGTAGTTTTGATAGTGATAACAACATCTTAAATCAAGTTTGGGAATTATGTAAATACTCCATAAAGGCAACAACTTTTAATGGTTTATATGTAGATGGGGATAGAGAGCGCATTCCTTACGAAGCAGATGCTTATTTAAACCAATTAAGCCACTACACTACAGATAGAGAGTATGCTATCGCAAGGCGAACCATAGAATATTTTATGCAGCATCCTACATGGCCAACGGAATGGCAACAACATGTTGCACTTTTGTTACACGCAGATTACATGTATACAGGTAATACTGAGCTTATAGAAAGGTATTATGAAGATTTAAAGCATAAAACACTTTATGAGTTGTCTAACGAGGATGGTCTAGTAACATCAACAAAAGTAGATGAGGCGTTTATGTATAAGCTTGGTTTTAAACCCGGTTACAAAAACCCATTAAAAGATATTGTAGATTGGCCATCTGCAGGCTGGGGAGGCGACCCAAAGAATAAAGGCGAAAGAGATGGTTACATTTTTAAACCTTATAACACCGTTATTAATGCGTTTTTCTACGAAAACATGAAAATAATGGCGGAGTTTGCTAAAATTTTAGGCAAAACACAAGAAGTTTTAGATTTTGAGTTGCGAGCAGCTAAAGCGAAAAAAGCTGTAAATGAACAAATGTTCGATAAAGAACGTGGTATTTATATAGATGGTATTGGCACAGATCATGCTTCTTTACACGCTAACATGATGCCTTTAGCGTTTGGATTAGTTCCAGAAGAGCATTTCGAGTCGGTTGTTAAGTTTGTAAAGTCTAGAGGTATGGCATGCAGTGTTTATGGTTCTCAATTTTTAATGGATGGTCTTTATAATGCAGGAGAAGCAGACTACGCTTTAAAATTAATGGCGAGCACGGCCGAAAGAAGTTGGTATAACATGATACGAGGTGGCTCTACAATTACTTGGGAAGCCTGGGGACTTAGGTTTAAAAATAATCAAGATTGGAATCATGCTTGGGGTGCAGTGCCTGCAAATGCAATACCTAGGGGGTTATGGGGCATAAAGCCTAAAACTCCTGGTTTTGAGGTGGCTATTATAAAGCCGCAAATGAGCAATTTAAAATCCAGTACTATAGAGGTGCCTACAGTTAGAGGTACTATAAAGGGAGAGTTTAAGCATAACGGACCTAGGTTACAAACTTATAAAATTGAAGTGCCAGGAAATATGGTTGCTGAATTCTCATTAAATGCATTAAACGGAAAAGATTTAATACATAATGGAGAGAAGGTGCCATCGGCCTTCGAGTCCATAAGGCTTTCACCAGGGGAGCACGTAATTCAACTAAAAATAAATTCATTTTAACTTTAAAAAAGCCAGTAAAATAAATACTGGCTTTTTTTTGTGAATATTTTGAGATGTTAAAGGTTTTGTGAAAATATAATTTTATGAAACCTTTTTCTTTCTAAGGCTTGTTAATAGTTAGAGCTTGTATTAATTTATTTTTGTCCCGTTAGTAATATATAGATTAGAATAATATTTATAGGTCGAATAACAAATTAAATAGTAGTCTAAATTAAAGCTGTCTATTAATATTCACTTTTGCTTAACTAATTATCTTGTAGTAGTATAAATGCGCTTAATTTGGTATGATTAAAGTATGGGATTTTACAAAAATCCCACAGCTCTTATTATTATTATTATATAGATTCAATCTTATTTACATGATAGAGCAGGATACATTTAAAACCACTTCATTGTACATTTAGTCCTTGTGTTTAATCCATAAATTTAGCATCAAAATAAATTAAATATAGTAAGTTTATAATGAGGGATTTGAGTCTTTTTTCTTTTAGTTTTTTAATAATTACTGTGGTTTTAAGTGCGCAAAACCCTATTGTTCCTAATCAAGGGTTGAACGATCCGCATATTCATATATTTAAAGATACTGCCTACGTTTATGCGTCGCACGATAAATCTATAAAAAATGATAAGTTTATTATGGAAGATTGGTGGATTTGGTCTTCTCCAGATCTTGTAAATTGGACAAAACGCAGTGTGTTAAATCCTAAGGAGACGTACATAGGGAAAGACTACTCAAGATGCTGGGCTACCGATGTTGGTGAAAAAGATGGTAAATATTACTGGTTTTTTTCAGAAGGTAACGAGCAAACTGGAGTTGTAGTTGGCGATACACCTGTTGGTCCATGGCAAGATCCATTAGGGAAGCCATTATTAGTTGAAAATTTAACACCAACTGATGAATATGATATGGCCATTTTTGAAGATGATGGCGTGCATTATATCATTTTTGGAGTTTGGGATTATTATATAGCTAAGCTAAATTACGATATGATAAGCTTAGCGGAAAAACCTAAAAAAATAATTATTAATAACCCTAGAGGTCCTTATAATCAGGATGGAAAAAACATAGAAAAACCAACGGATGATAAGCCCTTTATACATAAATATAACGACAAATATTATTTGTCTTGGGGTTGTTTTTATGCTATGGCTGATGATTTGTATGGCCCTTATGATTATAAAGACGCTATAATTACAAAAAACAGTTTTGCAAAAGGTTATGATGCACCAACTTGGCCAAGTGGGTTTCTTCAAGGACGGCATGGTTCTTTTTTCGAATGGAATAACCAGTGGTATTATACTTATTGCGATATTAGCCAAACAGGTAATCGGTGGTTTAGAGATACATTTATAAGTTATATTCATTACAAGGAAAATGGAGAAATAGCAACAATACGTGTAGATGGTATTGGAGTTGGGAATTATAATGCAAATGATGTTATTGAGGCTGAAGATTTTTTTAAAGCCGATGGTTTAGTAAAAAGAGAATTAGGAAATAATTTTATTGTTGAAACTACAGCAAATAAAAGTTACTTAAATTACCCGAACATTTCAGGTTTAAAAAATGGATCAAAACTTAATATAAAAGTCTTGGCTGCGAATAGTGGTAAGTTTTCAATTCAAGTCAGAAAAACTACTTTACAAGGTGCTATTGTTAATCAAAAAACATTTAAAATTAAATCTACATTAAAAAAATATAATACTTTAGAAATGGATTTGCCTAATTTAAGTAATAAAGAGAGCTTCTTCATTTTAATTGAGCAGTTGGATAATAAACCATTACAAATAGATTCATTTTCATTTTCAAATTAAATATCATTAAATAATGAAGAAATTATTAATTCTACCCTTAGCAATTTTAACTTGTTTGCTTTATTCTTGTGGAGAAAAATCATCTACATTGCAGTCGTCTAGCAACGATTATAAAGATGCATCATTAGCTATAGATGATCGCGTGGAAGCGTTGTTGCCCAAGTTGTCACTTGAAGAAAAAGTAGCACAAATGCGTATTTTTCACGCTAATATTGGAACTAAACCAGACGAAAATGGGAAATTAAAACTTTCGGATAGAGTTATTAAAAAATTGAAATTAGGTATTGCAGGTATTAAAAACCCAGGAGAGCATATTGATGCTGTTGCAGCTGCTAAATTAAATAACGAGCTTCAAAAATATATTATAGAAAATAATCGTTGGGGGATACCAGCATTATTTGTAACAGAATCATATAATGGGGTAGATGCAGAAGGCTGTACCAAATTTGGGCGCCCAATGACGTCTGCAGCGTCTTTTAATGTTGAATTGGTAAGACAACAATGGGATGTTGTAGGTCGCGAAGCACGATTAAGAGGCATGCACATGTGCCATTCACCAGAAGCAGACATTGTTCGCGATCCACGTTTTGGGCGCATGAGTGAAGCTTTTGGAGAAGATACATATTTAACAACCCAAATGGTTAAAAATGCAATAATTGGTGTTCAAGGCGATTACGAAGGTTTGGGTAAGGGTACACATATTGGTGCAGTTGCGAAACATTTTGCAGGCTATGGACAGGTCTTAGGAGGTTCTAATTTTGCTGCCATTGAGATTTCTGAACGTACATTAATAGACGAAATTTACCCACCGTTTGAAGCCGCTGTAAAGGAGGCTAAAACATTAGGTATAATGGCATCACATGGCGATTTAAACGGTATTGCAAGTCATGGAAACCCAGAGTTGTTAACGGGTGTATTAAGAGATCAATGGGATTTTAAAGGTTATGTGGTTTCTGATTCTAACGATATTGCACGTTTATTTTATTTTATGAATGTGGCAGAATCCCCAGAGGCAGCAGCACAAATGGGTTTAGAAGCAGGTATTGATGTAGATTTGTATGCAGAAGATTCGTATTCCTACCTTCCTGAAATGGTAAAGAAAAATCCAGAATTAGAGCAATTAATAGATCGCTCTGTAAGACGTGTTTTAAGAACAAAATTTATTCTAGGATTGTTTGATAATCCTTATATTGATATTGATGCCGTTAAAAAAGGCGTGCGTTCGCAAACGTCTTTAGAGTTAGCGAAAACATCCGATTTAGAATCTATAATTTTGTTGAAAAATGAGAATAAAGCCTTACCATTATCTAAAGATAGCAGGGTGAAAGTAGCTTTATTAGGGCCTTTGTTAAAGGAGAATACAAAAGCTATGTTCGAGTCTGTTGCGGGAAATAATGTTAGTTTTATTGCAGAAAAAGGATTTCAGTTAACAAACCAAAAAGGAGGAGCACCAAAACTTTTAGATAGAGATCCAAAGGCTATTGCAAGTTTAGTTAATAAAGCTAAAGTTGCAGATGTTTCTATTTTGTTTTTAGGTGGCGATGAGTTTACATCTAAAGAAGCTTACTTTAGCAGTAGTACTTTAGGCGATCGTGCAACAATCGATCCTGTTGGACCGCAAGACGAGCTTATAGAGAAAATTAAAGCTGTTGGTAAACCCGTTATTGTAGTTTTAAAGCACAGAAGAACTTTATCTATAAATGCTATTGCTAAAGAAGCAGATGCTATTCTAGATACTTGGGATTTAAGTGAATTTGGAGATGAGTCCACAGCAAAAATTATTTTTGGAGATGTTTCACCATCAGGAAAATCGCCTGTTACTATTCCAAGATCGATAGGTCAGTTACCTTACCATTATAGTATGAAAGAGATTAATTACAAGAAAGAATATCTCTTTTTAGGCCAAGGGCCGCTTTACCCTTTCGGACATGGTTTAAGTTACGTAGATTTTGAATATTCTGATATTGCAATTTCAAATTCAGACATTACACCAGATTCAGAAATTGAGGTTAGTGTTAAGGTTACCAATAAAGGTAATATAAAAGCTAAGGAAGTTGTACAAATGTATATTAAAGATGAAATAGGCTCAGTAACACGACCGGATAAAGAATTAAAAGGTTTTAGTAAAATTGAATTGGATGCTGGAGAGAGTAAAACAGTATCTTTTAAAATTACACCAAAAATGTTAGAATTTACTGGAATAAAAATGGAAAAGATTTTAGAGGCGGGCGATTATACGGTGAAAATAGGAACATCATCTCAAAAGTATTTAGAAACAACTTTCAAATTAAAAAAATAGAAAAATGAACAAATCAATATTTACATTATTAATAGTTTTCACATTTTTTAGTTGCTCTACAGCTCAAAAGGTAACAGCTCCAAAACCTACAAATAAAACAGTGGTTAAAAATGTAATGATTAGTGCTTTGGAGTGGCAAGAATCACATCC
The DNA here is from genome assembly GCA_937958265.1 of uncultured Algibacter sp. Taxonomy (GTDB): domain Bacteria; phylum Bacteroidota; class Bacteroidia; order Flavobacteriales; family Flavobacteriaceae; genus Algibacter_B. Next base: position 272,139 of record CALGNX010000001.1, on the reverse strand, counting down.
CATTTTTGCAATATCACCAACAGATTGGACTGCAGGAGCCTACTATACTGGCGTAGCAAGAGCGCATAAAGCAACTAAAGACATGATGTATTTAGCAGCATTAAAAAATATGGGGTATTGGAATAATTGGCAAACTTATAAGCGCATGCATCATGCAGATGATGTAGCGATTTCGTATAGTTATTTATATCTTAATAAAAACGGAGGTAGAAAAAATTTCGTGGATTTAGAACCTACTAAAAAATTTATAGATACTCATCTTTATGAAAATGATAATTGGAAAGCTGGAACAGATAAGAGTAAGGAAGGTAAAACGATTTTATGGTGGTGGTGCGACGCTTTATTCATGGCGCCTCCAGTAATAAATTTATATGCTAAGCAAACGAATCAGCCTAAATATTTAGACGATATGCACAAGTTTTACATGCAAACATATAAACAGTTGTATGATAAAGAAGAGCGTTTATTTGCAAGAGATATGCGTTTTGTATGGAAAGGCACAGATACCGATAGGAAAGAACCAAATGGAAAAAAAATATTTTGGTCTAGGGGTAACGGATGGGTACTTGGTGGTTTAGCTTTATTGTTAGAGGATATGCCAAAAGATTATGAACACTACAGTTTTTATGAGAATTTATTTAAAGAAATGGCTTCTAGAATATTGGAATTACAACCAAAAAGTGGCTTGTGGCATACAAGTTTATTAAATCCAGAAACCTATAACCATGGCGAAGTAAGTGGTAGTGGTTTTTACACTTTTGCGTTAGCATGGGGAGTAAATAATGGTTTACTTGATAAAGCAGTATATGCGCCGGCAGTTAAAAAGGCTTGGAATGCGTTAGTGGCATGCCAGCATGAAGACGGTCGCGTAGGTTGGGTACAAAACATTGGTGCATTTCCAGAACCAGCAACAGCAGATTCTTGGCAAAATTTTGGCACAGGTGCGTTTTTAATGGCAGGCAGTGAAATTTTAAAATTAAAGGAATAAAATAGTATTCACAACACTCTGTGTTAGCTAAAACACCTTACAATTAGTAAGGTGTTTTTTTTTGTTTAAAAATTTAGCACCATTTTTTATAGGTTCAAAACAAAAAAGAATAAGGTGCCCTACCTGTTTGGAAATTTATATTTGTGCAACTATTTTAAAAGATATAATAATTAGCTAAATTTTTTAAGGTGTTTTTTATAAATGTATAGGTCTATTAAAAAGCTGTTTAAGTGCAAGCATTGGAGTAAGTTATAGCAACTCTATAATTAATTCTGGAGGTCTGCCAATAACAGCCTTATCATTATTTATAACTATGGGTCTTTCAATTAGTTTTGGATATTTAACCATGGCCTCAATAACTTCAGAGTCGCTTAATGTTTTATTTTTAAACAATTCTTTCCAAATAGATTCGTTTTTTCTAACTATTGCTATAGGTTTTACGTTTAACAATGTAATAATATGTTTTAATTCTTGAGTAGAAACACCTTGATCTAGATATTTTATGACTTCAATTTGTTTTCCCGATTTTTCTAAAATTGCTAAACCGCTACGCGACTTACTACAACGGTTATTATGGTATATTTTTATCATTATATGCGCTTTTAGGTGATTTTTTGCCTATATTTTTAAAAGAGGGATAGGTTAATTTAAAGTGTTGTTAAAAGATAGCTTTTTAAAGCTTTTGTAAAAATAATTTTATAACTGGTTGTTGTCTTCTTCTTTTTGTCCCATAGCCATTAAGTAGGCCTTTAAAAAAGCATCAATATAACCATCCATAACAGCATCTACATTACCGGTTTCATGTGCTGTTCTCACATCTTTAACCAATTTATAGGGGTGCATTACGTAGTTTCTAATTTGGCTTCCCCATTCAATTTTCATCTTACCAGCTTCAATATCCTCGCGCTGTGCTAATTGTTTTTGAAGTTCAATTTCGTATAATTGAGATTTTAGCATCTGCATAGCTCGCGACCGGTTATCGTGTTGAGAACGTGTTTCCGAACATTGAATTTGTATACCAGAGGGTTTGTGTAATAATTGTACTTTAGTTTCTACTTTATTTACATTTTGCCCACCAGCACCACTAGAGCGTGCTGTGGTAATTTCGATATCTGCAGGGTTTATTTCAATTTCTATCGTATCATCAACAAGCGGATAAACGTAAACGGAAGCAAAACTCGTATGGCGTTTAGCATTACTATCAAATGGTGAAATACGAACTAGCCTGTGCACACCGTTTTCCCCCTTTAACCAACCAAAAGCAAAGTCGCCTTGAATTTCTAGGGTTACTGTTTTTATACCAGCAACATCGCCTTCTTGAAAGTTTAATTCTTTAACTTTCAAATTATTTTTTTCAGCATACATCAGGTACATACGCATTAGCATACTTGCCCAGTCACAGCTTTCAGTTCCACCAGCTCCAGCGGTAATTTGTAATACGGCGCTCAAGCTATCGCCTTCTTCAGAGAGCATATTTCTAAACTCAATATCTTCAATTAAGGTTGTTGCTTTAGTATATCGTTTTTCAACATCTTCTAATGTGGCTTCGTCCTCTTTAAAAAACTCATAAATAACTTCAAGATCTTCCACTAAAGTTTTAGCATCATTATAATCTTGAATCCATTTTTTTTTAACACGCAGAGATTTCATAATAACTTCCGCAGCCTTGGAGTCGTTCCAAAAGTTAGGATCGAAAGTTTGCTCCTCTTCATTTTGTATTTCTATAAGCTTGGCATCTATGTCAAAGATAGTGCCTAAGTTTGTCGAGGCGGGTATTTAGATCTTTAATTTGATCTGATGTAATCATAAGTTTTTATTTTGAACAAAAATAAGATTTAATCATCCGGTTGAAAATAATTCTGAATATAATTTTTTAGCTTTACTCATAATATTTTTTAAAATGATAATAGATCTTAGAAGTGATACGGTAACAAAACCATCGGTAGACATGTTGGAAGCCATGATGCAAGCCAAAGTGGGGGACGATGTTTTTAGAGAAGACGAAACAGTAAATATGCTGGAAAGTAAAGTGGCAAAATTGTTTGGTAAAGAACAAGCGTTATTTTTTCCTAGTGGCACTATGGCAAATCAAACCGCATTAAAGTTACATACCAGCCCCGGAGACCAAGTTATTTGTGATAAATATGCGCATATTTATAATTATGAATCTGGCGGTGCATCTTTTAATAGTGGTGTTTCTTGTAAATTAATCGATGGCAACCGTGGAATGTTTACTGCAAAACAGGTAGAAGAGGCTATAAATCCAGACGCTTATTATTACAGTAAAACGAGTTTAGTGGAAGTTGAAAATACAACAAATAAAGGCGGTGGTGCGTGTTGGGATTTTAATGAGTTAATTAAAATAAAAAAAGTTTGCGTAGATAATAATTTAGGTTTCCATTTGGATGGCGCGCGGCTGTGGCATGCGTTAGCGACTAAAACTGAAACTACTTTACAATATGGGTCTTTGTTTGATACTATTTCGGTTTGTTTAAGCAAAGGATTGGGTTGCCCTGTAGGTTCTATTTTAGTAGGTAATTCTGAAATTATGCAAAATGCTTTAAGAATTCGAAAAATTTTTGGAGGAAACATGCGCCAAGCTGGGTATTTAGCAGGTGCAGGTTTATATGCTTTAGAGCATAATTTGGAACGCTTACAAGATGATCATATAAAAGCAAAGGATATTGGTTTGGCTCTTGACAAGCTTTCCTTTGTTAAAACTGTTGAGCCTATTGAAACTAATATTGTAATTTTTGAATTAAATAGCGCTGTAAATGAAAACATGTTTTTAAACAAGTTAGAGCAAAATAATATAAAAATAATTAGCATGGGAGGTGGTAAGTTAAGGATGGTAACACATTTGGATTACACTAATGAAATGCATACTAAATTAATGGGTTTTCTAGAACGGTTTAGTTTGTAATTAAAAGACATTTTACTTTTTTATTATGGACCTTTATTTTTCTATTTGGGTGCTAGTTTGATTGTGCTTTTTTTTATTGTTTTTCACCTAGATAACTGTAAAACTGAATAATATTATTATCGAATAAAAATGTTGAAATGGTTCTTCTCTCTATCTAACCAGTAATTTTGGCAATCACAAGTCTACCAAACGCTTACCAGATATTTTAAAAAGATTAAAGTTACATTGGTTCTACGACGGGAATTTATAAAAAGCAGTACAGTACAGGTTGCACATTAATATTATGAAACATATATTGCATTAGCGAATTATTCTTTTTTTAGTAATTTAAGATTAAGTTGCGCATAAAACTACTTTTAAGTTTTAAAATTACAACACAAATCCTGTGTTTATCAATTACGGTTTAAATAAATAATAATTTATGAAATTTAGTATTTTTTGTTTTGTGTTTCTTTTATCATTCTTTTCTACTTTTTCGCAAATAAAGCATGGGTTAAGGGATGTAGAAGGACGTCATATAATACCGAGAGGTTTTGTTATTAACACTAACGATCATGCCGGTGAAGTATTTTTTAATACAGATGATTATTTCCGAATGGTTAGAATGGGAGCTAATACACAAGTTATACGTTTAGAACTTGGTAAATTAAGTGATTTTCCTGGAGGTAAACTTCAGCCTAGTTACCTTTTAAAATTAGATTCTTTAGTAGCTATGGGTAAGCACTCAGGTATGAAAACTATTTTTAAAATGACGGTTTATGGTGTGGATAAATTTATCTGGAAAGCATTCTGGGAAAATAAAAATAATGAATATAAAACGTACATCAATGCTTGGAAAGTTATTTGGAAACGCTATTCCAATGCGCCTTCTGTTTTAGGATACGATGTTGTTAACGAGCCAAGAAAGTTAACCATGGATATATCGTATAACGCTCTTACTAATACCTATTTAATTCCGCTTTATCAAAAAATAATAGATGAAAGTCAAAAAATAAATCCTAATAAAAAAATTCTTTTTCAATCTATCTTCATGAATAAAGGGGAAGCCATAGATAATAACCAATATGCTGAAATAACAGCGCCTATAAATAGAACGAATATTCTTTTTGCACCGCATATTTATCAAAATAAAATAGATTTAGTAAAACCTGTAATGGATCGTTTTGATAAGGAATCGGATATGCTTAAGGCACCTATTTTTATCGGGGAATGGGGTTTTCCAACCTATGCAACAACAGATACTTTAGTTACTGGTAAATTGGGGCAATTAAAATACAAAGAATTATATATTAAAACCGCTGAGGTTTTCGATCGTATGGGTGTTGGTTCTATTAAAGCTTGGTTTTTAGGAAACAGAAGTATGCAAAATTTTTTGCCAGGTGGGCCGTCAACATGGTCTATTTTTAGTGATAAAACAGATGCCGGAACTGTGGAGCGCAAATATATTACAGATATAATAGCAAGACCATTTCCGCAAGCTATAGCGGGTACAATTCATTCCTTTTTATTTAACCATGCAACGCGAACTCTAGATTTAAAATTATATCCTGATAATAACAAAGGCATTTCCAAAATATTTGTTGGTGCAAATAGACATTATCCCGATGGTTTTTCAATTTTAATTGACGATCATACCACAATGTTTTATAATCCTTTAAAAAATGTAGGGCTCGAATTGTATAAAAGCAACAAAGCAATTAGTCTGTCAAATTTTATTTGGGATGCTTCTAGTCAAAAAATTATTGTTTTAAAGTGGCCAGAAACTAAAGGTTTATTAAATATAAAGATAGTGCCAGGCATTCGAAATTTTGAATAATTAAAATAACTAATCCATAAATTTGAATTAATGAAAAAAGTTATAGTAGCAGGTTTAATTTTAGCCATATTTTTAGGTTGTGGGTCTAAAAAAAACACAACACAAGAGGTAAGCAATAAAGATGCGACAATTGCGGTAAAAGTAGCAGACCTTATTGGTAAAATGACCTTTGACGAAAAGGTAACGGAAATGATTCAAGACGCACCTGCTAATGAGCGGTTAGGTATTCCGGTTATGAAATATGGAGAAGCACTACACGGATTATGGCTTGTTTTAGATTATTATGGTAATACTACGGTTTACCCACAAGCAGTGGCTTGTGCATCAACATGGGAACCAAAGCTAATAAAGAAAATGGCTTCTCAAACAGCATTAGAAGCGCGAGCCTTGGGCGTTACACATTGTTATTCGCCTAATTTAGATGTTTACGCCGGAGATGCTAGATATGGTAGAGTTGAGGAGTCCTATGGTGAAGACCCTTATTTAGTTTCAAGAATGGGTGTTGCTTTTATACAAGGTTTACAGGGCGAAGGTCGTGAGCAATTTGATGAAAACCATGTGATGGCTACTGCTAAACATTTTGTAGGATATCCTGAAAATCGTCGTGGTATTAATGGCGGGTTTAGTGATATGTCCGAACGTCGTTTGCGAGAAATTTATCTACCATCATTTGAGGCAGCAGTAAAAGAAGCACAGGTGGGCTCCGTTATGCCAGGGCATCAAGATTTTAATGGCGTACCATGCCATATGAATAGCTGGTTGTTAAATGATATTTTACGAGATGAGTTTGGTTTTAATGGTTTTATTGTTTCGGATAATAATGATGTAGGCAGGTTACAAACCATGCATTTTATTCCTGAAACTAGAGCTAAGGCCGCTATTTTAGGATTAAAAGCCGGTGTTGACATGGATTTAGTAATTGGAAAAAATCCAGATTTATCAACTTACCACATAAATGTGTTGAAAGATACGGTGATGCAAAATCCATCATTAATGAAGTATATTGATAAAGCAACATCTCGTATTTTAACCGCAAAATATAAATTAGGCTTATTTGATACAGAACCCAAAGTTATCGATCCTGAAACTGCAAATGCCGGTCGTGAAGAACATCGTGAGTTTGCATTGGAAGTAGCCGAAAAATCTATTATCATGTTAAAAAATGATAATAACCTTTTACCACTCGATTTATCTAAAATTAAATCTTTAGCTGTTATTGGGCCTAATGCTCACGAAGAACGACCAAAAAATAAAACTTATAAATTATTGGGTGGTTATTCTGGTTTGCCGCCATATTATGTTTCTGTTTTAGATGGTTTAAAGAAAAAAGTAGGCGATAATGTAAAAATAAATTACGCTAAAGGGTGCGATATTGATAGTTTTTCGAAAGAAGGCTTTCCTGAGGCTGTTTCTGCTGCAGAAAATTCAGATGCTGTTGTTTTAGTTGTGGGTAGTTCGCATAAAACATGTGGAGAAGGCGGGGATCGTTCAGATCTTGATTTATATGGCGTACAAAAGGAATTAGTAGAATTAATTCATAAAACAGGAAAACCAGTAATTGTGGTTTTAATTAATGGTCGTCCATTGTCTATAAATTACATTGCTGAAAATATTCCTTCAATTCTTGAAACTTGGTATGGTGGCATGCGAGCTGGTGATGCTGTTGCTAATATTCTTTTTGGCGATGTTAATCCAGGGGGTAAATTAACCATGTCTTTTCCGCGTTCCGTAGGTCAGGTTCCCGTAACTTATTTGGAGCGTCCTGATTTTATTGGGTCTGGAAAAGGAGAATATCGATTTAATGATAAATCGCCGCTATTTCCATTTGGCTATGGTTTAAGTTATACAACATTTAAATATGGTACACCTAAATTTGAAAAAGCAACGATTACTACTAATGGATCAACTACCGTTTCAGTTAAAGTTACTAATACAGGTAGTGTAGTGGGCGATGAAGTTGTACAAATGTATGTTCGCGATGATTATGCATCGGTAGGTCGTTATTTAAAAATGCTTAAAGGATTTGAAAGAATTACTTTAAACCCAGGCGAAACCAAAACAGTTACTTTTAAGTTAGGTTTTGATGAGCTTAATATTTTAAACCAAGATTTGAAAAAAGTAGTTGAAAAAGGCACGTTTACAATATCTATAGGATCGTCATCTCTAGCAAAAGATTTGAAAACTGTACAATTAACAGTTCAATAAAATTATTAAATCCTTAGTTTTAATACGTAAACAATTTAATAGCATGATAAAGTATTCATTAATAATAACCTTAACTAGTTTTTTAATTATTGGTTGTCAATCTAAAAAGGAAAAAGAAGACCAAAAGGATAACCAAATCACTAAAGTTATTCAAGCCCAAACTGGTAGTTTTGGCGACCAAGGGGATGGTACGTATATAAACCCAATTTTAAATGCAGATTATCCAGATTCTGATATTGAGCAGGTTGGTGATACGTATTATATGATTACTTCAAAACAGCATATGTCGCCAGGTATGCCAATTTTGGAATCCAAGGATATGGTAAATTGGACAAACGTTGGGCATGTTTTTGATAGTTTATCTTGGGCTCCAGAATACAATTGGGATCGCATGAATGGTTATTCCTTTGGTACTTGGGCTGGCGATTTAGCATATCATGAGGGGACTTGGTATTGTTATCAAATAGACTACCAACATGGTTTAATGGTTGCCACGGCTAAAAACATTAGAGGCCCTTGGAGTAAACCTATTATCATGCTGCCAAAATCTGAGGTTTTAGACGATCCAGCTGTATTTTGGGATGAAGAGGCGCACAAAGCTTATGTAATTATTAACACAGCAGGAAAACAAAAAAGCCCAGACAATAAAATTGAAGGTAACGAAAATAGAATTTACGAAATGAGTTGGGATGGTACCAAAATCCTAGGCGAAAGTAAATTGGCTTACACGGGTATGGGAGCCGAGGCTGCGAAAATTTATAAAATTAATAATATTTGGTACATATTTTTAGCACAATGGACTATGGGAGATATGTCTACAAAACCAGGTGTTAAAAACCCGAAAAATGATAGAAAACAAATTGTGTTACGATCAAAAGAAAGTATTTATGGCCCTTATGAGGTAAAAACTGTATTGGAGAAAGGAACTGCTTTTAACAACCGGAGTTGTAGCCAAGGCGGCTTAATGCAAGCTCCAGATAAGTCGTGGTGGTATATGCATCAATTAATTCAAAATGATGATATTCCATTTCAAGGGCGCCCGCAATGTTTAGCACCAGTTACTTGGGTAGATGGTTGGCCAATTATTGGTGTAGATGAAGATAATGATGGTATTGGTGAACCTGTAAAACAATTTAAAAAACCAATTAATGGTTTTCCAATAACAGCGCCTAGTACAGATGATGATTTCTCTAAGGCTTCACTTGGTTTTCAATGGGAATGGAACCATAACCCCAGAAATACACATTGGTCACTTTCAGAACGATCTGGATGGTTACGCCTTAATGCAAGTAAAATATTACCTAACGGGAAAGGCTATGGCCCTAATATAAACGAGTGGACTAATAACGATGGTTCAGATTCTGATTTTTGGAGAGCGTGTAATACATTAAGCCAACGTATTATGGGTATCACAACAGGTACAGCAGTGGCTAAATTCGATATTTCAGGAATGAAACCACACCAACTCGCTGGATTTGTAAGGTTTGGTGGCGCATTTAATTTGTTGGGTGTCGAGGTTAATGAAAACGGTAAAAAAACATTGTTCTACATGGATGCAATGGCGAAAAAAATGGAAGGGCCAGAAATTAAAGGAAACGACTTGTACGTTAAAACATCAAACAGTAGTAATCAAGCCACATACGCATATAGTTTTGATGGTGAAAATTTTACGCCTTTTGGGCCAACTTTTACCATTGCTTTTGGTAAGTGGACAGGCGATAGGTTAGGTTTCTTTTCTTGGAATGAAAAAGAGGATGCCGGTTATATTGATGTGGATTGGTTTACATATGATTATGATGGACCAAAAGCAGCAATTAAATAGAATATTAAAATATTAATATGACGATACATAAAGCCTTTACAAAACGGGTATTACTAATTTGTTTAGCGTGTTTTGCTTTAGCAAGTTGCCAATCCAAACAAAAAGAAGCTACTAGTAAGAATGTTGAGGTAGAGGTTTTTGAATTGCCCGAACGCCCTAATATTTTGTGGTTAGTAACCGAAGATATGGGTGCTTATATTCCTCCATTTGGAGATACTACAGTTAAAACACCGCATTTAACGCGTTTGGCAAATGAGGGTGTTATATATCCAAATTTGTATTCTACATCTGGCGTTTGTGCACCAAGTAGAGCGGCTATTGCCACGGGCATGTATCCTTCTAGTATTGGAGCAAACCACATGCGCACAAATTCCTACACACAAGTAACAGGTTTACCAGCTTACGAGGCCGTACCACCTTCGGAAGTTAAAATGGTAAGTGAATTGTTGCGTAAAGCAGGTTATTATTGTACTAATAATTATAAAGAAGATTATCAGTTTAGGGCACCCAAAACGGCTTGGGATGAAAGTAGTAAATATGCGCATTGGAGAAATAGAGAAGTAAACCAACCCTTTTTTTCAGTGTTTAATTTTACAGAAACACATGAGTCTGGCTTGTTTGAGCCTTATGGATTTAGACAGGTGGAAACACGCCATTATCGTGCTGGAGACACTACATATTCTTGGAAGAAAAATGGTTTGCCAGACGCTAAAAATAGAACAGCAGAAGGTAATACCAAGGTTCATCTTCCTAAAAATACAAAATTTAATATACCACCATATTTAGCAGATACAGAAGCGACTCGTAATGATATGTGGAAGTTGTATAATAATATAGCAGAAATGGATCAGCAAGTTGGTGCTGTTTTAAAACAGTTGGAAGATGACGGTTTATTGGATAATACCATTGTTTTTTTCTACGGAGATCATGGTGGGCCATTACCAAGAGAAAAACGCCTTATTTACGATTCTGGGTTAAATACACCTATGATAATTCGTTTTCCTAAAAAGTTAAAAGCTGGAACAAAAGAAGATAAGATGATTAGTTTTATTGATTTTGCGCCAACTTTACTATCGTTAATTAACGAAAAGCCTCTTGATTACATGCAAGGACAAGCCTTTTTAGGAAAACATCAACCTAAAAAAGAGCGTAAATATATTCATGGTGCTGCGGATCGGTTTGATGGTTTTACAGATGTATTACGAGCAGTAAGAGATAAGAAATTCAAATATATTAGGAATTATAAGCCAGAGCAAGGCTATTATTTACCAGTAGAATACAGAGAAAAAATTCCCGCTATGCAAGATTTACTGCGTTTGCGAGATGAAGGTGAATTAAATGAGGTGCAAATGCAGTGGTTTCGAACTAGCAAGCCAAAAGACGAATTGTTTGATTGTGATGCAGATCCATTCGAATTGAATAACTTAGCAGAAGACCCTAAATACAAAGAAAAATTAAGTGAATTAAAACATGAAATGGACCGTTGGTTGGAAACTATTAATGATGATCCTAATATGCTAGAAAAGCAACTTGTAAATAAACTTTGGAATGGTGCAAATAAGCAGCCCGTTACAGCAACACCAAAAATCTCAAATTTTAATAATGAGATTACTATTTTATGTAGCACAGAAGGCGCTTCCATTGGATATAAAATAAAAACCAAAAACAGTAAATTGCCTAGCGTTTGGAGTATATACAAAACACCTTTTAAGTTATTGAAAGATAGTGATTTGATAGTAGAAGCACATCGTATTGGTTATAAACCTAGTCGTATTTTTACTGTAAATAGCGCTAATTTAAAATAAAATAAAAGTTTAAGTTAGGTTTTAATAAACCTAGCCTTAAATACAAGTCTAGGTTTATTACTATAATTTTTATGAACTAAAATAGTATGCTTACTCTATAAATAATTAGGATAAAGGGGTTAAGTAATTTATTTAACTTTAAAAACTAATTAGGTGGTATTTGTTTAATTACCATTATGAATGGCGATATTATATGGTTTAATAAGCTAAAATTATAAAGTAGAGGGGGTTAAAATAAAAATACAGGAATTAGTTATTCGAAAAGGTTTAGTGGAGTCGCACCCTTTTTGTTTAATTTAACGTACTCTTAAATTTAGATAAAATAATAATAGAGTCCAATTATTTAGTACCTCAAAATTTACTAGTTTTATTAAAATAAATAAAAAATAATTGTTAGTAGTTATTCAATTTCTTTAGAAAACACAGGTTAAAGTGTTGTTTTTTATCTGTTTAAATATCTTATTGTAAGATTAAGAGTTCTTTTTAGGCAGGATAGGACAGGATAGATTAGTGTGTTAAATTTGTTAATTTGATAAAAAAACATTGATTTAAATTTGAAAATATGAAAAAAACTACACTTAAAATTACTACATTCTTATTGGTAATTGTTCTTGGAATTACTTCACATGGACAAGTTGGTACCCTTGATTCTGATGGCTTCGGTTTATTTGATACACAATCTGAAGGAACTTGGAAAGTAAAGCTTAAGGACCAAGTTGGAGGTGAGACTCTTTTTTTAACAGTAAATGATGATATGAAGGTTGTATGGTCATCAGAAATAAACCCTGGAGCAGTAGACGATCCATCTCAGCTATGGTTTTTTTCAGGACATGCGCTAAATGCCAATAATTATTACATTACATCTGCAGTTCCTGATTTTGGTGTGATTAAAGCAGATACATCTTCAGATGTTACACCCGATTTGATAGTTGGTCCTGCAGGGGAACAAGATCAAATGCAAATGAGAAAACAAGCGCAAATTGATAGCGAATATGCATCAAACGGTGAAATGCCTGGGCAAAACGCAATTTTTCTTGCAGACGATAGAACAGGAACACCTTGGGAAAGTGCTAATAACGCAATTAGGGTAGGTGTAAGTCCTGTGGTTAAAGATGCTACTATTCAGTTAGATGGTACAGTTAACGATGCTATGAGATTTAAGTTTATAGGTCTGTTAAATACTAATAATTTTAATTCAAATTCCATATACGTTTCTAGTCCAGTTTTCAATAATTTAGAAATAAAAGGTTTAACAGATGCTATTAGTCAAATAGAGCTTTACAGTATATTAGGTAAGCGTATTTTATCATATAAAATCAAAGATCAATCAGAAGTATCTATTAATATAAATAGTTTGTCAGTAGGTATGTATGTTATTAAAATGATAGGTGATAAAGGTAATTTTACTAAAAAAATTATTAAGCAATAGCCTTAATGTAAGCCTTTAATTTTCTAAAAAATCATTCTTATTTTTTTTAAAAATAAGATATATGTTGTGTTTCAAATACTGCTACTTGAATGGTGCTTATGTAGCTTGTTATTATTGATTTATAAATCGATTTAAATCATTTTTTCGCTACTAAATTTCCATTAAAATTTTTAATAAATCAATTAAAAATATTTTTAAGTTGGCCATAAAATCTAATTAAAGTAATTTTAATTACCTTGCTATGTTCCTAAACTAAAATAATTATATACTATGCAAAGATTAGCCTTTAAAATGAAATTAAACATTGGTCAAAAAGAAGTTTATAAAAGCCGTCATAATGCATTGTGGCCAGAGCTTAAAAAGCTACTTAAGGACAATGGGGTAAGTGAGTATTCTATTTTTTTTGATGAAGAAACTAGTATGCTTTTTGCTTTTCAGAAGGTGTCTGGGGTTAACGGTTCACAAGATTTAGCTTCAAAAGATATTGTAAAAAAATGGTGGGATTTCATGGCCGATATTATGGAGACAAACAATGATAATTCTCCCGTTTCTAAGCCTTTAGAAGAACTTTTTTTTATGGAATAATTTTTATGTTTACTTCAAACAGTGTTTTAAGGTATTGTTTATAATAATTTTTTATAACACTAATAATTGTATTCTATTGAATGTTGGCTTGAAAGTTAATCTGCTAATAGGTTAGTTCATGATGATTTTTATTGTTTTTTATATGATTTTTCAAAAAATAAATGGTGTTTTGGCGAATTTCATAATACTATAGCGGTTGGTGTAAGCTCTTTGGATGGTAAAATATACCAGTGTTAAATTCTCAAATTGAATCTGATACGACTATATTGCGTTGGGCTGCAACTGATGCAGATGGAGATGCGCTGACTTGCTATGTATATTTAGGTACTAATACAAATCCAACCGAGAAAATAGCAGAGAATTTAACAGAAAGTAATTTTAATGTTGCGGGTTTGTTAGAGGCATCTTCAATTTTTTTTTATCTGTATTTTATTGATGTAACATTATATGCTGACAAACCTCAATAGTATTAAATTTTTAATAAAAACAAGCCAAATATTTTTTTAGAGCAAACAAAAAACTAAACATTGCAAATTTTATGTTTTTTTTAGTTTCTTAGTTATGAGAAGAAAAAAGGTGTTTTATGCTATTATTCAGGGTTAAATAAAAATCTTCTAGAGCGCCATATAGGAAAAGTGATAAAATAAAACCTCTAGCGAGATAGAGCAGGACAGTTTTTAGATAAAAAATAATCATATTGCTAACTGTTTAATTTTGCCCTTAATCATTTATGAATTTTAGAAAAAACTTAAAGACAACGCCTTGTTTTTTTTCACTAAATATTTCTTCTTGTAAAAATACAATAACAAAATTTCGTCAAAGTGTTTCGGTTATTCAGGAGCTTTTAATTAATCAGATTAAAGCGTGTTTTTTTACAATAAAACCTAGCCATCTTTTTAATTGTAATTTGCTAATTATTTTGTCCGAAAACTAAAATAAAACGTGATAACTATTAGTTCAGACACAACCTGGAAGGGTACAACAAATAGCTCACTAAGACTTGCTAGTCTTTATGATGCTAATTTAGAAATTCCAAACTGGACAACACGTAATAGCCTAGATGTTGTTGTTCCGCCAAATACAACTGCCGAAATTCATTTGCCACAAAGCATATCCAAAACCAAAATATCAATAAACGGTAAAGGTGTAGAAGATCTTCTTGATGTAAAACATATTAATAACAAAGATAAAGCTACTATTTTTTTAGTAAGCTATGGAACTTATAATATTAAAGCAAAACTTATTTCTAATGATTAAAAAACTTAAAGACAGAGCATTTTTAACAACATTTTTTGTTGTGGCGATATTAGCCTTCTTTTCCTGTGAAAACGAAGGTGTTTTAGAGAAAGTAAACCAGTTAACTATTTCCGAGGGTTTTAAAAATCCACTAGGTTTTTACGATGAAACACCAACGTTTTCATGGAAATTACCAATTTCTGAAACGGTTACAAGTCAAACGGCTTATCAAATTGTTGTAGCATCAAATTCCGCTTTACTTCCAAATAATGCAGATTTATGGGATTCGGGAAAACAAGAAACAGAGCAATCTACTTGGGTTAATTATGCTGGCGCCAATTTAGAATCACGTCAAAAAGTATATTGGAAAGTAAAATATTGGAATCAAAATGGAAAAGTTTCAGAATGGAGTGATATTCAATATTTTGAGTTAGGGTTATTAAACAATAGCGATTGGCAGGCAAAATGGATTGGTTTAGATACAGCCAAAGATAGTATTAGAGGTAAGGAAAACGTATTGATACATAAACCACAATATTTAAGAAAAGAGTTTGAGCTTTTAAATAATGTAGCTTCAGCAAGGTTATATATTAGTGCTAAAGGTGTTTTTGACGTGACTGTTAATGGTGAAAATGTAAGTGATGACGTTATGTCTCCTGGGTTTACAACCTATAATAAAAGAATTGAAACATTAACTTATGATGTAAGCAATTTAATTACATCCGATAAAAACACCATTGGAGTAGAGCTAGCCTCTGGTTGGTATTCAGGAAGATTGCTTTGGGGTACAACGCCCTGGGATAATACAATTTCTCCAAAGGTTATATGCCAATTAGAAATAGAGATGAAAGATGGTTCTAAAGAGGTTATTATTTCTGATGAGAGTTGGAAAGGTACAACCAATGGGCCGCTTCAGTTTTCAGAAATTTATGATGGCGAAATTTATAATGCTAATTTAGAAATGCCCAATTGGGTTACTAATAATTTTGATGATAAAGGTTGGCTACCTGTCGAGGTTGTAAATATAGACAATAATGTAAAACTAATGCCTAAACGCCACACAACGGTTAAGGGGAAAATAAAGCTAACACCTAAAGAAATTATAGCTAAAGGTGATACTGTAATTTTCGACTTAAAGCAAAATATGGTAGGGGTTCCCTTTGTAAAGGTACCCATGAAAAAAGGGGATACATTAAAAATTAGATTTGCAGAAATGTTATCTCCAGATGGTACATTTTACACTAAAAATTATAGAAGCGCACATTCTACAGATTATTATATAGCTTCTAAAGATGGTGAAATTGAATATTTGCCAAAATTTACTTTTCATGGATTTCGATTTGTAGAACTAAGTGGTTTCGATACTTCAAAAACACCTGTTAAAGAATGGCTAACAGGTATTGTACAGTATTCAAATTTTGATGATAATGGTAAATTTACATCGTCACATAAAAAATTAAATCAATTACAAAGTAATATTGTTTGGGGTTTACGCGGCAATTTTTTAGATATACCAACAGATTGTCCACAACGAAATGAACGTTTAGGATGGACGGGCGATGCACAAGTATTTGGTCCAACATCAATGTTTAATGCCGATGTGTATAAATTTTGGGCAAGTTGGTTGCAAAGTGTCCGCGAGGCGCAGTTAGAAGATGGTGCTATACCCTGGACCGTTCCAGATTCCAGAGGAAATAAAATAGCAAGTTCTGGCTGGGGCGATGTTGGTACAATTATTCCTTGGAAGATATATATGCGAACAGGTGATGTAGGATTTTTAAAAGATAATTTTGATATGATGAAGGCCTGGGTTGGCTATCATCAAAAAAAATCAAAACAATATATTTCTAATATGATGTCTTTTTCAGATTGGTTACAACCCTTTCCTGAAAGTGGCGATAATAAAGGCGATACGTCTAGAAATTTAATAGGGACAGCATTTTTTGCCCAATCTGCAAAATTAACCGCTTATGCCGCAAAAGTATTAGGTAACAAAGAAGACCAAATTAAATATGAAGCATTATACCATAACGTTTCAGAGGCGTTTGATAAAAGGTTTTTTGATGAGTCTGGAAAAGTAAAAGGAGTCATGGAAACGCAAACTTCCTACTTATTAGCATTAGCATTTAATTTACTGCCAGAAAACAAAATAGAGAATGCCCAAACTAATTTATTAAATAAGTTAAAAGCGGCAGACAACCATTTAAGAACAGGTTTTTTAGGCACCCCCTTATTATCTGAAGTTTTAGATGATATGGGTGAGATTGATTTAATGTATAAATTATTGTTTAATGAAACTTACCCATCTTGGTTTTATTCTATAAACCAGGGGGCTACAACCATTTGGGAACGATGGAATAGCTATAGTAAAACAGAAGGCTACAACCCTATGAGTATGAATAGTCTTAACCATTATGCGTATGGCGCTATTGGTGAGTGGATGTACGAGCGTATCGCAGGTGTTGCACCACTGCAGGCAGGGTATAAAGTCATAAAAATAGCGCCCCAGGCCAGACAACCACTAACATCTGCATCAGTAAGTTTAAATACACCTTTTGGTAAGGTCTCATCTTCATGGGAAATTGAAGATAATATGTTTAAGTTAAAAGTTGTAGTACCACCAAATACAACAGCAAAAGTTAGTGTTCCTGGTAATACACATGAGGTGTTTCTGTTAAATGGTAAAACCTTTAAAAATAACCCTAATGTGCATCTAATTGAAAAAGGTAAACACACATTTGCGCTAGATGTACAACCAGGAACTTACATTTTTCAATCACAATATAAATAACATAAAAAATGAAAATTAAATTCTTAGTATTTTTATGGCTAATATCAAGCTTATTTATAACAGCGCAGCAGGTAAAATTAAATAACCCAATTTTGGGAGACGATGTTATTTTTCAGGAAAATAATGGTGTGTTAGCCGTAGAAGCAGAATACTTTAACAAGCAGAGCAATTCAGAAAAAAGGCAATGGTATGTAACTACTAAAGGCGTTAAGGCTAAAGTGGAGCGGGATGAAGACGACATACATTATTTTGAAGCCAGTAATACTACTTACATAGAAGTATTACCAGATACACGAGTTACACATGCTGATAAATTGATAAAGGGCGAAAATTTTTCTAATAAAGCTGGTGAAATTGCAGTTTTACATTACAAGGTACGAATTAGTAATCCCGGGCGTTATTACGTTTGGGTACGCGCTTTTAGTACGGGGAAAGAAGACAACGGAATTCATGTTGGTTTAAATGGAAAGTGGCCTGCTTCTGGGCAACGTATGCAATGGTGCGACGGAAAAAATAAATGGACATGGGCAAGCAAACAACGTACTAAAGAAGCGCATTGCGGTATACCAAAAGCAATTTATTTGGATATAGAAAAATCTGGTATTCACGATATACAATTTAGTATGCGCGAAGATGGTTTTGAATTTGATAAATTCATACTCTCAAAAGATATTAATTATGTACCCAAAGGCAAAGGTTTAAATGTTACTACACTGTGGCCTATGCATTCGTATTACAAACAAATTGCAGCATCTCATATTGAGAATAAAAAACTACCTATAGCAGATTTTGTAACAAAAGGAACAGGGTTTTATAAACATGCCGGTGGAAAATGGTTAGGGATTAACCCAAACAAGCGTAAAGAAGCAAAAGTAACAACGCCGTTTACATTTAAAAACGGTATTTATGATTTAGTATTTGTAGCGGTTGGTGAAAATGATGGGCAATCGGAATTTACAATACGTATAAACAATAAAAAATTAGGAACTTTTAAACCACCACTAACAAAGGATGTGTTTGAAGAGGGCAAAAATAGTAATCGACTTTGGAAAAATGTGAAACTTAAAAAAAATGATAAAATCACAGTTATTGCTAAAGTAGCTAGTGCAGATGGAAAAGAATGGGCTAGAGCGCGTTGGTCGGGTATTATTTTTGCGCCAAAAGGTGCGGGTAAATCCGTTATAGAAACACCCTATGATGGTGAGGTAAAGTTGAATGAAAATATAAAACCAATTATAAAAGCACCTAAAGGACGTATTGCTGTAGTTGCCGATGGTAACTCCCCAGATCCTGATGATTTGGGAGGTACCGCAATATCATTAGCACTATTAAAAGCTGTAGGGCTTGAAGATAGGTTAGTACATTACTCGCACAGTTGCGATTTGGTACGTGTTAATAGAATTTCAGAAAAGGCAGAAAAAGAGCGCCATGCCCTAATGCAAAGTGTTTGCGATGTTACAGCAAGACGTTGGGGAGGGTTTGAAAATATTAAATTTTTAGATGCTAAATGGGATTTAGACGAAACGATTAAAGATTTAGTTAATGCTATTAACGCATCCTCAATGGATGATCCACTTTGGATTATTGAAGCAGGCGAACCAGATATTATTGGTTTTGCATTGTCAGCAAGTTCTAAAGACAAGCACAAATATGTAAAAGTTATTACGCACCACCCTGCTAATGACGATGCTGGAGATTTTTACACCTGGCAGCAAATTCTTAATTTTGGTGTAGAAGAGGTAAGAATTCCAGACCAGAACATTAAACTGAAAGTTGATTTGGATAAATGGAATTGGGCCAGAGACCATAAAGACGCCAGGCTCCAGCAGGTATGGCTATATGGAAAGCTAGCTGAGGTTGACGATGTAGTTAAATTTCAAAAAGGTAAATGGGATTGCTCTGATGCAGGAATGGTTTTGTATTGGTTAACAGGGGCAAATGTTAAAAATGGTTTACGCCAGGGTAGTGTAGAAGATGTAAAAACAATTTTATTAGACTATATAAATCGTGAATAAATCTATTAATACTCATATCGTTTAAAACAAAATAACAGCGTTTGATTAAAAAAAAATATTTATTACTATTTGCAATTATTATATCATGCAAGGCCAAACAGCAAAGCTCTAAAGTTGAAAAACCTAATGTTGTTTTTATTTTGGCCGATGACTTAGGGTATTCTGATATAAGCTGTATGGGTAGCTCATTTTACGAAACGCCAAATATTGATTACATCGCAAGCCAAGGTATGGTGTTTACAAATGGTTATGCTGGTAGCCAGGTTTGTAGCGAAAAACGTTCATTGTACTGGCATTATCCACACTATGGAAATCAAGGCGGAAGACCTGTTTCTATAATGCGGGAAGGTAGTTGGAAACTTATACATTATTGGGAGGATAGGCATAATGAATTATATAATTTGAGCGACGATATTCATGAAGATTTGGACCTATCATTATTACAAGCAAGACGCACTAAAGAAATGTCTGAAGCACTATTAGGGTGGTTAAATAATGTAGGAGCCAGGCACCCAAGTGAAGATCTGCTTTATGATGAAAAAAAAGAACAAGTAGCTATTAAAAAAAAGAAGTTAGAGATGTTTAAATTTCATGAAAATTTACGAAAAAACATGTTGCGTAAAAATTGGAAACCCAATAGCACATGGTGGGGAAGTAAGCCAACTACCGACTAAGAGTGTTTAATTTATTTTGAGTTAGAAAAGTAACATGAGTAACAAAAAGCCCCGTTTTACAATTTAAATATATAAAAAATGAATATTATCAAAATTATTTTAGTTCTGCTGCTAAACCTACATTTGAGTTTTATGCTATATGCTCAAAGCAAACCTAATGTGCTCGTTTTTTATGTAGATGATTTAAGAGCGGAATTAGGATGTTATGGCAGTGATACAGCTTTAACCCCAAATATTGATAAATTGGCAAAAGATGGTGTTATGTTTAACAAGGCTTATGTTCAACAAGCTATTTGTGCACCTTCTAGAATGAGTACTTTAACAGGTTTACGTCCAGAGACATTAGGTATTTATAGCATTTTTACCCCCTTAAGAAAAGTACACAAAGAGGTGGTTTCTTTACCTCAGTTATTTAATAAAAATGGTTACAAGACGATAAGTATAGGTAAGGTATATCACCATGGTAGAGACGATCAAAACGTGTGGTCAACTTATTTTCCAAAAGAAAAAAACACGTATGTAAAGCCTGAAAATATAGCGCTAATAAAGCGTTTAAAGGAACAAGGCGTTAAACCATTAAAAGGACCAGCATTTGAAAATGCAGATGTTTTAGATGAAGCCTATAAAGATGGAAGAGCAACAAACCATGCAATTAAAACACTTCATCGCGTAAAAGACGATAAATTTATAATGTTTCTAGGTTTAAGTAAACCTCATTTACCTTTTAACTCTCCAAAAAAGTATTGGAATTTGTATAATAAAAATAACTTTAAAATTCCTTCAAGAAAAACACCAGAAGATATGTATCGGTTAGCTTTAGCTAAATGGGGGGAACTTAAAATGTATTCTAATATTCCAAATGAAGGCCATTTAAATGACGAATTAACAAGGGATCTAATACATGGTTATCATGCGTCGATAAGTTATATAGATGCCCAAATTGGCAAAGTAGTGCAAACATTAGAAGATTTAGATTTAAGAAAAAATACCATGATTATTTTTATGAGCGACCATGGCTATAAAATTGGCGAATATGGTGCTTGGTGCAAACAATCTAATTTGGAAATAGATGTAAGAGTACCGTTAATAATAAGTAGAGAAACAAATTATAAAAAGAGAGTTACAAATAAAACATCAGAAGCATTGGTGGAAAATGTTGATATTTTTTCAACTTTAGTAGATATCTGTGATTTAAAAGCTGCGCCAATTTCAGATGGAAAAAGTATTTCATGTGTAATAGATAAACCAAATAAAAAATGGGATAAAGCTGCTTACAGTGTTTATGCTAGAGGAAAAAATATTATGGGAGTTACTACTACAGATGGCAAATGGCGCTACACAGAGTGGAGAAATTCTACCTCTCATGAAATTATAGAGGCAGAATTATACGAGCATAAAAATAGTTTGCTGGCTTTTAAAAACATGGCGGGGCAAAGCAAATATAAAAAAGTAGAGCAACGCATGAGAAAATTACTTGAGATGCAATTCCCTAGAGACAGGGGGGCTTTTCTTCAGAACGATAACTAATAATAACAATTTACACTTTCAATTTTTTTTAACTAATGAAGTATAATTATATAATGAACTATCTATTTAGAATAAATTTTAAAACCGCTTTTTATTTAGTGTTATTTACAACGCTTCTTTGTACGTCGTGTGCAGATTTAAAACAGGAAGATCAAGTTATTACAGAAAGTAATAGAACTAAATATAATTTCAATATCGATTGGAAGTTTATTAAGGAAAACCCTGAGAATGCACAAGCAATAGGATTTAATGATGCGGCTTGGAAAACAGTTAGTTGTCCACATACCTTTAATGATGTAGATACTTTTGATGATTTAAGTCACGGCCATCATGACGGGGAAGATAATCAATGGCGCGGTACGGTTTGGTATCGTAAGCATTTTAAACTTCCAGCTACAGCTTCAGGCAAAAAAGTGTTTATAGAGTTTGAATCGGTACGTCAAATAGCAGATGTTTATGTAAATGGCATTCACTTAGGGCAAAATCAAACAGGTTTTATTCCTTTTGGTTTCGATTTAACGCCACACCTTAAATTTGGAGATGAGGACAATATTATTGCCGTAAAAGTTAATAACGATCGCGGCGATCATTTTAGAAATAATTTCCCTCTAGTTTGGAATCACGAACATTGGCATCCAACCCATGGTGGTATTTATAGAAATGTTTTTCTTCATACTATGGATCCCGTGCATATTACATTACCGCTTTACGATAATTTAGAAACTGTGGGTACTTATGTATATGCTGAAAATATAAGTAAAGAAAAAGCCGATGTTACTGTTACAGCCGAAGTTAAAAATGATGATAAGACTACTAAAAACATCACATTTATAGCCCAAATTGTCGATAACGAAGGCAAAGTTGTAGAAACAGCAACAAAAGAAAAAAGTATATCAGCAGGCGAAAAATTTATGTTTTCTACGCGTTCAAATATTCAAAATCCAAATTTATGGTATACGCGTCATCCTTATATGTATAAAGTAATAACTGCTTTAAAAGAAGGCGATGTTGTTCTAGATACTTATGAAACACCTTTAGGTATTAGAAGTTTCGATTTCAATAAGGATACAGGTTTTCATAATAATGGCGAATATGCAAAATTACATGGTTGGGGGCAAAAGCCAACAAACTCATGGGCAGGATTAGGGGCAGCATTACCAGATTGGTTGCGCGACCATACGTTTAGATTAATGGACGAAGCTGGTGGTAATTTTATTCGTTGGGGACATTGTGCAGGATCGCCAGCAGAAATTGCTATGGGCGATAAATATGGTTTTGTAACATTAATGCCTGGTGTAAGTGGCGAATCTGAGGATGAAGGTGAAACATGGGATATTCGAATTAAAGCTTTTAAGGATATGATTGTGTATTACCGTAATCACCCCTCTATATTTATTTGGGAAGGCGGAAATTGGGCAGAATCAGAAGCACATTATAAAGAAATTCTTGACGCTATTAAAACCTTTGATCCTAACGGAAAACGGTTAATGGGGAATAGAAGGGCTGATGTGAAAAATGATTCTGAAGGATATGTTTCTATTGAAATAGGAACTGAAGGTTGGGAACGCGAATATGCAGATTTACCAATTGTAGAAAGTGAATATAACCGCGAAGAAGCGCCACGACGTATTTGGGATAAAGAATCTCCAGACGATAATTTTTATAACCACCCAAATATAGAAAAGAATACATACACCTTAAATTCAGAAGAATTTGCAGTAAAACAGGCTTACCATTGGTGGGATAAAATGGGTAGAAAAGCCTATCATGTTGGTGGTGCAAACTGGGTATTTACAGATGGACCACATGGTGGGCGCTGTCCTACAGAAGTTACCAGAGCCAGTGGCGAGGTAGATGGGGTACGTTTGCCTAAAGAAGCTTTTTATGCACTAAAAGCTATGTGGAGACCAGAACCACAAGCACATATTGTAGGGCATTGGAATTATGAGAAAGGTATTAAAAAAGACATTTTTGTAATTTCTAATACAGCGGCTGTAAAACTATATGTGAACGGAAAACTTATAGGAGAAAAGAATACGCCTAAAAATGGTTATGTCTATCAGTTTAAAAACGTAGCTTGGGAAGCAGGAGATATAAAAGTAGAAGGCCTAATTAAAGATGAAATAAGGGTTACACAAACTAAATCGACATCGGGCGAACCCGTAGCATTAAAATTAACGCCAATTACGGGGCCAAAAGGATGGCAGGCTGATGGGTCTGATGTAGCTTTAGTAGATGTTGAGGTTCTAGATGCTCAAGGCAGAAGGTGCCCATTAGCAAAAGGCCGTGTTGATTTTACATTTTCTGGACAAGGAATTTGGCGTGGTGGCTATAATAGCGGAAAAGCAAATAGCACAAATAATTTGTATTTAGATATTGAAGCTGGTATAAACCGTGTAGCGGTTCGGTCGCTTTTAAAAGCAGGTGCTGTAAAAATTACAGCAACTCAAGAAGGACTAAAACCTGCTAGTATTGAAATTACTTCTTTACTCGTAAATATAGAGCATGGTTTAACAACTGTAATGCCTCAAGTTTTTGAAAACGTATTAACCGAAGAGCCTATGCCTGTGCATACACCAGAAATACCAGAATATGTTCCAGGTGTTACTAATAAAAGCGAATTGTTTAAAAAATTTAGTTACACAGGCGATGCTAAAGCCATGTTAAGAACAAACATGCATTGGGGTAAAAAAGCCTATACAGATTTAGAATACAATTATACGGTATTGCCTAGATACTTAAATGCATCTGAATATGTAAGAACCCCAAATTCTGATAATAGGTATTGGGCTAGAGATCAATTACAATTTATAGCAGGTACAAAAATGCATATTTATGTATTGCATGATGATACAGTACCAAGACCAAGCTTTTTACTTAAAGATTATAAGGATAATGGTGATGATGTTAAAGTAAGCGAAGTGGTTATGTCCGTTTTTCATAGAGTAGCAGAAGCAGGAGAAAGTATTATTATGGCTGGAAATAGCGATGGCGACGCTCCAAAAAATTGCAGAATGTATACTGTAATTGCTAAAAAGTATTAAAAGAAAAAACAGCTAATGAAAAACCATGTTAAACTAAATTTTTGTGTTGTATTTATGTTGTTTTGTGTTAATTGTATTAAAGCACAACGCACAGAAACCAATTTTAATAATAATTGGAACTTCATATTAGAAGATAATCCATTGTTTTCTAATCAAAAAATTGATGTTTCTTCATGGCAAAATATAAACGTTCCGCACGATTGGTCGTTTGAGAAAGGGGTTCGTAAAGGTGGCGATCAAGGACAAGGTGGTGGTTATCACGATGGTGGCATTGGTTGGTATCGTAAAGATTTCAAAATAAAAAAGGAAAGCCTTTCTAAAATTACGTACATGAATTTTGATGGTGTGTATATGAATAGCGAAGTTTGGGTAAATGGAAACTATTTAGGTAAAAGGCCTTATGGTTACATCAGTTTTAGATACGATGTTTCAAAATTCTTAAAAGAAGGAAAAAACACTGTTGCTGTTCGTGTTGATAATGCTTTAGAACCTTCCGCACGTTGGTATCATCCTTGTGGAATTTATGCACCTGTAAAATTAATTGAAGTCAATAAAACACACTTTCAGCCAAATTCAATTTTTATAAAAACACCATCGATTAACAAAAACGAAGCAAAAGTTAGTGTTATTATTGAAGATGCAGCAATTCATGAAATTAAAAAGTTAAAATATGTGGTAAAATTATTTTCCCCAGAAGGAAAAGAATTAGCAAGTTCTTATGCTAAATTTAAGGGTGTGAATTCTAATGATGAAATAGATATTCAACACAATCTTGTCGTGAAAAACCCAAAACTTTGGAGTCCAGAAACACCAGTATTATACAAAGCAGTCACACAGTTTTTAGTTGGAAAAAAAGTAATTGATGAGGTTACAACCAATTTTGGTTTTAAAACCGTGGAATGGAAAATCAAAACAGGTTTTTGGTTAAACGGAGAAAACGTAAAATTAAAAGGCGTTTGCGAACATTGGGAAGGTGGCCCAGTTGGAGGTGCTTGGACGAAACCTATGTTACGTTGGAAATTACAATCTTTAAAAGATATGGGCATTAATGCTATTCGCCCTTCACATAACCCAACTCCACCCATGTTTTACGATTTATGCGATGAAATTGGTTTGTTAGTAATGGACGAGATTTTTGACGGTTGGCACAAAAAAGCACCTCAAGATTATGGCAAGCAGGCTTTTGATGAATGGTGGAAACGCGATATAACAGAGTGGATTACAAGAGACAGAAATCACACAAGTATTTTTGTGTGGAGTTTAGGAAACGAAACCCACAGCGATATTGCACCAGAATTGGTGAAATTAGGTAAAAGTTTAGACCCAACACGTTTATTTACTTCTGGAGCAGGAAACCCAGAAGATATGGATATTACAGGTGTAAATGGAGGTTCTGAAACTAAAACGTTTATAGAAAATAGAACGTTCGATAAGCCATTTATTTCAACAGAAGCACCACATACTTGGCAAACTAGAGGGTATTACAGAACACAAACGTGGTGGCGAGATAACGAATTGCCCGGAACTTACGAATTGCCAAATTTAACCGAGAAAGAAATTTTCTTTTACGAAGGCATCAATCCAAAAAATTGGAGAAACAGAAAACAAAGTTTTAATTCTTCTTATGACAATGCCACTGTAAGAGTTTCTGCAAGAAAATATTGGGAAGTAATGCGAGACAATCCATGGCATAGTGGGCATTTTAGGTGGACAGGTTTCGATTATTATGGAGAAGCTGGATTGGTACATGGAGGTTTGCCTTTCAACTTATTTATGGGTGGTGCTTTAGATGTAGCAGGATTTAAAAAAGATTTATTTTATTTTTATCAAAGTCAGTGGACTAAAGAACCTATGATTCATATACTTCCACATTGGTCACATCCAAGAATGGAAAAAGGAACTGTAATTCCGGTTTGGGTCTATTCCAATGCAGATGAGGTAGAGCTGTTTTTGAACGGAAAATCACTAGGAAAAGACCAACCAGGAACGGTTTGGAACGAAATGCAATGTGAATGGATGGTACCTTATCAAGAAGGTAAGTTAGAAGCAGTAGCTTATATTGATGGAAAAGAAGTAAAAAGAACATCGTTTAGTACAAGCAAGCAACCTTCAAAATTAAAAACAAGCCTTCAAAAATTAGACGCAGAAGATAGTTTTACGACAGGTTATATTATTACATCAGAAAGTTTAGATGAAAACAACATTTTATATCCGTATGGAGAAAATAAAGTCTATTATAATATTATTGGAGATGTAAAAACCATTTCTATGGAAAATGGAAATCCTATTGACCCAACAAGTAGAACAAAATCAGATTTTAGAGCTTTATTTTTCGGGAAAAACAGGTTGTTTTTAAGAGCGTTGCCTAATGCCAAGAAAGCGTCAATTATTACAGCATCAATTTTAGGGGATAAAGCACTTTTTACGTCAAATAAAATTACAATTGATGCAAAACAGTTTGCGGTTATTGGGCAGTCAAATTTTGAAGATTTAGAAATTCTATACACTACAAATGGTGAAAACCCCGAGGTAAAAGGTATTGCTTACACAGGCGTTTTCGAAGTTTCAGATGGAACAACAGTTAAAGCAGTTATTAGGCAAAGTGGTAAAGTTCTTTTAAATATGAGTGAAACTTTCGGTAAAAGTGAAGGTTTATTCTGGGGTGATGAACATTCTAAGGATATGTGGATTGGCAGAGGGGTTAATATTTCTGCCGAAGAAGGCATACTTGAGGGTAGTGCCAAAGTGAGTAACAATGCACACCGTTACAAAGGAAGTGGTTTCGTGAAATTTGAAGGAAAAGAAGGCGCTGTAACATTTTATCAAGAAAATGATGGCGAAGCCGGCGATTATAGTATTCGTTTTAGGTACATGCACAACAATAAAGGCGCATTATACCCTATGAAACTTTATGTTAACGACACGTACATAAAAACCTTAGAATTTAAGCCAACTGGAGGTTGGGAAAAAGAATGGAAGTTTGTACCAACCATTATAACATTGGTTTCGGGTGCAAACAATATTAAAATAGAAACTACAGGAGAAAGTGGGCCTTATATTGATGAGTTGTTTGTAGATTAAACACATAACTCCAGGCTTACTCTTGTTAGTAAAATAAAAAATAGTAAATAAATGAAAGTCGATTTTAATATTAGTGTAAAACAGGTTACGTTTCTATTCTGTTTGATTTTAGCATCGTACCAGCATCAAAATATTAAAAACAATCCAGAAAAAGAAGATAGCCTTGAAACTGGATTTAAAAACCCACCACAAGAAGCTAAACCTAGAACATGGTATCATGTAAATAGTGATAATATGTCTAAGGCAGGATTTACCAAAGATTTAAAAGCTATAAAGGATGCAGGTATTGGGGGTGTTTTGGTTTTTAATGTGTCTATGGGTTTGCCAGAAGGCGATGTAACATACAACTCTCAAGAACACAGAGATATCTTAACCCACGCAGCCAAAGAATGTGAAATATTAGGTTTGAGTTTTGGAGTGCATAATTGCGATGGTTGGACCTCTAGTGGAAGGGCCATGGGTAACCCCAGAAAATGCCATGAAAGTTGTTGTTAATAGTCAGGTAATTACAAAGGGTGGAAAAGCAGTCCGTGTAAAATTACCACAACCAGCAGCAAGACATAATTTTTATAAAGATATTGCTGTTGTGGCGTATCCAACTTTAGCAACCGAGTTAATTGATAATAAAGCAAATCCTGTAATCACAACATCAGATAAAAACTTTAATGTTGCTTTAGCCACAGATAAACAAACCAATACGCACACCAATTTAAAAGCAAAAGGGTGGATACAATTCGATTACGGAAAACCACACACCATTCAAACCATAAACGTTTTCATTAACAAACGCAAGGGAAGATTGACCTTACTAAAATCAAATGATGGCGTTAATTTTACAGTAGCACACAAGCCTAATGCAGAGCGTATAGGTAAAGACGAGTGTTATTTTTATGAAAGTTTTAAACCTGTTACTGCACGCTATTTTAGAATTGAATCTGAGCTCGAAGCCGGTATTTATGAAATGCAACTTTCTGCAAGTCCTGTTTTAGGGAACATCATGGAGTATATATCTTATAGAAAAAACAGACGTGCAATTAAAAATTTAGCAACTAAAGCCTATATTAAAAAAGAAGATATTCTTATTTTAAGTGATAAAATGGATGCGGATGGAAATTTAAAAGTAAAATTACCTAAAGGAAATTGGACGATTATGCGTTTCGGATTTACAGCTTCTGGTGCAACTAACGAGCCAGCTTCTGATGCAGGAACAGGGTTGGAGGTAGATAAATTTAGTAAAAAAGCATTAAAAATTCATTACGATGCCTTTGTGGGTAAACTAGTGAAACAAGCAAAAATTGATGCGCCAAATGCCTTGCAATATGTTGAGATTGATAGCTATGAAGTTGGTCCGCAAAACTGGACGGATGATATGGAGCAGCTATTTCAAGAAAGATTTGGGTACGATTTTACACCTTTTTTATTGATGTACGCAGGAAAGTCTATAGAAAATAACGCTACCATCGAAGCCGTTTTTTGGGATATGAAACAGTTGGTAAGTGATTTGATGGTAACCAATTACTTCGATTACTTTACAGAACTGTGCCATAAAGATGGTTTAATTTCTTATGTTGAGCCTTACGGATTTGTGGGGCCTTTTAACAGTTTAGATGCAGGTAGAAATGCAGATATTCCAATGGGCGAATTCTGGTTAGGAAAACCAAATAAACACAAACGTGCGGCAGTTTCTGCAGGACATATTTATGGTAAAAATATCATTTCTGCAGAAGCGTTTACAAGCACAAAACACAATTGGGGTTTTCATCCAGCTTTAGCAAAACAAAAAGGCGATTATGAGTGGACAAACGGTATTAACGAGTATATGTTTCATCGTTTTGCACACCAATCCAATACGCATGTAAAACCAGGAATGAGTATGAGTTTTGTAGGTTCTCATATAGATAGAACACAAACGTGGTGGGACAATGCAGGCCCAGAATGGTTTAATTATTTGGCGAGAGGCTCTTATATGTTACGCCAAGGAAACCCTGTTTTAGATGTGTTGGTTTTTGTTGGCGATAGGGCACCAAGTCATGTTATTCACGCCAATCAAATGCGACCTAAATTACCAGCGGCTTACAAGTACGATTGTGTAAATGCCGATGTTATTATTAATCGTTTAAAAGTTGAAAATGGCAAACTGAAATTACCTAGTGGCATTACGTATAACGCATTGTCTTTACAGCGACATGACATTATAAATATAGAAACCTTAAGAGGAATTCATAAATTGTCGCAACAAGAGGCTTTAATTGTTGGTAAAAAACCTAAAAAACTAGGAGGATATAAGGTTACTGAAGCTATGCAAGCAGAATTTAATACTTTGGTAAATGAAATTTGGTCGAATAAAAAAACTTACAGCTCAAGCGAATGGGAAGATATTTTTGAAGAAAACAACATTCAGAAAGATGTAATTGTAGAAGGGCAACCCGATTTTAATTTTTACCACAGACGTACCGAAAAAGAAGATATCTACTTTGTATACAATCATAATTTAACTGAAGTAGAAACGCTAAACTGTAGTTTTTTAATTGAAGGAAAAGTACCAGAACTTTGGAATGCCGAAACAGGTGAAATCACCAAATTAGTAGAATACACTACTAAAAATGAAAGAACGGATATTGTTATAGAAATGCATCCACAAGAATCGGTTTTTGTAGTATTTAAAGATGCAAGATTAGAACAGCCTAAAGTAGTTTACACGCCTTCTAATAACGTATTGAAACCATCATTTAGTTTGGATGCTAATAATAATTTACAGGCTGAAGTTTGTAAAAATGGAAACTACAAAGCACTTGTAAATGATTCAGAAAACTGGACTATTAATGTAAACGATATTCCTTATCCTGTTGAAATAAAAGGCAATTGGGACATCAATTTTAGAGAGCAAGACTATTACAAAGCAACGCTGAAAACAGACGAATTATTCGATTGGACAACACACGACACAGAACAAATAAAACATTATTCTGGTACAGCAATTTACAATACTATATTTAATATCGAAAAAGGGACGCTGAAATCGGACCAAAAGTTTCAGTTGAATTTAGGAGAAGTTAATGTGATAGCGAAAGTCATTTTAAACGGAAAAGACATTGGCGTAAGTTGGATAGCACCGCACCAATTTAATGTTACAAATGCATTAAAAGAAGGCAAAAACACTTTAGAAATACAGGTAACTAACCAATGGACAAATCGTTTAATTGGAGATGAAAAATTACCAAACCAAACAGGGTATGTTGTTAAAAGAGGTAGTCCAGGTTTTGGCGATTCAGGATTTAGAGGGAAGTTTAAAAAAATGCCAAAATGGTTTAGAAATAATGAGTCGCTTCCAGAAGGGCCACGTAGTACCTTTAGTGTGTATTCTTTTCAAAAAGCAACAGATAAATTATTGCCTTCTGGATTGTTAGGGCCTGTTACTATTTTGACATCAAAAATTATAAAAAAGTAAAACACTAAATAATTGAAAAAGGCAATTGTTATTTTTTTAACTCAGTTTCTTATATTTTATAAGTTCAAAGTAGATTAACTCCGTCTACCATCAGCATTTACTTGTGCGATAGTAAAAAAAATAGAATTTCACCTTTATCGTTTATAATGATATGAAGTTTAAATCTAAGAAACCGTCCCATAGTAGATTTACCAGTAGTAGCAATACCTTTGAACACTTTGTTTGAATTAATTCGTTTGGGTTTGCATGCTCTAATTGGAGTAGAATCTACAAAAGAAATACCTGTTACCCACATAAACCACAAGTCTTTAAAAATAAGCTCATGGCATTAGATTTTACCCGACAACGTCCGTAAATCTATTGTAGGAAGCTGTGTTGGGAAAATTATCTTTCATATGCTTTTGGAGGTAAAACATATAAAAATGTTTGAAGGTTCTAAATCCACTTAATTAAAATAGAATTGATAAGGTTATTGCCTCACTTTAAGATATAATTGATGGCCAGTTTTACTGGGTTGCTCAAAAGAGCTTTATTGACTATTTGGTCATATTCTTTGCAGAATTCATCAACAATACAAAATATTTCAATAATTTTAGAGTAGTTTAATATAGATAGGTTTAATTAAATATATTTTGCTAATTATCGGCTTTTCCTTTTTTGTGATCTTACAGAAGCCCCTGAGCCGTAATGTTGGCTTGGGCCAGCGGCTTGTTTCATGTTTTGTTTCATCATTTTAATTTGTTCTGTAAGCATACCTTGTTTATCTAGTTGCTGTGCTTCGGATAACAGTTTTTGGGCTTCTTGTTTGCGGCGTTTAGAAAATGCGATGCCAGATAAGTTTAATTTTGCCATTGCAATATCATGATCCATAGATAAACCTAGTGCTAGGGCTTTTTTAAAGTATTTTTCGGCTTCGTTCATATTACTTTGAGAAACCATAATACCGTGTAGGTAATTATAATAGCCTTGTTGTTTTTTTACTAATGCTGCTTCTGGGTTTTTAATTTTATTTAACCAGCTTTTAGCGCCTTCAAAATCTTGCTTTCTTAATTTTAAAAATGAAAGTAAAATAAATTCGTTTTTAAAATAAAGAAATATAAATATTAATGACAATAGTATAAGTGCTATACCATTTCCAATATAACCCTCGGTAAATTGATAAATAGCAAACACGATGATTGCAGCAGCGATAATAAGTTTTATAATTTTATTGTACATGATTTATTTTTTAATAACTGGATCTTGTTAATGGACTAAATTTATTGTTTAAGACCTGCAAAGAAACTAAATTTTTATGTATTCTAGATATAGTGGTTTAATAATTTAAGGTATTGTGTCAAATTAATATAGTGTACTGAGGTGTGTTTATTAGTGTTTAAATTTTTTTTTAATTTTTTTTTAAAAATGATTTGCTTAGTAACAAAGGCTTTGTATATTTGCCCACGGTTTTAATAGGCCATTACATTAAAGATACAATACAGTTTAAAAAATAAGAACATGCCAAAAAGAACGTTTCAGCCATCAAAGAGAAAAAGAAGAAACAAACACGGTTTCAGGGAAAGAATGGCTTCTGCTAATGGCAGAAAAGTTTTATCTCGTAGAAGAGCTAAGGGAAGAAAGAAATTATCTGTTTCTACAGAAACAAGACATAAGAAATAATGACTTATAGTTATTAATAAATTAAAGGTATTACTTAACGGTAATGCCTTTTTTTATATCTTGTAATTAGTATTTTTATAAACCGTTAATTTAAAACATAATACCGTATAAAATGCCGAAAAATACAAAATTAAAATCGATATTAATTATTGGTTCAGGACCCATTGTTATAGGGCAAGCATGTGAGTTTGATTATTCAGGAACGCAAGCATTACGTTCGCTTAGAGAAGATGGAATTGAAACTATTTTAATCAATTCAAACCCTGCAACAATAATGACAGATCCTGCAATGGCAGATCATGTATATTTGTTACCTTTAAACACGAAATCTATTATTCAAATTTTAAAGGAACATCCACAAATTGATGCCGTTTTGCCAACAATGGGGGGGCAAACAGCCTTGAATTTATGTATTCAAGCAGATGAAAAAGGTATTTGGAAAGATTTTAATGTAGATATTATTGGTGTTAATATTGATGCTATTAATATAACAGAAGATAGAGAGCAGTTTAGAGAATTAATGCTTAAAATAGGGGTGCCTATGGCGCCGCAGGCTACGGCTAATTCTTTCTTGAAGGGTAAGGAAATTGCTCAGAAATTTGGTTTTCCTTTAATTATTAGAGCATCTTACACTTTGGGTGGTGCAGGTGCTTCTTTTGTTTATAAAGAAGAGGACTTTGATAAATTATTAACGCGTGGGTTGGAAATATCGCCAATACATGAGGTAATGATTGATAAAGCACTTATTGGATGGAAAGAGTTTGAGCTTGAGTTACTTAGGGATGCTAACGGAAATGTTGTAATTATTTGCTCCATTGAGAATATGGATGCCATAGGAATACATACTGGAGATTCTATAACGGTTGCTCCAGCTATGACATTAAGCGATAAAACGTACCAAAAAATGCGTGATATGGCAATACATATGATGCGCAATATTGGCGATTTTGCTGGTGGTTGTAATGTGCAATTTGCTGTTTCTCCTGATGAGAATGAGGATATTATTGCTATTGAAATTAACCCTCGTGTTTCGCGTTCGTCTGCTTTAGCAAGTAAAGCAACGGGGTATCCTATTGCTAAAATTGCAACTAAATTAGCTCTGGGTTACCATTTGGATGAGTTACAAAATCAAATAACTAAATCTACTTCGGCATTATTTGAGCCTACTCTAGATTATGTTATTGTTAAAATACCACGTTGGAATTTTGATAAGTTTGAGGGTGCTGATAGGCAATTGGGGCTGCAAATGAAGTCTGTGGGAGAGGTTATGGGTATTGGCCGCTCGTTTCAAGAGGCTTTGCACAAGGCTACACAATCTCTAGAG
The DNA here is from genome assembly GCA_937958265.1 of uncultured Algibacter sp. Taxonomy (GTDB): domain Bacteria; phylum Bacteroidota; class Bacteroidia; order Flavobacteriales; family Flavobacteriaceae; genus Algibacter_B. The sequence continues at coordinate 237,767 of CALGNX010000001.1, read as the reverse complement.
ATTAGTAGAAATGGATTAGGTGCAGACGGTAAAGAGAATAAAAATTATGATCAAATTATAGATAAATTAACCCATGCTTCTTGGGATAGAGTATTTATTATTTACGATGCTATTAGAATGGGAATTCCGTTAAGTAGAATTCATGAAATCACTAAAATTGATATGTGGTTTTTAAAGCAATACGAGGAATTACACTTTTTAAACAATGAAATTTCTACCTTTAACATCGATACAATAGAGAAGGATTTACTATTAGAGGCAAAACAAAAAGGATATGGCGATAGGCAGATAGCGCATATGTTGGGCTGTTTAGAAAGCCAGGTTTATAGTAAGCGAGAAGCGTTTAATATAAATCGTGTTTATAAATTAGTAGATACTTGCGCCGCAGAGTTTGAAGCTAAAACACCTTATTATTATTCTACCTTTGAAAGTGATATGGAAACCGCCGATGGTAAGCGATATTCTGCTAATGAAAGTGTTGTTTCTAATAAGAAAAAAGTAATTGTTTTGGGTTCTGGGCCTAACAGAATAGGTCAAGGTATTGAGTTTGATTATTGTTGTGTGCACGGTATTTTAGCGGCAGCAGAATGCGGGTATGAAACCATTATGATTAACTGTAACCCAGAAACAGTATCCACAGATTTTGATACAGCAGATAAATTATATTTTGAGCCCGTTTTTTGGGAACATATTTATGATATTATTAAGCATGAGAAACCAGATGGTGTTATTGTTCAGTTAGGAGGCCAAACAGCTTTGAAACTTGCTGAAAAATTGACAAAATATGGGATTAAAATTTTAGGGACAAGTTTTGAGTCTTTAGATTTAGCTGAGGATAGAGGTTTGTTTTCTAAGCTATTAAAGGAAAATAATATCCCTTACCCAGAATTTGATATCGCAACAACAGCAGATGAAGCTTCTGCTATTGCAGATCGATTGGATTTCCCTATTTTAGTGCGTCCATCTTATGTTCTTGGAGGACAAGGAATGAAAATTGTTATTAATAAAGAGGAGCTTGAAAAGCATGTGGTTGACTTGTTAAGCAGAATGCCTGGAAATCAATTGTTGTTGGACCACTACTTAGATGGTGCGATAGAGGCCGAGGCTGATGCGATTTGCGATGGTGAGAATGTTTACATTATAGGTATTATGGAACATATTGAGCCTTGTGGTGTGCATTCTGGCGATAGTAATTCCTTATTGCCACCATTTAATTTAGGTCCTTTGGTTATGCAACAAATTATAGATCATACTAACAAAATAGCTTTAGCGCTTAATACAGTAGGGTTAATAAATATTCAGTTTGCTATTAAGGATGATAAGGTTTATATTATTGAAGCAAACCCGAGAGCTTCTAGAACTGTGCCTTTTATAGCAAAAGCTTATGGTGAGCCTTATGTAAACTATGCTACTAAAGTGATGTTGGGTGAAAATAAAATCACCGATTTTAAGTTTAATCCGCAATTAAATGGGTATGCCATTAAGCAGCCTGTATTCTCGTTTGATAAATTCCATAACGTTAATAAGAAGTTAGGGCCAGAAATGAAAAGTACAGGAGAAAGTATTTTATTTATAGATAGCTTAAAAGATGATGCGTTTTACGATTTGTATTCTAGACGAAAAATGTATTTAAGTAAGTAGTATTTTAAAATTATTGAGGTTAAAGACGGGAATTTGATCTAAATTTTCGTCTTTTTTTTTATTAAACATAAAAATTTGTATTTGTAAGTTTATAATTACTGTATTTTAGTAATATATAACTTACTTTAGTTAAAAATAATTAAATCTTGTTAGATGAATAAATTTACGTTAGTAGTATTTATGTTATTCAGTTTTTTAACTTTTGCACAATCTAATGTTTTTCAGATTGCTAGATCTGGAAGTTTAGAGGATATAAAAAAAGTATTTAAAGCTAATAAAGATATTATTAATACTGTGAATAAAGATGGTTATTCGCCTTTAACACTAGCATGTTATAGCGGGAATGAAGCTATTGTTTCGTTTCTAGTAGATAAAGTTAAAACAGTAAATGGTAACAGTGCGTATGGTACCCCGCTTATGGCTGCCGTAGTAAAAGGAGAAACTAATATTGTAAAGCTTTTATTAACACATAATGCCGATGTTAAAATTTCTGATGCTCAAGGTGTTACCGCACTACATTACGCTACTATGTTTAAACATAGTGAAATTGTAGGTTTGTTGGTAGGCGCCGGTGCTAACCCTAATTTGAAAGATGCAACAGGTAAATCTGCAATGGATCATGCTTTAACCCTAAAAGATGAACAAATAATTAACATTTTAAGACCATATTGATTATGAAAAAAATTACTTTAACAATTTTTACTTTAATTTTATCTTACGCTTTTTGGGCTCAAAATTCAACTGGGCCTATTGTATTATCTCCAAGTTTAGGATATGTTGCCCAACTTGATATTAGTTCTTCTTTGGTAACGCTAAACCTAATTGGACCTTCCAACGGTTACCTGGCGCTGGGTTTTGGGGTAACAAATATGATTAATAATGGCGATTGTGTTATTTATACTGAAGATGAGGCAGGAGCAAGCTTACGCGATAGTTCCTTTAATGGTAATACAAGCACCCCAAGTATGGATACGCAACAGGATTGGACTATAATAGAGAATACAATAACAGACGGTACAAGACGTATAATAGCAACAAGAGCCTTGGATACAGGTAATACAGACGATTATGTATTTACTGAAACTATGGATAATATAGTTTTAACCTGGGCACACCGTCCAGGAATATTTGGTCTAGGGTATCATGGTGCAGCTACCCGTGGTGCTACTACTTCTAGTATTACATTAAGTGCACCACAATTTGATACTAAACCTGAGCTTTCTGTTTACCCTAACCCGAGTAGAGATTTAATTAATGTGAGTACTTCTAATTTATCTAATACTAAAGTCGACTTAGAGGTTTACAGTGTATTAGGCCAAAAAGTATATTCGGAAACTTTAAATGGATCGTCTTCTATAATTAATACGTCCCAATGGAATAGTGGTATATATTTAGTAAAGCTTTCATCTCTATCAGGGAATGTCGAAGTATTAAAGCGATTTGTTAAGTTATAAAAAGTACTATATTATTACTTACAATAAGAATAAGATTATTAAACACAAGAGAGCCGCTTTTAGCGGCTCTCTTGTGTTTAATAGAAATGATGTACCGATGTACTGTTTGTTTTGAAAACACTTTAATGAAGCTAGTATTATACTAATTATTATTTAAAATGAGCTATAAATAATTTGAATTATATTGTGCTAAGATGAAATAGAAAACCAAAGTATAGCCTTAGTTATGGTTTTATTTTATAATGAAATATGACCCCAATAGAAACTAATTATATGGCTTGTTTTAAATAATAATTGGTATTACACTTTAAAAAATATTTGTGGCTAAGAAATTAATCTGCTTAAAATATTATTAATTAGGTATTTATTTATTTGTGTTATTTATCAAATTAAGATCAAATGATATGGTGATGTTTTTTGAAACTTTATCTTTAACTACTTTTGGTATTTTTATATCAAAATCTGAGGCTAAGACATTAAATTCTCCAACTAATGAAATAGTGTTTTGGCTTTTATTTATCTTTAGTGCAATACCATTAATTACTTTAGATTTTCCGTGAAACGTTAATGTACCATTTAATAAAAGTTTTGTGTTGGGATTTAATGGGTTTGAAGAAAAGTCAATTATATTTCCTTTAAATGTAGCTTTAGGGTAGCTATCAGAATCCGCATAATTTTCATTAAAATGCTCTTCCATTAGTGCGTTTTTAAAACGAAATCCTTTAACAAATACTAATGCAGCGAATTGTCCATTATCTGCATTTAGAATAGCAGTAACAGATTTGTTTATACCTTTAACCTCTTCAAAGGATGCCATTGAAGCTTCAAAATTAATAGTACCGGTTTTTGTTAGGTATTTTGTTTGAGCGCTAACAGTAATATTTATAAAAAGTACAATATAAAATAGTTGCTTTATCATGTTTTCTAGTTTTAAATTATCTAGCTTGCTACTAAAATGTTAAATAAATTATTTCGAATTAAGCTACGCCAGTGATTCCCTTAATTAGTAAAAAAACAAAATATGTATGCCATTTTCTTTGGTAAATTATATTTTGAATGACTTATCTAAAATGTAACGCGGTTACCTCTCTAGGTTTAATATCGGTTTTTTATACATGTAGACATGATTCTATTTGTATTTTTAAATTAACACAAATTAGTTTTCTAATAAACCATCATCCTGCCATTTTTTAATTTGATTTCTTAGCTCAGTAGGCATTAATCCTCTAATTGGCATAGGGTTAGCCTCGTTGTTAATTCTAGCTATAACGCGCCCAATTCTACTGCTTACTTGCTCGAATGTAGATAAAGAAAAAGGAGCTCCATTTGTTGGTGTACTACCATGACATTGTGTGCAGTTATTATTTATAATATCTCTTACTTCGCCATTGTAGGTAATTAAATTTGTTTCTGTACCAGGTTCAATCCCTGTTTCAGGAGTTACTTCTTCGTTTGGCATTTCTCCCTGCAAATCATCTGTACTATCATCAGAACAGTTAAAAAGTATTGTTGACATTAATAAAGCGCAAACTAAATTTTTATATTTCATAATGTTATTTTAATTTAATTATTTGTATTTTTTTTTTAAAACGTTCTACTTAGGTTGAAACCGAAAAATATATTGCCTTTAGACCAATCGCCACTTGCTTGGCCAAGAAATCCGTTTTCATTCATGGCTTGCGAATTACTAAAATGCATTTGGAATACATGTCCTCCAGTTTCTAAATCTACCCCAATTGATAAAGGGTTTTTAAATGGTGAATTTTTAGCCCTATTTAAGTGTATACCATAATCTGCATTTAGGGACCAGCGTTTTGTGAGTTTATGTCGTCCACCAAAACCAATTACGTATTGCGAATTGCTTTGCGTATCAACAACTACGAAATTATCATGAAAAAATGTAGGTGCAAGCTCTAAAGAGAAATTGCTATTTACTTTTCTTGATATAAGAATTTGGCTGGTATAGCCTAATCTGTTTTTAAATTTTAACCTAGGTAAATTATCTTTATCCAAAGCCGTATTAATTTGTAGTGCATTAAACCCAACTATAGTAAATGGAAAACCGTTTTCTTTTTGCCTAAATAACCTGTATTTGGTTGTAAAGTCAAATATTTTTAAAAAAGAGCTTCTTGAAATACCAATATTTAAGCCATCTGAAATTCCATAAATAAAATTGAATCTGGTAACGGCTTCATCTAAACCAAAAAATGTATCAAAAGCGTCTTTAACATTACCAAACCGATGCGAAACTATAAAGTTAAGTTCATTTTTAGAGGCTAATTTAGTTGACTCAAAATTTACTATTTTTAAACCTTTAAAGGCGGCTGTGGTATATTCATTAGGTGTTGAAATGGTGTCAATTTCGCTAAGTAAGTCCTCTTGAGAAAGTCCTAAATAAGGTAAAAGTAAAATTAATAATAAAAGTTTTTGTTTATACATATTTCCAATAAGTAAAAATTAAATAGTAATACTTTAAAGTTAGTCTTGTTTAATTATGTGACATTGATCTAATTTAATTTCTTCTAATAAATCGTCATACCCAATAAACCGACCTTTTACCTTTATTTTAGAATTGATTTTTGAAAATTGGGTTTTAGTAAGCATACAAAATACTTTTGTATTTAAAGTTAAATTGTTTTTATGTATCGCGGTAACCAAACCACTTATAGTAATAGTCTTGTTTAAATACTTTTTTTCTGAAGTTACAGGGTTATTAAAAAATTCTTCACTAATTTTAAGAGCGCTAATTGAATATGACGCCTGTTCTTCCGTAACATTACGGTGGTCTTGATAGATATAATTATAACCAATTACAATTATTATAATTAATATTACAAATACTATTACTTTTTTCATGCTCTTAAATTATACTACCGTTATTTAATCGTATTAGACAAAGTTACCTTACAAATTATAGTTCGATTTTGGCATTTTGGGTTTTAATACTTTCTAGATGTTCTCCTATTTTAAAATCTGAAGCATTAAAACGTGAAGATCTTTTTCTGGTTTGGTCTTGTCTGGCAATACTTCTCGCAAAACGCCGTACACTTTGTTCGGTATCTAAAATTAAACCTGGTACAGGTACATTTTTTCCTTTTTCATCTTTTGCAACCATAGTAAAATAAGATGAGTTGCAGTGTTTTTTAGTTCCTGTTTGTATGTTTTCTGACTCTACTCGCAAACCAACAACCATAGACGTTTTACCTGTATAATTTACAGAAGCTTTTAAAATAACCAATTCGCCAACCTCAATAGGATTTAAAAAATCTACCTTATTAACAGATGCTGTAACACAATAATTTCTTGAGTGTTTTGAAGCGCAGGTAAAGGCTATTTGATCCATTAAATTTAAAATATAACCACCATGAATTTTACCACTAAAATTAGAGTGGGATGGCAGCATAAGTTGGGTTATTAAAACTCTCGATTCTTTAGCGTGTTTAAACATAAATTGGTGTTTTTTAGATTGTTAATATAGTTATAATTATTTTAAATCCAAATGGTTTTAATTTTTACAGCGTTAAAAAATGTATTGCTGTTAAAAATTATCTCAATATTTTTTTTATTAAAAATATTGATGTAATAATTAAAAATTAGGGCTATTTTATGGTTTACTTTAATTGGGGGCAAATATTTCATCATTAAATATTATTTTTTTAAGGTTTTATGACGTTAAAATTTAATGCTAGTTACTAGAAATTTATACTTTACAATGCTTTGTTCTGTGTTAATTAAAAAAATATTAAAATTATAAACATTTTTTTTGGTTAGATATATAGTTAGTTATATATTTGCACACCGGAAAGCAAAAAACTTTCTTTTAGGGCTCTTAGCTCAGCTGGATAGAGCACCTCCCTTCTAAGGAGGCGGTCGAAGGTTCGAATCCTTCAGGGCTCACTTAAACCCTTGTTAATCGTTTGATTTTCAAGGGTTTTTTGTTTTTAAGGGGACGAAATAGGGGATAGAAATTTTTAAAATTATTTTTATTCTATCGTTGTTCTGGAACAATCATCTACTATTACTTCTTTATCACAATAACTCTTATTATTTCAAGTTACTTTTCAAATTAATAGGTGTTAATCTTATATTCTATGAGTACTTAATGCTTTACTCCCTTAATATTATTTTGATAATATATATTATAAGTGGCAATATATTACTCAAGAAATGTATATTTGTGTAATATATTACAAGTTATGTCTAAAAACAATTCAATATTACTACCTAAGCTTGAGCGTTTGTTGGAAGAAATGGGCGAACAAATAAAGTTGGCACGTTTAAGACGAAAGTTAAGTGCAGATCAAGTTGCAGAGCGGGCAGGTACTAGCAGAAGAACATTATATTCTGTAGAGAAGGGAAAAAGTTCTGTTAGCATTGGTACTTATATTAAAGTTTTAAATGTACTTGGCTTAGAGAAAGACTTTTTAAATCTAGCAAAAGATGACGTTCTAGGACGAAAACTACAAGATATTGGTTTAACAATTAAAGAGCGAGCTCCAAAAAGAAACTAAGAATGAAAAGAACTATATATGTCTATGCTGATTGGGTAGAATTGGGAGCTCCTACTTTAAGTAGGTGAGTTGTTTTCAGAAACTTTAAGAGGGAAAGAAATATTTTCTTTTGCCTATCATAAAGATTGGTTACAATCTGATTATACATATCAATTAGATCCAGATTTGGGTTTGTTTGAAGGTATACAATATTTGAATGATGAGAAGTCAAATTTCGGGCTGTTTTTAGATTCCTCTCCAGATCGTTGGGGTAGGGTGCTAATGAAAAGAAGAGAAGCCGCACTTGCAAGAAAAGAAGAAAGAAAAACGGATAAATTATTTGAGACAGATTTTTTATTAGGTGTTTTTGATGGTCATAGAATGGGAGCTTTACGTTTTAAATTGGATAAAGAAGGCTCTTTTTTGAATGATAATAAAGCATTGGCAAGTCCGCCTTGGACTTCAATTAGGGAATTGGAGCAAATAAGTTTGCGTTTGGAAGATGATGATAGTTTAGATGATCCAGATTATTTAAAGTGGTTACAAATGTTAGTCTCTCCTGGTTCTTCTTTAGGAGGAGCAAGACCAAAGGCAAGTGTTTTAGATAATCAAGGCAGTTTATGGATTGCTAAATTTCCGAGTAAAAATGATGATGATGATATTGGTGGTTGGGAAATGGTGACTTATGATTTAGCTATTCAATCAGGAATTGTAATGGCAGAATCTAAAGCCGAAAAATTCAGCAGTAATCAACACACGTTTTTAACGAAGCGTTTTGATAGAACAATTACAGGTAAAAGAATTCATTTCGCATCGGCAATGACTTTATTGGGTTATACAGATGGAACAGACGCTTCCTCCGGAGTTAGTTATTTAGAGTTGGTAGATTTTATTACTAAGCACGGTGCAAGTCCAGAAAACGATCTAAAACAATTATGGCGAAGAATTGTTTTTAGTATTTGTGTTTCTAACACAGATGATCATTTAAGAAATCATGGGTTTTTATTGACAGATAGAGGCTGGGTATTATCTCCTGCATATGACATAAACCCAGTAGAAACAGGTATGGGATTAAAACTAAACATTTCTGAAGATGACAATGCTTTAGATCTTTATTTGGCTTTAGAGGTTGCTCCGTATTTTAGAATTGAGAAAGAGGAGGGAGGTATTATAATTAATGAAATTCGAGGTGTTGTTTCTCAATGGAAAAAATATGCTAATAAATATGGCATTTCACGATTAGAACAAGAGAACAAAGCAGGAGCTTTTAATGTTATTTCTATTTGATTTTATGAGCAAAAACATATAATTTATCTTCTAGCTCTTCTATATCATAAGAAAATTATGTCCAATCTTTTTGTTGCCAATTATAGGTCATGAGCCGATTAAATTAATTATTCGGCTGAAATACAGTTAAAATATGAGTTGATGAAAAGTTTAATCGGCTTATTGAATTTGTTGTATATGTTAGAATTATGATTTATTAATTTAGACCAGCGCAAATAAGGTAAGGATAGAGAAGTAATCTTTTCTTCTATAATGTAAAATTATTATTTCAAAGCTCCATTAGAAAATCTGTTTGTGAGTTTGTAGAGTGTCTCAGTAGATTTTTTTTTGCATTTTTTCCAAAGTTCTTTTGGGGTATAATACCAATTATTAATTAAAATGCGCTTTAAACTGATTTATATGAAATTCTGATTTTACAATGCTAATGATGTTTTCGTTGTTAATTTCATCTTTAACAATTTGGTGTAACCATTTTTTAAGTTCCTTTATATTTTCGAATGTTTTATTTTTGAATCGTTCTTTTAAATATTGCCATACTTTTTCACAAGGATTTAATTCTGGGGTATATGGTGGTATTCTAATAAGTTTAATATTATCCGGAATTTCTATATTTTTAGTAGAATGAAAACCTGCGTTATCAATAATCACAATTTTTAATTCCTCAGGTCTGTACTGGGAAAATGCTTTTAAATAGGCTTCAAAAATAAGGGTATCAACACCTTCTACTTCCCATGTAAAGTGACTTCCATCTATTGGAGAATAGCTTCCGTATAAGTAAGTATTTTTAAAAGCCTATTGAAAGTTCACTATGTGTTTTACACCTTTAGCAGTAAGCGCAGTTCCTACATGGGTTATTAAACCAAATCTACTTTCATCTTGAAAATAAAGATTAAATGATTTGTAGTTTTTATTAAGAGCCTTGATAATCTGAGTCTCGCTAAATTTGCTGCTTTTCATTGTGACAGTTTGAATTTAAAGTTAGTAAATTCGAATTAAAAACTGTCCTATTTTTAGGGAAGCCTACATTGAATTAGTGAGTATAGTCTCAATAGTGGTTTTAAACACGTTTAAATTATTTTTTGATAGTTACTCATACGGAATCTTATATTTGTCGAAAAATATGTGTGTCACTTTAATTATTAAAATGTTTCGTTAAATCGTAATTTTAATCGTTTAATTGTAGTAAATATGTATATTTGTTTCATTTAAACATTAAATTCTATGTATAATTCAAAACGTTTGTTTGGCTTTGTTTTGTTTGTTTTGATTATAACTTGCTTCCTACTTTCTGTTTTTTTTGAATTTAATGGTAATAAAGTGTTGTCTTTTCATTTTCATAGTGTAACAGCCCCACTTATTACTGTATCTTATTTGTTTTATGTCAAACAAAAAAACATCTTTTTTCTCTTATTTTTGTTAACGTATAGTTTAGCAGATTTTTGTGCTATTACTATGTCCCATATGACCATTGATTCAATGATTTTTGATGATATAGAGTATTATATTGGTAATGGTCTGTACGTTTTGTCTTATGTGTTTTTAATAGTTAAATTAATTAAATCTTTAGACTTTAAATTTATAATTAAAAGCTTTAAAGTGCACGTTGCTGTTTTAGCTCTTTTAAATATTTATTTCTTGTACGTTTTACAAAAGCTAATATATCCAAATTTGATATATGAGAACGATTTTTATTTAGAGTGTTCTTATAATATTGTAATTCTATTATTACTGTCTTTAGCACTTTTGAATTATTTTCATAAGGATAACAAGAAAGCATTGTATTTATTTACTGGCTCTTTGTTAATTGTGTTTTCAGAAGTAATGGATCTTGCCTTGATATATGTCGTTGATAGGTCGTTTATAAGATTATTGTCTTTTAAACTTGCTATTATTGGTTTTTATTTTTTCTATGAACAGTCTAAATTATTAAACATAAGTAACGATGATTTGGATAATCTGACCGTTACTTTAGACTAGTTTTATAGTTTCTTCAGTATGAGAGTAAATAAAATATTAAATAATTATAAGCAACAGATTTAGATATATTTATTCAACTAGATGTATTGGAATTAGGTTTTTATTGAAAAACTAATATTGCGAAATTATTATATACGGTGTGCTCTCTAATGCCTTTGAAAAATTATAAAATTGCTGTTTTATATTATGCTAAGCGAAGAGAATGCACTACTTTATACATGGGTAATATGCATTAATGTTTTGTCTTATTTATAACTGTTGTGCACTTATAGATATTTGTTAGATCAACATTATTAGTCTTGCCTATCCTTATTATAAAAGTAGTACTAATTTTGTGTTTATATTTTGAATTAACTTAGTTCTAATTTTTATTGGAAGAATGATACGTATTTGTTAGTAAAGGTTTAACTTTAGTTTAACGCATTATTAGCTCTTGAAAAAAAAACGTTTTTGCTTTTAAAGTGCTTTAAAATTAAAAACCTTCTCTTGTATTTTTTTAAAAAAAGGCTTTTAATCTTTTAAGAATAGGCTTAATAGGTTGTAATCTATTTATTTAAGATGAACTTTAGTTTTTCAACTAACCTAAATACGTCTTCAAATGTATTATAAAAAGGGACCGGAGCACAGCGTATAACATCAGGTTCGCGCCAATCGCTAATTATTCCGGCTTTTGTTAATTTATTATGCAATGTCTTATTCGCGTTTTTTACTTGAATTGATAATTGGCAACCGCGTTCATTAGGGTTGTTTGGTGTAATGATACGAATTGTTTCTTCGCCTAATTGCTTCAGCAGAAACTCAAAATAACCGGTTAATTTTTTCGATTTAATAAATAAATTATCAATACCAGCGTCGTTAAACATATCTAAAGATGCCTTTATTGATGCCATGGAGAGGATAGGGGGGTTGCTTAATTGCCAGCCTTCTGCTCCTGGTATTTGGTCAAAATCATCACGCATTTTAAAACGTGTGGTCTTATTATGGCTCCACCATCCTGTAAATCTGTTTAGGTCTTTACGGTAGGCATGCCGCTCATGAATAAAACAACCACCTAAGCTTCCTGGTCCGGAGTTTAAATATTTGTAGGTGCACCAAACAGCAAAATCTGCTCCAGAATCATGAAGATTTAAAGCTACGTTACCTGCACCATGAGCACAATCAAAACCAACTTTACAGCCATATTTATGGCCCAGTTCTGTAATCCGTTTTAAGTCCAAAAATTGGCCTGTGTAATAATTTACACCACCTACCATAATAAGCGCAATTTCATGGCCTTGGTTTTTTAATATAGTTTCTAAGGTGTCGTAATCTAATAAATTAGTGTTTTTTTTAGTTCCCCAAAGTACAAGGCCTTCTTTATCATTATGGCCATGATGGCGTAATTGCGATTCTACAGCATATTTATCAGAAGGAAAAGCATCACTTTCTATAAGTATTTTGTATCGTGTTTTTGTAGGTTTGTAAAACGAAACCATTAGGAAGTGTAAGTTGGCGGTAAGCGTGTTCATAACAATAACCTCAATAGGCTTGGCACCTACTATTTTTGCCATACTATCTGTTAATAGCTTGTGGTAGTCTAACCAAGGGTTTTTCGCCTCAAAATGCCCTTCAACACCTAAATTTTGCCAATCCTCAAGTTCTTGATTTAAGTAGCTTTTTGTTTGTTTTGGTTGTAAACCAAGGGAGTTTCCGGTCATGTAAATCCATGTATCGCCGTGTTTGCTTTTGGGGATATGAAATTGATTTCTATACGCTTTTAAAGGGTCGTTTTTATCTTGCTCTAAAGCATACTCTAAGCTTAACTTGTGGTGCGACAACGTATTCTGTTTTTTTCTCAATTAATAACAAAAATAGGAATTATAAATTTAGAAATGAAAAGCTTTAAAACTGAAATGCTTCAATTTTTAATAATAAGGTTATGCGTCTCTTATGTGTTTTTAAAATTTAGTGTTAAATGTGTTTGAAAATATTGGCTATTATTTTAAAGTTGTAGTAGGCCTGTTAGCTTTAAAATTTGTCTTTAAAAGTTATAAATTTTAAGAAAATAAGCCATCTATTTTTGTTGGTTAATTTATAGAATATTAAAATGAATCAAAACTTCTGTTATTTAATAGTGATGTTTGTAAATTTTAAATTCCATTTACCATCTGCCGATTTATGATCTAGTGCTATTTTAATACCTTTAAATGTTTTGTAATTTTCAAACGTAGTAATCAGGGATGGCTTTTCGTTATTCCCCTTTCTAAACACCCATTCTCTTATTATATAATTATTTCCGTAATATATATCATACGCATCGCCAGGAGTGTACCCGCCTTCTTTTGGGTAGGTTAGCGTTATTTTATTTAGGTTAGTTTTACTTATTGGTGCTACTTCCTGCTGGGGTTTAGAAATTGTTGCTGTGTTATCCCAAATAAGCTGAAAGGGAACTAATAACCAGTATTTATCATTTATAAAAGCACTATCGGTTTGTAATACTAAGCTATCTATAGCTTTTCTATTGTAATGTATAGTATCGTTTTCTTTAATTAATTGAACATCTTTAGTTTTTGGATGCCAAACCCATGTTCGTTTTCCAAAAAATGTAAAAGATATTTCAGTAACATTTTTCCAGTTTTCAAAACCATGAGCACGAGATATTTTTTCAGCAACACTAGTTGGTTTTTTAAATATTGCTTCTTTATTAACCTCTTGTTTACAACTCGTAACGATAAAACTTAATATAAAAAGATGGAAAAGTATTTTCATAATTCTAATTTTTACAAATATATAGGTTGAAATATGTTTATAAGCATTCAGCACGCTAATAATATTGTATTAAACACTATAGCGAGTTACACTTAAAAAGTGTATCATAATGGTGCTAATTTTAGTGTTATTGATATTGTCAAGGCAAAAACTTTCTCAAGTATAAATTACTAGTTAAAAGCAAAATTAATTATGATTTAAGTCTAACCAATAAAAAAACCTCAAGTATATTTTTTAACTTGAGGTTTTTAAATTTATATATTTATTTAGAAGCGACTTGTTTTTTTTTAATGAGCTTTTAAAAATTTGTGCGGGAATTTAGCTCTAAATCTATTTAGTCTAGGAATAGATACATTTTTTATATAACTATTATTTGGATGGCGTTTTTCATAGTTTTGGTGATAATCCTCTGCAATCCAAAATTTTTGAAAAGGATATATCTCCGCCGCTATTTTTTGATTTATTTTCTTTGCTAAAACTTCTTTTTTTCTTAAAATTATTTGCTTTTGTACTTCATTTTGATAAAAAATTATAGAACGGTATTGTGGTCCTTTATCGTTTCCCTGTCCGTTTACCTGCGTAACGTTTTGCGATGCAAAATAAACATCTACTAAAGTTTCAAAGGTAACTACCTTTGGATCGTATATAATTTCGACAGCTTCAGCATGTCCTGTTTTGCCTGTATTGCTGGATGCGTAGGTAGGGTTTTTTGTGTGTCCGCCGGAATATCCTGAAATAGATTCTTCCACACCTTTAACACTTTCGTAGATGGCCTCTACACACCAAAAACAACCACTTGCAAAATAGGCTTTTGCTTTGCCGTTAGTTATTGGAACTTCAATTGGTTTTGTATTCGCTTTTTCCAGGCGTGTTGACTGAGCTGTATTTTGGCAACTTAAAAATAATGTAAATATCACTATTGCTATTGTTTTTGTCATAATGTTTTTTTTAAATAGACGAATAAATTTACAAAAACTTAAGTTTTTTTGTGATAATGTTTTGTGAATATTTTTATAAAAGTCTTCTTAGAGCTCATTTTATCTAGCATTAACCCATTATTAAATTACCTTTTATAAATAGTTTAAATACTTGTTTAGGGAGGTTATAAGGTTATATGCTGTGTCAATTTTAAAAGGTGTTTCTTGCGATTAAAATATAGAAATGGCAAAGAAGCATTTTTTCAAACTTAAAACGTTCGTGGTATAGAAAATATAAATAGAATTACAAATACGCGTTATATAAAAAAAACGCTATTATTATTATTATTATTATTATTTGAATTCAATTAATAAATGGAATTATTAGCAGAGCAGTTAATTATAACTTTTAAGACCAGGTGTGCTATGTTTTTGCTAAATAAATTGCTGCTTGTATATATTATGTTAAATTATTGGCCTTTGCTTTATGGCTAAGCTCCATTAAGTTTTTTACTTCTAGCTTTTTCATAAGGTTAAAGCGATGTACCTCAGCTGTTCGTTTACTTATGTTAAGCTCTTCAGCTATATCCTTATTGTTTTTTAACTGTAAAACTAAATTAAGAATCTGTTTTTCACGCTTAGTTAGGTTAAAGGTAAGTTCTTTTTGTGCTTTATTTTTTTCTATTGTAGCAGATTTAGTACCATCAACAAAATTTTTCATAATAATTGCCGATACATCTCCAGTAAAATATTTACCTCCTGATGCCACTTTATATATTGCTTTCAAAAATTCTTCTTTACTTGCTCCTTTTAGCAAATAACCATCTGCACCTGCTTGAATGGCTTTTACTACGTACTCCTCAGAGTCATGCATGGATAATACAAGTGTTTTTACATTAATTCCGGATTTCGTAATTTCCTCAACAGCCTCAATACCATTCATTTCCGGCATTCTTATATCTATAATTAAAACGTGTGGTTTGTTTTTATTTATAACATTGAGTGCCTCCTTACCATTTGATGCTTCATCAATAACAACAATGTCAGATTGATCTTCTAAAAGTGCTTTTATGCCATCTCTAACCAAAATATGGTCATCGGCAAGTACTACATTAATTACGTTCATAGTTATAAAATAATAACAAAAATACTAAAATTACATATTGAAGGCTATAATGCTGGTATTGAATTATCAGAAGATTTTTAGACTGCAATATATGAAAGCTTAAAACTTAACTGAAATTTGATTTTTTTTTAAGGTTTAGTGGTATGTTGTAGTTGTGTCTGTTTTATGAGTTAAATTTTTTAAAAAAACTATTTATTATAATTTGCTACAAGAGCTAAATTTAATTCTTGGAAATTATGAAAGTAATTTATCTTTTTTTTGATTTTTAAATCAAAAAAAAGATAAAATTTAGAATCTTGGTTGGTAGAAGGAAATTACTTTTAGTACTACTTTCTTTAAAGAGGTTTTTAATATTTGTTAACGAATTATAGCACCTTAAACAAATAAAAAAAGCATGACTTCTGTCACGCTTTTTTATTTTTTTAATCTTAAAAATTTATTTGATATACTAATAAGTGTAAAATACTTTTATTGTTTTAATGTGAAATTTGCTTTAAATTGTTTTCTTACATTAGGTTCTAGTTCGTATTCTACAATAAACCAGTAATCGTTAGTTGGCATAATGGCGCCATTATAAGTGCCATCCCATCCCGAATTTGTTGTTTCAATTTGTTTCAAAAACTTGCCATATCGATCAAAAATTTGAACACTCACATTGGCATCTGAGTCAAAACCCAATACATTCCAACTATCATTAATACCATCTCCATTAGGTGTGAAAAATTTAGGGTAATCTATTAATTGTATCATTTGCGATACTCCTACAGAACAACCATTGGCTTCTGTTACGGTTATTTCATGTCTTCCTGGAGTTACATTCTCAAATACGTTGTTTTCTTGTGGAAAATCATTATCTAATTGGTATAGAAAATTACCAGCTGTGGTAGTTGTTACCGTTACTGTTCTATCTCCAGAAAATTCCACGCCTACATTTGTTGTAAAATTAATCATTAACATTCCATTTACAGTAACTGAAATTGTTTGAGGTGTTGCACATACATTAGGGTCTGGTGTAAATGTGTAATTCCCACTGGTGGTGTTGCTTACCAAAGCAGGACTCCAGGTTCCATTAATGCCATTTGGTGAAACTGTTTGTAATACCGGAACCATTTCACCACTACATAAACTTAATTCCTCTTCAAAATTTGGTTGTATAGGTTCGTTTACTTCAATTTCTAGCATAAAAGTAGTGCTGCATTGCCCTGAATTTGGTATAAAAGTATATGTAGTTGTTGTTGTGTTATCCAATGCTGGCGTCCATGCTCCTGTAATCCCTTCGTTAGATGTTGTTGGTAATGGCGCCAATGTATCGCCTTGGCAAATAGGATTAACCGCTGCAAATGTTGGTGTAATTGCAGGATCTACAACAATATTTAATGTGGTTAACATTGTGGATGTACATTGGTTTGAATCTGGTGTAAATGTATACGTTGTTGTTGTCGTGTTATTTAATGCTGGCGTCCATGTTCCTGTAATTCCTTCGTTAGAAGTTGTTGGTAATGGCGCTAATGTGTCACCTTCGCAAATAGATCCAACCATCGCAAATGTTGGAGTAGTTATAGGATTAACTGTTATTGTTAGCATGGTTAATGTAGATGATGTACATTGGTTTGGATCTGGCGTAAAAGTATACGTAGTTGTTGTTGTGCTATCCAATGCTGGCGTCCATGCTCCTGTAATCCCTTCGTTAGATGTTGTTGGTAATGGCGCCAATGTATCGCCTTCGCAAATAGGGTTAATAGCCGTAAATGTGGGTGTAATTTCCGAATTAACATCAATGGTTAATGTCGTTAACATGGTAGGTGTACATTGGTTTGGGTCTGGCGTAAAAGTATACGTAGTTGTTGTTGTGTTATCCAATGCTGGCGTCCATGCTCCTGTAATCCCTTCGTTAGATGTTGTTGGTAATGGCGACAATGTATCGCCTTGGCAAATAGGATTAACCGCTGTAAATGTTGGTGTATTAGTAGGGTTAACTGTTATTGTAAGCGTTGTTAATGTAGTTGATGCACATTGTCCTGCTGTTGGATTAAACGTATAAGTTGTTGTTGTCGTATTATCTAATGCTGGCGTCCATGATCCTGTAATTCCTTCGTTAGACGTTGTTGGTAAGGTAGCTAAAGTGTCTCCGTTGCAAATAGGGGCTATAGCAGTAAAGGTTGGTGTAACATTTCCAGGCATTACTTCAATTTCAATCTCGGTTAAGGGTGTGGTTGTACATTGTCCTGTATTTGGAGTAAAGGTATATGTAGTGGTTGTCGTGTTATCTAATGCTGGCGACCAAGTCCCTATGATTCCTTCTAAAGACGTGGTGGGCAATGGTGTTAATACCTCGCCAACACATATGGGTGCTATGGGGTTAAATGTAGGTGTTACGGCAGGTGTTACAGTAACCATCATGTCAACAGGGCTAGCACATTGAATAGTTTGTGGTGTTAACCGAATATCATCCAAACCAAAATCATTTCCATCTAGGCTTGTATTTCTGTTAAAAATACAAATTTCAGCAACATTTACACCAGCGGAATTCCACGGAATTGAATTTAAAGCCCAAGTACACGTTCGGTTAGGTAAATTAGCTGTAGTACCAATTAGTATCCCGTTAATTTCAACTTCTAACCTTCCTGGATTGTTGCTAGAAACAGATTGCGATTGATATGAAAATATAAAATCTTCTCCTGGCATTACAGGTATGGTTTGGCACCAAACCCTATCGTTACCACCATTTGAAGTAGAAGCATCTATCACCATAAAATTATCAGTTCCTTCAGTATCGTTGCATGATGCTAAAGCATTATACCAAATGTTAGAATTGCTTACAATACCATATACACCGTTTGATGCTCCGTTGGAGGTAGGTAAAAACATGTAATCTGTAGTGAAACCTGTATCACCTTCAGAAAAATCGCCATTAGAAACTAAATTTGGATTTGTATCTGGGGTAAAGGTGTAGGTTGTTGTTCCTGGGGTTGTGGTATCTAGTAGTGGAGACCAAGAGCCAACAATACCGTTGTTTGATACTATTGGAAGTGGGTTAGCCATATCGCCTTCGCAAAAAGGCCCTATTTGGTCAAACGATGGTACTGTTACTGGCTTAATAAGTACACTAACAGGTTTAACATCAACACAAGTTGGTCCAGATTCGCTCCTTATGTAATAGGTGCCACTTACATTAACTGTAGAAGGATTTACTAAAGGCATTGTTGTAGCCATATCCATCCAATATGAAAGCATACCACCACCGATACTTCCCATGGTAACAGCAGGGTCTGTTAAATCGATAACGTTGGGTTCGCATATAGGATTAGGGTTATTTATAGCTAAGATGGTTCGTGGGCATAATTCTAGAATAACTTCTAAGTCATCTAAAATAAAATCGTTCCCACCTGGACTTAGATTTATGTTAACCAGATTTATATTAACGCAAGTCGCAGTTGGTGTAAAGGAATAAATAACTTGTTGCCAATCTTCAGTTGGCAACCCTACTGTAGGATCTCCTACTATTAAGGTTCCATTTGCATTTGTAAAATTAGTAGTTATATTTGGTTGCGTACTAGCGTCTGTAGTGGTTATGGAAACAGTACGAATCCAATAACTAAAGTTATATGTACGCCCAATAATTAAACCACATAAGCCCATGTTATTATCTCCTGCACTCCAAAAAGAAGCGTTTGGGTTTTGACTACCATCAACAAGCATAACAGTATTACCTGTTCCGGGAGTGTGATCCATTAAGTTAGGTGTGAAAAACTGATTTAACCCAGAAGGGTTATTAGTTATAGCATACTGGCCTGGTCGTGTGTCGCCTCCCGTGTATAAACTGTAATCAGGTACAGTAAAACCTGTTCCTGCGCCGCCATTTTCAAAGTCACCGTTATTTAAAAGATTTTGGCCAGCCAAAGCTACCGAGGAAAAAAAGCACAGAACTACAAAAAGATTATTGATCCTTTTCATATTTTTTTTATTTAATGGATTAAAGGTATTTTAAATTAAAATCAGAGCGCAAAAGGTATCGATTTAACAATTAATAATTTGAGGGCATCACGTTTACAAAGGAACTAAAAATTAAATAAAAAAATGAAATAAGTTATATTTTGGTTTAGTATCCTAAGGCAATGCAATATAAATCTAAAATACCTAAATTCAAATAAGATAATCAATTTTTAATTTTAATTAATTCATATTCAATGTTATAACTTCGGAATCTATAGTTGTAAAAGTTGGATGATAATTAAATTGTTGATGCTTAAATATTTTAAGCTTCTAGTAAAATAAAAAAAAATTTGATAAAAAAATATATCTCTTTTAAAAATGTAACCAAAATGCTTAAAGCCAAAATTTTTTGTTGTGAAGACTTTGCTTAATATTCCTTTAGTGTTATCAAATAAAAGCGTTTAACTCTATTTTGAACTGTATTATATTGTAGAAATAACGAAAAATTATTGTTAAAATGCTATCTTATTTTGTCAATTATTTAAGGTTTAATCCAATTAATTATAAACTTTACATTTTTTTAAATATTACGTAATGTTAAAAACAAAAATTAAGTATTAATACGTAGATTTGTACGTATAAAATACTTAATTATGAAAACAGCTTCACAAGCTAAATCAGCAACTTTAAATTTATTAAACCTTAAAAGTTTACAAATACGTACGTTTTGGATAACTGCAATATCCTTTTTCCTATGTTTTTTCTCATGGTTTGGTATTGTACCATTTATGCCAGATGTTGTAAAAGATTTGGGTTTAACGCCTACACAAAAATGGAACTCCATTATTTTGGCAGTTTCCGGAACTGTTTTTGCGCGCTTATTAATTGGTAAATTGTGCGATAAATATGGACCGCGTTTGTGTTATACGTGGCTGTTAATGTTGGGTGCTATTCCCGTTGTTTTATGTGGCTTGGTACAAACACCAGCCCAGTTTTTAGTATGCAGGTTATTTATTGGTTTTATAGGGGCTTCTTTTGTAATTACGCAAGTACATACGTCGTTAATGTTTGCCCCAAATATAGTTGGTACTGCCAATGCAACATCGGCAGGGTGGGGTAATCTTGGTGGTGGAGCGAATCGTTTAGGTATGCCTTTAATAGCGGCCGCAGTTGTAGCCTTTGGTGTTGCAGATAGCGAAGCTTGGAGGTATTCTATGGTAATAGCTGGTGTTGTTTGTTTTTTAATGGGTATTGTATATTTTAAATTCACACAAGATACGCCTGAAGGAAATTTTAAGGATTTAAAGGCTGCTGGTAACATGGTAAATACTAAGAAAGATCAAGTACCTTTTGTTAAAGTATTAAAGGATTATAGAATTTGGATTCTATTTTTAGTTTATGCGGCATGTTTTGGTATTGAATTAACTGTTTATGGAACAATGGATGATTATTTACAAAACACATTTCAATTGGAAAGAGTTACTGCAGGAAATATCGTTTTATCGTTCGCTTTAATGAATATTTTTGCAAGAACTTTAGGTGGTTTTTTTGGTGATAGATTTGGAAAAATAAAAGGTTTAAGAGGTCGTGTGCTATTTTTAGTAGGTATTTTAGCTTTCCAAGGTGTTATGTTAATGACGTTTTCATTGGCTACAAGTATAGTGGTAGGTATAGTATTTTTAATACTTTTTAGTTTATCGGTTCAAATGGCAGAAGGTGCAACATTTTCAGTAGTACCTTTTATTAATAAAAAGGCTATTGGTACGGTTTCGGGTATTGTAGGGGCAGGTGGTAATGTTGGTGCATTTTTAGCGGCTATGTTATTAAAATCTAAATCGGCAACAGCAGAGCAAGCGGCAATAGTTTTAAATCAGGGATTAGGTGAGGATGTTGTACAGGCAGCACAATCTGCTGCGTCCTCATTGGCGGTTTCAAGCGGTTACTTTGTAATAAGTATTGTGGTTTTGTTAACTGCTATAGTAACTTTAGCTATTCGTTTTTCAACGGAAGATGAAAATGAAGCAAAAATAAATGCCAATATAAAACCTGAAAATTTAGTGACTTTAACAGTTAAGCGTTAATATTTTATTTTTTTATATCAGCGAAAGCGATAACCAAAACTTCTAGTGAAATTAAATAAATTAATTAGTTTTTGTGTGTATTTTTTTTCATTTTAAAAATATTAAGATTCTTTTTTGAAGGAATCCGAATAAAAGAAATCTAATTTGCTTACTAAGTTTATAATGATTTATTTAGAGCTTAAACCTTAACCCAGATGAATAAAAACGAAGTAAAAACAACGTGCTCATATTGTGGTGTTGGCTGCGGTATTATTGTTAAAAAAGATAGTAATAACAAAGTTTTAGTAGAAGGTGATGCAAATCATCCTGTAAACAAGGGGTTGCTTTGCTCTAAGGGCATGAATTTACATTATGTGGCTAATGATACTAGCGATAGGATTTTGTATCCAGAAATGCGTTGGAGCCGCTCACACCCAAGAGAACGGGTAGGTTGGGATGACGCATTGGATAGGGCTGCAAGTGTTTTTAAATCTATAATAAAAAAGCACGGACCAGACAGTGTTGGGTTTTATGTTTCGGGTCAAAGTCTTACCGAAGAATATTATATTGCAAATAAACTTACCAAAGGCTTTTTGGGTACCAATAATATCGATACGAATTCGCGTTTATGCATGAGCTCTGCTGTTGTGGGTTACAAAAAAGCTTTTGGCGAGGATAGCGTGCCAATTTCGTATGAAGATATTGATTTAGCAGATACCTTTTTAATAACAGGAGCAAACCCTGCATGGTGTCACCCTATTTTATTTAGGCGCATAGAAAAGCGTAAGGAAGATCAGCCAGATGTAAAAATTATAGTAGTTGATCCCAGAAAAACAGATACAGCTAATTTTGCCGATTTACATTTACAGTTATTACCAGGCACAGATGTTATTTTATATAACGCCATTGGCAGGTGTTTATATAAAAGAGGTTTAATAGATGAAGATTTTATAAAAAACCATACCGAAGGTTTTCAGGATTATAAAACTTTAATCTTTAACACCTCTTTAAAGCAAGCCTCCAAATTATGTGGTGTTCCAGAGAAGGACATTCAAAAGGCTGCAGATATTATAGGCCTTTCCAAAGGTTTTATAAGCATGTGGGCCATGGGTTTAAACCAAAGTGTGGTTGGTACAGATAAAAATATATCACTTTTAAACTTATCTTTAATTACAGGTCAGGTAGGTAAACCCGGTGCAGGTCCTTTTTCTCTTACAGGGCAGCCCAATGCTATGGGTGGTCGTGAAGTAGGGGGTATGGCCAATTTATTAGCCGTGCATAAGGATTTAGGAAATGAAGAGCACCGCCGCGAAGTCGCTCAGTTTTGGGGTGTAGATAAAATTAATCCGAAACCAGGATTAACAGCTACTGAAATGTTCGATGCTTTGGAGAGTGGTAAAATGAAGGCTGTTTGGATTGCTTGTACAAATCCATTAGTAAGTTTGCCTAATTTAAACCGTGTAGAAAGGGCTATGAAAAACGCCAAGTTTGTTGTGGTTCAAGATATATCTCATAAATCGGATACGGTCGCTTTCGCGGATTTAGTTTTACCTGCAGCAGGATGGCTTGAGAAGGAAGGCACAATGACGAATTCAGAGCGTCGTATCTCCTATTTGCCTAAAGAAATTGATGCGCCAGGTGAAGCAAGACCAGACGTGGAAATTTTTTGTGATTTTGCGCAGCGTATGGGTTTTCGAGGTTTTAATTTTAATAGTGCTAGTGAAATATATGATGAGTATGCATCTATGACAAAAGGCACAAATATTGATGTTTCTTATTTAAATTACGATCGATTAAAAACCGAAGGCACTTTCCAATGGCCAGTGCCAAAATACAGACACCCTGGTACACCGCGACTGTTTAACGATAAAAAGTTTTATACACCATCGCAAAAAGCACAATTTAATATACCAAGTACTATTGTGAATACTTCTGTTTTACCAAACGAAGATTACCCGTTAATTTTAACAACGGGGCGTGTACGAGACCAATGGCATACTATGACGAAAACAGGGAAAGTCTCTCGTTTAAAAACACATTATCCAACACCGGTATTAGAAATTAATACTGTAGATGCTTTTTTATGTAAAATTAAAAATGGAGACATTTCAGAAATAAAAGGAGAAAATGGTGTGGTTCGCGTAAGGGCTAAAGTTACAGATGCCATTAAAAAAGGCGTGGTGTTTTTGCCAATGCATTGGGGTAAGCAACTACAAAGTAATTTAAATAGAGCAAATAATTTAACAAATACACATGTAGATCCCGTATCAAAAGAGCCCGATTTTAAATTTACTCGAGTAGCAGTATCCAAGTACAAGAAGTCTGTAGATAAAATAATTATTGCAGGAGCAGGGGCAGCGGCATTTCGTTTTGTTCAAAATTACAGAGAGCAGAATGAAACTGACGAAATACACGTGTTTTCAAAAGAATCGCATGTTTTTTACAATAGAGTATTATTGCCAGAATATGTTACCGAGGAATTATCTTGGGAGCAACTTTTAAAAATAAAAGAAAAAGAATTAAAAAAACTTAATATTTGTTTGCACCCAGAAACATATATTACACAAATAGATAAAAACAACAAAGTTGTTACAGATAGTAATACTGAAACACACCATTTTGATAAATTAATACTAGCTACAGGAAGTCGTGCTTTTATTCCTAAAGATGTTCAAATTAATTTACCAGGGCGATTCACTATGCGTAACAAAATAGATGCAGATAATTTTAAAACCTATTTAGATGCTACTGGTTTGCCACCAGAGGAGCAACATGTTGTAATTGTAGGAGGTGGGTTACTTGGTTTGGAATTGGCTGCTGCAATGAAGCATAAAAATGCAAAAATTACTATTGTACAGCGTGCTTCGCGTTTAATGGAACGGCAATTAGATGAAATTTCTAGCAAATTATTAGCCTTGGATGTGCAAGAACGCGGTATCCAAATTTATTTTGATAATGAGGTAAGTACTGTTTTTGATGATGATGAAACTGGCGAATTAAATATTACTTTAAAAAGTGGCAAATTTATAACAGCTAATGCCATTGTATATGCTATTGGTACTATTCCAAATATTGAAATAGCGCGGGAAAATGGTATAAAATGTACTAGAGGTGTTAAAGTAAATGAACATTTACAGTCTTCCCACCCAGATATTTTTGCCATTGGTGAAATTGCAGAATTTAATAATCAATTATTTGGTATTACATCTGCTGCAGAGGAGCAGGCAAATATTTTAGCTAATTTTATAGCAGGCGACATTAGTAGCGCTTACCGAGGTTCTGTTTTAATGAATATTTTAAAATTTAACGACCTCAATTTATGTAGTATAGGTGAAATTAATGTGCCAGAAAATGATGATAGTTACGAAGAAATTATTTTTACAGATATAAAAAAGCGCTATTATAAAAAGTGTATTGTAAAAGACGATTTGCTTATTGGTGCTGTTTTAATGGGTGATAAAAATGAGTTTGCCGAATTTAAAACCATGATTGAAAGTAAAATTGAAATGGCAGATAAGCGCGATAAATTGTTGCGAGGTAGCTCGAATGATGTACCTGTTTTAGGTAAGCTTGTCTGCTCATGCAGCCAAGTAGGAGCGGGTAATATTGAGGAAGCTATAGCGCAAGGATGTACCGATTTTACAGCGTTGTGTAATAGAACAGGAGCTGGTTTAGGTTGCGGAAGTTGTAAAACCGAAGTAAGAGAAATTCTTCAAAACACAAAAGTATTAGCATAATGATTGAACCTTATAGATTACGTATTAATGGCGGTGTATTATCGCCCGGAGAATTAAAATATATTTGTGAGGCTGCCGAGGCCTTAGGCTTGGATACGATTTCTTTTGGCTCGAGACAGGATATTATTTTCCCCGAGGAAATTGATGAAAGTAAATTTTCTCAATTCGATAAAATTCAGTTTGTAAAACCTAAGCGCGATGGTGTTGAAAATATTGTATCTTCTTACGTATCCACAGAAATTTTACCAAGCACATCATGGTTAACAGGAGAGCGTTATTTGTATGTTTTGGAGCAATTTAAGCACAACCCAAAGTTGCGTATAAATGTTACAGACCCAAAACAGAAACTAGTGCCTTTATTTACCGGTAATGTTAACTTTATAGCCTCGGACCATGAAGATTATTGGTACTTATACTTAAGGCTTCCGGGTTGGGAAAAAACACAAATGTACCCTGTATTAATTTACAGCTGGGACATGGATAAAATTGAATTAGCTATTGAGAATATTTTAATTGAAGAACCTGAAACTATTGAAACCGTTTTCGATTTAGTAATTGATGCTGTAGAAACAAATAATAGAACGGTTGATAAACCTTTGGAAGTTCCTTTTTATCCTTTTCCGTATTACGAAGGCATGAACCGTATAGGCCTAGATAGATATTGGTTGGGCTTATATTGGAGAAACAATAGATACGATATTCCTTTTTTAAAGGCTATGTGCGATTTGTGTTTTGAAAATAAAATAGGAAAAATTTCAATAACACCCTGGAAGTCTTTTATTGTAAAAGGTATTCCTTTACATTCTAAATTAAAGTGGGAGAAATTCCTTGGGAAATTTGGAATTAATGTGCGCCACTCCATGCTGGAAATGAATTGGCATTTACCTGTTAATGATAAAGAGGCACTTAGTTTAAAAAAATATTTGGTTACTAATTTTGATCAAAATGATATTAGCACCTATGGATTAACGTTTGGTATAACAAGTTATGATAGTGATACCTATAATTTTACATCCATAGTTGTTGAAAAAAATAGACAACCAGAAATTAAAGGTGATTTTAAAATACGAGATACCTTTAATTTACTGTATGCCAAAAATTTCGATCCTAATACACGCGATTATATATTGCATGTACAAGATGTTGATAAGGTTGAATTACCAGGCTTACTAATGGAGTTAAGCCAATTGTATTTTGAGCAATTAGGAACAGAGCGCGATGAAGTAATACAACCGGTTGTTAAAGAAAAAACAGAGCAGGAAGTTTACCAGTGCCAAGATTGTATGACTATTTATAGTGAAGCTTTTGGAGATAAAACTAAAAATATACCCTCCAATACCTCTTTTGAGAGTTTGCCCGAAACTTACGAATGTTCGCTCTGTGAGGCTCCCAAAAGCAGCTATAAAAAGAAGATATTAGTACGTTAAGGCCTATTATGTAAAACTTACCTTAAATTTTGGTAAAGGAGGTTTTTTATAAAAACCCCACTAATTAATGTGAAGATTATTAATAATTAGTATGTTTTTATTTTTTCTAAGTAAAACTATTTTAAAGGCTAAACTAGAGTACTTATTTAAGTGCGGTAAAACCATTCGTCGATACTTAAACGTAAAACACCTATATTAAAACACAAGTCTGCCGAAATAGATATTGTATTTCAACATATTATTTTATTTTTAAACTTACTCGCTAATTTTAATTTAATAAAATAATAAATGAAAGCTTTAAATATATTATTGATAGAGGATGACATGATCGAGGTAATGAAATTGAATAGAACGATTTCATCACTAAAACTAAATCATAAAATTATTGAAGCAGACAATGGAGAAGAGGCATTAGTTATCTTAGAAAAAAAAGACGAATTACCCGATATAATTTTGTTGGATTTAAATATGCCTAAAATTAATGGTATCGAGTTTTTAAGTATTCTTAAAAAAGATAGCGTTTTAAAATATATACCTACCATTATTTTAACAACCTCTAACAATCAAAAAGATTTACTAGAATGCTATAAAATAGGTATTGCTGGATATGTTTTAAAACCATTGAAATATGAAGATTATGTATCTAAAATTGAGAAGTTATTAGCATATTGGAGCATTAACGAATTAAAACAGATATAATGAAGGGTATTATTTTTAGTGAGTTTTTAGATTTGGTTGAAGATAAATTTGGGCTGGAGGTAGTAGATAAAATTATAACACAATCCAATTTAGAGTCTGGTGGTATTTATACTTCCGTAGGTACGTATAATTTTTCAGAGATGCTTCAATTATTACAGCATTTAAGCGCGCATACTAGTATTTCAATAGATGATTTGTTGCTCGTTTATGCAGAACATTTTTTTAGTGTTATAGAAGATAGTTACCCAGGGCTTTTAGCAACTTATAAAGATCCTATAGAAATGATATCCTCTATAGAAAATCATATTCATGTAGAAGTTAGAAAAATATATCCAGATGCAGAATTACCAACCTTTGAAGTTCTTGAAAAAACAGATAATACATTGGTTTTAATTTATAAATCTAGCCGAGCTATGCATCATTTTGGTTTGGGCTTAATGAATAAAACTTTTGCACATTTTAATAGCACAGCTACCATTGTTTTAGAAAAATTAAAAGAAGACGGTACAGAGGTTAAGTTTTTAATTAATAAAAACTAATGAGTCAAGATAAAATTGACGTTTTACAGCGCGCGCTTACTCGCGAAAAAGCAGCCCGAAAGCAGGCTGAGAAAATCCTTGAAAATAAAGCAGCAGAGTTATATGAAGCTAAACAAAATTTAGAAA
This sequence comes from uncultured Algibacter sp., assembly GCA_937958265.1. Lineage (GTDB taxonomy): Bacteria > Bacteroidota > Bacteroidia > Flavobacteriales > Flavobacteriaceae > Algibacter_B. Next base: position 209,606 of record CALGNX010000001.1, on the reverse strand, counting down.
AATCTTATATAGAGTTGGAGGGTTTGCTTAATAAAACAGACTCACAATTACAAGGTGTTTTTGAAAACATTGTAGATGCTTACGTTATTATGGATTTGTTTGGTAATATTCTTAAAATGAATAATCCAGCTATTAATTTATTGGATTTTGAAGATGATAAAGAAGATTATAATTTGCTTAAAATAGCAGATCCATCGGAATTACAGCGTGTTTCAGAATCTTTCCAAACACTTTTAAAAAAAGGCACATTAACAGATTTTCATCTAAAAATTATAACAAAGAAAAATATTAGCAAGCTTGTGCATATAAATGCTAGTATTATTTATGATGATGGCATTGCTGTTGCAGCACAAGGTATTGTAAGAGATATTACCGAGGCAAAAAAAGCAGAACGCCAGTTAATAGAGTCTGAAAATAGACTAACTACCCTTATTATAAATTTAGATAGCGGTATTTTATTGGAAGACGAAAATCGAAAAATTATATTAACTAATAATAAATTTTGCGAATTCTTCAAAATAAATACAAGTCCAGATTTATTAAAAGGGCAAGATGGTAGTAATGCTGCAGAACAAAATAAAGTTTTGTTTAAAAACCCTAAAACCTTTATAACAAGAATTAACGAAATTTTAGAAAAAAGAACACAGGTTATAGGCGATGAGTTAGAAATGGTAAGTGGTAAAATATTGTTACGTGATTATATTCCTATATATGAAAATACTGTTTATAAAGGCCATCTTTGGGCTTATAAAGATGTGACTTTAAGACGAAATTATCGTAAAAGTTTAGAGGCTCAAAAGCAAAAGTATAGTAATATTATTGCAAACATGAATTTGGGTTTAATAGAAGTTGATAATCACGATAAAATTTTAATGACAAACCAAAGTTTCTCTAAAATGTCTGGCTATTTAGAGCATGAACTTATTGGGAAAAATGCTGGATCTATTTTTCCAGTAGGTCAGGGCTCGGAAATTATTAAAAATGAGAGCTTAAAACGTCAAAAAGGTAAATCCAACTCATATGAAGTTAAAATAAGAACTAAATCTGGAGAGCTTAAATATTGGCTTGTAAGTGGTGCTCCAAATTATAGTTTAAAAGGTAAAATAATTGGCTCTATTGGTATTCATTTGGATATTACAGATTTAAAAAATTTAGAGTTGCAAAAAGAGCAATTGCTTACCAAGTTAGAAAAAAGTAATGATGAGTTACAAGAATATGCACATATTGTCTCCCACGATTTAAAGTCGCCATTAAGAAGTATAAACGCCTTAGTAAGCTGGATTAAGGAGGATAATGTTGGGAAATTAGATGATTTAAGTTTGCAAAATTTTAAATTAATTGATGCCACTTTGGATAAAATGGAGCAATTAATTACAGATGTATTAAATTACTCAAGTATAGGTTCAAATACTGGCGATATGGCTGATGTTAATTTAGATGAAGTTATAACTACTTTAATTCAAATAATGTACAAGCCAGAACACATAAAGGTTACTATTTTAAATAAACTACCTACCTTAAAGGGTGATAAAACCAAGTTACAGCAGCTATTTCAAAATCTTATAGGAAATGCCATTAAGTTTATAAATAAAAAAGAAGGGTTTGTAAAAATAGATGTAAAAGATATGCCAACACATTATCAGTTTTCTGTAGCAGATAATGGTATGGGTATCGAGAAGAAATTTCATGATAAAATATTTAAAATATTTCATGCCTTAAATAAAAGCAAAGAATCAACAGGAATTGGGTTATCTATAGTTAAAAAAATTATTGATTTACATGAAGGCGAAATATGGCTAGAAAGCGAATCAAATAAAGGAACAACCTTTTTCTTTACCTTAAAAAAATAGATTATGAAAACCGTACAGCTAACAAAACATAAAGATGGTAAATGGGAGTACTTAACTGATAATATACAATTAATAAAACCATTAGTTTTAGTTTTAGGAAATAGATTTTTATTGGAAAATAGTTCTGTTTATAAGCAGATATTAGAGGTGTTTCCAGATGGTCATATCATTTTTGGATCTACTAGCGGTAATATTACATCCAATAGTGTGGATGATGATACTTTAACAATTACTGCTATTGAGTTTGAAAAAAGCACGTTTTTAATTAAAACAAGTAACGTGTTAAATTCTAGCTTAAATAGCTTTAAAACGGGGCAGGATTTAGTTAAACAATTCCCGGAGGAAGGTTTAAAATATATTTTTGTTTTATCTGAAGGTAGCTTTATTAATGGTAGTGAATTAACCCAAGGAATGAATGCAGCAACTAAAAATAATATTTTGATTACTGGAGGGCTTTGTGGTGATGCTGCACGTTTTGATAAAACCTTGGCTGGCTACAATGAAAACCCTAAACAAGGTGAAATTATTGCAGTGGCTTTTTATGGTGAAACTTTGGAAGTTTCGTTTTCAATTTATGGAGGTTGGACGCCATTTGGCCCAGAGCGCGTGGTTACAAAATCAAAAGCTAACGTGCTTTATGAGTTAGATAATAAACCAGCACTCGATTTATATAAAAAATATTTAGGCGAAAAATCTAGTGAATTACCTGCAGCGGCTTTATTGTATCCCTTAAATGTGAAAACCGCACAAGAGAAGCAATCTTTTGTAAGAACAATATTAAATATTAATGATAGTGATAATACCATGATTCTTGCTGGTGATATTCCAGAAAACTCTAAAGTACAGCTTATGATGACTAATATAGATAGTATTGCAAATGCATCTGAAATGGCAGCAAAACAAGCTTTAAAATTAAGAGTAAATAAACCCCAACTAGCTTTATTGGTGAGTTGTATTGGTAGAAAATTAGTGTTAGACCAACGTGTGGAAGAAGAAATTGAAGAAGTAGAAGCTGTTGTTGGTAAGTATGCTACCTTATGTGGGTTTTATTCTTACGGAGAGATAGCTCCATTTAATGGCGATAAAAATTGCCAGTTACATAACCAAACAATGACGATAACGCTAATAAGCGAATAATGAATTCATTACTTAAAAGGCAAGTTAGAAAATACTTAAAAGATGAACTGGCAGCATCTCCTAATTTAAAGCAGTTTTTAGATGCTATTAGTAGGTCGTATTCAAATTTTGACGAGCAATATGTTATGCAACAACGCGCAATGGCTATAAGCTCTGAAGAATTATTTGTAGCTAACGAGCAGTTAAAGGAGGAAGCTTTAGGGCAAAAAGAAGTTATAGACAAATTAAAGCATGTTATAGAAACTTTAAAATTCTATGAGCTTCCTCACAAATTAAGAATAGAAAACACAGATTTGGATGGTTTGAAAATGGTAGATTTTATTAATAATCAAACTAAGGAGATAATTAAAATAAATAAACAACGAGAAAACCTATTAAGCGAGTTAGCATATCAAAACCAAGAATTAAATGATTATGCACATATGGTATCTCACGATTTAAAGTCGCCACTGCGGAGTATAGATGCACTTACAAGTTGGCTAAAAGAAGATTATAGTGATAAGTTAGGAGATAATGGCAATAAAAGTATAAAATTAATTAGAGATAATGTAGAAAAAATGGACGCTCTAATAAGTGGTATTTTAAATTATTCCACCATTAGTAAAAATCAAACTGAATTATACGATGTCGATACGAATAAGCTTGTAGAGGGGATTATTGAGGATGCTATTATACCAAACCACATTTCAATTACAAAGCTAAAAGTACTTCCTACTGTTAGAGCTAATAAGTTTAAATTACAACAGTTATTTCAAAATTTAATAGATAACGCTATTAAGTATAATGACAAGGAAAAAGGTTTTATTGAAATTGGTTGTACAGACAATACTAACTTTTGGCAGTTTTATATTAAAGATAACGGTAAGGGCATTGAAGACGCTTACTTTGATAAAATTTTTGAAACGTTTCAAAAACTAGAAAACACTCCAAATTCATCAGGGATTGGATTATCTATCGTAAAAAAAATTGTACATCTTTATGGCGGGGATATAGAAGTAAAGTCTAAAATAAATAAAGGAACAACATTTTATTTCACTATTAAAAAATAATTATGGAGCAGCCAAACCTAAACTATGTAAACCAATTATCTGGAACAGATAACGTTTTTAAAGCTAAGCTTATTACAATAATTAAAAAAGAATTCCCAGATGAAAAAGCTTTGTATTTTGAAAATATGAATAACAAAAAGTTTAAAGAAGCTGCAGGAAGTGTACATAAACTTAAACATAAAATTAGTATTTTAGGACTTGAAAATAGTTATGAGATAGCTGTTAAATTTGAAGAAAATTTATTGGAAAATCGAACCATTGGCAAAGAGGATTTTGATGCTATAATTACAGTAATAACAAACTATTTAAAGACACTTTAATGTTATTTTATGAACTGTATTATTATTGATGATGAGGCCACGGCTAGGGCAATTATATCGCAACTTTGCAATCAAACACCTAGTTTAAAACTGTTAGAAGCGTTTCCAAATGCTATGCAAGCTATTAAATATTTAAACCAAAACAAGGTTGATTTAATTTTTTTGGATATACACATGCCAGATTTTACAGGATTCGATTTTATTGAAAGCTTAAAAAATCCACCAAAAATAATATTAACCACTTCCGATCCTCAATTCGCTATACAAGCGTTTGAATATGAATGTGTTTTAGATTATTTGGTAAAGCCAATACTTCAAGAGCGCTTCAATAAAGCCGTTCAAAAAGCAAAAAGCTTAAATGTAACTAAACTAAATTTGAATTCTAAAAAAGCTTTAGAAACCCCATTGGGAAATGCTTTATATATTAATATTAATAGACGATTAATTAAAATAGATATCTCTACCATATATTTAATAGAAGCCAAAGGGGATTACATACTTTTAAAAACAGAACATAAAAATTATACCGTACACTCTACATTAAAAAAAATTGAAGAGAAATTACCAAGTAGTATTTTTTTAAAAATACATCGTTCCTATATAATTAATGTTTTAAAAATAATTGATATAGAGGATAATAGTGTTCTTATAAAAAAAGAGGTTGTTCCCGTAAGTCGTTCTAATCGTCCTGAATTAATGAAACGATTAAACTTATTATAATTTTAAACTTTAAAACACTTCCATTCGTCTACACTTAATTTTCATCCAACGAAAAATACATTTTAAGATTTACTTTTACACTAGTTTTATGGTATAAATACAACATATCATGAACAAAATAATATTATTAATCGTTTTTACGATACAGGCAGTAGCACAAGAAGTACCTTTTAATTGTGATTATAGTGCTTACTTATTTCAGCATAATGATGTTTATGCCATCGATTTAGCGTCCGGAAATTCATTCGAAATCGCTACAGATATAACCGAGGCAAATATTAATGCTGCGGCATATAACACCTCAGATGGTTTTATTTGGGGGTCTTTAAGTGCGCCAGCAAAAACAATTGTTAAAATTGGTAAAAATTTTAAAACAACATCATTCTATATCGATGAATTACCAGATAGTGGTTGTTATGTTGGTGATGTAGCATTAAATGGGACGTATTATTTAAAAGGTAGCGGATCTTCATACTACGCTATAAATTTAAATCCAGAATCTAATAATTATGTAAGCTATGAGGCGACGCATAAGTTATCTAAAAATATTAGCATACATGATTGGGCATTTAATGCGGTAGATAACAAATTATATGCTGTAGAAAAGAAAACAAATATTTTGTACCGAATAAACGCAGAAACAGGAGAAGTGAAAAATTTAGGTGAAGTACCAATTCTCTCTGGTTTAAATTATACGTATGGAGCGGTTTATTTTGATGCATCAGGAAGATTTTATGTGTCTGCAAATCAAACAGGAACCATATATGTGATTCAAAGCGTACAAGATTTAGATGCTAGTGGAGTAATGGAATCTAATTTATTTGCCTTTGGCCCTTCAAGTTCTCAAAACGATGGTGCGCGCTGCCCAACCGCTCCAGTATTACAAGAAATTTGCGATAACGGTATTGATGATGATGGCGATGGCCTAGTAGATTGCGAAGATCCATCGTGCTCTGGTTATACAGGTTGCCCCATACTTAAATCGTTTAGTTCATCTAGTGCAAATGCAGGCGGATTAGAAAGTAATAATAGACTATCACAACAGATAACTAAACGAAACTTTAATAGAGCGCAAACAAACTATAAGTTTGATAACACTAAGGCAAAGCGTTTTACTAAATCATTAACATATGGAAAAAGAAATACAGGTAAGAATAACGCATTTCAATTATCCGATTTAATGCCTCTTGGCGTTATACAAGAAGATGTTGTTGTTGAATCCTCTCCAAAAGATTTAATAGGTATTACAAATGCTAATGCGGTGTACTCTGTAGATTATATTAGAAACGAGAAGACTGTTGCATCTGTATTATTACTTAAAACGGACAAAGATGTTTATGAGCACACAAAATACATTTGTGATAGACTATTGGGCGCAGAACTAATAGCCGTATCAACAATTGAAATTAATAATCAACAATTTATAAAATCCTTAATACGCACTATTGATGGTAGTTTAGAGTTTGTACTAAGTCTTTCGGCTAAGTTAGTAAATAATGGTGCGAATTTTGGAATTGAAAGCCATTGGAATCTCGATAAGTATGAAAGCGGTGTGGGGTTTTATAATTTTCAAATTTGGTCTAATTCTTTAGATGATTTAGTAAAACTAGGAGAGGAGGTTGTAAAATTATTAGATGTACAAAGACCAATAATAAGCTATAATAATTCCCTACCACCAACAGTATTTGTAAGAACGGGAAGCTATAAAAAAGGTAAATTAAATTTAGAAATTGTAAATACAAATAGAACAGAATCTATTACGTTTGATGGCGGATTAAGACGTGCTGAAACGGAAGATATAGATTATATAACATCCAGTATTAGCTTAAGCCCCAATTATATTTCCAAAATAGAAATAAATACAGGCCACTTATTTGATATAGGCTTTAGAATTGGCGATGGTGTGCATACTCCAGACGATTTATTCATGTCAGACGGTCCATGGGGTTATGATGATGCAGCGCCAACAACATCCGTTACTAATTATAGCACAGCGTTAAACGATGAAGACTTTAATGACGATGAATATGCGGTAGAGCGGAATATCAGTCTAGAAGCTACAACAAGCGAGTATATTGCAGCTTATAGAGCTTTAACACCAAAATTTAATCCAGTAAATTTAGCAGCGTATAGCAGTTTTCAATTAAAGGCTAAAGGCACCGGTAAACTAATAATAAGGTTAGTTAAAGAAAGTATTAACAATTGGGAAACGCAGTACAAAACAAGTATTGTATTAACCGATAGTTTAACCAATTACAACGTATTATTTTCAGATTTTAAATCAACTAATGGTTTACCGCTAGAGGTTAAAGACGTAACATCAATAGTATTTACCATGTTATCTGAAAATGGTGAAAAAGTTACTAAGAAAATGATTTTGAGACAATTACGTTTCTCGAAAAACAATGTATTAGCGGTTGCTAAAAATTTAACAGCTAATGAAGTTAAAACAACAGCAATACCAAATCCTATGTATTCGCAAACAACCATTCATTTTTCAGCAAAAAATACAGAAACTGCACAATTATTAGTTTATAATAAAGTTGGAAGTTTAGTAAAACAATTAAAAATTAATATTAAATCAGGACATAACAGAATACCTCTTGGCCTGGATGGTTTAACTACTGGTTTTTATTTTTGTAGTATTAAAAGTAAATACACAAACTATAAAACTCTAAAATTGTGTATTCATTAATATTAAATAAAAAGCAGTAAGTGCTATTCTATAAAAAGGCAAAAAACGTAGGTTTTTTGCCTTTTTTATTAGGTTGAATAATCCTAGTGAATATAATAGCCATATACAAATGTAAATTTTTAGTAACTCGATAAGTTTAAAAAAAATATTATTAGGATAAAGTCTAATCTCTAAAAATAGGTGTATGGGTTAAGTACCATTTAAAACGTATTCCAATTTCATTAAACGTAAAACCAGCAGCAGTAGCAGAAGCGATATTACTACGCGTACCGTAAATGTTTAAAAATGTACGTGGAGAAAATTTATACCCTAATTTACTTTGTATGCGGTAGGTGTTTTGGCTACTATTACCATTAATATATTGTAAACCTATTGCACCGGTAAGTTCGTAATACCATGCTTTAGTTTTTGTATTGGTTTCATTTTTAATAATGTTTATAAATATTTCGGCTGCATTAAATTGTTTTGGGCTAAAATAAATAGTTGGTACCTGATTTTTAAAGGTAATGTATTGGTAGTTTAAACCTCCTTTTAATGCTGGTTTTGGTAGAATATTATAGTAAAGCGATGTAAATAGTAAGTTTCTCGTATTGTTATCATTTTGCCATGTAAAAAAATATTGTGTAAACCAACCTAAATTAACGTTAGTGCTTAAATTATAATTAGCATAAATGTTATTTAATACTATTTCTCTGTTTAATAATTCAGCATTAAAATTTTGTATTTCACTTTTGTATCCAATATCTAAAACCTGTAATTTAAAAGGTTTTATATGAAGCGCCAAATCAGTTACTAATTTAGTGTAGTCATTCGTATTTGCCTTTGCTGAGGTTACGCCAGCCGTACCTGTAAAGGTAATATTTGATATTAATTGATATCCAAAACCTAAAGAAAAATCGTTTGACAGCGCATTAAAATTAGTTACCTTATTATTGGTGGTTCTAAATCCATATTGAACTAACCATTTAAATTTTGTTGATGTTGGAAATTCTACTTTGGTTTGTGTGCCAAAAGTTGTATTATCACCATTATCAAAAGAGTAGGTTGCTTTTGTTTCCCAAAACGGCGTGAAATTGGTGTTTAAGGTTGAAATAAAATTGGTAACGTCCTTTTGTTTTTTATAATATTTTAAAGTGTTTTCTGCAGCTTGGTAAGCCTTATTGTATTTGCCTAAAGCTTTTAGTGTATTTGCTTTTCCTAAGTTACCATCAAACGATGTGCTATCGTTTTCTAAAATATAGTTGTAATCTGTAATACTTTTTTTAAAATCACTTTTATAAATATTAAGGGTAGCGCGTAATGCTAAAATCCAGTTTGTGTTAGGTTGTGCTGCATGTAATTCATTAATTAATATGTTAGCTTCTTTAAATTTTTTATTCCAAATAAGCGCTTGTATGTAGCGTTCTTTAGTTTGCTTTATCAAATTGATATCGGTTAATTCAGAAATGGTTTTGTAGGCTTCTTGGCTTGTAATTAAAGCATTTTTTTCTTTACCTTTTAGGTGGTTTACTAAAGCTAATCCGTTTAATGCAAGTGTTTTATTGGCTTTATTACTAGCAATGGTATTATAAATATTTTCAGCGTTATTAAACTTACCTATGATTAAATAGAGGTTTGCTAAATTTAATAAAGTATCCTTATCATCTTTGAAAAGCGTTAAGTTGTTTTTTAATAATAGCTCTGCTTCATTAAAGTTTTGCAGTTGCTGGTTTTTATAGGCATAGCCCAAATTTATATATTTTTTTGAAGTAAGTGCGTTAACATTACCGGGTAAAACGTTTAGTGCTTTATCAACATAATTTAAGGCCTCATCAAATTCTTCTAAATTTGAAAGGGTATTGGCGTAACTTAATAATGCAGGAAAACTTCTGGGGTTTTCATCAATTAAACTTTTAAAATAGTGTTTTGCTTTTAGGAAATTATTATTCCATAATAGCGACTCGCCATAGTTTAGTTTTACTTCAAAATCTGTTGGATAATCGGATAGTAAATTACTAAAAATTACGTTTGCTTGTTCAGGTTGGTTATTTAAACCAATAGCTCTTCCGTAACACAATCTAGCTGTTTTATTATTTGGATAATTTTTTAAAACTTTTTTGAAAAAAACCTCTGCTTGTTCATATTTACCGGTTTCTAAATAGGTGTAACCATCTCGCATATCTTGAGCATGGATTGCGACAGATAAAAATAAAAGCAGCAATATAATTCGTTTTTTTTGGGGCATATTGTATTTGTTTTATTGTAATTGCAAGTTAATCAATACTATTCAATCATTCGTCTATACCAAAGCGCTATTAAACGAATTTGAAAGTTATTACGTTAAATATAATGCCATATTTGTATAGAACGATTTACTAATTAGCCAAGAATAATTCAAAATATTTTAAGGTATATTTATAAGTGAGTTGTTGAGAAATAAAAGTAATATAATTTAAATTTTATAAGATTATGGATTTAGTAATTAAAGAAAATAACGGAGTGGTTTTGTTGGAAGGTAGTATTAATAATGCAACTACAGTCGATAAATTTAAAAGGCATATGGGCTTTTTATTGCTTTATAAAAAGACATTAACCATTAATATTAGCGGTGTAACAGCTATTGGTAAAAATGGTTTAAAAGTAATTGAAAATCTTTTTTTAGCAGCATTATACTACAATAAAAAAATTGATATTATCGGTTACGGTTGTAAAGATATTTATGAAAGTATGGAAACAAACCGCACTGCTTAATTCTATTCAATTATACTTTTAAATTTTTAAAAAAAATAGTAGTTGTTTTATTGCATATTATCTATAATGTATTGCAATTTGGCCTAGTTGTCCTACAATTTGAACAGAGTCTCTCATGGATAATTTGGAGCCATCTGCATGAACCCAACGTTTAAGAGGTTGTTCACATATATAGGAAATTGCTTTCTCTTTACCATAATGTTTACGCATTCTCATAAAAATTTCGACATCAAAAATCCATCGTGTAATAAATTTATCTTTAAACATAAGTTTTACAATATCTTTATCCATGATTTTTGCTCCGCACTGTGTATCATTAAAAGACATGCCTAGAATGGTTCTTATAATAAGGTTTATCGTTTTACTTATTATAGCACGTGCAGACTCTTTGGCAATGTTAGCACCCATTCTCGTCATTCTAGAACCACTAACAATTTTAAAATTTGAAGTTTCAATAGTTTTTACTAAATCGTCAAAATCTCTAAAATCTGTAGATAAATCGGCATCTAAATATCCAATATAATCTAGTTGAGGATCCTCAACCAAATGTAAAACACCTTGCCTAACTGCTTCTGCTTTACCGCCATTTTTTTTGCAATTATAAACACTAATATTAGTTTCTCTGCCCGTTTTTAAATTATTTAAAACGTCTAATGTTTTATCAGTGCTACCATCGTTAACGAAGCATAAATGGTAACCTAAATTACTGTCAATAAAGTCAATGAATTCTTTGCTTAGCAAACGTTCTTCTTCATTGTAACAAGGTATTACAACACCAACACAACGTTTTTGAAGCATTTGATCTTTTTTGTTATTGCCCTGGTATTTAATGTTTTTAAGTCCGAAAATTCTATTAATTCTAACGGTTACCTCGTTAAGAGAAACAGGTTTTTTCATATAATCATCAATACCTAAATCAAAACCATCAATTATAGTATCTTCATTGGTATTACCAGAAAGGACTAATATTTTTGTTTTAGATTTTCTTTCTAGTCTAATTTTTTTTACAACATCTAAGCCAGACATACCGTCCATATTAATATCTACAATTACAATATCAGGTTTAAAAATATCGAACACTTTTAAACCATCTTTTCCGGAGTTTGCACATTTAATATCAAACCCTAAATCTGTTAAATGTTTTTCTAATGATAGTAAAATAAGTTGCTGATCATCTATGGCTAAGATTTTAATCATAATTGTAGGTGCTTATAGTTAATTGTATCATTTTTTTAAAAGAGCATTACTGTAAATGTAATATTTTTATAAGTAAATACATCGTGTATTTTTAAATAATAGCGTTTAAGTGTTATATTTATAAGATGTAATTTTATAGCGCGCGAAATTTATACTTTAAGAGCTATAGATATAGATTTGTAATTATTAATTTACTTTAAATAAAAAAACTAGTGCATTCACCTAAAGCTAAATGTATCTGGACGAAATTTATAGTTATAGTGCTATGTAAAAATAGATATTTGTACTAGACGCTAAAGTGCTACTAAATTAAGTTATTATGGTAAAGATAATTTTAGTGCTTGGTACTTAAAGAATATTGCGTAATTAAATAATTTGAAATTTTAAAAAAGGGATTATGCAAATAACAGGAATATTAAATTTAAAAAAAGTAACTCCAGAGCATATATTTATGTTAAGTGTGCTAGTTGTAAATGGTGGTAATTATTTATATAATTTAATACTTGGTCGTGTTTTAGGGCCAGCGCAATTTGCAGATGCCGCTGTGCTTATAACCTTTTTATTGGTGTTGAGTTTTGCGGCTATGACATTTCAATTGGTTACAGCTAAATTTTCGGTGCTTTTCGAGCAGGATATCTTTAACAGTTTTATATCTAAAATTTATAAAAGCGCTTTGTTGGTGGGTGCTATTATGGGGCTGTTTATAGTAGTTTTTGCAGGTGAATTGCAACGCTTATTTAACACCTCGTCTTTTAAAATGTTTATTGTTTTTGGTTGTGGTGTGCCACTTTACTTTTTAATGAGCGTAAACCGGGGTGTTTTTCAAGGTAAAAACGAATTAAAATCTTTATCTATAACGTACCAATTCGAGATGTTAAGTCGATTAATTATAACCTTAGGGCTTATTTTAATTTTTGATATTAAATCTTCTGTGGTTATTGCGGTAGGTATTTTAGCATCATTTTTATTTGGTTTGGTACCTTTTAAATTCCCAACGCTTGTAGCAAAAAAAGCTTTAGTATTAAGTAAGGCACATTTAAAAGAAATAAAAAGTTTTTTTGTAATAACTGCTTTTTATGAGCTTACTCAAATTATTATAAACAATAGCGATATTCTTTTAGTGAAACATTATTTTACTTCTTATGAGGCCGGTTTGTATGCCTCATTGGCATTAATAGGGCGAATTGTTTATTTTATTGCATGGATGTTTGTAATGCTTTTATTACCAACAGTGGTTAAACTTAAAAAAGAGGGTAAGGAAACGGCACCAATACTCTTTAAATATGTAGGTTATATAGCGGCAATTTCTATTTCAATTATTTTAGTTTGTTTATGCTTTCCAGAAATTATTATAAGTCTTTTGTTTGGTAATAGTTACATAGCTATGGCACCATTATTATGGCAATATGCTATTGCTACGTCTATGTTTGCTATCTCAAATATTTTCGCTTATTATTACTTGTCGTTAGAGCAGTATGTACCCGTTATAATTTCAGGCATATTTGGTGTGTTACAAATGGGCTTGGTTATAATTTATCATGACAGTTTGGAAGATGTGGTACATATGCAAATTGTGGCTATGGTATTATTGTTGGTCATACAACTTGTGTTTTTTAAGTATGATCAAATCAAGAACAAGAGGGTTTAAATTTAGGTAACCTTTTGGTTGTTTGTAGTAGCGATAAGACCATTTATAAATTATAAATTTTAGTTGTATTAATCTTTAAATGTAAAAATAAAATAAACCATGAAACTAGCCATTGTAACAGCGTACCCACCAAGTAAAGTAACGTTAAATGAATACGCTTATCATTTAGTAAAACATTTTAGGCAAAAAGAAACCATTACCGAGTTAGTATTATTAACAGATACTACAAATGGTGAAAAAGATGTTGAATTTAGCGAAGCAGGTTGTAAAGTTACGATTAAAGAATGTTGGACGTTTAATAGTTATAAAAATATTTTGAATGTTACCAAAGCCATAAGTCAAGTGAAACCACAAGCTGTTTTGTTTAATTTGCAATTTATGAAGTTTGGAGATAAAAAAATTGCAGCAGCCTTAGGTTTAATGCTACCTTTAGTTTGCAAACTTAAAAAAATACCAAACATTGTATTATTACATAATATTCTTGAGGAAGTAGATTTAGGAAGTGCAGGATTTACAAGTAATAAATTTATGCAAAAAATTTATAGCTTTATTGGTACAAGCTTAACACGTTTAATTCTTCAGGCAGATGTTGTTGCGGTTACAATGCAAAAATACGTGGCTATTTTAGAAAAAAAATATCATGTTAAAAATATAAAATTAATTCCACATGGTACATTCGAAATTCCTGATGAGCCAGATTACAATATACCAACAGAGCCAATGCAAATTATGACGTTTGGGAAGTTTGGAACCTATAAAAAAGTAGAAGGCATGATTGAAGCCGTAGCGCAGGTTAGAAAATCTACAGGGTTAAACTTGGAAGTTGTTATTGCAGGAACAGATAACCCTAATGTACCAGGGTATTTAGCTAAAGTACAAGCAGATTATAAACATGTGCCACAAGTGCGTTTTACAGGATATGTGGAAGAATATGAAGTGCCAATGTTGTTTAACCAAAGTGCAGTAGTGGTGTTCCCGTATACCTCTACAACAGGAAGTTCAGGGGTATTACACCAGGCAGGAAGTTATGGCAAGGCTGTGGTAATGCCAGATTTAGGAGATTTAGCTTTGCTTGTGCAAGATGAGGGCTATAAAGGCGAGTTTTTTGAGCCAACATCGGTTGAGAGTTTGGCAGAAGCTATTAAAAACATAGTAACCAACACAAGCTATAGAGTAGCTTTAGGTAAGGCTAATTATAAAGCAGCAACGGCACATCCTATGTCTCAAATAGCAGATATTTATTTAAATACATTTAAAACTATTATATCTAATAAGGGGAAAACTAAAGTTGCTATGGCTTAATGGTTACTCTTTACTAATGTGTTTAAAAGCAGGTTTTATATTTCCATTTTGTTTAATAAAGCCAAAGTGCTCTTGTGCTCGTTTTCTCCAGGGTAAAACACCAACAACTTTTTTAGGTATAGTAGTAAAATCGTATAGCGTCCATGCCATAAAACCTAAAGTATTTTGTTTAAAAATACGTTGCGCTTTTTTGTGGTAGTTACTTTGGTCTAACTCAGTACTTCCTAGAGGATTCCAAAAGCCTTTATATGAAGATATACCAAACTCGGTAATTGCTATGGGTTTATTGGGTATTTCTAATTTTAAATTGAGATATGTTGCTTCTAAAGCATTTAAATCTTCAAAGTAATGAAACGTAATAAAATCTAATTTATCACTCAAAATTGTAGCGCTTTCTGCGTTAGACCAACCTATGGTTACGGGGTGGATGGTGTCTGTAGTTTTAATTACATCAATCATGTAATTTAACCATGCAGTAATTAATAGCGTGCCACGGGATTCAAAATCTAAATTAGGTTCATTTTTTATATCCCAAGCCAATAAAGCAGGATGATTCTTTAAGTTTGAAACTATAGTTGTTGCATGGTGTTGATTTAATGTCCAATTTAAAACAGAGTAATCGCCATAAAAATCAAAAAGCGTTATAACTACCTTTAGTTTTTTTATTTGTGCTAAATCTAGTACTTTTTTAAGTTTCTTTAGTTTTTTAGAATTTACATTTGCTTTTCCAAAATCTTCATAGGGTACAAATATTCTAATACTGGTTAAACCAGCTTTCTTTATTATATCGAAATCTTGTAAAATTGTATTTGTATTAAATTTATCGCCAAACATATTCCACGGCGATGCTTTTGGGTAATAATTAATTCCTTTTAGTAAACCTATGTTTTTTTGAGCTGGTTTAAATTTTGAATTGAAATTTTTACTTTTTTCTTTAATGATATGCCTAATGCGCCAAAAGCCATCTTCTAAAAGTAAAATTATTTTATAGTTGGTTTGTTCGGTAGTTTCTAAAACGAGTAATTCATCATTATAAATTCTTTTATATTCAATAACATCTTTATCGCTAATAACAGCTAATTGTCCATCTTCACTAAAAAACTCTAAAGTAATATGGTGCTGTAAGGTAGTACTAACAATAGAAATATTTTCAGATTTGTTTTTTGAAATAATAGAAATAATATTTTTCCTAGCATTTTCTGTATAATAATCATCAATACCAACTAGGGTGTTAGTTTTATAGGCAACATGTTTAACATACCAAGCATCCAAATAATCATTCTGTATCGCGTTTAAAGTTTGATTATCCATTGGCCTACCTTCATTATTTAAAGGTTCCCATGCTGTTTTTGGTAAATATTGATCTACTTTTTTAATTTCAGTATGCAGCATTTTACTACGGTCGGCTCCGGTATTTAAGTAACTTAATAAACTACCAATACCAAATAGAACAAATGCTATAATGGCAATGTAAGAGAGCACTAGAATGCTTCGTAATATGTTTTTGTTTATACCCGTCATAGTTTTACGTTGGTGCGTGTTTTTTCTATACCTGCCGTTTTAATTTTAAAGGTATAGTTTTTACTAGGGAATTTATTTGTATCCAATTTAAAAGTAGCAAAACCCTCAAAAGAACTTTTGTAAAGTGTTTGGGTTTTTATGTTATTTTCATAGACTGATAGTTCAACTTCTAAGCCATCAGGCACCATTTGATTCATAAAACTTTTTAAAGGCCCCACGGTTATTATTCTATTATTTTGTGAGAATAAAACGTTAAAATGGGAAATTATAGGTAAAAATTTTAAAGTAATGGTATTACTTTCTGCCATACCTTCAATAAATGCATTAACGTGCCATTGGTCTTCATGGTCTGGGTGAATCATTTTAGCCTTTGCAATACCATGTAATGTTGTTCCAAACGTTTTTAGTATAACGTTTGATGTATTGGTTATAAAGAATTCCACATAAGTGCCATCGCTAACTATATTGCCATGTTTATCTTTTATAATAGAGGTTGAAAAGGTTGTAATTTGGTTGCCATCAGCAAATTTATGATTTCTATTATAATTAATTTTAAAATTTGAAGGTATGGCAGGCATAACGTTTATCGTATATTCTTTAGAGTTAAACGCCAAACATTCTGATGATGCTAGAATGCGCCCTGACTTTTTTCCTGAATAGATATTTTTATAAGCAATACCATTTTTTATAAAAACCGTATTATTGCCTTGGTTTTCTAAAAACTGATGCTTTATTGTAACCAATGTACTATCGGCTAGCGGATTATCATATAAATCACTGGGAATCACTACTAACATAGCGTAATCTGTTCCGCCAGCTTCAATACTTGGAGGTCCTAAATAGGTTTCAAGTACTTTTGCTTTTTGGTTAGCAGTAATATTTAATTTCCCGCAAAGTTTATTTTCACTTAGTAATGTCCAATTAACTAGTCCCTTTTTATTTGATATTAATTGCGGTATGCTATATTTTAAAATACCAGATTCTAAATTTGCTTTAACAAGTGTGGAACCATAACTACTACTAATATATAAACTAGGTGTTTTAGTGCTGGTAGTTAAAAAATTTAATTCAATAGTATCTCCAGCTTCAAACTGTATTTGTTTCGTTAAAAGTTGAATAGTTTCATTATTTTTACTGGTAGTTGAAGCCAATAAAGTTATTAATCCAGAAATGAGTATGTATGTTAATTTCAAGTGCATTAATTAGGGTTTCCTATATACGTGTTAATTTCAATTTTAATAAAGCTGTAGTTCTCATTATCGATAGGTTGTAACAAAGCTCGTGTTTGATTTTTAATTCTGTTTGGTACTATTTTGTTGGATATCGATATATTGGGTAAGCCGTTTACATAGCAATTTGCCATATTGTTATTTATAACTTGAATAGTATCCTTTGTTAAAACAGGGTATTTAAAAGGTTGTTGGCGTTGTTGCCTTATACCTTCTGGAATAAATAGATGGTCTACCCAAAGCATAGTTTTATCTTTATTATAATACGTAAATAATAGTTGTGGAATAGTAACTTCTGCCAATCCTGAATTGTATAATTTACCAGTAATAGTCTTTTTTGAAACATTTAAACTGCTTAGCGTTGCGCCTTTGTATAGGTCCGATCCTGAAACATTTCCGGCAAGTTGTAAATTAAATTTAGTGGGTTGTTCTTCAAATTCAACGGGTGTAAACTCGTCTGGGTTAAATGTTTTAGGGATAGAATCTTGTGTTTTTGACCAGGCAATACCTTCAAAATTAATTTTAAAAGAACTTACTTCTTTAGGCATTAATTTATGTTTAATATGGTACTTGGCATTATAGGTCGCTAATTCTTTATTATCATCATTATATAAAGTACCTTTTAAAACAACATCTGCAGGTACGTTATCTATATTTTGAATTTCACCAATTATAGCATAACTAGCATTGTGTTTAACAAGTTTTGCGGTAATAATTTCTAAAACAGGCTGTTTTAAAACATCTTCGTGGTGGGTTTGCTCGGTGGTAATGCGGCGTCGTCCTTGGTTAAAATATTTTGTAACATTACCAGAATACAATTGGTCTGGTGGTAAATCCAAATCAATAGTGTCTGGGTTTACATACCATTTACCGTTTAATTTGGTTAATGTTTTGTAATCTGTTTTGTTAATTTTTTCTAATGGTGTAATCCATTTTGTATGCACTCTAGCAGTGGCTAAATTATCTGTTTTGGCTATTATATTAGTTTCAATAGCATCTAATTTAGCATAAGAACTTAGTAAGCCGTCTGTGACTGATATTTCTAGCATGTACTGCGCAATTGGTAAGTTGCTTTTAGGATTTATTAAGCTATAAGCTTTTCCAAATTTTTTAAAATCCAGCGCATCGTAATACGCTAGCAGTACATTTTTAGGATTATGGTGCGCATCATTTTTAATGTAGAAAATGTAACCGCCATAGCAAAAAATAATAGCTAGTACTACAGACCAAAAATGTGTAATTGTAAGTATGCCTTTAGAGAATTTAGAATAATTATTCTGAAATTTAAAAAATACGGGATCGGCCTTAATTCTTGTTTTCAATGCATTTACCCAAAGCATTTGAATATTTAAAATAAAAGCTATAATTACAGTTAAAAAAGGCATAACACCCCAAAGAATTTTTAACCATTTAGCTACATCCTCTTTCGGTAAAATACTCGAAACAGGAGGTACATTTAGTTTTTCCCAAACTTGAATACCATTTTCTAATTGCCTTAAACGTTGCCAACCACAAAAATATAAAATGGGATCATAAAATTTATCGTTCGAGAAAATGTATTTAAAATTATATTTTTCGGGTGTTGTTAAAAATTGTTGCAAAGAGCCAATACCTTCAACGCCTTTAAATTTTGAATTTTCCAACCGCTCAATTGGGCGGGTTGTAAGCTCTGGCAAACGCCTTGCAGAATGGTAATTGCCATCTACACTCATAGCATTAGTTTGTGCAGATAGCCATGCCATTTGATCGCCAAAACCTAAAGTCATATACCGCCAATTATCATGTTGGTCCTGGCTTAAAAAATTAATAATAGGTAACATTTTAATTTGTTGAGGTTGCGATGGCCTAAAATAACTAAGACTCATAGTAAAAATTGTCATAAACAAAAATAAACCGGCAAGTATACCTCCAATTATTCTATGGTAAATGGCGCCAAATTTGTTTTGGATAAGTTGTTTTAAGTCGCCTTGTACAAAACGGAAAACAAACTCGCCAAAAATGGGTAAAGACATTATGGAGGCCCAAAGTGTAAAACGGTCTAGAGTTAAAATATTAAATGCCATTTCACCTAAAACTAATCGAGGTATAAATGTGGTGCCACCTGTTCCTAAAACGGTAAGAATAGTAATAGATAAACCAAAAAATAAATAACGTTTAGCGTAATATCTATAAAATATGTACGGCAATAAAACTAATAAAATACCCCAAGGAATTAAAAAGAAAACGAGTCCGGAAGATGTGATTTCTAAAAAATTATCGCGCGAACCATGTGGAATTGGGACTTGGGTTATAGGGTTTTTTTTAGAATTTATCCAGTAGGGGAGAATACAACCCACAATAATAACTAACGAGAGCATACCAAAACTTATAATACGCTTAAAAAGTTTAAAAAAGCTTATAATAAAAACTTTAAACGTTATGCCCTTAACAGTATTTACTTGCTCTCGGGAAACATCCATAATAACCATGCCAATTAATGGAAAAATAAAAAATAACATTCCAAAAATAGGAGTTACGTGGTGTGAGGTAACGGTAACAGATATAAGCGACAGAGATGTGAAAAGGTATTTGTAACGACCTGTTTTTAGCCATAAATATATTTCTGGTAAAGCATGCATTAAGACTGAAATACCTATAATACTTGGTAATTGTCCGAAAACATGAAGCGTTTCAACAAAAGAGGATGATAAAACAGCTAAAATAGCAGCATATCCGGCAACTGCTCTATGCGATGTTATAAGTAATGAAAACCGATAAACTCCTGTAATAAAAAGCACAATACTAATTAGCGCAACGCTAAACATACCAAATTTTAAGCCGCCAATTAATGAGAGTACGGCTATAGATTGGTGTACTAGAGGTGGGTAGCTCATTACAGTAAAACCAGTATACCACCTATAATTCCAAGGTTCAAACCAACTATTTGCATAATGATCTGCAAAAAATAAATGTATTAAAGCATCGTAAGTGGTTTCTAAGGTGAAAAATATACAGGTGCCATGAAATGCAATACCTAATAATAAGGCAACAATTAGATGTTTATTTGAGGTTTCTTTCATTAATAGTTTGAAGGATAATGGCAACTTAACAAATATAAATAATTTAATTCCTACTAATTGTTTTATTTGTCTTCACAAAGCAGCTATTCGTCTATATTTGGGTTTGCTTTAGGGAATATTAATTTTAAGGAGGTTACTATAGGTGTCGAATAAATAATATTAAAATAAACTATGGTAAAAACTTGTAGCACTTTAAGGTAAGTTGTTTGTTACACAATCATGATAACAAAAACCAGGTTTAATTAGTTGTTTTATTATCAATTATATTTAAAAACAGGTTGTTTGGTACGGGGATTTTACAAAAAAAAATGTTATGAATGTCGCTTTCGCTGAAATTTTTTTAGGGCAGATTAAATTAAAAGCGTTATTATAAAACGCGTATGTGTTAATTAAAGATTGATTCAGTTTATATATTGCAACCGAATGATTTATTAATTAACAAATAACATAAATGCAATATATATTTGAATACCATAATGTAGAACAAAGCGATAGATTAGAAGATTACGCCAAAGACAAAATAGATAAATTAAAGATGCGTTTTCAAGATATTATTAGGGCAGATATATTTTTTAAAGTAGAAAATACAACATCAAATAAAACGGGTAAAATTTGTAATATCAGATTAAGTTTGCCTGGGCCTAGGGTATTTACAGAGGCTAGTAATGCCGACTTTGTTTTGTCTCTTAACGAAGCTACAGACGAGTTAAGTACCATATTAACAAAACGGAAGGATAAACTAAAAAGTTATTAATTTATAGTGTAGGTGTAACTCTAATCCCAATTAAAATATAAAGGAAGGCTAATAACGCGTTTCTATCGCACTTTTATTTCAAAATAAAATAAAACCGTAGCTAATGTTATGCTTTTATTTCTCATATAGGCACGATATTATTCAAGTTCTTTAGCCTAATTTTAAATCATATTTGGTGTAATTTTTAAATTATAAGTTCTAAACCATTACCGTTGGCTTGAAGGTTGTAGATACAAAACATGTGTGCCTAATATCAATGTTTATTTAATAATTAGGCAAAGTAAAAAGTTTGACTGCATTGTTTAAGTAAACTAAATTTAAAACAGGTCGATTATGTAAAAGAAAACTATAAAAAGCGTATAAAGCAATACGTAAATATTACTTTTGCGCTATGCAATTAGCCGATTACACAAAAGAATTTAAATACAACTGGAAACTTTCTGCACCTGTTATGTTAGGTATGCTAGGGCATACCTTTGTTAGCTTTGTAGATAATATAATGGTTGGCCAGTTGGGCACAGCAGAGTTAGCAGCAGTATCGTTAGGCAATAGTTTTATGTTTATTGCCATGTCTTTAGGTATAGGGTTTTCTACAGCAATAACGCCTTTAGTTGCAGAAGCTGATGCGGCAAAAAATTTTGCTTTAGGTAAATCTACCTTTAAGCATGGTTTGTTTTTGTGTACTGTCTTGGGGCTACTTCTTTTTTTGTTGGTTTTTTTTGCCAAACCTTTAATGTTTTTAATGAAACAACCTAAGGAGGTTGTTGAGTTAGCCCTTCCGTATTTAGACTTTGTAGCCGTATCGTTAATTCCACTTATCGTGTTTCAAGGGTTTAAACAATTTAGTGATGGATTATCTATGACTAAAGCGCCCATGTATGCTACACTTTTAGGTAATGTTATAAATGTTGTTTTAAATTACGTATTTATTTTTGGGAAATTTGGTTTTCCTGAATTGGGAATTGTTGGTGCAGCTTACGGTACTTTGGTGTCTAGACTTATAATGGTTTGGTATTTGTGGTTTTTACTAAAGCGTAATGATAAATCGAAAAGAGTTGTTACTAAAATTAAAATTTTTGTTTTGGATTCCAAGATGCTTAAAAAAATTATTAATCTAGGAACACCAAGTGCACTTCAAATGCTTTTTGAGGTTGCTATTTTTACAGCTGCTGTTTGGCTTAGTGGTCTGTTGGGTAAAAACCCACAAGCTGCAAATCAAATAGCCTTAAATTTAGGCTCCATGACATTTATGGTTGCAATGGGTTTAAGCGTTGCAGCTATGATTAGGGTAGGGAACCAAAAGGGGCTAAAAGCCTATTTTGAGCTACGCAGAATAGCACTATCTTTATTTTTAATGGGTATTATCTTGGCTACAGGTTTTGCTTTAATTTTCTTTGTTTTTCACGATTATTTACCAATGATATATGTTGATTATAGCGATGCTGAAAATTTAACGGATAATATGGAGGTAGTTAGTATCGCTTCAAAATTATTAATTGCGGCGGCTATTTTTCAAATAAGCGATAGTATTCAAGTTGTAGTTTTGGGGGCTTTACGCGGTTTACAGGATGTAAAAATACCTACAATACTTACTTTTGTGTCCTATTGGCTAGTAGGTTTTCCTATTAGTTGGTTTTTAGGTAAAGAGACTATGTATGGTAGTTTTGGAATTTGGTTAGGTTTGCTTGCAGGTTTAACTACGGCTTCAATTTTATTGTATTTAAGGTTTAATTATTTAACTAAAAGGTTAATTTTGTCCAATAAATAAAAAATAAAAAATGAGTCTTCCAAAATTTATACTCGGTGACAATACCGAGTTTCCAAATGCTATTTATGTTATTCATACCGAGTTTCCAAGGTTTATTATTAATCTTGAAAATGATGAGGTGGAATGGTTCGAAGATTTTGATGCTGAAGACCAGGGTGAATTGGAAGCTGAAACTGAAAATGCTATAAATGAGGCTACTGATTTTTATGATAATGAAGTCGCAAAATATGATAACTAATTTGCGTTAGGGATTGCAATGTAAAGCCCACAGCCCGACTTTTGGAGGTGCGAGGACTTGCAATGTAAAGCCCGACCCTTGTGGTAACGCCCAAACAGACCTCCATGATTGAACAGCTTTTAAATTACGATACAGAACTTTTTATATTTTTAAATAATTTAGGGTCTGCGCCTTGGGATACCTTATGGTTAGTTATAACAAGTAAGTTTTCTTTTATCCCGCTATATGTTTTGTTATTATTTTTCTTGTACAAGAACTATGGCTTAAAAGCTTTATTAATTTTTATAGTAGTAATTGTATTGATGATTACGTTTACAGACCAAATAACAAATGTTTTTAAACGTACCTTTATGAGGCCTAGACCGTGCAGAGTAGAGGAAATTGCTGATAGTATTCGGTTTATTGCAGTGCGCTGTGGTAAGTACGGTTTTTTTTCAGGGCACTCTTCAAACTCTATGGCCGCAGCTATTTTTACGGGTTTACTTTTAAAACCGTTTTATAAAAATCTTATTTTCCTACTTTTATTTTGGAGTATTATTGTGGCTTATAGCAGAATTTATGTTGGTGTACATTACCCTATTGATATTGTTTGTGGCCTAGCATTTGGCGCAGTATCTGGCTTTATGTTTTATAAACTTGCTAGGTTTTTATTAAGGCGTTTTAATGCTACTGTTTTATAATTTATTTAATCCATTTTTAGGACTATATTAATTTAATATGTTTTTAAAATGAACCACGTATAATAGGTTTTTATAATTCGAGATATTGTAATTTAAACGTGGTTTGTATGGTTCTTATCTAGCTTTTAGATAGGTTATTTTAATGGCACAGCAATTTTAACATCGTCCCAAGCCATGGTTAGAAACAGGTTGTCTGTAGAATTATCAAAAGCAATAGTAAATTGCTCGACATAGTTCTCTAATTTTTGAACAGGAACTTCAATACTTACAATATCGTAATTTGGGTCCCACATAGGTTCCATTTCGGCATTTACACCCCATGCGTATTGTTTTGAGTTAAAAATAACTTTCCATGTAGCATGTTTTGGCACCGTCCATAGTGTGTATTTTCCAGCAGGAAGCGAGAGGCCTTTTATTGTTAATGGTTTATTGGTTTCAAATGTAGTAGCTTCGTTTGCTCCGGTACGCCATACTTTGTTAAAAGGTACTAAGGCTCCAAATATTTCACGGTTTTTTCGTTGTGGTCTGTTATAAAAAACCTCAAGTGTTAAATCGTTCAATTTAAATTCTACAGTGTCTTTTGGGCTTAAGCGTGAGCTGAAGAGGTTTTCCACAAAAGTAGAATATAAAAACAGGCCTAGTGCTAATATGGATAGTAGTATTAAAATGCGTTTTAAAAAGGTATTCATATAAATTTATTGAAGTGATAAAAAAAAGGTAATTGAAAATACAGCTTGTTGCTGTATTTTCAATTTCTTTTGTTTTAGCGTTTTTTTAATTAGGAACGTTTATTTTCCAGAAATTTAATTTTCGTCGTAGGCTAAAGCCTAATTTTTTATATAAATTAATGGGGTTTGTATTTGTTTCATCAACGTGTAAAAATGGTGTTTTATTGACATTAAAAATATTATTTGTAGCATGTGTTATAATTTGTTTAGCGTAACCTTTACCGGTATGCTCGGGGTGTGTAATTACACTACTAATTTCGGTATAATGTTTAGTTTGTATGCGTTCGCCTGCTACCGCTACTAATGTTTTATTTTTATATATGCCATAATAACGACCTAATTTATTGGTTTTTTCTTTAAAAAATAAAGGGTATGCTAGTTTTACTAAGGCCATTAAGTCGTTGTAATGTTCTTGGTTTAACTCGATAATTTCTTCGGTTATGGGATGCTTAATTTTTTCATGCAATATCATTTGGTAACCACAATACCTAATTGCTGGTTGAAAGTTTTCTGGTAACTTGGGTTGGTTGCCAAAAATAATAAAGCTGGTTGCTAGTTTTGAAAAGCTTTTAATGGCTTCAGTGGTATCTTCATTATTTGTAAAAGCTCCAAATGGGGTATATTCTGGGTTGTAAAATTTTACAGGCCCATAATCTGCACAATAATTGATGTGTTGCTCTTTTAGTGCGAACCAAACAGGATTGTCTAATACGGTTTCGTTAATCATTTTTTATATTACTTAAGTAAGGTTGTAGGGTACTTATTATGTTTTCTGTTGGTGTGCTAAAATCAAACCAGATTGTGTTTTCGTTTCTTTTAAACCAAGTGAGTTGGCGTTTTGCAAAGCGTCTGGTATTTTTTTTAATTTCAGAAATTGCAAATTCTAAATCCCAGGTATGGTCTATAAAGTTAAATAATTCTTTATAGCCCACAGTATTTAAGGCGTTTAGGTTTCTGTGTTCTAGTAGGCTGGTAACTTCATCCAACAATCCGTTTTTTAGCATAAGATCTACACGTTGGTTTATACGTTGGTATATTAATGCTCTTTCTGCGGTTAATCCAATTGTTATTGTTTTAAAATTACGTTTGTTTTTTGGTTTGTTTAAAAACGATGAGTATGGTTGTTTGGTACCAATACAAATTTCTAAAGCTCGTATAACACGGTGTGGGTTGTTTATAGCTATACTGTTATAGGATATTGGATCTAGCTTTAGTAATTGTTCTTGCAGTATTGCTAAGCCGTTTTTATTTAGTTTTGTATTTAGATTTTCTCTTATGGTTGCATCTACTTTTGGAAAATAGTCCAAGCCGTTTTTAACAGCATCGCTGTATAATCCTGAGCCGCCAACCATTATAACTACATTTTTATTTTTAAATAGTTGGTCTAAGGTTTTTAATGCGTCTTTTTCAAACGTACCAACGCTGTAATTGTCCATTATGGATTTATGGTGAATAAAATGATGGTTTGCTGCTGCTAATTCTGTTTTGGTTGGTGCAGCTGTCCCTATTTCCATTTCTTTAAAAAACTGACGTGAATCTGCCGAAATAATATCCGTTTTAAAGTACTGCGCTAATTTAATACTTAGTGCTGTTTTGCCTATTGCAGTTGGCCCTACAATGGAAATTAGATATTTGGTTTGTGGGTTTATCACGTGTTTTTTTATGTAGCAAAGTTAATTTGAATAAATGGTTTAAAAAAAATAAAGTTAGTTTGCTTATTAGAATTTGAAGTTTTATGTAATAGTTTTTTTAGAATAGTTAAAATCTGTTTTTTTTTTTTTTTTGCGTTAGGGATTGTAGTGGATAGCCCACAGCCCGACTTTAGGAGGTGCGCGGACTTGAAACGGAAAGCGCGACCCTTTTCGGGTAACGCCCAAAGGCTAAATGTATAAGCGTTCTCCACAATTATAACAGTAATCTGCCTTGTCTCTATGTTTTTCTGCTAGGCAGTTTTCGCAAGATTGGGAATTTAAATGTACTGTTGGTTCTGTGGTATTTTTTTTATTGTTATTATTTTGAGCCGTATATTCTGCAGATACAATACCTGTTGGTACGGCTATAATACCGTAACCTAAAATCATGATTATTGCGGCTAATAATTGACCTAATGGGGTTATGGGAGCAATATCGCCAAAGCCAACAGTTGTAAGGGTTACTATGCACCAATATACACTTACTGGAATGCTTGTAAAACCGCTTTCTGCGCCTTCTATTAAATACATTAATGTACCAAATATTATGCAGACTATAAGTACTGCGAACAGGAATACCGATATTTTAACACGACTTGCCTTTAACGCGGTGGATAGCATGTTGGAGGCGCCCATGTAACGGGCTAATTTTAAAATCCTGAAGATACGAAGTAACCGCAATGCGCGTAACGCAGCTAAGGCGTGTATACCCCCAAATAAAAGCGATATGTATTTAGGTATTGTGGATAATAAATCGATTACACCATAAAAACTAAATACATAATTTAGTGGTTTTTTTACGGTTATTATTCTAGCAATATATTCAATGGAAAAAAGAATGGTAATTACCCATTCTGATATGTTTAAAAGATCGTGGTGGTTTTTATCAAAGCTTTCAATACTTTCTAGCATAACTAAAATGATACTAGCGATAATGGTGACGAATAAAAGAACATCAAAAAGCTTTCCGGAGGGTGTATCTGCTTCATAAATAATATCATGAAGTTTTGTTTTCCAATTTGGTTTTAATGGTTTTTTCATAAATCTAAAAGTAAGAAAATATTTGTAGTTTTAATATTATGAAGATATTTGTTTGTAAATTAGTGATTATACTAAATTCTATTTTTTGTTATTTTTTAAATAATATTGGTCTCTAATTTTCTTACTAAAACTCATTAATCCTTATTAGGAGGAAAGAGGGTTGAAAATTAATCCAACGTAATTATTTTTAAGCGTTTGTTTTTTCTTAAATAATTTTGAATTATGTGTTGGGAGTCTCTATTGTTTGCCATGGGTGTAATAATAGATTCTAAAACTTTACGATTGGTAATTTGATAGTTTAAGTTAAAGAAACCAATACCTTTAAAAACACCATTTTCTATTAGTATAGCGCTTCGCTCATCAACTTCTCGACCTTTGTCTATTATTATCATATTTTTACTGGCGTAGCTGTACTTATCAATAAGTTCCTCCACACGTTTATTATAAATCTCTGGCGATTCTTGTTTTAAGCAAGCACCGTTACATTTTTTAATATTGTAATTAAAACAGCTGGTTTTAGGTTTTTGAAGGCCTGTAAGTTTTAAACAAAGTTTAAAATCCTCATTAACTCTTGTTATAAAATTTTTTCCGCTTTGCGCATTTGAAAAGGTTGTTATTGCTTTTTTACGTCCGTCGGCTAGATTTATTTTTAAATTTAAATAATTATTTTCGTCCTTTACGACGTATAAAGCGTGTGTAAAAATGGCGCGGCGTAGGGCTTTATTAAATGTTGGTTTTACACGTTTTATTTCTTCACTTTCTTTTAAAAGCGCAACTAGTTCGCTACCTGTGGCTTGGTAAGTTACGTCTGCAACTTGTAGTTGAAGTTTTTTTGACTTTGAGTTGGTATTTGTAAAGTGTTGATTTACTCTGCTTTTAATATTTTTACTTTTACCAATATAAATAATATCGCCGTTTGCTTTATGCATATAATACACACCTGTTACAGCAGGTAGTTGCTCTATAATGTTAAGGTGTTTAGCGTTTATTTTATTTTTTGGATTAAGTTGAATGGATTTTTGAATGATACTTTTAGTTGTATCTTTATCTAATAACAATTTAAAGAGTTTAACTGTAGCTAAAGCATCGCCCGAAGCACGGTGTCTATCTGTTACAGGAATGCCTAAAGAGCGCACGAGCTTACCGAGACTATACGATGGTAAGTCTGGTATCAATTCTTTAGCGAGCTCTACGGTACATAAAGATTTACGATCAAAATCAAAACCTAATCGCCTAAACTCGGTACTTAAAATACGATAATCAAACTGTGCATTGTGTGCCACTAAAATACAGCCTTCTGTAATTTCTACAATACGTCGGGCTACTTCGTAAAATTTAGGTGCATTACGAAGCATATTACTGTTTATTCCTGTAAGATTTACAACAAATGGTTGTATGTCGCGCTCTGGGTTTACCAAGCTAATAAATTGATCAATAACCTTATGGCCATCAAATTTATATATGGCAATTTCGGTTATACCTTCCTCATTAAATTTACCTCCAGTAGTTTCTATGTCTAAAATTGCGTAGATAGTATGCTTTTTTTATTAATTTCTTTTACCAAATATACTACTTCCAACCCGAACCATAGTACTACCGCAATTGATAGCTAATTTATAATCGCCACTCATACCCATACTAATAGTATTTAAGGTGTTATTTTCAGATTGAAGTGCTTTTAAAGCGTTAAATGCAAATTTTAAGCGGTTAAACTCATTTTCAATTTGTTTTTCATCATTTGTAAGTGTAGCCATACCCATTACACCTGTTATACGAACGTTTTTAAATTCTAGAACTTTGGAGGATTGGGTTATTTCTGAGGCATTTTCAAAAGTCATTCCAAATTTGGAGTCCTCCGAAGCTATTTTGATTTGAAGTAAACAATCTATAATTCTGTCGTGCTTTTCGGCTTGTTTGTTTATTTCTTTTAGTAATTTAAAACTATCTACACCATGAATAAGGGTTACAAACTTAGCCATGTCTTTTACCTTATTACGTTGTACGTGCCCAATCATGTGCCATTGAATATCTTTTGGCATAACCTCAAATTTTTCAGCCATTTCCTGTATTTTATTTTCTCCGAAAATGCGCTGGCCAGCATGGTAAGCTTCCATTAAATCGCTTACTGGTTTGGTTTTGGATACTGCTACCAAGCTTACATTGCTTGGTATTGATGCTTTTATATGGTTTAGATTTTCTGTAATACTCATTTATTAGCTAAAATTCTTTTTTTTAATTAAATATTTATCTTTTTAAAATTTAGTTTAAGTATAGTAAGACTATTATGTTTGAATAGACACGGTTTATTTTATAAATTGTTTCGAAACATGCTCAGCCTTTTTACCTGCCGAGTAGTCGTAAAACCCGGCACCAGATTTTATACCTAGTTTGCCAGCATTTACCATATTAACTAAAAGTGGGCATGGTGCATATTTTGGATTTTTATAACCGTTGTGCATAACGTTTAAAATAGAAAGGCACACATCCAAACCAATAAAATCTGCAAGTTGTAAAGGTCCCATGGGGTGAGCCATTCCTAATTTCATTACCGCGTCGATGCCCTCGACACTTGAAACACCGTTGTATAATGTTTCTATAGCCTCATTAATCATGGGCATTAAAATACGATTTGCAACAAACCCAGGATAATCGTTTACAACTACAGGTTTTTTGCCTAGTTTTTTAGATAATTCTATAACTGCTGTAGTAACGGCATTACTTGTATTGTAACCACGAATAATTTCTACCAAGTTCATAATAGGGACTGGGTTCATAAAATGCATTCCGATAACGCGTTCTGGTTTTGAGGTTACTGCAGCAATTTCTGTTATGGATATAGACGATGTATTAGTAGCTAATATGGCTGAATTTGAGCAAGCATCGTTTAATTGTTTAAATATTTCAAGTTTTAGATTCAAATCCTCAGTAGCAGCTTCAATCACTAAGCAGGCTAAATTAACACCTGCTTTAATATTTGTAAATGTTGTAATATTACTTAAAGTTTCCGACTTTTCTTTTAACGTAATTTTCTCTTTGGTTACCATACGATCCAAATTGGAAGTTATGGTTTGTAAACCTTTTTTTAAGGCTGTTTTATTAATATCTATTAACTGTACTTTAAAACCATACTGAGCAAAGGTATGCGCAATGCCATTTCCCATTGTTCCAGCTCCAATAACAGCAATATTTTTCATTTTTTTTAAACGATTTTTTTACTTTTTTGCAGTAATATTATTTTTGTTTTAGAGTTTTCGTACTATGCTATTTTTATTCGTAAAGTGTTTTTAAAAACAATTAATAATTTGCGTAGCCACACGTAAGGCCTCAGTACCATCATGAAGCGTTACAACAGGTGTTGTGTTCGTGTTTATGGCATCTGCAAAAGTTTCTAATTCATCTAAAATTGAATTGTTATCGGGTACAGCAGGATTATCAAAATAAATTTGCTTTTTAACGCCCTCAGCATTTTGTAAAATCATATCAAAATCCCCAGGTGTTTCTGGTGCGTCTTTCATTTTTACAATTTCACATTTTTTTTCTAGAAAATCTACAGAAATGTAAGCGTCTTTTTGAAAAAAACGTGCTTTACGCATTTTTTTAAGTGAAATTCTACTCGCTGTTAAGTTCGCCACACAGCCGTTTTCAAATTCAAGTCTAGCGTTTGCTATATCTGGTGTATCGCTAATAACAGCAACACCACTTGCTGAAACATTTTTTACTTTGGATTTTACAATACTTAAAATAATATCAATATCATGTATCATTAAATCCAAAACTACAGGAACGTCTGTACCTCTTGGGTTAAATTCCGCAAGGCGATGTGTTTCTATAAACATAGGTGAATTAATTTCATTTTTCACTGCGAGGTATGCCGGATTAAAACGCTCCACATGGCCCACTTGACCGCGTAAATTATGTTTTGCCAACAGTATTCTAATAGCCTCAGCCTCGGCAATTGTATTGGTTATAGGCTTCTCAATAAAAATATGTTTGCCTTTTGCAATGGCTTGTTTGGCACAGTCGTAATGCGATAGTGTAGGGGTTACAATATCAACCACATCAACAGCATTAATTAAAGCATCCATGGATTTAAAAAATTTATAACCAAATTCTTTTTCTACCATTTTACCATTTTCATCATCGGCATCATAAAAACCAACAAGATTGTATTTTTCCGATTGTTTAAGAAGTCTTAAATGAATTTTTCCTAGATGACCAGCACCAAGCACACCAACTTTAAGCATATTTTTTACGTTTAAAACAAAAATAGCATTATTAAAATGATTTTTTTATATTAATTAAGCGAAAAATAAAATCTGAATAACCGTGTCTCACTTAAAATCTTTTCTTAATTTTAACCGCTCAAACGTTATCAAAATTGAAAGATACTTTTAAACACCAAGGATTAAGGCAGCAACTTGTTAATGTGTTGAAAAGCAAAGGTATTGTTGATGCTAAAGTGCTCGCGTCTATAGGTAAAATACCAAGGCATTTATTTATGGATTCTAGTTTTTTAGATCATGCTTATCAAGATAAGGCTTTTCCTATTGGAGCAGACCAAACCATATCTCAGCCCTATACGGTTGCATTTCAGTCGGAATTATTAGAAATTAAGCCTGGTGATAAAATTTTAGAAATTGGCACAGGAAGTGGTTACCAAACTGCCGTACTTTGTGATTTGGGGGCAAAAGTATTTAGTATTGAGCGGCAACATGAGCTGTTTAAAAAAACAAGTAAATTTTTACCTAAATTAGGCTATCGAGCAAAAAAACTGATTTTTGGAGACGGTTACTTGGGTTTAGAGGAGGAAGCACCTTTTGATGGTGTTATTGTAACCGCAGGTGCACCGTATGTGCCAAAACCATTGCTTAGCCAATTAAAAATAGGGGGTAAGCTTGTTATTCCGGTGGGTGATGATGTGCAGGTTATGAATATGTTTACCAGAAAGGGCCCAAAAGAATTTGAGCAAGAGGAGTTTGGAGAGTTTCGTTTTGTGCCTTTGTTGGAGAATAAAAATTAACTCGTACTTTAAAACTTAATGGTTGTTGTTAAAGGCTTAATTGCTTGTAACCTCTACCTTATGCGTTCGTTTAAAAATAAAATGTTTTTATTGTAAATTCTTAAAATTTCTATTCAAAAAACAGATAAGCTAGTTATATGTTTTCTTTTTTTTATATTCAAGGGGGCTTTCATTGTATATTGTTTGTGAAATTATAATAATAGTAGTCTAAATAATACTGCCAGAATTATATTTTTTGAAAAATGCCAAATAGCTCAATATTTGCTCTAGCATTAATAGAATTATAACAGGCCTTAAAAGTTTTTACTTTAAAAAATGGTTTTAAGTAATTTAGATATTCTGTTTTAGTACCTCCAAAAGGAGGCTTACTTATATTGTTGGTTAAAGGTATATCAAACCATAAACCTACTAATTTCCCATCTTTTTTTAGTAATTCATGCATTTTTGAGGCATAATTTTCTCGATTCGATACTGTTGGAGAGAAGGCACAAAAAAAGGTTTGTTCCAAAATTAAATCGTACTGTGCTTTATGAGTAAAAAAATCGCCTTTTATTATATGGTCAATAGGGAAGTCTGGCACCCTGTTTTTTAATGCTGTAAGGGGCTCACTGGCAATATCCAAAACATATACATTTTTAAATCCCTTTTTAAATAAATATTCTGCTTCATGCGAATTACCTGCTCCAGGAATTAAAATTTTTAAATCTTTATTTTGTAATTGATCAATGTAAGTTTTTAATGGTTTTGATGGTTCGCCAATATCCCAGCCTGTTTGGTTTTCTAAATAACGTTTAGACCAATATTTTTCTTCTTTTTTTGAAGACGCTTTATGTTCCATGTGTTTTTGTTTGGGTTCGCATAAAATAATTTTAATAACGAAAGCTAAATAAAATTTATTAGCATATTTAAGCAGGAAATAACTGTAGTAGTATTAGATAATAAATAGTGTTATTAAAATAAAATGTTTTTGCTGCTTTATAATTTTTTTGGCAAATATTGTTTAGAGATAGGGAAATCTTCATTTTCTTGGGCCCAAAATACATTTACTATCCACCAACGTTCGCCATCGTAAAGGAGTTGCATATTCTTAATACCACGAATAAATGGTTTCGTATCTGTTTTGCTATTAAAAGCTTGATAAGTACTTATAACCATAGCCATGTTCCCAAATATGTTGGTCTTTCTATGTATTTCATTTTCAAAATAACCGTTTTTATTAAACCATGGCTCAGAAGATTTAATATAATCGTCGGGCGTCATGTAATGCAATCTATAATTCCCTTGCTTGTCTTCACCAGAGGGAATTAACTTTGCATTGGGTTTAAAAAGAAATTTAAATTGTTTCCAATTCCTTTCAGTTTCTTTATCTGCAGAAATAACGTCGTAAAAATTATTAATTGTACTATCTAACGTCAAAACAAGTGTTAAATCGGTTTTAAAATCTTTACTACCTGTATGTCTTGTTTTTTTTTGAGCGTATAGACTAGAGTGTATAAAAAGTATAAAAATAAAAGCAAATAAGTTTTTCATAATAAAAAATTGTAACCTTTAAATTATAAATAAGCGTTTTTGTTTACTTATATATTTTTTTAATTCTATCTAAATTTCTCTTATTATCTCGATCCTTTATGGTTTCTCGTTTATCGAATAACTTTTTCCCTTTTGCTAAAGCAATATTTAATTTAGCAAATCCTTTTTCGTTAATAAATAAATTTAAAGGTATTATGGTTAATCCTGTGTTTTGAACTTCCTTTCCTAGTTTTTTTAGCTCTTTTTTGTTTAAAAGTAACTTTCTAGTGGCTTTAGGTTTGTGGTTATAATAGTTCCCAAAAGCGTATTCTTGTATAGTCATATTAACCACAAATAGTTCGCCTTTTTCGCTAAACTCGCAAAAACTTTCTGTAATTGAAGCTTTACCGCTTCTAATAGATTTTATTTCGGTACCGGTTAAAACAATACCTGCAATGTATTTATCTAAAATCTCGTATTGAAAGCGCGCTTTCTTATTCTGTATGTTTATTTTTTTCTGCATGAAATACAAAATTACATAAATTATTGTAAGCATTTCAAGGGAATGTATTCAAAAGTTAAAGAAACATTAATCTATACCTAAATTTAACAATTACTTGTATTTTAGTGTTTATGAAAAAAATAATTTTATATTTTTCGACACTTATTTTTATATGGTCTTGTAAGAGTATTGCGAAGCATAATAAACAAATAACCCAATTGCATACGATAAGCGATTTGTGTGTTGATGTGGATAAAATTTACACCCAATTACAGCGCCACCACCCTAAATTGTATCAATACACACCAAAGGATGTTTTAGATTATAAATTTGATAGTCTTAAAAAAACTATAAACACATCTTTGGATTCAAGATCATTTTATAAAAAACTAGCACCCGTTATTACTCATGTTAGGCAAGGCCACGTTGCTTTAAGTCCGGCAAAAAAAAGATTTACCAAAAAAGAAAGAACCGTTTTAAATAAGCAGAAATTTGAGTTTAATGATTTGGATTTTAGTTATTTAGAAGATAAACTTTGGGTTAAGGCATATAGGGGTGCAGATTCTACTTTGGTAGGTAGTGAAGTCTTAACTATAAACGGAGAATCTGCATCGAACTTAGCTAAATTGTATAAAACACGTTTTGCTTCCGATGGTTTTAATAAAACACTACATAATAGATTTGTGGCTAAAGGATTTTCCGCTTTTTATTACAAAGATAAAGGCTATAAAGATAGCTTAACCATTACTTTTAAATCTGAAGACACTATAATTTCTAAAATTTTTAAACGTATACCCAAGGTAAAAAAGAAGGGAAATATTAAGATGAATGATACCGCTTTCGCTGAAGTTAAAAAACAAGTAAAACTTAGTAAACAAGAAAGACAACGTAAAAAGTTAGCCAAGCGAATAAACAAGAAAAACAACAAGAAATTTGGCTATTTAGCAAAGCGAAAGCAATATACTAGAAATTTTAAATTTATAGGTAACGACAGTCGTGTGGCCTACATGAAAATTAGGGGCTTTACTAATGGTAACTATAAAAAATTTTACAAAGAAAGTTTTGCTAAAATAGATTCTGCAAAAACAAAGCATTTTATTTTAGATTTAAGGGATAATGGCGGTGGTCGTCTTAGTGAAATCGATTACCTGTACGGCTATTTAACCGCTACAGATTATCAATTTTTAAAAGAAAGTGAGGTAAATAGTAGGCTTCCTATGGCAAAAGCAATAATGAGCAATACAACGCCAAATGTAATAAAAGTATTAGGCGCTCTAATTTATCCAGTGTTTTTGGTTGATAATTTTTTTAAAACAAAAAAACAAAATGATAAAATTTTCTATAATTTTAAAAAACACACTAAAGTAAAAACGCCTAAAACTCTTAATTATAAGGGTAATATGTATGTACTTATAAATGGGAATTCCTTTTCAGCATCATCACTAATATCCACACATTTAAAGGCTACAAAGCGTGCCGTATTTGTAGGCGAAGAAACGGGTGGGGCATATAATGGTACTGTAGCAGGAATTTATAAAATATATGAATTACCAACCTCTAAAATAAAAGTAAGAATTGGGCTTATGCAAATTGAGGCGCCACAAAAACAAGAACCTCATGGTTATGGTATTAAGCCCGATGTAAAAGTATTACCAAATTTAAAAGACAGCCAGGCTCATGTGGATACAGAATTGGAATGGATCTTAAGTGATATAGATAAATTAAAATAATTTCCTAAAAAAACTCTAAATCATTTAAATGCCTTAAATCTAAATTTGTATTTTTGAATTTAGATTAATAAATATCAAGATAATTATATGAATTCATACGATGTAGCCATAATAGGTTCTGGTCCTGGAGGATACGTAGCAGCTATTCGTTGCGCGCAATTAGGCATGAAAACTGCCCTTATAGAAAAATATGCAACGTTAGGAGGCACTTGTTTAAACGTGGGCTGTATACCAAGTAAAGCACTTTTAGATTCGTCTCATCATTACGATGATGCAGTAAAGCATTTTGAGGAGCATGGTATAGAAATTCCTGGCGATATTAAGGTGAATTTAGAGAAAATGATTGGCCGCAAACAGGCCGTTGTCGATCAAACTACAGGCGGGATTGACTTTTTAATGAAGAAGAATAATATTGATGTTTATCAAGGTTTAGGAAGTTTTAAAGACGCTACTCATATACTAATAACAGGAGACGAAACTACAGAAATTCAAGCAAAAAACACCATTATTGCAACAGGTAGTAAGCCATCTAAATTACCATTTATAGAATTAGACAAAGAGCGTATTATAACCTCTACAGAAGCTTTAAAGTTAAAGGAAATCCCAAAACACATGATAGTTATTGGTGGTGGTGTTATTGGTTTGGAGCTTGGCCAAGTGTACCGTCGTTTGGGAGCAGAAGTAACAGTTGTGGAGTATCTAGACCGTATTATTCCTAATATGGATGCGGCTTTATCTAAAGAGCTTAATAAGGTTTTCAAAAAAGCTAAATTTAAAATGCAAATGTCTCATAAAGTAACAGCTGTAGAGCGTGTTGGTGACGAGGTTATTGTTAAGGCAGAAAACAAAAAAGGAGAAGAAGTTGAGTTTAAAGGCGATTACTGTTTAATTTCAGTAGGTCGTAGCGCTTATACTGAAGGATTAAATGTAGAGGCTCTAGGTATAAAACTAGATAATAGAGGGCGTGTAGAGGTAAATGCTCAATTACAAACCACAGCACCTAATATATATGCAATAGGCGATGTTATAAAAGGTAATATGTTAGCTCACAAAGCTGAAGAAGAAGGTATATTTGTAGCCGAAACTATTGCTGGGCAAAAGCCACATATAGACTATAATTTAATTCCTGGTGTGGTTTATACTTGGCCAGAAGTTGCAGCGGTTGGTAAGACTGAAGAGGAACTTAAAGAAGCAGG
Organism: uncultured Algibacter sp.; assembly: GCA_937958265.1. Classification (GTDB taxonomy): domain Bacteria; phylum Bacteroidota; class Bacteroidia; order Flavobacteriales; family Flavobacteriaceae; genus Algibacter_B. Next base: position 172,292 of record CALGNX010000001.1, on the reverse strand, counting down.
AGTAGCATATAAATCAGGGTCTTTTCCAATGCGCGCTTTAGGAAGAAGTAGAGCAAGTATGGATACAGATGGTTTTGTTAAGATTCTAGCAGATAAAAAAACGGACGAAATTTTAGGTGTACACATGATAGGGGCGCGTTGTGCCGATTTAATTGCAGAAGCTGTAACAGCTATGGAATTTCGTGCTTCTGCGGAAGATGTTTCACGCATGTCTCATGCACATCCTACCTATGCAGAAGCTATTAAGGAAGCTGCTTTAGCTGCTACCGAAGATCGTGCTTTACATATGTAGTAAGTTTTTGTGAACTCATAATTTTTAAAAACAAAAAAAATCCTTTTTCATTTATTTGAAAAAGGATTTTTTTGTTTCAGGCTCTTATTCCAAATATGATTTAAAATTAGGCCAAAGAACTTGAATTATATCGTACCTATATGAGAAAGAAAACCAAAGCATAGCCTTAGCTACGGTTTTATTTTATTTTGAAAAAGAGGTGCGATAAAAACGGGTTATTAGCCTTCTTTTAGTTTTTAATTGGGATTAGGTGTTATTTGAAGTATTCTTTAATTTAGAACTATAGCTAGTTAATCGATAAAACAAGAAGCAATATTGCCTGTTTTTTTTTATTTTTCTGTTAAAATATATCATTCAGAATTTGCGCTAGTCTTATGCCTGCAATTTGTAGCTGGCTTCTAACAGTTGTTAAATAGTCATAAGAATACCGGTATTTTAAATTTTCATTAAGCGTAGCAGAGGCATAAACTTTTTTAGTTAACTCATGTGTTTCATTTACCCAATCGATAACAGAACCTTTTTGAATGATTTTAATTTCTTTTTTAGATAAAAAATCTGCGTTTTCAGCTAATTCATTATAGCCCATATTATAATTTTTAATCATTTCAGTATCCCAAACGCGGTGTAAGTTTGAATCTCCACTAAACCACTGTACCTTGTGGTCATTCCCGCCCTTATCTTCTTGTAAACCAATATGAAGTGGTTGGTGTAAATCTCCAATTAAATGAACCAAAAGCTTTAAGTAAAAAGCTTTATCTGCATCAGAAGCTGTCTTGTTGGCTATAATTTTTTTGCAGTAATTAATACCTGTAACTAAGTCTCCTTTAGGGTTTTTTTTAGAGTCTTCATAGCGTTCGTTTAATGGCATATTAATATAGTGCCAAGTATAAAATTCATTGTAGCGCTTATCAGATTTAATTTCATCCATAAAAGTTGAAACGAAAGCTAGAGACTTTCTTTTTAATAAACGCTTTATTTTTCGTTTTGCTTTTTTGTTTAAATGCGTATCTGCTATCTCGCCAACAACGCGATGGCCTGTTTGTCCCCAAAAATCTTCAGCACTATGGCTTTGAAATGGAAAAATGAAAAGTATTGATACTATAATGGTGTAGAATAATTTCATGGCTTTTTTATCTCTTTTTTTGTTTGTTGTTTAAATTTTTTTCCTGTAAAATTTGTGCTAAATAAATAACACCTGTAAGTAGAGTTTATGTTTTATTTGTTTTTCTGCTCTGGGTTTTACAATCCTGTCTATTAAAAATAAATTAAAATATATTACGAAGTTAATCACGCTGGGTTGTCTAAGATATTTGTTATCCTAAATAAAAATTAATTGCAAATTTATAACTATCACACTAAATAATTCTAGAGATTTAGTTAAAAAATAGGATATTAGTAAGTAAAGTATTTTAAGTCTATTCTTGGTGAGGTTTGTTAATTTAAAGTATGGGGTCTAGCCTCCTCAACTGTGCTTAACTAAAAGTTTAGAGATGTAATTGGTGTTTAAGTTTGATTTTGTTGTGGAGAAGATGTGGCTAGTAAATGTAGCATTATCTTTATAGGTAGATAGAATGCTGTAAGTGTTTTTAATAAATTATTATTGTGTTTTAATTCTCTATATAACAACAAAAAACCGAATCCTATAAGTTTATATAGGTTCGGTTTTTTTGTTTAATTATAATAAGTCTGCTAATTTTCTATAAATTAGGTATGATTAATTCTTGGTCTATTTTAATAACGTCTGGATTTTTTAAAATATTAGAATTTGCTTCAAAAATAGCATTGTATTTTGAAGGACTACCATAGTATTGCTTTGCAATTTTACCTAATGTTTCGCCACTTTTAACGGTATGCTTAGCGTAAATGCTTTCATCTGCAACTTGAATATCTGCCATGATGTCCGTTGGATTTTCTCCTCCAATTTCTTTAATTTTATCCCAAAGAAGATTTTTTTCGTAAGGCGATGCAGCAGTTCCTTTCATTTTAAGAACTCCATTTTCTTCTGATACATCACCGTCTTGGATGTTTAAAGACTCTCCTAAATTTAATACGTCTTGATATTTTGCTTTAACCATGATTTTTAGTTTAAAATTAGGTGTGAATATAATAAAAATCTGACATCTTTAAATGGTTTGTAGAGAAATAAACAAAATTGATTTATAAACACGTTTTTTGGATGGTATAATATTCTAATTAACAAATTATAAGATTCATTTTTAACCATCATATTTGCGTAATTTAGTGTGTTTAAATTTTTCACACTGTTGCGCAATAAAGTAAAAAAGTGTTTAAAGTACAGATAAAATTTATATGTTTTTTTGTAATACGCTAATTATAAGAAGGTTAATTGATTTAAATAAATTAGGCATGTTAAGTAATAATATGTATTTTTGCACTCCTTTTGGTGATTAGTCGGGATTAAGAAAAGGAATAGAATTAAAACTTATATAACACTTCTGTGTGATAGTCGCTTAAAATCCTGAAGCATAACAGAATACAAAATGTAGTGTTTAATTATAACTATAATAAACATTGCTTATTTATTTTAAATGGCTGAAAAAGCAAAACAAGTAGAAGCTGAAGTATCGGCTGATGCCGTGGCAAATCCACAAGTAGAGGCTCCAGTAGTATCTGAAGCAAGAGCAAATCCTGAAAAGTTTTTAAAAGAATTTAACTGGCACAATTATCAAGAAGGTATTGATGAAGTTGATGACCAACAATTACAGGAATTTGAAAAATTAGTAGCTGAAAATTTTGTTGACACATTAGATGACGAAGTTGTAGAAGGTACAGTAGTGCATATTTCTGATAGAGATGCCATTATTGATATTAATGCAAAATCTGAAGGTGTAATATCGTTAAACGAATTTCGTTACAATCCAGACCTAAAAGTAGGTGATAAGGTTGAAGTATTAATTGATGTTCGTGAAGACGCAACAGGACAATTAGTACTATCTCACAGAAAAGCACGTGTTATACAAGCTTGGGATCGTGTTAATAAAGCTCACGAAACTGGAGAAATTGTTAATGGTTTTGTTAAGTGCAGAACTAAAGGAGGTATGATTGTTGATGTTTTTGGAATTGAAGCATTCTTACCAGGTTCTCAAATTGATGTTAAACCAATTAGAGATTACGACCAGTATGTAAATAAAACTATGGAATTTAAGGTTGTTAAAATCAATCATGAATTTAAGAACGTAGTAGTTTCTCATAAAGCTTTAATTGAGGCTGATATTGAAGAACAAAAGAAAGAAATAATTGGTCAGTTAGAAAAAGGTCAAGTATTAGAGGGTGTTGTTAAAAACATTACGTCTTACGGTGTCTTTATCGATTTAGGTGGTGTTGATGGATTAGTTCATATAACAGATTTATCTTGGTCTAGAATTAATCATCCAAATGAGATTGTAGAATTAGATCAAAAATTAAATGTTGTAATTCTTGATTTTGATGAAAATAAATCTAGAATACAATTAGGTCTTAAGCAATTATCTAAACACCCATGGGAAGCACTTGCTGATACTGTAGCTGTTGGTGATAAGGTTAAAGGTAAAGTTGTAGTAATTGCAGATTACGGTGCATTTATAGAGGTTGCAGATGGTGTTGAAGGATTAATTCACGTTTCTGAAATGTCTTGGTCTACACATTTACGTTCTGCTCAAGATTTCGTTTCTGTTGGAGATGAAGTTGATGCAGTTATTTTAACTTTAGATAGAGAAGATCGTAAAATGTCTCTTGGTATTAAGCAATTAACGCAAGATCCATGGACAGATATTACTACTAAATACCCATTGGCTTCAAACCATACAGGTATAGTACGTAACTTTACTAACTTTGGTGTTTTTGTTGAATTAGAAGAAGGTATTGATGGATTAATTTACATCTCTGATTTATCATGGACTAAGAAAATTAAGCATCCATCTGAGTTTTGTGCAGTTGGCGATAAGTTAGAAGTTATTGTTTTAGAATTGGATGTTGAAGGACGTAAATTAAGTTTAGGTCACAAACAAACAACAAGCAATCCTTGGGATAAATATGAAACTGAATTCGCTTTAGAAACGGTACATAAAGCAACTATTGCTGAAATAGTTGATAAAGGTGCTACTATTGAGTTTAATGAGGATATTGTTGCTTTTGTTCCTTCACGTCATCTAGAAAAAGAAGATGGTAAGAAGCTTGCTAAAGGTGAAGAAGCAGAATTCAAGATTATTGAATTTAACAAAGAGTTTAAAAGAGTAGTGGCATCGCATACTGCTATTTTTAAGGCTGAAGAAATGGCAAATGTAAAAGCTGCCGTTAAAAAAGCCGCTAGTGCTGCTGCAGAAGCAAAACCTACTTTAGGAGATGCTAATGACGCTTTACAAGCTCTTAAAGATAAAATGGACGGGAAAATAAAATAATTTTTCTTAGTTAATTTAATATTTTTAAAGCCTCCAATTTGGAGGCTTTTTTTATGCTTATTATAATTCTATTTAGCTAGTAATGTAATTAAAAGGAAATAATTATTAACGTTGCATTTTATTTAATGATTAATTTAAATAAACATTTGTATCTTTTAATACAATGAAAGTATAAACGACCTAGAAGGTGTTTAAAATCTAAATAGTTAAACAGATTATGTTTTTAATATAATACCAAAACTAGTTTGTAATTCCTGCTATTTAAATTCCTGGTTCTTTTCTCTTAAAATCAAATAGTTAAATATTAGTATTTAATAAATGGTAATGGCTAAAAGGCTTTTTTGTTTAATTGAAGTCTTGAATTTTTATTTAAATGAAATCTAATTTAAATTATTAAAGGTTTATTTTAAATTTAAGGATAAATAAAAGTTGTTTTTTTTATTATGCTTCTTGGTAATTGAAATTGACTGACTAGCTATTTTTGCGCAAGGGATTGCAGCAGAAAGCCCACAGCCCGACCTTAGGAGGTGCGCGGACTTGTAGCGTAAAGCCCGACCCTTTTGGGTTGCGCCCAAATAAAGATTATTGCCAATGGTTTTATTTTTAATTTTTTGCGTTATATTTGTTACACTAATTCAGTTGAATATTATATGAGTCAAAAAGTTTTACTTAATGCTAAAGAGGTAAACATCATTCTTCATAGATTGGCTTGTCAACTTATTGAAAAACATAATAATTTTTCCAACACGGTACTTATTGGTTTACAGCCTCGCGGTGTTTTCTTAGCAGATAGATTGGCTAAAATATTAAAGGAAGATTACAACGTTAAAAATATTGAATTAGGCCATTTAGATATTACGTTTTACAGAGATGATTTTAGGAGAGGTAATAAACCATTAAAGGCTAATAGTACAAATATTAATTTTATAGTTGAAGATAAAAATATTGTTTTTATTGATGATGTTTTGCACACTGGTCGAAGTATAAGGGCAGCTTTAACAGCTATACAATCCTTTGGAAGGCCTAATGAAATTGAACTATTAACTCTTATTGATAGACGTTTTAGTAGGCATTTACCAATACAACCTAATTATAGGGGGCGGCAAGTGGATGTTATAAATAAAGAAAAAGTAAAAGTGAACTGGTATGAGCAGGACAATGAAGATTCAGTTTACCTAATTGAAAAATAGTTTGAATGGATTGCAAGTAAACTAAACGACTAAGAGCCATTATAATGAAACCTTTAAACATTAATTTACTAAGCTTTAAGCAGAAGGACGTTAACAAGGATTCTGTTATTATAGGTTTTGGTGCATTCCCAAATTTAGATTTAATACATACCGTAGATGCTAAGTTAATGCGTGTTATCCCTATGGAGTTGGGGCAGCATGATATGCATGAAATAGCGATAGATAACTCGCATGGTCGTTTTTTTTCTTACGGTAAAAATGCCGAAAAGTTATTTAAGTGTATGCTTCCTGTTTTAAAGGAGTTCGATTTTTTGAAAGAAGCAACTGTGCAACTTAATTTTATTTCTGGCGATATAGAACGTGATTTAGAGTTTAAATTATCAAGTGTAACCGCAAACTAATAGTTTGCTTTTGAATACAAAAAACAATGAGCGAATTAAGTGTGAATCACTTATTAGGAATTAAATATCTTCAGGAAGCGGATATTGATCTTATTTTTAAAACTGCCGATCATTTCAAGGAAGTAATTAATAGACCAATTAAAAAGGTGCCTTCGCTTAGAGATATTACGATTGCTAATTTGTTTTTTGAAAATTCAACAAGAACAAAACTATCTTTTGAGCTTGCAGAAAAACGATTATCTGCTGATGTGCTTAATTTTTCATCTTCACAATCATCCGTTAAAAAAGGAGAAACTTTAATCGATACTGTTAATAATATTTTATCAATGAAAGTGGATATGGTGGTTATGCGCCACCCTAATCCTGGCGCAGGTGTGTTTTTATCTAAGCATGTTAATGCTAGCATTATTAATGCTGGAGACGGGGCTCACGAACACCCAACACAAGCTTTATTAGATTCTTATTCCATAAGAGAGAAATTAGGGAATGTTGCTGGTAAGAAAGTAGTTATTGTTGGCGATATTTTACATAGTAGGGTAGCGTTATCAAACATATTTGCTTTAAAATTACAGGGTGCAGAAGTTATGGTTTGTGGACCAAAAACGTTACTACCAAAATATATAGATAAGCTTGGTGTTAAAGTGGAAACTAATTTGCGGAAAGCATTAAATTGGTGTGACGTTGCAAATATGTTGCGTGTGCAAAACGAGCGCATGGATATTAGTTATTTTCCATCTACTAGAGAGTATACCCAGCAATATGGGGTAACTAAAGACTTATTAAATACGCTGGATAAAGAAATTGTGATTATGCATCCTGGGCCAATTAATAGAGGTGTAGAAATTACGAGTGATGTTGCCGACTCTAGCCAATCTATTATATTAGATCAGGTACAAAATGGTGTGGCGGTAAGAATGGCCGTTATTTACTTATTGGCATCCAAAATAAAACAATAAATTATGATTTTTGAGCAAAATGAAAATATAGCAATTATAACTCAAGAAAAAACTTCGGTTATTGAATTGGTTAAAAAATTACAAACTTTGTACCCAAAGTTTGAGAATAATAACATTATAATCGCATTAACGTCTTTAGATATGTTAAGCGAATTGGAAGTAGCAGAGTTTTTACTGTTGTCTAAAAAACATAAAATGGGCAATCATTCTTTTATAATTGTTTCCAATAAAGTTAATTTGGATGCCGTGCCAGATACACTTGTTCTAGTTCCAACTCTTAAAGAAGCGTATGATATTGTAGAAATGGAAGATATGGAACGCGACTTAGGCTTTTAAGTAAGTAAGCAGAGTATTATTTTGCATTTTTTGGGTAAATTTACTTAACAAAGAATTAGAAATAACAAAAATGAATTTAACTATTTTAGGCTGTTATAGTGCCACCCCTAGAACTTTAAATAATACCACGTCGCAGGTATTGGAAATAAATAATCATATGTTTTTAATTGATTGTGGAGAGGGTACCCAGGTGGAACTGCGTAGGCATAAAATTAAGTTTAATAGAATTAAGCATATTTTTATATCGCATTTGCATGGTGATCATTTTTTTGGTTTAGTAGGTTTAATTTCAACGTTTAGGTTATTAACAAGAGAAACAGATCTACATATTTATGGGCCAAAGGGTATAAAGGAAATTGTAACACTACAAATGAAATTAGCTGATTCTTGGACAAATTACAATTTGTATTTTCATGAATTAACATCAAAAAAAACCGAATTAATTTTTGAAGATGATAAGGTTGAAGTCCACACCATTCCGCTAAATCATAGGGTTTATACAAACGGATATTTGTTTAAAGAAAAGGAAGGTCCAAGAAAATTACAAAAGTATTTAGCAGAAGATGCTAATATTAATACGGCTTATTACAGAAAACTTACGCAGGGTTTCGATGTTGAAAATGAAGATGGTGTTTTAATAAAGAACGAAAGTGTTACAAAGCCCGGAGAAAAACCTAAAAGTTATGCCTTTTGTAGCGACACAATGTATAAGGAAGATATTGTACCAATTATAAGGAATACAGATGTTTTATACCATGAATCTACATTCTTGGACCAACATGCTCATATTGCAGTAAAAACTAAACATGCTACAGCAAAAGAAGCTGCTAATATAGCTAAACAAGCTAACGTAGGTACTTTAATACTTGGTCATTATTCAACACGTTACGGTAGCATAGAGCCTTTTAAAACAGAAGCTGAGGACGTGTTTGATAAAGTTCAATTAGCTGAAGATGGCAAAGTATTCTGCTTCTAGCTTTTTTGTTTGAAAATTAAATAAATGCTAAATCTAAATATCTATTTATTCAGATATACGTGAAGCAAGATTTAATTAAAACTGTAATTCTTTTAGGTTTACTATATATGTAATAGCGTCTTGTAAGCTTCTAAATGTTTTTATAGGTGTATTGGTGAATTTTTTTTCAATAGAAGCATTCATTAAATTGCCTTGGTTATAAATAACAATGGCACTAAATTCAATTAAATTATATTTTTTTTCTCCTTTAGTCCAAATACTAGGATCTACAGAGTAATGGTTAATACGATTGGATATAAAACCTAATTTACGTTTTTTACCATAAAATTCCACAGTTTTTTCCACCACTAACTCTAGTTTTTTCCAATCAAAATGAACGCCTTCATGCAACTCGCTGACTATGAATTTATCGCAACAATAAAAATTTCCGAAAGGCATTTCGAATTTAGTGTGTTTAATTGTTTTATTAAAAATATATTTTTCAAAGTACATTAATAGGGTATTTAAATCAAAGTTAAAAAAAAATATTTAAATGAGTAAAAGTAAACAGCGTAGTTTTGGTTACGTAATTTTTGAATTTTCTTAAATTCATAAATTTTTAATTTCATGATATTTTAAATATCTCGTAAATTGCAGACTATGGAAAAGGACTTGAGTAATTATAGAAAATCTTACAATAAGGGTGCATTACTTTTAAAGGAGTTAGCAGAAAATCCTTTAGAATTATTTGAAAAATGGTTTAACGAAGTAGATACCTATTTTAAAGAAGGAGAAACTAATGCTATGACAATTTCTACCATGGGGTTAGATGGTTATCCTAAAAGTAGAGTCGTATTGCTTAAAAAATTTAACGATGAAGGTTTTGTGTTTTACAGCAACTATGAAAGTGAAAAAGGAAAAGCTATAGCTTTAAACCCGAATGTATGCTTATCTTTTTTTTGGCACGCAGCAGAACGTCAGGTTATTATTAAAGGTAAGGCAGAAAAAATAGCTAGTAATTTAAGTGATAGCTATTTCGAATCGCGCCCCAGAGGAAGCCAATTGGGAGCTATTGCATCCAATCAAAGTGAAATTGTTAGCGATAGGAGTTACTTAGAAACAAAGCTCTCTAAATTAGAGGATGAATATAAAGATAAAGAAATTCCACGGCCAAAATTTTGGGGTGGCTATATTGTTAAACCAGTAGAAATAGAATTTTGGCAAGGACGGCCTAATCGGCTTCACGATCGCGTAAGGTTTAAACTTCAAGAAAATTGTAGTTGGACTGCCAACAGATTATCGCCCTGAAAGATTAATTGAACGCAATTACTTACGCAATAGAATGATATATCATCGATTAAAAGCATTTTTTTTAGATAAAACGACTTTTAAAGTAGTAAACCTACCTAATTCTATGGTTTATGCTAAAAAACACTTACCTTGAAACGGTAAAACGCATTTAAATACGTTTATAGGTATGGTTTGTAGGTTTTTTAGTGTTTTTTTTATGTTTTTGGTTTTGTTTTTTTCATGTTCAACAGATTCGGATGATGAGGCTGTTGAAATAATGGAAATGCAATTAGAGCAAAAGAAAGAAAAAGTTATTGAATTTGAAATTTTAGAATTAATAAACACGCATAGAGTAGGCCTAGGCTTAAATACGTTATTAACCAAGGGCTTAGTGAAATCTGTTGCACACAGTCACACGGACTACATGATAAATAATAATGAAGTTTCACACCACAATTTTTATACGCGTAGTGATTTTTTAAAATTAAAAATTGGTGCTGTAAAAGTTTCTGAAAATGTTGCCCGTGGTTATCGTTCAGCCCAATCGGTTGTTCGTGCTTGGTTAAAGAGTACACAGCATAAAAAAAACTTAGAAGGAGATTATACGTATTTTGATGTTTCTGCTGAAAAAAATAAGGAAGGAAAATGGTTTTTTACTAATATTTTTATAAAATTATAGATGTATAACTTTTAAGGATATCGTCTTTATATAAATTCCTTTTTGAATTTTAGAGATTGTTTTTTATTTGTTACAAGACCTTTTTTTTATCAATTACTAAAACAGGGAATATTTATTTTTAAACATAGTTATTGTTTTTTCTATTTTCCCATTAAAAACAAAAACCGCAAATTATCGTGTAAAATTAATTGAAACCCTTTACGTTATAATTGTAGTGCATATAAAACAATGTTTTTTTAGTCTTCGAAACGAGATGTTACAAATCTGTTTTGAGACATGGATACGTATTGAAAATATCTATTTTATACTAACTATTAGATATAAAAAAAGCGATTGTATCACTTAGTGACACAACCGCTTTGTAAAGTACTTTTAAGTAGAAGTAATTATTTTATTATTAGTTTAACTGTGTGTTTTTTGTTTTGTTTATCTGTTACTGTAATGAAATACATTCCTGAGTCAAATTGATTGCTTTTTACGAATTCCAAGTTGTTGTTTTCAAGCGTTTTGCTATAAACAGTTTTACCTAACAAATTGGTGATCGTAATGTTAGATTGTTTTAAATCTCCCGTATTAATAGTGAAACTATCTGTTGCGGGGTTTGGAAAAACTTTTAAATTTCCTCCTGGATTATTGTGTATTGGTGTATCCAAAATAGTTGCTTCCAACTCTTCTTTTGTAATACTTGCAGATTTACTACGTTTGCTAGGGCTAGAAAATTTAGCATCTAATTTAAATTTAGCTCTACTGTTAGCGCCAAAACCTTCAATACAATAAGAAGACTCAAACAGTGTACCTACCTTTGTTAATCTTGTTCTCGAAATCATATTATTAAAATGCTTTTGAAGATTTAATGTTTTAGAGCTTTTTCGTCCAACAGATGACGTTCGTACACATTTAATTTGTGTAAAACTTGTTATATCGGAATATACAGAACCTTGGTTGCTTATATTTTTAAACCAAACTTCATAAGTGCCTCCAGCATCTTTATAAGTCCCTTTCGCTTTAGTCATTCCGTAAGTAGGGTTTTTCTTACTATTATAGCCTTGCACAATATACCATTCTACAACGCCATTAACGCCACTTCCGCCACGCCACCAACCGTAAGCGCCGTGATATACATTGTTATCCATTTGAGAAAATGATATATTGTAGCTTAGTTTATCGTTTGTGGCAGGTTTTTGTCTTTTTGATTCTCGTATCAAAACGTTTTCAATTTTTCCACCCCAATATCCATTTACTTTTTTTTGATTTTTACCAGCGTTTTTAATGTTCATACACGCTTTGCCACTCCGGTTTGACTTGTAAAGTTCAAATGTTGTGTCTTTGTTATTAGAGACATTTTTGTTTGCTAGAGGTCGTTTTTGAGTGCTAGAACAATATTTCTGTGCAAATGTTTGTAATGTTAGCAACATCATTATTGATAATGTACAAATTGAAAAATTAAGTTTTTTTGTTTTCATAGTTTTAAATTTAGTTGCTCAAAACTAAATTATATTTTAAACATTAACCAAGGATTCGGTTTTTTTAACAATAATGAGCTTAAGTTAGCAATATTGATGTTTTAAATGTTAACATATACTTTTAAGTATTGTTGATTTACTTAGCTTTACAAGTGTCATATTCAAAGAAAAATAAAGTGTTTATTTTTAATTGAAAACTAGGTTTTGTTGAAGTGATTTTAGTTAATTACTTGAGAGAATTATAGTTTTTAATTTTAATCTACTGGCTTTTAGTTTAATATGTATTTAGTCTTAAGAAGTACATAGAAATTAACCTTTAATTAAAAGTGATAAATTACATTAATTTAAAGTTCGTGTTTAATATGAATAAATATATTTGTAGTTATTGCTCTTCATTTAGGCAATATCTTTTTAGTGTTCTTTGATGAGTTCTGAATTAGAAGGTTTGTTTGAGTTTAAAACAGTTTCAACATAAGCTTTATATACTTTAGTGTTTCTAATTTCACTGTTGCTTTTTCTTGGTTTTAAAATCGTAGTTGTACCTATTCGGTGAGCTCCAGCGTCAATATATTTTATAGCTGTATCGAAATCATTAATACCACCAAAAGCCTTTATCTTAGTTTTGTTTTTTACTGTTTTCTTAATTATTTTAACCGCAGTTAAAGTTGTACCGTTTTTTGAAAAACCTGTTGAAGTTTGAATAAAATTAATTTTTGCATCTACACATATTTCAGAGGCTTTTACAATTTCATTTTTATTTAATTCAGATATTTCAATAATTACTTTTAAAGGTACTTTTCCTATTGCAGATTTTACATCTAATATATCCTTTAATACCAATACATAATTTCTGCTTTTTAGGTAACCTATATTAATTACCATATCAATTTCTTCAGCACCATTTTCAATGGCCTTTAAGGCCTCAAAAACTTTGGTTTCTGTAGAGGAGGCTCCTAATGGAAAACCGATGGCTGCACATATTTTGATATCAGATTCATTTAAGAATTGATGTGCTAAAGACACATAACAGCTATTTAAGCAAACACTATAAAAATAATGTTCTTTTGCTGCTTCGCATAATTCAATTATATCTCGCTCTGTTGCCGCTGGTGATAATAGAGAGTGATCTATATAATTAGAAATGTCCATATAATTTAATGACTGTTTAATTTATTATAAACCCTTAAGCTAAACGAATAAAGGCTTGCAAAAATATGCATTTAATTGAATTTATTAGACTTAAAATTGTGTTTATTGTGATGAAAACAAGTGTAGTTGCTGGGATTTAGTACTTAATTACGCTTATTTTTGTGTTTTTGTCTGTATTTACTTGTTAAGGTGAATTCTACTAATAGCTACAATAAATTATTTTGTGAAATTGTAAAAAACTTCAAAGATATTGTGTTGCATAAAATAATTTAAATTGTATTGAGTTCAATTTGTATATCGTAGAATATTTTTTAAAAAGAATTGTTTATTAAAGTCTGTAGTAAGCTGGATATGATTATTTTTATTACTGAAAAACCATAACTAGTAATAGTTATGTGTTTCCAAAATTATCCAAATGCATTGATATTTTAAAATTTATCGATGTAAATAATAAATCTTTTACAGCTAAAATTATTAGAGAGTACTTTGTTGAAATTAGGGTATTATAAATAATTTCTAATTTATCAGCGAAAAAAAATACAACACATAAAAACCAAGATTTAAAGTTGTTAAATCTTGGCTTTTTTTATTTTCAAAAATATTACCGCTGTGAGCTCCTTTATTGTAAATAATAATCAAGTTTTTAAATATTGTTACGCACTGGTTTTGCTTTTTTAAAAATTAGTTAAAAAAGCTATGAGTCGTTTTTCATAATCTTATCTTCTTTAGCATATTTTAAACTTGTGCGTATATTTTTTACAATATTCTTATAATTGGTTAATATATCTATACCTAAAGTAATTTATAGTTTCGTGTTTCAATACATAATAGTAACTAATTTTCAAGCATTTTTTAAAACTAAGTTTTCTTGGTTTCTAAAAACTAATTTTTCATCAAAGGCATCTAGTAGAATAATACTATCTGTTGTAATTTTTCCAGCTAGTACTTCTTTACTTAAATTATTTAAAACTTCTTTTTGGATAACACGTTTTACGGGTCTTGCGCCATACTCTGGGTTATATCCCTTGTTTGCTAAATAGTGCATAGCTTGTTGTGTAGCATCAAAAGTAATTCCTTGTTTTGCTATCATTTTAGTTATACTTTTTATTTGTAAAGCAACAATGGCTGTAATGTCTTTTTTACTTAAAGGTGTAAACATTACGGTATCGTCAATTCTATTTAAAAATTCGGGGCGCACCGTTTGTTTTAATAAAGCCATTACGTCAATTTTTGAAGTTTCCATGGCCGAGTATATGTCGTTTGTTGCATTAAAACGGTCTTGTATAATTTGGCTTCCCATGTTGGACGTCATAATTATAATTGTATTTTTAAAATCTGCTACACGTCCTTTATTGTCTGTTAGATGCCCTTCGTCTAATACTTGTAATAAAATATTAAAGGTGTCTGGGTGGGCTTTTTCAATTTCATCTAAAAGAACAACCGAATAAGGTTTTCTGCGTACAGCCTCGGTTAATTGCCCACCTTCATCGTAACCTACATAACCTGGAGGCGCTCCTACCAATCTGCTTACAGCGTGGCGCTCTTGATATTCGCTCATATCAATTCTTGTTAAAGCATTTTCATCGTCAAATAAATATTCAGCTAAGGCTTTAGCAAGTTCTGTTTTACCAACACCTGTTGTGCCAAGAAACAAAAAGCTTCCAAGCGGCTTTTGCGGATTTTGTAAGCCAGCACGACTACGTCTTACAGCATCGCTCACAGCTTCAATAGCTTCTTCTTGGCCTACAACGCGTTTGTGTAATTCATCTTCTAATTTTAAAAGCTTTTCGCGATCGCTTTGTAGCATTTTTGTAACGGGAATGCCTGTCCATTTAGCAACAACTTCTGCAATATTATCATAAGTAACTTCTTCTTTAATTAAAGAAGTTTCGGCTTGTTCTAGCAGTTGCTTTTGGAACATTTCAAGTTCTTCTTGTGCCTCTTTTATTTTGCCGTAGCGTAGTTCTGCAACGCTGCCATAATTACCTTCGCGTTCTGCTTTTTCTGCTTCTATTTTAAAATTCTCAATAGCTTGTTTTGTGTTCTGGATGTTATCAACCACATGTTTTTCAGATTTCCATTTGGCATTAAGAGCGTTTCTTGCTTCTTTAATATTTGCTAGTTCCGAGCGCAAGGATTTTAATTTTGTCTCGTCCTTTTCTCGTTTAATAGCTTCAATTTCAATTTCTAATTGCATTATTTTTCTATCTAGAACATCTAATTCTTCTGGTTTCGAATTGATTTCCATGCGTAGCTTTGCCGCGGCTTCATCCATTAAATCGATAGCTTTATCTGGTAAAAATCGGTTTGTAATATATCTTGTTGAAAGTTCTACAGCACCAATAATAGCTTCGTCTTTTATGCGTACTTTGTGGTGTGTTTCGTATTTCTCCTTAATACCACGTAGTATGGAAATGGCGCTTTCTGTATCTGGCTCGTTTACCATTACTTTTTGGAAACGACGCTCGAGTGCTTTATCTTTTTCAAAATATTTTTGGTATTCATCCAGTGTGGTTGCTCCAATAGCACGAAGTTCACCGCGTGCTAAAGCTGGTTTTAAAATATTTGCTGCGTCCATAGCGCCTTGGCCACCTCCAGCGCCAACCAGTGTATGGATTTCATCTATAAATAAAACAATATCGCCATTGCTTGTGGTTACTTCTTTTATTACAGCTTTTAAGCGCTCTTCAAATTCACCTTTAAATTTCGCCCCTGCAATTAACGATCCCATATCGAGTGCGAAAATTTGTTTGTCCTTAAGGTTGTCTGGTATATCGCCATCTATTATGCGGTGCGCTAAGCCTTCTGCTATTGCAGTTTTTCCTGTACCGGGTTCGCCAATTAATATGGGGTTGTTTTTTGTTCGTCTTGTTAGAATTTGAAGGATTCGTCTAATTTCCTCATCGCGGCCAATTACAGGATCTAGTTTTCCGTTTTTAGCTAATTGATTTAAATTTTTAGCATATTTATTCAATGCGTTGTAGGTTTCCTCTTGGCTTTGTGATGTTACGTTTTCGCCTTTTCTCAATTCGTTAATAGCAGCAGTTAGTGTTTTTTCTGTAATACCTTGATCTTTTAATATTTGTGCTATTTTACTATTAGACTTAAAAATAGCAAGTATTAAATGTTCAATAGAAACGAAATCGTCTTTCATTTTTTTAGAAATGTTTTCGGCTTCGTTTAGTGTTTTTCCTACCTCTCGAGAAAGCATTAATTCACTGCCTGTAACTTTAGGGAAACTTTGTAATTGTTTATCGAGTGTTTGTTCTAGAATGTTAACGTTTACATTTAGTTTTTTTAATAAAAAGGGTGTAACGTTTTCATCAACCTTAAAAAGCCCTTTAAATAGGTGTTCGTTTTCAATTTGTTGGTGATTGAAGCGCTGTGCAATTTGTTGTGCTTGCTGTATGGCTTCTTGCGATTTTATGGTGTAATTATTTAAATTCATAATTTATATGTTTTGTATTTCCGTTTTAAAAGAAATTTATTTTTATTTTGATTACTTTTACTAAAAGACAATTATCTTACCAATTATATTTTGCAGACAAAATGTCTTAACCAAGCTGTTTACGAGTGACTTTTTGTCGGCTTGTAATGCTTTAATTGGTATTGCGACTTAGTATCTTATATTACAATAGCACTATGGTAGCTAGGTTTACTTTGTTTGAAAATAGACTAGAGCAAAACTGGGTGTAGTAGTTTTAGTTTGATAATTAAATTGGATAGTGTTTAGTCGCCTAATGCGAAGGTAATTGAGGTGCGTTAGGGATTGCAGTGGAAAGCCCACAGCCCGACGCAGGAGGAGCGAGGACTTGCAACGTAAAGCCCGACCCTTGTGGTAACGCCATAATAGTGTAAAAAAATATATTAAAGAGAACAAAAAACAAAATAAGTATGGGATTTATAAATAAATTATTTGGTGGTAACTCTGAGCCTAAAGAAGAAAAAGTTTTGCCTTGGATTGCGTTAACTGATGTGAAGCAGTTGGAGGTTATTGCGAAAAAATCGAAAACAAAAACGCAGGTTATATTTAAACATTCCACAAGATGCGGTATTAGTAGTATGGTGATGAATCAGTTTGTGGATGGGTATAGCTTAACTGAGGCTGATTTGGATTTGTATTATTTGGATTTGCTTAACTATCGTGATGTTTCTAATGAGGTTGGTTTTAAATTTCAAGTTATGCACCAATCGCCACAAATTTTAGTAATAAAAAATGGTGTAGTGGTAGCGCACGATTCTCATGGTGCTATTAACGAGGTGGATTTAAACCGTTTTGTGTAAATAAATATAAGGAAATATAAGTGTTTATGAACAAAAATCTCCCTTAAAATGGGAGATTTTTGTTTGATTTTAAATATGTTTTGAGATTAAATGTTTAATGTGCTTAGTAGTGTTGTATTTTTTATATCATTTTCATTTAATTGATATTGATATAAATTAGTGTTGCCAATGGCTATTAATTCGTTACCTCGTATAATAACATCGAATGCGGATACATTTAATGCGTGTACTAATTTTATTTCGTTAATATTTGAAATGTCAAATATTTTAATCTCATCGTCGCAAACAAATAGAAAATTATTAAATAAGCCTAGGCCTTTTGGCGCTACAAGGTTTCTTCTAGAAATTAGTACGGGCTCGCTTATGTTAGATGTATCGTAAACTTCCAATACGCTTAAGGTGCCTCCGCAACCTGCGCTACCATCTAAAGTAACAAATGCATAATTTTGTTTGGCTACTACAGGATCGCAAGCTCTAAAGTGTGAAACTGCGGCCAGTTGCTTAGGTTCTTCTGGGTTATCTAAACTATAAATAAACATTCCTGTTTGAGAGCCTACGTAAAGGTCGTTGTTAAAATGAAATAAGGTTTCTATATCAAAACCAATAAAGGAGGTATTGACTTGTACAGGTTTTTCTAAATTAGAAATATTAAAAACATTTAAAGATGATTGATCGACGGTGTATAGATAATTGTTAACGATTGTGAACTGGGCTAAAGAGCCGCCTTGACCTGTATCTTGGCTTACTGTATCCAGTTGACCGTCTGAATCGCAACTGAAAGCGATAATTAGGATGATGTAAAATATATGTTTTTTCATTTTTGCTTAATTTGTTTTTAAAACCCAATTTACTAATACTTCATTTTCTTCCAAATCTGGGAGAAAGCCATCTGGCGATACTTTTTCTGGAAACATGTTTTTTACACGTTTTGTAATTTCGATAGTATTGAATTCGCTATTTAGTTTTACAGCTATTAAATCTCGGGCGTTATTAATGTAAGCCACATTATTTTTAATAGAAATATTTGTGGCGCCTAATACTTTTAAAAAACCAATATTTATGGGTAGCTTAGGGTTTACGTTGTTGTAAATATGAAATCCTTTATTGGGTTCGTTAATAATTAAATAATTATCTTTTACGTATATTCTGCCTGAAGTTTCGTGTGGTTGCTCCTCTAAGAGTACAGTAGATTGTTCAAAGGCTTCTCTGTTTAAAGTTATGGCTTTGTAGCTAGACTCAAAAGGGTCTGTAATATCATCCTCCTCATGCCCTAGATATATGCAAGAGGAATTAAACATAATTAGACCTAATAGTAAAATTTTTTTCATGTTAGTTATTTTATGTTAGATGTAAAATTTTACAAAAGGTTGCGTTAAAAGGTTAAAATAGCTTTTAAATGGCTTTTTTAAATTAAAAATTATAGTCCAGATTTATTTTTTTGGCATAAAAAAAACGCCCAAGTTGAAATTTGAGCGTTTTTTATGTTCTGACTGTTTTTAGGTTATTTTTTAATTAAAGTTGTAACTGTTAATTATGTTTTTTATTTGTAGTTTTAAATCTTCTCCGGTATCATAAACCATCTGTTCTGCAGTAGGAAATGGAACTGATCGTAATTCTAAGAAAGGTATTAAGTTGGTGTTTAAAGCACGTCGATCTCCGGTAGATGTGGCGTAAATATGCTCGAAAATAAATTCGCTACTTACAGGAAAGGCATCTACCAGTTGGTTGGTATTTAAGTTGATATATTCTACATTTCCTGTTACTTGTGTTGCCTTAAATTGCGTAAACTCATAATATGAGCATCGTACTGTTTTTATGTTGTCAATTCTTATGGTGTTTCCAAGGCTGTCTTTAACGGTTTTACCGTTTTCAATTAAATCTTTTTTTCCGTCTGTTATTTGTTTTTCTTTAATAATTTGACGCTCTTTAATTTGTTCTGGAGATATATTAATGTCTCTTAAGTTTACGCGCATGTTAAAATTGTAGTTTACTTTATCTTGTGGTGTGCTGTGGTAAACAGTCCAAAATTTGTTAAGTCCGTAATTGCTAAAATTTAATAAATCTTTTTCTAATCTTACAGGTATAATTTTATTGGAAGTGTTAATCATGTTCACTAAAACAAAATCAATTCCTTTATTGTGTGCCGTGTCCATGAGTTGGCGCACATCTTTATAATTGGGGTTAATATCCTCAATATTAAGTAACTCATTGTAAGCTAAACGGTAATCTGATTTTTTTGTAGAATTTAATAATACTAAAACGTTGTTGTAAATTTGTTGCGAGGCTTCATTTTTAAACTTAATAATAGCATTAGTATAATTATTAAAGTTGAAATTTATTGCTTTACCGTTTATATTTAAAGGAAGTAAAGGTTTTATAAGTTCTTGTCTATTATTTAAAGAGACGTAGGTATCGTAAATGGGCAAGAAATTTTCTGGATTATTATCTTTTTTTAAAAATGATATAGCGTTTAAGTCGCGTTTAGCAGCTTTACTATATGCATCTTTTAGCATTATAATAATATCTTTTTTGCGTTTGCTGTTTTTATTTACGCGTAATTTACTAATAGCGCTGCTTATAGCTTGATTGTAATTACCCGAGTTTATGGCTTTTTCCATTTGCTTGCTTGTGCTACAGGCTAGTAAAACAGAAAGCAAGTATGTGTAAAGTAATATTTTTCTCATAAGTCTGTATAAAGAGTTGTTTTGTTATCTAGTCAATAAGAATGCCAAAATAACTCTTATACAGAATAAAAGCTAACCAATTGGTTAGCTTAATACTTTTTAAGTAATAAATATCTTATTTTTTTGTGTAAACGGGTAATAATTTGGTTGAGACTTCTCCAAAACCAATTCGAGTACCATCTTTTTCGCAATGGCCACGCATTATTACGGTATCGTTGTCGTTTATAAAGCTACGCTCGCTACCGTCTTTTAATTTAAGTGGTTTTGTGCCATTCCAAGATAACTCAAGCATGGAGCCATAACTATCTTCGGTAGGGCCAGATATAGTGCCGCTTCCCATCATATCTCCAGAGTTAACAGGGCACCCATTTATGGTATGATGTGCTAATTGCTGCGACATATTCCAGTACATGTATTTAAAGTTCGATTTACTTACTATGTTTTCCTTTGCGCCTTGTGGCTGTATGGAGATTTCTAAGTTTATATCGTAACTCTTTTTACCTTCATATTTAAGATAATCAAATTGCTTTTTTAATGGTTTTGGGCTTTCAATACGAAAGGGCTCTAAGGCATCTAAAGTAACAATCCATGGCGATATAGACGAGGCGAAATTTTTAGCTAAAAATGGTCCTAATGGTGCATATTCCCATTTTTGTATATCGCGAGCACTCCAATCATTAAGCATTACTAAACCAAAAATGTATTCCTCTGCATCTGCAATAGGGATTGGTTCTCCTAAATCGTTGGCATCGGTAGTAATAAAAGCCATTTCCAACTCAAAATCAATTAACTTACTCGGCCCAAAAACGGGTGTAGTTTCGCCCTCTGGTAATGTTTGACCTTGTGGGCGGTGCACTGGTATACCAGATGGTATTACAGAAGAGCTTCTTCCATGGTACCCTATGGGAATATGAAGCCAGTTTGGTAATAATGTATTATCTGTTCCTTTTAAAATAGTTGCAGCATTCGTGGCAGATTCTAAACTGGAGTGAAAATCTGTATAATCTCCAATTTGAACAGGCAGTTGCATTTCAATTTCATCCAAACGAAAAAGTATGGCCTCCTTGTGTTTCGTGTTATTTTTTAAACTGTCGTTATTTGCATCAAAAATTTCAGCAATTCTGTTTCTAACCGCGCGCCATGTTTTTCTGCCATCCGCAATAAAATCGTTGAGTGTATCTTGCAGAAATATATCTTCTGTTAAAGGAATATCTTTAAAATAACCTAATTGATGCAGTGCACCCAAATCTATAGCAGTGTCGCCAATACGTGTTCCTATTGTAATAATATCGTCACGCGTTAAGAAAACACCAAAAGGTAAATTTTGAATTGGAAAGTCGGAGTTTTTTCCAACATGTAACCACGAAATTCTATCTGGATTATTAGCGGATAATGGCATAGCTTTAGTAATTTAATTTCTGTTAAAACCTAAATCAAACCTACGCTTTTTTTTCTTGGAATGGGCGGAAATTATCTAAAATATACGTTAAAATTAACGGTTGGTAAATCGTTGATATCTTAAAACAAAAACTTTTTAAAGTAAAAAAAGTTTAAACAAGATTATTAATAAATACTAATCTATTCCTTATTTTTGTAGAACATTTTACACCCATAACAGCTTCTAAATTATTTAGAAGTAAAAAAAAACATTTATTTATGCAACGCGACGAACAAATTTTTGAACTTATTGAGGCTGAAAAAGAACGCCAATTTCATGGTATCGAACTTATTGCATCAGAAAACTTTGTAAGCAACCAGGTTATGGAAGCTGCAGGCTCTGTTTTAACCAATAAATATGCCGAGGGTTACCCAGGAAAACGGTATTATGGAGGTTGCGAAGTTGTGGATGAAGTAGAGCAAATTGCTATTGATAGAGCAAAAACTTTATTTGGAGCGGCCTATGTAAATGTACAGCCGCATTCTGGTAGCCAGGCAAATACAGCCGTGTATCATGCATGTATTAAACCTGGAGATACTATTTTGGGTTTCGATTTATCTCATGGTGGACACTTAACACACGGATCGCCAGTTAATTTTTCTGGTCGTTTATACAATCCTAAATTTTATGGTGTAGAAAAAGAAACAGGTGTACTGAATTACGATAAAATACAGGAAATAGCAACTAAAGAACAGCCTAAATTAATAATTGCTGGAGCTTCTGCATATTCGCGGGATATAGATTTTGAGCGCTTTAGAATTATAGCAGATAGTGTTGGTGCTATTTTATTGGCAGATATATCGCACCCATCGGGTATGATAGCTAAAGGGATTTTAAATGATCCATTACCACATTGCCATATTGTTACTACGACTACACATAAAACCTTAAGAGGACCAAGAGGTGGGATGATAATGATGGGTAAAGATTTTGATAATCCATTTGGAATAAAACTGAAAAATGGAAATTTAAGAAAAATGTCTTCACTGTTGGATTCTGCAATTTTTCCTGGTAATCAGGGCGGTCCCTTAATGCATGTTATTGCAGCTAAAGCTATTGCTTTTGGCGAAGCACTAACCGATGATTTTTTACATTATCAATTACAAGTAAAAGATAATGCATCTGCAATGGCCAATGCTTTGGTAGCAAAAGACTATAAAATTATTTCTGGTGGTACAGACAACCATTGCATGTTAATTGATTTACGAAACAAAAATATATCTGGTAAACAAGCGGAAGAAGCCTTGGTAAAAGCAGATATTACTGTTAATAAAAATATGGTGCCTTTTGATGATAAATCACCATTTGTAACTTCAGGAATACGTCTAGGAACAAGTGCTATCACAACACGCGGGTTAAAAGCAATTGATATGGCTGCTATTGTTGATTTGATTGATGAAGTAATTACCAATTTTGAAAACGAAGCAGTTTTAAGAGCTGTAAAAGCAACAGTAAATGCAATGATGAAGGATAAACCATTATTTGTAGAGTCTGTGAAATAATATAAAATGGTGTATTTTAAACAAAAAAATCCTGCAATACGCAGGATTTTTTTGTTTAGGCGCTACGCGAAAATGTTCTCGATTTATCCAATATTTTATCTGTAACAGGTTTTAATAGTTTATTCTTATTAATTTATTAGGGAGGGCGTTATTTATTACTTGAGATGTCGCTTCAATGCTTATCTCAACAACAATAGGAAGTGTCTTAATTATAATTAACGCTTAGTTAAATAAATTTAATAAACTAAACGCTTCATTTTTAGATTTGCAATAAATATGAATAAAAACAAATTGCGTATGTTATATATAGTGCTTTATTATATGTGTTATCTTATACAGCAAATGCAATAACAAACTACACTTAAAAATTGTTTATTGCGACTAATATTTATTAAATTATGACCATTTTCATCATTATCCTTATGGGGTATGCTACAGCTGCTATGGGATGTATTGTACCAAGTTTTTTAAATTTAACCGTTGTAAAATTTAGTTTGCAAAGCGGAAAAAAACCTGCCTTTTATTTAATTGGAGGTTTTGCTACGGTTTTATTTGTTCAGGCTAACATTGGTGCCTACTTAGCTAGTGTAGTAATGAAAAACTCGGAATATATAACCATAATACAAAAGATAGGTACAGTATTACTTTTGTTATTATCTTTTAATTTTTTCAGATTACATGTCATATCAAAAAATAAAAAAAATAAAATAGAAATAAAAAATTCTAGAGCATATCTACAGGGGGTTGGTATGGCTTTGCTAAATACATTTTCTATTCCATTCTATTTTACGGCTATTTCTTTTTTAATAGGGGCAAATTATTTTGAATATTCAGTATTAAATAGTTTTTATTTTTCTTTAGGATCCACGGCAGGGTCCTTTTCCTTATATGCGATATTTGCTATAGTAGCAACTAAAATTGAGCGTAAACTAAGTCGTATTGCAACTAAAATGGATTTTATTTTAGGATGCTTAACAGGTGGGGTTGCTTTTCTTAATTTTATCTATTTGCTTTAAAATTAAATTATACAAATTTCACTTTTTTAAGCATGCATAAAATTAGTTTCTATTAAGGTAGTATTCGAGTTAAACCCAATTACATAGTTTATTTTTATAAATAAATTGGTAAATCGTTTAAATTTAATTTTTAGGTCTTAGAATTTAGAATTAATACTATTGTATTCGTACTTTTGCGCCAGTAAATCGCCTTATCGCTTTTTTACTGCATTTATTTCAATTTTAAGATTGTATTTTTTAATCGAAATAAGTGTAGTATTTAAAGAGGAAAGTCCGGACACCATAGTGCATCATAGTGGTTAATAGCCACCAGTCGCGAGATTAGGAAAAGTGCAACAGAAAGTATGTACAGGTCATGCTGTAGTGAAACCAGGTAAACTCTATGTGGTGCAATGTCATGTAAACTAGTGCTTGAGCGTGCACGCGCGATGCTAGAGGGTAGGCAGCTAAAGTATATTGGTAACAATACACGTAGATAAATGATAAGGGTATTGTGTTATTACTAAAACGCCATATTTTGGCTTTTAAGCAAAAATATAATATACAGAATCCGGCTTATAGATTTG
The DNA here is from genome assembly GCA_937958265.1 of uncultured Algibacter sp. Classification (GTDB taxonomy): domain Bacteria; phylum Bacteroidota; class Bacteroidia; order Flavobacteriales; family Flavobacteriaceae; genus Algibacter_B. The sequence goes on along the minus strand of CALGNX010000001.1, from coordinate 147,694 downwards.
CTCTAGTAAAAACAAACCCTTCTTTATTAATTTAAAGAGGGGTTTGTACTTTATTTTTTTGCTAATAAAATATGTTATACGCTTTCAAAAAAACTAAAAACATTACCACCGTAGCTTTTTAAATACGAAAAATTTGGAATAGCAGATAAATCGGTATGCTTTGAATGTTCAATAATTAAAATACCGTTTTCTAAAAGTAAATTATTATTAAATACTAAATTAGCAATATTTTCAAACAACCCTTGATCAAAATTATACGGTGGGTCGGCAAAAATAATATCGGACTTTACATTTGTTTTTTCTAAAAACTTGAAAACATCGCTTTTAATAGTCTGTATAGGCATGCCAAAAGCTTCGCTAGTTTTATTAATAAACTTAATACATCCATGGTCCTGATCTACACAGGTAATTTGTTCTGTTCCTCTAGACGCGAACTCATAGCTAATATTTCCAGTTCCTGCAAAAAGATCTAAAACCGTAATATCATCAAAATAATATAAATTATTTAAAATATTAAATAGCGATTCCTTAGCCATGTCTGTGGTAGGGCGCACCGGTAAATTTTTTGGGGCTATAATTTTTCTACTTTTATATAAACCTGATATAATTCTCATTAAAAACTTTTTAGTAAAGTGAAATTGCAATAGTCTGTTTCTGGTTGTTCCAAATATTTAAAACCGTCGTTTCTTTTGCCAAAACCTACATTTCTAATGTATTTATAGGCAATTTTATAAATGGGATCATCCAATGTAATAGCGCCAAGAAAGCGCAAACTAAGTGTTTCTGTATTTAGTTTTAATTGTTCAATGGTAAACAAAGTGTAATAAATAAAATCTTCTTTAGTGCTATATTTAAAATAGTTAGCAAGTAAGAGCTTATTCTTGTCTAGCACAACTATTTCAAAGTGTTTAGAACTTACGTTTATATATACTTTAGTTTCGTTACAATTTACCTCTATTTTTAAAATGGAAGCGATTAATACCGTGCTTACATGTTTATAGGTAAAAGCACCAAATTTGTCATAAATAAAGTTGTTTATATTAACATAGGGTACGTAAACATTAACACTATTATTTTCTGTAATAGCATCGTAAGCAATAAAATCTGATTTTAAAATTTTAGAATTAAACTTTAAATAATCTGTCAAATAATTTTTATCAAATAAAGCGCTTGGAACTAATGTAGCTAATTCATTATCATGAATAATTACAACATTTGAAAACGTATTATTTAAAGCTGTTTCTGTTCTAAATAAATCTTTTAATTCATTTAAAACCGCTAAAGGGTTTAATTGTTTATCAAAAATAACTTCCTTTAAATATACAATGGTGTTTAACTTTTTTATACAAAAAGAAAGTCCACTCAAGCTTAGTTGAATGGACAAATCTAAATCGGTTAGTTTATTAAAACTACTATTCGTTGGTGCCATATGTTTTCGGCCAGTTTCCATTAGTTTTAACTTCTTCCATAGAGCCAACTTTTAAAGCATCGCCATTAACCCCATCAACAGATATAACTTGGTTTTCCTGAGCCAATAAATCTTTATTTTGGTCAAACAAAATAAGATTCTTTTTGGCTGAAACTTCAAAAACTGGAATGTTAATAGAATTCTGCTCAATAAGTCCAGATTCCATTTTAAACTTAGCGCCTTCCTGTCCAAAAGGGATATTCATCATGGTTTTGTATCGGTCGGAATTTTTAAATAGAGAATCCTTTACAGATTGTGTTCCTAAAGTATCAACAATATAAATATCTTTAAATGTATCAACTCCATATCTTTTGGTTAACACATCATCAATAACACTAGAATCTCTTCGTTGTGTAATAGTAAATTGTGCTGTATCAATAAATTTTATTAAAGCATCAAAATTATGTGCAAACACACCAGTAACCTGTCTGTGTGCTAATTGAGAATCCCTAATATCTTTTAAACTTTCAATAACAACTGCATAACGTTCATTCTTAAGTTTATTAAATTTAATAGGTTCGTAAATAGAAGTATATGTTTGGTAACCTAAATACCCAATTAATACCCAAAGTGCAACTGTTAAAACGGGTTTAAATTTAATAGGGATAAATTTATCTACTAACTTAACCAACACAAATGTGGCTACGATAACAGCAATTGCAATAAGTGAAAAATTCAACATAGTTTGTTATTTAATTAAAAGTTAAATATAAAGGTATTCAGCAAATCTACAATTTTTTTTTATTCGTTAAAACCAAAGGGCATAAAAATCATTTCTATATTTGAATAAAAATTAATAGTTATAAATTAAATGACGGCTTCTCAATTTTATTTCCTTATCAAACAGCAATTTCCGTTTCAACCAACGGCAAATCAAAATATTGTTTTGCAGCAATTATCAGAGTTTATTTTTTCAGAAGCTCCAAATGCACTTTATTTATTAAAAGGTTACGCTGGTACAGGAAAAACAACTATTGTAGGCGCTATTGTAAGCAATTTATCGCAAGCAAAAAAAAGCGCTGTACTTATGGCACCAACAGGAAGAGCAGCAAAAGTTATATCCAACTATTCAGGAAAGCAAGCATTTACTATTCATAAAAAAATATATTTCCCTAAAAAGAACCAAGGCGGTGGTGGTGTAAAATTTGTATTACAACCCAATAAGCATAAAAACACAATTTTTATTGTAGACGAAGCCTCCATGATTCCAGACACACCTGGCGACTCTAAATTGTTCGAAAACGGATCCTTACTAGACGATTTGATGCAATACGTATATAATGGGCAAGACTGCAAACTTCTTTTAATAGGGGATACAGCACAATTACCGCCTGTAAAATTGGATATTAGCCCGGCTTTGGATGAAAATACACTAGCATTGAATTATAATAAAAAAGTAACCAGAATGGAGCTAGATGAAGTTGTAAGGCAAGAGGAAAATTCTGGAATTTTAGCAAATGCAACCCTTTTACGCGAAACATTATTAAGTACTTTTTTCGAGGCCTTTAAGTTTAATTTAGCAACCTATACAGATATTATTCGCCTTGTAGATGGTTATGAAATTATGGATTCTATAAACGATTCTTACAGCGATTTAGGTAAGGAGGAAACCGCCATAATAGTAAGGAGTAACAAAAGAGCCAACCTATACAACCAACAAATAAGAAGCCGTATATTATTTAATGAGCATGAACTAACAGCAGGCGATTATTTAATGGTCGTAAAAAATAATTACTTCTGGCTAAAACCAACGACTGAAGCTGGTTTTATTGCAAATGGCGATATTATTGAAGTACTAGAAATTTTAACCATTCAAGAACTGTACGGCTTTCGTTTTGCTGAAGTTAAAGTTCGAATGGTCGATTACCCTAAAATGATTCCTTTTGATACGGTACTATTATTAGACACCATAAACGCCGAAACACCATCTTTACCCTACGAAGACTCCAATAGGTTATACCAAGAAATTATGAAAGATTTTGAGGACGAAACCAGCAAGTATAAAAAATTTTTAAAAGTAAAAAGTAATAAGCATTTTAATGCCTTACAAGTAAAATTCTCATACGCTATAACCTGCCACAAATCGCAGGGTGGCCAATGGAATACCGTTTTTGTAGAGCAGCCCTACCTGCCAAATGGTATCGATAAAGATTATTTACGCTGGCTATATACCGCAATAACAAGAGCGAAAGAAAAGCTGTATTTAATAGGCTTTAAAAATGAATTTTTTGAAGAAAATTAAAGTAGCTTAACCATACGCTAAAATAAACAAGTAATATCTTAAACACAAAATACGGTTTTGGGCGCAACCCAAGGGTCGGGCTATTCGCTACAAGTCCGCGCACCTCCTTCGTCGGGCTGTGGGCTATCCGCTACTATCCCTTGCGCACGTTTTACTCGGTTTAAGCACAAATACAAGTGTAGTTTAACGTTTTATGGTATTTAGCAATACCAAAATAGAACCAGAGCAAATTCTTTTGCCTAACATAATATTAGCACCTGTATTTTGTTATTAGCCTTACATCTTCATGTAAAGAAAGAGTGTAACTAGCCAGTTTAAGCTTCAATTTCTTATTAATTAGCTAATAAGTAAATCAAAAAATCGAAAGAACATAAAAAAATAAATTCACAATAATTTTAATTTTAAAGTAAGCACAATTAAAAATTAATAATATTTGTCTATTTTCGAAAATAGAATTTAAAAAATAAATAAATTAATACTGTGAAAATAATCTCAATGATTCCTGCACGCTATGCAGCCTCTCGATTTCCAGGAAAACTAATGCAAGACCTAGGCGGTAAAACGGTAATTCAAAGAACATACGAAGCCACAGTAGCAACACAATTGTTTAACGATGTTTTTGTAGTAACAGATAGTGAAATTATATATAATGAAATTTTAAATAATGGCGGCAAAGCCATTATGAGTAAAAAAGAACACGATTGCGGAAGCGATAGAATTGCTGAAGCCGTTGAGTTTATGGATATTGATGTTGTTATTAACGTGCAAGGTGATGAACCCTTTACCGATAAAGAATCATTAGTAAAACTTATAGATGTTTTTAAAGCAGACCATAATAAAACAGTCGATTTAGCATCCTTAATGGTACATATTACAGATGAAGAGGAAATAAAAAATCCCAATACGGTAAAAGTTGTTTTGGATCAATCCAATTTCGCTTTGTATTTTTCTCGCAGCCCAATTCCTTTTCCTAGAGATAAAAGTGTTCCTGTAAAGTATTTTAAGCATAAAGGTGTTTATGCTTTTAGAAAACAAGCTATTTTAGATTTTTACACACTACCCATGCAAGTACTAGAAGCATCGGAAAAACTAGAGCAATTAAGGTATTTAGAATACGGCAAACGCATTAAAATGGTTGAAACCAACGTGCAAGGCGTGGAAATTGATACACCAGAAGATTTAGAGCGCGCTAAAAAACTATGGAAATAGAATAAAATTACCACCTTAAAAGACTAAATTTTAAGCATACATTTTTTAAAACGATAAGATTGAATAAAAATTACGAAAATATTAAAGTAATAGGTTTTGATGCAGATGATACACTTTGGGTAAACGAAACCTATTTTAGAGAAGCCGAAGCCACATTCTCTAAACTTTTATCTAAATACGAAACGCCTAATAAAATAGACCAGGAGCTTTTTAAAATGGAGATAAGTAATTTATCAATATACGGCTATGGTGTTAAGGCTTTTACCCTATCTATGGTAGAGGCTGCTTTGGAACTATCAAACTATAACATATCTGCTAAAACAATCGAAACTATTTTAAATATAGGTAAAGCGATGTTGGAAAAGCCTGTGGAGTTACTAGACGGTGTGGAAGTTGTACTAAAAACATTATCAAAAAAATATAAATTAATATTAGCTACAAAAGGCGATTTATTTGATCAAGAACAGAAATTAGAAAAATCTGGTCTCACAAACTATTTTCATCATATTGAGGTTTTAAGCGATAAAAAAGAAGCTAATTATTCCAAGTTATTAAATCATTTAGATATTAATCCGTCTGAGTTTTTAATGGTAGGGAATTCTTTAAAATCTGATATTCTTCCGTTAGTAAGCATAGGTGCGCAAGCCATACATATACCATTTCATACCACATGGGCGCATGAAGAAGCTAGCGAAGATGAAAAAAAAGGTAAAATCTATAAAACTATAAACAGTTTACCAGAAATTTTAAAATTATTAAATTAACCATCACATATTGTAATTAGTTCAATAAAATAAGAAAACAAAAAAACATATCAGTACAGTAAAAAACAGCTTGTTTTCTTAAATTTATTTTCCTTATTAATTTAGTAGAATTTAAAATAATGGTACTTTTACAATTGTTAAATGAAAACATTTTAAATGAGTTATAAAAACTTTCCAATGGTGCCAAAGGTAATTTTTGGCAGAGGTAGTTTCAGTCAATTAAACGAAGTTTTAGCCCCAAAACGATTAAGTATTCATGCCCCTTTTATTTATTTTATTGACGATGTTTTTAAAAACAATCTAGCGTTAATATCAAGAATATCACTTTCTTACGAAGATAGAATTATTTTTATTTCGGCAAATGAAGAACCGAAAACTACGCAAGTAGACGAGCTTGTCGAGGATATTATTTTAAAATCGAAAGCGCACCCATCTGGAATTATAGGAATAGGAGGAGGCACATTGTTAGATTTGGCTAAGGCAGTTTCCATAATGATTAATAATGATGGGGAAGCCAAAGATTATCAAGGATGGGATTTAGTTAAGAACCCTGCAGTATATCACGTGGGTATTCCAACAATATCTGGAACTGGGGCAGAGGTTTCCAGGACTACAGTGCTTACAGGTCCCGAAAGAAAACTAGGAATTAATTCTGATTACACACCTTTTGATCAAGTATTTCTAGATTCAGAATTAACAGAAGATGTTCCTAAAAACCAATGGTTTTATACAGGTATGGATTGTTATATCCATTGTATTGAATCGCTTACAGGTACTTACTTAAACACATTTAGCGAAACTTATGGTAAAATGTCTTTAGACTTGTGTAAGGAAATATTTTTAGAGGGTAAGCTTTCCAAAGCAGAAGCCCAGGAAAAATTAATGATGGCCTCGTGGCATGGTGGCATGAGTATAGCATATTCGCAAGTAGGTATTGCACATGCTATGAGTTATGGTCTTGGCTATTTATTAGGTACAAAACACGGTATTGGTAACTGTATTGTATTTGACCATTTAGAAGAGTTTTACCCCGAGGGTGTTAAAGTTTTTAAACAAATGAAGGCCAAACATAATATTGAGTTGCCTAAAGGTATTTGTGAGAAATTAGAGGAAAGTGAGTTTGATATTATGATTAATGTTGCCTTAAGTTTAGAGCCGCTTTGGGAAAATGCAATAGGTGAAAATTGGAAAGAAACGATTACCAGAGAAAAATTAAGGACACTTTATAATAAAATGTAATATGCAAGGTCTAGCTAAATTTATTTATACTAAAATTCTAGGTTGGCAAGCATTAGGTAATACATCATTTTCAAAAGAGAGTGTTAAAAAAGCTATAATTATAGCGGCACCCCATACCAGTTGGCACGATTTTTACATAGGTGTGTTACTAAGAGCTCTTGTTGGTGTTAAAACAAATTTTATAGGTAAAAAAGAGTTGTTTGTATGGCCGTTCGGCTTTTTGTTTAGGGCTTTAGGGGGTGTGCCAATTAACAGGCAATCCAATGAAAAAAAAGTGGATTCCATTGCTAAATTATTTGAAACACACGAGGAATTTAGAATGATGTTGGCTCCAGAAGGTACTAGAAAAAAAGTAACTAAATGGAAAACAGGCTTTTACTTTATAGCAAAACAAGCCGGTGTACCAATAATCATGTTTACTTTAGATTTTGAGAATAAGCAAAACAGAATTTCAGAACCTTTTTATCCTACAAATAATATCGATGAAGATTTTAAGTACATGTATGGTTTTTTTAACGAAATTAAAGGTAAGTTACCTAAATATTCGTAATATATGTATAAATCATTTTATCTTAGCAGTAGCATTAAAGTGTTATATGAATAGCTAATGAAACATAAAGTAAACAATTGATTGTTCCTAAAAAGAAACATGAGCTATCAAACAAAACCATAAAAAAAGTTATTTCTTAATAGAAATAACTTTTTTTATTTAACGTGTTTTTTTACATGTTCAATTTACCAAAATAGATATGCTATATGTATTTTAAAATAGTAAAATATTATAATAGTTTGGTTTTTAGGTAATAAATAATAAAGGCAAGGGCTTTAAATACATGTGTAGCTATTATAACGAAATTAAAAGTAAGTTATCTAAATATTTGCAATAAATATATAATTCATTCTATCTTGGTATAAACGTTAAGTTGTTATAAGGTAGCTAATGAAACATAAAGTAAACAATTGATTGTTCCTAAAAAGAAACATGAGTTACCTAACTATTAAACAAAAAAGTTACTTCGTAATCGAAGTAACTTTTTTGTTTAATAGGTCTTTTACACACTTAATTCACATAAGATAGGTGTGCTAAATGTATTTCTAAACCGTATAATGGTTTGGCTATCGAGTTAGCATAATGAGCTATTACGTTAAGACTTAAAGCTAATAAACTATAATTTTGCTTAAAACATATAAAACAAGAAAAATGCAAAATATATTAGTTGCGGGTGCGCACGGAAATATTGGAAAAAAAATTATTAGTTTATTAACGTCTTCGCAGTATTTTACGCCTATAGCGATGGTTAGAAAAAATAAGTATTACGAAGCATATAAATCTCAAAATGTTAAAGTTGTTTTGGCAGATTTGACAAAAGATGTAGGTCTTGCTTTTAAAGATGAAAATATAGATAAAGTAATATTTGCTGCAGGATCTGGTGGTAAACAGGTTGTTGAAGTCGATCAAGAAGGTGCTAAAAACTTAATTATTGAAGCTAAAAAAGCAAACATTAAGAAATTTGTTATGCTTAGTTCTTTAGGAGCAGATAAGCCAGAAGCTGCCGAGCAACTAAAAGACTATTTAAAGGCGAAACAAAACGCCGATAACTTTTTGAAAGAAAGTGGATTAACTTATACCATTGTTCGTCCTGGAACCTTAAACGATAATTTAGGAGCGGGAAAAATAGAATTGTCTATTAAATTAGAAAATCATGGGGAAATTAGTAGGGCAGATGTTGCTCAAACGTTAGTTAGAGCTTTACACGATGACGCTCCTAAAAACACGACTTTTGAAATTATTTCTGGTAAAACTTTAATTGGTGAGGCTTTAAATAGCTTGTAATTATTCAGGTTTATTAATTGAGAATCAAATTTTGTTAATTTAATAAGCAAGGTCGTACAATAATAAGTGGCTTAAGTTTATATTGAAATTAACCTAAACTTGGTAACACTGAAAAAGTACAAAAAAGCTTCAAATTTAATTTGAGGCTTTTTTAAAAAATAGCGAAACAAAAATAGCTATCCTTTCGGTTATTGCTCCCAACCTGATAGGTTAATTAATTTGCAAAATGTAAATCTGAAATTTGAATGATTTTTAAATGTTAAAGTAATTCCACTCAATTACATGTTTTTTTAACTTAAGTGCGTTATTTCTTAAGTTTCTAGAAATTGGTTAACTATAGCCAATATAGGGTTTAAGGCTAGTGTTTATTAACTATATAAATGTTGTAGTTTACATTAAGTTTTTTGCGTTAGGGATTGAAACGGCATCCTTTTTAAAGTTAAAGTTATACCTTGTTGGTTAAAGCGTTAATTGAATTAAATAAAACTGCTTGATGGATAACAAAATACTTTAAAAAGATATAGTGTAAAGCCCGACCCTTTTTGGGTAACGCCCAATTAAGTAGTGAATTAGGTTAGTTTGTCTTTTAAAAATCGTCCTGTTTCTGATGTTTTAATTTTTACTATGTCCTCTGGTGTTCCGGTTGCTACTAAATTCCCGCCTTTTTCTCCACCTGTTGGTCCCAAGTCGATAATATAATCGGCGCATTTTATTAAGTCGATATTATGTTCTACAACGATTATGGAATGCCCTTTTGCGATAAGTGCGTTAAAGGATTTTAAAAGTTTTTGTATATCGTGAAAATGCAGCCCGGTTGTGGGTTCGTCGAATATAAATAGCGCTTTTTCTTTGCTGTTACCTTTTCCTAAAAACGAGGCTAGCTTAATACGTTGTGCCTCGCCTCCAGATAGGGTAGAGGAACTTTGGCCAAGGGTTACGTAGCCTAGGCCTACATCTTGCAGGGGTTGTAATTTTCTTTTAATTTTAGTTTGCTCGGTGGCTTCGAACAGTTGTAAAGCATCATCAATAGTAAGGTTAAGAATATCATCTATACTTTTATTGGCAAAAGTAACTTCGAGCACTTCTTTTTTAAAACGCTTGCCTTTACAGGCTTCGCATTCTAGGTGTACATCTGCCATAAATTGCATTTCAATGGTGACTTGACCTTCGCCTTTACAGGTGTCGCAACGGCCCCCATCTACGTTAAAAGAAAAATGTTTGGCTTGGTAATTCCTTATACTACTTAATTTTTGTTTTGAAAATAAGCTGCGAATATCATCGTAAGCCTTTATGTATGTAACGGGGTTGGATCTTGAGGAGCGGCCAATGGGGTTTTGATCTACAAATTCGATATGGTTAATGTTACTAAAGTCGCCGTTTAATTTGGTAAATTGCCCTGGTTTATCACCAAAGTCTGTTAGTTTTTTTTGTATGGCGGGAAATAAAATCTTTTTTACCAAGGTGCTTTTTCCGCTACCAGAAACGCCGGTAATTACGGTTAGCATGCCTAAAGGAAACGATACATTTATGTTTTTTAAATTGTTTTCGCGCGCACCAATAATATTGATTTGGTGTTTTGAAGTACGTCTTTTTTTAGGTACTTCAATTTTTAAATCTTCGTTTAGGTATTTTGCGGTTAAGGATTTTGAGGCTAAAATATCTGTATAGGTACCATCGGCAACAACATGGCCCCCAAAAGTTCCTGCTTCGGGTCCAATATCAATTATGTAATCTGCAGATTTCATTATATCCTCATCATGCTCTACAATGATTACGGTGTTTCCTAAGTCGCGTAGTTGTTTTAAAACTAGAATTAAACGTTCTGTATCTTTTGGGTGTAAACCAATACTTGGCTCGTCTAGAATATACATGGAACCCACCAGGCTACTGCCTAAGGATGTTGCTAGGTTTATACGTTGGCTTTCGCCACCAGATAATGTGTTGGATTTTCTGTTTAAGGTTAAATAATCTAAACCTACATTAGCAAGAAATGCTAGCCGGTTGTTTATTTCTTTTAATAGTCTGTTTGCTATTTTTGTATCGTACGTGTTTAGTTCCAATTGCTTAAAAAAGCTAGCAAGTTTATCTAAAGGCATTTCTACCAAATCTGTAATGGTAGATCCTGCAATTTTTACGTAATTGGATTCCTTACGTAAACGTTTTCCGTTACATGTTTTACATTTTGTTTTTCCGCGATAGCGCGATAGCATAACACGGTTTTGTACTTTGTAGGCTTTGGATTCCAATTCGGCAAAAAATGCATTTAATCCTTCAAAATGTGAGTTCCCTGTCCAAATTAATTTTTTTTGGTTTTCTGTTAATTCGTGAAAGGGTTTATGAATTGGAAAATTAAATTTGTGCGAATTATTAATTAATTGATCTTTATACCAACTCATACTTTCTCCTCGCCATGGGAAAATTGCGTTTTCGTAAATAGATAGGCTTGTGTTTGGAATAACCAAATCGTCGTCTATACCAACAATATCTCCATAACCTTCGCACTTAGGGCAGGCGCCGTAAGGGTTGTTAAAGCTGAATAAATGTACGTTTGGCTCTAAAAAGGTAATATCATCAATTTCAAATTTATTGCTAAAGGGGCGTTGTTTTTTATTTTTTAGTATTTCGATAGTGCATTCGCCTTTACCTTCAAAAAAAGCAGTTTGTACAGCATCTGCTAATCGGTTATAAAAATCTTCTTCATTTTTAGTAATAACACGGTCTATAACTAAAAGCACTGTGTCTTTTTTATTAATTGTGCCAGCCTCATCAATACGTACTACATTATCGTTAACTTTTATTCTGGCATAACCTTGTTGTTGTAATGTTTTAAGTTTGTCTTCCATGGTGCGTCCTTCTTCAAGAAGAATAGGCGCGAGGAGCAGTAGTTTTTCTCCGTCGGGAAAGGTTTTTAAATAATTTAAAACATCTGTTACCGTGTCTTTTTTAACTTCTATACCAGAAACAGGGGAGTATGTTTTTCCTATTCTGGCAAATAGTAATTTTAAATAATCGTAAATTTCTGTGGTTGTACCTACTGTGGAGCGCGGATTGGTGGAATTAACCTTTTGCTCTATCGCAATGGCAGGGGCAATACCTTTAATATAATCTACTTTTGGTTTGTTTAACCGCCCTAAAAATTGGCGGGCGTAACTCGATAAACTTTCTACGTAACGTCGTTGCCCTTCTGCATAAAGTGTATCGAAAGCTAAGCTAGACTTTCCGGAACCCGATAATCCTGTAATTACAACAAGTTTGTTTCTGGGTATAACAACATCTATATTTTTTAAATTATGCAGTTTTGCACCTTTTATAATGATGTTTTCTTTTGGATTTACTTCGGAAAGAATTGTGTTCATAAAATTATAGAGACTAGGCTACAAAGATAATATAATAGCTATTATTATTTAATTATAGCCGTTTATTTATGTATGAAACCAAAAGCGTATTTATTTACTTAAATAGATTATTGGATTGTAATAAGTATGCTTACAATAATTTTAACAATTTATAGCTTTACGTTTTTTTTTACGTTTATTTAATAGAAAAACTATGGCGTAAAATTTTTAAAACACATGGCTTTTAAACGGTATTAAATAACGGGTTATGTAATTCTGGCTTTGCTCTTATTAAAGTTAAATATGCTTTATTATTGTATGTTCTGATGAAAAAACAGATGTTGAATTATAGCCATTTTTTGCGCTTAAAGTAGATAAGCATGCTAATAAATAGAAAAATCATAACACCCCAAAGTATAAAGTATGAGTTTTTATATTCTAATTCTGGAATATATTTAAAATTCATACCGTAAATACCAGCAATAAAGGTAAGCGGAATAAATATGGAAGACATTATAGTAAGTACCTTCATTACTTCGTTCATTTTATTACTAATGGTAGTCATGTACATGTCCATTAAACTCCAAATCATCTCGCGGTATATGTCAATGTTTTCAGAAACTTGTATAAGGTGATCGTAAATATCTCTAAAATAGGTAATTGTTTTTTCTTTAATTAAACTATTTTCATTTTTTTCAATACGATTTATAACTTCACGAAGTGGGAAAATAGCACGGCGCACTCTTAGTATTTCTCGTTTTAGGTTTTGGATATCTTGGCTTACATCGTCTGAGACGTTTCCTGAAAATATATCAGTTTCAAAATCTTCAATTTTGTTTCCTAAAGTTTCAATAACATTAAAATATTGATCTACAATAGCATCAATAAGTGCATATATTAAATAATCTGAAGGCATTGTTCTTATGCGGCCTTTGGCTTGCTTTATGCGTTGCCTAACCTCATTAAATACATCGCCTTCAGACTCCTGAAATGATAGCACGTAGTCTTCTCCTAATATAAAGCTAACTTGCTCGGATACTATTTTTTCGTTTTCATCGTAATACAACATCTTTAAAACTAGAAAAATATAGTTGTCGTATTCGTCTATTTTTGGGCGTTGCGATATGTTAACAATATCTTCAAGCACTAGCGGGTGCAACTCGTAATGTACTCCAATTTCCTTTATGGCATCTACATGGTTTAAGCCATTAATGTTTATCCATGTAATGGTGTCTTCCTCTTCGTAGGTAAAACAGTCTTCAACTTTTAAAAGCTCTTTAACGTCGCATTTACTTTTATTATAATCAAACGCTTCAATAAATAATTTTTGGTCTAATTTTTTCCCGGTGTAAATAATACTGCCTGGAATTTGGCCTATTTTTTTATTAGAAACTTGACTTCTTATTTTTTTTGCAACTTTTTTTATCATAACTTTTTCTTGTTACAGATAATTATAGGGCCTCTGGATTACTGTCGTTTTTAGAAAAAACTTCTATAGCATCTTTTTCTACAAGAGTTACTGCTTTTTGTAACATGAGGTTGTTTGGGTAAGTTACCAAATGGCCGTTTTCTAGTCTTAAAAATAATTGAAAAGCTCTAATATCTTCAATAATAGCTGTTACAGGAAAATCTTTGTCGTGTATGGCTATTTTGTCTCCTACTTTATAAGGGAAATTAAAAAACATAATAATGCCAGATGTTATATTGCTTAAAATAGACCAAATAGCAAATAAGCCAATACCAATTACCGCAAAAATGGATGAAAAAATAAGAGCAATTTCTCTTATTTCTGTCCCAAACACAATAGACTCTATAAGTAGTGCTATAAAAAATAAAAAAACAGTTACATAGCGCCTTACTAACCGGATTCTAGCTTCGTTTATGCCATTGTTTCTGGCAACTTTGGTTATGGTGAGATGAATAATATATCTTAAAATTAGTAATGATAATAGTACAATAGTAGATATGATAAGCTCTTTTTGATAATTTTTAAAAATATTTAATAGCATAATATTAGGGATGCATTTTTTAAAATAGTACCTGTAAATAAAGTGTAAATTTAATCTAATTGTAGCGTTTGCCTAAGTATTTTATCTTTATTATTATTCTTTTGCCAGTATGGAGATTTAATGGTTTTTAACTTGGTTGCTTTGGTTGTTAATACTCCAGAGCCACTGTTAAAAGATTCTTCCCAGCCTAAAATACCGTAAGGAAAATTAGCGTTAAATTTTATAGAAACCATTCGGTTTAATTCGGGGTAGTTAATGGTGTAAGTGCTGTTTTTTAAAGTTGCCACAGCATTATAAGCTTTTATGGTTTTATGTTTAAGTCGTGTAAACTCTAAAGATGGAATAATTTGTAAATTTCCGGTAGGTAAAGCGCTTGGATTAATGCGAAGTTTTGTCCATAATTCATTTTCTAAAATTGCCTTATTTATTTTAAAGTTTTCGTCGGCCTCACGCTCAAAATACGAATGTGATAAAATCTCAAATTGTTCTTTATTGTTAAGTTGCGCATAAACCTGCCCACACCATTCCTGTATGGAGCTAGATACTTTTAGGGCATGTTTGTTATTGGAAACCGGGTAGAAGGTACTTTGCATAATAGAATAAGGATATATACCAGTATTAAATTTTTTAGTAGTGTTTAATTTTAGTACGGGTATATTTTTTGAGTTCGGATAATCTGCTTTAACCTGAATGTTTGGAAGAAAATTTTCGGTAACATAAATTAATACAGCAGAGCCTTCGTGTATTTCTCCGTAACGTGCCTGTTCTAACTTGTAAGATGTTATTTCTGCTTCTCCAGCATACCAATACGTTTTAAACTCGGGATTTATTATTTCCTTTAGTGTAGTGTTTTCTTTTGCTATTTCGGGAAAATCGTGTATCGCTAAATCCTTAGATACTGTTTTGTTTTTACAAGAACTACACAGCATTATTGTTATAAAAATTAAATAAAATATATTTTTAGCCTTCATAATATTTTTGTTTATCTGTACATACTTAAAATACAAAGTTAAGCGGACTTTACCATGGCATTTAACGTTTCGTAAACAAGGTGGGTTGGTAATCCCATAACGTTAAAGTACGAACCCTCAATTTTTGTAACACCTATTTGACCAATCCAATCTTGAATACCATAAGCACCAGCTTTATCAAACGGCTTGTATGTGGCTATGTAATACTCAATTTCTTCTTTGGTTAAAGGTTTAAAAGTTACTTTTGTTATGTTGTAAATGGTTTTTTTAAAAGTAGCGCTTGTAAAACATACAGATGTAATAACCTCGTGTGTTTGGTTACTTAACGCTTGTAAAATATTAAAAGCATCGTTTTCGTCTACAGGTTTTCCTAAAGCTTTGTTAGCGTGCCAAACAATGGTATCGCTAGTAATTAATATATCATTAGGCTTTAATTCTGATTCAAAAGGTAGTGCCTTAAGTTCAGCTAGATAATTGCTAATTTCAAAACGTGTTAGTTCTGGCGGATAAATTTCTTTGGTTGGTTTTAGTCTTATTTCAAAATTAAGTCCTAAATTTTCAAAAAAAGCTTGTCTCCTTGGCGATCCAGAGGCTAAAATAATATGGTAATCTTTTAGTGCATCGTTTAGCATTTTATTAAGTTTTGTTGTTAAAAATTAATGCTTCTTTTAAAGCAAAAAAAATGTATGACATAGGTTATTTTTAAATGAGGCGTGCAACTTTATTGTTAAGTTGATTAAGATTTTTTTACATTAAATATATTTTCTTTTAGAAAAAACTAATTTCAGGATATACTTTATTTGGGTTAATAAGCCAACAAGAAATTAATGGTTTTAATTGATAATTACTATTTAAAAGTTAACCTATAAATGCCGTTAAAGCGCAAATAAATAAAGTAACAACGATAACATACCAAAAAGCATTATGAGTTTATACATTAAGCTAATATGATGCATATCTTTTTTAGTAGACGCACTAAATGTTTTAATACTTGAATAAATTAGCGGGCCAACAATAAAAAGTAAAAAGTAGCCTACAGATAGAGGCTGTTTGTATAAGTTGTTGGTCACATAAAAAACACTTCCTATTAAGGGGAATAAACTTAAAAAAGTTAAAACATAACCAGCGCGTTCTCTGCCAATGGCTATGGGTAGTGTAAACATACCTGCTTTATAATCACCATCAATATCCTCAATATCTTTAGCTAATTCTCTTAGTAAGTTTATTAAAAAAGCGAATAATGCATAATCCAAGATTATCTTAAAAAAAACAATTTGTAGGCGCTGGTTGTTTGGCGTCATTACAGGTATTAGTTCAAATGTACCTACAATAACTACACTTAAAGCAACAAGTGCAGAAATAACAATATTGCCAACTAAAATAGTGCCTTTTAAATACGTTGCATAAACATATAAAAGTATAGATATTATAACAAATAAAGAAAAGAAAGGCGCCTTACCAACACGGTGTGATAAATAAAAACCAACACCAACACCAATAATATTTAACCCAAGAAATAAATTATATGCTGTTTTTTCTGAAACAAAATTTCCTATAATTATACGATTAGGTTTGTTAACCAAATCGGTTTCAACATCACAGATGTCATTTATAATGTTCCCCGCTGCTGCGATGCAAGTTGTAGCTATAATTAATAATAAAATACCCAGACCATCCAGAGCAGTTTGAGCACCAAAGTTGTTTAAAAGGGCATATTTTATTAGTAATTGCACTAAAACAAGCATTACTAAATTTTTCCAACGGATAAGCTTTAAATACTTGATGTTTCTCAGTTATTTAATAGTTATATTTTATTCTAAAAAAGCTATAAGCAAAACCTAGAGGTAGCTATTTATAAACTGTTAATTGTAAATAACAGCTCCAAAAATTATATTTTTGCACTAAAATTGCCATTCCATTTTCCTTGCACTTTCAAAACTTGTTCAATCACATCGCGAACAGCACCATGACCGCCCTTTTTATGCGAAATATATTTTGAAATTCCTTTAATCTCTTGCACTGCATCTTGTGGGCAGCATGGTAAGCCAACACGTTCCATAACTGGGTAGTCAGGGATATCATCACCCATATATAAAACGCTTTCAGGCTTTATAGCTTTCTTGTTAAAATAATCCTGTAATTGCTCAGTTTTGTTGTGTGCGCCTAAGTAAATATCAGATATACCTAAAGCAGCTAACCGCGAGCGTACGCCCTCATTAGTTCCGCCAGAAATTATAGCAACGTTAAACCCTTTATCAAGCGCTGTTTTTAAAGCATAACCATCCTTAACATTCATTGTTCTTAACATATCTCCCGTTTCGGTAATGGTAAGCGATCCGTCTGTTAAAACACCATCAACATCAAAAATAAATGTTTTAATATGTTCCAAATACTCTTTATAACTTTTATCTTCCATGTGTCTTTTTTATGGCGTTTGTAAGCAATTCATAAATAGCTTTATGCTGTGGGTTTTCTAGGGCTTTTAATTGCTTTTTTATAGTTTTTTTATCGTTGCGTTTAGCCGGGCCAGTTTGCGATCTAAAAGGCGATATATCTTGCACTTTCTTTGCAGTCTCTAAAATTAGCGGTTTAAGTAAATCAAACTCTGCACCTTCACTTTCTGTAATTTCGTGTCCAATTCTATATAATTGATTGGTGAAATTATTAACAAAAACGGCTGCTAAATGCAAAACACGTCTTTGGTCGCTGTTTATTCTTTTAGTTGGGCCTCCCAAACCATGGGCAAGGGTTTTTAAAATAGGGTAGCTTTTTTTATGAATGGTTTCGTAGCAAATAGGTACATTGGCAAAATCCAAAACCGTATCTTTACTAAAGGTCTGCAAGGGATATAAAACGCCACGGTGGTTTTTACTATCCAAATCGTAAACACCAATACTGCCCGAAGTATGTACAACCAATTTATCTGTAAATGGTAATTTACTTGATAAATCTGAAATCGCATCATCGCTAACTGCTAAAACATACACATCGGCATCTTTTAAAGCCGTTAAATCGTCTGTAATATCAACCAAATTCTTGTAAGGCTGTATGGCCGATAAATTTCTATTATACCATTGTACAACCGAAACCGTATTTGTTTTTTTAAAACCCTTAAATAAATGTGTGGCTACATTACCAGCACCTAAAATTACAACTGAAATCATGCGGCTAAAATACTAATGAATAATTAAAACAACTACACAATTTTCATTTTTTGGGCGCATCCCAAAAGGGTCGGGCTATACGTTCCAAGTCCGCGCACCTCCAAAAGTCGGGCTGTGGGCTATCCACTACTATCCCTTGCGCGAAAGCAGTCCTGTGGTTAAGGCTTAAATCTAGGGCAAATAATAATTTTAAAATACCCTAAAAATAGAAATGAAAAAAAATAATGGTGTTATGGCTAAAAATAATTATAAACTTGCATTACTTTAAAATTAAAACTCATTTTATTTTTACCAAGCATGAAAACCGATATCCAAAATAGAGAAGATGTTGCTTTACTAGTAAAATCGTTTTATACAAAAGTAAGAGCTAACCAATTATTAGGTCCAATTTTTAACGAAGCCATAAAAGATTGGGATTCTCATTTTGATAGGTTAACCTCGTTTTGGGAAACCAGTTTGTTTATGTCTAGGAAGTTGGCTGAAAAGTATAGCGGAGACCCGCTAGAGGCTCATTTAAAAATTGATAAAACCAACAATAACACCATTACAGAATACCATTTTGGTATTTGGTTAAACCTGTGGTTTGAAACTATTCAAGAGCTTTTTAAAGGCGAAAATGCCGAGAAAGCAAAACAGCGCGCCAGAAAAATGGGAACTTTCTTATACTTAAAAATTTTTGAAGCAAGATTATAAAACCTTTGTAAAAAGGTAGCCAAGAGGAGCCAAACCAATTTATCATACAGCCCGATTAAATAAAAATATAACTAAAACTAGCATTGCATTTTTACAGGTTTACGCTGCGCGCTCTAAAATGAATTTGTAAGATGTTATTTTGTTCTTTTATCGCTAATGTCCTCCTATTTTTAGAATACTTTAACACAACCAAACAAACATTAATCCGTAAATTTGCACAAGCCAAAAAAGGTTTTTTATTATGGAAAAAAAACTAGCCAATATTTTCTTCTCAACTAGACTTACTGCTTTTTTATTTATCGCTTTTGCTGTTGCTATGGCAACAGGAACTATTTTAGATTCTGGGCAAGATATGTCGCCAACACCATATACTAGAAATTTAATTTATAACGCCTGGTGGTTTGAGGCGATAATGGTGTTTTTTATAATTAATTTTTCTGGTAATATATTCAGGTACAGACTTTATAAAAAAGAAAAATGGGCAACATTAATTTTACACGTAGCCTTTATTTTTATTTTATTGGGTGCTTTTATTACGCGCTACGCAAGTTTTGAAGGTATGATGGCTATTCGCGAAGGCGAAACAGAAAATACATTTCTTTCACAAAAAACGTATTTAACAGCTTTAATTGATGGTAATTATAAAATTAATGGCGTAGACCAACGTTTACCAATTCGTGCCGAAGTTGATTTTTCCGGACGATTAAAAAACGATTTTGAAATTAATACAAAATATGGCGAACAACCTGTTAGTATAACCTTAGAAAAATTTATTGTAGGTGCCGAAGAGGATATTATTCCAAATGAAAATGGCGAATCATACCTTAAACTAGTAGAAGCTGGGGCGGGTGGCGCTCACAATCATTTTTTAAAAGTAGGCGAGGTTGCTAGTGTACATAATGTACTTTTTGCTTTAAACAAACCAACTAAGGGAGCTGTAAATATTACTTATCAAGGCGACTCTTTAACCATAAATTCCCCATTTGAAGGCGAATACATGACTATGGCCACCAGAGCCCAAGGCAAGTTAGTAAAGGATAGTATACAGCCGCTGTACTTACGTTCCCGATATATTATAGGAAATATGCAACTTGTATTCCCAAAACCTGTAATTAAAGGTGTTTTCGATGTGGTGAAAAAATCGGAACTATTAAAAAATAATGAGGATGGGGTTATTTTAAATATTACTACTAATGGAGAAACCCAACGCGTAGGTTTAATAGGAGGTAAAGGCACAAATAGTAATTATAAGCAAGTTAAAATTGGAGGATTAGATATTGCGCTTAAATACGGATCGAAGGTTTTAGAATTGCCTTTTTCTTTAAAGTTAAACGATTTTGAAGCTGAGAGATATCCAGGTACAGAGCGTGGTTATTCGGCTTTTTCGAGCGAGGTTACAGTGTTAGATGAAAATACAGAGGATTACGATTATAAAATTTATATGAATAATATTTTAGACCATGGCGGATATCGGTTTTTTCAATCCAGTTTCGATCCAGACGAAAAGGGTACTATCTTAACCGTAAATCATGATTATTGGGGTACCATGATTACATATTTTGGATATATGATGCTGTATTTGGGAATGATGGCTATTTTATTCTCGAAGCACTCTCGTTTTGGCGATTTAACACGCTACTTAGAAAAAGTAAAAGCTAAAAAAGCAAAACTACTTGCTGTTTTAGTATTGTTTACGGGTTTAAACATGAATGCCCAAGAACACCACCCAAACGATGGCCACAACCACTCAAAACAACCTACAAAAACACAAATTGATTCCATACTTCAGGCTAATATTACGCCCAAAGCACATGCCGATAAATTTGGACGTTTGGTAATACAGGATTTAAGTGGGCGTATGATGCCTGTAAACACCTACGCATCTGAAATGCTAAGGAAATTAAGTAAGCAAGATACTTATGAAGGTTTTGATGCAAACCAAGTGTTTCTATCCATTCAAGAAAGTCCTATGCTGTGGTACAACGTACCTATTATTTATTTAAAAGCAAAAAAAGGCGACTCTATAAGAAAGCTTATTGGTGCTAGTACAGATGATAAATATATTCCGCTTGCCGATTTTTTTACTAATAGAGGAGCGTACAAATTAGCACCATATCTGGATGAAGCTTACAAGGCTCAAATCCCTAACGGATTTCAAAAAGAATTTAAAGAAACCGACCAACGTGTAAATTTATTGTATAATACCATTGAGGGACGTTCTTTAAAAATATTTCCAATACCTAATGATGATAATAATACATGGATTTCAAATTTTGATTATAAACAAGACAAGTCTAAAATAACAGACTCCTTATATGCAAACTTTATAAAAAATGGATTTAGAGCATATTTGTTTACGCTTAACGAAGCTAAAAAAACAAAAGATTTTAGCGAGGCCGAAAAGCTGTTGGCTGCTTTTAAGAAAACACAACACCGCTATGGAGACGCTGTAATGCCTAGTGATGATAAAGTAAACACAGAAGTGTTTTATAATAAGTATGATATTTTTAAAAAACTTTTTAGTTGGTATTTATACGCAGGCAGTTTAATGTTTATGGTATTAATTGTTCAAATTTTTAATGATAAAAGCAAGGCTATTAATACGGCTGTTACTGTGTTTAAATGGATTGTAGTTACTCTATTTGTGCTGCACACTGCTGGCTTAGTGGCAAGATGGTACATTTCTGGGCATGCGCCTTGGAGTGATGCTTATGAATCTATGATTTATGTGGCTTGGGCTACCATGTTTTTTGGTTTGGCTTTTGGGCGAAAAAGCGATTTAACAATTGCTAGCACAGCTTTTGTTACAGCCATGATTTTAATGATAGCGCATTGGAATTGGATGGATCCTGCTATTGCGAATTTGCAGCCAGTTTTGGATAGCTATTGGTTAATGATACATGTAGCGGTAATTGTTGGTAGTTATGGGCCGTTTACATTAGGTATGATTTTAGGTATTGTAGCTTTATTACTCATGATTTTTACAACGAAAGCCAATAAAGCTAAAATGGATTTGAATATTAAAGAGATTACGGTAATTAATGAAATGGCTTTAACTGTTGGCTTGGTAATGCTTACCATTGGTAACTTTTTAGGTGGTATGTGGGCTAACGAAAGTTGGGGCCGTTACTGGGGTTGGGATCCAAAAGAGACTTGGGCGCTTATTAGTATTATGATTTATGCTTTTGTTATACACATGCGATTAATTCCAGGTCTTAGAGGTCGCTGGTTTTTTAATTTAATGTCTATAATTGCATTTGCAAGTATAATTATGACGTATTTTGGTGTTAATTTCTATTTAGCCGGTTTACATAGTTATGCTAGTGGCGACCAAATTGTAAGTATTAAATTTATTAGCATAGCGTGTGCATTGGTTGCTATTTTAGGTTACTTTGCTTATCGTGGCTTTACTAAGTTTTATAAAAAGTAAATTAAATTTGAGTTTATGAATGTTTTTATAGTTAAAGTTTTAAAAAAAATTAATGCTTTTAAATTTTTTAACTTCAGTGTAAGAACAACAATAAACAATAGAAATTTTAAAATTCCTATTAGCGATAATATTGGCTATTCAAATTTGGTTACGTCGGAGCCTTGGATGTTGGATGTGTTAAAGATTATTTTACCTTTAGGTGAAAAGCGTTTTTTCGATATTGGTGTTAATACAGGGCAAACTTTATTAAAGTTAAAAAGCGTGTCTTCCAAAATAGAATATATAGGCTTTGAGCCTAATCCGTTTTGTGTGGGATATACCAGTAAATTAATTAGTAAGAATAACTTTAAAAATACAACCCTTATTCCTGTTGGTGTTTCTAATAAAACAGAGGTTGGCGAATTGCATTTTATCGAAAAATCGGCGGTAGATAGTTCGGCTTCCATGATTACGGAATTTAGGCAAAATCATGCTATTAAGCGTAAAGCATATATTCCGCTTTTTGATGTTGAGCACTTAAATGCAAAAATTAATTTTGAAGGTATTTCAATTTTAAAAATAGATGTTGAAGGTGCAGAATTAGAGGTTCTTATAAGTTTTAAAAGCTACATAGCTAAGAGTGAGCCTATAATACTTTTAGAAATTCTTCCCGCTTACAATAAAGAAAATACGTTTAGAATTAGTAGGCAAAATGAAATTCAAGAGCTTTTTATTGGATTAAATTATAGCTTTTTTAGGATTGTAAAGCAAAATGATTTACTTATTAATTTAGAGGCTATTACAGAAATAGGAATTCATGCAGATTTATCGGCCTGTGATTATGTTATAGTGCCAAGGACGAAAATTGAAGCTTTTACACGGTCTTACAAAGAGGTTTTAAAAAATAGGTAGTTTCTCTTGTAGTTTTATTTTTTTAAGATTAATAAATGTTTGTTTTAAAGCTTTAAAAGCATTTTTTTGTTGCATGTGTTTTATAGACTGTATTGCTTTTTTTTTGCGTTAGCGATTGTAGCGTAAAGCCCACAGCCCGACTTTAGGAGGTGCGAGGACTTGTAGCGTAAAGCGCGACCCTTTTCGGGTAACGCCCAAGTTGTTGTTGTTTTTATGGGTTTTAATTTTTTTATTAAAATAGTGGTAGGGGTATAAATAAAATAAGAGTTTTTACGTATTTTAAATTAGGAGAGTAGGTTTAAAATATATTGGTAACTCATGCCAGACGCTATGGCTAAACCAAAGCTTAAAAGTGTTCCGATAAGGATGTATTCTGTTAGCTTTCTATCTTTAGCTTTGGATAAATCGCCAAAACGAAAAACCGATTTTGCTGCTATTAAAAAACCTACGCCTTCCCAATGATTTGTTATAATAAACATGAAAACGAATAACCGCTCAAGTACTCCAATATAAGAGCCTGCGTTTGTAAGTGAGGATTCATCATCATAGGCGCTTAAATCCCATTTGGAGATTATAGTTTTCATGATAATAGCAGATACCTTGGTTATGCAGAGTAAACATGTTAGTAATAACAAAAATTTTGGTGCATAAAAACCCTCTAAATTAATGTTATATGGCTTGTAAATTTTTATAATTAGTGCAATTATTAAGATGTGGGCTAATTGGTCTAGGCCAAATAATATGCGTTGGTTTATTTTTGTGGTAAGGTTTAGCTTAATAACATCTATAATATAGTGAGATATTGGTATTAAAACCAAGGCCAACCAATATTTGAAATTGAATTGTAAAACAACTATTAATGCGCCTAGGTGCACTAAGATGTGCCAGTATAAAAATTTGGACTTATGCTTATGGGTTGCTTTGTGATGTACCCATTTATTAGGTTGGCATACAAAATCGCCAATAATATGTGCAAGTATTAGTTTTATGGCAAGGGTTAACATAATGTTTGTATTTTGGTTTGGTAGTATTGTAATAATTTTGAAACCTCGTCGAAACCGGCTCGTTTATGGCCTTGACTAATATTGCTTTGGGTACTTTTTAGGATTTCGGCTAATTGACTTTGGTTTAACCTAGGTGTTTCTAAAGTCGTTTTTATAAGAGTAGAGGAGGTGCTAGACCAATTGTTTATAGTTAACTGCGCCAGATCTAGCATAATATTTATTATGGTATCGAACTCCGGGAATGGTGATTTTATGGCTAGTGTGGATTTTTTTAGGTTTTCGAAACAAAGGCCCGAATTTACAAAAGCACTACCATTGGATTCTGTAATTTTGTTGGATTGATATGTTTTTTCACCTATGCCAATGGCTAGTCTTACATCTATATTATCAAACTGTTTTATGGTTGCTTTTATTAAAAAACAGGCTAACAAGGCTTGCGTTGGTTTAATTTCTATTTGAAAACTATCGCCTCTGTATATTTCCCAGGTTAATGGTGTAGAGCCAAAAGTATTTAAAATAGTTTTAAGTGGGTTTAGCCAATTGTTTGGTGTGTTTTTTTGAGAATTTATAATATCGCCTGTTATAATGCTTGTCATAATAGTGTTAATAGTGTCTTGGCTAAAGTTATGCTTGTTTAAAATTTACTTTTAATAGTTATTAAATTAAGCATATTACAAATGTATGATTTTTTAATAAGTTGCAAGATAATTATTAGTTTTAAAGCTAATATTTTTAAATATAATCTAATTTAATTATAAATAGTAGTATTACTTAATTAGATTATAATTTTTTTTAGATTACTTTTTTATGTGCCATAGATTAATACTATTAATTTCAATCGGATATCTTTGCGCTCTAAAAAAATGACATGAAAAACATGAAATTATTTAATGAATTTAAAGAGTTTGCCGTAAAAGGAAATATGATGGACATGGCTATTGGTATTATAATTGGGGCATCGTTCAATAAAGTAATTGATGTACTGGTTAAAAAAGTACTTATGCCACCTTTATCATTAATGACTGATGGTGTGAATTTGCAAAGTAAGCGTATTGTTTTAAGAGAAGCTGTTTTAAATGCTGATGGAGCTATTGTTACTAGCGAAGCTGCTATTGGTTACGGTGCTTTAAGTGAGGCTTTTATAGATTTTTTAATTATTGGTTTTACTGTTTTTATTATAGTGAAATTTATGAACAGACTTAAAAACAAAGCACAAGATACTAAGGATGTTACGGTGGCAACACCAAAGGATATTGAGCTACTCTCAAACCTTAAGGAACTTATGGAAGAGCAAAATACATTGCTAAAAAATAAATAATATTAACTTTAATGAAAATTAAATATTATGGGAAAAATAGGTAGAGAAAAAAACACAAAAAATAAAGCGAAACATTCGAAATTAATGAACCAAAAGAAAAATAAAAAAAAATCTGAGGTTTTATTAAGGAAGGCGCGCCTAAAGTCTATTATTAATAAGGCAAAGGAAGTGCGGGGTACAGATTAAATAAGCTTAATAGCTTTGTTATACGCAATATCTTTAAAGTTTTTAATTACAATATTGGCTTTTGAGTAATCTTGGTTTTTAGAATGAAAACTATCAAACCCAACACAAAAAATACCTGCTGCATGTGCTGCTTTTACGCCGTTGGTAGAGTCTTCAATAACGATACATTCATTTTTCGAGAAGCCTGTAGCTTCCGCAGCTTTAATAAAAATTTCTGGGTGCGGTTTAGATTGTTTTAAATCGCCGCCACTTAGTTTAGCTACAAAGTATTGATTTAAATCAAACCTATCAAAAATTTGATTAATACTTGTCATGGCTGCAGAAGAGGCTAAAACTAGCGTAAGCCCGTTATTGTGGTAATCTTTAATTAAATTTAAAACCCCATCAATAAGACTTAAGGTAGCGTTGTTGTAAAAAAAGTGTTTGTAGTGTTTTCGTTTAAGCGCTACTAATTCTTCTGGTGTTTGGCTTAATTTAAATTGATCGACAAGTTGCTTACAAATATTTATGGTTGATTGCCCTGTAAAGGATTCGTAAAGTTTGTTTGAAACCTTAATGCCAACTTCATTAAACATATCATGGTAGGCTTTATTGTGCATTGGTTCGCTATCAATAATAACACCATCCATATCAAAAATAACAGCTTTTAACATTTTATGTTTTTTTTTGCTAATATAGAAGATAACCTAATATAAGCCTAACATACAGGTATTTAATAAACGAGATTTATATAGCGCGCACTTAAATGGTTAAAAATTGTGTTTTAACGAAATAATAGATTGTTTAAATACAATGTTATTATATTGTTAATTCTATTACTAACTTTTTAAAATATTAGTTTCTTGTGCTATGGTTGATGTGAAAAAAATAAATATTTTGTTTGTTGATGATGACAAAGCAACTAATTTCTTAAATAAACATTTAGCAAAGGGTAGTGATTTTATAGATACTATTTATTTGTTACACAGCGGTTTTGAGGCTATTAATTTTATTAAGGAATGTTTAACCGAACCTGCTAAAGCACCTAGTATTATTTTCTTAGATATTAATATGCCTGCCATGACAGGCTGGGATTTTTTAGAAGAATTTTATAAGTTTGATCAAAGTTTCACAGATAATATTAGTATTATTATGTTGTCATCATCAGATGATCCTAGCGATTTAACTAAGTTTGAAAATTATAAAAAACTTTCGGGTTTTCTAAGAAAACCACTTAACAAACAAGTTTTAAATTCTGTATTAATTGAAGTTTAACCTTATAAGTTAGGGTAATAAAGTTATGGTATTACTCGGTGAGAATTTGGAAACAACTAGATAGTTGCAAAAGCATTATCTAAAATAAAAATATAGATAATTACAAATATTTGTTTCGCAGTATTAAACACTTTAAACGCACGTGTTTTATTTTGGTTAAAATTTACAACTTAAATGATATGTAATTTATCTTTTTTCTAACCAAAATGAATAAAAGTAAAAAAGTTCACATTGCTTTTATGATAGTTGTTAATTTAATAAAAATTTAAATAGCATTAATTTTAATATTAAGTAAATTTAGTAATATTAAGGCGCTTATTTTTTAATGTAAAAGTAATGAAATCATTAGTTGATCATATTCTACCTGTAAAAGTATCCTCAGATAATTTAATTTTATCTAAATTTTCACTTTATAATTTTAATATAACGCTTCTAATTGTTGTTTTGTTTTCTTGTCTTACTTTCGGGCAAAATGTTAAATCTACAATTCAGCAATCTAAAGACAGCCAGCGTTCTTCAATGATTTTAAACTTGTCGGAACAGGTTAAATGGCCTAATATCGATAATTTTACCACTTTTAATATAGGTGTTTTAGCAACAAGTAACATTGCAAATAATCTTTTAAAAACTTCGGCTAACAGGCGTATTTACAATAAGCTAATTGATGTTAAAAAAATTAACGAATTAGAAAATGTTTTATCTTACCATGTGCTTTATGTAAGCGCAACTTATGAGTATTTATTAAAAGACATTCTTACTAAAGCCGAAGGGAATAACATTTTAGTAATAACAGAGGGCTATCCTGTAAACTCCGCAATGATTAATATGGTGTATGTAGAAGATAGCTACAGTTATAATATAAACAGAATGCACTTTAGAAAGGCGAATTTAACACTATCCAGAACTTTGGCCAGTTATGCCGTTACACCTAAAGAAATAGACGATAACTTATTTAAAAAGACAGAGGAAAAACTCTCTATTGTTAGTAAAGAAAATGACAAACAAAAAGAGATTATTAAAAACCAAATAAAAACTATTGGCACTCAAATTGATTATTTAAACGAAAAAAACGAAGCACTAATTGAAAAGGAAGATTCGATAACTAGTTTGTTTTTAGAAGGGGAACAAATGAGTAAAAGGATAACTGAAAAAATTAATAAAGAGCGATTAAATGAACAAAAAATAGCGGAGCAAATTAATCAAATTAAATTTCAGAATGATAAGATAAACGCTATCAACAAAAAAATCGAAGACCAACAAAAAATACTAAAGGTACAAACGCAGAACATTTACGAAAAGACAACTATTTTAGAAAATAAAAATATAATTATAGATACCCAACGTAAGTATAATACCATCTTGTCTATATTATCCACACTATTGTTTATTGCCTGTGTTTCTCTATTAATCGCTTATACTAATATTAAAAAATTAACATATTGTTTAAAAAGTCAACACAAAGAGATTAACAAACAGTCTAAACAACTAAATTCAAAGAATAAGGAGCTAGAACAATTTGCTTACATAACAAGTCACGATTTGCAAGAACCTCTAAACACAATATCTAGTTTTATTGATATTTTAAAGGAAGAGTACGCCAGTAAATTTGATGAAGAGGGGAAACAAATGATGGGTTTTGTTAAGGAAGGGAGCGTAAGAATGAAAAAACTAATTGATGCACTTTTGCAATATTCTAGATTAGGACGAAATAATATTTACGCTAATGTAGATTGTTTAACGCTTATGGATGCTTTAACCTTAGACTTACAAAGTGTTATTAAAAGTACTAATGCTGAAATTACATATGAAAATTTACCAACTATAAGAGGAAACGAGGTTGAGTTAAGATTACTTTTTCAAAACCTTATTACTAATGGGATAAAATTTAGAGCTTTAAATACAACACCAAAAATATTAATTACTTGCAAAAAAGTAGTAGAGGAGGGAGAAGGATTAAATAATAACCAAACCAACTGGGTGTTTGCAGTTAAAGATAATGGTATTGGTATTGCAGAAGAGTACCAAAACAAAGTTTTTGCTATTTTCCAACGCCTGCACTCTAGATTAGACTATGAGGGTTCGGGAATAGGTTTAGCTCATTGTAAAAAAATAGTAGAAGCACACTCCGGTAAAATATGGTTTACCTCACAAAAAAATGAAGGTACCATATTCTATTTTTCAATTCCCACAAATATTTAAGCTAAAAACACGTTTTTTTGCTTAAAATTTGAACACATTGGTTATTTTTATCGTTTAATTATACTTTGTTAATTAATTGTAAGATTAATTTTTTATTTGTGTAAAAAGTCAAAATGTTTTCCTTATTAAAACTAAGTCGTTATCAAATCAGCTACAAAAAATCACAATAGAAATATATTTAAATCCGGTTATAATATGGATGCTTTATGCGAAGCTTATCCAGAGTTATTACCATTTGTATTCCAAAATAAATTTAAAAAGTTAACAGTTGATTTTGCTAATCCTAAAGCAGTTAAAGCACTCAATACAGCGCTGCTTTTTAAGCACTACAATATTAACTTTTGGGATTTTCCAGAAACCAATTTATGTCCACCAATTCCAGGACGACTAGATTATATGCATTACCTAGCCGATTTGCTAGAATCTTGTAAGATACATAAACAGATTAAAGTTTTAGATATTGGTACAGGTGCCAGTTGTATTTATCCTATTTTAGGGCATCTTGAGTACAAATGGAATTTTGTTGGTGTTGATATTGATGCAGATTCTTTAAAACATGCGCAACGTATAATTAATAAAAATAATTTGAGTAAATCCATTAGTTTAAGGTTTCAAAGTGAAGAATCACAAATACTTAAAGGTGTTATAGGAGAACATGATATGTTTACAGCTACCATGTGTAATCCGCCATTTTTCACATCCCAAAAAGAAGCTTTGGAAGCTACATCCCGAAAATTAAAAGGGCTAAATAGTATAGGTGATAAGGTAGTAAGGAACTTTGCAGGAACTCAAAATGAATTATGTTATAAGGGTGGTGAAAAAGCCTTTATACATAATTATTTATATGAAAGCACATTGTTTAAAACGCAATGTATTTGGTTTACAACCTTAGTTTCAAAAAAAGATTTATTGAAAGGTATTTATGCTTCTTTAACTAAATTAAAAGCCACCAATATTAAAACTATAAATATGGCACAAGGGAACAAAATGTCTCGTATTGTAGCCTGGACATTTAGATAATTACTAATTTAAGTTTATCCAATTTTTTAAAGTTTAAATTATAAAATTAAAATAAAACGAAAAATCAATCTATACTCAAGATGTAAAAAAATAAACCATCATTAGTTTAACAATAAAATTAAAATCAATTTAGGCTGTTACAATATCAATTTGAGCATGGCATGAATTATAATAAAAAAAAACACGTATGAAATTAGATATTTTAGCCTTTGGCGCGCATCCAGACGACGTTGAACTAAGTTGTGGAGGCACGATAGCGAAAGAGGTTGCCAATGGTAAAAAAGTTGGTATTGTAGATTTAACAAGGGGAGAATTAGGAACAAGAGGATCAGCTGAAATTAGAGATCAAGAAGCTTTAAATGCGGGAAAAATTTTAGGCGTAAGCATTCGTGAAAATTTAAATTTTGCAGATGGCTTTTTTATAAATGATAAAAAACATCAATTAGCCATTATTGAAGTTATTAGGAAGTATCAACCAGAAATTATACTTTGTAATGCTATTAAAGATAGGCATATAGACCATGGTAAAGGTAGTAAGTTGGTAAGTGATGCTTGTTTTTTAAGCGGATTAATTAAAATTGTTACAAAAGTACAAGATGTTGTGCAGAAACCATGGCGCCCAAAACAAGTATACCACTATATACAATGGAAGAATATAGAGCCAGAATTAGTAGTGGATATTTCAGGCTATATAGATAAAAAAATGGATGCCGTTTTAGCATATAAAAGTCAATTTTTTAATGCATCTAGTGATGAGCCAGAAACACCCATTACAAGTAAAAATTTTACAGATAGTATAAATTACAGATCTCGAGACTTGGGCCGTATAGTGGGTGTTGATAATGCAGAAGGTTTTACTGTAGAACGCTATGTAGCGGTAAATAGTTTGTTCGATATAAAGTAATTGGCTAAAACCAGAGTTTTATTTTTAATTTTTACATAAAATTTCACAAAAAAACTTTGTAGATACTATAAAAAGATATATATTTGCACTCGCATTACAAAATGCAATAAAGGGATTGCTTAATAACATTCCTTTTTACATCCTTAACAGGATAGTAAATAAAAAACACGGTAGTTGTAGCTCAGTTGGTTAGAGCATTGGTTTGTGGTACCAAGGGTCGCCGGTTCGAATCCGGTCTTCTACCCAAAAAGTGAAAGCCTTTCAATATTTATTGAAAGGCTTTTTTTGTATTATTAACTATGGAGGATTAAAAAATGGTTAAGTGCACTATTTTTAGCGCATAAACACCAATACAGAGTTCTAAAGGCTTTTATGTTAAATAAGCTTGCTGAAGAATTTGAAGATTTACTACTAGAATAGCATAGTAATTTCAATAAGGTATATGTTGTTTTTTTTGCCAAAGGTTTTAAAAGCAGCCTATTTCACTTTTTTTATCAGTTAGTTAGCCTTGATTTTTACGGAAGTCCTATTTTTTTAAGTTATAAGACAGTCAAGGCAACGCCCTCAACATTTAATTATATCATTTGTGCCAATTACTAAAAGCTAAAATAATAAGCAGAATTAAAAGCATTTAGAAAGGTTTACGTAATAACATTAAACCTTAATTTTTTGAATTAAAACACAAGTGAGATGCATTTTAAATATATTTGAATTTTGGCTATAAAATAAGCTTATTATTTGTTTTACTTCGCTGCGTTTTAAATAATGAGTTTAATTTATTCTCTACAATTATATAAAGTAATTTTTACCCTAAAACTTAAATGTTTTGGCGTTTTTTTGTAAGAGTATTTGGCTTAGTCTAATTTAATACGTTCATCTCGATTCGCTAATTCCCAAGCGGTATGAAAAATAAGTTTGGTTCGAGTTTCTAAAAAATTATAATTAATTTTATCTGGCGTGTCAGACGGTTTGTGATAATCGTCATGTGTTCCATTAAAATAAAAAATAACAGGAATGCTATTTTTAGCAAAATTATAATGGTCCGATCTGTAATAAAACCTGTTAGGATCATTATCATCGTTATACGTATAATCAAATTCCAAATTAAAATAAGCCTTATTTACAGCCTCCGAAATATTATGCAATTCTTTACTTAATTTATCAGAGCCAATTAAATATAGGTAATTTTTTCCAGTGGCTTCATGTTTTTTATCCACACGGCCAATCATATCAATATTTAAATTCGCTACAGTATGCTTTAGTGGAAATATAGGGTCTTCATCCGTATAATAGCGCGAGCCATAAAGTCCAATTTCCTCGCCTGTTACATGTAAAAATACCACAGTTCGTTTTGGTCCGTCACCATTTTGTTCTGCTTTTTTAAAAGCTTCAGCAATTTCTAAAATAGCAACTGTTCCAGAGCCATCATCATCGGCTCCATTATTAATAACACCATTTCCATCAATTCCAATATGGTCTAAATGCGCAGAAACGATAATAACTTCGTTAGGTTTTTCTCGTCCTTTAATATAGGCAATAACGTTTTCCGAAGCTTTCGCTTGACTACCAAAATAGCTTGAAGGAATATCTTGAAAATAATCGCCGTTTGCGATAGGGGAGGGAATATTGTTTTTTTGATACTCTTTTTTTATAAATTCAATAGCTTTTTTTTGGCCAGGTTCCCCCGTTTTTCTACCCTCGTAATCATCAGACGCATAAGTGTATAGCATGTCTTTTAGCTCTTCCGCAGTTATCGTAGCGGCATAGCTTTCTGGTTTTACCTGTGGTTTAGTATTTTTTTTACTCTGCGAGGAGCTACAGGAAACTAACAAAAAAGTAAAATAAATACATACAGCTATTTGCTTCATAAGTGGTATTTGTTAAGTGGATCTATCTATAAGCGCCAAAAATAATAATTTTAAATGGTATAATTTAAATTAATGGATTAATCTCCAAACTCAATAGTTTCTAAGTCAGTCTCGTCAATTTCAATATCAATACCCTCTAATTCTTTAATCGCTTCTTTCTCTAGTTTATCCTCTTTAATCTCAAAAGACTTTGTATTAATAACCTCCGTTTTTGTAAATGCCCACTTATAGGCTGTAATACTTAAAGCCATTGCAGTTAATATAATAGTAAAAGGTATAATTTTTTTTACACGACCTGCTTTTTTAGAAAGGTAGAAGGCTACGATACTAAAAAATAATGCGGCAAGGGCAGGAAAAATAGCCAAATTAGAAATTGGTAAAACAGAAAAAACAATTGCAAGAACAGATGTTAGTAGAGCTAAAAACGTAAAAAGTAGTTTCATTTTAAGAATATGTTTAGTTTTTTAAACCGGAAGCAGATTTTATTTTTAATTCACCATTGCCAACAGGTATTTTAAATTTTCCGTACACAGGTATTTTATTAGCATCGGCAGTGAGCCATAAAGTACCATTTATCGCGTTCGAATTTGCGGCACCCATAGTTATTTTATAACAAACTTTATTACCTAAAGCCGTCTCAATAGTTTCTTTACCAAGGTATGTAACTCTAACTTTAGCCTCTTTTCTATCAAATAAAACAGTAAAAGTTTTACTTATACCAGATTTTAAGTTCGATAAATCAAAAGTTCGTAAGGTATATAAAGTCGATATTATATCCTTTGTATCTGCTCCAATAGCTATGGTTTCATTTTCTACCCAATTATTTTTTTTCGTTTGTATCGCTTTTACAGTTTTTGTTTTATGGCTAAATGTATATTTCATATTTTTAAAATATCCACCTTCATTAATTTCTCTATTATGCAAATACGGTTTTAATGTATTTGGGCTTACGTAAGTCTCGTATAAATCTCTAATTTTAAAAAAACTATCCCATTTACTATATGTAAAAGCTGTGCATTTAAGACGTAAAAGTGTAGCTCTAGATGTTTTTACAGTATTTGTTTGCATAGTCACCTCAGCCAAATCGGTTAAAACGCCCGACATGTTATAAGAAGCCGTGTAAACTAATTTTTCCTTAAAGCCAACTGCATTGTTTTGGGCAATTAATACTCCTGAAATTAAAAACAAATATAAAAAAGTAATACGCTTCATAAAAAGACTCTTTAGGTTTTAGCAGGGTAGTAAACATATACTATGCCAAAATACAATCCTTAGATTTATTAAACTAATTTATTTTTAATAAGTAAAACTAGAGTTAATTTAAAATATTAATCGATAAAGAGGCAATAATTTTAAAACACATAAATTAAAGCGCACCTTAATTGTTCTTAGTTTACTTAGTCAACATTGCTTTCTAAACGAATTAACCTTTAATTATAAAATTTTGGGCGTTACCCGAAAAGGGTCAGGCTTTACACTGCAAGTCCTCGCACCTCCTAAAAAGTCGGGCTGTGGGCTTTACGTTACAATCCTTAACGCGAGCACTACGTTATAAATCAGATTTTTTTAAGCTTTATCGTGTTTTAAAAAATAAGTTCAGTAACCTTTTAATAGGGAGTAGTTGTATAAAATAAATACTAAATTAGCCTTCTTGTAAAGGCGATACGTTTTTAGTAATTTTATACAGAATGCCATAAAGCATTAAAAACCAAATAAATTTTACGCATATGAAAGATTTTAAAAAGGCTGTTTATGTCTTTATTATGACTAGTTTTTTTTATACTTGTACTAATAACGATGCAGAAAATTTAAACGCTAATCATAATAACTTAAATACTAACGGATTTATTTATAAGGACTTATCAAAACAAGATAAAATAAAAGTTATAGTTGCAGAAGCAATTAGTTATTATATTGCTAATAATTCGAGTTTTAACAAAAAAATATTTTCACAATTACTTACTAAGCAAAACAAAACTACAGAGTTGTTATTTGTTTTAAAAAAGGACGCTGTGTTTTCCAACGGAAAATCACTAGAGCAATTTCTACTAGAATTTTATTTTGGCGACCAAAATAAAATAGAGCTAATAAAAAATATTAATAATTTGCTACCTAATTTAGTGGTAAAATTACCGCAATGGACAGAAGTTGTTTTACAAAATAATAGTTTAGAACTTGAATTTGCTATATTTCCTAGTGTAATTTCCCAACAAGAAAAAACAATTTATTTTAAAAGTGGTAAAGCTTTTGTTGTAAATAAAGTAGATGTTTTACCGTCCTACATACCCATTCAAGTTAAGGAAAGTGAATACTTAATATTGGTCGAAAAAAAATCGACTATTACTATTTGGAACAACGATTTTTATAAGGACCATTTTCCTATTTTACTAACATGCCCAAATTTTAAAAGACGCGATTACATTGTGCATTCAAATGAGCGTTATCATTTTTTAGATAAAATAAAACTTAATAACGATTTAACTTTGGGTAAGTTATGTAATTTGTAAAAAATGCTTAGCTAGTATTATAGTACTAGCTAAAATAAAAAAGCAAAATAAAATAGTTTTGTGCATTACATTAAATATGCCAAAAATACATTGCGATGTTAAAAATTAATAAACTTGATCTTTACTTTTACGTAAATTTTTGAGTTTTACCGGTTTTTAATTGGCATTACTGTTTTATTTGTCTAAGCGATAATACACACACTATATAGTTCATGTTTTAAAGAAATAAAACCTATTATTTAAAAATATACTACACATTACACGAAATTACTTTAAAACCATTAGTGCATAATAACATAAAAAATGGCTGTAGAAAACATACCCTTAAGTTACTTAAAAGATAAAAATCAATTACCCGATCTGTTTGTTTACGATTTTAAAATGACAAACGATGTAGTTAAAAGTAAGGTTAATTTAAGTATGAATATGTTTAGCTTTTTACAAGAAGGGAAAAAACAAGTTCATTTTGCAGGAAATGCCGTGGCAGTTAATAAAGAGCAATCGTTAATATTAAAAAAAGGAAATTGGCTCTGGACGGAATTATTAGATACAGAGGCAATTTATTTTTGTAAATTGTTATTCTTCTCAGAAAAAAAACTAATCGATTTTTTAGAAAAACACACCACTAAGGAGTCTGTAACATTACAAGAATCGCCCTATTTTACAATAAGGAACGATAATTATATTGCTTCTTACATAAATTCTTTAGCGACTATTAGCGAAGCTCCTAAAGTTTTTGCAGAAAACTTGCTGGCAGTTAAATTTGAAGAGTTAATGCTTTATCTCTTACAGAAATATGGTCAATCCTTTAAAAACTATCTATATTCTTTAATAAGCAAAGAAACATCGACTTTTAGAAAAATTGTAGAAAATAAAATACACTCAAACCTCAAGTTGGAAGAAATTGCATTTTTGTGCCATATGAGTTTGTCCACCTTTAAGCGTCATTTTATAAAGGAGTACCAAATATCACCAGGGAAATGGCTGCAAGACAAACGGCTTCAAAAAGCAAAAGAAATTTTAGTAGAAGGCGTCTTAAAGCCCTCGGATATTTATTCGGATTTTGGCTATAATAACCTTTCAAATTTTAGTAGCGCTTACAAAAAGAAATTTGGTTTTAGCCCGAGCCAAACAGCGCTATAATTTAATAAGGTATTTGGCCTTTTATCATAAGTTAGTGAGCTGTTTTAACCACTTGTTATTGTAAATGTTTTCATAATTTTGTGTCAAATTAAAAAAAACATTATTTAAAAATATATTATGAATATTACATTAGAACAAGCAGAAAAAGCAATTTTAGCAGCAAAACAAAAATCTGTAGCTATTGAAACAAAAATGAATATAGCTGTTGTAGATGCCGGTGCAAACTTAGTAGCATTTGGCCGTATGGATGGTGCATGGTTAGGCTCTTTGGATATTTCTATAAAAAAAGCAAAAACAGCCCGATATTTTGATATGAATACAGGTGTTATTGGAGAGTTATCTCAGCCGGGGCAACCTTTGTTTAATATCGAACATTCAAATAACGGATTAATTACGTTTCCAGGAGGCGTGCCAATAAAAAATGCAGCAGGTGAAATTATTGGTGCTATTGGCGTAAGTGGAAGTTCTGTTGAAAACGATCATACAGTTGCAGAAGCTGGAGCATTAGCAATTTAGTAATACCTAATATAACGTATTAGTTTGAGCGAGTAATTATATAAAATTACTCGCTTTTTTTTTGCGTGAGGGATTGTAGCGGAAATCCTTTTTGTGAGGTACGAGCAAAAAGATTGTAACGTAAAGCCCGACCTTTAGGGCACGCCCAAAATAATTTAGGCAAGAGCACGAAGAAATCTATATTGCTAAGCTATAGTGTTTTATGTTTAGTTGTGTTTATTTAACATAAACTTCATCCAAACTTTACATTAAAAATAATTAAAAAGTCAATTTTTGGAAAAAAAAGATGGAATTATTTTTAATGATATTTGGTGCGTTAATTTCAGTTATGAATCCTTTCGGAACGGTGCCTGTTTTTATAAGCTTAACCACGGAGTATAGTAAATTAGAGCGAAATAAAATAGCGTTTTGGACATCTGTAAATGTTTTAATAATATTATTTATCTCATTTTTTACAGGAAAGTTTATTCTATCATTTTTTGGTATTACTTTAAACTCTTTAAAAATTGCTGGAGGCTTAATTATTGTTTCGTCTGGTTTTGCTTTGTTAACAGGAGAATTTAGTAAACATAAGGGCATGAAGAAAAACAAGGTTATTGAAGATATTAAAAGCCGATCGGAAATTTCGTTAACGCCATTGGCTTTGCCTATGATTGCTGGTCCGGGAACAATTTCTTTACTAATTACCTATAACCAGGAGTTTAAAGGGTTGCAAGATGTTTTAATTGTTAGTGGGGCAATAGTGTTGTCTGTAATATGTATATATATTATATTGAAAAGCTCTTTTTTTATTGTTAAAAGGCTAGGTGCTTCAGGAATAAATGCGCTATCTAGAATTATTGGTTTTATTGTTATTGCAATAGGTATTGAATTTATTATTTCTGCAGTTATAAGTGTTTTTAAAATTGGCTAACACTTAAGCTTTGTTTTAAATTTTAATTGGTATAATCTACAACTAGATGTTTTCTGTTTTTAAATAGATAATAAGAAACAGAGTTTCCCATGTTTCTTATTATTATTATTATTAGTATTATGGAGAAAAAACAAACTTATTTTATTTAAAAATTATAGCAAATAACACTATTCATTTTTAACGAGTTTATAGGTTTGTTCTTTACCATTCTGTGTTATTTTCAACACATATAAACCAACCGATAGGTTGCTACCATTTATAGACAACTCATGGGCGCTATTGCCTTCTGTTATAATTAAGCTATTTTGTGTTACTGTGCGGCCTAAAATATCATAAAGCCTATATTCTATTGGCGTGTTTATGTCTAGTGTGGCTATTTTTATCGAAATATTATCAATAAAAGGGTTTGGGTAAATGGTTGTTTTAAAGCCTTCTTCCTCATTAACATCTAAAAGCGGATTGGTTATTGAAATTTTTAACTCGCTTAAACCATAACAACTACCGCCGTAATTGGAGCTTGGAGTTATTAATACGTAGCGTGCCTTTATAGCTTTAAAATCTGGCCCTTTATTACCTTGGTATGTGGATGCGCCAGAGGCACGTTCCATAACAAATTCACCTAAGTTTATCCAATTAATAGCGTCTGTTGAGTAATCTACAGTATATTTTTGTATGCCGTAATCTAAATTTTTGGGCTCGTTAGCGTTCCAAATTTGAGATTTGCTTAGGGTGTAATCGTATCCAAAATCGTATAATATCCAGTGTGTTTTTCCGTAGGACGCTATTGGATTTTGCGAAATTTCGCAAGATACCCAACCATCGTACCAATTTGTACTATGTCTATCTTCAAAGCATTGCGATTGGCTTAGTTGAAGGCTTAATAGTGCAAGTAGTATCGTGTATAAATTTCGTTTTTTCATTAAGACATGTTCATAAAACCTAATGGTGGTACATTAGAGTTTGTATTATAAAAATTTGAGATATTTGGAAAAATGGTTTCCAATTCCGATGCTGGCACACCAAACCATAAGGCTAATTCTGCCATGTAGGAATCTGCCGCTGTTGTTGGTACAATAATATTTCCGTTAATATTTACGTTTTTATTTATTGCTAAATTGGGGTAGCTACCATAAATCTCTTTTCCTTTTACAGCACCGCCCATCATAAAAGCATTACCGCCCCATGCGTGGTCTGTACCGTTACCATTAGAGGTTAATGTTCTGGCAAAATCTGAAATACTAAATGTTGTTACACAGTCATTCAAATTTAGCTCCAACATAACATCGTTAAAATATTTAAGCGCTTGGTTTACCTGTGTTAATTGATTGGCGTGGTTTACCAAAAGCTCATCATGATGGTCCCAGGTATCTAGTTGAACAAAAAATATTTGTCTAGAGAAGCCTAAGGTGTCTCTAGAGGCTATAGTTTTAGCTACCATTCTAAATTGTGCTGCCAATTCATTAGCTTCGGGTAAAATAGCATTAAACTCCATAACACCATCTAAAGCGGTTTGGAAACCTATATTAGCATCGTTGGAGGTTTTTATGGTGTTTTTGTAAGCGTTTTTAAACACATCTTGATAATCGCGTTCTAGCATACTATTTAAAGCTGCTGTTTTAAGCGCATCAAAATGGCCAGATTTACCAAACCCATTAATTCCAATACTACCATTATTACTTATACTGTAAGGTGTAATGATATCTCCGCGCTGGAATATGTTACTTCCTTTTAAGGATATATTCATGGAAATATCTTGGTTAGCATTCATGGATTGCACGAGTTCTGCAATTCTACCACCCCAGCCTGTATTTGTTCTTTCGCTTGGGCGCCCGGTTTGCCATTGTTGAACTTGGTCTGCATGCGAAAATAAGCCTAGTGGTGTTCTTATTGAGCCACTATCAATTTGTGTTTTTGTTGATGGCTCAATTAATGTGCCCACATTACTTAGAAAAGCTAAATTACCAGACTCAAACAGTTGCTGCATATCTTTAAGCGCTGGGTGTAGCCCAAATGTTCTGCCATCGCTTGTGTTCGGGTTAATTTGTAAAATATCATTTTGTGGTATCGCTAGGTTAGATCTTGTAATGGCGTACTCATTATATTCTGCATTACCTTTTGGAATTAACATGTTGTACGAGTCGTTACCACCACCAAGTAGAACACAAACCATGGCTTTATAATCGCCACCCAACGAAATTAACGATGAATTATCCATAGCCGATGCTGCCATGGCCTTTAAATTTATAAGCGACGAAAATAACGTTGTATAGCCTAAGGCTGCACAAGAGTCTCCAATAAATTTACGTCTTGATATGTTTTTATGCTTCGTCATTTTATATTATTTAAGAATGGCATAATCTGGGCTAATAAGTAATAAATATAAAGCCATTTTTACGCGTAAATCGGTATATTTAAAATCGGCGTTCCAACCATTTACAATAGGGTCAATAGCGTTACGCATAAGTTGTCTAGTTTCTTTGGATAATTGACCATGAGTAAATAATTTATCTAATTGATTTATTAAAACCTCACTATCTTGCGCATAATACCGTAAAGCTTCAAAATCTAGGGCGCGCCCTTCCATTTCTAAATCCCATGTTTTTAAAATAGATTGATACTGCGGAAACGTCCAAGAATCTACTTGGTTTATAAATGCTATACTAGTGGCCGAGTCATGTATTTGAAACTCTGGCGCAACTAACCTGGCTGCAGCAAATTCTGAGTTGGGTGCATAATCTGGCGTAAAAAAGTTAAAAACAGATGGCGCAGCTAATGGTGCTTGGCCCGAGGCATTATAAAAATCATAACCTACATTCCAGTTTTCAATGTTTTCATTATTTAAATCTAGCTGTCTCGATACATTAAAATACCGCATCATAGGCTCAATTAGTTTTCCGCTAGACGGATTGGTTATACCGCTACAGCTTCTTGCTTCTTCATCTAACAAAATAGCTTTTATTACAGCTTTCATATCACCTCTAACACCGCGCGTATTATTAAATGCTGCGCTTACCCTTGCTATATAGCCAGGCGACGGGTTCGATTTTACTAATTGCTGTATAAGCCGAAGCGCAATAAATGGACCTACATTTTTGTGGTTAAATAAATTATCAATAGCAGCATTAATGTCTTGCATGCCAGACTGCCCGCCTGGCACTGTTACCCCATTTAATAAACGTTTTTCGCCAGCTTCATGAAAGGCCTCATAAACTATCATAGGCTTGTCCTTTACGGCTAAAAATTGATCCATTCCAAAGCGAGCAACTACGCCCCAAGGGTTTTCAATAGCACCAGCAGCCCCAAGGCCGGTAAATATTTTAGCAAATTCCTTAATATCGTTATTGTTGTATGTAGGAATGCGATCGCCAGTACTATTTAACACGTAACTACCGTTTGTGTTTAACTCGTAAAGGCCAATAGTAAAAAGTTGCATAATTTCTCTTGCAAAATTTTCATCGGGAAAAATATTATCTCTCGGGTTACTTTTAGGATTATTAAAGTGGCTTAAATAAAACCCCATCATAGGGTGTAATGTAACATCCGTAAGTAAGTTTTTAAAATTACCAAATGCATTATCTTTTAAAACATCATAATAATCACCTAAACCTACACCATAATCCCCAATATTAGAATTTCTAGATATAACCATTATTTCACTTAGCGCTAAAGCTACCTTTTGCCGTAATAAGTCGTTGTTTCCAATGTTGCTTTCCCACCAAGCGTATTGAAAATGTGGCCAATATGGACCAAAATAATCATCTTCATTCCCGCCGTTTGCCACAAATTTGCTTAACGCCTTATCGTAAATAGTTTGTGTGCGTACTCCCATAGATGGGGAGTTTATAGTAAATTGATTATCAATCCAATCTTCAAAAGTGTTTTCCGAAACGCTTTTTATGTAATTTAAGTCGGTTCCAAAAGTAGCTTGTGCTAAAAAACGCGAGGTTTCTAGTAGCCGCGCATCCAAACCTTGCCCATTTACAGTATGGTTTGCACGAGCTACTTCATTCCAGTTTAAGCGCGCCTCTTGGTGGCTTGCCGTTACAGTTACGCCCGTGCTATGTCCTGCACCTAAATAGTCTGTGTATGGTTGCGAATAAATACAGACAGGAAAATATAAAAATAAAAAAAGTAGAAATGTTTTCATATACTTAGCATTGCAATGGCCTGGTAATTAGTAAATTGTATAATTTATAAATATATTAAAAATCTTATTATTTAGCATATTTTACAGATAAAAAGCCTATTAAAACGGTTGTAAAGCAACTTTTTGTAAGTTTAAAAAATATGTATTTAAATAAAAACCCACTTAAAAAAGCGAAAAATTCGGCTATGTTTTATTAGGATTACAAGGCCTAATAAAAGCCGGTTTTCTTTAAAATAAAACGCGTTTAGGTGTTAAGAATAGTTTAAATATAGTTTAGTAAAGGCTTAAACTGTTAAGCGGTTTAATATGTGAAATAATGTTTAATTTTGTGTTTTAAATACCTTTTAAAAAATTGAAATTTGTTAAATAAAAACACACAATTACCCCAG
The DNA here is from genome assembly GCA_937958265.1 of uncultured Algibacter sp. Taxonomy (GTDB): domain Bacteria; phylum Bacteroidota; class Bacteroidia; order Flavobacteriales; family Flavobacteriaceae; genus Algibacter_B. The sequence continues at coordinate 105,077 of CALGNX010000001.1, read as the reverse complement.
CCCAATGCCATAGATGCAGACTATTTTATTTACTGCCTGGAAGCTGTAAACGATGTAGAAACCCATACAATTACTGCAGTGCAAAAGGACTTAACAGAATTAACCATGCAATTTGGCATAACTAGTATTTATAAAACTTGCGATACTATCGAGGGGTTGGAGGCTAGTTTAACCACATTATTATCAGACGATCATAACTTTAAAGATTACGAAATTATTTATTTAATAATTAAGGGTGAAGCAAATAATATATGCATAAACGATTATTGCTATAGTTTACAAGAAATTGCCGAGCTTTTTGAAGGTAGGTTACAGGGTAAAATTCTGCATTTCTCCAACGCTAAAGTATTAGATTTAGATGCAGATGAAGCGCAATATTTTCTAGACATTACAGGAGCAAAAGCGGTTTCTGGTTACGGCAAGCCATTTAATAGTATTACAAGTTCGCAACTAGATAAAGCCTTTTTTAATCTGTTTAAGGAAGATGATAATATGTTTGATGTGGTAGAAGAATTGCACCAAAAATATTACAGCGCTTGTAAATTGCTAGATTTTAGGTTGTACTATTAAAAACCATTGCAAATAAAGTAAAGCAACCTATTGATTGTTTTAGCATTATTGCATTCAAATTCGTTATTGCGAGCGATAGCGAAGCAATCTGTTAGTTTAAATTAATAGATTGCTTCGCTTTCACTGCATTGCACTCGCAATGACGAGAAATAACACTGCGTTTCATTCACAATAACAAAAAAAACATCTAATTTACCTTGCTGCTTTCCCCAATTTCTGTACTTTTAAAAATTAAAAAAAAAGCTATTTTATGAAGTTTATTTCATAAAAAAACCACAAAAAAAACATGTCGGAAAACCAACTTCAATTGCATCAAACATTATGGAATATTGCCAACGATTTACGTGGTAATATGGATGCTGATGATTTTAGAGATTATATACTAGGCTTTATTTTCTATAAATATTTAAGTAAAAAAATGGCGTTGCACGCCAACATCATCTTAAAACCAGATGGTTTAGAATATGAAGATGTAATTGGGCACGAACAAGAAGCTTTGCTTTTACAAGAAATAAAATATTCGTCTTTAGATGCGCTGGGCTATTTTTTAAAACCTAAAGAATTGTTTAGCGAAATAGCTAAAAGAGGCAATGCTGGAGGAATTAATAAATTTATTTTAGAAGATTTACAAAAGGTACTCACCAATATTGAGCAAAGTACCATGGGTAGCGAATCTGAGGACGACTTTGGTAACCTTTTTGAAGATTTAGATTTAACAAGTAGCAAACTTGGTAAAACAGAAGAAGCCAAAAACGAACTTATTGTAAAAGTATTAATGCATTTAGAAGGCATTAATTTCGATTTAGAAAACAACGAAAACGATTTGCTGGGTGATGCTTACGAGTATTTAATTGGGCAATTTGCCTCTGGAGCAGGTAAAAAAGCAGGCGAGTTTTACACACCACAACAAGTATCTAAAATATTAGCACAAATTGTAACCACAGGTAAAGAGCGTTTAAAATCGGTTTACGACCCAACTTGTGGCTCTGGCTCTTTATTACTTAGAGTTGCCAAAGAGGTAAAAGAAGTAGGTAGTTTTTACGGGCAAGAAAGCAACCCAACAACCTATAACTTGTGCAGAATGAACCTGATTATGCACGATGTACATTACAAAAAGTTCGATATTTATAATGAAGATACCTTAGTAAATCCAAGCCCAAAACATACAGAAGAGCGTTTTGAAGCCATTGTTGCAAATCCGCCATTTTCTGCAAAATGGAATCCAGATAGTATTATTAGTGATGATCGTTTTTCGCCGTACGGAAAAATGGCTCCTAAAAGTAAAGCAGATTTTGCCTTTGTACAACACATGATACATCAGTTAGATGATAATGGAACCATGGCTTGCGTGTTACCACATGGTGTTTTGTTCAGAGGGGCTGCAGAAGGCCATATACGTAAATATTTAATTGAAGATAAAAACCAATTAGATGCTGTTATTGGTTTGCCTAGTAACATCTTTTTTGGTACAAGTATTCCCACTTGTATTTTGGTATTGAAGAAAAACCGCGAAAGCACAAAAAATATTCTTTTTATTGATGCCAGCAATGCTTTTGACAAAGTGAAAACGCAAAATGTACTTACTGATGCGCATTTACAAGACATTATAGATACTTACAGAAACCGAGAAACCAAAGACAAATACAGCTATTTGGCTACTTTAAACGAAGTTAAAGAAAACGACTATAACTTAAACATACCACGTTATGTAGATACGTTTGAAGAAGAAGAGCCTGTAATTTTAGAAGAAGTTGCCAAAGATTTAAAAGCCTTAGAAACCGATATTGAAAAGACAGATGGCATTATTGCCAATTTCTGTAAAGAGTTAAATATTGAAACACCTTTTTAATGGCAACAGAAAAGAAAGAACTTAACGTCATTGCGAATGAGGAACGAATGAAGCAATCTGTTTCTTTAACTCCTAAACTACGTTTTAAAGAGTTTGAAGGTGATTGGTTAAAAAAGTTGTATGGTGATATTTACTCATTTTACTCAACTAATTCGTATTCTAGAGATAAGTTAAATTATAATAAAAAAGGAGTTAGAAATATTCATTATGGAGATATTCATACTAAATTTTCTTCTTTGTTTAATATTGAAAACGAGTTAGTACCTTTTATTAATAAAGAAGTTAATTTAACAAGAATAAAAGAGGGAAATTATTGTCAAATAGGAGATTTAGTTATTGCTGATGCTTCTGAAGATTATAATGATATTGGTAAATCAATTGAAATTATAAATCTAAATGGAGAAAAAACATTGGCTGGATTGCATACATTTTTAGCTAGACCAAACAAGTACAAGATGTATTTAGGTTTCTCAAACTATCTAGTTCAGTCTTGGAAAGTTAGAAAACAAATAATGACTATTGCTCAAGGAACAAAAGTTTTAGGTATTGCAACAAGTAGATTATCCAAAATAGAGTTAAATCTCCCAACCCTCCAAGAACAACAAAAAATAGTATCATTTTTAACAGCTGTAGACAATAAAATACAACAATTAACCCAAAAGAAAACCCTTTTAGAGCAGTACAAAAAAGGCGCAATGCAACAAATTTTTTCTCAGCAATTGCGTTTTAAACCAGACACAAACAAACCAGACGTTATTGCGAATTCAAACGTCATTGCGAACGCTAGTGAAGCAATCTCTAATTCGAAAAAGGAACAAACCTCTTTTCCAGATTGGGAAGAGAAGAAGTTGGGGGAGGTTGCTAGAATTATTACAGGAAGTACACCATCAACTAATAATCAAAAATATTATGGAGGTTCAAAATTATTTGTTTCTCCTGCTGATATTCAAGAAAATAAATATGTTTTTAACACAAAAACCACTTTAACAGAATTAGGTTTTAAAAAAGGAAGAATAGTAAAAAAAAATAGTGTGTTATTTGTATGTATTGGTTCTACTATTGGAAAAGTTGCTCAAACAACAGAGGAGTGTTTAACTAATCAACAAATAAATGTTTTAGAAGCTAATAAAAATAATAGTAATGATTTTATCTATTCAATATTAAGTTTTAGAGGTGCTAAAATTAAATTGTTAGCAGGAGTTCAAGCTGTTCCTCAAATAAATAAAACTGATTTTTCAAATTTAAAATTTAGTTTTCCATCCCTAAAAGAACAACAAAAAATAGCCACTTATTTAAGTGCCATTGATACAAAAATAGAAAGTGTACAAACCCAAATAGCAAAAACACAAACCTTTAAAAAAGGTTTGTTGCAGCAGCTGTTTGTTTAGAGTAAGCGTGTTATTGCCAACGAAGCGCAGTGAGCGTGTAGCAAACCCAAATAGCAGCAAGCAAACAGGTTAACAACAAACAGATTGCTTCGTGCCTCGCAATGACGTAAACAAACACTATCATGCATGTCATTGCGAACGAAACGTAGTGAGAGTGTGGCAACCCCAAACAAGAGTAAGCGAGCAAAGGCAAGTAAAATTTCACACCACACCAAGCCATCAAGCATGTCATTGCGAACGAAACGCAGTGAGAGTGTGGCAACCCCAAACAAGAGTAAGCAACAGGCGGTCAAACAAATCAAGCAAACAGGTAAACAACAAACAGATTGCTTCGTGCCTCGCAATGACGTAAATAAACACTATCTAGCATGTCATTGCGAACGAAACGCAGTGAGAGTGTGGCAACCTCAAACAAGAGTAAGCAAGCAAAGGCAAATAAATTTTCACACCACACCAAGCCATCTAGCATGTCATTGCGAACGAAACGCAGTGAAAGTGAGGCAAACCCAAACAAGAGTAAGCAAACTAAGGTGGTTAAAGTTTCGCACCAAGCCATCAAGCATGTCATTGCGAACGAAACGCAGTGAGCGTGCGGCAAACCCAAACAAGAGTAAGCAACAGGCGGTCAAACAAATCAAGCAAACAGGTAAACAACAAACAGATTGCTTCGTGCCTCGCAATGACAGAAACAAACAGCAGGTAGATAAAGTTTTACGCCACACCATCTAGCATGTCATTGCGAACGAAACGCAGTGAGAGTGTGGCAAACCCAAAGAGCAGTAAGCAAGAAACAGGCGGTCAAACAAGGCAAAGCAAAAAATCAAGCACACAAATAAACAACAAACAGATTGCTTCGTGCCTCGCAATGACAGAAACAAACAGCAGCCAGATAAAGTTTTACGCCACGACAAGCCATCTAGCACGTTATTGCGAACGAAACGCAGTGAGAGTGTGGCAACCCCAAACAAGAGTAAGCAAGCAAACCCACCCAAACAAGGCAAAGCAAAAAATCAAGCACACAAATAAACAACAAACAGATTGCTTCGTGCCTCGCAATGACGTAAATAAACAACAGGCAAATAAATTTTCACACCACACTAAGCCATCTAGCATGTCATTGCGAACGAAACGCAGTGAGCGTGTGGCAACCCCAAACAAGAGTAAGCAAGCAAAGGCAAGCAAAGCAAACCAAAAAAGGAAACAGGCTTTGCATCGCCATGCTAAATTCAAGAACAAAACCGTATCTTAGAGCTTTAATAAAAAACAACAAACCCCAAATCTTATGAAGCCAGGCTATATATACATACTAACCAATAAAAATAACACCACATTATATGTTGGTGCAACATCGCAGTTAGAAGAACGTATAAACCAGCACAGGAGTAAACTAAACAAGAAATCTTTTACTGCTAAATATAATTTGAATAAATTAGTGTATCATGAATCTTTCCAAATGATTGGCGATGCTATTGCAAGAGAAAAACAATTAAAAGCAGGAAATAGAGCGGCAAAAATTGCATTAATAGAACGTATAAACCCTAATTGGGATGATTTAATGTAGTTTTTGTTTTCGATAACAATAAAAAATGCCCTACAAATGCCAGTTTCGCGTGTTTTTGCAAAGCATGAAGCCATATTAAACATGAGTGAGAAGGTAGTATTAGGCAAATAAAGCGTTTTAGTTTTTAATAAACAGATTGCCTTTATCTTATACCTCGCAACAGGCGCTAAAACGTCGTAATAGAACATTTGAGAGCAATGCATTAATAATAGTATTGACGGATAGAAAGAAAATAAAATGAGTAAAATATCAGAGCTTCAATTAGAAAATAACCTTATAAAGCAATTAGTAGGTTTAGGTTACACCAAAGTTGCTGTTTTAAATGGAGACGCTTTAGTTGCTAACCTAAAAACACAATTAGAAAGGTTTAATAATTGTACGTTTTCGAATAAAGAATTTTCTACAATTTTAAATCATTTAGAAAAGGGTAATGTTTTCGAAAAATCTAAAACGTTACGTGGTCGTTTTCAGTTTGAAAATGACAGGGGAGAAGCCACTTACATTCGGTTTTTTAATAGTGAAGATACTTCTAAGAATATTTATCAAGTAACTAATCAAGTTACTTTAGAAGGCACGTATAAAAACAGATACGATGTTACTTTGTTGGTAAATGGTTTGCCTTTGGTACAAATAGAATTAAAAAGACCAGGTTTAGAAATTAAAGAAGCCTTTAATCAAATTAATCGGTATCAAAAACATTCTTTTTGGTCTCATCATGGTTTATTTCAATACGTGCAATTGTTTGTAATAAGTAATGGTGTAATTACAAAATACCTCGCGAATAATGCATTACAATCTGTAAAACAATGCTTTTTCTGGTCGGACATTAACAATAAAAATATTAAGGAATTAGCACCTTTTGCAGATGCCTTTTTAAACCCAAAACATTTAGGATTAATAATTGCCAAATATATTGTGAGTAACGAAACCTATAAAATTTTAATGGTGTTAAGACCTTATCAATTTTATGCTGTAGAAAATTTGGTTGCTCAGGTACAAAATACATCAGAAAACGCCTATATATGGCACACAACAGGTTCCGGTAAAACATTAACCTCTTTTAAAGCCAGCCAAATTATTATGAATTTGCCTGCTGTAGATAAGGTTTTATTTGTGGTAGATAGAAAAGATTTAGACTACCAAACCATGAACGAATTTAACGCTTTTAAAAAAGGAAGTGTAGATGTTACAAACAATACCAATAGTTTGGTAAAGCAATTGGCAGATAACTCCAAATTGGTGCTAACTACCATACAAAAGCTAAACAATGCCATTTCTAAAGCGCAATACAAAAATAAAATAGCGCATTTAAAAACGCAAAAAGTAGTTTTAATTTTTGATGAATGCCATAGAAGTCAGTTTGGAGACACACACAAACTAATTACCAACTATTTTAGCAATGCCCAATTATTTGGTTTTACAGGCACACCTATTTTTGCAGAAAATGCCTCAAAAAACGATTTAGGGAAAAGAACCACTAAAGATTTATTTGGTAACTGTTTGCATAAATATGTAATTACAGATGCCATTGGCGATGGCAATGTATTGCGTTTTGGAATAGAATATGTTGGCAGGTATAAAAATAAAAACAACACGCTTTTAGATATTGATGTAGAAGATATAAATAAAACCGAAGTTTTTAAAGACGAAAAACGCTTAGAAAAAATTGCAGATTATATTATAAAATATCATGACGTAAAAACCGCATCAAAACATTTTTCTGCTTTGTTTGCAGTTTCAGACATTAAAACTTTAATTAAATATTACGATATTTTTAAGGCGAAAAAATTAGCAGGAGAACACAATTTAAGAATTGCAACTATTTTTTCTTACGCAGCCAATGAAGCAAGTACAGATGCACAAGGTTGTTTACCAGACACACCAATTGGTATTGCGGCAGAAGAAGAAAGTCCATACAGCAGCCATTCTAGAGAAAAATTAGACGAATATATTGCCGATTATAACGGTATGTATAATACTGCTTTTTCTACCAAAGACGGCAAGCTGTTCGAAGCGTATTTTAAAGATATAAGCAAGCGTTTAAAAGAGCGGGAAAAGAAAAATTTTGACAATGTAAAAGATAGGTTGGATCTTGTAATTGTAGTAAACATGATGCTAACCGGTTTTGATGCTAAGAAAGTAAATACATTATATGTAGATAAAAATTTAAAGCATCATGGCTTAATACAGGCTTTTTCTAGAACCAATAGAATTTTAGACGAGAAGAAATCTCAAGGAAACATTTTGTGTTTTAGAAACTTAAAAAAAGCTACAGATGAAGCGATTTCGTTGTTTTCAAAAAAGAATGCTAATGAAACCATTTTTACGCCAAATTATGATGCGGTAGCACAGAAATTTGACGAAGCTTTACAAGCATTATTAAAAATTACGCCTACTCACCAAAGTGTAGATAATTTAATAGGCGAGGAGCAACAGTATCAATTTGTACAAGCCTTTAGAAGGCTTTTAAGAGCTAAAAATGCGCTACAATCATACGTTGATTTTAACTGGGAAGATTTAGGGATTGATGAGCAAACGTTTTTTGAATACCAAAGTGAGTATTTAGAAATTAAAGATTTTGTAGACCAACAAAGCGCCACACAAAAAATATCAATTTTAAACGATATCGATTTTGAATTGGAATTAATTCATAGAGATGAAATTAATGTAATTTATATTTTACAGCTTTTATCAAAAATGAAAACTTCAAATAAAACAGAAGCTGAAAAACAAAAAAAAGCAATAGTAGATTTACTGGGTGGAACAATAAAATTAAGAAGCAAACGTGAATTGATTGAAAAATTTATAGAAGAAAACTTACCTTTTATAGATGATGTAGATGCTATACAAGATGAATTTGAAAAATTCTGGAAACAAGAAAAAGTTTTGGCATTATCTAAAATTTGTGAAGAAGAAAATTTAGACCAAGAGCAATTTAGTGCTTTAATAGAAAGCTATATTTATAACGGACAAGAACCCATTAAACAAGATGTTTTTAAATGCCTAGACAACAGACCAAGTATTTTAAAAGCGCGTGAAATTGGCGAACGTATTATTATAAAAATGAAAAAATACATAACCGTATTTATTAATGGTATGACGGGGTAAATAAGTGTTCTCAAGAAAGTTAAACCATAACTTTAAGTTATGGTTTTATTTTATATTGAAACAAGGGCTGTAATGGCAACTAATTATATGGCTTATTTTAAGTGCTAATTGGTGTTGTTTTAAATTAAGCTTCGATAACCTCTCTATATGTTTCAAAAAAATCTTCAAATAAGCTCATGTTTTTATTAAAAAAAACCATAACATCACCCCATGAATTTTTATTATGTATGGATACTTTTTGATTTAACGGTAAATATATTCTAGAAATTTCTTTTTCATTATCTAAAAAATATTCTTCCTCGAAAATAGCTTCAGGTATATAATCAGCTAACAATATAGATTTTAAACTTATTAGTTTCTCCCAGTGTGTTATGCGTTTCTCTAGGTCGTCTTCTAAATCCAGAGCTATTAAAGCAGATTTGGTATCAAAATAAAACTTAAAACTTAAGCCTTTAAGCTTAGTATCATACAACACCCATTTTCTTGGGAATGATTTTCCAAAACTTATCCAAAACTCTTCGCGTAAACGTCTTGATTCTTCTTTGCTAAACATTAAAAGTATTTTTTATTCTTGTTTAAAAAGTATTTTTACTATTAAAAGTATAAAACCGCATGCTGTTCTTATTGGGGATTTATATGAAATATGCTATGATTACACCTAGTATAATGGAAACGAATTTAGATAAGTTAAATTTATGGCCGTCTCCACTTTCAAATAAAATAGTGGTTGAAATATGAAAAAATATACCAATAACTATCGCGTTTATAATATGTGTATAATTATTAATACTTGTGAAATTATGCGAAATCCAAGTACCTAAAGGCGTCATAAAGGCAAATAGTATTAAAAAACTACCAACCTGATATTTAGTGTAATTGGATTGTAGTAAAAACATGGTAAGCAGTGTAGCAATAGGTATTTTATGGACTAATATGCCAAAAACCATAGTGTTATGGTCGTGTATTGAAAAGCCTTCTAAAAAACTATGAATACTTAAACTAATAAATAACAACCACGGAAAGGTGGTTTTATGATTTTGAGTATGAACATGACCATGTTCTGCACCTTTCGAAAATAATTCTAATACTATTTGTAGCATAATACCACCCATAATAAAGAGTCCTGTTCTTTTTGTATTTAAGTGACTGTATACTTCTGGAAGTAACTCGAAGAGTGTTAATGCTAATAAAAAAGCCCCACTAAAAGCGAGTAGGAGTTTCGTGTTCCAAGACTTTTGCTTTTTAGTAATAAGCGCTAGTATAAAGCCTATTAAAACTGCTAATAAGGGTAAAAAAAACTTATCCATTAAAAAATACACTTTCAATTAAATAATAAAAACACAATATTTCCAAATACCTGTAAGGTTAGAAAGGCGATGTTTATTAACTATTTAAAAATCATTACTAAACGTTCTGATGTTTTTTCGTTAAATTTACGTAATTTATAATCGCCAAAAACATCTAGTAAATAAACGCCTGCTTGCTCAAAAAGAGCTTCAAAATCTGCCAATGTAAAAGCTCTTACACGTTCCTGGAAATTATACGATTCATTATTTACGGTAAATGTAATATCCTTAATAATAAAGCCATTTTCAACGTAGCGTTTTAGGTGAAAATCTATACCATCTACCGTTTTAATTTCGTTGGGTACTAAGTTATTAATAACAAACGTACTATTCATAAAATCGATAACGCCAAAACCAGAAGGATTTAGTTCTGCTTTAATAGCTTCTATGGTTCTTAAATTATCGTTATCGTGTTTAAAATATCCAAAGCTAGTAAATAAATTAAAAACAGCATCAAACTGTTTATGGTAGGGCGTACACATATCGTGAACCGCAAAGTTCAAACTGTTGTTTTCAAATTGTTTTGAAAATGCAATACTATTTTTACTTAGGTCCACACCTGTAACATGGTACCCTATTTTATTTAAATACAAAGAATGCCTGCCTTTACCACACGCTAGATCTAAAATTGTTCCGTTTTCGGGTATATTAAGATAGTCCGTAAGCGTTTCCATAAATGCTTGGGCTTCGGTATCATCTCTGTCTTTGTATAACGTATGGTAAAACGGTGTATCAAACCAGGAGGTAAACCATTTATTTTTATCGTCTGTCATTTTTTTGTTTAAAGTTTATCTGCGATAAACATTTTTAATTATGCGTGTTTTGTTAAAAATTATCTACACGAGTGCTTTAATTTAAATACTTTAATTAGTGCAGTAATTTTATAAACACTAATGTTTTATAGCAATCCTTAACTTGATTTTTCAATAAACTTTATGTTTGCTGCAAAATTACGTTATTTTTGCAATTTACAAGACCTAATTACTTTATCAGACGAAAAAAATGGAGGAAAATTTTAACATGGTTGCCAAAACCTTATTTGGATTTGAAGATTTGTTAGCAGATGAGCTTACGCAACTTGGTGCTCTTCACGTAAAAAAAGGCATTCGTGTGGTTTCTTTTTCTGGAGATAAAGGGTTTATGTATAAATGTAACTTAGGGTTGCGCACCGCAGTAAAAATTTTGAAACCCATTCATTCTTTTAACGTTAATAACGAAAAAGATTTATACGATAAAATATATGCCATGGATTGGTCTAAGCACCTAAAAGCCACAGGTACTTTAGCTGTTGATGCTACCATACATTCCGAATTGTTTACGCACTCTTTATATATTGCTCAAAAAACAAAAGATGCGATAGTGGACAAGTTTAGAGATACAGACGGGCAAAGACCCAGTGTAGATTTGAAATTTCCAGATTTAAAGATAAACGTGCATATAGATCGCAAAAAATGTACCATATCTCTAGATTCTTCTGGAGATAGTTTACATAAACGTGGCTATAAATTAGCAACTAATATAGCGCCAATTAACGAGGTGTTGGCTGCTGGACTAATTATGTTATCGGGTTGGGATGGCCAAACAGATTTTATGGATCCAATGTGTGGCTCTGGGACTATGCTTATTGAAGCTGCAATGATAGCTTGTAATATTCCACCAAACTTAATGCGAAAAGAATTTGCTTTTGAAAGATGGAATGATTGGGATGTAGCGCTTTTTGAGAAAATTGAACAATCGCTACTAGGTAAAACTAGAGATTTTCATCATAAAATTATTGGTTATGATAAGGCGCCTAGTGCCGTTTCTAAAGCTATAGAAAACGTAAAAAATGCACAGTTAGAAGATTTTATAGAGGTAAAGCATGAAGATTTTTTTAAAACCCGAAAAGGTGGTGATGACAAACTTCATATGGTTTTTAACCCGCCTTATGGTGAGCGTTTAAATATTGACATGGAGGCGTTTTATGCAAATATTGGTGATACTTTAAAGCAAAATTATCCGGGTACAGATGCCTGGTTTATTACTAGTAATTTAGACGCTTTAAAGCATGTAGGTTTAAGACCATCACGAAAAATACATTTATTTAATGCTAAACTAGAATCGCGTTTGGTAAAATACGTTATGTATGAAGGTAGTAAAAAAGGTAAATATATGAAAAACTAAAATTCCTGCCGAGGCAGGAATTTTATTCTATTTGTTAAAAAATAGCTTAATATTATTGCTTTATGCGATAGTTAGCCTGAAATTTCATTAAATTTTTCTTTCATGGTAGAGTTGCCATGGGTTAATTTTTTAATGGTTAAGTCGCCTGCTTTATTATTAGCTAAACGCAAATTATTAACGGAAGATAGCAGCGCGTCTTTTGTTTTTTGAAGATGCGATACGGATTTGTCAATTTCATCAATAGCCGTTTTAAATTGTCTGCTAGCAAGATCGTAATTTTTGGCAAATGCGGTTTTGAAAGAATCAATTTTTTCTTCAAAATTTGTAATATCCACATTTTGGGTCTTCATTAAATTTAACTCTGCTTTATATTTTAAAGAAGACATGGCAGCATTGCGTAATAGGGTAATTATAGGTATGAAAAATTGTGGCCTTACCACATACATTTTCTCGTATTTATACGACACATCGACTATCCCTGTGTTGTAAAATTCGTTTTCAGTTTCCAATAGCGAAACTAAAATAGCATACTCACAACGTTTATCGTTTCTGTCTTTATCTAGTTTAGCAAAAAAATCTTCATTTCGTTTTTTTGTTGCGGTTTGGTCATTTTCATTTTTCATTTCAAACATAATGGAAATGATTTCGTTTCCTGTATCATCAACTTCCCTATAGATGAAATCCCCTTTATTACCACCCCTAGAATCGTTATCTTTCTCAAAATAGGCGTTTTGGAACGCCGTTGCTCTAAGTTTATTAAATTCCGTTTCGCAATGTTGCTCTAAAGTTTCGCCAACCATTTTGGTGGAAAGCTTTTGTTTAAAATCTTTTAATCGCGCTATTTCCTCGTCCTTCATTTTTATGGTTTCATCCTTAACAACGAGTTTGTTTGTAAATTGCTCTTTTATAGATTTTTCAAGCAATTGTGTTTCAGTTTCTTTTAATTTTAAATTGTTAACCAGGTTATCACGTTCTTTTTCAATATGTTTTAAAGCTTCAGTAACATCTAATTGTTTTTGAATTTGAGCATTTTGAATTTGCGATTTCATGGCAGCGATTTCCGATTCTTTTTTAGCTAATTTTTCAGCCAGCTCGTTATCAGATTTCATTTTTAGGTTAAAAAGTGCTCTATCTTTTTTAGCTAATTCGTCTTGCAGCGCGTTTTTAATGGTTGCTTTTGCAAGTTCGACAGCGTTTAATTTTTCTTTTTCAGCAAGAGCAAGGCGATTATTTAATTCTTCCTCAAATTGGTGGTCTCTAACTTGTTTAAGTATATCTGCAAATCCTGCTTCATCTACTTTAAACGCTTTTTTACAATTTGGACATATAATTTCGTTCATGCGTGGTATATTGGTAATCTTTAATTTTAAGTAAAGTTAATAAAAGGATTTAAGTTTATTAAATTTTTAAACGAATGCACTGTAACCCGTAATAGCTCTTCCTACGATTAAGGAATTAATTTCTTTTGTACCCTCATAAGAATAAATGGCTTCGGCATCTGCTACAAAGCGTGCAACATCATATTCCAATAAAATACCATTACCTCCCATGACTTCTCTGGCGCGACTTACAACATCTCTAGTGCGCATAGAGCAAAAAACTTTTGCTAAAGATGCGTGCTCGTCTGTTAATAAACCTTGATCTTGTAATTCGGAAAGGCGAAAAACCATAGCTTTCATAGCGGTAAGGTTTGCAAGCATATCCACCAAATGGTTTTGAATAAGCTGAAACTTTGCAATTGGCTTTCCGAATTGTTCGCGCTTTTTCGTGTATTTTAAAGCGCTTTCGTAAGCACCTCTAGCACATCCTAAGGCTTGCCAAGCTACGCCAGCACGCGTCATCCTTAAAACTTTAGCCGTATCTTTAAATGCGTTGGCTTTTTGTAATCTGTCACTTTCAGGAATTTTACAATTGGTAAGCGTAATAATAGCGTTTTGCACGGTGCGCAAAGCCATTTTGTTTTCAATTTTTTCAGCCTTGTATCCTGGGTTTCCTTTGCGTACTAAAAAGCCTTTAGCTTTATTGTCGGCTTTGTTTCTTGCCCATATAATGGTAACATCGGCAAAAGTGGCATTACCTATCCATTTTTTTTGTCCGTTTAAAACCCAGTCATCACCAATTTTTTCGCATGTGGTTTCCATACCTCCTGCAACGCCACTACCCACATTAGGTTCCGTTAACCCAAAGGCGCCAATGGCTTGCATTTTTTGCATTTTAGGTAGCCATTCCTGTTTTTGTTCCTCGCTACCACATAAATAAATAGACCCCATAGCTAGGCCACTATGTACTCCAAAAAAGGTAGAAATAGATACATCTACCCGAGCAATTTCTTCAGCAATTATACCTTCCATTACAAACGATAATTCTGGGCATCCATACCCTTCGTAAGCAACACCACATATATTTAGAGCTGCTAATTTGGGTATAATTTCCATTGGAAATTCTGCTTTTTTCCAATAATGATTAGCTATGGGTTCTACTTCCGTTTCCATAAAGTTGCGTACTTTCATTTGTATAGCACGTTGCTCTTGTGTAAGTTTTAGGTCGTAATCGTAAAAGTCGCCATCAATAGGAGGTAATTTGTGTTGGCCTTTTTTTACCTTTTCTGTAAGCATCTTTGTTAGGCCTTTTAGCTGCGTGTCGTCTAGCTCGCCAACAGATTTCATGATTTTAGGTAAATCAATTTTACTTGAAATTTTACCCAATTCATTAAAATCAATCTGTTTCATTAAATGGGTGATTTGTTTTATTTTTTTAAAGAATTCCATAGGTGTTTTTTATAGGTTAAGTTTTTTTTGAAGTGAAATTGTAGCAGTATATACTCAAATCGTTTTAAAATATGCAACATGATTTTTTTAGCTATATTGGTTTTACCTGAACAAATTATAAGTTGAATTACAAATAACTTATTCAAGCAGTGGTATTATGGCCGTTTAACCAAAGTTACCGAAAATATAAGTTACTAGTATAATTTACGGACTATAATTAGAATATGGTTTTTTAAATGTTAATTAAAACAATTATTTATAATTTGGGATTGTATTGGTTTAATATAGTTTTATGTTAGCAGAAGTTAGGCTAGTGTTATTAATTGATTATTATCTTTATGGTTAATACGACTAATTATATTTTGTTCGGCCTATATCTAAAATTTTATTAATGCTATATCTTTATTTCTCATAAAGTAACTTATAGCTCAAACAAATAGCGCGATGCAATAGGCGTAAACAGTCATTTCGGTATATTTGACTTCTAATAAAGTATATATTTTACTAATTTTTTTAAAAAAAAGCTATGTTTTTACAACATGTATTTAAAGCCGAGGTGAACTGGGAATTGGGTAAACAAGAAACAACTAAAAAGGCTAACGGCTTTAGTAGAAATCACAATGTTACTATTGCTAATAAAAAAGCGCCTTTGGAAATTTCGGCAGCCAAATCATTTCGAGGAGACGCTACATTATATAACCCTGAGGACTTATTATTATCTGCTTTAGCATCCTGCCACATGATGTCCTATCTATATGTTTGCACCCAAAATAATATTGAGGTTTTAAGCTACAATGATAATGCTGAAGGTATTTTGAAAGTTGATAGTTCTGGTAGTGGATGCTTTAAAAAAGTAGTCTTAAATCCTATAGTTACCATAGCAGAATCTTCAAAAATAGAACTAGCAACAAAACTACACACTAAAGCAAATAGTTTATGTTTTATAGCTAACTCGTGTAATTTTAATGTGGAGCATTATGCCAAAATTATAGTTAAAACGAAGTAAACAAGTAGTTTAAGTGCCTAATGGATAAAAATATTTTGGTTTTTTATGATGTTGTACTGAGAGGATACCTATGTTATTTATTAGCAACCTTTTTATTATTGAACAAAAAAGATATTATTTTATTTTTTATAAAGCGGGATTCTGTAAGCAATAAAGTAACTATAACCAGCACCAATAGCGCTGCTGTCGTAAGTTTTTCCAAAACCAGGAATGTACACATTATCAAAATTATCTGGAATGGTTTGGCTAACAGATATTTTTAATTGCATGTTCAAACCCATGTAAAGATTTTTAAAAAGTTCAGCTTTTATACCTAATATAATTTCACCCCAAAAAGCGGTTAATCCGTTATATTCTTGTGTGGTATTTACTAGCAATTGAGGCGACCAATATTGGTCTGTACTATAAACGGTAAAGTTATTCAAATTATGGCTAAATGTGCTTGCTCCAACCCGAAAACCAGCATACACCATATTATCCATATCCAACCAGTTTTCGTACATGTTAAAATCTACACCGGCTTTTAGGTAGCTTCCGTTAGTTGTAATATTTAAAAAGTCATTAGTTGTGTTTTTTTCTTCAAAACCAATTTCACCGGCTATATAAAGTTTCTTTTTTAAGCGAAAATCTGCCATAACTTCAAAACCTGTATAGTTCTTGTCAATGGAGGTTCTAATAAGTTTACCAATATCACCACCAAGGCGTAAGCCGTATTTTAGCTTTATTTTGGTAGAATCGTTTTTTATATTAGCAATGCTGTCGTTTTGTGAATTTACTGTAAAACACAAAAATAACGCGCATATTAAGGTATTAATGCGAAATACTAAAGTGTGCTGTGGTTTCATCTTCTACAGATTGGTTATTGGTTAAAGGTTGTCTGGAAAGCATCCAATTGTCATTATCTTCTATAATGTTAAGCGTAATGTTTTCAAAAACAGTTTTAAAGCCACAGGCACGAGATACAAACACTTGTTTACGGCTATAGTTTATAATGATCCGGTCTTGATTACCGCTTATAAAATCGTCTGATGCGTCTTCTGGGGTTCCATTATTACTTATATCGGCACGTTCTACTAATATGTATTCAGTCGAATCACTATCGGTTTTTAAGGGTAACACTAAGTTGTTTACATCTTGAAAAATATATGCCGGCAAAAAAACAGATGTGTTAGCTGGAATCTTATCATCTGTTATAAAATCACTACCTACAACAACTAAATCAAAAACGTTTTTCTTTATTTCGGAGTCGGTAACATCATTTAAATCAATTAATAATCGGGGTGTAGTAGGCGTTGATGCAGCACAAATATCATCACGCTCACAACTATAGATTACTAGTAAACTTAAAATTATAGTAAGCAGGCTTATTTTTCTCATTAATATTTTATCTTTTTTAATGGCTCCGTATTGCTTTAGGAAACCTGTTTAGCCTTTCTAATATTTATTTCATGTAATGCTACATAATTCCAATTAATTAAAATAATTATATAGCTTTATCTTAATTCCAAAAGTACTACATTTTCCACATGAAATGTTTGCGGAAACATATCTACAGCTTGTGTTTTTACTACCTTGTATTGCGCATCCATTAATGCTAAATCTCTAGCTTGAGTGGCGCTATTGCAACTTACATATACCACACGTTTTGGTGCGATATTTAGTATTTGTTGTACAACATCTTTATGCATACCATCGCGTGGTGGGTCTGTAATGATAATATCAGGTTGTCCGTGTGTTTTTATAAAGGTATCGTTAAATACTTTTTTCATGTCACCTACAAAAAACTCAACGTTATTTATACCGTTTAATTGTGCATTCTCTTTTGCAGCGGTTATAGCATCGGGTACAGACTCTACACCAATAACTTTAAGTGCTTGTTTTGCCACAAATTGAGCAATAGTTCCAGTACCGGTATATAAATCGTAAACTAGTTCGTTTCCAGTTAATCCCGCAAAATTTCGAGTTATTTTATAAAGCTCAAAAGCTTGATTGGAATTGGTTTGATAAAAAGATTTTGCATTAATTTTAAACTTTAACCCTTCCATTTCCTCAAAAATATGATCTTGACCTTTGTAGCAAATCACATCTTGATCGTAAATAGTATCGTTGGCCTTTCCATTAATTACATATTGTAAGGATGTAATCTGTGGAAAAGTATCAGAAATAAAATCTAAAATTAATTCTCGTTTATCTTTATCTTCTTTAAAAAATTGAAGTAAAACCATTATATCGCCTGTACTAGATGTTCTTATCATCATGGTGCGTAGCAATCCTGTTTGATTTCTGGTATTAAAAAAATCTAAATTATTTTCGATAGAAAACTGTTTTACAGCATTTCTAATTGCGTTTGAAGGGTCTGCTTGTAGGTGACATTTATTAACATCTAAAATTTTATCCCACATTCCGGGTATATGAAATCCTAAAGCGTTTCTATCGCCTAGGTCCTTATCCGATTGAATTTCTTCAAGGGTTAACCATCTGCTATCACTAAAAGAAAACTCCATTTTATTCCTGTAAAAATAATGCTCTGCGGAACCCAAAATAGGAGTGACTTCTGGAAGCTCAATATGTCCAATACGCAATAAATTATTAGTGACTTCTTTTTGTTTGTAGAATAATTGGTGCTCATAGCCCATATTTTGCCATTTACATCCACCACAAGTGCCAAAATGTTCGCAGGCAGGTTCTGTTCTTTTATCCGATAATTTATGAAAAACAGTAGCTTTTGCTTCAAAATAGGCTTTACGTTTTTTGAACGATTGCGCATCAACTACGTCGCCAGGAACGGCATTCGACAGGAAAATAACTTTTCCATCTGGTGCTTTCGCAACCGTTTTACCTTTTGCAGCAGTATCAATCACTTCTACGTTTTCAAAAACTTGTTTTCTTTGTTTTGCTCTTCTAGACATTCGGCAAAAATAATAATAGCAATTAATAAAAATAGATTTATTTGTATTAACTTTTAGGATTTATAATTTTTATTTTAAATGTTTGGTAAACTTATGCTTTTTTTTGATGTGTTAAAATTGGTAGTAGATGAATATGTAAATTGTTTTTAATTTAATGTTTTTAAAGCTAGTAACGCACCAAACAAGCTTGTCTTTTCTCGAAGATTAAGAAATAAAACTTAATTGATTAAAATTGAGTATACCTTAGGGCTATTAAATTGTCTATGAAAGGTTTATGCTGTGTGCTATATAGCTAAAGTTATGCCCAATAATTTTTTATTTCATTTTATTTGTAGTATTTTACATTCATACAAGTGTTTGGTATTCTGTTTTTAATGCTTTTACATCCAAAAGCATTAAATAGTTTAGGTACTTAACATTAACTACTTGAAGATAATATTAATAATAATAACAATAAATACTATGGATAACTTTACGAGTTTTAACAAAATTTTAATAAAATATTCTCTAGGTCTTTTCTCTGTTTTTGGAGTTTCGACACTTTTATCAGCTCAAGATTTTCAAGTTCTTGCGCATTCTGATAATAGTGTTACTACCCATAAGTTGTCTTCAGGGACCTCCGGCTTTGAAATAGGAATTACTTCCAATGGCGGTGGTGTTATTAATTTTATAGGTTTACCAGGAAAAGGTGATATCATGCGATTAGCGTCAGATCGTTACGGAAGAGCAGGTCAGTTGGCATTTAGAGATTCATCTCATGACGGTAGTTATAACCCTACGCAAGCTGGTTATAATGAGGACTTAGGTACTAAATGTAAAGTTATTAGAGATGGTAAAAAATTAATTATTCCGCAACGTGGGTTGGCTTTATGGTTTGGAGATGGCAGGTATGATTATACAGAATGGGAAAATATAGGTAGTGATTCTAAAGATAGTGATAGCGGTAATAGTGATAAGGATGGGTTAGACGAAAGTAATTTACCAGGTAAACAAGCAGAAGAGGTTTTAAGTGAATTTGACTACTATGGTACTTACGAGGATTTATATGGTGAAAATGGTATTAATGTTTCTGCTATAAGGCATTATTTTGAGGCTTCTTTTATTCGTGAACCCGGTCATTGTATAAGTCAGTTTGGCGAAGGCACGCCTGCGTTTAACGAAAGTGCTCTCAGAAGAGAAATTACGAATAAAGCTCCATCAGGCCGTTTTCCCGGAACAGACAAGGATCTTAATGGGGTAATTGCTGTTTGGTCTTTAAGGAACGATGTGAGTAAATGGGATTACGATTTTGTTTATTTTAAAAACACCGAAGATAAATGGGTAGCTTTGGAGGCTACAAAAAATGTGCCTGCAAGTTACGACCAGAGTATTCTGATTATGGCAGAATCCTCTAATCCTAATTCGGGTAGAGCACTTGGCTTGTATAAACCAAACTCTGCAATTAATAATTTACCAGTGGTAGGTATTGATGAACGATTCGGTACAATTTCATATAAAGATGATCGTATCAGATTGGCTGCTGAAGGAACGAAGATAACACATAGTAAATTTCGCGCTCCAAGTATGAGTAAATATGGTTTTTCAAATCGTTTTTCAGGAATGATTAATAGAACACGATTACAGGAAAATTTGTACGAAATATATCGTGGGGAGTATTATATTTTATATGGTACGCCTCAAGAAATAATGGATAATGTTTCAAAAATTAATAACGTTAAAATAAGTCAACATATTTCTTTCTCTGCATTTGAAGAAAAAAATAAAGGCGATGAAGCTTTTTATCCATCTGCTTTTTCAGATTCTAGGTTAGCTATTACATTTAGCTCTTCTAACACGGATGTAGCAAAAATAGAAAATGGAAAAGTAGTATTAGTAGGGGCAGGGGTGACTACTATTACTGCTATACAACCAGGTAATACACTTTATAAAGCTGCAACAGCAGTATCTCAAGTATTAACTGTAAATTCTAAAAACAGTGCTCCTACAGCTATTTTAACTTTTCCAGCAGATGGTAGCGAATTTGAATTAGGGCAGACTATCGAATTAATTGCAGAGGCTTCAGACGAGGATGGTAATTTAGATAAAGTAAATTTTAAAATAGATGATGTGTTTTTTGGGCAAGATAAAACAAGTCCGTTTAAAAAAACATTTGTTCCAGAAAATACAGGAACTTACAAAATTGCTGCAAGGGCTTTTGATTCAGAAGGTTTGTTTTTTGAGTCATTCGTTACAATAAAAGTAGTTACCTCAATCAGTTTATCATCAAATACGATAGTTGAAAAAAAACCAATCTCAGCACTTAAACTATACCCCTTGCCAACAAACGATTTTTTAACTGTTTTAGGGATTACGGGACACACTCCAATTGAAATAATGGACATGACAGGTAAAATAGTCCTTAAAACAAGTGTAAACAGAAAAAATAATAAAGTTAATGTTTCTGCACTTTCAAACGGTTTGTACTTTTTTAGAGTGTTTGAAAGTACAAAACAAAAATCGATAGTATTTGTGAAAAAATAATATATACATTAAATAGGTTTTAAAGTATGAATTACTTTGGTTAACAAAGTAATTAGCAAACAAAAAAACAATTTATATGAAATATTTAATACTAGTAATTGCTTTAGTTCAATTTAGTTTAGCAAGTAGCCAAGTTGTTTGGTACGCAAATCCAGATACAAGTAGCAAACCCAATGACTTTTTTCGTAGATTTGATAGTGGCAATTATCCTCAAGATTTTTGCTATCAAAGCGGAGATCAAAATGGTGTTGCGTCTTCAAAAGTTTCTACAGTTAATGACGCTAACTATGGTAAAATCTGGAAAATAAATAAACCTAAAAAAAGAAAAAGAGCAGAGTTTGCAAGGACTGAAGGTGATAGGGATTATTTTAAACCGAAAGAAGGTGATGATGTATATATAGGCTGGAGATGGAAAATAGACACAGAAGACAATAGTGGCATTAGTCAAGAAGTTACTGTGTTTCAATGGAAATCAGAAGGGTCTCATGATCAAAATTATCCTTTAAATTTAGAGTATGATGGTGATTTAACATTAAATGCCTGGGGTCCAGATTACAATAATAGCACTTCACAAGCTTCTATGCGTACTGTACTTTGGCGGAAACCAGTAGCTCAAAACACCTGGGTTTCAATTGTAATTAGGATAAAGGTAGATAAAGGGGATTTTGGAGGTATATTCCAATTTTGGTTTAATGGCGAGCCACAAAAACTGTCTAACAGCCAATTTAATAAATATAAGGTAAAACTCTCTGATGATAAATTTAAAGCATTCCATAGAACAAATGATGGTTCGGGTGTGTATCCAAAATGGGGTGTTTACAATAAAAAATCCTGTGATTACAATGCAAGTGCTTATTTTGATGAATTGAAGATAGGAAAAAAGCTAAATGATGTATTGATTTCTGACGGTGTTGTAAATAGTGCTCCTTCAATTTCTATTTCATCACCTGCTAATAATGCTGTTTATGCTATAGGAGATGAAATCGGTTTTAGCGCAACAGCAACTGATGTTGATGGAAATTTAGATAGGGTTAATTTTAAATTAGATGATAAATATTACAGTACAGACAAAAATGAGCCGTTTACATCCACTTTCACACCTGAAGCGCCTGGAACGTATAAAGTAGCAGCAAGGGCCTTTGATGCTGATAATGCGGCAACGGAAACGTTTGTAACTATCACAGTTAACCCTGACGTTTCATTAAGTACAGATGATTTTACTACTAATAGCGTATTAAATAGTATTAAAATTTATCCCTCGCCGGCAACAAATTTCTTAAATGTAGTAGGAATTTCAAGCAAGACTCAAATAGAGGTTATTGATATTGTGGGAAAAAAAAGGTTAAATGGCTTTGTTAGTGAAAATAATCCAAAAGTTAATGTAGCTACACTATCAAGAGGAATTTATTTTTTAAAAATTATAAAAGATGGCTCGCAAAAAGTGATTTCTTTTATTAAAAAATAAAAAAAACGTAATATTTTTTTGTTTAAAACGCTTACCATATAGCTCAAGGTAAGCGTTTTTTTTATTTACAAGTAATGTTAAATTGGTTTAAATAAGTTATCTCTAAAGCCAAAATTTAGATTAGGAATTTGAAAAATAAATTTATTAATCCTGTTGTATTTATCTTGTATAAGTGTATATTTTTAATTGTATTTAAATTTAAAAACATCTTACTAACATTTTAATTTGAACATAATCAAAAAATTGAATTAGTACAAGCTGTTTTATGCTGGTTTTAAAAAAGAAAACAATTAATGTGTGCTATTTTTTAGCTTTACAAATTTGTTAAGTTCAATTAATAAGTGTTATCAAATAAAATTATTGAGAGCTAATATTTAATGATTAGTCAACGGCTAAATTTATTGTTTGAGGCAAACATACAAATGATATATACATATAATTTTGATGTTATTTTTAGTGCAATACAGAGCTTTGTCTCTTCGCAGTCGTTTAGCACTATTTAGTATAAGCGAGGGTTTATTTAAATATTACAGGTGTTTTTCATAATAGTTTATTTTTATTAATAAGCTAGCCTAAAATTACACTCTAGATAAAAAATATTTTGTTGTCAGAAATTTTTAAAAGACGATACAATTAAGTTTTTTAAGCGCGAATGCTATACTACTTATTATATGAAAAGCCATATTGACTAATAATCTTATGAATTAAGAGTAATAAAAAAAGCTACCAAGTTAAAAACTCGGTAGCTTTTTAATTTTTTCAGGTTAAAATACTACTACTCTTTATTGAATTTATTAAGTATTTTATCCATCTGTTTTCCGGCAGCTTCACGGCCTCCAAGACCAAACGATAAAACAATAGTCAAGGCCACAGTACCTAAAGTAATACCAAAAGCAAGGTTTATTATTTCGTCTGCAATACCCATAGTTCTTAAGCCTATAGCTAAAAATATAGCTAAAATGGCAATTCTAATAATTGAAGCTACAAAAGTATTATTATCATTTTTAGAAAAATTACTTGCAGCAATGGTAGAAATCCAGTTTCCGATAGCTAATATTATTAAACCAAACAATATTTTTCCGGCGTAATTTGTAACTGTTGTTAAAACATCAGAAAGGTGTGAGAATTCTAATTTATCTACAGCTGTGCTAATTCCAAATAGAACAATGAAAAAATAAACCAAGTTACCTATTAACTTTACAAGGTTTGTGTTTCCTGTAACAGAAGCTAAACCGGCTTTATTGAAAAAGTTGTTCAGATTCATGCTATTTAATAAATCTTTTATTAATTCGCTTAAAAAACGACCTCCCACAACAAAAATAATTAATATTAACGCTGCTACGATAATTTTAGGAATAGCATTAAAAAAATCCTTTAACATGGCTGTAGCAGGCTCAGAAATAGAGTCCATGTTTAATATATTAAAAGCTGTTATTAATAAAGGTATAAATATAAAAATAAATACAACTTTCTTTAAAATAGTTACAATATTTATATTTTCTGGTAATTTTAGTTTTGGTGTAAAGCTTCTTAATGTATCACCAGCAAGTTCCACTAACTCAGAAACTATAGTAGCTAGCATGTAACCAATGTAGCAAACTAACCCTGCGCCAACTATTCTAGGTAAAAATCCAGTAAAACCATTTAACATATTTTTTACTGGGTCTAGTACACTCGTCATTCCTAATTTTTCTAGTGCTAGAGTAAAAACAAATATCATCACTAAAAAGTAAATAAGTTTTCCTATAAAATTAGAAATGCTCATTTTCGATCCTTTTATTTTTTCGTCTACACCAGATTTTTTCAACAATTTAATAGCAATACGCTTAAGCAGACCAGCAATAAACCAGCCAACAACAAGTATAATAATAGCAGCTATAACGCTTGATAGATTACCCCCAATTGACTGAGTAAGATTGTCTAATACATTTGATAAGTAGTTCATTTTATAAATTTAAGAAGTTAAGTTATTAATTAAGACACAGAATTAATTGAAAAGACACAATATTTAATTAATTTTGTATGCTTTAGGGATGATTTCTCTCCCACGCTGCTTTTTCAATAGAAAGAATAAAGGTCTAGAAGGAATTCTAATTTTTAAATTTAATTTTTTTTCAAATGAAAACATCTTACCCAATAACTTCAAAACAAGCTATAGATTTAGAAAATAAGTATGGCGCGCATAATTATCACCCATTACCCGTAGTGTTAAATAGGGGAGATGGTGTTTATGTGTGGGATGTAGAGGATAAAAAATATTACGATTTTTTATCAGCCTACTCAGCTGTAAATCAAGGGCACTCGCATCCTAAAATTGTAAATGCAATTGTGCAGCAAACACAGCGTTTGGCATTAACATCAAGGGCATTTCATAATGACATGTTAGGAAAGTATGAGAAGTTTGCATGCGAATTTTTTGGGTTCGATAAATTACTACCCATGAATACTGGTGCAGAAGCGGTTGAAACTGCTTTAAAAATTTGCAGAAAATGGGCCTATGAAGTTAAGGGTATTGAGGAAAATAAAGCCGAAATTATTGTTTGTGAAAATAATTTTCATGGAAGAACAACAACTATAATTTCATTTTCAAACGATCCAGTAGCTCGTAAAAACTTTGGTCCTTATACAAACGGCTTTATTAAAATTGAATATAACAATTTAATAGCTTTGGAAGAAACGCTTAAAGCGAACTCTCATATTGCAGGGTTTTTAGTTGAGCCAATACAAGGGGAAGCAGGTGTTTATGTGCCAGATGAAGATTACTTATTAAAAGCAAAGGCCTTATGCGAAAAATACAACGTATTATTTATTGCAGACGAAGTGCAAACAGGTATTGCTAGAACAGGACGATTATTAGCTACTTGTGGAGACTGTTCTTGTTCAGACAAAAATTGTTCAGGTAAGCCAGATGTTAAGCCAGATATTCTTATTTTAGGTAAAGCTATTAGTGGTGGCGTTTACCCTGTATCTGCTGTATTGGCAAATAATAATGTTATGGAGGTTATTAAACCAGGTAGCCACGGCAGTACATTTGGAGGAAACCCAGTTGCAGCAGCAGTGGCTATGGCAGCATTAGAAGTTGTACGAGACCAAGCACTTGCTGAAAATGCTTTTGAATTAGGACAAGTTTTTAGAAACGAATTAAATACGTATATTAAAACTAGCAAGTTAGTTAGTCTTGTGCGAGGCAAAGGATTACTTAATGCTATTGTAATAAATGATACTGAGGATAGTAATACGGCGTGGGAAATTTGTTTAAAACTCAGGGATAATGGGCTACTGGCAAAACCTACGCATGGCAATATTATCCGTTTTGCCCCTCCTTTGGTAATTACAAAGGAGCAATTGCAAGATTGCATATGCATTATTATTAAAACATTAAAGGCTTTTGAAAACTAGATCATTCTAGTTTTTTAATGCTACAATATAAATAATTTTAAATTCTAGTAAAATTTAGATTTGGCGTTACAATACTATAAATTCTCTTTTAAATTTAAATAAAAAAGTAGTAGCGTAGATGTTTTATGAGAATCTTAAAAATCAAAAAAAAAGCAATCTGTAATAAGATTGCTTTTTTTTTAAACGCTATTAAAGCATTAATTCCTGTATTTTTTCTTGCAATAATTCTTGGTCCTGTAAAGTGTCAAATCCAAATAGAGCTATCATAGCAACAACAAATGTTAAATACAAAACACTTAAAACAATACCCACAATAGCTAGTGTTTTTCCGTTTTTCACGTTTTGATAACCAGAATACATTTCTGGGTTTTTCAAATAAGTTTTGGTTGCTTTATTGGCTAATATTACGCCAACAACACCTATAATTAATCCTATAACACCATAGCAACAGCACGTTAAAATAGATAAAATACCAAATACTAAAATGAGAGTTGCGTTAGGTAACTTTTGTTGATCCATAAAATTTTTCTAATTTATTATACAATAAAAAAGGTCTTTATTATAAAATTACTTACAATAATAAGACCGTTTAAAGCTGCTAAAATATAAATAATTTTACTTGCATATTTAAAATTTCTAAAAGTATTTACAGTAATAAATCCAAATAACATAATTAAACTATAAATAGCGGGATACATATAAAATGCCTCAATAAATTCCCCTTTAAAAAATAACGCAAAAGAGCGCTGTAAACCGCAGCCCATACACTCTATACCAAAAAGCTGTTTGTTTAAACAAGGTAACATATATTCCTCCATACAATATAATAGAAAATAAAATTTTTAATTAGAAATTAGATTAGTTTTTATTGCCAATAATAATTTTTTTGCTGATAGTTTGATTATCCATTAAACTAATTTTAACTAAATAAAGGCCATTACTTAATGTTTTTGTAGAGTATTGCTGTTTTGTTTTGTTCGAATTTAAAATAGTATTTAAAACCTGCTTTCCAGTAACATCAATAAGCGTGAAGGATTTTACGTCTAGTTTTTTTGTGTTTATAATTGTTAATTCAGCAATTTTATTATTTTGTAATATTTTAAAATCATCAAAAGTTGCAATATTTTCAATATTTAATGTGCTTGGTTTTTTAAATGTAATTTCAAAACGATCATAATAATTTCCAGGATCTAAATTCGTGTTAAAATCTATGTTTTTCAAATTAGTGTACGTATTATTTGTTTTATCATGTAAATAAATGGGTAAAAAAGAGGCTATATTTTGTATATCCGCAACTCTTACGCGTACAGGCATTTTATTATCTGTTTTTATAACCAATGGAATTTTTAAATCTTCATTAAAAACTAGAGCTTGGGCACGGTAAATAAGTGTCTCGTTTGAAAAATAAGCGTCACTCGAAAGCACATCATTGGCATTTGTTGTAGATTCCATACCATAGTCAAAACCGGCAGTAGCAGAGTCGCTAAAGTTTTCTAAAAGTTGTCTTGTGTATGTATTATTAAAATCAATATTTAATCTAAAGCGTTTAATGTTGTTTGGCACTAAAGGAAATGCATTCGTTTTAATTGACTTTGCCTTTGTGTCTTTTGTTGTCTTAAAAAATTCACTATTCGTATTTGTTTCTTTTACATAAACGCGGTGTTCATTTTTTGCTTTTACCGCACCAGTAGCTATACCTTCAACCATAAAACCTTGGCCAATGGGTATATATCTTTTAGGTTCTTTTCCGGAAGGTGTTCCATTACCAGCACCAGCAATAACCCCATTATCATCGTAAGTGCTAAATGTTGCAGGTAAAGCGGTAACTAATGTGCCATCTGCAGATATTGTATAAGTTGCATAGCCGCCATCGTACTCCCGTATTAAGTGCGAATTAACATTTAAGTCCTGTTCCCAATAATATAATGTACCATTAATTACAGCTGCATTTTCAGGATCGTGTATATATGCCAAAGCATCTAGCGCAGATGGGTAAGGGTTGCCAACCAAAGTAAATTGGTTTGGCAAAACATTAATTGCCATAGTCCCTTTGTTTGGTTTTCCTCTAAAGTCATATAATTGATTATTGGCAGAACCTGAAGTGCCTTTCATACTAAAACCCTCACCGGAATTTATACTAGTATTGTCTCCTACATAAATCCAATCCGCATACTCATCTGCGGCTATAAATTTCCAAATCCAATACGGTTCAATGCTTAAAGGATTGGAAGTGCCATTTAAATTAGGCAAATTCACACTAGCTTTTGCGGGTGTAGAATTAGTAAGATTAACAACATCGTTTAAAAGCGTAACGCCAAAAGGGTTATTTACACTACTAGGGCTTTTGTTGCCTACAGGCGAACACCAATAATTATATTCGTGCGCACCTACGTTTCCATTTTGGTAAACACTTAACGCTCCAATACCCGTATTTCCAGTTGTACCTGCGCCTTGAATAATTTGAGCCTCGTTCCGTAAATATATAGTGCTTTCAGCTTCATTTAAATTTATATCATCTTCCACAAAAACAATTTCATCTGTAACAAAAACAAAAGCATCATTGCGCACAGAAAGCTGCCCGTAACTAAAATTAAAACTAATTAATAAAAGAATAAAAATTTGCTTAAACATAATGTCTTGATTTTAAATAAAATTAAAATTACATCTTTTAATTGATTTACAGTAAATTAGTAGTTGTCCGGTTGTTTTTTTGCGCAGAACGACAATATAAATTAAAATAATTTAATGTGTTAACCACAAAATTTATTTTAATTTGCAGAGCTATACAATTGCAGATTATGAATTTTTTAAATTATATATTAATTATTGCTGGTGCTTTTATTGCTATGTACTCAAAAGCAGGATCGCAACAAAATCAGTATGTACTTATAATAGGTATTGTTTTACTTATGGTTGGAATTTATAGGATTTCAAAAACTATACCGCATAAAAATGATGGCGAGAGCCAAGACCACACATAAAACTTATTAATTATGCATTTGAATTTAGGAGATTTAGTATTAGTTTTAGATGAGGATTTATCTGGTGTTATACAAAAAATTGAGGGTGATATTATTTCTATTGAAACTCAAGATGGCTTTTTGTTAAAATTTGAAGTTAACGAATTGGTGAAAAAAAATAAAGACGATACTATTACACCTAATATATTTTCAAACTCTAGCTTGCATTCAGTCGTTTCTGAAAAAGAAATTCCAAAGCGAAAAAATCAGCCTAAAGTAAGAGCTAAAGACCGTTTTGAACCTACCATGGAGGTCGATTTACATATTCATCAACTCGTAAAATCCTCTAGAGGCATGACCAACCATGATATGTTAACGCACCAGCTAGATACAGCAAAACATAAATTGGAATTTGCTATAAACAAGCGCATCCAGAAAATAGTATTTATACACGGTGTTGGCGAGGGCGTTTTAAAAATGGAACTAGATTATCTTTTTGGCCGTTATAGCAACATTAAATTTTACGATGCCAATTACCAAAAGTACGGTTTAGGAGCCACCGAGGTTTATATTTATCAAAATTAAAACGCTTAAACTCATTTAACGAAATTCAGGAACCACTCTTCTAGAAGATGTTGTAATACTATTGTTTAAAACACCAAAATTAAATGTGTCTAGTGAAATTAATTCTAAATCAATATCTTTAATTTGTACAGTAATAACGTAGTTTTGAGATATAAGATGTTCTCTAAAAGCTGTGGCTGCGGGCGTATTTAAATTAGCAACATCCTTATTTAAATAATCGGGAAGCCCATTTACAGTAATGTCATCTGCAGGATTTTGGTTTTGGCTATCATTTTCTTCATCCCTTGTATTAATGCCATCACCATCATCATCAGCATCCAAATAATCAGGAATGCCATCCTCATCTGTGTCTTGTGCATCGTCTAAATTGCCGTCGCCATTTGGGTCGGGGTTTTCATCTTTAGTCAACACATTATCACCATCATCATCAGCATCAATAAAATTAGGCAAACCGTCTCCATCAGTATCATTGTTATTGTTTATATCAACATCCAATTCAATAGAAATACCATCATCGTCATCCTCGGTTAAAATAGTTTTTATTGGCGCCGTTCCACTAGTACTTTCAACATCCTGTGTAATACTAACATTCGAGTTTGGTATCGCATTACAAAATAAATCACTAGGCAAAGTTGCATTTCGGTATGTGCGGTAATTAAATATGTTTGTAGTTGTTATATTTAGGGTATCAATAAAAACACCAAATTCATCTACCGCAATAAGATCAGCTAAGCTAAGGTTGGCGACCTTTAATGATAAAGATTCCGAAGGTTCATTCTTAGTTTTAAAAAACACTAAATCTCTACCACTAGCACATACCTCAAAATTATTATCAAAATCTAGTTCGGTAGTAATAATGTCGCCATCATCACAAGAGGCTAATAGTAATATGTTAAGGCTAACTAAAATAAAAAATATTTTACGCATGGTATTCGTGTTTTAAGCAAAAATAAAATATTTGTGTATTATAACGTAGCTTTAATATATAAAGTTAAGAATAAACAATAAAATAACTTGGGCGTTCCCAAAATGGTCAGGCTATACGTTACAAGTCCTCGCACCTCCTAAAAAGTCGGGCTGTGGGCTTTTCACTACTATCCTTAACGCAACTATTTTATGGAAGATATTGGGTATGTTTAAAGTGCTTTCATTTTTTATAATGGTAATTTAATGCACAGTATAAGCACAAACTTGCTTTTAAATTTAAGAAAAACAAGTATTAACACATTTAAAAAAAAACATACTGTGTAAGCTTTTAAAAAGGAGTTAACAGATTAATTTACAAATTCAACTATTGAAAAAATAATGTCAAACTTAAAATGTAAATATATGTAACAAATTAAACGTAGTTCCGTTTCAATTATAATTTAATAATTTTGTTGAAAAATTTAAACCCTATGAAATCAGTTTATTTTGATAATGCAGCAACAACGCCCATGCGAGAGGAAGTTGCGCAGGCTGTTTTTAAAACCATGCAGAGTGACTTTGGTAACCCATCATCATCACATAGTTTCGGTAGGTCCGCAAAGGCTTTGGTGGAAAAATCACGAAAAGCTATTGCAAAATGTTTAAATGTATCTGCCGCAGAAATCATTTTTACTTCGGGTGGCACAGAAGCCGATAATTTAATTTTAAAAAGTAGCGTTCAAGATTTAAACGTAACCCATATAATTACATCTCGTATAGAGCATCATGCAGTACTGCATACAGTGCAACAGCTTCAGGCGAAATCCAATATAACTATTAGCTATGTTGCTATTAAGCAGGATGGAAGCATAGATTACACCCATTTAGAGCAGCTACTAAGTACTACTACAAAAAAAACATTGGTAAGCTTAATGCATGTCAATAATGAAATAGGCACCATTCTAGATATAAAGCAGGTAGCTAATTTATGTAAATCAAATAATGCTTTATTCCATAGCGATGCCGTGCAGTCTGTGGGCCATTATAAGCTAGATTTACAAAACACCCCATTAGACTTTTTAGCCGCCTCTGCGCATAAATTTCATGGCCCTAAGGGTATTGGTTTTGCTTTTGTTAGAAAAAACTCTGGTTTACGAGCAACTATAGTAGGAGGCGAGCAGGAGCGAGGCCTACGCGCAGGCACAGAAAGTGTACATAATATAGTAGGTATTGAAAAAGCTTTGAACTTAGCTGAAGATAATTTAGAAAATGAAATGCTTTATATTAAAAATTTAAAGCAGTATTTTATTAACCAGATTGAAACAGCTATTCCTAATATTCTTTTTAATGGTAGCTCTAAAAATTTAACACTAAGTAGTCACACATTAGTAAATATTTGCTTGCCCATTCCTCCTGAAAAATCGAATATGCTTTTGTTTCAATTGGATTTAAAAGGTATTGCATGCTCTCGAGGGAGCGCATGTCAAAGCGGAAGCGCCCAAAAATCTCATGTTTTAGTGGAGATTTTAAATGATACTGATTTGAAAAAGCCTTCTCTAAGATTTTCCTTCAGTAAATATAACACAAAACCAGAGGTTGACTATGTAATAGGTGTTTTAAAAGCATTTATATAAATTACAATATTTAATGATACGGATTTATATCATGTTTTAATCTAAATGTAACTGTTTTTTTTTAACACTAAGCTCCTGTAAATTAACTATTAAGTAACACTTAATTCTACTAAAACTTCATAGTGGTTCTAATATTAAAAACACGAGGGGTTAAAAAGTTAGGAATAGCAATTTGCCTTTGGTTACTTACATCTCTAACCCAGGTATTGGTTATTGAGTTTTGAACATCGAAAATATTAAAAATTTCAAAACCTAAAGACAACGCTTTAAATGGCTTTTTCCAGCCACTATCAAACAATTTTTTAGAATCTACTAAAACATATTGCAACCCTAAATCTGCTCTATTGTAATTTGGTAATCTATTTTGAAACTGGTAAGGATCTGCAAAGCTTGGCGACCCACCTGGTAAGCCAGTATTATAAACTAAATTTAAGTATAATTTTAAATTAGGCATATTAGGTACGTAATCTTGAAATAACGCTGCAAATTTTAAACGCTGGTCTGTAGGGCGAGCTATAAAGCCACGATTATCTAAATTCTCCTCTGTTTTTAAATACCCAAAACTAAACCACGATTCGGTACCAGGTACAAACTCTCCATTTAATCGTAAATCTAACCCATAGGCGTAAGCTACAGCATCGTTATTTGCCCTATAACGAATTCGAACATTTTCCAGCGTATATGTGTTAACATCGTTTAAATTTTTATAATACAACTCCGAAGTTAATTTAAATGGCCTATCCCACATTTTAAAACTATAATCGTTACCTACTACAAAATGAAACGATTTTTGAGAGTTTACACTTGGGTTTACCGAGCCATCGCGCCCACGTAATTCGCGGTAAAACGGCGGCTGATAATAAAAGCCTGTAGAAACTCTAAAAAGCATATCTTTTTCCCAGTTTGGTTTTATGCTAAATTGGCCACGCGGTGTTAAAACAATTTGATTGGATGTTGCGATGTTTTCACCACTTACAGACCAACCATGTGTGCGAATTCCGGCATTATACCAAACATCACTACTTCCTAAAGTGGTGCGTTTACTCCACTGTGCATAGGCCTGAAATCTGTTTATTTGTGTTTTGTTTACCGTTCGTATATTTTGAAAAGGTTCTAATGGAGCAGCAAATGCGTTATAGGGTTGGTTGTTAGGCGCTGTTCTTGGTGGTCTTACTGAAAATCCAACAGAATCAATAACCTCCCATTCAACTAAGCGGTCTCTAAAATCCTCGTTCGTATATTTTACAGACCATTCAAAACGGTTTTCATTAAGTTTAAAGTCACCTTTATGTTCGATATTTGTTATAAGCGCATCTAAATCATTTCTACCATGTAAAAGCTGACTGCCTACACCTCGGCTAAATTCAACTTCGCCTAAGTTTTCATCCCCTATATTACTATTTACTTCACCTAAACGGTATTGTGCTAAAATATCAAAATATTCTTCTTC
Source organism: uncultured Algibacter sp. (assembly GCA_937958265.1). Lineage (GTDB taxonomy): Bacteria > Bacteroidota > Bacteroidia > Flavobacteriales > Flavobacteriaceae > Algibacter_B. Next base: position 71,490 of record CALGNX010000001.1, on the reverse strand, counting down.
GGTGGTATGGTAAGTTGAAGCAATAAAATGAAGCGTTAAATCATCGTTAACAAAATAAGAGCCTTTAAAGGCTCCAAAAAGCGTTTGGTATCTCGTTTTTTCTTGGCCTTCATAAAAAATTAATAATGCCATAGGATCTGTTAGTGTTCCAAAATTTGTTTCACGCTCTAAAGGTTTAAAATTATATTTATTTAAAGCGGCACTACCTAAAAAGCTTAAATGGAATTTATCATTAAACTTGTAAGTGAAATAACTTTGTGCATCTGCAAAAGTAGGCCTGAAATTAATTTTGGTTTCTTTAGCATTTACTAATAAACTGTTATCTCTGTAACGCAGGCCAGTAATGCCTGTAAATTTAGAGTCTTTACTAATGTTTTCATAAGATAAACTACCACCAAGTAAACTTAAATCTGCATTTACTTCAAACTTATACGGATCTTTGTAGGTGATATCTAAAACAGAAGATAACTTATCCCCATATTTAGCTTGAAAGCCACCAGCTGAAAAATCTACATTTTGTACTAAATCGGTGTTTACAAAACTTAAGCCTTCCTGTTGGCCAGAGCGGACTAAAAAAGGGCGATACACCTCAATACCATTTACATAAACTAAATTCTCGTCGTAATTTCCGCCACGTACGGAGTATTGTGTGCTTAATTCGTTGTTATTACTAACTCCGGGTAATGTTAATAGTAAATTTTCTACGCCAGCATTGGCTCCAGGTATTTTTCTAATAACATCGGGTTTTATTGTTATAATGCCTTCAACATCTTTACGGCGATTACCACTAATTATTACTGTGGCAATTTGCTCAATAGTTGTACTCATTACAGGATTGAACTCTAACTCCTCACCGCTTTTTAAGTAAAAGGTGCTTTTTATTTTTTTATGAGAAATATGTGTGAATTCTAAAACAACATCTTCATTGGCAGGTATTTTTAAAATAAAAAAGCCGTTGGTATTTGTTTTAGTTCCATTAGATTTTGATTTAATATTAACATTTTCAATAGGTCGATTTTCATCATCAAGAATAATACCTTTAATCGTAGCGTTTTGAGCGAAATTTAAGGTGCATATTAAAAAAAAAAGAACGGGGGCGAGTATTTGCTTTGCTTTCAAGTGCGATAAAGGTTTATTTTCTGTAAAATAACATTTCAAAAGTAGAATTATTTCCAACATTATCAGTTACAATTACTTTTAAATTATTTTTGCTATCTGCTATTACAGCATCATTAAAATCGTAAGTTAACATTTTAAGCTTATAATCGTACTCCATTAATATCCATTTACCATTTATAGTAGCTCTGTAGTTTGATATTCCCGAGTCTTTATCGCTTATTTTTACTTTTAAATAGCGGTATTTACTTAACCACTGCTTATTTTTAAAATTATAATTTTTTATTTTGGGTTTTATCGTATCGATAGCAAGTGTATAAGTACCTAGTTTTTTTGCACTAGCGATTAAAGTATTATCTTTTCTTCTAGTAGTAATATACACGGGATAATTTTTATAGCCAACAAGTCTAGCAATGTATAATTTGTTTTTGTCTGTGTTAGAATATTTGCTAACATCAAAACTAATATTGAATCTTTTTTTTGTTGGAATTACATCTTTGTGGAGTTTCAATGTATCGTTTTTTACTTCAAAATCTATATAAAAATTATCGTAAAATGTGTTTTTAAAAAAATCGACGCATATATTACCTTTTGTTAAATTAATGGTTTCATTGTTTTTTATATAATGCGGTGTGGTGTATTCTACATAAGGCTCTAACACATTATTTTTTTTTGTGCCTTTTATATGTACTGTAACCCAGGCTTGGTTATTTTTAAAATCGGAAATTTTAATTTTATACATAGCGTTGGTACTATCTTCAATTTTAATAATTCCATTGTTAATGTTCGATTTTAAAATACTTAACGGATTATTTTGATTAAATAATTTTTGAATCCGCTTTTTCTTTGTTATATAATGCTTATAGTCTATTAGCGCATTTATGTGTTTCGTTTCTTCAAATGAAAAACGTTTAAAATCTATTTCGAAATTTTGACTACCATTTATAAAAGATTGAATGTTATAAACTCCATTTGAATTGGCCGCCAAATCTTGCCTATCAATAGTTTCTATTCCAAAACCAATATTACCAATAGCATCAATATTTTGTGTTGTGTAATCTCCATTTTTAAGTGGGATTAGTTTTAATTTTTGCTTAGTGGTAGATCCGTTTATAAGCGCATTTTTATCTAACGGGTAGGCATAAATTGACCTGACCAAGGGGGGTGTTGTGTCCTTAATTTCCATGCCAAAAAGCATTGGATTTATTGGGCGTTCTTTTTTATCCCTAATTTCAAAATGTAAATGCGGACCGCCAGAACCACCGGAGTTTCCGCTGTATGCTATAAGCATATCTTGTAAGACAGGAATGGCATCAGCTTTTGGAAACAACTCCAACTGGTAAGATTCTTTTTCGTATTGCTGTTTTTTTACAAAGGCCTCGATTTCTGGTGAAAATTTTTGAAGATGTGCATATACAGTCGTATAGCCATTGGGGTGTGTTATGTATAAAGCTTTGCCGTATCCATAATGCGATATTTTAATTCTACTAACAAAACCATTTGCAGCTGCTTTTACTTTTAAACCCTGGCGTTGTTGTGTTTTAATATCAACACCGGAATGAAAGTGGTTTGAGCGTAACTCGGCAAAGGTGCCTGATAATATTAAAGGGATATCAAGTGGATTATTAAAATAATTTTGCGGGAAATTATTTTGAGCACCTACAAGTATAGAAAAAATCAAAAAGAGCAACAGTATAAATCGCATAAGTGTATATATGATTAACGGCGTTTCATTTTGAGTTTATAACACCTGAAGTTATGGTTGTATTCGTTTTAAAAATGCTTTAAAAACGATTGACTAATTAAATTCGTGTTTAGCAGATGTAATGTTTTAAATGAACCATAAACCAAATGCCTCTCAGGCTAAAATATTAATTTGATTTGAAAGCACAAAGAATAAAATAGGATTAGGTAAAATAAACACCAGAATCATGAACACTAGATGTTTAAAAGCTCATATGAAGTAGCAAAATTTCTTCATATTAGGGTATTACAGAGTTACAGTACGTTTTATGAATTCTATTTTTTAGTTTACTTTTTAAATGTTCTAACATTTAATCATTTAGACTAATGAGAGACTGCTTTTGCCCACTCGATCTATAATTATAACAATAAAATTAATCCCAAGGTATTAAGAGTTAATTATTATTTAAATACGATTGTCTTTCCCCTTCAAGGTTGGTTTATGCAAGGTCAGCATGCTTTTTAAACAACGTAAAATTGTAATAGATATCCAAAAAACTTTTTGGTAGCACACAAATCATTTCCTATATTCTAGTTTAACACCACTTTAAAGCACTAGTTGTTAGTTGTTTGATAAATGGTTTCTAAAAATTAATTATTAGATGTTTATTTCTAAACTTATATTTTTATTTTTTTGATAAAACCATTTTGATTTATGATAAGGAATGTTAACTTTGTAATCTAAGTATTCGGTTATTAAGTATGAGTAATATTGAAGATGTTGTAGATTCGTTAGAAAACAAGATTAATAAGGTATTACTCAAATTAGAGCGTTTAAAGATTGCTAATTCGAAATTAAATGAGGAATTAGAAATTTCAAAGCAACAGGTTTCTGTTCAGCAAAGTCAAATTGCAAATTGGGAACAAAAATACGAAACGCTTAAAATTACTAACGGAATACTTGGTGGTAACGATAATAAGAGAGAAACGAAACTCAAAATAAATGCTTTAATTAGAGATATTGACTATTGTATTAGTCAAATTGCTGGTTAAAACTTAATAATATCAATGTCTGAAAAGCTAAAAATAAAACTATCGGTAGCTAATCGGGCTTATCCTTTAACAATTGATGCAAGTCAAGAAGAAGGTTTGCGAAAGGCTGCTAAACGTATTGATAGTATGATTAAGCAATTTGAAAAAAGTTATTCGGTTCGAGATAAACAAGATGTATTAGCTATGTGTGCGTTACAATTTGCATCGCAGGTAGAGCAAAAATCCATAGAAAAAGCAAACCTAAATAGGCAGGTAGAAGAAAAACTAAACGCCTTAAACGAGTTGCTTAATTTGAGTTTAGTCTCTTCTTAAACGTTCTTTTAAATAAACTAAAAAAAGTTACTGCCTACATTAGTTATTTTTTTTGATAAACTCAACGATCATTTCTTTAAAAAGGGTGAGTTTAAGTTGTAAAAGCATGCTGCTAGTGCTGTAAGTCAATTTATTTTGGTAATACAGTATCTCGGGCAGACCCTTGATCCGCTTGTTAGCCCTAAACTTGTTTTTAAGGAGTTTATACAAAACTTTATGCTGGTGTAGGCTTTTTTATATACTATAATTAACTAAATAAAATTAATGGAATTATCAATTATATTGGCAATAGGTGGCGTTATATTAGGGCTTGTAATAGGTTTTTTAATAGCAAAATCGTTAGAAAAAAATAACGCTTCAAAAGTTGTGAATGATGCGAAAAAAGATTCGGAATCTATACTTAAGGAGGCAAAAATAGAGGCTGAAGCATTAAAGAAAAATAAAATTTTACAAGCGAAAGAGAAATTTATTGAACTTAAAGCAGAGCATGAGAAAATTATTTTAAGTCGTGATAAGAAAATAGCTGAGTCTGAAAAGCGTACGCGAGATAAGGAGTCGCAATTGTCTAGTGAAGTGGCTAAAAATAAAAAACTTAATGAAAGTTTAGAAAATAAGACTAAGAATTACGACCTAAGGCTTGATGCTTTAGAAAAAAAGCAGGAAGAGGTTGATAGATTGCATAAAAGCCAAGTAGAGCAATTGGAAGTAATTTCGAGCTTGTCTGCAGAGGAGGCTAAAGAGCAATTGGTTGAATCGTTAAAAGGAGAGGCTAAGAATGATGCGATGGCATACGTGCAAAGTGCAGCAGAGGAAGCTAAGCTTACGGCAGAACAGGACGCTAAAAAAATTATAATAAACACAATACAGCGTATTGGTACAGAAGAAGCCGTTGATAATTGTGTTTCTGTATTTAATATTGAGTCTGATGATGTGAAAGGGCGAATTATAGGTCGTGAAGGACGAAATATTAGAGCTATTGAAGCAGCGACAGGGGTTGAAATTATTGTGGACGATACACCTGAAGCCATTATCTTATCTTGTTTTGATTCTGTTAGGCGTGAAGTGGCACGTTTATCACTTCATAAATTAGTAACCGATGGCAGGATACACCCAGCTAGAATAGAGGAGGTTGTTAAAAAAACACAGAAACAAATTGAGCAAGAAATTATAGAAGTAGGTAAACGAACGGTTATAGATCTTGGTATACATAATTTACACCCTCAACTTATTAAAATGGTTGGAAGAATGAAATATCGTTCGTCTTATGGGCAAAACCTGTTACAACACTCTCGCGAAGTTGCCAAACTTTGTGGTGTTATGGCTGCAGAATTGGGCTTAAATTCTAAAATGGCCAAACGTGCAGGATTGTTACATGATATTGGAAAAGTACCAGATGCCGAAGTTGATATGGAAACACCACATGCTATTTTAGGTATGCAGTGGGCCGAGAAATTTGGAGAAAAGCCAGAAGTTTGTAACGCTATAGGTGCACACCACGATGAAGTTGAAATGAAATTTTTAATTTCCCCTATTATTCAAGTTTGTGATGCTATTTCCGGCGCAAGACCAGGAGCACGTCGACAAGTTTTGGATAGTTATATTCAACGTCTTAAAGATTTAGAAGATATTGCTATAGGTTTTGGTGGTGTTAAGAAAGCTTATGCTATTCAGGCTGGAAGAGAATTACGTGTTATTGTTGAAAGCGAAAAGGTTGACGATCAAAAAGCATCAGAATTATCCTTTAGTATTTCCCAGAAGGTACAAACTGACATGACATATCCAGGTCAGGTAAAGGTTACTGTTATTAGAGAAACTAGAGCCGTTAATATTGCTAAGTAATTGGTAGTTTAAATTACACTGTTTAATATTTATAAAAAAAATCTAGCGTAAGCTAGATTTTTTTTTATTTCAACTAATTTCAAAATATTTAGAAAGCTATTTTCTTGGGTGGTATTTTTCAATCACTTCAGCAAGGTGACTTTTATCTAAGTGGACGTAAATTTCGGTTGTAGTAATACTTTCATGACCTAACATAAGTTGTATTGAACGTAAATCTGCGTTATTTTGTAAAAGGTGAGTAGCAAAGGAATGCCTGAATGTGTGAGGAGATATTTTTTTTTTAAGTTCTATTTTTTTTGCTAAATCTTTAATAATTGTAAAAATCATGGCTCGTGTTAATTGCTTTCCGTTATGGTTTAAAAACAAAGTATCTTCAAAGCCGGGTTTAATTTTTATATGTGTTCGAACTTGTGTTGCGTATATATTAATATATTTTTTGGTAGCTTCTACAATAGGTACAAAACGTTGCTTACTACCCTTACCGGTTACTTTTATAAAACCTTCATTAAAAAATAAATCTGAAATTTTTAAATCAATTAATTCAGTTACTCGTAAACCACAGCCATATAAAGTTTCTAGAATTGAGCGATTACGCTCTCCAATTTTAACATTATTGTAGGTTCTGGTTAAATCAATAGCATTTATTAGTTTATTTATTTCTCCTTCAGATAATGTGTCTGGAAGTTTAATGCCAATTTTTGGAGATTCAATAAGCTCTAAAGGATTATCTTTTCTGTAATCTTCAAATATTAAATAATTAAAAAAGCTGCGCAAACCAGAAATTAATCGGGATTGTGATCTGGCATTAATATTTTTAGAAGTGTCATAAATAAATTTTTGTACAATTTCTGTATTAATGGAAGTAGGCGCTACATTTATATTGTTGATATTTAAAAACGTAATAAGTTTACTAACATCAAGCGTGTAATTATCGATTGAATTTTTTGAGAGACCGCGCTCTATTTTTAAATAGAGTTGATAATCGTTTAGTGCATTTTGCCATTTCATTGCTATAAAATTAAACATAAAAAAACTAACATAAGGTAGTTTTTTATATTTATGAGCATCATCAAACTCAATAAATCAGGAATTGCACTAAATAAAATTATAGTCGAAAATTAATGAAGAGCCTAATACAATTAAAGCTTTTACTAATCTGAGAGAAATGAGGGTTTACACAAATTGATGTTTTAAAAAATTAATCAAAGCCTTTTTTTATATTTACAGTATGAAAAAACTAATTATCATTAACGGACCTAATTTAAATCTATTAGGAAAAAGAGAACCAAGTATTTATGGAAGTTTATCTTTTACTGAATTTTTGGACACAATAAAGGGTAAGTACCTCAATGTAAGTTTAGATTATTTTCAATCCAATATAGAAGGGGAGTTAATAGATAAAATTCAAGAATTTGGTTTTAATTACGACGGTATTATTTTAAATGCAGCAGCTTACACACATACATCAGTAGGTATTGGAGATGCTATTAAAGCTATAGAAACCCCGGTTATAGAGGTACATATATCTAATACATTTGGCAGGGAAGAGTTTCGTCATCAATCCTATATTTCACCAAATGCAAAAGGCGTTATTCTAGGTTTTGGTTTACAGAGTTACGAATTAGCCATACAAAGTTTTTTAGACTAAATTTTAATATAGAAAAAATACTTATGCTTGCTATTATTGATAATCCAATGTTTTGCTAAATATTTATAGGTGATTCTAAAAATAGAATACCAAAATTAGTAATAGTAATACCAAATTGTATCGTAAAATAGTTGCTATACTTAAACAAAATCAAACGTTATGTCTTTATCTTACGGTCTACATTAGTTTAAAGGAAGCTAATAGTATGTTTTTTTTATTATAGCACCTAACATAGAGAAGATCTAATTTAGTACAAAAAAAGCGATTCAATTTTGAATCGCTTTTTTTTGTAAAAACACATTATAATTTTAAATACAAGGCTTATAAATGTATAACTTCATCGTAAGCATCAGCCACAGCTTCCATAACTGCTTCACTCATTGTTGGGTGTGGGTGAATTGTTTTTAATACTTCATGGCCTGTAGTTTCTAATTTTCTACCTAAAACAGCTTCAGCAATCATATCGGTTACACCAGCACCAATCATATGGCAACCTAACCATTCGCCATATTTTGCATCAAAAATTACTTTAACAAAACCTTCTTTTGTTCCACCTGCGCTGGCTTTACCAGAAGCTGAAAACGGGAACTTACCCACCTTTATATCTAAGCCTTTATCTTTTGCTTGTTTTTCGGTTAAACCAACAGATGCAATTTCTGGGGAGGCATATGTACAACCCGGAATATTTCCATAATCTAAGGCTTCAACATGTTGCCCCGCTAATTTTTCTACACATAAAATGCCTTCGGCAGAAGCAACGTGTGCTAAAGCAGGACCAGGGGTAACATCTCCAATAGCGTAGTAACCAGGAATATTAGTTTGATAAAAATCGTTTACAATTACTTTATCTCTATCTACAACAATACCAACATCTTCAAGACCTATATTTTCAATATTTGTTTTTATACCAACAGCGCTTAAAATAATATCAGCTTCTAAAACTTGCTCACCTTTACTTGTTTTTACTGTGGCCTTAACGCCATCTCCAGATGTATCAACAGCAGTAACCTCGGCTGAAGTCATTATTTTTATTCCAGACTTTTTGAAAGAACGCTCTAGTTGTTTTGAAACATCTTCATCCTCAACAGGCACTATACTTGGTAAATATTCAACAATGGTTACATCGGTACCCATAGCGTTGTAGAAATATGCAAATTCAACACCAATAGCACCAGAACCTACTACAATCATTTTTTTAGGCTGCTTTTTTAAAGTCATAGCTAATCTATACCCAATCACTTTTTCACCATCCTGAGGTAAATTTGGTAATTCGCGAGAGCGTGCACCTGTTGCAATAATTATATTATCTGCACTATATTCAGTACCGTCAACATCAACCTTTTTTCCTGGCTTCAATTTTCCATAACCTTGTATAACATCAATTTTATTTTTCTTCATTAAAAATTGAACACCTTTACTCATACCTTCGGCAACACCACGGCTACGTTTAACAACCGCATCAAAATCGTGAGAAGCATCTTTAACGCTTAAACCGTAATCTTCGGCATGTTTTAAATATTCAAATACTTGTGCAGATTTAAGTAATGCTTTTGTTGGAATACAACCCCAATTTAAACATACACCACCAAGACTTTCTTTTTCAACAATAGCGGTTTTAAAACCTAATTGTGATGCTCTAATAGCTGTTACATAACCACCAGGTCCACTTCCAAGAACTATAATATCGTATTTGTTCATTTCTATAAATTTAAGTTACAAATTTACACAATCGTATTCATAAAAAGAATTAAGCATCTTATAAATATCAAAAAATATTAGATTTTTCAACCGCTTTTTAAGCTAAAAAAATATTATTAATATTGATTAGCTTAGCGTTTAAATACGTGTTTTAGCAAGTTACTATGTGTAATTATTATAACCTTGTATTCTTATATTTAAAATTGATCCGAAAATTAATTTAAATTATTACAAAATTGCAGTGCTATGTTTCATGCTTTTTGTTGAATTTTTCAAGCCATTCCTGGTTATTATAAAATACTATTTAGCCAATTTATATAATTAATTACTAGAAATGAATTTTAAAGAAACACCGTTAATGCAGTGTCTTTTTCCTGTAGTGGCATTAGGTCCATCGTTAAATACATGCCCCAAGTGTCCGCCACAGGTTCCGCAATGTTCTTCAGTTCTGGCGTATCCTAGATTATAATCTGTAGAAAAATCTACATTGCCTTCAATCTCTCTATCGAAACTAGGCCAACCTGTTCCAGAATCAAACTTATGTTCACTTTTAAATAATGGGGTGTCACAGGCTTTACAAACGTATATGCCATCTGCGTACATCTTGTTTAATGGGCTAGAAAATGCACGTTCCGTTCCTGCTTTTCTCAAAACATAATAGGCTTGTGCTGATAATACTTTCTTCCATTCCAATTCAGTTTTTGAAACCTTAAAGGTTTTTGATGTTTCTGTTTGCTTTTTCTGAGCAGAAGAACTGCAACTAAAACATAATAAAAATGCAACAACAATAAATATTTTATTCATAATAAGTTTATTTTTAAGTCGTACAATATCAGATAACATAACAAATATTTTTAAGGTATTAAACATTTATTTCTTTCAGTTTGCCTTTTATGTTCTTATTTTTTTATATTTAACATATTCTTTCCAAAAAGGCTTGGTAATAATAAAAACTAAAATTGCTATTCTTTTTTGTGTCAACTAAATAATTTTAAAAATGATGAAGATAAAAAATACTTTTTTTTTAATAACGACAATTTGTTTGTTTAGTGCCTGTGCTAAAAATCCTTTTACCGGAAAGAGAACTATGGCATTTGTTCCAAACTCTCAGTTGTTCCCAACTGCTTTTTCGCAATATAGTCAGTTTTTAAATGAGAACAATGTAGTTACAGGTACAAAGGATGCAGAGATGATTTCGCGAGTTGGCCAACGTATTGCTGTTGCCGCAGAACGCTGGTTAAGCGCAAATGGCAACACAGGCTACTTGAAAGATTATAAATGGGAATACAACTTGGTGAACGATGCAACTGTTAATGCGTGGTGTATGCCGGGTGGTAAAATTGTGTTTTATACAGGTATTTTACCCATAGCTGCAAATGAAGCTGGTGTTGCTGCTATAATGGGGCATGAGGTAGCTCATGCTTTAGCAAACCATGGGCAGCAGCGCATGAGTGCAGGAATGTTGCAACAGTTTGGAGCTGTAGCTGGTAATGTCGTGATTAAAAATGAACAAAGTAGAAATGCATTTAATCAATATTACGGTATTGGGTCTCAGGTTGGTGCAATGCTACCATTTAGTAGGAGCCATGAAACAGAATCTGATGAGATAGGGATTTATTTAATGGCTGTTGCTGGCTATAATCCGGATGAAGCTGCTCAATTATGGAAGCGGATGAAAGCAAATAGTGCTAAAAGTGGCGGGCAAGCGCCTCCAGAATTTATGAGTACCCACCCTGCTAATGATACAAGAATAGCTAATTTAACAAAATTGGCGCCAAAGGCTAAGGCAGAAGCTAAAAAATTTGGGGTTACTCAGTTTAGAAAAAACTAAACATTAATGCTTGTTAAAAGCTTTTATTAAATATTTAAGCTGCTCTTGATGGAGCAGCTTTTTTTATTTTAACTAATTTTAATGTAAAATACATACTGCGATTGCTAAAACCATCATAATTTAGCAAGGTGTAAATTTTTATCAATTTTGTAACCTATGAAAATATTAGAAAAAGGCAGTAAAAAGCTATTAAATGCTTGGGCATTTTACGATTGGGCAAATTCCGTGTATTCGTTAACTATAGCATCTTCCATATTTCCTATTTTTTATTCTGCCTTATTTTTAAAAACAAATACTTCTATAAAAACTGTTTTTGCATTTGGATTTGAATTTAAGAGTACAGCACTTATAACATTTGTAACTGCTTTTACGTTTTTAGTGGTTGCAATTATATCACCAATATTATCAGGAATTGCAGATTATGTGGGTAATAAAAAGAGTTTTTTAAAGTTTTTTTGTTACATAGGTAGTGTGGGGTGTATAGGTTTATATTGGTTTGATATAACACCAGAAAAAATACATTTAAGCTTGCTATTTTATTTTATGGGATTAATAGGGTATTGGGGTAGTTTAGTGTTTTATAATTCTTATTTACCCGATATTGCATTTCCTGAGCAGCAAGATAGGATAAGTGCTAAGGGGTTTTCTTTAGGCTATTTCGGAAGTGTGCTTTTGCTGGTTTTAAATTTATTAATGGTTATGTTTCCTAACTGGTTTGGGTTTGATATTAGTATTGCTAAGGCTATTTTAGAAAATGGATCGGAGGTTGAGATAAACCAAGCTTTAAAAGCAGCTAAGGATGTTGCTTCATTTGAAGCTATGAAAGTTTCCTTTTTAACAGTGGGTATTTGGTGGGTTTTGTTTAGTCAATATTCATTTTATTATTTGCCAGAAGGTGCATCTTCAGGACATAAAGTAACCAAAACTATTATATTTAATGGGTTAAAAGAATTATTACAAGTATGGAAACAATTAAATAAAAACCTAAAGCTAAAATATTATTTACAAGCTTTTTTTGTGTTTAGTATGGCTGTACAGACAATAATGTTAGTGGCTGTGTATTTTGGGGAAGAAGAAATTGCTTGGGGTAGTACCGATGCTAAAACGATGGGTTTAATTATTAGTATATTAATTATTCAGTTAGTTGCTATATTAGGCGCTTTTATAACTTCGTTAGCGTCTTCAAGATTCGGTAATATTAAGACCTTAATAGCTGTTAATGCTATTTGGATGGCTTTGTGTTTTTATGCATATTTAATGAAAACGCCAATGGAGTTTTATATTGCTGCTAGTTTTGTTGGTTTAGTAATGGGAGGTGTGCAATCTTTAGCAAGATCGACTTATTCTAAATTTTTACCTGAAACAGAAGATACCACCTCTTATTTTAGTTTTTATGATGTTGCAGAGAAGCTTGGAATTGTTATAGGTATGGTAATATTTGCTTTTATAGATCAAATAACGGGTAGTATGCGCAATGGTATTTTATTTTTATTTGTTTTCTTTTTAGCAGGTATTATTCTTCTGTACAGAGTTTTAAAAACAGAAAAAAAGATAGGCGTGTTCAATGATAATTAGGAGCGATTCAAAAGATGTTTAATTGCGCTTATTTCAAATTGGTATTATTCATATCTTTTTAATATTTCTAAAACACTCATTTGTAGTTTTTTTGTTTAAAAAAAACACCCGCTTTAAAAGTTTTTTAAGCAGGTGTTTTTTTAAAATACTGTATTACATACTCGACGTTAAGTGGTTTTTTCGGATTTAACAATACTAATTTTTAGATCATTTGAAGTTTCATCCAAATCTATTTTAATATTATCGCCTTCCTGTAAATTTGAAGCAACTATTTCTTCAGCTAAAGCGTCTTCAACATATTTTTGAATCGCTCTTTTTAGCGGTCGTGCTCCGTATTGTTTATCAAAACCTTTATCTGCGATGTAATCTTTAGCGGTTTCAGTAAGTGTTAAAATATAGCCTAAACCCTTAATTCTATTAAGTAATTTTTCTAGTTCTATATCAATTATTTTATTAATGTCTTCTTTCTCTAAAGCATTAAATACAACAACGTCATCAATTCGGTTTAAAAACTCTGGAGCAAAGGATTTTTTTAGCGCACCTTCTATAATCCCTTTAGCATTTGCATCTTCTTGAGATTTTTGTGATGCTGTGCCAAAGCCTATACCTGTGCCGAAATCTTTTAATTTACGTGCGCCAATATTGGACGTCATAATAATTATGGTGTTTCTAAAATCAATTTTTCGACCTAAACTATCTGTTAAGTAGCCATCATCAAGCACTTGAAGTAGCATATTAAAAACATCGGGGTGTGCTTTTTCAATTTCGTCTAAAAGAACTACGGCGTAAGGCTTACGTCTAACTTTTTCGGTAAGCTGTCCGCCTTCTTCATAACCAACATATCCTGGAGGTGCACCAATTAATCTTGAGATGGCAAATTTTTCCATGTATTCACTCATATCAATTCTAACCAAAGATTCTTCACTATCAAAAAGTTCTCGTGAAAGCACTTTAGCTAATTGTGTTTTACCAACACCTGTTTGACCAAGGAAAATGAATGACCCAATAGGCTTATTAGGATCTTTAAGACCTGCTCGGTTTCGCTGAATAGCTTTTACCACTTTAGCTACTGCTTGATCTTGACCAATAACTTTTCCTTTAATAAGATTTGGTAATTCAGCTAATTTATTAATTTCTGTTTGTGCAATTCTGTTAACAGGCACACCTGTCATCATAGATATTACATCTGCAACATTATCTTCTGTAACTACTTCGCGGTGTTGTTTTGTGTCTTCTTCCCATTTTTCTTGGGCAATAGCTAATTCTTTTTCTATACGCTTTTCATCATCCCTAAGCTTAGCAGCTTCTTCATATTTCTGCTTTCTAACAACTGCTGTTTTTAGCACTTTAATATCTTCAAGCTTCTTTTCAAGTTCAATAATTTGCTTAGGCACCTCTATATTAGTAATGTGCACGCGAGATCCAGCTTCATCTAAGGCATCAATAGCTTTATCTGGCAAAAACCGTTCCGTCATGTACCTATTCGTTAATTTTACACACGCTTCAATAGCTGCTTGTGTATAATCTACATTATGGTGCTCCTCGTATTTTCCTTTAATGTTATTTAGAATTTCAATAGTTTCATCAACCGATGTAGGTTCCACAATAACCTTTTGGAAACGACGCTCTAAAGCACCGTCTTTCTCAATATATTGCCTGTATTCATCTAGAGTTGTTGCGCCAATACATTGAATTTCTCCTCGAGCTAGTGCGGGCTTAAACATGTTTGAAGCATCTAAGCTTCCTGTTGCTCCGCCAGCGCCAACAATCGTATGTATTTCATCAATAAACAAAATAACGTCGTCGTTTTTTTCAAGTTCATTCATTAGCGCCTTCATACGTTCTTCAAACTGTCCACGGTATTTTGTCCCAGCAACTAAACTCGCTAAATCTAGAGTTACTACGCGCTTATTAAACAGTATGCGCGACACCTTTCTTTTTACAATTCGAAGTGCTAAACCTTCTGCTATAGCAGATTTACCAACTCCTGGCTCACCAATTAATAAAGGATTGTTTTTCTTTCGTCTACTTAAAACCTGCGAAACACGTTGTATCTCTTTTTCCCTGCCAACAACAGGGTCGAGTTTGCCTTCTTCGGCTTGAGCGGTTAAATCTCTACCAAAATTATCCAAAACAGGTGTTTTGGATTTGGAACTACTTTTACCGGTAGGAGAATTAAAAATATTATCCTTATTAGATTCTCCACCCGGAGGTGTATTCTCGTCTGGAAATTCGGATTTCGGTTCTATAAATTCATTGTCGTCTGTAATCATAGATTTAAATTGTTCTTTAACATTATCGTAATTAACTTTTAGCTTACTTAAAAGCTTGGTAGTGGGGTCGTTTTCGTTTCTTAAAATACAAAGTAATAGGTGTGCTGTATTTATTGATGTGCTTTGAAATAATTTAGCTTCTAAAAATGTTGTTTTTAAAGCGCGTTCTGCCTGCCTAGTAAGATGTAGGTTCTTTTTTTGATTAGAACCCGTTACAATGTTCGGGTTTGCAGGACTTAATATTTCAACTTTCCGCCTTAAATGATTTAAATCGATATCTAAGGCATTAAGAATATCAATAGCTTTGCCGTTGCCATCTCTTAAAAGACCTAGCATGAGATGTTCTGTGCCAATAAAATCATGCCCTAATCGCAAGGCTTCTTCTTTACTGTAAGCTATAACATCTTTTACTCTTGGGGAAAAATTATCATCCATATATTTATTCTTTCTGCTTTAAAAGTAATAAAACATTTTAATTAAACTTAAAAACTATACCTAAAAATCTGTTAATACTTAAGAGTTGTAGTTTTAGAAGCACTTTATTAAGCGTGTTTTTAGTAAATTATTAAAATTTCACCATTTTAATGTTAAATTAATATTTTTTAGGAAATAACTCCAGTTAATTTTATGATATTTAAAAATACCATGTCCAGTGATTCAAAAATTAATAAATAAAAACTTACAAAATAACAACAATTTATATTTTATATTCAGATGCGCTATATAAATTGTTAATAAATTAGATAATAATTGAAGTTTAATAGTCTTACTATGGTTTTTGGAATCGTTATATTAGCGCGTTCAGAAAACCAGATAACCTAATTAAAATTATTTATGGCAGAAGGAGAAAAAGTGATTCCTATTAATATTGAGGATGAAATGAAATCGGCTTACATTGATTATTCAATGTCAGTTATCGTATCAAGGGCTTTACCAGATGTAAGAGACGGTTTAAAACCAGTGCACAGACGCGTACTTTACGGTATGTACGAGCTGGGTATTAGAGCTAATACAGCGCATAAAAAATCAGCAAGAATAGTTGGAGAGGTTTTAGGAAAGTATCACCCTCATGGAGATACTTCTGTATATGATGCCATGGTACGTATGGCGCAAGAGTGGAGTTTGAGGTATATGCTTGTTGATGGTCAGGGTAATTTTGGTTCGATTGATGGAGACAGCCCAGCAGCTATGCGTTATACGGAGGCACGTATGAAAAAAATATCCGAAGATATGTTAGCGGATATAGATAAGGAAACCGTAGACCATCAGTTAAATTTTGATGATACTTTACAAGAGCCTACTGTATTGCCTACACGTATTCCTGGATTGTTGATTAACGGGGCTTCGGGTATCGCTGTAGGTATGGCAACCAATATGCCACCGCATAACTTAACAGAAGTTGTGAATGGTACTATTGCTTACATAGAAAACAATGATATTGAAATTGAAGAGCTTATAACTCACGTTAAGGCGCCCGATTTCCCTACAGGAGGAACTATATATGGTTACGATGGTGTTAAAGAAGCTTTTCAAACGGGTAGAGGTCGTATTGTAATACGTGCTAAAACTAATATTGAAGAGGTAAAAGGGCGCGAATGTATTGTTGTAGATGAGATACCTTACCAAGTCAATAAAGCAGATATGATTAAAAAAACTGCCGACTTGATTAATGATAAAAAGCTTGAAGGTATTTCGATGATTCGCGATGAATCGGATCGAAACGGAATGCGCATTGTTTATATATTAAAACGTGATGCGATACCAAATATCGTCCTAAATAAATTATTTAAATATACTGCTCTACAGTCTTCATTTAGTGTTAATAACATAGCGCTTGTAAATGGGCGACCACAGTTGTTAAACCTAAAAGAGTTAATTCATTATTTTGTTGAGCACAGACATGATGTTGTTGTTAGGCGAACAACATATGAATTAAGAAAAGCAGAAGAGCGCGCACACATATTAGAAGGCTTAATTATAGCTTCTGATAATATTGATGAAGTTATTAAAATTATTAGAGCATCATCAAACACAGAAGAAGCAAGAAATAACTTAATCGAGCGTTTTAAGCTTTCCGAAATACAAGCAAAGGCCATTGTCGAAATGAGATTGCGCCAGCTTACCGGTCTAGAACAAGACAAGTTGCGAGCAGAGTATGATGAAATAATGAAAACGATTACGGATTTGAAAGCTATTTTAGCAAGTAAAGAACGTAGAATGGAAATTATTAAAAACGAGCTAGAAACAGTAAGGGATAAGTATGGTGATGAGCGCCGTTCGGCTATTGAATATGCAGGAGGAGATTTAAGTATAGAGGATATGATACCAGATGAAAAGGTGGTTATTACTATCTCGCATGCAGGTTATATTAAACGCACCTCACTTTCTGAGTACAAAACACAGAATAGGGGTGGTGTAGGCCAAAAAGCTTCAACCACCCGTAATGAGGATTTCTTAGAGCATTTATTTGTTGGGACAAACCACCAATACATGTTGTTTTTTACCCAAAAAGGAAAATGTTTCTGGATGCGTGTTTACGAAATTCCTGAAGGAAGTAAAACATCTAAAGGTCGCGCCATACAAAACTTAATAAACATTGAGCAAGACGATAAAGTAATGGCTTTTATATGTACTCAAGATTTAAAAGATGAAGATTACATAAATACCCATTACGTTATAATGGCTACTAAAAAAGGGCAAGTTAAAAAAACATCTTTAGAGCAGTACTCTCGACCAAGAACAAATGGTATCAATGCCATTACTATTAAAGACGACGATGTTTTACTAGAAGCTAAATTAACTACCGGAGAAAGCCAAGTTATGTTAGCCTTAAAATCGGGTAAAGCTATACGTTTTGAAGAAGCAAAAACTAGACCAATGGGACGAAATGCATCTGGTGTGCGTGGTATTCGTCTTCAAGATGAAAAAACAGACGAAGTTATCGGTATGATAGCAGTAGATGATATGAAGAGTAATGTGCTTGTAGTCTCTGAAAATGGTTACGGAAAACGCTCTAGCTTAGAAGATTATCGAATTACTAACCGTGGTGGTAAAGGTGTGAAAACCATTTCAGTTACCGAAAAAACAGGAGATTTAGTATCTATAAAAAACGTAACCGACGAGGATGATTTAATGATTATAAATAAATCTGGAATTGCCATTAGAATGGCGGTAAAAGATTTAAGAGTTATGGGAAGAGCTACGCAAGGTGTTAAATTAATAAACCTAAAAGGAAAAGATTCTATAGCCGCGGTAGCTAAGGTAATGCACGACGATGATCAAGTACAGTTAGACGAGGATGGTAATATAATTTTATCTCAAAACGTTGAAGATACAGAAAGCGCTAAGCCTACAGAAGATGGCACAACTCTTGATGATGGTACTGATACAAACGATAATAACACTGAAAATTAATTTTAATATTATTAAAAATGAAAAAACAATTAATCCTAGCTTTAGCGTTTTCAATAAGTGCATTTTCATTTGCGCAAAAAAAAGAGTTGAAAGTAATTGAAAAAGCTATTAAAAAAGAAAATTTTGCAGATGCAAAAGCCGCGCTCCCTCAAGTAGAAGCTTTACTATCTGCTATGGACGAGAAAACAAAAGCAAAATTCTATTATTTAAAAGGTCAAGCATTATATGCAAAGGGTAAAGGAACAAATGGTAATCTTGACGCTATTTTAGAAAGTTTTAAAGCAGCGAAAGGAAATTACGGTTCTGAAATTATGGCCTTAGAGCAAAATATTACTAATGAGTTATTAACCGTTGGTAATGCGGCATATGGAAAGAAAAACTACTCCAAAGCTTCTAAGTATTTTGAAAATGCCTATAAAGTAACTAAAAAAGACACCTTATTTTTATATTATGCAGCATCTGCAGCTGTAAGTGTTCAAGAATATGATAGAGCTTTAAAGCTATACGAGAACCTTAAGGAGATAAATTTTACGGGTATAGCAAAAGAATATTTTGCAACAGATAAGGTTACCGGAAAAGAGGTTGTTGCCGCTAAAAACACAAGAGATATTTATGTGAAGGGTGGCACTCATATAAAGCCAGGTGAGCGCATGACAGAATCTAAAAAGCCTGAGATTGTAAAAAATATAGCTTTAATTTATATTTCACAGGGCAATAATGAAAAAGCTTTAGCTGCAATTAAAGATGCTAGAACTGAAAATCCAGAAAACGTGGACTTAATTGTTAATGAAGCTAATATTTATTTACAGTTAAAAGACGAAGATAAATTTAAAGAATTAATTCAGCAAGCTATAGCTAAAGATCCTAACAATGCGGTTTTACATTATAATGTTGGTGTTGTTAGTATGAATAAAGGTGATAATGTTAGCGCTCAAAAATCTTTTGAAAAGGTTTTAGAAATAGATCCTACTTATGCAGATGCAGCGTTAAATCTTTCTAATGTTTATATAGAAAAAGGCAATCTTAAAATAAAGGAAATGGGCGAACTAAGTATGAGTAAGGCTGATGAAATTAAATATGAGCAGTTTAAAATTGAAAAAAATGATTTTTTTCAAAATGGTGCTGATGTGTTAATTAAATTTTTAAGCAAAAACCCAGATACTAAAATTGATATTTTAAAACAATTAAAAAATATTTATGCTGCTTTAGGTAACACTTCAAAGATGAAGGAAACTGAAGCGAAAATACTTGCTAAATCGGGCCAGTAAATAATTATAGTATTTCTATTTCAAAAAAAATGCCACTTTTAAAAGTGGCATTTTTTTATATTATCTTTTTTATAACACGGAGTTTATGGGTATGTATTCTTTTATCTACATTATAGATTCCAGAATGATCCAAACGATCAATGCGTACTTTGCCGTGGGCATGAATAATGTAATTATTTTTCATAATTAAACCAACATGAATAATTACACCTTCATTATTGTCGAAAAAAGCAAGATCGCCCGGTTCGCTTTCTTCAATAAAACTTAGCGCATCGCCTTGTGTTGCCTGTTGAGAGGCGTCTCGCAATAATTTGTAGCCATTTAATTTATAAATCATTTGAGTAAATCCAGAACAATCAATACCAAAAGGTGTTTTTCCACCCCACAAATAAGGCGCGTTTAAAAAAATAAATGCGGTATTAATTATATTGGATTTTTTGCGAACTTTATCAATTAAATCACCATCGTATTTATGATTCAAAACAGAAAGTCCATTTAAACTCGAGCCAATAGTAATAGGGTATAGTTGCTTGTTTTCATCTTCAACAAAATCGACCAGATCTAAAGATAGTTTAGGCTTTTCACTATTAATAGAATCGTATTGCTTTTCGGTTATTTCTAAATATTGTTTATTATCTACCCAACCTTCATAATTATCAAAAGCAAGCCTAATTTTACTCCATTTTTTACGAGTTTCTAAAACTTTAAAAATATCACCATAAAGTACTTGAGAAACTAATTCACTAGAATCTGTTGGCTCAAATCGAAGAGGTACAAGGCTTAAATTACAAATGGCGTACTGCATGAATTTAGGTGTGTATTAGCTTAACTATTGATTGTTGTAAGTAATTGTAATAAAAAAATATCAATATTTTCATATCATTTCGTATAATTAATGTGTCTAAATACGCTTTTATAAATAATAAGATCCGCATTAATCCGTAAGGCGCTCAACAATTACAGCAGAAGCGCCACCGCCACCGTTACATATTGCAGCAGCACCAATCTTTGCATTGTTTTGTTCTAAAACGTTTAGCAATGTAATAATTATACGAACGCCAGAACACCCTAATGGGTGGCCTAGAGAAACTGCACCACCATTAATATTTACGTTTTCATCGCTAAGTCCTAATATTTTCATATTAGCTAATGCTACTACAGAAAACGCTTCATTAAATTCAAAATAGTCAACATCCTTGGTATGTATTCCGGCTTTTTTAAGTGCTTTTGGCAATGCTTTTGCAGGGGCAGTGGTAAACCATTCCGGATCATGTGCGGCATCCGCATATCCTTTTATGGTTGCCAAAGGTTTTAAACCTAATGCATCTGCTTTTTCTCTGCTCATTAAAACAACGGCACCTGCGCCATCGTTAATAGTAGAGGCATTAGCTGCAGTTACTGTACCATTGCTAGAAAATACAGGGCGCAATTGCGGAATTTTATCTATTTTAACTTTGGTATATTCTTCGTCCTTACTAATAACAACAGGAGTACCTCGTCGCTGTGGCACTTCAACAGGGATTACTTCATTATTAAACTTCCCTGCATCCCAAGCGTGAGCAGCTCTTGTGTAGGATTGTATTGCGTAATTATCCTGTGCTTGTCTTGAAAAGTTATATTTTTCCGCACAAGAATCAGCAAAAACACCCATGGCTTGTTCTTGGTAAGCATCAACTAGGCCATCCTTTTGCAAACCATCAATTAGTGATGTTGGCCCAAATTTTGTTGCATTTCGGGCGTACATATAATGCGGAGCAAGGCTCATGTTTTCCATGCCGCCGGCAACAATAATAGTAGCATCTCCAAGCGTTATGGATTGCGCAGCTTGCATAATAGCCTTCATGCTAGAGGCGCAAACTTTGTTTACAGTAGTACAGGGTACGCTATTGGGGATTCCAGCATGCATAGCAGCTTGTCTTGCAGGCGCCTGTCCGGTACCTGCTTGTAGAACATTACCCATTAAAACTTCGTCTACTAGATCTGGATTCAAATTTACTTTATCCATTGCGCCTTTAATAGCAATTGCTCCTAACTTTGTAGCAGGAATAGTGGATAAGCCACCCATGAAGCTTCCTATAGGCGTTCTTGCGGCAGAAACGATAACAACTTCTTTAAGCATACACAATCATGTTTTAGATTTAAGGTTAAATGGCCGACCTCAATATATTTAAAAACCGAGAACAATCAGATGCGAAAATAAAGATTTTTTATCAGAAATTTAAAAGATTATACTAGTTGTAACGCGTATTGTTTTACGCTGTACATAATGCCTTAAATTATATTTTTTATTTCGAGATTATTTAGTTTAAAAGTTAGTTTTAAGTGTTTAACCGTTTTACTATTCATTTATTTATATTTTAATAATATTTATAAGCTGTTTTGATATTATTAATTACACCGTGTTATTTTTTGAAATAAACTTATTAATCAAAATTACAAGGTGTTATTAAGTATAATTGAATGTGTTTTTTTTCTGTACTGTTTAATAATAACTTATTGGCTTTTATCATATGAGCAAAGATTCATTTGAAAGGAACAAAACGTTTTTTCAAGTATATTATAATTTAGCAGTGAAGGAAAAAAGATATTTTTTGTGTCTTTTTTTTTAAAAATTAACTTAAAAAACATAAAACATGAATTATTTAAATATTAAAGAAGAGGAAGTATTGCCAGTAGTTACAGAATTAAATACCTTATTAGCAAATTACCATGTATACTACCAAAAGCTAAGAAGTAATCACTGGAATGTTACTGGGCGAAATTTTTTTGATTTACATGTGAAATTTGAAGAATTTTATAATGATACTAAAGTAAAAATAGATGAAATAGCTGAAAGAATTTTAACGTTAAGATATCATCCGATGAGTAAAATGGTAGATTATTTGGAAGCTTCTGCTATAAATGAAGATGCGCCAATTAAAACAGATGTAGATATGGTAAACGAAACTTTAAAGGATCATAAAATACTGCTAGAGCAAATGACTAAGGTTGTAAAAAAAGCAGACAAAATATCAGACGAAGGCACTATTGATTTAATTGGTGCTTATATTAGAGAGCTTGAAAAATCTAGTTGGATGTTAAATGCGTGGTCAAAAAATAATACTGAGACTTTAAAGGCAACTAAGATTTAGATTTTACAATTTCTTTTCTGTTAAAAGCAATTCTTAAAAATTTAAATTTTAAAACATGAAATCGGCATTAGGCGAAGCGTTTAAGCAACTAGTAGATAAACTTCAAGGGTGGGTAGGTATTATTATAAAAAGTATACCTAATTTAATTTTAGCAATTTTTGTGCTTTCAGCAGCGTATTTTTTAGCTAAGTACACACGTAAGCTTGTTTTAAAGCTTATTGAAAAGCGCGTTTCTCAAATTTCCATAGCATTAGTAATTTCTAAAATTGCAGCTGTGGTAGTTGTTGTTACTGGGTTGTTTTTAGCCTTAGGAATTTTAAATTTAGGCAAAATGTTAACATCATTGTTAGCTGGAGCAGGTGTTGCTGGTTTAGCTATAGGGTTAGCGTTACAAGGTACGTTGTCAAATACTTTTGCAGGGGTGGTAATTTCGTTTAGAGAACGTATTCAAATAGGTAATTGGATTGAAACTAATGGATACTCTGGAGAAGTTGTGGATGTGAACCTAAAAGAATTTGTTTTAAAAGAAGCTGATAATAATATGGTAATTATTCCTAATAAAACGGTATTAGAAAATCCTTTAAAAAATTATTCGTTAACTACAAAGATGCGGGTGTCACTGGAGTGTGGAGTTGGTTATGATTCAGATTTAGAAGCCGTTAAACAGCTTACTAAGGAAACTATATCAAGCGTATTTACGCAAGTTGAAGAGGAAAAAGACGTGGAATTTTATTATACAGAATTTGGTGATAGTTCCATAAACTTCTTGTGTCGTTTTTGGATCGATGCCGAAAGTATGCTTGAGAAATTAAAAGCGAAAACTACAGCTATAATTGAAATTAAGAAAGCGTACGATAAAGCAGGTATTAATATCCCTTTCCCAATTAGAACCCTTCAATTTGATAATAAATTAGCTGTGGATAAACCTTTTGTTAATGCAGATTAATAAAAAAATAATCTAGATAAATTCACCATTCTTAATCTGTGAAAAACGCTTTAAATCAGTACCGTGATTAATGTAATATGTTAAGACATTAATAAAAAGTCCCGCTGCATTCGGGACTTTTTGTATTTTAGAGATTTAATAGATGTAACACCTGAAATATGAGTATTCAAATATCAAATTCTCTCTTTGCATATTTTAAACGGTTAGAAAAAAACAATAATCGCGATTGGTTTAACGAAAACAAACAAGAATTTAAAACAATAGAGAAAGACGTTAAATTGTTTTATAAAGCGCTTTTTGATACTTTAAATACGCATGACGAGATTGATAAACTAAAAGTATTTAGGATTTATCGAGACGTTCGCTTTTCAAAAAACAAGTTGCCTTATAAAACACATTTTGGAGGCGCGTTTAATAGGGTAAAGCCAAGGCTTAGAGGTGGTTATTATTTGCATATTCAGCCGAATAATGAAAGTTTTATAGCTACTGGTTTCTGGGAACCCGCTAAAGAGGATTTATTAAGGATTCGAAGAGAATTTGAAATGGACGATTCTGAAATTAGAGCTATCTTAGAAAACAAAAAATTTAATACCGTTTGGGGGAATACCTTTGAGGGTGATGAAGTTAAAACAGCACCTAGAGGTTTTGATAAAACCCACAAATCTATAGATTTAATTAAGAAAAAACAGTATATTTTTACCAGAAAATTCACAGATAAGGAGGTTTTAGATATCGATTTTATAAATAAGGTAGATAAATCGTTTAAGGCTGTTCGCCCTTTTTTCGATTATATGAGCGACGTTTTAACCACCGATTTGAATGGTGTTTCACTTTTAGATTGGTAACTTAAAGCACGCACAAAAAAACTAGCCCTTGCAATTTATGACTAAATAAATTGCAAGGGCTGGTTTTTTTTAGCTAAAAGTAGCTGCGAGGTTAGTGTGTGTTAATTTTCAATTTAGCATAGGCTTTAATAATTCTGAATAAATTCGTGTATATTGAATCGGTAATAATTGCGGTTATAGATTATTGTTTTAGTTTTTTTTTGTGTTCAGTTTGCGATTTTAATTGTTTTAAAAAGTTCACGAACTTTAATCAAATCCGATCATGTTTTGAAACTCCCTAAATTCCTTTTCTTTCCGTTTTTCAATGCTAGCCCAAACCTTTTTTTTTCCAAACACAGTCTTTTCTTCTAGTTCACTTATTTGTTGAACAGAAATACTTGCTGCGGTAGATGTTTTAAACAAAAAATAATGAGAACAACTAACGAAATAAACCCCACTCCAATCCAAACGTACTCAATAATATCATATTCAGTTATTTGTTTTCCAAATATTCTGATTGCTGCATTTGCTAAATTTAATATGATTAAGATTTTATAAATCAGATACTGGTTTTTTAGGTCATCTTTAATTTCGATTGAGTTGTTTGCTTTGTTTAATTTTACCAACATTTTTTTTAATTTATAATGCGATTAATACTTGTGCTAACTCTCGTTGTTTAAAAATAAACAATTTAGGCGTTATCCAATATATCTGTTTCATCAAACAATTGAATTTGGCTCAATAAGCGCTCTTTAATCATCCCCAATATGCGCTTGTTAAGTTTTGATGCGTTTTTGTTATACGTAACATATTCGTCTACTGTAAAATGCCCTAAAACGATTCCTTTTAAAGTGTTTCGAAATTTAATGTCTTTTTGTATTGAATTTACAATGTATTCGCTTCTTTTCTCTAAAGATAGCTTGTGAAAAACATTTTTATGTTTAATGATGTAATTTTTAAAAAGAGCAATTAATAAATCATTTTGAAATTTTATAATAGCGCGTAAAACTGTATTTTGAAAGCGCTCGTCTTCACTCATCTGCGCATTAATTTTAGCTTTTAAAATTTCCGGTCGAATACTTTTAAGTTTAGCTGGTCTAGAATTCATTTTTTTTAAATAAAATTACTCTTTTCCTAGCTAATAAAAGCTGTGTTAAAGCATTTTTTTCATCTCTATTTTAAGGTTAGCAGTGTTTAGGTATAGCAAACTAGCTTTTGCGTTTTCCTTAGTCGTGTTTATTTTTAAATTACAGATATTTTAGCTTACTCTATTGTAAACTTCAAGCACTTATTAGTATTGTGAAATACAAAGTAATACATGTTTTTTGCCTGAAAATTTGTACAATAAAATAATTTACAAAAAAGACTATACCTATAATTAATCTAATATTTAAAGCGCCTAAAACCTGCTTTAGATGTTTAAAAATTATAGCCAATATTCTTATTTCGTTGAATTTAATTGAATTTTTAAGTAAATCGTTGGTAATTTTATAAAAATTCAACAAGTAGAGGGCCTAAAGTTTTGAATAACTGTAATAAAGTATAAATTTGTAATACTCAAATTTTATTTTGAGTACTTAAAAAAATAATCAATTATAGTTATGAGCAAATCATTGTTTGATAAAGTATGGGATTCGCACGTAGTGCGCAGTATTGCAGACGGGCCAGATGTTTTTTATATAGATCGTCATTTAATTCATGAAGTTACTAGCCCTGTGGCTTTTGTAGGTCTAGAAAGTAGGGGATTAAGTGTACTGTACCCTAAAAAGACTTTTGCAGTGGCAGATCATAACACACCAACAATAAATCAACATTTACCTGTTCAGGACCCATTATCTGCAAATCAATTAAAAACGTTAGAAGATAATGCAAATAAATACGGGATTAGCCATTGGGGGTTAGGGCACCAAAATAATGGTATTGTACATGTTGTAGGACCAGAAAACGGGATAACACTACCTGGTGCAACTATTGTTTGTGGAGACTCACATACCTCTACACATGGTGCTTTTGGAGCTATTGCTTTTGGTATTGGAACTTCAGAGGTTGAAATGGTGCTAACCACACAGTGTATAATGCAGCCTAAGCCTAAGAAAATGCGCATAAGCGTAAATGGTACTTTAAATAAAGGTGTTACACCAAAGGATGTTGGGCTATATATTATTTCGCAATTAACGACTTCTGGCGCAACAGGATATTTTGTAGAGTATGCTGGTGATGTTTTTGAAAACATGTCTATGGAAGGCCGTATGACGGTTTGTAACTTATCTATTGAAATGGGTGCACGTGGCGGCATGATTGCTCCAGATGAAAAAACTTTTGAATACATAAAAGGGCGCGCCATGACTCCTAAAGGTGCAGATTGGGATAAAGCCATGACGTACTGGGAAACATTAAAATCTGATGATGATGCGGTTTTTGATAAAGAATTAAGTTTTAATGCTAGCGATATCGAACCGATGATTACTTACGGCACAAATCCAGGTATGGGTATAGGGATTTCTAAAAATATTCCGTCGGCAGAATCTGTTGAAGGTGGTAAAGCCACTTATGGCAAATCCTTAACTTACATGGGGTATGCTGAAAACGAACAAATGATAGGGAAGCCAATTGATTATGTGTTTATTGGTAGTTGTACCAATGGTCGTATTGAGGATTTTCGTGCTTTTGCATCCATAGTAAAAGGAAGAAAAAAGGCAGATAATGTTACAGCATGGTTAGTGCCAGGTTCGCATATTGTTGAAGCTAAAATTAAAGAAGAGGGTTTATTGGATATTTTTCATGACGCTGGTTTTGTTTTAAGAGAACCAGGTTGTTCTGCATGTTTAGCAATGAACGATGATAAAGTACCTGCTGGGAAATATGCAGTAAGCACATCAAACAGAAACTTTGAAGGTCGCCAAGGGCCAGGATCAAGAACTTTATTAGCTAGTCCATTAGTTGCTGCGGCTGCAGCGGTTACAGGGCAAGTTACAGATCCTAGAGAATTATTATAACGACTTTTAACCTTTAGCTATTAGCTAAAGGTTAATTAAAATTTCAATTACAATCTAGCTAATAGTCAAGTGCTAAAGGCTAAGCGCTAAAAATAAAATTATGGCTTACGATAAATTTACACAATTAAAAAGTACTGCAGTTCCATTGCCAATAGAAAATGTAGATACTGATCAAATTATACCAGCACGTTTTTTAAAAGCGACAAAACGAGAAGGTTTTGGAGATAATTTATTTCGAGACTGGAGATATAATGGCGATGATTCCCCAAAACAAGATTTTGTTTTAAATAACCCTATTTATAAAGGAAAAATATTAGTGGGCGGCAAGAATTTCGGTTCAGGATCATCCAGAGAGCATGCTGCATGGGCAGTTTACGATTATGGATTTCGCTGTGTTGTATCTAGTTTTTTTGCTGATATTTTTAAAAATAACTGCTTAAATATTGGTGTATTACCGGTACAAATTACTCCAAAATTTGCTAATGAAATTTTCGAGGCTATTTATGCCGACCCTAATACCGAGTTAGAGATAAATTTAGAAGCCCAAACTATTACTTTATTAGCTTCTGGTTCTCAAGAATCGTTTGATATTAATGGTTACAAAAAAGACAATATGCTTAATGGTTTTGATGATATAGATTATTTACAAAACATGAAAAGCGACATTGAAACATTTACAGAATCTCGTCCGTTTTAAAACATGAACGTTAAACATATAGAAATAATGGATACGACACTGCGCGATGGTGAACAAACCTCGACAGTGTCGTTTTCTGCTTCAGAAAAACTAACTATTGCAAAACTTTTGCTAGACGAGCTAAAGGTTGACCGCATTGAAGTGGCTTCTGCTAGAGTTTCAGAAGGTGAGTTTCAAGCAGTAAAAAATATTACAGATTGGGCTTCTCAAAACAATTATTTAGATAAAATTGAAGTACTTACTTTTGTAGACAAAGGCGTTTCAATTAAATGGATGCTAGATGCTGGAGCAAAGACTCAGAATTTACTAACCAAAGGGTCTCTTAATCATTTAACCCATCAATTAAAAAAAACAGCTAGCGAGCACTTTAAGGAGATAGCAGATGTTATAACTTTAGCTAATACCAAAGGCATTGTTACTAATGTTTATTTAGAGGATTGGAGTAACGGTATGCGAAACTCTAAGCTTTATGTTTACGAGCTTTTAGAATTCTTAAAAACTCAAAACGTTGCAAGAATTATGCTGCCTGATACTTTGGGGATCTTATCACCAAAAGAATCTTACGATTTTATAAAGGAGATAAAAGATACTTACCCTAATTTACATTTTGATTTTCACGCGCATAACGATTATGATTTAGGCGTTTCCAATGCTATTGAAGGTGTAAAAGCTGGAGCCGATGGTTTGCATTTAACTATTAATGGAATGGGTGAGCGTGCTGGAAATGCACCCATGTCTAGTACTATTGCTGTAATAAATGATTTTTTACCTGATTTTAAAATTGGTGTGAATGAAAAAATGCTTTACACCGTAAGTAAGTTAGTAGAAAATTTTTCTGGTGTAATGATTCCTGCTAATAAGCCTGTTGTTGGCGCTAATGTTTTTACACAAACCGCTGGTATTCATGCTGATGGAGACAATAAGAACAACCTATACTTTAGCGACTTAATGCCTGAGCGTTTTGGCAGAAAACGCGAATATGCTTTAGGAAAATCGTCTGGTAAAGCCAATATTCAAAAAAACTTACAGCAATTAGGCTTGCAACTTAACGATGAAAATTTAAGAAAGGTAACACAGCGAATAATCGAGTTAGGGGATAAGAAACAGGTTGTTACAAAGGAAGATTTACCATATATAATTTCGGATGTTTTAGATAGAACTTATAAAGAGAAGGTAAAAGTTAACGCTTATGTACTTACGCATTCCAAGGGTTTAAAACCTAGCACAACAGTTTCTATTTCTATTGAAGGAGAAACTTTTGAGGACCATGCCCAAGGCGATGGGCAATTTGATGCTTTTATGAATGCTACGAAAAATATTTTTGAAATTAAAAAACTGCTTTTACCCAGATTAATTGATTACGCAGTAAGAATACCGCCTGGTAGTAATTCTGATGCTTTGTGTGAAACAATTATTACTTGGAAAAGCTCAGATAGTGAGTTTAAAACCCGTGGCTTGGATAGCGATCAAACTGTTTCTGCTATTAAGGCTACTGAGAAAATGCTAAATATTATTGTAAATTAAATGTTAATTTAAGACTAATAATAGAACAAATTATACTAAAGCAGCTACATTGTCCAAGGGGTACTAGTACCTCTTAAAACTCTTAGGCTGTTTTTTTAAGCCCGACTAAGATTATAAATACTAAAATAGGTTTAAATTATATGATACTAGTTGCTATTTTATTGCCATGGTTGTCCTTTTTTTTGAGAGGAAAAATAATTTCTGGAATAATTTGTGTGATTTTACAAATTACATTAATTGGCTGGCTGCCTGCTGCTATTTGGGCGGTAGCGTCTCGAGTTGATGGAAAAAATAAAACAAGAATAAGGGCTATGGAGAAAAGAATTTTAAAATCACAGAGAGTTAACTAATTTTTGCTTTTTTGCAACACAGCGCACTACTTATTACGCCGCAAGCTATGGTTTTGCTGGCATTTAATTGCATTGTTTTGCACTGTGCGTATTGCGTTAGGGATTGCAGTGGAAAGCCCACAGCCTGACGTAGGAAGTGCGCGGACTTGAAACGTAAAGCCCGACCCTTGTGGTAACGCCCAAATAAAAATAATTATTAAAAGATTAAAATATATATAATGAAATTAAATATTGCACTTTTAGCCGGAGACGGTATTGGACCAGAGGTTATAGATCAAGCTGTTAAAGTTAGTGATGCTATTGCTACAAAATTTGGACACGAGATTACTTGGAAACCTGCTTTAACTGGTGCTGCTGCGATTGATGCTGTTGGAGAACCTTATCCAGATTCGACACACGAAATTTGTTTAGCTTCGGATGCTGTTTTATTTGGTGCTATTGGACACCCAAGATTTGATAACGATCCTACTGCAAAGGTGCGTCCGGAACAGGGTTTGCTTAAAATGCGTAAAGCGTTGGGTTTATTTGCTAATGTACGGCCAACATTTACGTTTCCGTCTTTACTAGATAAGTCGCCTTTAAAGCGTGAGCGTATTGAAGGAACAGATTTGGTATTTTTACGCGAGCTTACTGGAGGTATTTATTTTGGTGAGAAAGGTAGAAAAGATGGCGGAGAAACTGCTTTTGATAATTGCGTTTACACTAGAGCAGAAGTGCAGCGTTTGGCGAAAAAAGGTTTTGAGTTAGCGATGACGCGTGGTAAGAAAATGTGCTGTGTAGATAAGGCTAATGTTTTAGAAACGTCTCGTTTATGGCGTGAAACAGTGCAAGCTATGGAAAAAGATTATCCAGAGGTTGAAGTAAGTTACGAGTTTGTAGATGCTGTTGCAATGCGTTTAGTGCAATGGCCAAATAGCTACGATGTTTTAATTACTGAAAATTTATTTGGTGACATTTTAACTGATGAGGCTTCTGTTATTTCGGGATCTATGGGTTTAATGCCTTCAGCTTCTGTAGGGGAAAGCGCGGCTTTATTCGAGCCTATACATGGTTCGTACCCTCAGGCAACTGGTTTAGATATTGCTAACCCAATGGCAACTGTTTTATCGGCAGCTATGTTGTTTGAGCATTTTGGTTTACAGAAGGAAGGCAAAGCTATAAGAGATGCTGTAAATGCTGCTTTAAGTAGTGGTGTGGTTACAGAGGATTTAGCCGATGGCGGAAAAGCTTATGGTACAAAAGCAGTAGGTGATTGGTTAGCTAGCAATATTTAAAACTAGTTTTGATAATAGCATATTTAAAGTTGGTTGGTTTTATTAAACTAGCTTTAAATACGTTATTATTATTATTATTATTATTATTATTATTATTTCATGTTTTTTTTAGCTAGGTAATTTTAAAAAAAGTAAGGTTTGTTTTAATTGCTGTATTTTATTCTACAGGCATTTTATAGATTTGTTTTTTAGCACGCCTTTTACATCGTAAATTAATCCGTTACTTTTTAATAATGTATTTAAATCAAGGCTTAAGAACTCATTATGTGCTACTGTTAAAATTATAACATCAAATTTTTTATTATTGTTTTGCAGCGTATTAATGGTGTCTAAATTATATTCGTGTTTTACTTCATCTGGATTGGCCCACGGATCATAAATCGTAATATTTGTTTTGTAACTTTTTAATTGATTTATTAGGTCTACAGCTTTTGTATTGCGTACGTCTGGACAATTTTCTTTAAATGTTATTCCTAGATTTAGAATATTAGCACCTTTAATTAGTATGTCCTTATCAATCATTAGTTTTACAATTTGAGAAGCTACATATTGCCCCATACTATCATTAACCCTTCGTCCGGCTAAAATAATTTCTGGATGATAACCCACTTCTTGGGCTTTTTGTGCTAAATAATACGGATCGACACCAATACAATGCCCGCCAACTAGGCCTGGTTTAAATGGTAAAAAATTCCATTTTGTACCTGCAGCTTCTAAAACATCATGGGTGTTAATATCCATAAGGTTAAATATTTTAGCTAATTCGTTAACAAAGGCAATATTAATATCGCGTTGGGAATTTTCAATTACTTTGGCTGCTTCTGCTACTTTAATAGTAGGTGCTAGATGGGTGCCAGCTGTTATTACACTTGCGTATAAACTATTAACCTGTAAGCCAACTTGTGGTGTTGAGCCAGCTGTTACTTTTAAGATTTTGTCTACGGTATGGTTTTTATCACCAGGATTAACACGCTCTGGGGAGTAACCTGCGAAAAAATCTATATTAAATTTTAAGCCACTTATTTTCTCTAAAACAGGAATACATTCTTCTTCTGTAGCTCCAGGAAATACTGTAGACTCATATATTACAATATCTCCTTTTTTTAAAACACGCCCCACAGTTTCGCTTGATTTATATAAGGGCGTTAAATCGGGTCTTTTATTTTTATCGATAGGAGTAGGTACAGTTATGATATAGTAGTTACAATCTTGTATATCCTTTGTGCTTGTGGTACAAAATAATCCGTTCTTATTGTTTTGTTTGGTTTTTAAAACAGATTTTAAAGTAGCGGGAGTAACTTCTAATGTAATATCATTTCCGTTTGATAATTCATTTACTCTACTTGGATTAATATCAAAACCAACAACATTATATTTAGTGGCGAATAAACGGGCCAGGGGTAAACCCACATAACCTAGACCTATAATAGCAATTTTATCTGTTTTCATTTTTTTTGAAACGTATAATTTTATTTCTGCCCAATGGATGTGTAGGTAAATCCTATATTTTCCATTTCAGTTTTATTGAGTATGTTTCTGCCATCAAAAATAAAAGCTGGTTTTTTCATACTTTGATATATTTTTTTCCAATCGTAGGTTGTAAACTCATCCCATTCCGTCATGATAGCAACCGCATGAGCATCTTTTAAAGCGTCGAGAGGTGTTTTTGAGGCATGAATTAAATTGTTATTTTCATCTGCCGATCTTGTGTTTAAATAATTTAAATCGGCTTGTATTTTATCGTGAGATACTTTAGGGTCGTAAACAGCAATACAGGCTTGCTCGTTTAGCAGATAATCGGCTACATAAATGGCTGCAGATTCTCGCGTATCGTTGGTGTTCTTTTTAAATGCCCAGCCTAAAAAGCCAATTTTTTTTCCTGAAACTGTGTTGTATAGCGTGTTGATAATATTATTAGCAAACCGTTGTTTTTGGTGGTTGTTTAGTATGATTACTTGCTCCCAGTAATCGGCAACTGCTTGTAAGTTGTAGCTTCTTGCAATATATACCAGGTTTAATATATCCTTTTGGAAACAAGAGCCCCCAAAACCTACTGACGATTTTAAAAATTTAGGTCCAATACGAGAATCCATACCTATAGCTTTAGCAACTTCATCGACGTTAGCTTCTGTTTTTTCACATAATTCGGATATGGCATTAATAGATGAGATACGCTGCGCCAAGAAAGCGTTAGCTGTTAGTTTTGATAACTCAGAGGACCATACGTTGGTTCTTAAAATTCTATTTTCGGGCACCCAACTAGCATAAATTTGCGCTAAACTTTCAATTGCTTTTGCAGATTCACCACCTATTAATACACGATCTGGTTTTAATAAATCTTGAATGGCAGTACCTTCTGCCAAAAACTCTGGATTAGACAAAACATTAAATTTTACATTACTGCCAGTATTATCTAAAATGCTTTTAATAGCTTCGGCTGTTCTTACTGGTAAAGTAGATTTTTCAACCACTATTTTGTCATTTTTAGCAACTTCTGCTATGTTTCTGGCACAAAGTTCTACATATTTTAAATCGGCAGCCATGCCTTTGCCTTTACCGTAAGTTTTTGTGGGCGTGTTTACAGATATGAAAATCATTTCAGCACCATCAATAGCACTATCAATAGCGGTTGAAAAAAACAGATTTTTATTGCGTGTTTCTTTAACAATATCAGCTAAACCGGGCTCGTAAATAGGTAATTTGGAAAGGTCTGTACTATTCCAAGCATCAATTCTTGTTTGATTAATATCTACAATGGTAACTTTAATATGCGGGTTTTTTTTTGCAATAACAGCCATGGTTGGTCCACCTACATATCCTGCGCCAATACAGCAAATATTTGTTATTTTCATGTTATTTGTTATACTATTTAGAGCTATTTGTGTTTTGATAAGAGATTCACTAATTTAAGCCCGCTTAAAATAATTAAAGATTTTAAAATAAAAGCACTATTAGCGATTAAATAAGCAAGGTAAATACTAAATTTAATTCTACAACTTTTTTACTGTAAATTTTCCCAATACCAGCGAACAGCATTTTTAATACCGGCGGTTATATTATATTCAGGCTTATAATTCAATAAAGTTTTAGCTTTGTCTATTGAGGCTAATGAGTGCGGAATGTCTCCCTCACGATTTTTACGGTGTTTTATAACTATATCTTTAATTTTATCATCAAATGTTGCAAGCTGATCCTTTAATATTGTGGTTAATTGTAGTAAGGTTGTTCTATCGCCATAAGCTACATTATATACCGTATTTAGGGCTTCTTTATTCTCTGTGGTTAGTGCCAAAAAATTCATTTGCAATACGTTATCTATATAAGTAAAGTCCCTAGAATAACTGCCGTCTCCATTAATTATAGGTGATTCGTGTTTAATAAACTGCTTTACAAAAAGCGGAATTACTGCAGCGTAAGCACCATCTGGATCTTGGCGTTTTCCAAACACATTAAAATAACGCAGACCTATAGTATCTAAACCATAAGCCTTGCTAAAAATATCGGCATATAATTCGTTTACATATTTTGTTATAGCATAAGGCGATAGCGGCTCACCAATGGTTTCTTCAACCTTTGGTAAGGCTTTATGGTCGCCATAAGTAGAAGAGCTTGCTGCATATACAAAACGCATAACCTTAGCGTCTCTAGCTGCTACCAACATATTTAAAAACCCAGACACATTAACAGCATTAGTTGTAATAGGATCTTTAATAGACCTGGGTACAGAACCTAAAGCGGCCTCATGCAGTACATAATCCACACCTTTACAAGCTTTGTTGCAATCGTCTAAATCTCTAATATCACCCTCAATAAGTGTAAAGTTTTCATCTTTAAGAAAAGGCTCTATATTATCTCGTTTACCGGTTGAGAAATTATCTAGACATACCGTTTTTACTTTTTTTAAAAGCAAAGCTTCACATAAATTAGAGCCTATAAAACCAGCACCTCCAGTAACCAATACGGTTTTGTTTTGTAGATTTTGCAGCATGTAATTTGAGTTTTATTTAATGACTTGGCAAATATGTGAAAAAATATTTAAAAGCAGGCTGTTTTAATATTAAGATGCTTTTTTAACGTGTAAAAATTTCACGAAAAACATTGTTAGAGACGCGCTGTAAACTAAAATAATTCATAGATTAATTATGTTAAAATTGATTTTTCAATTAATTGTAAATTATTTATTGGTAATTTGTTTTTTTTATTGAATAATAAAGTATTTAGCTTAATAAAAGTATATGAAGTCCTAAGAATGTCTAAAAAAAAGAAGATATATTTATCACCACCCCATATGAGTGGTAATGAGCAAAAATTTATAAAAGAAGCCTTTACTACTAATTGGCTAGCACCTTTAGGACCTAATATTAATAGTTTTGAAGAGTCTATTAAACTTTATTTAAGCAACAATAAGGAGGTGGCTGTATTAAGCTCAGGAACAGCTGCTATTCATTTGGCTTTAGTATTGATTGGTGTATCTAAAGGCGATGAAGTCTTGTGCCAGAGTTTTACGTTTTCAGCTTCAGCCAACCCTATTTTATATCAAGGCGCAGTTCCTGTTTTTATAGATAGTGAAAAGGATACTTGGAATATGTGTCCAGATTTATTAGAGGTAGCAATTAAAGATCGTATTAGTAAACATAAAAAACCTAAGGCTATTATTGCTGTACACCTTTACGGTATGCCTTATAAGGCCAATGAAATTAATGCAATAGCTTTAAAATACAAAATACCTGTAGTGGAAGATAGCGCTGAAGCATTAGGAAGTACATATTTTGGTGAACCTTGCGGAACATTATCAGATTTTGGGGTTTTATCTTTCAATGGTAATAAAATTATTACTACTTCTGGTGGTGGCGCACTTATTGTTAAAAATAAGACACTTAAAAAACAGGCTGTGTTTTTAGCTACACAAGCGCGCGATAATGCACCCCATTTCGAGCATTCTCATATTGGTTTTAATTACAGAATGAGCAATGTACTGGCTGGTATTGGTTGTGGGCAAATGGAGGTTATTAAAGCTCGGGTATCTGCTAGAAGAAATAATTTTGATTTTTACAAAACCCAATTGAAAAATTATCCCAATATTATGTTTTTAGAACCGCCTAAGCATTTTTATTCAAACCGATGGATGACCTGCATATTAACAAGCTCTTTTAAGATGCGCGAAACTTTACGACAAGCGTTATTAGAAGAAAATATAGAATCTAGACCATTATGGAAGCCTATGCATACTCAGCCAATTTTTAAATCCTATTTACAATTTACAAATGGCACATCGGAGTTGTTTTTTAACAGAGGTTTATGCCTGCCAAGTGGATCTAATTTACTGCAAGACGACTTAAAACGGATTATTACAACAATAACCAAAGCGCTAAAGTTATGCTGAAAGGATATTGCGCTTGTTATCTTCAAAAACTCGCTTCACCCTGGCTTGTTTTAAGCTTAGATTTAACATTAGTGGCTATCACTTTTTTTGTGGCGCATTTAATTCAATTTAATTTTACTTTAAATTTTGATATCAATTTATTTTTTAAAACAATCCCTTTTATTTTAATTATTAGCTGTATTTCTTTTTTGTCGACTAGATCTTTTAAATGTGTAATTAGATATACCGGGTTGAAGGATGTTATTACACTTTTTAAAGCTGTAATACTAATATTGGCAATTAGTATAATAGGAGTTTTTTTAAATAGAGTAATAAACTTTACAGCTAGTTTATCCATACCTCCGGCCCTTATTATAATACATGCTTTACTTAATCTTGTTGTGCTTAGTAGTTATCGATTGTTTTTTAAAACGATTTATGGGCATTTAAAAGATAAGCCTTTATTAGCCAAACATATCTTAATTTATGGCATAGGAGATTCAGCATTGAAAGTATACAATGCATTGAAAAACAATACGGAACAACATTTTAGTATAGAAGCATTTATTGCGGATGGTGTAGTGAAGAAAGGATTGAAAATAGAGGGCTTACCCGTTATTACTAAAGACAAAATAACATCTCATTTTATATTAAAAAAAAGCATTACTGAAATTTTTGTAGCACATAGTAATAGGTATAATAGTGAGCTTTTAAAACTTGCTGACAATTTACCTTATGTAAACATTAAAAATTACAGGACACCATTTAAAAAAGCATGGGTTAACACTGAAATAGTTGCGCAACAGGTGAAACCAATACAAATAGAAGATGTTTTAGGTCGCCCTCCGATAGAAATTGATAATCCAAAAATATTAGATGAATTTAAAGATCAAATCGTTTTGGTAACAGGTGCCGCAGGATCTATAGGAAGTGAGTTGGTAAACCGGTTATCTAACTTCGACTTAAAACATTTAATTTTAATAGACCAGGCAGAATCCCCCCTTTATAATGTGCAGCAACTTCTATATAACAATGGAAAAAAAAACTTTACAGTTATAGTGGCAGACATAAGAGACGCTAAGGGTTTAGATGATATTTTTAGCAGCCATAAGCCTACAATAATATTTCATGCTGCAGCTTACAAACACGTAGGCTTAATGGAAAAATCGCCTTACGAGGCAATAAAAATTAATGTGAATGGGACAAAACTGTTGGCAAATGCTGCCATTCGTTACCAAGTTAAAAAATTTGTTTTAGTATCTACCGATAAAGCTGTAAACCCTACAAGTGTTATGGGGGCTACAAAGCGTATGGCCGAAATGTACATTAGTTGCTTACAAAAAGTAAGTGCAACTAAATTTATAACTACCCGATTTGGTAATGTGTTAGGATCGAACGGGTCTGTATTTCAATTATTCCAAAAACAGATTGTAAGAGGTAGTCATATAACATTAACACATCCTGAAATTACACGATATTTTATGACTATTTCTGAAGCGTCTCAATTGATGTTTGAGGCTGCAACCATGGGTAAAGGTGGTGAAATTTTTTTATTTGATATGGGTGCTTCAGTTAAAATATTCGATTTAGCTAAAAAAATGATTAAGCTTTCTGGTCTCAGGTATCCGGAGGATATTGACATTAATATAATAGGTTTACGTCCAGGTGAAAAATTATTTGAAGAGGTTCTTGCAAATGAAGAAAACACAATAGCTACATACCACAAAAAGATTTTAATAAGTAAAACAAGACGATTAGATTACAACCATGTTAAACAAGAAATAGAAGACATTTGTACAGCGAACATTTTGAATAGGGGTGATATTGTTCAACGCATGAAAGCCTTAATACCAGAATACAAATCTAATAATTCTCAATTTGAAAAGTATGACAAAAAAGTTGCGGAACTAAAGCCTAAAGCAATAGATTATTGAACAAACTCTTCTTATATTAAGAGATTAAGTAGTGTTCAGATTTATTATTCAGAGCTGTTTTAAAAGGATGAATTAACGTATCGGGCTTACGATTTTAGTTATTGTAATACTCAAAAGCTTCAATAATAATATTATCTTCAACTAAGCAATCTATTTTACATTGCCCAATAGCTTGTAAAAGCACAAAATTAATATTTCCGTGATTATTTTTCTTATCGTACTTAAGAAGATTCATAATTGCTTGGTAATCCGTTTTAGGGATAACCACTTTGTCATAATAATTTAAAAATAGACTTTTAATAGCATCAGTTTCAGCCCTAGGAAAACCAACAAGTATTGTGGATATATAAGCTGCCAAAACCATACCTATAACAATAGCTTCGCCGTGTAGTAATGTTTTTTTATCTGGGTTACTTAAAAAATAAGACTCTATGGCGTGCCCTAAAGTATGTCCGAAATTAAGTGTTTTTCTTAATCCATTTTCAAAAGGATCTTCAACAACAACGTTTCTTTTAATTATTACAGATTCATAAATAAGTGTATCCAAATCATTCAGCATGAGTTGGGATAAATCTTGAAATTTATTCCAGTAGCTTTCACCTGTAATTAAGCCGTGTTTAAGCATTTCTGCAAGTCCAGATCGCATTTGATCTTGAGCAAGTGTATTTAAAAATTTAGTATCTATTAACACTAAATCGGGATTGCTTATAATGCCTATTTGGTTTTTTAAATGCCCTAAATCAACACCGGTTTTACCTCCAACCGAGGCGTCTACCATCGAGAGTAGGGTGGTAGGGACGTTTATAAAGGCAATACCACGTTTAAACGTACAAGCTACAAAGCCACCTAAATCTGTTATAACACCACCACCAATATTAATTAGCACACTTTTTCTATCGGCATTTAAATCGGACAATGTATTCCATACACCTAAACAGGTGTCTATATTTTTATTTATTTCACCAGATTCTATTTCAATTATTTCAATAACTGAATGTGTTTCTAGTTTTTCCAAAAATAAAGGTAAACAATGCTCATGTGTGTTTTCATCAACTAAAATAAATATTTTTGAGAAATTTTTATCTTTTATATAATTATTTACAGAAGTGTAGCATGTATCGTTAAAATGCACTGTGCTATTGTTGGCTTTGATGGAATCCATAAAACAAATGTTAGTGTTTAATAATGTAAAATTAAGGCGTTTTTATATAACATGATAATTTTGTAATAGTTATATTTTGATAAAATCACATTGATATAACTTTAAATACTTAAGGCCTAAAGTATAGCTGGGTTTATTTATAAATAGCATTGTATTCAAATATTTCCAATTCAAAATAGGGAAGGGCGGCTATAAGGTGATCAAAAATATCGGCCATAATATATTCGTAATTAGCCCACCTTTTATCGCTGCTAAAAGCGTAAATTTCCATAGGAATACCATGTGCTGTAGGTGCTAATTGGCGCACCATGATAGTCATATCCTTATTTATGCCAGAATGCTTGTTCAAGCAGGTATCAATATATTTTCTAAAAACCCCTAGATTGGTAAGGTTTCTACCATTTATTGGAAATTCCTTATTAATGTTATTGGAAGTATTATAAGTGTCAATATCCTTTTGGCGCGTTTCTAAATATGCAGCTATAAGTTCTATGGCTTCTAGCTTCTTAATATGCTCATTATTTAAAAACTTAACACTATGTTGTTTTATATATAGAGCTCTTTTAATACGTCGCCCACCAGAATTAGACATGCCACGCCAATTTTTAAACGAATCGGAAATTAAAGCATAAGTAGGAATGGTTGTAATTGTTTTATCGAAATTTTGAACTTTTACGGTAGCTAAACTAATCTCTGTAACATCACCATCGGCACCATATTTTTCAAAAGTGATCCAATCACCAATACGTACCATGTCGTTTATAGAAACCTGGATGCTTGCTACAAAACCTAAAATAGTATCTTTAAAAACTAAAAGAATTACCGCTGAAATCGCGCCCATTCCGGTTATAAAC
Source organism: uncultured Algibacter sp. (assembly GCA_937958265.1). Lineage (GTDB taxonomy): Bacteria > Bacteroidota > Bacteroidia > Flavobacteriales > Flavobacteriaceae > Algibacter_B. Next base: position 30,726 of record CALGNX010000001.1, on the reverse strand, counting down.
TTTATAAGCTCTATACCTGTTATAATTGCTATAGCAGATAAGGATCCACCTATCCACGCAAAAATCATAATAACTTGAATGTAACTATCTATAGGTTTGTCTTTTAAGCGCGGAAATGTTTTTAAGTAATCTTTAAAAGCATTTAATAGACTTCTAGCAATCCATAACGTTAGTATTATAGCAAATACAGTTAGACCTTTTTCTAAGATGATTTCAAAATTATAGAAATCGACAAAAATATCAGGAATAAATTTAATAGCAATTAAAAGCGGAATAACGTGTGCGATATTTCTAGGTACTTTGTTTGCTATTAAAAAATCATCAAATTTTGTTTTGGATTTCGATGCGAATTGAGAAAAGGATACAATTAATATTTTCTTTATAATAAGATCGGCAATAATAATAACTGCAATTAAACCGATTAGCAGAATAAGCATGTTAAGGTATTCTGCAACTGTATTAGAGATACCTAGGTTTAAAATATATTCTAGCATAACATCTCCTAAACCCTCAATGCATTCTTGACTTTTTTCAATTTTAGCCCCTGTATTTTGTGTCATTAATCGTTTTTCAAATATTTTTTATCAATATAAAATGTTCCAAAAGGAATTAGCGAAGCGACTAAAACAATACCTAATGTTTTAATATCCCAAGAAAAATACTTTTTAAAAAGGATAGCGAATACCACATAAGCTACAAATAAAATACCATGGGGCATACCTAATAATTTAACATATTGTGGGTCGCCAGTAAAGTATTTTATAGGTGATGCTATAAAAAGTAGTAACAAATAAGAAACACCTTCTAGAAGTGCTATAAGTCTAAATAAATTTAAAAGTGAGAACATGCGTTTATATTTTAATCAAAAGTAATTCACTAACAAATAAGAACTCCTAGTTTTAAGGTATATTTATAAAATATTGAAGATTATAAGGCCATAAATAGCAAAACGTAAAAAACGTAAAGCGCCATAAATCATAACATTTTTAAAAGAAAATTCAATAATTCCGGCGGCCAAACAAGCTATTGAGAAGGGCAGTGGTAGTACCGCACCAACCATGATTAGAAAACCTCCCCATTTTTTTGAATTTTTTAACTGCTTTTCCATTTTTACCTCTAGGTAATTATGAACTGAAGGCATTTTAGTAATAGATCTGCCCATCCAATACGAAAGTAAACCACCGCAATAGGAAAATAAAGCTAATAAAGATAAGAAAAACCATGGGCTATACATTTTACCTGCCCAAGCGATAAAAATTTCTGGCGGTACAAGACCTAGAAGAGTTTCTGAAACAAAAAAGAAGCTTAATACGCCATAAGACGGTAATATTTCTGTAAGCCTAATTAAAGCTTCATTAATATTAAAAAAATAATTAATAGCGTAAACCGCAATGATAATAGCAATTATATAAGGTGCAGCACCTTTAATAGCTTGCCATACAAATGTATAAAAGCCAGTGTAATTATAATATTGATGTAAAAGCTGTAAACGTGTTTTTTTCGTTTTGTGCTCGGTATTTTGTTTCATGTTAAAATATTATCAAAAAATATCTTCAAAGATAATGTTTGTATTTTGGATGAAAAGTGATGTTTTTTAAATTTCAATAAACTTTAACATATATAACATATTCGAAGTATTATTTGAAGCTAAAAATGAGATGAAAAAAATATCTTGGTTTTCAAGTGAAGTGCTTAATAGTGCTAAATGGATTAATATAATTTGGAGTGAAAAATATTCTATTTTACATAATATTAATTATAGTACATTTAAAGAACTAATAAAAACGCTATCGAAAAAACTTATATTTATACAACTTAGTTGCAAAAACAGAAATAATACTTGTTAATACAACTAATAAGCACCTACATAGAATGGCTCATTATAGCTCTTTTGCTTTAAATTTCATTAACTTCACTAAAAGATACATAAAGATACATTTAGAAATAAATTTTTCAAGAAACCGCAGTAAAACTTTCGTTTTTAGCTAAATATCAAGTTTTTATTTATGTTGGTGATACAGGGATAGATATACAAACGGCTAAAAATGCAAATATGCTGCCGTTGGTGTACCCTGGGGGTTTAGAGATAAACAAGACTTAATTGACAATAATGCAGATATTATTTTACAGCATCCTATGGATTTACTAGATTTAGTTTAATTATTCTACTTTCCAAAACAGGCCACTCAAACATTTCGTTTAGCACACTACTTTTGCTTGCGAAGCGTATACGAAATTTCGTTATACCAAATATGATTTAAAATTATGCTAAAAAACTTGAATTATATCGTACCAATATGAGAAATAAAATCAAAGCATAGCCTTAGCTGCGGTTTTATTTTATTTTGAAATAGCGAAGCGATAGAAACGAGTTATTAGTCTTCTTTTGGGTTTTAATTGGTATTATAGAATAGGTGTACGAAATTTCGTTTTAGAAATAAATTAAGATCACTATAAAACTTTTAATCAGTTCATATAAAATTAATTTTGTTTAACAATAATAGCCCATTGTTAAACATTTTGTATATTTAAAAAAAATTAGAATGACCTTGTTTTTAGGTTGTAAAACAAAATATCATGTTCGGATTATTCAAAAAAAAGTCAGAAAAGGAAAAGTTACAAGAACAATATGAGAAACTATTAAAAGAGGCGCATACCTTGTCAACTTCAAATAGAAAAATGAGCGATCAAAAAGCTTTTGAAGCAGAGGAGATCATGAAAAAACTAGAAAAACTAGAAAAACTAGTGTAATATGTTTTAATTTATAATGAAAAAAAATAAAAAACCTGATAATGTTGTATATAACGTAGAGACAGAGAGGTATGATGCCTCCATAAAGTCCTACGGCACATCTGTTGGTGCTCCTGTAATTACTACACAAGACAATGTTTCTTGGAAAAACCGCAGTATTAACAAAATAAACCATAAAGTTGAAACCAAATATTTAGAATTGCAAGCTGCCTATAAGGCGTTAATGCAAGAGTTTGAATTTAACAAGCTTATTTTTGATGCTAAATTTACTTTTGAGCCTATTGTTGGGCAAACTTATCATCTATACAAAAGGGATAACGGAGAGAATTTTTTATCCATTATAGCGCCAGAGCAGTGTAATTTTAATTTTTTAGGTAGTTTTTATTTAAACGTTGATCAAATTTGGGAAAAAATTTAATTTTTTAAACGCCCTATATATCAAATTTGACTGATGATGTGCTTAGTTGTTTTTATTCTTTTAAAAAAATATTAAGAATTTAGCCTTAAATAGATATTTTTGAAAATATTTAATAGATTTAAATACATGTTATATTTAACGCGTTATAATGGATAATAAAGATTACAAAATACATATTATAGGAGCAGGCATTAGTGGCTTAATAGCCGCACAGGTTTTAGAAAACCACGGATTTTCACCTATCATAATTGAAAGTTCAAGTAGTGTTGGAGGTCGAATAAAAACCGATCTAATTGATGGTTATCAATTAGATCATGGCTTTCAAGTACTACTCACCTCCTATCCTGCCGCACAAAAATATCTTAATTTTAAAGCTTTAGAACTTCAAAAATTTTTACCTGGCGCGTCAATTTTCACTAATAAGCAACAAAATATAATTGGTGACCCTTTGCGAGATGTCTCTTTTTTATTTTCTACGTTATTTTCAGGTATCGGCAATTTCTCTGATAAATTTAAAATCCTAAAACTTAACAATACATTAAAGAAAAAAACATTAGAAGATATTTTTTCTACTGAAGAGAAAACTACACTTGTATATCTAAAAAATTTAGGCTTTTCAGACGGTATAATTAATAGCTTTTTTAAGCCATTTTTTAGCGGTATTTTTTTGGAAACCCACTTAGAAACATCAAGCCGGATGTTTGAGTTTGTTTATAAAATGTTTGGCGAGGGTTACGCAGCTATACCAAAGGCAGGTATACAGGCTATACCAGATCAATTATTTGAAAAATTAACCAACACAACGTTTAAATTCAACACAAAGGTTTCCGCTGTTATGGATGGTGAAATAACACTGGTTAATAATACAGTATTAAAAAGTGACTTTACTATAGTTGCTACTGAAGCTAGCGCGCTAATTTCAAATTTAAAAAATCAAACTACAGCTTGGAAATCTTGCGATACACTATATTTTGAAACAGAAGAACGACATATAAAAAAGCCGTTGATAGGTCTTGTTCCTGAAGATGGTGCTTTAATTAATAATATATTTTACCACACGAGTTTAAGTACAAGCACAATACCGAAAAAGCAGTTGCTTTCCGTAACTGTGATTAACAATCAAAATTTAAAGCAAACTGCACTTATTGAAAGTGTAGAAAAAGAATTAAATAAGTTTTGTGGAATTACTGATGTGAGATTTATTAAACACTACAATATACCTATGGCCTTGCCTAATTTAAAAGACTTAAGTTACGCCATGCTACCATCTGAAACACGATTAACAGCACACACTTTTCTGGCTGGCGACACTCAATTAAATGGCTCATTAAATGCTGCTATGATTTCTGGTGAACGTGCAGCCCTTGGCATTATAGATAGTTTAGGTGCAGGTAATGGTAATTAACATTTAATTTAACCGTTATTTAAACGGCTTTGTTTTATACAACTAACAATAAGTGTTTTACATAACACTTATTTGTTAGTTGTATTTTTATATTTGGGCTTCATATTTTTTTAAAACATCCAAAGTAGTGTGCTTTAGCGCTATTTCATGTGTGGCTTCTAAAACAACAAAAGGAGCTTTTCCTTTTCGCTCGGCTTCTAGCCATCGTGAAATGCATAAACACCATTTTGAACCTACTTTAAGTCCTGGAAAATCCCAATGCGGTATTGGCGTAGATAAATTGTTGCCTCGAGACTTTGTGAATTCTAAAAATTCTGCTGTTACAATAGCGCAAACTACATGGGTACCAGAATCTGCATCAATAGTACGGCAAAAACCATCTCTAAAATAGCCTGTCGCAGGATTCTCGCAGCAAGATTCTAAGGCAGTACCTAAAACATTTAATCCATCTGTTTTTATCATACTGTTATGCTATTAAAATTTATATTTTACACTACGATTTTAAATACTGCAAAATATTAGCCTCAATTCTACTCTCTATATTACTAACATCTGCCTTAATAAAAGTTTCGCCGGTTATGTTTTCATAAAGCTCTATATAACGATCACTAACGGTTTGGATATACGCATCGCTCATTACTGGCACGGTTTGCCCTTTCAAACCTTGAAAATTATTAGCTATAAGCCACTGCCGCACAAATTCCTTAGAGAGCTGCTTTTGTGCTTCTCCTTTTTCCTGGCGCTCTTGGTAGCCTTCTGCATAAAAATATCGAGAAGAGTCTGGTGTGTGAATTTCGTCTATTAATACAATTTTTCCCGTCTTGGTTTTTCCAAATTCATATTTAGTATCTACTAAAATTAAACCTCTTGAGGCAGCGATTTCAGACCCGCGCTGAAACAGTTTTCTAGTATAATCCTCAAGGACTGTATAATCAGCCTCTGATACAATACCGCGTTTTAGGATGGCATCACGCGAAATATCCTCGTCATGATCGCCCATTTCAGCTTTTGTTGCTGGAGTTATTATAGGCTTGGGGAATTTGTCGTTCTCTTTTAATCCTTCTGGCATAGCAACACCACAAAGCTCACGTTTTCCAGATTTGTATTCGCGTGCTGCATGTCCAGACATATAACCACGAATAACCATTTCCACCTTAAAAGGTTCGCACACATGACCAATAGCCACATTAGGGTCTGGCGTTGCAGTTAACCAATTAGGCACAATATCTTGAGTGGCCGCCATCATTTTAGTGGCTATTTGGTTTAGTATTTGCCCCTTGTATGGTATGCCTTTTGGCATAACTACATCGAATGCAGATAACCTATCTGTTGCGACCATAACCAACGCTTCATCATTAATGTTGTAAACCGCTCTCACCTTACCTTTATACACGCTTTTTTGCTTCGGAAAATTAAAGCTAGTATCTGTTAATGTATTATTCATTTTAGCTACAAATGTTATATTTTTTTTCTCGCCACAAAGCTAATATACTAGGCTTGAAATATGTTGTTTTTATTTTTTTTTAACATGATCTACTTTAAGAGCTCTTTTTTTTGTCATCTTTTCGCTTTTAGCTATATCTGGTTGAAACAACATCCTTTTAATCTTATTTTTTAGTTTTTAAAGACGAATTTAATTTTAAGTTAAATTATTACTTTAAACATGTTAGAATATAACAGACGCATAAAAAGATATAGTGGAAAGCGACAAATAGATCTTAAGGCAATTAGTCTATATTTTCAATGTTTTTATAAGCTGCAATTACTTTTTTGACTAATTTGTGACGAACAACATCTTTATCATCTAAAAATATCATACCGATACCCTCTACATTTTTTAAAATTAAAAGAGCTTCTTTTAAGCCAGAAATTGTACGACGTGGTAAATCTATTTGACCAGGATCACCTGTTAACAGGAATTTTGCGTTTTTCCCCATGCGCGTTAAAAACATTTTCATTTGGGCATGTGTGGTGTTTTGCCCTTCGTCTAAAATAACAAAAGCATTATCTAGAGTCCGGCCGCGCATAAAAGCTAATGGTGCTATTTGTATGGTACCTTTTTCAATATAACTTGCTAATTTTTCTGGAGCAATCATATCGCGCAATGCGTCGTAAAGAGGCTGCATGTAAGGGTCTAATTTCTCCTTTAAATCGCCAGGTAGGAAACCAAGATTTTCGCCAGCTTCCACAGCAGGCCGTGTTAAAATAATACGCTTTACCTCTTTGTTTTTTAGTGCTTGAACAGCCAAAGCGACACCTGTATATGTTTTCCCTGTTCCTGCGGGACCTATAGCAAAAACCATATCGTTTTTATGCATAAGATCCACCATTTTGCGTTGGTTTGCAGTTTGTGGTTTAATAAGTTTACCCCCAACACCATGCACTATGGTTTCTCCACTTTGTCTTGAGGACGTGTAGTCATCGCTGCTTTGACTTGTTAAAACACGCTCTATTGCGTTTTCGTCTAACTTATTGTATTTTGAAAAATGCTTTAAAAGCATACTTATACGTCTGTTAAATTCATCGAGTAGAGCCTTGTCGCCAAATGCTTTAATTTGGTTACCACGTGCTACAATTTTTAATTTAGGGAAATACTTTTTAAGGAGTTCGATATTAGTATTCTGAGCACCAAAAAATTCTTTTGGCGTAATATCTTCAAGTTCGATAACAATGTCGTTCAAAAGCGTAGGTATATTAGGGTTTTAAATTTGAAATATTACTAAAAATAATATTTAGTAAAATGAAATGATTTCTTACATTTGTGTTTGTAATTTCGTTAAACCAAAAATACATAAATTTGGTTGAGATAACACAAAAAAACACCAATAATTTTGCATATGGCAATAATAACATTAACAACCGATTTTGGTATAAAAGATCACTTTGTAGGCGCTACAAAAGGAGCTATTTTTAGCGAATTACCCGATGTAAAAATTGTTGATATTTCACATAATGTTTCGCCATTTAATATTCCGGAAGCAGCATATATTATTATAAATGCCTACAAAAGCTTCCCTAAAGGAACAATACATATAATTGGCATTGATTCGGAATTAAATGCGGAACAAAACCATATTGCTATATATTTAGATGAACATTATTTTATTTGCGCTAATAATGGGATTTTGAGTATGATTTGCTCTGAAATTAATCCTGAAAAAATTGTAGAAATTAATATTCGTAACAGTAAGCAAAGTAGCTTTCCTGTTTTGGATGTTTTTGTGAAATTAGCATGCCATATTGCACGTGGCGGCACTTTAGAAGTTATCGGGAAGCTTATTACAGAAATAAAACCGATTAAAAACATCAATCCGTATATTAATGATGAGAAAACACAAATTATAGGCAGGGTTATTTATATCGATAATTACGGAAACGTTATTACCAATATCAGGCGTAATTTTTTTGAGACTATACAAAAGGGGCGTGATTTTGAGATTTCTGCTAGAAACTATACGTTTAAAAAAATATATAAAAAGTACAGTGATATTGTGAATTTTGATATTCCAGAAGACAAACGCTACAACGAAGGCAGGAAGCTTATTGTTTTTAATTCAGGTAATTTTCTTGAAATTGCTATTTATAAAAGTAATAGCGGCACGGTTGGAAGCGCTTCTACGCTTTTAGGGCTTAGCGTTATGGACGCGATAAGTATTAACTTTACGCCTAAGCCTTCACTGACTCAAAAGATGAATGATTCAAAAAATATTAAAACAACAAACCATATGTCACTATGATTTAAATTTGCTTTCATAAAAATAGCATTGTAGTATTGTAAAATAAATTTAAATTTGCTAAATAAATTTAAATTTTATAATTTTTATTAATCGTAAGGCAAAATATTTTTATTGATGTCATATTATATGAATTAAAAAATTAATCGTAATAAATGCTAGCAATTTTAAAAAAAGAAATAAATTCATTTTTTGTATCGCCTATTGGTTATTTAGTTATTGCCGTTTTTTTAATATTAAATAGCTTATTTCTTTGGGTTTTTAAAGGTGAATTTAATATTTTGAATTTTGGCTTTGCAGATTTATCAGCTTTCTTTTTATTAGCTCCTTGGGTTTTAATATTTTTAATACCCGCTGTAACCATGCGAAGTTTTGCTGATGAGAAAAAACAAGGTACTTTAGAATTACTACTAACAAAGCCTATTTCTAAATTTAACCTAGTTTTAGGTAAATTTTTTGGATCATTAATTTTAATTATAATAGCACTACTACCCACATTGCTTTATGTTTATACGGTTTACCAATTAGGAAATCCCACTGGCAATTTAGATGTAGGTAGTGTTATAGGGTCTTATTTTGGATTGATTTTTTTAGCAGCAGCCTACACTGCCATAGGTGTGTTTTCATCCTCATTGTCGAGCAACCAAATAGTAGTGTTTATATATGCTGTTTTAATATGTTTGTTTTTTTATATTGGTTTTGAAGGGATTGCAGAACTTAACTCAAGTTTTTATTTAGATAAATTAGGTATGAGCTTACATTATAAAAGCATGAGTCGTGGCGTTTTAGATTCGCGCGACCTTGTGTATTTTTTAAGCATTACACTTTTCTTTTTAGCGCTTACTAAACTAAAAATTAATACGAGTAAATAAATGATTATAACACCGATTCTCATTGTTTCTTTAATTATTGTATTTGTAGCTGTTTGGCTTTTTGTAAACACAATTGATCCACGTAAATGGCTTACATTTTTAATAAGTTTGATTTTAACACCAATACTTTATTTATATATATTTTACCCTTTAGTAAATATAGTTAGCAGCTACCATCATCAAAAATATTTTGATGCCCAAGCGTGGAAAAAAAAACCAGAATTACGTTATGAGATGGCTAACGCAATACTTACAGACAGCTTGATAATTGGAAAAACTAAAAACCACATTACTTCACTTTTCGGGTCCCCAGAATGGCTGGGGTATGATGAAAACCTAAAAGTATCTTCCAACCAAATATGGAACTATAATTTAGGCTTTAAGCCTGGGGCTTTTAATAATTTACAAGAATGCATAGAAATTAAATTCGCAAACAATAAAGTAGCCTCTTTAAAACTTTATCAATTAAAAAAGACTTTTGAATAAAACCGTAAAACATATATTATTTCTAGTAATTGCTTTAATAATAGTCAACTACATAAGCAGCCATTTCTATCAACGCCTTGATTTAACAGAAGACAAGCGCTACACTTTAAGCGCATCTTCACTTGATATTATTGAGAGCGTAGCATCCCCAATTGTTGTTGATGTGTTTTTAGAAGGCGAGGATTTTCCTTCGGAGTTTAGACGCTTACAAAACGAAACCAGACAGTTACTAGAGGAATTTGCCGCTATTAATAATAATGTTATTTTTAATTTTATTAATCCTTTGCAAAACGAGGTAAATCGAGACAAAAATATTCAGCAACTTACGCAACGTGGATTAACACCTATGCAGCTAAGTGTTCAAGAAAACGGAAAAACCTTGCAAGCTGTAATTTTTCCATGGGCCTTAGCGAGCTACAATAATCAAACCGTACTTATTCCATTAGTGAAAAATAAAATTGGCACATCTCAACAAGCCATTGTTAATAATTCTGTACAGCATCTAGAGTATGTATTTGCCGACGGCTTCAGCAAGCTAACCAAACCCAAGCGCCGTAAAATTGCTATTTTAAAAGGCAACAAGCAATTAGAAGATAAACATATCGCTGATTTCGTAAAAAAGCTAGGAGAATATTATTACATAGCACCATTCACACTAGACAGTGTAGCCATTAATCCGCAAAAAACGCTTAATGAAATCAATAACTTTGATTTAATTATTTCGGCAAAACCTACAGAAGCTTTTACAGAAAAAGAAAAGCTAGTTTTAGATCAATACACTATGAATGGCGGAAAAAGCTTATGGCTTATAGATGCTGTTACCATGGAAAAAGACAGTCTGTATAATCCATCGGGCACTGGTTATGCTATTGAAAATAATTTAAATATTACCGATTTCTTTTTTGAATACGGCTTAAGAGTTAACCCATATATGATAAGTTCGCTGTACTCCGCCCCTATCACACTAGCTTTAGGCGAAGGTAGTCAGTCGCAATTTCAGCATTTAAAATGGCCATATTCACCATTGGCAGGGTCAAATAGTAAACATCCTATTGTCCATAACTTAAATCTTGTAAAATTTGATTTCGCAAACCCTATCGATACACTTAAAAACACTATTAAAAAAACTATTCTTTTAGAAACAGCTCCACTATCAAAACTAGAAGGTACGCCTAGAGCAATAAGCTTAGATGTTGTTACTAAAGAGCAAGATCCAAAGAGTTTCAATAAAGGCAATCAAACATTAGCAGTATTATTAGAAGGTGAATTTAAATCTGTTTACAAGAACCGCGTAAAACCTTTTAAAGTTTCAAAAATGATAACCAAAAGCAACACCACTAAAATGATTGTTGTTGCAGATGGGGATGTAATTAAAAATGATGTGGTTAGAAATATTCCGCAAGAGCTAGGGTTTGACAGGTGGACAGGAAAAACCTATGGCAACAAAGAATTTTTACTTAACGCGGTCAATTATTTATTAGACGATAACGGACTTATAAACATTCGATCTAAAGAAATCGCTATAGCTTTCCTTGATCAACAAAAAATAGCGACTCAAAAAACCAAATGGCAAATTATAAACCTACTGCTACCATTGGTTTTCCTAGCGTTCTTCGGTGTCATTTTTAATGTCGTAAGAAAGAAAAAATACAGTGTTTAAATGTTAATAAGTTTGTTTCCAAATATAAGTAGTTTGAGATATATTTGTAGTTAATACAATTATAGTTAAACCAAGCTTTAGAGATGAAATTTATAGTATCAAGTATTTATTTATTAAAACAATTACAAGTATTAGGAGGTGTAATTAATAGCTCCAATACTCTACCTATTTTAGATAATTTTTTATTTGAACTAGACCATACTCAGCTTACCGTTTCTGCAAGTGACTTGGAAACCACAATGGCATCAAAATTAGACGTGGAAAGTGATAGCAAAGGTAGTATAGCGATACCCGCACGCTTGTTGTTAGATACTCTAAAAACATTCCCGGAACAACCTTTAACATTTGTTGTGGATGACAACAATACTATCGAAATTAGCTCTAATCACGGTAAATATGCATTAGCCTATGCCGATGGTAGTGAATTTCCAAAAGCAGTGGCGTTGGAAGACCCTAGTAAAACTGTAATTACTGGCGATGTTTTAGCAACGGCAATAAGTAAAACTATTTTTGCTGCAGGAAACGACGATTTACGACCTGTAATGAGTGGTGTGTTTTTTCAGTTTTCAACAGAGGGTTTAACATTTGTTGCCACAGATGCGCATAAGCTAGTAAAGTATACACGGGCAGATGTTACCGCAAACCAGGTTGCTGAATTTATTATGCCTAAAAAACCTTTAAATTTATTAAAAGGAATATTAGCAGCAAGCGAAGAAGATTGTACAATTGAATATAACGAAAGTAACGCTAAATTTACTTTTGAAAATTCAGAATTAATTTGCCGATTAATTGATGGGAAATACCCAAATTACGAGGCTGTAATCCCTAAAGAAAACCCAAATAAACTAACTATCGAAAGGCATCAGTTCTTAAACTCCGTGCGCCGTGTTAGTATTTTTTCGAATAAAACAACACATCAAATACGTTTAAAAATCGCAGGAGCTGAATTAAATATTTCTGCCGAGGATATTGATTATAGCAACAAAGCGGAAGAGCGCTTAACCTGTGATTATCAAGGTGACGATATGCAAATTGGCTTTAATTCACGATTTTTAACCGAAATGTTGAATAACTTAACAGCAGACAATGTGCAGCTGGAGATGAGTATGCCTAATCGTGCAGGTATTTTAACACCTGTAGACGGGCTAGATGAAGGTGAACATATCACCATGCTAGTAATGCCGGTAATGTTGAATAGCTAATTTTTTTTAAAAAATTATCAAAAAAGGTAATAATCTAAATTTAGGTTGTTACCTTTTTTTTTTACAACAAACCTAAATTACAATGGTTATAATAAAAGCTCCTGATTTTAAGGGCTAGCCCATTGTGTTTCCCCTTAGTTAAAACAATAAATATGTAAAGTATATCAAGATATTTTTTTGATATACTATAAAATTAAAATTATGTTAAAAAAGAATGAACATTCATTTTTAAGAGTATATTTGCATTAAATATTAAAATAAATGCCTAAGCTTCAAAAAAGTATCGACAAACGAAATGCACTTATAAAAGCAACTATTGCATTAGTGAATAATAATGGTTTTCATGCTACGCCCATGAGTAAAATAGCTAAAATGGCCAGCGTTTCGCCTGCTACTATATATTTATATTTTGATAATAAGCAAGATTTAGTAAATAAGACCTATATAGAAGTTAAAGCTAAGTATAGCGATTATTCTTTTGAAACATACAACGATACAATGTCTGTAAAAAACGGCTTTAAAATTATTTGGAAACGTATTGCTAGTTTTAAATTAACCGAGAGTGAACATGCCTTTTTCTTGGCACAATGCGACAACACACCTATTATAGACGAACCTAGCAGGCAAGAAGGTATTAAACATTTACAACCCCTACTCGATTTGTGGGCTCGTGGAAAAAAAGAAGGCACCATAAAACCATATTCAGACTACATTTTGTATGCTTATTCTATTAACCCACTATCATTTTTAATGATGTCTCAAAAAAGAGAAATGTTTGAATTAAACGACAAGCATATTGAAGAGGCTTTTACAGCGGCTTGGAACAGTATAAAAAATTAAATAATTAATAAAACATAAAATTATGAAATTACTAGATAAATTAAATTGGAGATATGCTGCAAAGGCAATGAACGGTGAAAAAGTATCTGAAGATAAGATAGAACGTATTTTAGAAGCAGCACGTTTAGCCCCAACCTCTAGTGGTTTGCAACCTTTTGAAATATTTGTTGTAAAAAACCAAGAAATTAAAGAAAAAATTAGACCTATAGCTTGGAATCAATCTGTAGTTACAGACTGCTCACACCTTCTTGTTTTTGCTGCATGGGATACCTATACTGCAGATAGAATTAACTACATGTTTGATTTAACAAACGATATTCGTGGGTTTAAAAATGAAGGTTGGGAAAATTACCGTGAGATGTTATTAAGCTCGTATCCACAGCAAGACGCTAATGAAAATTTTGAACACGCTGCAAAACAAGCATATATAGCGTTAGGTATGGCTATGATAGCCGCAGCTGAAGAGAAAGTCGATAGCACGCCTATGGAAGGTTTTGATGCTAAGGCTGTAAATGAAATTTTAGACTTGGAAAGCAGGGGCCTTAAAAGCACTATAATGTTACCTTTAGGTTATAGAAAAACTGATGATGATTGGTTAGTAAATTTGGTTAAAGTAAGAAAACCAATGACCGACTTAGTAACTGTAATAGAATAAGCGTAAAACTAACATGCAAACTATTTTATTAAAACGTAGGCCAAAAGGTATACCAAAAATATCCGATTTCGAGCTGGTAACAGAAAATGAGAATCTAACACTAAAAAATGGTGAGCTAATTTTAGAAACATGCTACATTTCTGTAGATCCATATTTAAGAGGTCGCATGAGCGATGCTAAGTCCTATATTGAGCCTTTTGCTCTTAACAAGCCTATTAGTTCTGGTGTAATAGCAAAAGTATTGGATTCTAAAAATAAAAAGTTCATAAAAGGAGATTACGTTTCTGGACGGTTAAATTGGAGTACTAAACAAATTTCTACAGGTGTTAATTTAACTAAAGTTGATAGTGAAGTTGCGACTTTAAGTGCTTATTTGGGGGTTTTAGGATTAACCGGGTTAACAGCATATTGTGGTTTAACACAAATTGGAAAACCTAAAAAAGGTGAAACTCTAGTCGTCTCTGGAGCGGCAGGTGCCGTGGGTAGCATAGTTGGCCAAATAGGAAAAATTTTGGGTATGCATGTGGTTGGTATTGCAGGTACGGATGAAAAGGTAGATCTATTAAAAACTAAGTTTGGGTTCGATGCTGGTATAAATTACAATACCACTAACGATATGGCAACTGCTATTAAAAAACTAGCTCCCAATGGTGTGGATGTCTATTTTGATAATGTTGGCGGATCAATTTCAGATGCTGTTTTATTAAATATTAATCAATTTGCTCGACTAGTAATTTGTGGCGCCATATCTGTTTATAATAATACCGAAATACCGAAAAGCATGAGTGTGCAACATTTACTTATCAGAAATAGTGCACTTATGCAAGGTTTTATAGTGACTAATTACCAAGAAAGTTTCCCTGAAGCCATTAATGCGCTATCCAAATGGCTGGCAGAAGGAAAACTTACACATAATGAAACTATTGTTAGTGGTTTTGAAAATTCACCACAAGCCTTTATCGATTTATTTAGCGGAAAAAATAAAGGGAAAATGGTAGTAAAAATATAACGAATAAAAAAAACAAAATGAATAATTTCGAATTTAAAAACCCTACCAAAATTATATTTGGTAAGGATACAATAAAAAATATAGAAAATGAGATCCCTAAAGATGCCAAAGTATTACTTCTTTACGGCGGCGGAAGCATTAAAAAAAATGGTATTTACGAACAAGTAACTAAAGGGCTTTCCAACTTAGAGGTTGTTGAATTTGGAGGCATTCCTGCAAATCCAGAATACGCAACTTTAATGAATGCTTTAAAGGTTATTAAAGATGAGAAAATTACTTATCTATTAGCCGTAGGCGGTGGCTCTGTAATTGATGGTACTAAGTTTTTATCAGCAGCAGCTATTTATGATGGCGAAACACCTTGGGATATATTAACAAAAAATATTAGAACAGAAAAAGGCATGCCTTTTGGAACGGTGTTAACTCTACCAGCAACAGGTTCTGAGATGAATTCTGGTGCCGTTATTACAAGATCTGAAACTAAGGAAAAATTAGCTATGGGTGGGCCTGGTTTATTTCCAGAATTTTCAATTTTAGATCCGCAAGTTATTACATCTATTCCAAAACGTCAATTAGTAAATGGACTAATGGATGCGTTTACACATGTTTTAGAACAGTACATGACATACCCCATTGGCGCACTACTGCAAGATCGTTTTGCTGAAAGTATATTACAAACGCTTATTGAAGTAGCACCTAAAGTATTAAAGGATCCTACGGATTATAAAGCAGGCTCTAACTTTATGTGGAGTTGTACCATGGCATTAAATGGATTAATCCAAAAAGGCGTACCTTCAGATTGGGCGGTACATGCAATGGGGCATGAGTTAACTGCTTTATTTGGTATTGATCATGCGCGTACTTTAGCTATAATTACACCTAGCCATTACAAATTTAATTTTGAATCTAAAAAAGAAAAATTAGCACAATATGCAGAGCGCATATGGAATATTACCGAAGGCAGCACAGATGATAAAGCATACGCTGCGATAGAAAAAACTGTTGCTTTTTGTCACGAATTAGGGATAGACACAAAATTATCTGATTACACAAAGGATTACGAAGGTACTGCCGAGGAAGTGAAAAAACGCTTTACAGACCGCGGTTGGACAGGCTTGGGAGAAAACCAAGATTTAAGTCCAGATAAGGTTGAACAAATAGTGAAAATGGCATACTAATTCAAATATAATTACAGCTATATCTGTTATTAATATGGCTAGTTATAAAATCAATAATACTAAAACGTTTTCTAAAATAACTTTAGAAAACACTAAAAAAAAAGAAATGAATATATTATTTGTATTAACATCACACGATAAGTTAGGTGATACAGGGAAAAAGACAGGTTTTTGGGTAGAAGAATTCGCAAGTCCATACTACAATTTACTAGATAAAGGTGCTTCCATAACTGTTGCAACTCCAAATGGTGGCGCTGCACCAATCGATCCAAGTAGTGAATCTGAAAGTGCTAAAACAAAAGCAACAGACAGATATTTTAATGATGAAGAAGCTAAAACACGCATTGCAAGCACAAAAATACTTGCAGATGTAAATCCTGACGATTTTGATGCTGTATTTTACCCTGGTGGCCATGGCCCTTTATGGGATTTAGCAAACGATAAAAATTCTATTGCATTAATTGAAAAATTTAACACGCAAGCAAAGCCTATTGGGTTTGTTTGTCATGCACCAGCAGCTTTAAAAAATGTTAAAAATTCAGACGGCACACCGTTAGTGAAAGGTAAAAAAGTAACTGGTTTTACAAATACTGAAGAAGACGCTGTTGGATTAACCAGTGTGGTACCATTTTTAGTAGAAGATATGCTTAACACGAATGGAGGTATTTATTCTAAAAAAGAAGATTGGGCGGCTTATGCTATTCAAGATGGTAATTTAATTACAGGACAGAATCCAGCTTCTTCGGAATTGGTTGCTGAAAAATTATTAGGAAGTTTAAAATAATAGTACCTATTAACAACAAAAAAGGTTGCCTTAAATGGGCAACCTTTTTTGTTTTGCATCAATTTTATTGTAAATTTTTTATACTTACATGAAAATTTAAAGTGCTTTTGTAAACTTGTAGACTATGCATTTTCAAGCGCCTTCTTTACTTTTCTGTACGTGTAATTTGGATAAATAGATCGTTTTGCAAATCGGTTTAATTTATTACTATTAATCATTTTAATATAAACCTGTTTGGTAACACCAAAATACTCATAAATTGTGCCGTCCAAAAACGTAATCTCCAATAACATACCTTTATGTTGGTAATCTGCAATACCCGAATTGGTTATTGTTTCAGTATATGCCGGTAAATTCGCTTCCAATGTTTCAGGAGCAATACTCACTAAAAAGTGGTAGCCATCAATAATTTTACGACTCTGGATTTCAGCCTCTTCCTGTAATGGATCACCATTCTGAAATTTATCTGGGTGCCATTCCTTAACTAAATTACGGTAACTTTTTTTTATGGCTTTTAATTCAATTTCCTTTTCAACCCCAAAGAGTTTCTTATATTCTTTTATTCGTTTCATAGCTTATTTTTGAAGTTGCAAAAGTACAGGTAAATACTATATCAATTACTATAAATTAAAATAGTTTTATTACGATGATAATTATTTCAAAATGAAATGTTTACTATGCTGTTTTTTTTATTAGAAAATGTAATTTAAAATTCAGCTAAGCTATAGGTAATTATATTTTTAAAACATATTAACTTAGCGAACAGGCGAAAGTTAGTTTTCAAACTCAATTTTATTTAGAATGAGACCTGATGCTGGAGCAATATAACTCATTTTAATTGTGCTATTTGGCAATAAACTTGTACGTATATCATCTAGAGATAACTTATTTTTCCCTAAATCAATAAGTGTTCCCATCATTAATCGAATTTGATTTCTCATAAACCCTTTACCCCTAACCCTTAGCAAATAAGTTTTCTTAGGAAAATAATTTGCACTATAAATGGTGTTTTCCACTAATTCACAGGTTAAAATTTCTCTAGAATAAATACCGTGGTCTGTAGGTTTATAACAATACGTTTTTAAGTAGTTTTCACCTTCAAAAAGTTTTGCGCCTTGTTTCATAATATCAATATTCAAATCCTCTAGAATAGTCGTCATTATAGGTGCGCAAAATGGATGACATTTTTCTCCACATGTAAATAAATATAAATATTCTTTTACTTTAGAATGGTTAATAATATTAAATTCTGCATCAACCTCTCTTATTGATAGCGCTCTAATATCCTGAGGTAAATTGGTATTAAAAAGTTCAAGAAATTCCGTAAAATTATCAATAGGTGCTTTCAAAAATAATTCAAAATAAGCACTTTCAGCAGAAACCATAGCATCTGTTCTTCCAGAGCTTAAACTTTTAAAATAAGCGCCATCTAAAATAAAGTTTAGAGTTCTATCAACCATTAAATGTACCGTTTTTATATTTGGCTGTTTTTGCCAGCCATGAAAACGGTATCCTAAAAATTGAATATTTATAACGTAATAATATTTCTTCAAAACGAATAATTACTTTTGTCTGCCTTTAAGTTCATTCTCAATATCTTTTAGAGAAAAGCCTTTTGCTTGAAGTAACATTAAATAATGAAACATTAAATCGGCAGACTCGTACAAAAACAATTCATCATTATTATCCATAGCCTCAATAACTGTTTCCACAGCCTCCTCGCCTACTTTTTGCGCAACTTTATTTATTCCTTTTGAAAACAGACTAGCCACATAAGATTTTTGGGTGTCTTTATTTTCAACACGCTCTTTAATAATGTTTTCTAATGTTGAAAAGAAGCCGTAATTTGAGTTATTCGTTTCTTTCCAACAAGTATCAGTTCCTGTATGGCATGTTGGACCTGCTGGTTTTACCTGAACCAATAAGGAATCGTTATCACAATCATTTTTAATAGCAATAAGATTTAAAAAGTTCCCACTCGCTTCGCCCTTGGTCCATAAACGCTTTTTACTCCTACTATAAAATGTAACTTGTTTTGTATCAATAGTTTTTTTGTATGCGGCTTCGTTCATGTAACCAAGCATTAGTACATTTTTAGTTATGGCATCTTGTATAATTGCTGGTACTAATCCGTTTTGATCGTATTTAATTGTCATGTTTTTTGTTTATAAGCTACTAAAACAGTTTGAGTATAGCAACTATAGTCGCACTGATATATTATTCTTTTTTAATGCTTCTTTTAATTTTGGTACAGGAATTTCTCCAAAATGAAATACGCTTGCAGCTAAGGCCGCGTCAGACTTACCTTCCTCAAAGGTGTCGATAAAGTGTTGTACACTTCCTGCACCACCTGAGGCTATTATAGGAATATTTAAAGTTTCAGATAATTTTGACAAAGCTTCATTTGCAAAACCATTTTTTGTACCATCATGATCCATGGAAGTAAATAGGATCTCTCCGGCACCGCGAGTTTCAACCTCTTTTGCCCATTCAAATAAATCAATTTCTGTTGGAATACTGCCTCCTGCTAAATGCACTTTCCATTGTCCATTAATCTGTTTAGCATCAATAGCAACAACTACACATTGGCTTCCAAATTTATTTGATAATTCGTTAACTAATTCCGGACGCTTTACGGCTGATGAATTAATAGAAACTTTATCGGCTCCGCATTGTAACAAAGCATCAACATGTTCTACACTTGAAATACCGCCACCTACAGTAAATGGTATATTAACCTGTTCTGCTACTCGTAAAACCATATCTAAAGTTGTGCCTCGACCTTCCAAAGTTGCAGAAATATCTAAAAAAACCAATTCATCTGCACCTTGGTTTGCATATTGCTTAGCCAACTCTACAGGGTCTCCTGCATCTCGTAAATCAATAAAATTCACACCTTTAACGGTGCGTCCATTTTTAATATCTAAACATGGAATTATTCTTTTTGTTAACATTTTTGTAGATTTTTTTATAGATTTTAGACGTAATTTGAAAACAATGACTAAAAAAACAGCAGTTAATTACACAAATTTTTCAAGTTCTTTGAGACTAATTCTATTTTCATATATAGCCTTACCTATAATGACGCCTTCACAACCTAATGCTTTTAATTTTGGAAGCTCATCAATATGAGAAATACCACCGGACGCAATGAGTTTTATAGATTGATCGCTACTGCTATTTGTACACGATTCAATAATATCCTTATAAAGGTCGAACGAAGGCCCTTCTAACATACCGTCCTTAGAAATATCTGTACAGATGACGTACTGTATTCTTTTCTTTTGATAATCTTTAATAAAAGGAATAACATCATCTTCACTCTTTTCTAACCATCCGCTTATAGCGACTTTTCCCGCATCGCTATCGGCTCCTAAAATAATTTTATTCCCGCCATATTTGGAAATCCAACCTTCAAAAGTACTACGATCTTTAACTGCAATACTGCCTCCTGTAATTTGTTTGGCACCAGAATTAAATGCAATATGTAAATCTTCATTAGTTTTTAAACCACCACCAAAATCAATCTTTAACTTAGTTTTTGAAGCTATTTGCTCCAAAACTTTATAATTTACTATATGTTTAGCCTTGGCTCCATCTAAATCTACCAAATGTAAATATTCAATGCCCGAACCTTCAAACATTTTAGCAACCTCTAAAGGGTTTTCGTTATATATTTTTTTAGTTTCATAATCCCCTTTGGTTAAACGAACACATTTGCCATCTATGATATCTATTGCTGGTATTATTCTCATAATTTTAGGTATTTACTATTAGTTTTGGGAAATTTATAAATTCAAGAAGTTTTGTAATATTCTAGCACCTGCAGTACTGCTTTTTTCAGGATGAAATTGCACTCCATAAAAATTATTATGCTGTAAAGCCGATGCATAATTTACACCATAATCTGTTTTAGCTATGGTTTCATCACAATGTTCAGCATAATAACTATGTACCAAATACATGTATTCATTTTCTTTAACACCTTTAAATAAATCAGATTTTAAGTTATTTATAACATTCCAACCCATTTGGGGTACTTTTACTACATTTGAGAAACGTTTTACAGCTGTATTAAAAACACCAATACCTTTAGTATCACCTTCCTCGGTATATTTGCACAGTAATTGCATTCCTAAACAAATACCTAAAACAGGTTGTTTTAAGGTTGGTATAATTTTATCTAAACCACTTTCCTTTAGCATTCTCATAGCCGAGCGCGCCTCACCAACGCCTGGAAAAATAATTTTATCTGCGGCTCTTATTGTTTCAGGATTGTTAGATAAAATTGCATCTACACCCAAACGTTTAAAAGCAAATTGAATGCTTTTTATATTTCCTGCGCCGTAATTTATAATAACTAATTTCATTTTTATGAATTATCAGTAATTTGTTAAAATTGGTTTGTTAAAAAACAAATAGACAGCTGCTAAACAAAATAACAACTTATTATAACATACCTTTTGTACTTGGTAGAAACATTTTGTTGGCATCTCTTTTAACCGCCATTTTCATTGCTTTAGCAAAAGCTTTAAATATACCTTCTATTTTATGATGCTCGTTTATACCTTCTGCTTTTATATTTAAATTACATTTTGCGCCATCTGTAAACGATTTAAATAAATGATAAAACATCTCTGTTGGCATGTCACCTATTTTTTCTCTTTTAAATTCGGCATCCCATTCTAACCAATTTCTACCTCCAAAATCAACTGCTACCTGAGCTAAACAATCGTCCATCGGTAAACAAAACCCGTAGCGTTCTATGCCTAATTTATTACCTAACGCTTTGTTAAATAATTCCCCAAAAGCAATCATGGTATCCTCAATGGTGTGATGTTCATCAACTTCCAAATCGCCATTTACTTTAATAGTTAAATCCATAGCGCCATGACGCCCAATTTGATCTAACATATGATCGAAAAAAGATAATCCTGTTTTTATATCGTTTTTACCAGAGCCGTCTAAATTTAATTTTATATAAATTTGTGTTTCATTGGTGTTACGTGAAATTTCTGCAACACGATTTTCAAGTTTTAAAAACTCATAAATACTAGCCCAATCTGTACTTTTAAGCGCTATGCAATTTAAAATATCTTGTTTAGAAGTTTCAATCTCATCAGCTCCTAATTCTGGGTTTTCGGACATAAAAATACCTTTTGCACCTAAATTTTTAGCAAGCTCCATATCGGTAATTCTATCTCCTAAAACAAACGAATTTGTTAAGTCGTAATCATCAGAAAAGTACTTCTTAAGTAATCCTGTTCGTGGTTTACGCGTTTCTGCATTTTCATGTGGAAATGTTTTATCAATATGTACTTCAGAAAACACAACGCCTTCCTTAGCAAAAGCTTCAATAATTTTATTTTGAGCAGGCCAAAATGTGTTTTCAGGAAAACTATCTGTTCCTAAACCATCTTGGTTTGTAACCATAACCAACTCATAATCCAATTCGCTAGCTATTCGTGCCATATACTGAAATACCTTTGGATAATATTCCAGCTTTTCTAAACTATCAAGCTGATAATCTACAGGCGGTTCTAAGACTAACGTTCCATCTCTATCTATAAAAAGTACTTTTTTCATTTTTCTATTGTTCCTACAAAAGTAGAAGTTTAAATTATTTAAAACTTAGCTATAATTGGAAATCTAATAAATTAAAAACTTATTCCAAAGTTAGCAAAGCATTAATTAAAAGTGTATTCTCTGCATGGGTGCCAACCGTAAAACGTAAACAATTTTCGCAACCTGGTTGTGTGGTTCTATTTCTTACAACAATACCTTTTTCAAGAAGTTGATTGTAGCGTTTTGTAGCATTATCAACCTTGGCTAAAACGAAATTAGCATCAGAAGGGTATATTTTTGAAATGTATGGAATAGCACTTAATGTCGTTTCTAATAACTCCCGCTGTTTTAAAATATCTGCAATTTGCTGTTGCGTAGTTTCGTAATTTTCTAATTGTGAAATTGCTTTTTTCTGTGTTAATTCATTTACATTATAAGGCGGCTTTATCCTGTTTAGAACTGAAATAATAGCTTCTGATGCCAAACAGATACCCAATCGAATTCCCGCCATACCATAAGCTTTTGACAAGGTTTGCGTAATAATCAAATTGGGGAATTCATGTAAACGACTTGCCCAACTTTCTTGATTAGAAAAATCAATATAAGCCTCATCAATAACCACAATACCATTAAATTGAGTTACCATTTTTTCTAATAAATTGGCTTCAAAATTATTACCAGAAGGGTTATTAGGCGAACATAAAAATAGAATTTTAGAGCAATTATCTGCTGCATTTAGAACAGCTTCTACTCGCGGTTGAAAGTTCGCATCCAACGCTACGCTTTTTATAGTAATTGCATTAATATTAGCAAGCACGCTATACATACCATAAGTTGGTGGTAGTGTTACGATATTATCTTGATTAGGTTCGCAAAATGCTCTGAAAATTAAATCTAAAACCTCGTCGCTACCATTTCCCAGAAGGATATTTTTCTGCGAAATATTCTTAATTTCAGAAAGTAAAGATTTTACCGTTCGTTGTTGCGGGTCCGGGTATCGATTAACTCCATTTTCAAAAGGATTCTCATTAGCATCTAAAAATACCATATCATCACTATTACCTTGAAATTCGTCTCTTGCGGATGAATACGGTTTTAATGCCTTAATTGTAGGACGAACTAAATCGTCTAGGTTAAATTTTAATTTCATATGCTTTGTGAATGCAATATTCATGTTGTTATTACCTTTTATCAGACTATAAAAGTTTATTTTAAATCTTTTAAACGAATAGTTACGGCATTTTTGTGTGCTTGCAAACCCTCTGCTTCTGCCATCAACTCAACGGTTTCCCCTATGTTTAATAGCCCTTGTTTTGATATTTTTTGAAACGTCATCGTTTTTAAAAAACTATCTAAATTTACGCCAGAATATGCTTTTGTAAAACCATTTGTTGGTAATGTATGGTTTGTACCCGATGCGTAATCACCAGCACTTTCAGGCGTATAATCACCTATAAAAACCGAGCCTGCATTACGTATGCCGTTTACATATAAATCTTCATTTTCCAAACAAATAATAAAATGCTCAGGTCCAT
Source organism: uncultured Algibacter sp. (assembly GCA_937958265.1). GTDB lineage: Bacteria > Bacteroidota > Bacteroidia > Flavobacteriales > Flavobacteriaceae > Algibacter_B. Next base: position 6,632 of record CALGNX010000001.1, on the reverse strand, counting down.
ACGCATCAATTAATTCTAGAGCTATTAAATCATTTTCAACAAAAATTAACTTAGAATTTTCAATCGCTTTTTCTGCAATCGCTTTACGCGGAAGATCATCTAATTGTTTATCAACTTCTTTTGAAACATCCTCAATTAATTGTTTTGAAGTTGCTACTAAAACCACTTGACTATCAATACCGTGTTCCGCTTGACTTAGTAAATCTGAGGCCACATAAGCAGCATTTGCTGTTTTATCTGCAACTACCAGCAATTCGCTTGGGCCAGCGGGCATATCAATAGCAACGCCATGTTTTGTTGCCAATTGCTTAGCAACAGTAACAAACTGGTTGCCTGGTCCAAAAATTTTATAAACTTGCGGTATCGTATTGGTCCCAAATGTTAATCCTGCAATTGCCTGAATACCTCCTACTTTAACTATTTTGGTAACACCACAAAGTTGTGCTGCAAATAAGATTTCTGGTGCTAAATCCCCGAATTTATTAGGTGGAGAACATAAAACAATTTCTTCACAACCTGCAATTTTAGCAGGAATAGCTAACATTAAAACAGTTGAAAATAGAGGCGCAGTTCCTCCAGGGATATACAATCCTACTTTTTGGATAGCGCGTTTTTCTTGCCAACATTTAACACCCGGTGTTGTTTCAATTTCAACTTTAGGTGTTTTTTGGATTGTATGAAATGCTTCAATATTTTTCTTTGCTAATTTTATTGCATTTTTTAGCTTTTCTGGAACATTTTGCACAGCTTGCTCTATTTCTGCAGCCGTAACAAGGGTTGATTCCAGGGAAACACCATCAAATTTAGTAGTATATTTTTTTACTGCAGCATCACCACTTTCAAAAACCTCTTTGAAAATTCCAACAACAGTAGCTTCAATATCGTTAACAGTTTGCGTAGGTCTTCTTAATATTTCAGACCATTCTTTTCTATCCGGACTATTAATTATTTGCATTTAAAATTACTTTTTTTGTACATAACCATGATTTACTTAATCAAGTAAATGTATAATTTATAAACTTTAAGCTTAATACGCTAGCTCATGTTTTAAAGCACCATTTTTTCGATAGGGCAAACTAAAATACCTTGAGCACCATTAGCTTTAAGCGCCTCGATACTATCCCAAAACTTATCTTTATCAATCACAGAATGTACAGAACTCCAACCTTCCTGTGCTAAAGGCAATACTGTTGGGCTTTTCATACCTGGTAGTACATTAATAATCGATTCAATTTTATCGTTTGGCGCGTTTAATAAAACATACTTTGAGTTCCTTCCTTTTAAAACAGATTGTATTCTAAATTGGATAGTGTTTAAAATAGCTTGTCGTTCTTTATTTAATTTTGGAGAAACAGCTAAAACAGCTTCTGATTTTAATATTGTTTCAACTTCCTTTAAATTATTCTTAAAAAGAGTACTACCGCTTGATACAATATCTACAATAGCATCAGCTAAACCGATATTGGGCGCTATTTCTACAGAGCCATTAATAATGTGTAAATTGGCATTAACCTCATTTTTATCCAAATATTTTTGAACTGTATTCGGATACGAGGTAGCTATGCGTTTTCCTTCCAAACTTTTAACCGATACATATTTATCACCTTTCGGCACAGCAATACATACTCTGCAAGTAGAAAAACCTAATTTTTCAACCACCTTAATATCTTCTCCTTTTTCAATTAAAACATTTTCACCTATGATAGCAGCATCAACTACACCATCTTTTAAATATTGAGGAATGTCTCCGTTTCTTAAATAAAACACTTCTACGGGAAAGTCTTTTGCAGACGCTTTTAATTGATCTTTACCATTGTCAATAGAAATACCAATATCTTTTAAAATAGACATGGAATCTTCATTTAATCGACCAGACTTCTGTACTGCAATTCTTAATTTGCTCATTTTTAATTATTTAAAAGTTATCCTACTACACCGCAAATAACACCCTAGTAAGCAGGAAAAATAAAACCCGCTTGATGGTGTCAAACGGGTTTAAAAATATATGTTAAGTTTATTCAACACATCTTCAATTCGCTTGAGAGCCAATATAAAAATGATGATGATGTAATTGAATAAAAGTCATTTGTTTAATTTATTTATACAAATATCTATAATTAATATGATAAAATCCAAATTATAGATAGATTTATTAAAACAATTTTAAATTATTTCATGCTTTGTTTGAAACAACACCTACTTTTAAAGTTTTTTTTAAAAAAAATTAAGTATTATATAAAAAAATTACTGATTCCCTAGGATTATTGGCATACCACTATCCCCTGAACCTATAACTATAATCTTAGTATTAGGAGACTCTGAGAGCTTAACGGTTGCTTCGATACCTTTGTCTTGTAAAATTTTATCTGTTAAAGATGCACTTAAAATTCGGTTTGATTCCGCTTTACCTTTAGCATCAATAATAACCTTTTCTGCTTCCTTTGCAGCAGTAACTAATCTAAATTCATATTCTAAAGACTCTTGCTCTTGCTTTAATTTACGTTCAATAGCCTCTTTGATAGTAATTGGTAGTGTTACATCTCTTACAAGCACTTCGTTTAACTGCACAAATTGCTTGTCTAATATCTTTTTAGTTTCCTCAAATATTTCGTCTTGTATAGCGTCTCTTTTACTAGAATATAATTGCTCTGGCGTATAGCGCCCCACAACGCTTCTTGCAGCACTACGTATAGAAGGCATGATTACACGCTGTAAATAATTTTGCCCAAGAGATTGGTGTAAGTTCCCTAAATCTTTATAAACAGGCTCGTACCAAGCAGAAGCGTCAATTTGAATCTCCAATCCGTTTGAAGATAATACTTTCATTTTTTCAAAAAGCTCTTGTTGACGCACTTCGTATATATAAACTTTATTCCAAGGTGCTACTAAATGAAACCCTTCTCCCATTGGTGGTTCATCCACTACAACGCCCTCGCCAAATGTTTTAAATAATACACCAGCCTCCCCGGAGTCGATAGTAATTGCAGATTTTGCTAGTACAACTAACAGCAGGACCGCTCCAACAATAAAAGGCAACGCTACTTTTGGTAATTTCTCCATCTTTTTCTTTTAAATTAATCCGTTATATTTTCTTAAAAACCACTCTAATCCTAGACATAAAACAATAATGATAAGGAGGTATTTAAAGTCCACCAAAGGTATGCTATTTTTGCTGCTTTTCTGTATCGGAACATAGCGATTATCCGTTAATAATTCGTTAATAATTAACTCATGATCGTCGATAAAATAGCTAGATCCATTACTATTTTTCGCTAATTTTTGTAATTTTAAAACATCTGCATTTAAATACTGCTGCTCTACATTGTAATCTAAAATCTGAAAATTCCCAGATTTTGTTATATTTTTATTTTTAGCTTTTACAGTAAAGCTGTAAGATGAAGGTGGTAAATTACTCAAATTAACCTGATAGTTGTTATTTTTCAAAACTAAGGGAAAGGTTTTTACACTTTTTAAAACGTCATCCTTAACTGTTATACTCAAAGTTTCTCGCCTATCAAAGATATAATTTTTGTCGAAAAACTCGGCTGAAATAGTTACATCACTGTTACCGTTATAAAAGGATTCGTACTGTATATTAAGTCTGTTTTTTTTCTGATTTGAAGATAAATACTGAACTAGTTTACCTAGAAAGTTATCAAAATTATTAAATGATTTTTCGATTATAAAATTTTGAGCACGCCATTGCCAAATATTTTCACCAAACAATACAACCTCCCTTACGCCTTGATTTTCTATGCTAGCTAAAAGCGGTTCATCTATTACAATACCGTTAATTTTTTTATTTAAAATAGTTTGAAATGGAACATTAAAATTAACTTCGCCGTAATTTGACAATAAAGGTGGAAAGGACTCAAAACCTAAATCCCTTATTGCAAACGGCGCATAATTACTATTTAACTCAACCTGATAGCTCTCTGTTTGTTTTGTTATTTCGTGTTTGTAATTTTTTGAAACTTTATTTAAAAATTGAAGGTTGGTTTTTGGCCCAATAATTATCAACTTATTTTTTTTAAGAGTTTCAATCTTATCGAAAATAAGTTTAAATTTATTATTAGGCTGATACAATATAATTAATTGAAAGTCATTTATTTTCGAAATCACCTCTTTGGTATTCAATATAGAAACAAAACGTTGTTCGTTACTTTCGATACTCTTTTTTAAAGCGCCTAAATCGGGGTGTGAAAAATCGCTAACAACAGCGATTTTGGTTTTCTGATTAATAACTTCAACAGCGAAATTTTTAGAATTATTAATAGTGTTTTTTTCGCTAGACAATGGCAGGATTGTAGCTTTATAATTCCTTACACCAACACCACTAGCTGGCAAGGTGAAATTAATTATTTTCGAATTGTTTAAACTAGAAAACGTAACATTTTGAGAGAACACTGTTGCGTTTCCATTTTTAACAACAAATTTGGTGTTTTTAGAATTATTCCCAGTGTAAACTAAAATAACTTCAACCGGAAATTTGTTTTTCAAATAAGCGTACTTATTTACATTAAGCTGTTCGATTTTTAAATCTGTGTAAGTAATCGTGTCGCCTAATATTACAGGGTAAATGGATTGTTTATAGTTATTTGATAAAAACTGATAATCGTTCCCGTAAGTTTGATTACCATCTGAAATTAGAATTGTTGGTGAAACAGTTTGCTTGTATATTTCGTTTAATTGACTAAAGGAACCTGATATATCCGTTTTATTTTCTAAGAATGAGATAGAGTCTGATGCTTTTAAATACTCGCCGAAAGTGTAATAATTAACATTAAACTTTTTTTGAATATCTGCATTGCTCTTTAGCTTTTTTATAAAACCTCTTGCTTTTACATCCTGCTTTAAATGCTTAATAGAGCTAGAATTATCAACAGCTACTACCAAATTTGGTTTTTCAACAGTTGTGCTAACCTGATTAAAAGTAGGGTTAATAACTAATAGTAAAATAGAAAATATGGTTACAAACCGTAAAAAAGCAAAAAGCAGGCTAAGCTTAGGCCTGCTTTTGTTTTTATACACATAATAAAAATACGCCAGTACTAGCGCCACTATTCCGGCGAGTGCTATATATAACAAAGTTTCTGAGCGCATTAAAAAATATAAGTTATGTGGTAGTAATACCGGTTTAAATATAATAAAATTTAGAATTTACGTTAGCATACCACCATCAACATTTAAGGTTTGCCCTGTTACATAAGCACTCATGTCACTAGCTAAAAATACGCAAACATTAGCGATGTCTTCGGGTGTACCACCTCGCTTTAAAGGTATTCCTGCGCGCCAGCCTTTAACAACGTCTTCGTTCAATTTCGCCGTCATCTCTGTTTCAATAAAACCAGGAGCAACCACATTACTTCTAATATTCCTAGACCCCAACTCTAAAGCAACAGATTTTGAAAAACCAATTATCCCAGCCTTTGATGCTGCGTAATTTGTTTGGCCTGCATTGCCTTTAACACCAACAACTGAACTCATATTTATTATTGAGCCTTTACGTTGCTTTAACATTGTTCTTTGAACAGCCTTAGTCATGTTAAATACAGATTTCAAATTAACCTCTATAACAGTATCAAAATCAGACTCGCCCATACGCATTAATAAATTATCTTTTGTAATCCCTGCGTTATTTATAAGGATATCAATACTTCCAAATTCCAATAAAACATCGTCTGCTAATTTTTGAGCTTCATTAAAACTAGCTGCATTACTTTTATAACCTTTGGCCTTAACCCCTAAACCATTAAGTTCACTCTCTAATACATTTGCAGCTTCAACAGAAGCGCTATACGTAAATGCTACATTAGCGCCTTGCTTAGCAAATACTTCTGCTATGCCTTTACCTATTCCGCGACTTGCCCCAGTAATAATAGCTGTTTTACCTTCTAATAGTTTCATTATATAATGCGTTTAATATTTTTAGTTTAAACAAGTTCAAATATAAGGAATACGAATACATGTAGCAACATTAGTGTTGATTTTTATGGTAGCTTAATTTCAATATTAATACCGCTGCTACCTAAGGCTGGTTATGTGTTTTAAGAGCTGTGTTTAGGTAAGTAAATCACAAATACAAACGCTGCGATAACTTTAGTAATTTAACAATTTCTACAAAAACTATTCAGCTACTTTTTTTCTTAATTTTATTTTCTGCTTCCAAATCCTATATTAACTATTCCAAGAGCTTATCTGTGGTTTTTAAATTTAAAAACTGAGTCAATCACTATCTTAAATTTTAAAGACAAACTACCATTTAACTCAGGGTTATTTCTTTTTTTTATTGAACACAACAATACAGTTCAATGCATTCTGTATTCGAAACCTCATTTTTAGACGCTTCTGAGTTCAGCTATTTGTTAGTCCGGTAACTTGTTGAAGTATTTTTTAATATTATAATTTTAATAAATTTTTGTTTGATTTTTATAACTATAAAGAAAACTTCAACTGCAGTTATTAATTATATGATTTTTTTCGCGTCGTACTAACCTGAGTTCGATTAATATTTGAGTAGATTATATTAGTAAAAAAGATAGATTTTCAGTAAATTAAAGTGCTGAATTTCAATTTATTAATCTAAAAATCTATCTATGTTAATCTACTCTAAAATTACTGAAATATTTTGT